>NZ_JADUCM010000001.1 GCF_016009175.1 Pseudomonas alkylphenolica
CTTCTCGCGCAATTCGGCGCGAGGCAAGGCCCCCAGCGGTTGATCGTTTTCGTCGACCCAGGCAATCAGTTCGGCGTGGGGGGGGGGGGGGGGGGGGGCCCCCCCCGGGGGGGGGGGGAGCACCCGGACCCAGGCGGCGGCCGGGGGGGGGGGGGGGGGGCGGGCGCCGGGGGGGCCGGCCGCAAGTCTTACCAGAGGGCCAGGGTGTAGCCGAGGATCAGGCGGTTTTCGTCGACGTCGGTGGTCAGGCCGTTACCGGAACGGAAGGTCACGTTGCGCCAGCGCAGGCTCAGGTTTTTGAGTGGGCCGCTCTGCACCACGTAGGCGAGGTCGCTGTCGCGTTCCCACTCTTCACCGTGGTCACCGGTGGCGGTGCGGGCGTTGCGACCATCCACGTAGCGGGTCATGAAGCTCAGGCCGGGGATGCCGAGGGCGACGAAGTCGTAGTCGTAGCGCAGTTGCCAGGCGTCTTCCTCGGCGCGGGTGAAGGTGTTGAAGGTCACCAGGTTCACCGAGTAAGGGTCACCGCCGTTGAGGAAGGGGAAAGCGCTGTCGCCGGACATGCGCTGCCAGGCCGTGCTGACCCGGTGGCCGCCATGGCTGAGGCTGAGCATGCCGTTGAAGTTGCGGTTGTCGATCACCCCCGCGCGGCGCTGGCCGTCTTCGCGGCTGTCGAAGTAGCGCAGGTCGCTGCGCAGGCTGAAGCCACCGCCCAGCGGCAGGCTGTGCACCAGGCCGACGAATTGCTGGCGGTAGATGTCTTCCAGCTTGCCGTAGTAGTAGCTGACGGCCAGTTGCGGGTTGATTGCGTAGCTGCCGCCGGCGAAGTCGAAGGCGTCGCTGGTGGCTGCGCCGTAACCGATATCGTCGCGGCTGGACGAGTCGCGCAGGTTGGCGCGGGTCAGGCGTCCGCCGTTGAAGGTCAGGCCGTCGATCTCCTGGGAGGTCAGCATGCCGCCCTGAAAGGTCGCCGACAGCAGACGGGTGTCGTTATAGGTGGCCACCGGCAGCGTCGGCTGCCGGGTGCCCAGGCGCAGGGTGCTTTTCGAGGCACGCAGCTTGGCGGTCAGGCCCAGCTCGCTGTAGTCGTCCACCGGTTCATGGCTGGTCGGGCCATACGGCAGCAGGCCGGTGCCGCGGCGGTCGCGGCTGGAGTCGAGTTTGATGCCCAGCTCGCCGATGGCATCAAGACCAACACCGACAGCGCCTTCAGTGAAACCCGATTCCAGGCGCGCAGTGAAACCCTGGCCCCATTCCTCGGCCTTGGCCTGCGGCGCGCCACTCTGGCGGAAGTCGCGGTTGAGGTAGTGGTTGCGCAGCTCCAGGCTGCCTTTGCTGTCTTCAATGAAGCCCGCCATGGCCACCGGAGAGATGGCCAGGCCGAGCGCCGCCAGCAGCGGCGCGTTAGAACGGAAATAAGTCATTGTTATTATGCTTCCGTTGAGTCAGTGGCGATTGGCGGCGGCTGCGCCGATGCCGGTCATGGAGCGGATGAACTGGGCCAGGTAACGACCACGTTCGGTTTGCGCACGCTCCGAGCGATCAGTTACCGAGAACACCCAGGCGCCGAGGAACGCCAGCGTCATCGAGAACAGCGCCGGGTTCGAGTAAGGGAACAACGCCTTCTCGTGGTGCAGCACGCCGACCCAGACCACCGGGCTCAGCACCAGCAGGATGACGGCGGACGCCAGGCCGACCAGGCTGCCAGCCACTGCGCCGCGGGTGGTCAGGCCTTTCCAGAACATCGACAGGAACAGCACCGGGAAGTTGACCGAGGCGGCAATGGCCAGTACCAGGCCGGACAGGAAGGCAATGTTCTGCGACTCGAACAGCAGGCCGAGAATCACCGCCAGCGCGCCGATTACCCGCGTCGCCAGGCGCGACATGCGCATTTCTTCGCGTTCGCTGGCCTGGCCCTTGCGGATCACGCAGGCGTACAGGTCGTGGGCTACTGCCGAGGCACCGGACAACGCCAGGCCGGCGCCCACCGCGAGGATGGTGGCGAAGGCCACGGCCGAGATGAAGCCGAGGAACAGGCTGCCACCAACGGCCTGGGCCAGGTGTACCGCAACCATGTTGCCGCCGCCGACAATCGCGCCGCTGGCATCGCGGAACGAGGCGTCAGTGCCGACGATCACGATGGCGCCGAAGCCGATGGCAATCAGCAGCACATAGAAGTAACCGATGAAACCGGTGGCATAGAGCACGCTCTTGCGCGCTTCGCGGGCGTCCTTGACGGTGAAGAAGCGCATCAGGATGTGCGGCAGGCCGGCGGTGCCGAACATCATGCCGACGGCGAGCGACAGGGTGTCGATGGGGTTGCTCAGCAAGCCGCCCGGCGACATGATCGCCTGACCCTTGGCATGCACGGCGGCCGCGCCGGCGAACATTTCCTCGGTGCTGAAGTTGAAGTGCTTGAGCACCGCGTACGCCATGAAGGTGGCGCCGCACAGCAGCATCACGGCCTTGATGATCTGTACCCAGGTGGTGGCGAGCATGCCGCCGAAAGTCACGTAGAACACGATCAGCACGCCCACCAGCAGCACTGCCTGCAGGTAGCTGATGCCGAACAGCAGTTCGATCAGCTTGCCGGCACCGACCATCTGCGCCATCAGGTACATCAGCGCCACGATCAGGGTGCCCACGGCCGCGACGATGCGGATCGGGGTTTGCTCCAGGCGGTACGAGACCACGTCGGCGAAGGTGTACTTGCCGAGGTTGCGCAGGCGTTCGGCGATCAGGAACAGGATGATCGGCCAGGCGGCTACAACGCCCAGGGAGTACAGCAGGCCATCGTAACCGGCCATGAATATCATCGCCGAGATGCCCAGAAACGATGCGGCGCTGATCATGTCGCCGGCAATCGCCAGGCCATTCTGCAGGCCGCTGATGCCGCCGCCTGCGGTGTAGAAGTCGCTGGCCGAACGGGTGCGCAATGCGGCCCAGCGGGTGATACCCAGGGTGAACAGCACGAACACCAGGAACATGCCGATGGCGTGCCAGTTCAAAGGCCGCGCGGCGGTTTCACCGGCTACGGCAGCACCACTCGCCAACAGGCCTGCACCGAGCAACAACAAATGGGAGGCTTTCATTGCTGAGCCTCCTGCTGCAGTTTTGCCACGAGCGGGTCGAGCACCTGGTTGGTCTGGCGCACGTAGAACGCGGTGAGGATGAACGAGAGCAGAATGACCGTCACCGCCACAGGAATGCCGATGCTGGTGGCGCCGCCGTTGAGCGGTTGGCCAAGCAACCCGGGGGCGAATGCCATCGTCAGCACGAAGCCGTAGTAAATCGCCAGCATCGTCAGGGTCAGCGACCAGGTCAGGCGCTGCTTGCGACGCACCAGCTGGATGAAGTCCGGGTGCTGCCGGAGACGTTCAGGGTCTTGTGGGGTCATGGCTTCACGCTCTCTTGTTGTGATTGTCGAGTCAGTGTTTTTGCGGTACGGCAAAACCCGGGCGTTGCCGGTGCCACTGCGCGAACGCAGTGGCACCGGCAACGGACCGGGCGGGTCAGAGCTGGTCGAAGTCGAGTACGACCTTGTCGCTGATCGGGAAGGCCTGGCACGACAGCACGTAGCCGGCCGCGACCTCGTAGTCTTCAAGGGCAAAGTTGCTGTCCATTTCCACTTCGCCTTCGATCACCTTGCACTTGCAGGTCGAACACACCCCGGCCTTGCACGAGTAGGGCAGTTCGGCGCCGTGCTCATTACCGGCATCCAGTACGCTGGCGCTGTTGCGTGCCAGCTCGAACGACAGCTCGCGACCGTCGCTGATCACGGTGATCTGGCTCTTGGCGCTGTCGACCTGGGCGGCGGCCTGGCGTGCTTCGCGCTTCTGCGTGCTGCCGACGGCGGCGAACAGTTCGAAGTGGATGCGCTCGGCCGGCATGCCATTGGCCTTGAGCTGGTCGCGCACGGTTTCGGTCATGGCCTGCGGGCCGCAGATAAAGGCGGCGTCCAGGGCCTTGACGTCGAGCCAGCGGCTGAACAGCTGGGCGCATTTTTCAGCGTCGATGCGGCCGTTGTAGAGGTCGACATCCTGTTGCTCGCGGCTGAACACGAAGATCAGGTTGAGGCGCTGCAGGTAGCGGTTTTTCAGGTCTTCGAGCTGTTCGCGAAACAGCGCGGAGTTGCTCGAGCGGTTGCCGTAGAGCAGGGTGAAGCTGCTGTGCGGTTCGCGTTCAAGGGTGGTCTTGATGATCGACAGGATCGGCGTGATGCCGCTGCCGGCGGCCACGGCCAGGTAGTGGCCGTGGCGCGTGGCGTCGAGCGGCACGTAAAAGTGTCCGGACGGCGGCATCACTTCCAGTTGCTGGCCGGCCTTGAGGCTGTCGTTGGCGTAGGCAGAGAACAGCCCGCCGGGTACACGCTTGATCGCCACACGCAGCTCACCGTCGTTGACCCCGGTGCAGATCGAGTAGGAACGGCGTACTTCCTGACCTTCGAGGTGCGTGCGCATCACCAGGTGCTGGCCCTGGGTGAAGGTGAAATCGTTGGCCAGCTCGGCCGGTACGTCGAAGGCGATCGACACCGCGTCGCGGGTCTCCGGGCGCACTTCTTTAATCTTCAGGCTGTGGAACTTGCTCATTTTTTTTGTCTCCGGCAGCGCGCTGCTCAGATGCACTTGAAGTAGTCGAAAGGCTCACGGCACTCGATGCAGCGGTACAGCGCCTTGCAGGCGGTAGAACCGAACTCGCTGAGGCGCTCGGTGTGGGCGCTGCCGCATTGCGGGCAGCACACCTCGTCTCCCTCGCCGAGCAGGCTGCGCTTGCTGGTGCTGCCGGCAGGCGGGGCGATGCCGTAGGTACGCAGGCGCTCGCGGCCGCTGTCGCTGATCCAGTCGGTGGTCCACGCCGGGGTCAGCCGGCGCTCCAGTTGCGGGGCGGCGAAGCCGGCCTGTTGCAGGGCGTCGGCGATGTCCTGCTCGATCACCTCGGTGGCCGGGCAGCCCGAATAGGTCGGGGTGACCACCACGTGCAGGTGGCCCCCTTGCCAGTCGAGGCCGCGGACGATACCCAGATCAACCACGCTGACCACCGGGACCTCCGGGTCCATCACCTCGCCGAGCACGGCCCAGGCCTGTTCCAGGTCATTGGCCTGGAGCGGGCGGGCGCCGCGGTCGCTGGCGATCAGCTCACCAGGTCGCATCGGGATAGGCTCGCGGCAGGAACTGCATTTCGGCCAGCAGCGCACCCAGGTGCTCGCTGTGTACGCCACGGCGCCCGCTGAGGTAGAAGTAGCTGGCCGCCGCCGGTACAGGCAGGGTGGCACGGGTGAACACGTCGTCGACCTTGGCGCGCCAGGCACTGGCGATTGCCTCCGGCTGGGCGATCACGCCGGCGTCGGCCAGGCGTTGCTCGACCTCGTCGCCATCGGCCAGCTCGACGGTAAAGCGCCATACCTGCTCGATCGCCGCCAGCATGCGCCGGTGGCTTTCCTCGGTGCCGTCGCCAAGGCGCTCGACCCACTCGCCGGAGCGGCGCAGGTGGTAGGTGACTTCCTTCAGGGCCTTGGCGGCGATACCGGCGACACGCTCATCGCTGGAGCTGCTCAGGGCGCTTAACACCTGGAAGTGCCAGGCATCGAAGAGAAACTGTTTGACGATGGTGACCGCGTAATCGCCGTTGGGCTGTTCAACCAGCAGCAGGTTGCGGTAGGCACGTTCGTCGCGGCGGAATGCCAGGTGGTCGGCGTCACGGCCGTCGACCAGCAGCTCGGCGGCATAGTCCAGCCAGTTGCGCGCCTGGCCGACCAGGTCGAGGCCGACGTTCATCAGCGCCAGCTCTTCTTCCAGTGCCGGGGCCTTGCCGCACCATTCGCACAGGCGCTGGCCCTGGATCAGGGCGCTGTCGCCGAGGCGCAGCAGGTATTGGATGAGGTCTTGTTGTTGGGTCATGGCAGTGGCCTCACATGTGACCGACTTCGGCCGGCAGCTCGTAGAAGCTGGCATGGCGATAAACCTTGTCTTCCGACGGTACGAACAGCGGGTCTTTCTCGTCCGGCGAAGAGGCGGTGATCAGCGCCGAAGGCACGACCCACAAACTCACGCCCTCGTTGCGGCGGGTGTACAGCTCGCGGGCGTTCTCGATCGCCATGGCGGCGTCGGCGGCATGCACGCTGCCGACGTGCTTGTGGTTGAGGCCGTGCTTGCTGCGCACGAAAACTTCGAACAGGGTCCATTCGGACATGGCGGGATTCTCCAGATCAGGGGCTTGTCAGGCGGCGTTGCGCTTGGCTTGTTGTTTTTTGGCGTGGGCGACCGCGGCCTGGCGCACCCAGGCGCCGTCCTCGATGGCCTTGCGGCGGGTGGCGACGCGTTCGGTGTTGCACGGGCCGTTGCCCTTGAGTACGTCGTAGAACTCGTCCCACTGGATGTCGCCGAAGTCGTAGTGGCCGCGTTCTTCGTTCCACTTCAGGTCCGGGTCCGGCACGGTGCAGCCGAGCAGTTCCAGTTGCGGGATGGTCTGGTCGACGAAGCGCTGGCGCAGCTCGTCGTTGCCCTGGCGCTTGATCTTCCAGGCCATCGACTGGGCGCTGTTCGGCGAATGCTCGTCGCTTGGGCCGAACATCATCAGTGCTGGCCACCACAGGCGGTTGATCGCGTCCTGGACCATGTCCTTCTGCGCCTGGGTGCCTTCTTTCATCATGGTCAGCAGCAGTTGGTAGCCCTGGCGCTGGTGGAAGCTCTCTTCCTTGCAGATACGGATCATCGCCCGCGAGTAAGGGCCGTAGGAGGTGCGCTGCAGCACCACCTGGTTGACGATCGCTGCGCCGTCAACCAGCCAGCCCACTGCGCCCATGTCGGCCCAGCTCAAGGTCGGGTAGTTGAAGATGCTCGAGTACTTGGCCTTGCCGCTGTGCAGCTTGGCGATCTCTTCGTCGCGGTCGGCGCCCAGGGTTTCCATTGCGCTGTACAGGTACAGGCCGTGACCGGCTTCGTCCTGGATCTTGGCCATCAGCTGCAGCTTGCGCTTGAGGGTCGGTGCGCGGGTTACCCAGTTGCCTTCGGGCAGCATGCCGACGATTTCCGAGTGAGCGTGCTGGGAGATCTGGCGGATCAGGGTCTGCCGGTAGGCGTCGGGCATCCAGTTCTTGGCTTCGATCTTGATCTCGGCGTCGATCTTCTCTTGGAAGGCGCGCTCTTCGGGGGACATTTCGTCCAGCGCCTTGACCCGCTTAACGCCGGTCTCAACCAGTTGTGCGTACATGCTGCGTCTCCAGCCTTGTAAAGGTTTGTCGGGAGGCCTTGGCCATGGCTGTATTTTTAAATGATACAAAAATAAATATCAAACATTAAATTGTGTGTCGCATAAGATTTTTGTACCACTTCGTCGGGTCGCGGCAGGGGTGGTCTGCGCCAGAGTGGGCTGCGGGGCTTTTCGCGGGCAAAAAAAAGCCCCGCCGAAGCGGGGCTGGGGGCAGGCTGCAATCAGCTCTGGCCGCGTTTGTCGTAAACGTGGCAGGCCTTGCCCTCAGAGCGTTTCAGGCTGTGTGAAGGCTGGATCAGCACGCGTGCGCTGATGCCGATGTAGGTCTTTATCTGCTTGCTCAGCTCGTTGCCGATCAGTTTCTGCTGGTCGGCGTCCAGGCCCTGCAGTTCATGCTTGAGCTCCACGTGCACATCCATGCCGTCGAGGTTGCCATTGCGATACAGATGTATCTCGTAGCACTCGGAAAGTTGTTTTATTTTCAGTACCTGCTCCTCGATCTGCGTCGGGAACACGTTGACCCCGCGGATGATCAGCATGTCGTCGCTGCGACCGGTGATCTTGTCGATGCGTCGCATCGGCCGTGCGGTGCCCGGCAGCAGGCGGGTGAGGTCGCGGGTGCGGTAGCGGATCATCGGCAACGCTTCTTTGCTCAGCGAGGTGAACACCAGCTCGCCGTATTCGCCGTCGGGCAGCACCGCGCCGGTCACCGGGTCGATGATCTCCGGGTAGAAGTGGTCTTCCCAGACGGTCGGGCCGTCCTTGGTCTCGGCGCATTCCATGGCCACGCCCGGGCCCATGATTTCCGACAGGCCGTAGATGTCCAGGGCGGTGATGCCCATGCGCTCCTCGACCGCGCGGCGCAGCTCGGCGGTCCAGGGTTCGGCGCCAAAGATGCCGAGTCGCAGCGCCAGCTTGTGCGGGTCGAGGCCCTGGCGCTCGATTTCGTCAGCGATGTTGAGCATGTACGAGGGGGTGACCATGATGATGTCCGGCTGGAAATCACGGATCAGCTGCACCTGCTTCTCGGTCTGCCCGCCCGACATCGGAATCACCGTGCAGCCCAGGCGCTCGGCACCGTAGTGGGCGCCCAGGCCGCCGGTGAACAGGCCGTAGCCGTAGGAAATCTGCACCTTATCGCCACGACGGCCACCGGCCGCGCGGATCGAACGGGCGACCACGTTGGCCCAGGTGTTGATGTCGTTTTGCGTGTAACCGACCACGGTCGGCTTGCCGGTGGTGCCGCTGGAGGCGTGCAGGCGCACGACGTCATGCATCGGCACGGCGAACATGCCGTAGGGGTAGTTGTCGCGCAGGTCGTTCTTGCCGGTGAACGGGAACCTGGCCAGATCGTCCAGCGACTTCAGGTCGTCCGGGTGCACGCCCAGGCTGTCGAAACGCTGCTTGTACAGCGGCACGTTCTGGTAGGCATGGTTCAGGCTCCAGCGCAGACGGTCCAGCTGGTGCTGGCGCAATTGATCGATGCTGGCGGTTTCCATCGGATCAAGCGGGGATGTGTTTACAGACATATTCATGGCTTCACTCGAATTGTTTTTGTGCATTGGCCCGCACGCGGGCCTTTGAGTGCTGTTGATCAGAATAACCTTCGGCGGCCGGCGTGTCAGAGCCGCTCGATGATCAGTGCGATGCCCTGGCCGACGCCGATGCACATGGTGCAAAGGGCGTAGCGGCCCTGGCGCGCTTCCAGTTCGTGCAGGGCAGTGGTGACCAGGCGTGCGCCGCTCATGCCCAGCGGGTGGCCGAGGGCGATGGCACCGCCGTTCGGGTTGACCCGCGCGTCGTCGTCAGCCAGGCCGAGCTCGCGCAGAACCGCCAGACCCTGAGCGGCGAAGGCTTCGTTGAGTTCGATGACGTCCATGTCAGCCAGGCTCCGGCCGGCCAGTTCCAGACCTTTGCGGGTGGCCGGCACCGGGCCGATGCCCATCAGGCGCGGCTCGACGCCAGCGGTGGCCATGGCCACCACCCGGCCCCGGGCCGTGAGGCCGTGGCGTGCGGCGGCTTGCGGGCTGGCCCGCAGCAGCGCACAGGCGCCATCGTTGACCCCCGAGGCGTTGCCGGCGGTGACGCTGCCGCCTTGGCGGAACGGCGTACCGAGCCTGGCCAGTTGCTCCAGGGTGGTGTCGCCGCGTGGGTGTTCGTCGTGCTCGACGCGCTTGGCCGGGCCTTTGCGCTGGGGAATCTCTACCGCGACGATTTCCTTGGCCAGGCGACCGCTGGCCTGGGCGGCGGCGGCCTTGTGCTGGCTGCGCAGGGCGAAGGCGTCCTGGTCGGCGCGCGAAACATTGAAATGGGCGGCGACGTTTTCAGCGGTTTCCGGCATCGAGTCGGTGCCGAACTGTTCCTGCATCAGCGGGTTGATGAAGCGCCAGCCGATGGTGGTGTCGAAGATTTCCGCGCTGCGGCCGAAGGCCTGCTCGGACTTGCCCATGACGAACGGCGCGCGCGACATCGACTCGACGCCGCCGGCGATCATCAGCCCGGCTTCGCCGCAGCGAATGGCGCGGGCGGCGCTGCCGATGGCGTCCAGGCCGGAGCCGCACAGGCGGTTGAGCGTGGTGCCCGGCACGCTGACCGGCAGGCCGGCGAGCAGCGAAGCCATGTGCGCGACGTTGCGGTTGTCTTCGCCGGCCTGGTTGGCGCAGCCGTAGATCACATCGTCAATGGCGCTCCAGTCCAGTTGCGGGTGGCGCGCTTGCAGGGCCTTGAGCGGAACCGCGCCGAGGTCGTCGGCGCGCACGCTGGAAAGAGCGCCGGCGTAACGGCCGATTGGGGTGCGGATGGCGTCGATAATCAGGGCGTCATTCATTCGGGGTCTCCTGCGCCAGCACGGTGCCGCGCACTTTATAGGACTTGCCACGGAACAGGGCGATCAGCTGGCCGTGCTGGTTTTCGATGCGCACGTCGTAGTTGCCGGTACGGCCACTGCGGCTCAGCTCGCTGGCGTGTGCGGTGAGGGTGTCGCCCAGGTGTGCCGGGGCGACGTAGTCAATGCTGCAGCCGATCGCCACGCAGGCATCGTTGTAGCTGTTGCAGGCGAACGCGAACGCCGAGTCGGCAAGGGCGAACAGGTAGCCGCCATGGCAGGTGCCATGGCCCTGGATCATGTCTTCGCGCACGCTCATGCCGACCATGGTGCGGCCCGGGGCGACCGACAGCAGGCGCATGCCCAGGCGCTGGCTGGCGTTGTCGCGTTCGAACATGGTCTCGGCGCAGCGGGTGGCGAGCGACAACGCTTCGTGGTTAGTCATGAAAACGCCTCCCTTCGGCGACCAGACGGCGCAGCAGCAGGGACGGGCGATAGCGCTCTTCGCCGTAGCTGTTCTGCAGGTTTTCCAGAATGCGCAGTACGGCTGGCAGGCCGATGGCGTCGGCCCAGGCCAGCGGGCCTTGCGGGTAATTCACCCCGGCGCGCATCGCCAGGTCGATATCGGCGGCACTGCCGACACCCTGCAACACCGCATCGGCGCCTTCGTTGGCAAGCATCGCCACGCTGCGCAGCACGGCGAGCCCCGGCAGGTCGGCCAGCTGGCTGACCTTGATCCCGGCGCGTTGCAGCAGGGCCACAGCCTGGTCGCGGGCATCGATGCTGGTGTCAGCGGCGCAGGCGATGGCCAGGCGGCCGGCCTTGGCGTAGTCGAGCGCCAAATCAATCAGTACCAGGTTGCGCAGGCCGTCTTCCCGGGCGCGCTGGCTGGCCAGGCGGCCGTCGGACAGGGCCAGCACTGCATCGCCGACGCGCAGCAGGCCGCTGCCGTCGCGACGTACCACCTGCACACCGGCATCCTGCAGGCGCTGGACCAGTGGCTCGGCCACACCCAGGTGACCTTCCACCACGCAGCAATCGATTCTGGCGGCGCTGGTCAGCTCAACCGGCTGCGGGCGCTCGACGCCTTCGGCGTAGTTATAGAAGCCGTGGCCGCTTTTGCGTCCAAGGCGGCCGGCGTCCACCAGCTCTTTCTGGATCAGCGACGGCTGGAAGCGCATGTCGTTGTAATAGGCGGCGAACACCGAGCAGGTCACGGCGTAGTTGACGTCGTGGCCGATCAGGTCGGTGAGTTCGAAGGCGCCCATGCGAAAGCCACCGGCGTCACGCAGCAGGGCGTCGAGCGTGGCGCAATCGGCGGCGCCTTCCTGCAGCAGGCGCAGGCTTTCGGCATAAAACGGCCGGGCCACGCGGTTGACGATGAAACCGGGGGTGGATTTGGTGTGTACCGGCTGTTTGCCCCAGGCGCGTGCGGTGGCGTACAGCTGCTCGGCCAAGGCGCGTGGCGTAGCCAGGCCGGAGACGATCTCGACCAGCGCCATCAGCGGTGCCGGGTTGAAGAAGTGCATGCCGATCACCCGCTCGGGGTGGGCGAGACCCGCGGCCAGGCTGGTGATCGACAATGACGACGTGTTGCTGGCGAAAATGCACTCAGCACTGCACAGCGCTTCCAGCTGACGCAGCAGGCCGCGTTTGACCTCAAGGTTCTCGACGATCGCCTCGATCACCAGGCCGGCATCGGCCAGGGCCTCGATGGCGTCGGCCGGCTGCAGGCGCGCCACAGTGGCGGCGCGTGCCTCGGCGCTGAGGCGGCCTTTTTCCACCAGCTTGCCGAGCTGCCGGTCGATGCCGTCGATGGCCTGGGCGGCAGCGCCGGGGCGGGCGTCATGGAGCTTCACCGGGTGACCGGCCTGCGCTGCCACCTGGGCGATACCGGCGCCCATGGCGCCAGCGCCGATCACGGCAACGACGGTGCTGTTATCAAGTGCGCTCATCGCTTAGCGTCCCTGGAAGGTTGGGGTGCGTTTGGCCATGAAGGCGCTGACGCCCTCGCGGTAATCCTCGCTGCGCCCGGCCAGGCGCTGCAGGTCGCGCTCGAGCTCGAGCGGTTCGTCGAAGCTGTTGTTCAGGCTGGCGTTCAGGCTGCGCTTGATCAGCGCCAGGCCATAGGTCGGCTGGGTGGCCAGGTGGCGTGCCAGCTTGAGCGCTTCGCTGCGCAGTTCGGCGTCGTCGACCACGCGGTAGATCAGCCCCCACTGCTCGGCCTGCTCCGCGCTCAGTCGGTCGCCGAGCAGCATCAAGGCCTTGGCGCGGGCGGTGCCGACCAGGCGTGGCAAGGTCCAGGTACCGCCCGAGTCAGGGATCAGGCCGATCTTGCAGAAGGCCTGGATGAAGCTGGCCGAGCGCGCTGCCAGAACCAGGTCGCAGGCCAGAGGAATGTTTGCCCCGGCACCGGCGGCGACGCCGTTGACTGCGCAGATCACCGGCAGCGGCAGGTCGCGCAGGGTGCGGATCAACGGGTTGTAGAACTGCTCGATGGACTCGCCCAGGTCCGGCGCTGCGGCACCCGGAGCAACGTTGCGGTCACCCAGGTCCTGGCCGGCACAGAAACCACGGCCTTCGCCGCTGAGCAACAGCACGCGCACCTCGGGGTTCTGCCGTACCTGCTTGAGGGCTTCGCGCACTTCAGCGTGCATGTGCGCGTTGAAGCTGTTGAGTTGCTCCGGGCGATTGAGACTGAGGGTGGCAACGCCTTCCTCGATGGCAAACAGGATGTGCTGGAAATTCATGGCAGGGGTGCTCTAGGGATAACCAGGGAAGGGGCGGCCAGGCTTACTGACCGGTGAATTCGGGGCGGCGCTTGGCCTGGAAGGCGGCGATACCTTCATTGCGGTCGGCCGTACCGGCCAGCACAGTGAAAGCATGGCGCTCGAAGCGCAGGCCGCTGGCCAGGTCCGTGTCCTGGGCCTTGAGCAGGGCTTCCTTGGCCAGGCGTACCGCCAGCGGCGCTTTCTGCGCGATCACGCGAGCGATGGCGATGGCGCGATCGACGGTGAACTCGGGCTGGGTCACTTCGCTGATCAGGCCGGCGCGCTGGGCGAAGCGCGCATCGATGGCTTCGCCGGTGAGCACCATCTGCATGGCCAGCGATTTGCCGACTGCGCGCAGCAGGCGTTGGGTGCCGCCTGCGCCGGGCATGATGCCGAGGTTGATTTCCGGTTGGCCGAAGCGTGCGTCTTCGCCGGCAACAAGAATGTCGGCGTGCATGGCCAGCTCGCAGCCGCCGCCCAGGCAGAAGCCGTTGACCGCGGCGATCAGTGGTTTGGAGAACGCGGCAATGCGCTGCCAGTAGCCGACGCGTGGGTCGTTGAGGATGCCGACCAGATCGCGCTCGGCCATTTCCTTGATATCGGCACCGGCGGCGAAGGCCTTGCGGCTGCCGGTGATGACCACGGCGCGGGTGTCGGGATCACGTTCGGCGAGTTCCAGTTCAGCCGCCAGCTCACCGAGCAGCTCGGTGTTCAGGGCGTTCAGCGCTTCCGGGCGCTGCAGGGTGATCAGGCGTACGCCCGCTTCGGGGGCAAGAACGGCAAGGGTGCGAGGCATCAAACGCTCCTCAGGCTGCGCGCGCGGCTTGGTTAGCCGGCTAGTTATTGGGTGTTGCGGCCATGTGGCGAGTACCTGCGAGGGCACCTACCGGGCCGGCTTTTTTCGAGTATACGCACAAAGCGATACAAAACAACAACGCAAAACTACAATTTCGTGTCCTATATTTGAGTGCGGGAGTGCTGGCGGATAGTGGGTTGGTGCGGCTTGCAGCTGTATGAATGCGGGTTTTAGCAGCACTGAAGGGCGTGAAACATCGCGACGAACGGATAATATTCCGATACAGATGGCTTTACTTATTTGTCAAAAAGCGTTGTGATACAAAAAATCTCATCAGGCGCATCGCTTTCTGTAGCTTTGTGCTGAAGCCGCCAGTTTTTCGAGGATTTACGCGATGTCGTCTACTGCCACCCGTGCCGCCCTGGAACTGTTCGACCATCACCGCGCCACGCTCGACCGCGCGCTGCAGGCCATCGCCGAGCGCAGCTACTGGTCGCCCTACAGCGAACAGCTCAAGCAGTACCCGCAAGCGGCGGTAGAGGGTGCGCAAGCAGCATTCGAGGCGCTGCTCAACAAGTCGTTCGCCCTGCACGGTCCGGCAGCAGTGGCGAAAGCGGGTGCCGAGCGGTCGCCTTATGGCTTCGACCTTGGCGTTCGTTACGATCAATATGACGCCGAGCAACTGCTGGCGCGCCAGCAACAGGCGCTGCCGGCCTGGCGCGATGCCGGTCCGCAGGCGCGGGTCGGTGCATGCCTGGAAATCCTCCAGCGCCTGAACGCACTGAGCCCGACGTTGGCCTACGCGGTAATGCACACCACCGGGCAAGGCTTCATGATGGCCTTCCAGGCGGGCGGCGCGCATGCCCAGGACCGTGGCCTGGAAGCGCTGGCCTACGCCTGGCGGGCGATGGCCGAGGTGCCGCAGGCGGCGCAGTGGATCAAGCCGCAGGGCAAACTCGACCCGCTGCAACTGGACAAGCGCTGGCACATCGTGCCGCGCGGCCTGTCGCTGGTGGTCGCCTGTTCAACCTTTCCGACCTGGAACACCTACCCGGGCCTGTTCGCCAGCCTGGCCACCGGTAACCCGGTGCTGGTCAAGGCGCACCCGGGGGCGATCCTGCCGGTGGCGATGAGCGTCAAGGTGGCCCAGGACGTGCTCGCCGAACTGGGCTTCGACCCGGCGCTGGTCAGTCTGGTAGTCGACACCCCTGAGGCACCGGTTGCGCAGCAACTGGCACTCGACCCACGGGTCAAGCTGGTCGACTTCACCGGCTCCAATGCCTTTGGCGAGTGGCTGGAACGCAACGCGCTGCAGGCCCAGGTGTTCACCGAGAAGGCCGGCATCAACAGCGTGATCATCGACAGCACCCGTGACCTCAAGGCGGTGGCGAAGAACCTGGCGTTCTCCCTGAGCCTGTACTCCGGGCAGATGTGCACCACCACCCAGGCTATCTATGTGCCACGCGGCGGTATCCGCAATGGCGACGAACAGCTCAGCTTCGATCAGGTCGCCGAGGCACTGGCCGCTGCCGTCAAAGGATTCCTTGCCGACAACGACCGTGCGTGCGCGGTGCTTGGTGCCATTCAGGCGCCGGCTACCGTGGCGCGCATCGACGCCTGCCGCGAGCTCGGCGAGGTCCTGCTCGACAGCGAAGTGCGCGAGCATCCGCAGTTCCCCGGCGCGCGGGTACACACGCCACTGCTGCTCAAGGTCGACGCCGCGCAGCGCGATGCCTACACGCAAGAGCGCTTCGGCCCCATCGCCTTCATCATTGCCACTGACGACAGCGCCCACAGCCTGCAGGTCGCCCGCGAAGTGATCGCCGCCAAAGGCGCCATCACCCTGGGCGTGTATTCCACCGACGAGGCGTTCCTCGAGCAGGCGGAAGCCTTGGCCCAGGATGTCGCCGTGGCGCTGTCGGTGAACCTTGACGGTGGCGTGTTCGTCAACCAGTCGGCGGCGTTCAGCGACTTCCATGCCACTGGCGGCAACCCGGCGGCGAATGCCTCGATCAGCGACGGCGCCTTCGTCAGCCGACGCTTTGTCATCGTTCAGAGCCGCCGCCACGCGGCCCAATGAGGACATCGCCATGACCTGCTACAGCCTTGACGGCCTGACCCCGGTGGTTCACCCCAGTGCCTATGTGCACCCCACGGCGGTGCTGATCGGCGACGTGATCATCGGTGCCGGCTGCTATGTCGGCCCGTTGGCCAGCCTGCGCGGCGACTTCGGGCGCATCGTCCTGGAGGAGGGCGCCAATATCCAGGACACCTGCGTGATGCACGGTTTTCCTGAGAGCGACACGGTGGTCGGGCGCAACGGCCACATCGGTCATGGCGCCGTGCTGCACGGCTGCCGCATCGGCGAAGACGTGCTGGTCGGCATGAATGCGGTAGTGATGGACAACGCCGAGATCGGTCCGCGTTCGTTTGTGGCGGCGACGACCTTCGTGAAGGCAGGGTTTCGTTGCGACGAACAGTCGCTGGTGCTCGGTGCGCCAGCGCAGGTCAAGCGTCGCCTGAGTGACGAGGAAGTGGCCTGGAAGCGGGCCGGCACCGAGGAATACCAGCGCCTTGCCCAGCGTTGCCTGCAGGGCATGGTCGCCTGCGAGCCGCTGCGCGAGGTCGAGACGGACCGTCCGCGAATCTCTGCCAGCACCTTGCGGCCCAAAGGAGAGGGGCAATGAGCAGTGCGGCGAAGGTCAGTGGCAATGGCCAGGACTGGCGTGCAGCGGGTATATTTCGCAGTACTTTAATGCCCGGTTCTCCCATGACGTCCCTTGCCCCCTTAAATCAGTTGATTACCCGTTTCCAGCAGCAGACGCCGCTGCGTGCCAGTTCGCTGATCATCACCCTCTACGGCGATGCCATCGAACCGCACGGTGGAACGGTGTGGCTCGGTAGCCTGATCCAGTTGCTCGAACCCATCGGCATCAACGAACGGCTGATCCGAACCTCGATCTTCCGCCTGACCAAGGAAGGCTGGTTGAGCGCCGAGAAAGTCGGGCGGCGCAGCTACTACAGCCTGACGGGAACCGGTCGGCGGCGATTCGAAAAAGCGTTCAAGCGGGTCTACAGTTCGGCGCTGCCGGCCTGGGACGGTTCCTGGACCCTGGCGCTGTTGTCGCAATTGCCGCAGGACAAGCGCAAACAGGTGCGCGAAGAGCTGGAGTGGCAAGGTTTTGGTGCGATTTCGCCGGTGATGCTGGCCTGCCCGCGCTGCGAACGTGCCGACGTCGTCGCGACCCTGCAGGACCTCGAGGTGCTCGAAGACACCATTCTGTTCGAAACCACCGCGCAAGACGTGCTGGCCTCCAAGGCCCTGCGCATGCAGGTGCGCGAGAGCTGGAACATCGAGGCCCTGGCCGCGCAGTACAGCGAGTTCATCCAGTTGTTCCGCCCCTTGTGGCAGGCGTTGCGCGAGCAGGACCAATTGCAGCCGATGGACTGCTTTCTGGCGCGAACCTTGCTCATTCACGAATACCGCAAGTTGCTGCTGCGTGATCCGCAGCTGCCTGACGAGCTGCTCCCCGGCGACTGGGAAGGGCGTGCGGCGCGCCAGCTGTGTCGCAACATCTACCGCCTGGTCCAGGCCAAAGGCGAGGAGTTCCTGAGCAGCGCACTGGAAACCGCCGACGGTCCGTTGCCGGAAGTTGGCGAAAGTTTTTATCTGCGTTTCGGTGGGCTTAAATAAGCACGCCGGAGCGTGCGAGCGTTGCCAGATGATGAGGTAACCCAGGCGCGATGAGGTCGGCGCCTGGCCAATAATAAAAATATCAGCGAGGCCTGTAACATCATGATGACTGCAAGTGCACTCAGGGCAGACCGTTTTGATGAATGGCTGCAAAAAATCAACCAGGCCTGTGGCCGCTTTTGCGCCACCCCCCTGGGGCCCGAATTTTCCGGCTCGGTCAAAGAGCACAAAGTCGGCGCGATCAAGCTGAGCCTGGTGGATGTGGCCCAGGCCCGCCTGTACCGCACCGGACGCGAGGTGGAACAAAGCGAGGGCAAGCACTTTTTCGCCGCGTTTCAGCTGCAGGGCCAGGCCGGCATGGAGCAGGACGGCAAGCGCGTAACGCTGCGACCTGGCGACATCACCCTGATCGATGCCACCTTGCCCAGCGACTTCACCTACAGCGACAACTCACGTCAGTTGTCGTTGATTCTGCCGCGTCACCTGGTCGAGCACAGCCAGCGTTTCAGCAGCATTCGCTGCGCCCAGCGCATCGATGCCAGCTCGCCGATTGCGTTGCTGGCCAACCGGCTGGTGCTGGAGGCGAGCAACATGGACACGCTCAGCCTGCAGGAGAGCGAAGCCACCCTGGAGGCGATCATCAGCTTGCTGCGCCCGGTCATCGGCAGCAACGAGGCCGATCCGGACGCCCATGAGCGGCTGTTCCGCAAAACCATCGCCTTCATCGATGAGCACATCCGCAGCGAAGAACTGTGCCCGGAGCTGCTTGCACGTGAGGTCGGGGTGTCGGTACGCGGCTTGTACCGGATGTTCTCGAAGAAGGGGCTGGTGGTTGCCCAGTACATCAAGAGCCGGCGCCTGGACTTCTGCGCCGAGTCGCTGCGCCACGGCGGCGCGGAACAGAAGCTGTCGGCCTTGGGCTATTCCTGGGGCTTCTCCGACGCCAGTTACTTCTCTACCGCCTTCAAAGCCCGCTTTGGCGTATCGCCGGGTGAATACCGCAAGCGTTACCAGCACTGACCTCCCGCCTACCGCAACCCTGCACCGACATGCAGGGTGGCGTCCCCTGAGCCGCCATTAGCGCGCTGCCCTCATCACCGTCAGGTTGGCACTGCAGCCAATACGACTGGCATGCAGAAAAAAACCTTGTTTGGCCACTGCGGTTTAAATCGACAGGTCAAAGACCATCGTCCGCCTGTAAGGCCGATGGCTTCCCCATGGCAGGAGTTTTAACGGGCAGTCGGATGCTCAGGTCAGAGGTTTCAGTTTCATGCATAACAACAAGATTCGCCGGTGCCTGGCCGGCCTCACCGTGCTGGCGCTGTTTCAGGTTTCTCAAGTGCAGGCGGCCGCCGCCTGCGCACCTGCTGCGGTGCAGAAGGGTAGCCAGCTGTTCGCCCAGGAGTGCTCGGTGTGCCACGCCGTGCAAAAAGGCGTGACCGGCATGATGGGGGTCAACCTCAATGGCGTCGCTGGCCGCACCTCGGGCACGTTCCCGGGCTTCAGCTACTCCCAGGCGATGAAGGACAAGGCCGTCGACTGGAAGGCCGAGAGCCTGCAGGCCTTCATTACCCAGCCGCAGGCCTTCGTGCCTGGCACCTACATGCCCTACACGGGGATGGCGGCTGCAGATGACAGCGCCGCGGTTGCCTGTTTCCTGACCCAGCAGTGAGCCCGGGTCGACTCAATCAATGATGAGGAATGCGAATGAGCAAGGTTGATGTACTGCCACAGGTAGCCGCTTTTCTGCAGCGTCGGCACGGCTGCTTCATCGATGGCCAGTGGGTGGTGCCGGAAGGCGCCGCGTCGCCGGTGTTGAACCCGGCCACCGGTGAAACCATTGCCCAGGTGGCGGACGCCAGCCTGGAGCTGGTCGAGCGTGCCGTACTGTCGTCGCGCAAGGCGCACGAATCGCGGGTGTGGTCGGGCCTGCGCCCGGCCGATCGCGAGCGCATCCTGCTGCGCTTTACTGCGCTGGTAGAAGAGCACGGCGAGGAACTGGCGCAACTGGAAACCCTGTGCCAGGGCAAGTCGATCAACATGGCGCGGATGCTGGATGTCAACGCCACGGTCGAGTTCATGCGCTACATGTCCGGCTGGGCAACGAAGATTGAAGGGCAGGCCCTCGACGTCTCCATCCCGTTGCCGGAGGGTGCGCGTTATACCGCGTTTGCCCGCCGCGAGCCGGTGGGTGTGGTGGCCGGTATCGTGCCGTGGAACTTCCCGCTGATGATCACCACCTGGAAGGTGATGCCGGCACTGGCCACCGGTTGCACGGTGGTGATCAAGCCGTCGCCGGAAACCCCGCTGACGGCCCTGCGCCTGGCCGAGCTGGCGATCGCGGCGGGCATTCCCGCCGGCGTCTTCAACCTAGTGACTGGCGGCGGCAATGTCGGCCAGGCGCTGGCTTCGCACCAGAAGATCGACAAGGTGTCGTTCACCGGTTCGACCGCCGTCGGCAAGATCGTCGGTAGCGTCGCCGTGCAGAACATGACCCGCTTCGCGCTGGAGTTGGGCGGCAAGAACCCGATGATCATCCTCGCCGATGCCGACATCGACAAAGCCGTGCAGGGCGCGCTGCTGGGCGGTTTGCTCAACAACGGCCAGGTGTGTGCCGCGGCCTCGCGCTTCTATGTGCACCGCTCGCGCTACGACGACTTTGTTGCCGGCCTGGCGGCAGCGGTTTCCGGCATGCCGATCGGTGCCGGGATGGACACCACTGCAGCGGTCAACCCGCTGGTGTCGCGCAAGCAGCAGCAGAGCGTGCTCCAGCACATCGAGACGGCCAAGCAGGAAGGTGCCCGCGTGGTCACCGGTGGCGAGCTGATCGACAGCGCTGGCTTCTACGTGCAGCCGACCGTGCTTGCCGACGTCAACCATGAGATGGCGGTGGCCCGCGCTGAAGTGTTCGGCCCGGTGCTGTCGGTGATTCCGTTCGACGACGAAGAGCAGGCCATTGCCATGGCCAACGACAGTGTTTACGGACTGGCGGCGAGCTTGTGGACCAATGACCTGACCAAGGCGATGAACCTGGTGCCGCGCATCGAGGCCGGTACCGTGTGGGTCAACGCTCACGTGTTGCTCGACCCGAACATGCCGTTTGGTGGACTCAAGCAATCGGGCATGGGCCGTGAGTTTGGCCGTGCAGTGGTTGAGGCCTATACCGAGATCAAATCGGTGTGCATCGCACACTGATCGTTTCGTGCTCCTTTCAGGCAGGCCTCAGGCCTGCCTTTTTTTTGCCTGGGCTTGTGAGATCTTGGGGCTGCTGTGCAGCCCATCGCAGGCTCTCGCCAGCTCCTGCAGAGGATTGTGACTGACTTGATCTTGTGGGAGCTGGCGAGAGCCTGCGATGGGGCGCACCGCGGCCCCATTGGCCGTCACTGCCCATAAAAAAACCCGCCAATCAGGCGGGCTTTGTCTTGGCACATACTCAATAACTCATGCCATCTTCTATCGCGATTCCCTTGTCCCGCATCTGGCTGATCAGCCCGGCACGGGCGTTCGGCACATTGAGCACCGACCTGTGCCTGACTGCCGACACTTCCTCGCCGGTGTAGGGCTGGTAGTGCTCCGGCAGGCTGGTGCCGGCAATGCCGTCCTTGCGCATCAGCCAGTTGATCAGGTCGGCCAGTTGTTCGTCGTTGAGCGCCGACTGGGCCATGCCCGGTACCCGTACGAGGAACTCGCGGCCGCCATCGACCTTGAGGAAGTTGCCGACAAAGTCCTTCATGCGCGGTACGTCGTTGGCCTTGGAGCCACTGCCGTCGCCAAGGTGGCAACCCGCGCACTGCAGCTGGTAATTCACCGCGGTGCTGTAGCCAGCCTGGGCGATCGGGGTTTGTACCGCCTCGTTGCCGGGTGCGTGTTTCTGGTGCGGGTCGGGGATGGCCCGCGCCATGGCCAGCGGGGCTGCCAGGGCGCAGGTCAGGCCGATGATCAGCATAGGGCGCATGATCGTGGCCACCTCAGATCGCGACGCCGCGGATGATCGACACGGTGCAGTGGTAGATGTGCGACTTGGCCGCCAGGCACCAGTTCACGTCGTTGTTGTTGAACGGACGATAGGCTGGCTCCTCACTGTCGTTGCGGGTACAGGCGCACTGGTTGCAGCTGTGCTTACCGCAGCAGTCGTTGTAGGAGATGATGTAGTCCTTGCCGTCGGCCGGGTTGCGGCAGGTGCCGATCCAGGTGACCTGCGAGGCCTCGGTGCCGGGCGGGCAGGCGTTCACGCTACCGCCGCAGCACGAGCAGAGGAAACCGTCGATCGAGCAGTAGCGCCAGTAGTCGCAGCTGTTCGGGTCACCCGGGTCGCCAGCCATTGGCTTGTCGGCGGCCAGCGCCTTGCTGGTGCGGTCGATCGGCAGCAGTACAGGCAGGGCCGCGCCGGCGATCATCAGCGAACCGAGACGGCCGAGTAGCTTGCGTCGCGACGTGGTGTCGGCGACGTGGCGGGCGGAGCGCTCGAACAGGAGGTCGAGGAGTTTCATGGGCCTGTCCTTTTGTTTTTGTTAGGCGTGGGAGTGTGGGGTGCTGTGGTCGTGCGCATGGTCATGCGCAGGGCTGTTGCCGTGCAGGTACTGCTGCAGGGTCGCGCTGCCCAGGTGCTCGGCTTCGAACAGGCTGTCGAGGTGTTCGCGCGAGTTGACCAGGCCCTTGGCACGCAGCACGCCGCTCTGGTCGATCAGTGCTGCGTAGGGCAGCTTGCCGATCTGGTAGGTCATGCCGACTTGCGGGCCGACCACGTAGGTGGCGTCTTCGAGCTTGTGCTCCTGGATCAGCTTCTGCTGGGCGTCCATGTCGCCGTCGCTGACGAACACCACCTCGAGGCGATTGGCCTGTTCCTTGGCGATCGACTTGATTGCCGGCAGCAGCGATTTGCAGATCGGGCAGGTCGGCGAGAGGAAGAACAGCAGCTGGGCTTTTTCCCCGGCATAGCCGAAGTTGACCGGGCGGCCGTTGCGGTCGGCGGCGGTGACTTGTGGCGCCGGCTCGTTGACCGCAACGCCTTTGTCGACCATCAGGGCACCGGCCGGAGCCAGGCGCGAGTGCAGTACGCCGATCTGGCGAACCAGACCCATCACGGCGAAGGCGAGGGCGATCAGCAGTGCCCAGAGCAGGATGTTGGAGACGATCAAGCCTTCCATAATTTACCTTCCAATCAGTTTGAACAGACGAGGACCGTTGGCCAGCAGGCCTTCGGCAGCGGCGTAAATGAGCAGCGCAACGGCGCTCGCGGCGATCACCACGAAACCGTCGAAAAAGCCGAGTTCGCGGGCCTGCGGGGCGATACCGGCGGCCAGCGCCAGCGCCACCAGCACGCCGTTGCGGGCGAGCAGTACCGGGCGCAGCGGTTGCGCCTGGTCGGGGCCCGAGCAGCCGCAGTCGATGTCGGCGCGGCCGCGCCACAGGTTGATGCCGATGGCCGCCGCGTACAGCGCCAGCAAGGCCGCAGCCAGCAGCGCGGCGCTCGGCCGGCTGGCGGGTACCAGCAGGGCGAAGGCCACGCCGATTTCCAGCCACGGCAGGCCGCGGGCAACCAGTTTCAGCAGTGCCTGTGGCAGCAGCTGGTAGTCTTCCAGTTGCTTGGTGAAACGTGCCGGCGCGCGAAGCTTGTGCGTCGCGGCGCTGGCGAGGATCACCGCAATGGTGATCGCGCCGGCAATGATGAAGATCGGATCGGTGTGCATGAACTCACCTCGCTCAGTGGCTGAGAATCTGCGTGGCGGTTTTGTGCAGCTTTTCCATGGTGCCGGTGTACTTGCCGCTCTTCAGGTCGAAGATGTCCATGCCGCCGCCAACGTTGATGCCGAGCAGCAGCGGGTTGTCGTCGCTGGTGGCCTGCAGGCTCCAGATCGGCGCGCCTTCGGTGCTCAGGGTGCCGACCTTCTTCTGGGTCTTCAGGTCGAATGCCCAGATGGTGTTGCTCGGGTCTTCCCACTTCATCGCTTCGTGGGCGTCGTGCATCAGCACGTACAGGCGGTTGAGCTTCGGTGCTACAGCCAGCAGCTGCCAGCCACCCGGCGCCCAGCCGGCTTTTTTCTCTTCGTCGTTGACCAGCGACCAGGTCGGCAGGATCTTCGCTTCCTTGCCGGACAGGTCCAGGGTGTAGACGGTGCCGGTGGTGGTGGTGAAGTAGAAGGTGTCGCCGACGTTCACGCCACGCTCCACCAGCTTCTCCGCGTTAGGGTCGAAGAACTTGGTCTGGGTGCGCGCAGTTTCCTTGCCGTCGTCGCCCAGGGTCAGCAGCTGGATGCTGCCGTCACCGCACAGCGAAGCGATGCGGCGCTTGCCCACCGGGTAGCTGAGCACACAGCCGGGAATGGCGATCTCGCTGGTGACAGCCTTGGCCTGGGTGTCGACCACAGTGATCGAGGTCGACGGGGTGAAGTTGTAGACGTAGACAAAGCGGTCGTCGGCGCTGGTGGACAGGCCAAAGCGCTGGGTCAGCGACTCGGCACGCTTGGAAGGAATGACCACTTCCCACTCGGGCGCGAGCTTGGAGGTGTCCCAGGCGGTCAGTACGTCAGTACGGGTGCCGCGGGTACCGCGCGAATAGAACAGGTCGGCGGTGTACAGCAGCTTGCCGTCACGACTCAGGGTCGAAGGCGCGGCAAAGCCGGTGCTGACCATGCCGAGGAAGCGCTTCTGGTCCGGGTCGACCACGACCACGCGGCCGGTGACAAAGTTGTCGAATTCCACATCGACCATGTAAGCGCGGTGCGGCGAAGGCGGGAACGGCAACACCGTCTGGCCGATACCGGTGTCGGCGGGCAGCTCGGCGAGGGCGGAGTGCGCGCCGGCTAGCGACACGCCAAGTGCCAGGGTGGTTTGAGCAAGGATCCTGGTTATTCGCATCAGGGGGGCTCCCTTAATTATTGGATTTAGCGGATCGCGAAGGCATCGGCAGGGTTGTGCAGGTCTAGTCTGCCCTGAGGGCGGCGCGGGAATATTGTTGTGCCTGCCAACCCGTTGTGTGCCTGTGCCAGTCCGCGCCTCTGCCAGGCTCCCGCAGTTCGGCGGGGGCTGGCAGGGCGCTTTCACTGAGGCGGTTGGCGCGGTGAATCAGATGCGGAAGCTGTCCACCAGTTGTTTCAGGCGGGCCGCTTGCTGCTCCAGGTCACCGCAGGCGCGCAGGGTGGCGTTGAGGTTTTCCACGCCCTGCTGGTTGAGGGTGTTGATCTCGGTGATGTCCATGTTCAGCGCCTCGATCACCGAGGTCTGCTCTTCGGTGGCGGTGGCCACCGACTGGTTCATGCCGTCGATCTCGCCGATACGCTGGGTCACGCTGCCCAGGCGCTGGCCGGCCTGATTGGCGATGGTCACGCTTTCGGCGCTGTGGCACTGGCTTTCGCTCATGGTCGTGACCGAATCACGGGCATCCACTTGCAGGCCCTCGATCATGCGCTGGATCTCCTGCGCCGAAACCTGGGTGCGGTGCGCCAGGTTGCGCACCTCGTCGGCGACCACGGCAAAGCCGCGCCCGGCTTCCCCGGCGCGCGCCGCCTCAATGGCAGCGTTAAGCGCCAGCAGGTTGGTCTGCTCGGAGATGCTCTTGATCACTTCGAGGATCTGACCGATATCCACCGTTTTGCTGTTGAGCGTCTCTATGTTGCTGCTCGAGGCGCTGATCTTGCCCGACAGCTGATGCATCGCGGCGATAGTCTTTTCCAGCACCTGGCTGCCCTCTTCGGCAAGGTGGCGCACGTCTGTAGCCTGCTGCGAAGCATCTGCAGCGTTACGGGCGATTTCCTGGGCGGCGGCACCCAGCTGGTTGATCGCGGCGGCGACGCTGCTGGTGCGGCTGGCCTGTTCGTCGGAGTTGCTCATGGACGAGTTGGAGGCGTTGACCACCCGTGTCGCCACTTCGTTGAGCTGGCGGGTGGTCGACGACACCTCGCTGATCGAGGTGTGGATGCGTTCGACAAAGCGGTTGAAGGCCTTGGCCAGCTGGCCGATCTCGTCGCGCGATTGCACGGTCAGGCGGCGGGTGAGGTCGCCTTCACCCTCGGCAATGTCTTCGAGCATGTGCGTCAGGCTCTGCAGCGGGCGGGTGATGCGCAGCGCTGCCAGCCAGATCAGCAGCACGCCGAGCAGGGCCGCGCCGCCACCGAGCAGCAGCTCCAGGGTGGTGGTCTGCTCGCGTTGCTGGTCCAGTTCCTGTTGCAGGGCTTCTGCCGGTGCCAGCAGGATGTTCTGCGGCACGCCCACCAGCACGCCCCAGGGCTTGGCGCCGGCAATGGGCGCCAGCGGTTCGATCACGTTGATCTGTTGCTGGTCGGCGAACACTTTGGCCTGCTTTTGCTGCAGTGCGCCCAGCACGCCGTCGGCTTCGTGTTCCAGCACCTGATTCAGGCGCTGGCCGAGGCGTTTGGCATCCTGGCTGTGTGCAGCGATCACGCCGCTGGGGCTGATGATGCTGATGCTGCCGTTGCCGTCGAACAAGCCACGGCTGCTGGCCTCGCTGCTCTGTTGCAGGGCAGCGAGGTTGATGTCGAGGCCGATCACGGCGATGACCTTGCCCTTTTCCATCAGCGGAAAAGCAATGCTGGTCACCAGCTTGCGCGTGCCGGAGGCCTCGTCGAAGTAAGGCTCGAGTACGCAGGCTGCCTGGCTGTCGCGGGCGCAGGTGTAGAACGCGTTGTACGGGCTGCCGCTGGGGCCGGGCTGGGTGTTGGCCAGCAGGCCCTCGTCGCCGATCACCGGTTGCAGCTCGCCCGGCGTGCCTTGCACCCAATACAGGGCGAAACGGCCGGCTTCGTTACTGCCCAGCTCGGCCTGGCCGGCAAAGTGGCTATCCACACCGTCGAGGGCATTGGCTTCGAAAATGACAAAAAGCCCGAGCAGGTCGGGTTTGTCGGTCAAGGCCTGACGCAGTTGTTGGGTCAGTTCCTGGCGCAATTGCTGCGGCGTCAGTTCGCCCTGTTGCGCACGTTGGCGCAGATACATCAGGTAGCGGGACAGGCCCAGGCCGTATTCATGGGTTTGCATGAACGTGCGTTGCACCTGCAAGGCCTGCACCTGGGCCAGTGCCTGCATGTGGCGTTCGGCGGCGCTGGCGAGCATGGTGCTGCTGGAGTGCTTGACCTGCTCGCTGCTTTGCCCGGCCTGGTACAGCGACAGCCCGACCAACAGGGCGACAATCAATAAAAGGCAGAGGCTGGCGAGGAGGGTGATCTTGCTTTGGATCGTCAAAAGGCTTGCGCGCATGACAGAGACTCAGATCAGGGTGAAACCTGTGCGGGTGACGGCGCCGCCGCCACCCGCAGGGCCTCAGAAGAAAGTGGCGAACACCAGTTGGCTGTACAGGTTGTTGCTGTTGCTGCCCAGCTGAGTGCCGCCCTGTTCTGCGCTCTTGTCCGGCTGGTACAGGCCAACCAGCGGCATCACCATCAGGTGCTCGTTGACGGCCCATTCGGCATACAGATCGAATTCCTTGCCGTCGGTGTTGCCCAGGTTGCGGTCGATGGTGTCGTAGTTGAACGCCAGCAGGCCGATGTTCAGGTTTTCCAGCGGCGATACCTTGAACTCGACTTTCTGGATGCGCGAGTTGTTGTTGAACGGGCCGGCATAGTTGCCGGCGACCTCGCCCTGGAACCAGGTGCCGAAGCCGCGGCTGAGGCCGTAGAACAGCGGGTCGAATGCTTCCGAAAAACGGCTGTAGCGGTAGCTGACGTTTGGCGACCAGGCGACATCGGCGAAGGTCCAGCCGGCTTCCAGGTACCAGGCGTTTTCAGTGCTGGTGTGGGGTTTGTCCTGGGTGGCGTATTCGCCGGAGAGGAACAGGTTTTCTACCCCGGCGTTGCCGGCGGCGCGCAGGCTGTAGGTCTTCATGCCGTCGCGCTCGAGCTGTGCCGGCGAGGCGTACTGCTCATCCACGTCAGTGGTGTCGATGTAGGTCAGGCCAACGGTGCCGGCATCGGCCACGTGCTCCAGGGTCGCCACGTACATTTCGGTCTTGGCCTGGGCGCGGTTGTCCGACTTCAGCCACATCAGGTCACTGCGCCAGCCTTCCTTGCCGCCCAGACGCAGCACGGCGGTCTGGTCAAACGCCTTGCGCGCGGCCAGGTAGTAGGCGCCGCCGCGGTTGAACTCGCCATCGGCCAGGCCCTTGCCGACGTTGAGCGAGTCACCCTGAATCAGAAAGCCGTCACCGACGGCGATGTTCTGGCGGCCAAACGACAGGTCGATGCCGTCTTCGCCCAGGGCCTCGATCAGTTTGCCCGAGCGCCAGCCGAGGTAAGCGTCTTCGAACTTGGTGGTGCGCTCGGAGCCATCACTGAAACCGGCGGCATCGCCGTCACCCCAGGTGCCGGAGCTGAGCAGCGAGAAAGCGCCATAGGCCGTGCCGACGCCGGCCAGGCCCTGTTCGCCACTCAGGCCATATTTGATGTAGCCCTCGCGCCAGGAAGACGAGCCCTGTTGCAGACGGCCGCTGATGGCGTAGTTTTCTTCGCTGTGGAATACACCGAACACGGCTTCGAGGTTGGCGTTCAGGTGGCTGTCGTCATCGGCATACAGCTCATAGGCGTTGGCCTGGGCGGTAGCGGCGACCAGCAGGGCGAGCGTGGAGAGGCGAAGCAAGGGCGACTTGAGCATGGACGGGGTTCCGTTCTTATTAGTGTCGGCGAGTAACTCGTTTGAGCTGGTCCGGATACTAAGTCGTCGCTTCAGGCCGCCCTTGTGCCTGCTTGCCATCTGTTTGTGTGTGGCTGCCAGATTGTTGCGCCCGTGCTCGAGTCGTGCGTGCCCAATGCTCAGGCACGGTGTTTTCAGCGGCGACTAAAGCTGCTGATTTTTTTGGTTTTTTTATAAAATTTCGCTTTACGAGTAGTGCATACCTGCGTAATATGCGCCCCACAGCAGGCACATAGCTCAGTTGGTTAGAGCACCACCTTGACATGGTGGGGGTCGTTGGTTCGAGTCCAATTGTGCCTACCAAATCTCGACAGAAAGGGCGATCCGAAAGGATCGCCCTTTTGCATTCTGCTGTTCAGCCATCGCCGTTTGTAACCTTTGCCCTCGCCACCAATGCTAAAATCCTGCGCTTGTATTCAGGAGATAGACGCGTGCGCAAAGTGGCGATGGTAATGGCGGTATTGGCTCTGGCCGGCTGCGAAAATGAAGTCGAAGGCGTGCACAAGCAAATTGCCGAGCAGTTGCCCAACCCCAAGACAGCCAAGTTCGGCAACGTGCGGATCGACAAGCAGGGCGCCATCTGTGGTCAGGTCCGCAGCAAGGACGACGCCGGGAAGTTTCTGCCGTACCGCAGCTATGTCGCGATCAAAGGGGCCGACGGTTACCAGATCATCCTCGCCGACAAGGGCAGCAACCTGCAGATCCGCGAGATTTGCGGTGGCGCCGACCTGCAGCGCCGCGCCGACGCTTTGGCCGACCAGCCGGCGCCTGAGGGCTGGGACGTGGAGATCGTCCAGGGCGCGAACATGGGCGCGCTCAGCGACATGACCGCACGCCTGATCGAGAAGCAGATCCCGTCGTCAGTGGAGTACCGCGACGGCAAGCCGGTGGTGTTGCTGGGCCCGTTCCCGACCAAGGCCGACGCCGAAGCCCGGCAGGCAGATGTCATGGCAGCACTGGGCACCGACTCGATCGTCATCCAGCATGGCGCAACGCGCTAGCCAGCACGGTTCCCGGCCCCGTACACTCACGGCTCAACGCAAGGAGAGCCGTGATGAAGGAATCATCCCCCGCCATTTGCCTGCAGCCTGCGCTGCACGGTCATTCGCCAGTAACCCGTCGGGCGTTACAAATATCTGCATACAAGCGCCATGGCGTTGAAGTCGAAGGACAATTGCTTGGCTATGCTGTGCATGACGGCCGGTTGACCGACGTATGCAGCATGGCGCGTCTGACACAGCGCGAACGTTGAGCAGGAGGGCCTTATGTCTACGCTGGAGCGGGCCATTGCGGTGGCGGCCAGGGCACACGAAGGGCAGCGGGACAAGGGCGGCGCCGCCTACATCCTGCACCCGTTGCGGGTGATGCTGCGGGTTTCGACCGTTGAACAACGCATCGTCGCAGTGCTGCACGATGTACTTGAAGATTCCCCCATGACCCTCTCGGACCTGGCGCGCGAAGGCTTTGCGCTGAAGATCCTGGCGGCGGTGCAGGCCCTCAGCCGGCGTGACAAGGAAAGCTACGAGGCCTTCGTCATCCGCCTGGGCGACGATCCGCTGGCGCGGGTGGTCAAGCTGGCTGACCTGGCCGACAACAGCGACCTGTCGCGCATCGCGATGCCCGGCCCCGACGACATGGCACGCCTGGCGCGTTACCAGCAGGCCAGCGCCTACTTGCAGGCACTGGCCTGAATCTGGCTGCCCTCGATTGACCGCGCCAGTGGTATCGAGGGCTCCGATTGCGGTTTGATTACTTGGCTGCCCAGGCGTTGAAGCGCTGCTCAAGCTCTTCGCCGTGATCGACCCAGAAGCCATTGTCGATGGGCATTGCCTGCTTCAGATTGTCCGGCGAGGTGTTCAGCCGTTCCGCCACTGCAGGGTCCAGCAGCGATTCGGTGTGCAGGTTGGTTGAACCGTAGCCAAGCTTTTCGGTATGAACCTTTTGCTGTTCCGGGCGCAGGGAAAAGGCGATGAATTGTTCTGCGGCCGCCTTGTTCTTGCTGCCTTTGGGAATGGCCCACGAGTCTATATCGTAAATACTGCCCTGCCAGATGGCGTGTACGTTGGTGCCCGCCGCTTGGGCGGCGAACACGCGGCCATTGAAGGCGCTGGTCATGGTGACATCGCCGCTGGCGAGAAACTGCATGGGTTGCGCGCCAGCTTCCCACCACTGCAGGTTGCCCTTGATCTGGTCAAGCTTGCGAAAGGCCCGGTCGACGCCTTCCTTGCTCGACAGCACGGTGTAGATGTCTGAGTAGGGCACCCCGTCGGCCATCAAGGCAATTTCCAGCGTGTACTTGGCGCCTTTGTGCAAGCTGCGTTTGCCGGGAAACTTCTGCGTATCCCAAAAATCGGCCCATCCGGTCGGTGCAGTAGTGAGTTTGTCGGCGTTGTACGCCATGGCTGTCGACCATACCAGTACACCGGCACCGCAATCTGAAAGTGTGCCCGGCATAAAGTCACCGGGCTGGCCTATCTTTGCCGTGTCCAGCTGTTCGAACAAGCCTTCCTCGCAGCCGCTCTTCAGTTCAGCGCCACCTACCTGAACGACGTCCCAGTTGACACTTTGGGTGTCTACCATGACTTTGATGCGGCCCATTTCGCCGTTGTATTCGCCGGCCAGAATTTTATTGCCGGTAATTTTTTCGAAGGGTTTGTAGAACGCGGTGGTCTGGACATCCTTGCCCGCACCGCCAAATGAAACAACGGTAATTTCGTTCGCCGTGGCAATTGAAGCGGCTGTGCTCAGGAGCAGTGCGCTGATGACGTGAGTGTTCATGTCTACCTCTGGAATTGTTGGTTTGGCAGAGTAGAAGTCGGAATCATTTCGGCTGCGGTGGGTGCCTGGGTGTGCAAGGGTCAGGGCGTTGTTATCTCGCGTGTTGAGTGCGGGCTTCAGCAAGAATGCATAGCATGTCAAACATCAAGGTTGCCGCGTTGAGCGCTGTAATGCCCGAGGGGTCGAGATCAGGCGCGACTTCAACCACGTCGCCGCCGATCAGGTTAAGGCCGCGCAGGCCCCTGATCATTCTTAGTGCCTCGCGCATGGTGATGCCCCCCGACTCTGGCGTTCCGGTACCTGGCGCGTAGGCGGGGTCCAGGCCGTCTACGTCAAACGAAATGTAGGTTTTGCCATCGCCCACTACACGCCTTATCTCTTTCAGTACACCGTCAACGCCCAGTTCATCAAACTCATCGATGAAAATCACGCGCATGCCGGATTCAATGCTGAAGTTGGGGGTTCCTGCATGTTCTGATCCGCGGATACCGATCTGGATGGTGCGATGCGGGTCCAGCAACCCGTCTTCAACTGCGCGTCTGAAGGGCGCGCCGTGGAAGAACTTGGAACCGTACAGGCTATCCCAGGTGTCGGTGTGGGCGTCGAAGTGCACCATGCCGATGGGGCCGTCTTTGGCCAGGGCCTTGAATATCGGGTAGGTAATGGAGTGATCGCCGCCTACGGTCAGGGGCATGATGTTGTGCGCGCAGATCTCCTGGTAGTAACGCTCGATACAGGCGTGGGCGTCTTCGATGTTGTACATGTGGTCAATGAACACATCGCCAAGGTCCCTGACCTGGCACAGCTCAAAGGGCGCAACTTCAGAAAAATGGCTTTTGGTGCGCATCAGGCACGATTGCTGGCGCACGCCGCGTGGCCCAAGACGGGCGCCGGGTTTAAACGAGGTCCCGCCATCAAAGGGGACACCGATCAGGCCGATGTCGACACCGTTCAGTGACTCCGCGACGGGGGCACGCATAAAGGAGGCAATCTCATTGAAGCGTGGTCGCTTTTGTGGGTCGTAGAACGAACCGTCGATAGCGTTTTTCTTCATGGTTGTCTCAGGCATGTGCTTCCCCTTGGTGTTGTTTCGACCGATTCAAACCCAAGTGGGTGAGCTGTAAAATCCTGTGTATTCAATCTGATTGTTCAAGGTTTCTTTAACTATGCCTGTTCACGCATAGCGAGTGCATGCTGCTGTACCCGGGGAACGTTGCTCGACTATAGTGACGGGCTTTTAGTGTGCCCTAAAACAATGAAAACGGGGAAGCTGATGAAAGAGTCGCAATATAATCTCCGCCTGCTGAGGATATTTCTCACGGTTGTAGATAATCAGGGGTTCTCTGCGGCGCAACAAGATTTGAATATGTCGACCTCGGCCATCAGCACCCATATGAATCAACTTGAAACCCAGCTGGGTATGCAGTTGTGTAATCGCGGGCGGGCAGGGTTCGGGCTGACAAGTAAAGGCGCGCTTGTCTATGAAGAAGCTAAAAAGCTAATTGGCCAGATTGATAGTTTTGAATATTATGTTGCAGAGTTAAAAGGCGAACTGCGAGGTACGATAACGTTCGGAATTCTCGATTCGATGCTGACCGATGAAAAGTTCAATATTCCAGACCTGCTGGGTCGCTTTAGCAAGCGCAGCGATAAAATTCATGTGAACCTGAAGATCTTGAGCCCCTTTGAGCTTCAGAAAGAAGTGCTTGAAGGCAAAATCGATCTTGCTATTGGCTCGCTGCCGACGAAGATGAGCGGGTTGAAATATATTCCGTTGTACATTGAGCAGCACTGGCTTTACTGCAGTGATCACCATCCGCTTTACGCGCTGGCCGATCGTACGGTGGAGAGTGTCACCGCCCATGCCTTGATCAAGCGCGGCTACTGGTCCAATGCAGAGGGCCTGCGTCACGGCTTTACGCGTTATTCGGCCACCATCGACAGCATGGAGGCGGAACTCATACTGATACTGTCCGGCAATTACATTGGCTATCTGCCCGATCACCTCGCCAGGCGTTGGGAGGAAGAGGGGCGGTTGCTTCGGATCTTGCCGGAGGAGTTTGGTTATTCGGCGGAATTTTCACTGATTGTCAAAAATGGGCGGTCAAGAGAGCCGTTAATTCAAGCGTTCAGGGAAGAAATCGATAGCGTGTTCGGCTTGCCCGGGAAAGTCGCTAAACCCTGACCCTCAACCACAAGCGCTGAGGTTCACCGGGCCGACAAACGGGTTGCCGTGCCCCATCACACAGGCTACCCGCTGATTGCGCTGGCGTTCCCAGGGTTGCGGCGGGTAGGTCTTGTTCCAGGCTTCGTAAAGCTGGCGGTCCTGCCTGGAGAGCTTGAGGTTGTACTGCTTGCTCATATAGAAGTAGGTGCGCGCGATCATGCCGCGAATCGACGGGCGCGGCATGACCTTCTTGGCTTTGAAATCCACCTGCGTCAGGCACGAGCCATACTGCCCGCGTTGCTCGGGCAGCCAGCCGAAACTGAAGTTGCTGCGGTCGCCATTCACCTCGCCAATGCTCGGCACCAGGTTGTGCAGGTCGGCTTCGGCGCGCTGGTAAGTCGCGTCGTTGCGCGAGCAGTTCTGGCGCCCGCCGTTCTGCCAGCACTGGCGCTGATGACCGATCTGCCAGGCCGGAACGATATGCTCCCATTCAATACGCTTGGCGCGGCTGGCGTTCTTGCGCGGCACGTAACCGCAGCCGGCGAGGTCCACCTTGTTGCCGTTGTACTTGCAGCCGCAGTAAAACTCGGTGGACTGCGGCGCGTACAGGCGCCAGGCAACTTTCTTGGCTTCGCTGAACGTGCGCGGTGCATCGGCGTGGGCGGTGACGCTGAACAGCAGGCAGGCGACTGCAAAAAACGGAACTCTCATGCGCAGTCAGTCTTCCTTCGGCACCACCCAGAAAATCTGCACGCCACCGTCGTCGCGATAGGCGAGGGTGACGTTGTCGTTCTCGGCAATTTCTTCAAGCAGGGTCGCCCAGTCGTCAGGGGATTCATGCTCAAGGCGGAAGATCAGCGCAGCCCGGGCTTTTTGTGCGGTAGGGGCGTTGATGATCTTCTGGATGCGGATGCCCAGTTGCTCGTAACTGCTGGTAGGGGCGGAAGTGGTGGCCACGATGCGTTCCTTTGTTAGCTGTATGCGCATACAGTATTTTACTGTAGGCATTTTCGCAACAGCTCGTCGGTGAAAGAACGCATGTGACCCTAAGCGACAGGAATCAGTATTCCCAGAAGATCCGCTGCAGCTCTTTGCTGTCCTGGGTCTTGGTCAGCGCGACCATGGCCAGGATGCGGGCTTTTTGCGGGTTCAGGTCGTGGGCTACAACCCAGTCGTTCTTGTCGTCAGGCTGCTCGGCGTTGCGCAGCACAAAGCCGCCGGCATTGACGTGGGACGAGCGAATGATCTGCACGCCTTCCTTGCGCAGTTCCTGCAGGGCAGGCACTACCCGCGACGACACCGAACCGTTGCCGGTACCGGCGTGGATGATCGCTTTGGCGCCACCCTGAGCCAGTGCTTTGTAGGCGGTGTCGGTGACATTGCCATAGCCATAGGCGATGTCCACCTGCGGCAGACTGCTGATCTGCTTGATGTCGAATTCCGAATCCAGGGTGTGGCGCTTGGCGGGCAGGCGGAACCAGTAGGATTTGCCCTCGACCACCATGCCCAGTGCGCCCCACGGGCTCTTGAAGGCTTCGGTCTTGATGTTGATGGTTTTGCTCACGTCGCGACCCGACTGGATCTCGTCGTTCATGGTCACCAGCACGCCTTTGCCGCGCGCCGACTTGTCGCCGGCAACCGCCACGGCGTTGTACAGGTTGAGCATGCCATCGGCCGACATGGCGGTACCGGGGCGCATCGAGCCCACCACCACGATCGGCTTGTCGGTTTTTTCCACCAGGTTGAGGAAGTAGGCGGTTTCTTCCAGGGTGTCGGTGCCGTGGGTGATGACGATGCCGTCGACGTCCTTGCTGTCGGCCAGCTCGGCGACACGTTTGCCCAGTTGCAGCAGGTTGTCGTTGCTGATGCTTTCGGAGGCGATCTGCATCACCTGCTCGCCGCGGACGTTGGCAATGCTTGCCAGCTCCGGCACGCCGGCGATCAGTTTGTCGACGCCGACCTTGGCCGCCTGGTAGGTGGCGCTGTTGGCAGCGCTGGCGCCCGCGCCGGCAATGGTGCCGCCGGTGGCGAGGATCACCACGTTGGCGAGTTTCTGTTGGGTCTCGGCTTCTTTGGCGTTGACGCCGACAGGCAGCAACAGCAGCAGGGCCAATGTGCCCGGAACGAAGGAAGTAAACGCAGCTTTCATTGTTTTCTCTCTTATTGATGGACTTCGTTGCAGCGTCCCTGAAAGAGCAGAAAACGGGCCAGCATGACCGTTCGTCGTATTCTATTTTAAGCCGCTGATTTGTAAGGTCTTTTTGTCACGTTAAAACAACAGCGCAATGGTTGGGCTCGGAATCCCGATTATTATTAGTTGGGTTGTTCGGTTTTCCGGTGATTTTGAGGATAATTCCTGAGTGCAACTTACACTGGTGCTTAGGGCTGTATTTGACAAAGCCGGGTTGCATTTGCATAGTTGCTTAACGCAAACGTTTGCGATCCGACAAAAATCACAAAAACCGGAGTAAATCGATGAAGCTGCCGTTCGCAGGACGCCTTTTGGCGGTCGCCGTACTTTCCTCCCTTTCCCTCGCAATGCCGCTGTCCCAGGCCCAGGCAGATGAAAAGCCCAAAGTTGCCCTGGTGATGAAGTCCCTCGCCAACGAATTCTTCCTGACCATGGAAGACGGCGCCAAGGCTTACCAGAAAGAACACGCCAGCGAATTCGACCTGGTTTCCAACGGCATCAAGGACGAGACCGACTCGGCCAATCAGATTCGCATCGTCGAGCAGATGATCGTCTCCAAGGTCAACGCCCTGGTGATTGCGCCTGCAGACTCGAAGGCCCTGGTCCCGGTGGTGAAAAAAGCCGTGGACGCGGGCATCACCGTGATCAACATCGACAACCGCCTGGACCCTGAGGTGCTCAAGAGCAAGAACCTCAACGTGCCGTTCGTAGGTCCCGACAACCGTAAAGGCGCGCGCCTGGTGGGCGAGTACCTGGCCAAGGAGAAGCTCAAGGCCGGTGACGAGGTCGGCATCATCGAAGGCGTGTCGACCACCACCAACGCCCAGCAGCGTACCGCCGGCTTCAAGGATGCGATGGAAGCGGCGCAGATGAAGGTGGTTTCGGTGCAGTCCGGCGACTGGGAAATTGCCAAGGGCAATGCCGTCGCCGCCTCCATGCTCAATGCCAACCCGGACATCAAGGCGCTGCTGGCCGGCAACGACAGCATGGCCCTGGGCGCTGTGTCGGCGGTGCGTGCGGCGGGCAAGGCCGGTCAGGTGCAGGTGGTGGGCTACGACAACATCAACGCCATCAAACCGATGCTCAAGGACGGTCGCGTGCTCGCCACCGCCGACCAGTACGCCGCCAAGCAGGCGGTGTTCGGTATCGAAGCGGCGCTCAAAGTGCTCAAGGGTGAGAAGCCTAACGTGGATGCCGACAACGTCATCCAGACCCCGGTCGAACTGGTTACCCAGCCCTAAGTGCACACGCGCCAGGAGAACAGGCAATGACCGCGACCAGCGAAGGCGTGCTCACCGTCAGCGCAATCGGCAAGACCTACGCCCAGCCGGTGCTCGGCGATATCAGCCTGAGCCTGCACGCGGGCGAGGTGTTGGCCCTGACCGGCGAGAACGGCGCGGGCAAAAGCACCTTGTCGAAAATCATCGGCGGTCTTGAAGTGGCGACCACCGGCCACATGCACTTTCAGGGGCAGCCCTACCAGCCCGGCAGCCGTGCGGCGGCCGAGCGCCTAGGCGTGCGCATGGTCATGCAGGAACTCAACCTGTTGCCGACCCTGACCGTGGCCGAAAACCTGTTTCTCGACAATTTGCCCAGCCGTGCAGGCTGGATCAACCGCAAGCGCCTGCGCCAACTGGCACAGGCTGCCATGGCCCAGGTGGGCCTGGACACCATCGACCCGGATACCCCGGTCGGCGAGCTGGGCATCGGCCATCAGCAGATGGTCGAAATCGCCCGCAACCTGATCGGCGACTGCCGGGTGCTGATCTTCGATGAGCCCACGGCCATGCTCACCGCGCGCGAGGTCGAGCTGCTGTTCACCCAGATCGAGCGCTTGCAGCAGCGCGACGTGGCCATCGTCTACATCTCCCATCGCCTGGAAGAACTCAAGCGCATTGCCCAGCGCATTGCCGTGCTGCGTGACGGCAAGCTGGTGTGTGTCGAGCCCATGGCACGCTACACCAGCACGCAGCTGGTCAACCTGATGGTGGGGCGCGAGCTGGCCGAACATATCGACCTGGGTCAGCGCGAGATCGGTGCATCGATCCTCAAGGTCAGTGGCCTGAGCCGTGGCGACAAGGTGCGCGACGTCTCGTTCGAGGTACGCAGCGGGGAAATCTTCGGCCTGTCCGGGCTGATCGGTGCCGGGCGCACCGAATTGCTCCGTTTGATCTATGGCGCCGACCGCGCCGACCGTGGCACCGTCGAACTGGGCAGCCCGCTGCGCAGCGTGCAGGTCGATTCGCCCGTGGCCGCCGTGCGTGAAGGCATTGCCTTGATCACCGAAGACCGCAAAGGCGAGGGCCTGCTGCTGTCGCAATCGATCAGCGCCAACATCGCCCTGGGCAATTTGCCGGCGATTTCCCGCGCCGGGGTGCTCGATCGCGGCGCCGAACGGGCCCTGGCCCAGCGTCAGATCGGCGCCATGCGCATTCGCAGCTCAGGCCCTGAGCAAGTGGTTGGCGAGCTGTCGGGTGGCAACCAGCAGAAGGTGGTGATCGGTCGCTGGCTGGAGCGCGACTGCAGCGTGCTGCTGTTCGATGAGCCCACCCGTGGCATCGACGTCGGCGCCAAGTTCGACATCTACGGCCTGCTCGCCGACCTGGCGCGCCAGGGCAAGGCGCTGGTGGTGGTGTCCAGCGACCTGCGCGAACTGATGCTGATCTGCGACCGTATCGGTGTGCTCAGCGCCGGGCAATTGATCGACACCTTCGAGCGTGAAACCTGGTCCCAGGACCAGCTACTGGCCGCGGCCTTCGCCGGCTATCAGAACCGTGACGCGATGCTGCATGAGGCAGCCCCCAGGACACTCCCATGAAAACCTCACCGCTGGACACCACCTCGGCGACTGCGAAACGCGGCGCAAGCTACTACGGCCTGGGCACCTACCTCGGCCTTGCCGGTGCCTTGCTGGCGATGATCGTGCTGTTCTCGCTGCTGAGCAGTCATTTCTGGTCGTACGCCACCTTCAGCACCCTGGCCAACCAGATCCCCGACTTGATGGTGCTGGCGGTGGGCATGACCTTCGTCCTGATCATCGGCGGTATCGACCTGTCGGTGGGCTCGGTGCTGGCCCTGGCGGCGTCGGCGGTCAGCGTGGCGATTCTCGGCTGGGGCTGGAGCGTGTTGCCGGCAGCCTTGCTCGGCATGGGCGTGGCGGCGCTGGCCGGTAGCGTCACCGGCGCGATCACCGTGGCCTGGCGCATTCCGTCGTTCATCGTCTCCCTCGGTGTGCTGGAAATGGCCCGTGGCCTGGCTTACCAGCTCACCGATTCGCGCACGGCCTACATCGGCGACGCCTTTGCCTGGCTCTCCGACCCGTTGGCATTCGGCGTATCCCCGTCGTTCATCATCGCCTTGCTGGTGATCATCCTCGCCCAGCTGGTACTTACCCGCACCGTGTTCGGCCGCTACCTGATCGGCATCGGCACCAACGAAGAAGCGGTGCGCCTGGCCGGTATCGATCCGCGCCCCTACAAGATTCTGGTGTTCTCCCTGATGGGGCTGCTGGCCGGCCTTGCCGCGCTGTTCCAGATTTCCCGCCTGGAAGCGGCCGACCCCAACGCCGGCTCCGGCCTTGAGCTGCAGGTGATTGCCGCCGTGGTGATCGGCGGCACCAGCCTGATGGGCGGGCGCGGCTCGGTCATCAGCACCTTCTTCGGCGTACTGATTATTTCCGTGCTGGCTGCAGGCCTGGCACAGATCGGCGCGTCCGAGCCGACCAAACGCATTATTACCGGGGCGGTCATTGTGATCGCCGTGGTTCTCGACACCTACCGTAGCCGACGTGCGAGTCGGCGGAACTGAACAATGGCAACCATTAAAGACGTCGCAGCACTGGCGGGGATTTCCTATACCACCGTGTCCCATGTACTGAACAAGACCCGACCGGTCAGCGAGCAGGTGCGCATCAAGGTCGAGGCGGCGATTGCCGAACTCGACTACGTGCCCAGCGCCGTGGCCCGCTCGCTGAAGGCGCGCAGCACTGCCACCATCGGCCTGCTGGTGCCCAACAGCGTCAACCCGTACTTCGCCGAGCTGGCCCGTGGCATCGAGGATGGCTGCGAGCGTAAGGGCTACTGCGTGATCCTGTGCAACTCCGACGACGATCCACAAAAGCAGCGCAGCTACCTGCGCGTGTTGCTGGAAAAGCGCATCGACGGCCTGATCGTCGCCTCGGTAGGTGAGGACGCCGACCTGCAGGGCAGCCTGGCCAGCGTGCGCACGCCGATGGTGATCGTCGACCGCGCACTCGAAGGCGTAGAGGCCGACCTGGTACGCATCGACCACGAGCTGGGCGCCTACCTCGCCACCCAGCACCTGCTCCATCTGGGCCATCAGGCCATCGCCTACATTGGCGGCCCGGCCAGCACCAGCGTTGCCCAGCTGCGCGAGGCCGGTTACCGGCGTGCGCTGGACGAAGCAGGCGTGCCGGTCGCCCGTGAGTGGATCGTCAACAGCGACTTCACCAGCCTGGGTGGTTACGCCGCCGCTGCGCAGTTGCTCGAAGGAAAGCGGCCCACGGCAATTTTCGCCGGCAACGACATGATCGGCATTGGCGTGCTGCGTGCGGCGGCCGAGCGCAATATCTGCGTACCGAGCGAGCTGTCGGTGATCGGCTTCGATGACATCCAGCTGAGCCGTTATGTGTTCCCGGCGCTGACCACCGTTGGCCAGTCGATTCGCGAGCTGGGCGAAAGTGCTGCAGCGCTGTTGCTGTCGCGCATCGCCCAGCCGCTGCAAGGTGCGCCGGAGCAGCGCATCGTCGCGCCGAAAATCGTGCTGCGCGAATCCACCGCGCCGCGTCCGGACCTTTTCAATGATTACCGCTGAGAGCCGACGACCATGAGCGCCAAGGTGATAGTGGTAGGTAGCCTGAACATGGACCTGGTGGCCCGCGCCCAGCGGCTGCCGCGTGCTGGTGAAACATTGGCTGGCGAATCGTTTGCCACCGTGCCGGGTGGCAAGGGCGCCAACCAGGCCGTGGCGGTGGCGCGCCTTGGGGCGTCCGTGGCAATGATCGGCAATGTCGGCGACGACGCCTACGGCCAGCAGCTGCGCCAGGCCTTGCTCGACGAGCAGATCGATTGCCAGGGCGTGGCGGTGTGCCCCGGCGTATCAAGCGGCCTGGCGTTGATCGTGGTGGATGCCAGCAGCCAGAATGCGATCGTGATCATCCCCGGTGGCAACGGCCTGTTGCGGCCGGAGTCGGTGCAGGCGTTCGATGCCTTGCTGCAAGGCGCCGAGGTGATCATCTGTCAGCTCGAAGTACCCCACGAAACCGTGGCCTACACCCTGGCCCGTGGCCGTGCCCTGGGCAAGACGGTGATCCTCAACCCGGCGCCTTGCACCGGTCCTCTGCCGGCCGACTGGTACAGCGCCATCGATTACCTGATCCCCAACGAAAGCGAAGCCCAGGCCCTTACCGGGCAACCGGTAACCGACCTGACCAGCGCCGAAGTGGCGGCCAGCCAGCTGCGCCAGCTTGGCGCCAACAACGTGATCATCACCCTCGGCGCCCAGGGCGCGTTGCTGGCCGGCCCGCAGGGCATGCGTCACTTTGCAGCGCCCGTGGTACAGCCGCTGGACACCACCGCTGCCGGCGACACCTTTGTCGGCGGGTTCGCGGCAGCCTTGGCACGTGGTGAATCGCAGGAGCAAGCCATGGCCTTTGGTCAGCGTGCGGCAGCCTTGTCGGTCACCCGTGCCGGTGCCCAGCCTTCAATTCCCTACCTGGCCGAGTTGCAGCCATGAAAAAGACCCCGTTGCTCAATATCGCCCTGTCGCGGGTCATTGCCTCGCTGGGGCACGGCGACATCCTCGTCATTGGCGATGCGGGCTTGCCCGTGCCGCCGGGCGTCGAGCTGATCGACCTGGCGTTGACCCCGGGCGTGCCGGACTTTGCCAGCACCCTGCGCGCAGTACTCAGCGAGATGCAGGTGGAAAGCCATGTGCTCGCCGACGAAATGTTCAAGGCCAACCCGCCGGCCTTGACCGTGGTCGAGCAATGTTTTGCCCATGGCCAGCTGGGCAAGCGCAACCTGCTCAGTCATACCGAATTCAAGCAATTGAGCCGCGGCGCCCGCGCGGTGGTGCGTACCGGTGAATGCCAGCCCTACAGCAACATCGTGCTGATCGCCGGGGTTACTTTCTGATGCTGCGGCCTTCGGTCGACCTGATCATCGACACCGACCCGGGCGCTGATGACGTAGTGGCCTTGCTGCTGGCCATGGCATCGCCGGAAACCCTGAACATCCTCGCCATCACCACCGTGGCCGGTAACGTTCGGCTGGACAAAACCTCGCGCAATGCGCGGCTGGCCAGGGAATGGGGCGGGCGCGAAGAAATACCGGTGTATGCCGGCGCGTCGCGGCCGCTGCTGCGCGCACCCGTCTATGCCGCCGACATTCACGGTGAAGAGGGCTTGCCCGGTGTCGCGGTGCATGAGCCCCGGCAAGGCCTGGCCCAGGGCGGCGCAGTCAGCTACCTGATCGACACCCTGGGCGCGGCCGAGCCCCACAGCATTACCGTCGCCATGCTGGGCCCGCAAACCAACCTGGCCCTGGCGATGATCCAGGCGCCGCACATTGCCCTGGGCATCAAGGAAGTGGTGGTGATGGGCGGTGCGCACTTCAACGGTGGCAATATCACCCCGGTGGCCGAGTTCAACCTGTTCGCCGACCCGGAAGCCGCCGAGGTGGTGCTCAGCAGTGGGGTCAAACTGACCTACCTGCCGCTGGACCTCACCCACACGCTGCTGACCAGTGACGCGCGCATTCAGCAACTGGCGGCGCTGGGCAACCAGGCGGGCAGGGTGGTGGTGGATATTCTCAATGCCTACGTCGCCACCGACATGCAGCGCTACAGCCTGCCCGGCGGCCCGGTGCACGATGCCAGCGTGATCGCCTACCTGCTCAAGCCGGAGCTGTTCGCAGGGCGGCAGATTTACCTGCAGGTCGACAGTCGCGAAGGTCCGACCTATGGCCAGACTATTGCCGATTGGCACAACGCCCTTGGGCAGCCGGGCAACGTCACGTGGATCGCCAGTGCAGACGCCCAGGGCTTTTTTGACCTGCTCAGTACGCGGCTTGCGCGTCTGCAGTAGTGTGCGAATAGCGTTCAAAAACCTGTTCGACGAAGCTTTTGGCAGCCACGTGGCCGAGGTCTTTGACCAGCAGGTCGACCGCAATCAGCATCAGTTCTTCAGCGCTGGCAGGGCTGTAGGCGCTTTGGCCTTCGGGCCATTTGACTTTGATGTCGGCATCGATGATGTGGCTTGTCATGAGCTGTTCCGAATGAAAACTGTCTGCGTTGTGGGGTTCAAATGCCGGGCCCTGGCGTTTGACGGGGCAGGGGAGAACACACTGCGCCCAGGCTGAAGTAAATCATGCCGGCGGCCTTCAAGGCACTGCGACTTAGGCATAAGCGCAAGGGCGTGGCAAACTAACGGTTTCCAGCGTGTCGGAACAGTGCTGTGCAGATCGATTTGAACAACCCCGAACAGTTCACCCTTGAGGCCGTGCGCAACCTGCTTGCCGCTGGCAACAACGCGGTGCATAACCAGCTGCGCGTCAACCGCAGCGGTATTGCCTGGTTGTCTCAGGTGGTGGGCGGGCGCGAGTTGGAGGGCTTGGCCTTTCGTCTGGAAACCTGGTCGGCCGGCTCTGGCTGCGTGGGTGAACAGGCTGCGCAGGACGAGCGCTGGGTCATGCAGGTGTTCAACGTGCTCAAGGCCAACTGGCCGAAACCGGTCAGCGACTACATCGACCTGTACTGAGCGACCGCTCACATTGTGCAAAATCCCGTGACGATTGCGTTTTTACCTGGGTGCGCTGGCTCAGGCAGACTTGACGGGTTTTGCAACGAAAAACCAGCGACGCTGTCACATGGACAGCAGTTTTTGTGTATTCAAAGGAGGATTCATGTTCCGTGCATCATTGATGAGCCTGTTGGCGGTTGCCGTTCTGGCAGGTTGCAGCACCGACGGTTCGTCGTCGAAAGCGCCCGAGGCCGCGGCGGCCAACACTGACGGTCGTTGCGAAGCCAGCGGCGCCCAGTTTGCCATTGGCAAGCAGGCCACCCCGGCACTGGTCGAGCAGGCGCGCAAGGCCAGCGGTTCGCAGATGGCCCATGCCCTCGGGCCAAATGATGTCATGACCATGGACTACCGCTCCGAGCGCCTGAACCTGCACACCGATGCCCAAGGCATCGTCAAGAGCGTCAACTGCGGCTGACATCTCCCCCTGCAGGAACTGTCTGTCACCTGGATCAAACTGTGGGAGCTGGCGCTAGCCGGCGATGGCCTGCGCAGCAGGCCCATCTTTTGGGGCCGCGTTGCGCCCCATCGCCGGCTAGCGCCAGCTCCCACAGTTGACCGAGTAACAGCGCAAAACCCAAACCGCAGGCACAAAAAAACCCGTCACATGGACGGGTTTTTTTATTCGGTCAGAGCTTACTCTGGACGAACTTGTGCAGCCTGCATGCCCTTCTGGCCTTTTTCGGCAACGAAGGAAACGGTCTGGCCTTCCTTCAGGCTTTTGAAACCGTCGGTTTCGATAGCCTTGAAGTGAACGAACAGGTCGTCGCCGCCACCTTGTGGAGTGATGAAGCCGAAGCCTTTCTCATCGTTGAACCATTTTACGGTGCCGGTTTGGCGATTAGACATGGGTGTATCTCCAAGAAACATGATTTTCAGTAGTGCGGTGTTGCCGAGGCCAACAGGGTGCACGCCGACCATCATAGTCTAATTATGGGCTTGTAGCCCCTATTACCTTCGCAGATTGCTGATCTGGAGCAAAATAGCGATGGATTACTGGCCCAAAGGCCTATTTTTTCGGGGCGCAGGCGGCTGCAACCTTTTCTTGCGCGCTCTTCATTACCGCCGCATCCACGCCATCCTCAAGGGTATTGAGGTCTTTGATCTGCGCGTCGGTCAGGTTTTTTTCCAACACCTTGCCGGCGCAGCTGCAGTAGCCTTCGGCTTTATCCTTGGTCAGGCCCTGCTTTTGCGCCTGCGTCATACAAGACATCTGATAGTCGGCAGGTAGCTTGGCGGCCGTAGCGCTGAGCGGGATCAACAGGGCAGAAGCTGCCGCCAGGGCCAGTAAAGACTGAAGTCGCATAACCAAACACTCCTTGGGTTGTCGGTTTCTCATCAAGAGTAGGACGCTTCACGCACTCTGACGGGGAAATTTCCGCTCAAGTTCCCCGCAATCGCCACAACGCTTTGTGCTAGCATGCCCAGCTTGAGCTCGCCGCAGCGTTTTTTCTTGCTGCTCGCGGCTTGTAGCTCCCAATACTATTCACCTATTCCAGTCACTCTGGTTCGTTCCCTGGCAGGCTTTCGGGCTTCTGCCACTGTGAGGCAGGCTTTGCGCAGGCAAAGACAGGGGCGGATCGCGTACTGGCTCATCCCAACCCACGTGACCTTTGGTAGGGGTCACCACTAGGAGAGGAGGCGCCATGCCCATCATTACTCTTCCCGATGGCAGTCAACGTTCGTTCGATGACGCCGTAACCGTTGCCCAGGTCGCTGCATCCATTGGCGCAGGCCTGGCCAAGGCCACCGTGGCCGGCAAGGTCGACGGCAAGCTGGTTGACGCCAGCGACCTGATCGATCACGACGCCCGCCTGCAAATCATCACGCCAAAGGACGAAGAGGGGCTGGAGATCATCCGTCACTCGTGCGCTCACTTGGTGGGTCATGCCGTCAAGCAGCTGTACCCGACCGCCAAAATGGTTATCGGTCCGGTCATCGACGAAGGCTTTTACTACGACATCGCCTACGAGCGTCCTTTCACGCCGGACGACATGGCTGCCATCGAGCAGCGCATGCACCAGCTGATCGAGACCGAGTACGACGTGATCAAAAAGGTTACCCCGCGCGCCGAGGTAATCGAAGTGTTCAAGGCCCGTGGCGAAGACTACAAGCTGCGCCTGGTCGAAGACATGCCGGATGAACAGGCCATGGGCCTGTACTACCACGAAGAATACGTCGACATGTGCCGCGGTCCCCACGTGCCGAACACCCGTTTCCTGAAATCCTTCAAGCTTACCAAGCTCTCCGGTGCCTACTGGCGCGGCGATGCCAAGAACGAGCAGCTGCAGCGCGTCTACGGCACCGCCTGGGCCGACAAGAAGCAGCTGGCTGCCTACATTCAGCGCATTGAAGAAGCTGAAAAACGCGATCACCGTAAAATCGGCAAGCGCCTGGGCCTGTTCCACCTCCAGGAAGAAGCGCCGGGCATGGTGTTCTGGCACCCGAACGGCTGGACCCTGTACCAGGTACTCGAGCAGTACATGCGCAAGGTGCAGCGTGAGAACGGCTACCTCGAGATCAAGACGCCGCAGGTTGTTGACCGTTCGTTGTGGGAAAAGTCTGGTCACTGGGCCAACTATGCCGACAACATGTTCACCACCCAGTCGGAAAACCGCGACTACGCCATCAAGCCGATGAACTGCCCGTGCCACGTGCAGGTGTTCAACCAGGGCCTGAAGAGCTACCGCGAGCTGCCGCTGCGTCTGGCCGAGTTCGGTGCCTGCCACCGTAACGAGCCGTCGGGCGCGCTGCACGGCATCATGCGGGTACGTGGCTTTACCCAGGACGACGCGCACATCTTCTGCACCGAAGAGCAGATGCAGTCCGAATCGGCCGCGTTCATCAAGCTGACCATGGATGTCTACGCCGACTTCGGCTTCAAAGACATCGAAATGAAGCTGTCGACCCGTCCTGAAAAGCGTGTGGGCTCCGATGAACTGTGGGATCGCGCCGAAGCCGCACTGGCTTCCGCACTCGATAGCGCCGGCCTGCCGTACGACCTGCAGCCGGGCGAGGGCGCGTTCTACGGTCCGAAGATCGAATTCTCCCTGAAAGATTGCCTGGGTCGTGTGTGGCAGTGTGGTACCCTGCAGCTCGACTTCAACCTGCCGATCCGTCTGGGCGCAGAATTTGTGTCCGAAGACAACGGTCGCAAGCACCCGGTCATGCTGCACCGCGCGATCCTCGGATCGTTCGAGCGTTTCGTCGGAATCCTGATCGAGCACTACGAAGGTGCGTTCCCGGCCTGGCTGGCGCCTACTCAGGCTGTGGTGATGAACATCACCGACAAACAGGCCGAATTTGCTCAACAAGTGGAAAAAACTCTGGCCGAAAGCGGTTTCCGTGCCAAGTCCGACTTGAGAAATGAGAAAATTGGCTTTAAGATCCGCGAGCATACCTTGCTCAAGGTTCCTTATCTCCTGGTTATCGGGGATCGGGAAGTCGAAACGCAAACTGTCGCTGTGCGTACCCGTGAAGGTGCTGACCTGGGCTCGATGCCCGTCGCCCAGTTCGCGGAGCTGCTCGCGCAAGCGGTTTCCCGGCGTGGTCGCCAAGATTCGGAGTAATTACTATTAAGCGTGATATGAGAAACGATAAACGAGCTGTACCGAAAGCCCCGATCAACGAGAATATCTCGGCACGCGAGGTTCGGTTAATTGGCGCTGACGGTGAGCAGTTGGGCATCGTCTCGATCGAAGAAGCGCTTCGTATCGCTGAAGAAGCGAAGCTGGATCTGGTAGAGATCTCTGCTGACGCCGTTCCACCGGTCTGTAAAGTACTGGACTACGGCAAGAGCCTGTTCGAGAAGAAAAAGCAGCAGGCTGCAGCTAAGAAGAACCAGAAAGTAATCCAGATTAAAGAAATCAAGTTTCGTCCAGGGACGGAGGAAGGGGATTACCAGGTAAAACTACGCAACCTGGTACGTTTCCTTACAGATGGGGACAAGACCAAAATCTCTCTGAGATTCCGTGGTCGTGAGATGGCCCACCAGGAGCTGGGTATGGAACTGTTGAAGCGGATCGAAGCTGATCTCGCCGAATACGGGACCGTTGAACAGCATCCGAAGATGGAAGGACGCCAGCTTTTGATGGTCATCGCCCCCAAGAAAAAGAAATAACCACCAGGGCACGGCAGGCCTTGCGGTTATGTTTATCAACTGAATGCGGAGTATCCGAACATGCCAAAAATGAAAACCAAAAGCGGTGCAGCCAAGCGTTTCTTGAAAACGGCTAACGGCATCAAGCACAAGCACGCTTTCAAGAGCCACATCCTGACCAAAATGTCGACCAAGCGTAAGCGTCAACTTCGCGGTAGCAGCATGCTGCACGCGTCGGACGTTGCAAAAGTCGAGCGCATGCTGCGCCTTCGTTAATTTTTGGTTCTAGATAGAGGAAGTTACTCATGGCTCGTGTAAAGCGTGGCGTCATCGCTCGTAAGCGTCACAAGAAAATTCTGAAACTGGCTAAAGGTTACTACGGCGCTCGCTCGCGCGTTTTCCGTGTTGCCAAGCAAGCGGTCATCAAGGCAGGCCAATACGCCTACCGCGACCGTCGTCAGAAAAAACGTCAGTTCCGCGCTCTGTGGATCGCTCGTATCAACGCTGGTGCGCGTATCAACGGTCTGTCTTACAGCCGCCTGATCGCTGGCCTGAAAAAAGCGTCGATCGAAATCGACCGTAAGGTTCTGGCTGATCTGGCAGTGAACGAAAAAGCGGCGTTTGCTGCGATTGTCGAGAAAGCTAAAGCCTCGCTGGCTTAAGTACCCCGACAATCACCCGGCGTCATTTCCGGCGCCAGGTGTTAACGTCTTAATAGGGGAAGAGCCTGCGCTCTTCCCCTATTTTGTATCTGGAGTCTGTACATGGAAAACCTGGACGCGCTGGTCTCCCAAGCCCTGGAGGCCGTGGAACGCGCTGAAGACATCAATGCCCTGGAACAGATCCGGGTTCAATTCCTTGGCAAGAAAGGCGAACTGACCCAGGTGATGAAGACCCTGGGCAACATGCCTGCCGAAGAGCGGCCAAAAGTTGGCGCGCTGATCAACGACGCCAAGGAACGCGTCACCGAGGTGCTCAACGCGCGCAAGGCGGCCTTCGAAGAAGCCGAACTCAGCGCCCGTCTGGCGGCCGAGTGCATTGATGTGACCCTGCCGGGCCGTGGCCAGACCTCCGGTGGTCTGCATCCGATCACCCGTACCCTGGAGCGCATCGAGCAGTTCTTCACCCACATCGGCTACGGCATCGCCGAAGGCCCAGAGGTCGAAGACGACTACCACAACTTCGAAGCCCTCAACATTCCCGGCCACCACCCGGCCCGGGCAATGCATGACACCTTCTACTTCAATGCCAACATGCTGCTGCGTACCCACACCTCGCCGGTGCAGGTGCGGACCATGGAGTCCAGCCAGCCGCCAATCCGCATTGTGTGCCCGGGCCGCGTATACCGCTGCGACTCGGACCTGACCCACTCGCCGATGTTCCACCAGGTCGAAGGCCTGCTGATCGATCGCGACATCAATTTTGCCGACCTCAAAGGCACCATCGAAGAATTCCTGCGGGTGTTCTTCGAAAAGGAACTGGCGGTGCGTTTCCGTCCGTCCTTCTTCCCCTTCACCGAGCCTTCGGCTGAAGTCGACATCCAGTGCGTCATCTGCACCGGCAAAGGTTGCCGTGTGTGCAAGCAGACCGGCTGGCTGGAAGTCATGGGCTGCGGCATGGTTCATCCGAACGTGCTGCGCATGTCGGGCATCGACCCTGAAGAGTTCCAGGGCTTCGCCTTCGGCATGGGTGCCGAGCGCCTGGCCATGCTGCGTTACGGCGTCAACGATTTGCGCCTGTTCTTCGACAACGACTTGCGGTTCCTTGCGCAATTTCGCTAGGTCGCGCACCCGTAACGAATCTTTCAGGAGAGCAGGATGAAATTCAGTGAAAATTGGCTGCGCGGTTGGGTCAACCCGCAGGTATCCCGAGACGAGCTGGTTGCCCGTCTTTCGATGGCCGGCCTTGAAGTCGACAGCGTAACCCCGGCTGCCGGCCAGTTCAGTGGTATCGTCGTCGGTGAGGTGCTGAGCACCGAACAGCACCCGGACGCCGACAAACTGCGCGTGTGCCAGGTCAGCAACGGCAGCGAGACCTTCCAGGTAGTGTGCGGCGCGCCCAACGTGCGCCCCGGCCTGAAGATCCCGTTCGCGATGATCGGCGCCGAACTGCCAGGCGACTTCAAAATCAAGAAAGCCAAGCTGCGTGGCGTTGAGTCCAACGGCATGCTGTGCTCGGCTGCAGAACTGCAGATCAGCGAAGAGAACGACGGCCTGCGGGAACTGGCAGCCGACGCGCCGGTGGGTGAAGACGTTCGCGTCTACCTCGACCTGGACGACGCCAGCATCGAAATCGGCCTGACCCCGAACCGTGGCGACTGCCTGTCGGTGGCGGGCCTGGCACGCGACGTAGGCGCCCTGTACGACGTACCGGTCACCCGCCTGCAGGTGCCGGCCGTTGCTGCCGCCCACGACGAAGTGCGCCCGGTAGAAGTACTGGCCCCGGCCGCTTGCCCGCGTTACCTGGGCCGCGTCATCCGTAACGTCGACCTGTCGCGCCCGACCCCGCTGTGGATGGTCGAGCGCCTGCGTCGCTCCGACGTGCGCAGCATCGACGCTGCCGTCGACATCACCAACTACGTGATGCTCGAGCTGGGCCAGCCGATGCACGCCTTCGATCTCGCCGAGATCAACGGTGGCGTCCGTGTGCGTATGGCCGAGGAGGGCGAGAAGCTCGTCCTGCTCGACGGTCAGGAGGTCGCCCTGCGTAGCGACACCCTGGTCATCGCCGACCACTCCCGCGCCCTGGCCATCGCCGGTGTCATGGGTGGCGAGCACAGCGGTGTTTCCGCCACCACCCGCGACATTTTCCTTGAAAGCGCTTTCTTCGAGCCGATCTCCGTCGCTGGCAAGGCCCGTTCCTACGGCCTGCACACCGATGCCTCGCACCGCTACGAGCGCGGCGTCGACTCGCAGCTGGCCCGCGAAGCCATCGAGCGCGCCACCGGCCTGCTGCTGGACATCGTCGGCGGCGAAGCCGGCCCGGTCATCGACGTCACCAGCGAGGCAGACCTGCCACAGGTAGCGCCGATCACCCTGCGTGCCGAGCGCCTGACCCAGATGCTGGGCATGGAAATGGCCAGCGCCGAAGTCGAACAGCTGCTCAACGGCCTGGGCCTGAAAACCACCGCTGGTGAAGGCCAGTGGCAGGTTGAAGTACCTAGCCATCGCTTCGACATCAGCCTGGAAGTCGACCTGATCGAAGAACTGGCGCGCCTGTACGGCTACAACCGCCTGCCAGTGCGTTACCCGCAAGCGCGCCTGGCCCCGCAGGCCAAGGCCGAAGCCCGTGGCGAACTGCCGGCCCTACGCCGTCTGCTGGTTGCCCGTGGCTACCAGGAAGCGATCACCTACAGCTTCATCGACCCGAAACTGTTCGAGCTGTTCAGCCCTGGCGTAGAGCCGCTGCTGCTGGCCAACCCGATCTCCAGCGACATGGCGGCCATGCGTGCCTCCCTGTGGCCTGGCCTGGTCAAGTCGCTGCAGCACAACCTCAACCGTCAGCAAGACCGCGTGCGCCTGTTCGAAAGCGGCCTGCGCTTTGTCGGCCAGCTGGGCGACCTCAAGCAAGAGCCGATGCTGGCCGGTGTCGTGTGTGGCAGCCGCCTGCCGGAAGGCTGGGCCAACGGCCGTGACACCATCGACTTCTTCGACGTGAAAGCCGACGTAGAGGCCGTACTGGGCTTCTCCGGCTCGCTGGCCGAGTTCAGCTTCGTACCGGGCAAACACCCGGCGCTGCACCCGGGCCAAACCGCACGCATCGAGCGTGACGGTCGCGAAGTCGGCTACCTGGGCGCCATTCACCCGGAGCTGTCCAAAGCCCTGGGCCTGGACCGTCCGGTGTTCGTCTTCGAGCTGGTACTGGGTGAAGTGGCCGATGGCCGCCTGCCGAAGTTCAGCGAGCTGTCGAAATTCCCTGAAGTGCGTCGTGACCTGGCCTTGGTGGCAGGACGTGATGTTGCTTCGAGCTCGGTGCTTGAAGTAATTCGTGACAATGCAGGCGAATGGCTGACAGACCTCAGGCTGTTTGATGTTTATCAGGGTAAAGGCATTGATCCTGATAGAAAAAGCCTCGCCGTAGGCTTGACCTGGCAGCATCCGTCGCGCACTCTTAATGATGAAGAGGTGAATACCGCGACACAAAACATCCTCACCTCGCTCGAACAAAGGTTGAACACCACGTTAAGGAAATAGCGTATGGGTGCTCTGACGAAAGCTGAGATGGCCGAACGGCTGTACGAGGAGCTGGGCCTGAACAAGCGTGAAGCCAAGGAATTGGTTGAGCTGTTCTTTGAGGAAATCAGGCACGCTCTAGAAGACAACGAGCAGGTCAAATTGTCCGGATTCGGCAATTTCGACCTGCGGGACAAACGCCAGCGGCCGGGCCGCAACCCCAAGACGGGGGAAGAGATCCCGATCACGGCGCGTCGAGTCGTCACCTTTCGTCCAGGGCAGAAGTTGAAAGCCCGAGTTGAGGCCTATGCTGGAACCAAGTCATAACGACGAGCTTCCGCCGATTCCAGGCAAACGCTACTTCACCATTGGTGAAGTGAGCGAGCTTTGTGCGGTAAAACCGCATGTGCTCCGCTACTGGGAGCAGGAATTCCCCCAACTCAACCCGGTTAAACGCCGCGGTAACCGACGGTACTATCAGCGCCAGGACGTGCTGATGATCCGCCAGATCCGCGCGCTGCTGTACGACCAGGGCTTCACCATCGGCGGGGCGCGTTTGCGCCTCTCTGGCGATGAAGCCAAGGACGACACCACCCAGTACAAACAGCTGATCCGGCAGATGATTGTCGAGTTGGAAGACGTGTTGGTGGTGCTGAAGAAGTAGCCCTTATCGGGCCCGGAATTTTGGAAAAAATGCTTCCATAATTCAAAAGGTTAGGGTACATTCTTCAACGTTCTCAGCAACTAGGGGAACATGCTTCAAGCCCAGTCGGGGCGTAGCGCAGCCCGGTAGCGCACTTGCATGGGGTGCAAGGGGTCGAGTGTTCGAATCACTCCGTCCCGACCAATAATCCCAATGACTTAGGCCATGTCCGCAAGGAGTGGCCTTTTTCATGTGCGTGACTTTTGCGTGACTTCTCAGTTTTTTACGCCTGCCTCCTCTTCAGGATTGTCAGCACCGGCCCACGCGAGTCCATTGCTGAAACTTTGTTTGCCGCCTCTATCAACTGACCCAACTCAGCGCCAGAATAGTGGCTGGTCACACTTCCGTTCTTGTGACCAAGCAGCGACTTCCGATTCTCCTCTGTCACGCCAGCTGCTTTGAGTCGTCGGCCAAAGGTGTGTTTCAGGTCGTGAATCCTGATGGAAGCGAATCCAGGGTGTGCCGGCCGCAAGTGTTGCTCCTGCCAGAGCTTTGCCGCGCGCACCCTCGCTTTCTTCCAGGCCGAGTCGTTCATCCTGTGCATCCCGGTACCGTTGTAAGGGAAACCCCATTCCTTACTGATGCCACGTTGCTTCTCGATGATCAGGCTGGCGACCTTGTTCAGCACAACCAGGCGCTCGTCCCGGTTCTTCACGCCAGAGTTCTCGTGTCGACCACCAAACTCAGCCGGGATCAGGAACACGCTGGTTCCCAGTTCGGGTACCGAAATCTCCCATTCCCACCTCAGCTTGCAGACTTCCTGCTCTCGACAGACTGTGTTCACTTTGAACAGGGCCATTTTGTGCAGGTGGTCCGGCAACTCCCCGAAGAGTATCGACTGCTCATCCCATGACAATAGGTACCGCCATATAGCGGCTATTCAATAGAGGGGAGAGGGGTTAAATCGGTGTGGAGTACATTTGTACTCCTTGGTCATTCTTGGCGAGATTCAGTGAGTGCGCGCCGGGCGATGCAGCGTGCATCCTCTTGTTTCTCCGAGTTCCCACCAGGCACCCAGCGGACAAACCCGGCTTGGCTTTTCCACTGGTTGTAGATTGCTTCAGCCATGGCCTCGATCAATCGACGATCGTCTTCTGTGGCGCGTGTTTGCTGCCCCTCCCAGAATGCCTTGGCACCCTGGTCAGCCATATCACCGGCGCTGTAGCCGTCGGAGGTTGCTGGGTGACTGTACAGTGGAAAGGCCTTTCTGCCTGCTGTCTCAATTGCTTCCGCATTGTCGAAGGTATTGCCGCTGACTATGTTCAGCCATGCCACCGGCTCGCCCTGGTCGGGCGGCTGGATGAGAAGTGCGTCGATGTCTTTGAGCGAATCCTGGGCGTCCTTGCAGTAGGCTGGGTCGAACCCGCCGCGTAGCCAGATCACCTTCTGACAGGCGTCCAAGTCACGATGGATCTTTTTCAGCTTGCTGGCCGGTACGCTGACCATCTGTTCGGTGTTGCTGGATCGGTTTTCTGTGGGCATGGGGATACCTCGCCGCCATATCGCGGCAATGAATAGAGGGGAAGAGGGGTTACAGCAGAAAGAGTACAGATGTACTCATCAAGCTCAGTAGACAACCAGGTCATAACGAGGTTGTTATTTTTCAGGGGTGATACAAAAATTTAGTTGATTAAAGTAAGCTTTGCGGCTATCAAAATATAGGAGCTGTCATGAATCAAAATAAAGCGCTACGGAAATATGCTGAGAGTTTGATTCTTCGCAATCCTGATTTGAATGTTGTTTCGGATAATGACAGCTATCCTTGGTTTATTCGTGAGTTTCAACGACATTTGCAAGCAAGCGAGGGTAGAAAGGAACTTTTGCTACCTAATCTTCAGGATCGCAATGAAACTATTGCGATTTTTAGTGATTATGGTGGGGAGCATTCGGCAAGTAAATATCACACTTACAGTTTTTTGATTGTTGCTTATAGTCAATTGCAGAGCTTTCAAGACAAGATGCTGGAGCTTAGGCGGCAGTTTGGCTTGGATTCGCCATTTAAAGAAATTGCATATAAGAGACTTGATCATGGCCCTACAAGAAGGATTCTTGAGCCGTATTTGGTGATGGCGCAAAACTTGATAAATGGATTGGTTTTAACGGTGGTGGTTGAAAAAGATATAGAGTCATTATTTGTTGAAGGAAAGCTGAGCCACTCGCAGGTAATGAGTGACGCGCTGGCCCAGATAGGGATGTCCTATTTGAAACCTGCTGTTGCGGAAAAGCTTTTTCGAGTCATCCATTATCTATCCTTCCTTGTCACGCTGCTTTCAAAAGAAGATCAGAAAGTATTTTGGATGACTGATCATGACTCGATTGCAGCAAATCCAGAGCGATTCGCTGATGCCTTATCGTACTTTTGTCGGGTGCTTGGGCATTATTCGGATAAGAGGTATGCCTTGGTCGGAGGGGCCGTTCCTTTTGAAGAAAAGGATAGTAGCTTTCTCGATTTGCTTAGTATTCCCGACCTGGTGGGTGGGGCTATTGAAAACTATTTTACGTCTAAGTCACGATCGCTAGATGACCAGTTTCTCGTAAAGTCGGGTTCGGATGTTATTTTGAAATGGCTCGTGCATCACGGTGTTGGTTTGAAGAAGCATACTATGATGATCTGCAGGGATGATGTTGGTGTAAGGGCTTCAACTTTAAAGTTTGATCTTATGGAGCCATTGACAGATGCCAAATTTATTCCTGTATATGTGTGATTTTTGCGAGTTGTTAACCGTGACGGGTGCCTCCCCACTATCTGGCCGTAGAGTAGATGCGCGGGGTAGCTAACGGAGGTAGGTACCCAGGTCCTGGAATACATGCTCAGCATGAGGATGGTTGGCTGAATACCATTTCACGGCTTCAGGCCAGTGGTTTGCCGCCCAGAGAACCTGGACGCCTGCGGCGCGCGCGCCTGTGCTCCATCCGCCGAGGCCGGCGAACAGGTCGATTGCTGTGGTCATGAGTGATCCTTCGTGGTCGATGTTGGCGAGTAGATCCGCTCGCGATTTATAGGTGTGCGTTACGCATCTCCAAGAGGGAAATTCCCCAAGACCAATGGAGATGCCGATGGCAAGACTGACTAACTGGCTGGAACTGATCGCCGCGATCACCGAGTTGATCAACCAACTCCTCCAGCTCTACCAACTCCTTAGCTAACAAGGAGGGCGGAAGACGAAGGTGGCAATGGGCTCTCTGCGAAGTGTGAGGGCCCATTCCTCGCCGGGGTGGCGTGATTCGTTGAAGTGGGGTATTCCTGGCGCGCAAATGAAGGAGCGCGATATGAATTTGGTGATGCTTGCTGATTACGGGTCGGTCGCTTTTGGTGCCATCTCGGCGTTCTGCTGGCTGGCCGCTGCGATTGTGAAGGTCGACCCACCGGAAAACCTGAGGGGGAAACCGGACGGCGACTACTGGGACGGAATAGTCGTAAATGGAGCTGATCTCATTAAGACATTGCGAGCTCAAGCTCGATGGAACAGTGCTGCTGCAATTGCTGCGGCGATAGGTGCCATCCTTCTTATCGTTTCGAAAACGGCATGAGGGAAGGCGCTGGCGGGCAGCGCCGGAGGGTCAGGCAGTGACTCGCTCGCCGATCACCTTGGTACTGTAGGTGACCTCGAGTTCAGGGTCAGCTCGAAGCCGCCGCCGCATACGTCGCACTCCATCTCCTGGTCCTTGTGGTCTTCCGACTCCAGGTGGGTGGTGGTTGCACAGTGGGGGCACTTGCACTCGTCCTGATACTCGAAGTCCGAGCCGTCGAATTCTGCTTCGGCAAACTTGGCCAGGGCCTCAGCCTTGGCGGCGGCGTCGATGCGGTCTTGGCAAGGCTTACAGGTAAAGCCTTCGGAGTGCCCCCAGGGCGTCTCGGTAAGCTTCGAACGATGGGTCCCGCAGTGGTGACAGGCGTTGTGCTTGTCGCAGACGATGTAGCTCCACTTTCCCGTTGTGCCGTTGCACTTGTTGCAGCCCGAAACCCAGTACCAGGCGCCGTCGATACGCTCGGCGTACAGGCCCTTTTCCGGCGGTTCAAGTTTCACTTCCGGGAGGCCGTTTCGGTGCGGCCGGTCGTGATTCTTGCCGTTCCAGATGTTGGTGTGGCCGGAGCGGGTGCGTTCGATCCATTCGCCAGGTATCTCAGCGATGAGGATCTTGGTGTGCTTGTCCATGGCTTTCTCCGTGCATGCGCCGCCCTCCGTTGCCGGATGCGGCATGGTGGCAATTTGGCTTTAGATCAGCTATTGATATTGGTTTTGCTAAGGATGAAGCGAATTGTCGGAAGAGTTAAACCTCGATATTTATGAGCGTCCGTTACGCAGGGCTAGGCTTGGCTTCTTAATTTGTGGGTGCCTGGCTGTCATCACCCCTATCGCCGCTATTGCCATATGTTTTTGGTACGGCACACCAGTCTCTTGGATTTCTCGATCAGGAGCAGTAAGCACTGGTTTTGCTTTCTTGGCTCTTTTTGCTACGCAGGTGATGAGCGATGTCTTCCAGCCAAACGGATACGTAGGTCAAACCTTTGGAGATTTGCTAGAAAGGTATGGAAATCAAATCAGTTTGTTCAAGAAGTTAGCGGTGCTTCTAGGGCTGGTCGCGACAGGTATATGGGGCTTCGGAGATCTGATGCCTATTGGCCTGGAGGTCTGAAACCTTAATTGCCGGAACTGATTCTTAGGCTCTCTCGGACCCTGAAGTTTTCAAGCTTCCGCGCCACGGCCGGTGACACCGTGATTTCGTGGCGCGGCGGTTCAAGCAGCGGTAGCGCGCCGCCCGGGCCCAGCCCATGCACGTGATGAATCATCAGCGTCATCGCCTCGCCCTGTTCCTCGATACCGGCCCACTTCATCAGCTCCAGCAGGGCCTGCTTAGTACCTGGTCGAACCTTCAAGCGCAGGTCTTCCTCCTGCAACTTGGCTGCTTTCTCTCGGCGACGCTCGTCGCGCTGTGTTTACGTCATCGCCATTCGGCACCCCCTTAAATCCGCTAGGCGGCAAGTGAACCTGTGCCCGGCGCTGGTGGCGCTGCAGGGCCATTCGTTTGAGTTTCATGGGTGAGTTCCATGTCCATGTCGTTGAAGCCTGCAAGCCACCAGGCGCTTTGATGCTGATGGCGCTGAATGGGTTGGCCAGCTTGTTGCTGCCGCGCTGGCGGCATTCCCGACCTTCGTAATAGGTCTGCGGGATATCGTCGCGTTTGCTCATGACTCATCCTCAGATCGGCCCGTCGCAGCGCTTGCCTTTCGCCCTTGGGAAGTCGATGTCGAACGCCTTGATGATCCGCAGGAGCGTCCGGTTGCAGATGGTCATTTGCTTCTGCACCTGGTACCGACTCAGGCCTACGTCCCGTAGCGCGGTGATGCGATCGGCCAGCTTGGCGTCTTCCGAGGCGTCGGTGTAGGGCGAATCACGGCCGCCTTGCACGCCCGGCACGAACTTGAAGTCGCATCGCTGCGACATGGTCCAGAGCGTGTTCTGAATCGCCCCGGGTTTCGTAGACACCTCCAGCCCTTAAAATGAGGCCGCATTGAGGGACCCTCCAAGGGCAGCTAACGAAAGTCGACCAAAATCAGTCTGTACCCAGGTCGATGAGACCGATGGCTTGGCTGTGGCTCGCCCTTACGGCATCCGCTGCTGCTGAACGGCGGTTATTAAAAATCTGGCTATACTTCCAAGCATGTGAAAAAAGTCTTGGTTAACTTTAATGACTATCAGGACATAGGTGATGAACCCAGCAGCAGCAATCTACACCTGCTTAGTAAAATGGTTGGACTACGATGGGCGTGCTAGCCGATCTGAGTTTTGGTTTTGGATTGCCTTCCTTTTCATATTGTTCGGGCTGGGAGAGATACTACGTCCGTTTAAGTTGCTTCTTGCGCTAATGATATTCCCAACGTTGGCCGTTAGCATAAGACGAATGCACGATATAAATTACAGTCCGTGGTGGTTCCTGTTGTTGATAATACCTGTATTCGGATTGTTTACATTGGCGGTTATTCATATGAAGCCTGGAACTGTTGGGGATAATAAATACGGGGTGCCGCCATGAGGCTGTAGCGCGATCTGCTTGAAAATAAGAGTTGGTTAAGTTGGTTAAGTTGGTTAAGTTGGTTAAGTTGGTTAAAATGTTTAAATATGCTGGATTTGTTTGATTTGGTAGTTTATATCGTTCTCCATTGGTCGATGTTGCTTGTAATGCATGAGGCTAGGAATGGGTACTGAATCGGCAGCAGCTGAGAAAAGTGTGGGTCTTTGCTCATCTGAAGTTGTTATATTAATTCATGGTACATTTGCGCGAGACGCCAGTTGGATCGATGATGATGGTGTGTTAGCAGCAACCATTCGCGAAAAATCTAAAGATATTCAAGTAATTCCCTTTCGATGGTCGGGTATTAACTCACCTACCGCTCGGATCAAGGCGGGTTATGATCTTGCTGCTGTTGGAGAGAAACTCAATAAACAAGGGTGTCGTAAAATCTTTCTTGTGGCTCATAGTCACGGAGGTAATGTCGCACTGTATTCACTTCGAAATCTACAAATGCTTAAGATGGTTTCGGGGATCTGGTTTCTCGGCACTCCATTCCTCACGATTTTCAATCGATCAGTTGAAAAGTTCTCAGCAATTTTTACACAAACGCTATCTTGGTTATTACTATTCCCTGTTTTTTTGCCATTCGGCATGATGGGGCTAATGGATTTGATTGGGTCAATTTTTGGTCCGCTAGCGTTCGCATTTATGTTGTTTGTGGGCAACCAAGTGCTAGTGATTAGTTACTTAATAATTCGGCCGCGTCTTCGGAGCGCGTTGCATCGGCAACTTACCGCAATTTTACAACGGCTTCAACAAAACACGAGGGAACGCCTCGGGCAACCGGAACCTAAATGCCCATCTGTTATAGCATTTGTGCGTTGGGATGAGGCGGGCTTCTTATTGAGAGCTATCGACAGTATGGCGCAAGCGCCGTGGAGCTTGTACGGAATTGCAGTGCAGACTGTGGGTTTTTTTGCAGTCTGGTGCATAGTAACTATGTCTGTAAGAGATTATATTTATGGCGATACCATATCAAACTTGAATGCAGACCAGCTGTTGCTCTCTGCACCTTTATGGGTCTCGTTTATTGTTTTGGTTGCGCCGCTGGTGGTAGCGCCGCTAGTTTCCGTTATCCGAGGCTCACGTTTGGCATTTGGTTTTGAGGGGGTAATTAGTGCTGCCACACTACGAATCAAACCTGTGGCTATTCCTTTGTGGGCGAATTCTCAGAATCATCAACAAATAGGGTGTTTACCTCCAAAAAATTTACGAGGTCTTCGTCATTCGATGTTTTACGCTGATGATGGCCTAATTACGGCATGTGCTGAATGGATTGCGGCGAATCGGAGTTTCCCCTTCAGCGAAATCCAGAATTCATCTAGCTCACAGGAATCTACCGAGCGGACAGGTGTAGGGCGTAAAAATTTGGTATTTTGTTTGGTGGCAGCCGTTATGCTGGGGGCGGATTTATGGCTTAACTCTCAAGAAGTAAAAAAAATGTCAGAGCCAGTCTTCGATATAGAGCAGCCTTACATTTGGTTTGACGTGAATCAGACATCATTAACAACCGTGGAGATAAACGAGGTTATAAATGGTTCAGGTGCAATTGGCTATCTCAGTCCGAAGCCGTTGACTCTGGATCCAGAAATAAAATTGCCGCCGGGTGCTGAGTGCGTCGTTATAGGCAGTTTTTCATTTGGGAATTGGGATAGTACGGTGAACGTTAGCTTGCATAATTATAATGCTCCTGATTTTAGTTATTCTAGTCGTGACTTTAATCTGCCTAATAGAGTAAAACCTAATAAAATTTTCGTTGAAGACAATCTCCATCGTGAGATAGTGGAATGGTACAGCGCACATGGCGCCAGCGTAACTTTGATGCGTAATGTACGAAATGAATTTTATCTTCCTGCTGGCCTCTTTATTAATCTTTGGAATCATGGTCATGACCCCGTTCGAATAATTGGAACATTTAGTTTCGAATGCAAGGGGGATTAATTGTCACAGGCTTCAGCGCATTTTGATGCGATATCAAGTGGCAGATTCCCACGGTCGTTATGAAGGATTATGTGTCGATGCGAGTTTATTAGGTCGTCGTAGCTTACTTTCATCGATACACGCTTAACCAGGCCGGTCGGTTGGCACACATTTTTGACCGATTGTGGTCGAATATTGCCGTTGGCAAGCCCTCATGTTTTCGATTCGAAGTTAGGGATTGATTCATTTTGTCGCAACGAGTGCAGTATGACCCTGAAAGAACAGATGAAGGCGGGAGAGTCAAGCTGTTGATGCGATGAGCGGCTACCATGAGGCGGGCAATTTTTGGCACCTGCTCCCATCTGGCCAGGTGCAGGTCCTGATAGACGTGCTCAGTTTTTTAGTGGTTGGCTGCGTGTCATTTCACGGCCTCAGGCCAGTGGTTTGCCGCCCAGAGAACCTGGACGCCAGCGGCGCGCGCGCCGGTGTTCCATCCGCCGAGATCGGCGAGTAGGTCAATTGCTGGACATGGGTTATCTCGTTGAAACTGGGATCGAGATCTAAAATAAAGAGTTAAGCGAACGGCACCGGATCGCTTTTGGTATTTGCAACTTTTCCTGTCAGGTGCAGCGGGCTTCTAGATCAGTCAAATATAGGAGGCTGCCATGCCAGAGGTAATATGTGACGAATGTCATGGGCGATGCGTGAAACCGACTCCAAGGGGGGATGTTGAGTGTCCTCGCTGCTTCGGGCATGGAACGCGGTGGGTCGCTGATCTTAATATTGGTGGCGGTGGCGGTGGCGGTGGCGGTGGCGGTGGTAGCGGAGGCTTACTCTCTAGCAATCACGCATTTTCTGCGCTGCTTGGACTGATCGTTGCGGGCTATGTGTGTTGGCAGATGTACGTCGCTGGGGTTCTGGGAAATGACTGGTACGTCATTGCTCCCATCGCGGCAGGATGCGCAACAACTTGGCTGCTGACGCGCCTGGACTGGTTATGTACTGTTCTGAGGCAGATTGTGAGATTTGCGTTTCTCGGTGTCTTTTTATTTGCGGCCTACTATTTTTTCAAAACGGTAACAGGTCAATAGCCTCTGTCCACCTATGAGCGTCCTCACAAGTATTCGTTATCGCTAAATAGGGGAAGGCGCTGGTTGGCAGCACTTTGCGGACCCTGAAAAGGAAGTTGGTCAAGCAGTGAAGCTATAGTTCTAAGGTTCGCTATCACTCAGGTAGGGAGAGCACGAATGCGGCCTTTGCTGGTTTCAATGATTGCACTGCTCATTACCGGGTGTGCTGAGCTGACATCGCCACCTACATTTTCAGATGTAGTGCCAATGGGGCTCGACACCTACATGATCACGAAACAAGACAAATTCAGCACCTCTGGTAGTGCCGTTAAAGCTGATCTTTATCGGAGAGCTAATGCCTTTTGCGAGTCCAAAGGAAAGCAGCTAATGCCGGTGAATGAGAGATCAAAGGACGGTATCTCAGGCTACGCCACCTCGGTCAGTAGCATCCCCGCGAATGCAGAATTACAGTTCCGTTGCCTTGATTCAGGCGACCCCGAGTTAGTTCGCCCGACAATGCAGTCTGTACCTGGCGTGCAAATCAACACCGAGTAAGCGCCGCCCTCCGAGGCCGGATGCGGCATGGTGGCAATTTGGTAGTGGATGGGGTATTACAGGCGATTAATCGGCAAAGGGCACAGATTCATGAAGCAGGTATTCGCATTGGCTAAGCAAAAACCACGCTGGATTCCAAACGAAGGCTACTGGCGAATCTTGCAAATCGTTCGCCTAGCGGCATTCGTCCCGCTGGCACTGTTCGGCCTGGCCTGCATTGTTGCCGGTTTAACGGAGCTAACGGAGCATTACAGTAGTCGTAAGGACTTGTTCGCAATGGGCCTGCTATTTCTGGCGGCGAGTATGTTGGCCTTTGTGGCAGTGCATGGCACCGCCTGGATGATTGTCTGGGTAATCGAGGGCTTTTCAGAGTAGAGGAAAGGCTAGTGCTCTGCTTAATGGTCGACGCATATACGTAGTTCTTCACGCGCCCGGAAACTCTCAAGCTTCCGCGCCACAGACGGTGATACCGTGATTTCGTGGCGCGGCGGTTCAAGCAGCGGAAGCGTGCCGGCGGAGCCAAGCCCATGCAAATGATGAATCATCAGCGTCATCGCCTCGCCCTGTTCCTCAATACCGGCAACCTGCTTAGTCTCCGGTCGAAACTTCAAGCGCAGATGTTCTTCCTGCAGCTTGTCTGCCTTTCGCGGCTTCGCATTTGACCTTAAGCGCTATGACTCATTCACCATTCTGGATTCTTATCCGAACTGGAAAATTTCCCCTATGAAAAATTAAATCGCTTCCGATGCTCCTCAAGATAACGTCGATTGCCTTCGCTCAAAGTAAGAATCGATGTGTACTGATCCAGCCCTAGGATTTTTTGCTCCTCTGCTGCCAAGTCGTCACTGACCAGCAGTTGCCCATTCTCACCAAAAGAAATCAACCCGCAGTCAAAAAGTCGATCAATGTGGGTGGCCAGCAGCAATCCATTGTCTGTATCCAGACGGGCGTGGTTGTCGGCTAAGGCCCACGCGTGAATGTGCGACGCGACTAACAGATTGGGATTTTTCAGCCCGGTCAACGCACACTTTTTCTCCCAGCGTTTGAACAGCCCTGTTCGAAATGCGCCTTGGCCAACTCGAGCCTTTACGAGCGTTTCTCGAGTTGTAGCGGAAGGAGTGTCTCCCGGCGATCCAGCATCAATGAGCAGGTCTTCGTAGTCAGCAATAACTTCGGCTTGCTCCAACAAGTACAGTGCGGCATCAGCAGGCACCTGCGCCATGTAGATCTGATTAACACTGCCTTTGCTGTTGAACAAAGCGGGCTCTGTGCGGAGGTCGAATTGCGCTTGATAGGTTGGTGCAATGTCGCTGCTGCGTATCGGGTGCTTGAGGTTGGTGAGTGTAATGTCGACACGGTACCCTTCGTTTTTCCACTCGTTGAACGAGCGGGTAGGGGGGCGCTCTGCGCGATACGCATTTCGCTCGGCCTTTGCAATGGCACGCAGGTAGTTGTCGTGGTAGCAGAAGATCAAGTCTCCAGCTTCAACCTTACCAACGTTGTCCCAATGACGGCGGGTTGTTTCCTTACCTGTTTGTGAACGCGAGCTCAGCGGGGCCCAGAGAAATTTTCCTTCTTTCACTTCCTTGTGAGTCGTACCCAGGTTTACCCAGAAAAACTGCATCTCGTGTCCCTAAATTCGTGGCCTATTGCCAGCGAAGATAGCGCGAGATCCTACAAAACTGAAGGGCTATTCCTACGTCAAGTTGTTCGTGTTCTTGCAGCGCAGGAACCAGTACCCGCCACATTGCATGGTGATGGGCCTTCAGTCTCGTTTGTCGACGGATTTGCAATCCGTGACATGCGAATTTTCAGAATTTCCCGATACCCTGTAGTCCATTTCCGAATCATACTCCCGCGGCTTTCAAGCCATTGCGGTGCTTCCGATAGCGCTCTAGTCTCCCCCAGTCGTTGCTAATGCAACGACCGGTTGTGACAGGCCGAATTCAAAGCTAACTCCGCATGTGCTCGCGTTATGGCGGCTGTACATGGGGCACCTTCGTGTGCGCCGGGTTTCCTTTGCTTTCTCGGTCTGTCAACCCATGTATGGCCGCCACCTTTTGTTTGACAGCAGGTGTGTGGTGGCTCCCTAAAGCAAAGGAGCTCGCTATGTTAAAAATCGTCCCAGACCCACCGCATTACCCCAACCAATCCCTCGAAGATATCCTCGTCCAGATCTCCGAATACCTGGTCTGCGCCCTGACCGTGGCACAGCAGACCGTCCTGCTTCATTCCTCTTCCTCAGGCCAGGTGCTGACGTTGTCGACGATGCATGAAATCGACAATGCGCGGGCGTTGGTTGAGGTGGCGTTGAGCAAGGTGCAGGCGTTGCACTGATTGGGTGGCAAGTTATGGCGGGTTGTTCGTGGTTGGGGGCTTGGCGAGAGCTATGCGCTCGATCGCGGATGAATCCGCTCCTACAGGGATTGGTGTTGGCCGTAGCTTTGGTGCTGGCCGGGAGGTTGGGATGGGTGAGAATTTTCGGGTGGGCGGTGTTTCGGGGTTCAAGACGTCTGGCGTCGGCACATTCGGTGAAGGCGAGGGCGGGGCAGGTGCTGTGCGGTTGTTTCGTGTTGAGGCCGGGCACAGTGCGGGCTATGTGCTGGAGCAGGCGTCAGTGCTGATCGACTGTGTGCACAAGCTGACCTTGCAGGCCGGTATTGAGCAGGACGGTACGTCCGCATGGGCCGCTCACTATTTGGCGGGGATGGCCAAGGCGCTGGTCGAGGATCTGGCGTTTGGGCTGCCGGCAAAACAGTAAGACGGTTACGGTGGTGGTGGAGGCGTTTTATAGCGGCTCCAGCACTGCAGTTGAACACCGCATACTAAAAATGAAGGGGAGCGTTAATGCCGATTTTATATTCTGGAAAAATAACTGCACCGGTGGTCCGGTATAAACCTTATTCAAATTCATGACGCGCATACTCCAGTCAGCTCAGAGCTTCTGGGCAATTGAGAGGTAAGTATGACCAGTGAAAAGAATGGAAAAGGAACTGTTCCTCCAGGCACTGAAAAACAGGATGAGAAGGAGCTCTCATCAGGTGCCAAAGGCCATCAATCACAATACCAACCTGACGAGCAGGACGATAACCTCGGCTACACGCCTGATGAAACTGAAACGACGCGTGAACCTGACCGCATCACTTACATCGCTGCCTCAAACGCAGAACGATTCAGTTTCGAGAGGGCGCCATCGCCCAAGCGGCGCGATCGGTAGTCTACCAAGCCATGACTTACTGTTTTAAGTTCACGGCAACGTTAAAGGGTCCTGTGCTCTAACGTTATGAAAGCCCGGCCATTGTGTCGGGCTTTTTCGTCATGGCGACCGTCAACGTACGGCGCGGTCGCCTCAGTGGGTCAACACGTACGCAGGGGCATGAAGAGCTCGTCAGGGTTACGTGACTCCATGTTCATCTTTGCGCATACGGCATCTGCCGTCGCCTTGACGGGGTAGCTTGGCTTGAGGCGAAGCTTCTCCTGGTTGTCGTAGATGTCGTAGCCGCCCGGCACGGTGTTGGCGTAGAAGCGGGCGCCTGATCGGAAAGAGGTTTCTTCGATGGGAACGGCCGGCACAGTGACGAATCGCTTCTGCATTTTTCGTACCTCCCCAGGCAGATATAGACTTTAGTAGTAGTCACCTGCTTTGAAGGTCGCAAGCGAGCACTCACCGAGGCGACCGGTGGCATCGAGTGCCATTGCCTCGATTGATCGAAGCCCTAGGTGCTGGTGTCTGGGTTTCAGTCGGTATGCAGTACGTTGAATTTCCACGTAAGGAGTTTCCGCATGGCAGATAAATATGTTGGAAAAATAGTGGGCGTTGGCACGGACAGCCTGAAGTACGTGATTAACATTTATCAGGACGAGACCGTTGAGCGCTCGTCAAGCGGCATGATTCGTCATGAAGGCCTGAAGCATTTCGAAATGCAATTTGGTGGCGACGTGAAAAAGCTTTCCGAGACGGAGTACGTGATCGTGGCCACGGGCGTAAGGGTTACTGTGCTCGAAGGCCCAAGCTGAGTGAGTCAGCCTTCTGGATCACCTCCCGGCACCACGTTACAGTGCAACGAAGGGCAGGTAGCGCCCACATTACAGACAAGGAGGTTGCTGATGCTCGCCAAGCTGCTGGTGACAGTCGGAATCATTTTTTACGCCGTGGTCGTACCGGTCTTCGAGATCAACGACTCCCATGTGTTCAACCCGGCATGGGAGCCTCACGCCCGGCTGCATGAAACCTGGCAGCTGTTTACCAACACGGCGCTTGGCGCCTTCAGTGTCTGGCTGGTGTGGGGCAAAGACAACCTCAAGCTGGCGAGCCTGCTCACGGTGTTCGTCACAGGCGGGTTCTTGATGGCGTACTGGCTGCGCGACGGCTATGGCGGGTCGATGGTGCTCACCGACGGTTCCGAAAAGATGATCCTGGGGATCAACCTCGGGCTGTTTGCGTACACGCTGGCCATCGTGATGGCCTGTATTGCTGTCGCACTTGAGTGGCGCAATCTACCTGCGCAAGCAGAGTCCTGATCAATATAGGCCCGGCTGTAGCGCCCAATTTTCATATCCAGATTTCGAAGTAGTTCAAAGAACCGGAGGAGTGGTGTGGCCGTTCTCCCGGTCGTGTGCCTTACTGAATGCAAATCGGTGGAGGCTGAAAATGCGAATCAGAGGCAGCATGTATCGTGATTGGGAGGATCCCGAGCTCGATTACATCACCCATGAAGAAACGGCTGACGGCGGCAGCATGATCGAGGTGAAAGCTCGACGTTCCCCTGCCGGTGTCACTCAGCTGTTCATTGGTGTGTATTCATCCGAGGGGGTCGGGGTATTGGAAATCGCGTATGACTCCCGCCCCGAAACCGTGACCCAGGCGCTGGCGTGGGGTGTTGCCCAGGCGCGCAGGTTTGTGTCGATGGAAGCGACGTTGCAGCCGCACATGCGCGCTTGAGCGCCGGCAGCACCGTGGCGCGGCAAGCGTTGCTAAACTGCAAATAGTGGGGGTAGTGAGGTGGGTTATGCGCTACTCAAAGATCACACCGTTTTTGTGGTGGGCTGCAGCCTTGCAGTTTTTTGCGATCTACTCGGCGGTTGAGCACAAGGCTTGGGATATCGTGATCATCTGCCTGATGGTGATCGGCGTGGGGATCTGGTTTGCCAGGGTTGCCCGGCAACTGGAAACGCACAAGCAGCCACGCGTGCGCTAAGCGAAGAGCGCCCCGGGCTCGACTTTGGTTGATTAGTGCAGCCTTTGTATTGGTTGCTAAAATCAGCTCAGTCCCCCCTCGGTTACTTCCCTATGCCTACTTACCGGATTCTGCTCCTTTGCGCGCTGGTCGCAAACCTGGCCGCGTGCGCTTCACCCGGCAACCCCACCGGCAGCAAGGAAACGGCCAAAACCCCGGAGGAGTACGCCGCGTGCGTGCTGCCGAGGTGGCAGGCCATCGCCCCGCAAACCACGCAAAAATCGATCAGCAAGGGCTACCGGATCATTGCGCCGAGTGCCGTGGCGTCTGATGAGGTGCTGGAGGTGGTCGAGTACAAAGAGGGCAGCCGCGCGACGTTTTACAAAGGCAGCTTTCTGTCCGGTGACAAGCTTCGCCAGGTGGCGCGGGATTGTTTGGGCGACGTAAGCGAGTCGAAATGAAAACACCCGCACTTGGCGGGTGTTTTTGCAGATGGGGCCAAGTCCCTTTGGCCTGGTCATAGTCCGCCAGCGCTGTGACAGGCGCATGACAGGGCAGCAAAAAGGCCGCCGCCTTCGCGGGCAAGCCCGCTCCCACAGGTCCTGCAGGGGTTCTGTGGGAGCGGGCTTGCCCGCGAATCTCCTACAAAGACGAGAGCATAAGAACTGGAATGGATATTGCTCCGGTCTCCAGACTTGATCGCACTGGGGGCAGGTTCATGGTGGATATGGAGATCTATGTCGATACAGCCGCGGTGGTGATTGCCCTGGCAGTGGACCTGGTAGCCATCTACCTGTATCGCGGCGGCGGGTGACCCGGGTGGCTTGACCCATGTCACCCCGAATCGGGGGCACAGTGGCAATTCCGGGTGGGATGGGGTATTACGGAGGTACCGGCATGGTGCCGGATCAGGAGGTCGTAGTGAGCTTGAATCAAGCGCAAGTTGACGCAGTAGAACACCTGCTAATGGCTTTCCTGAAACGCTCTGAGAGTGCCCAGATTGTCGCGACGGTCTACGAGGATGCCTACGCCTCGATCATGGGCAGCGAGGGCCCGCCCGACACCGCAGAAAAGGAGGCTGCACTTGAGCACCTGAACAACCTGCGGTTGCAGCTCAAGTAAGCCATTCGCTGGCATGCTCAAGCGCTCGCGCCACAGTCGGCACTGCCGTGCTTTCGTGGCGCGCAAGCGTGAGCAAAGGGCTTAAAAGATCGAGATCGGGTATTGGACGATGATCCGCGTCTCGTTGAAGCTGTTGGTGTTGCCATAGTCGCGACGCAATGTGGACTGGCGTAGGCGCACGTTGAACGCCTTCAGCGCGCCGCTCTGCACCACATAACCCACTTCGGTTTCCCGGCCGCGGTCTTCGCCGTCGGTAATCGCACCAGCGTGCACGTCTGTGCCCTTGATAAACCTGTTCATCATGGTCAACCCCGGGATGCCCAGGCCCACAAAGTTGTAGTCGTAGCGCACCTGCCACGACTTCTCGTGCTTGCCGTCATAGCTCCAGGCAAAACTGTCGTTGGCAAGGCTGGTGCCACTGGTGCCATTGATCCGTTGCACCCCGGCATCGCCGGCTACTTTCTGCAGCCCGATATAAAAGGTATGGGCACCGGTTTTCAGTGAAAACAGCCCGGAGAAGGTTTTGTTGTCTTGCGTGCCGGCAAGTGCCTCGCCATCTTCATTGCCGAAGAAGTAGCCGATGTTGGCACCCAGGCTCAGGTTATCCGTGACCGGTTGGGTGTGATTGAGTTGCAGGTAAGTCTGGGTATAGATGTCTTCCAGTTGCCCGTACCAGGCGCCAACTAAAGTGTTTTGTTGGTTGAAGGTGTATTCGGCGCCGCCAAAGTTAAAGCGATCCGATTCAATGGTATTGCGCCCGTGCACAACCGTGCCGGCGTTGTTGAACGAAAGCTTTTGCATGCTCGCATCGTTGCGTTGGCTATTGCCGGTAAAGCGCCCTGCATACAAGGTGGTATTGGTGATTTCTTTCGAGGTGATCATGCCGCCCTCGAAGGTCTGCGGCAGTGAGCGCGCATCATCCGATCGCAGCAGCGGAATGATCGGCGCCCACTCACCAATTTTAAGTTCGGTATTGGAAAGTTTGACCTTACCGGCCACGGCCAGGCGCCCGAAGTCGTCGGCAGGGCGGTTGTCATCATGGGTTGGCAGCAGCTGCGTACCGTAGGTGCCACGCCCGCCGTCCAGTTTGATCGCCAGCATGCCGATGGCGTCGACACCAAAGCCGACTACGCCAGGGGTGTAGCCCGACTTCACGTCGAGAATAAAGCTCTGCGTCCATTCCTCGGCCATACCGCGATCCGTCGGCCCCGGCACAACCACCGAGCGGCCGTTGTCGACGAAGTCGCGGTTCATATAGAAGTTACGCAAGTTGAGGTTAACTTTTGCGTCGTCAAAAAAGCCTTCGGCATGAACGGCATGGGAGGCACTGGCCGCGCACAGTAAAAACGCGACGCGTCCTGTAAAGAAGGAATGCTTCATTGATGTTTCCTGTTTTGTTTTTGTTGTGCTTAGGAATCAAGTTGCTGGCGGTGCGGGCTCACAGTACCGAGGCACGAAAAATTATCGAATCAACATTTGTGTAAGCCACCCTTAAGCCCAGGCGAATGCAAAAGCCCATTCGCCTGATCAGTAGCCTGGTGTATTCGGTGTTCCGCTTTGCTTAACGCCGGGTTACAGAAATGCAAATTCCATAAACGGGGCCTCGGGGGCATTCTCGGCACACAGCGTCATAACAAAAACAAAAGCCGAGAGAACTTCCTAATGGTCAAATCCAAGCTTTTCCCCCTGTGCGCGCGGCTCCTCACCACGGCAGCAATCGGGTTATCGACCTTGCCAGCCTATGCAGACGCCGCTAAGCCCGACACCCTGAAAATTGGCATCACCACCTTTATGTCGGGTTCGGCTTCGGTGTTCGGGATGCCGGCCAAGGCCGCTGCCGAAATCTACATCGAGGAGCTGAACGCAGCGGGCGGTATCGACGGCGTCAAGGTCGAGCCGATCTATGTCGATGAAGGGGTGGGCGGTGACCGGTTGCTCTCCGAGTACCGCCGGGTGGTGCAGGAGCAGGGCGCCAAGGTGATGGTCGCGTCTATCTCCAGCGGCAACTGCAACACCCTGGCGCCGGTCGCCGAAGACCTGAAGGTGGTGAACATCCTCTGGGACTGCGGTACCGAAAAGGCGCTGGAAGGGCACACCTACAACTATGTGTTCCGCACCCAGGCCAACGCCGTCACCGAGATGGTTGCCAGCGTTCTCTATCTGTTGAAAGTAAACCCGGATTTCAAAACCCTCGCCGTGGTCAACCAGGACTACGCCTGGGGCCGTGACTCGTGGGACATCTTCAGTGCGGTGCTCAAGCAGCTCAAGCCGGACGTAAAAATCGTCGCCGAGCTGTTCCCCAAATTCGGCGCGTCGGATTTCTCCGCAGAAGTCAGCCGTCTGCAGGTGCTGCGTCCTGATGTGGTGCTCTCCACCTCGTGGGGTGGCGACCTCGACACCTTTGTACGCCAGGCCAGCCAACGTGGCCTGCTGAAGAACTCGCAGTTCTTCCTCGCGCTCGGCGAAACCTCGCTGGAGCGGCTCGGCAACACTTTGCCAGAGGGCGTGCTGATCGGTGCCCGCGGCGACCATTACTTCCTCAGCCCGCAATACGCCAACGACCCCCGCCACAAAGCCTTCGTTACCAAGTTCCATGAGCGTACCGGCAGCTACCCGATCTACTCGGTGTACCACATGGTGCAGGCGCTTGATGGCATGACGGCGGCGTACAAGAAGGCCATTCAGGCCAACGGCGGCCAGTGGCCGAACGAAGAGCAACTGGCGGGTGCCTTCAAGGGCCTGGATTTCCGTGGCCTGACCAGCCCGGTGCACATCCGCCCGGAAGACGGGCAGGGCCTTGAAACCCAGCTGTTCGGGATCACCACCGTCAGCCCGGATTACAAGTTCAAGGTGCTCAAAGACATCATGCTGGTGCAGGCCGACCAGGTCACCACACCGCCCGGCGAGAAGTCGCACGAGTGGGTGAAGACCGTAACCCCGGCGCTGCTTGATCAGGTTCAGCCGCTGAGTGCAGCTCAATGAGCAGCGATATCCTGATCCTGGCGATGCTCGACGGTATTTCCTACGCCGGGCTGTTGTTCCTCGTCGCCTTGGGGCTCACCTTCATTTTCGGCGTGGTGAAGATTCTGAACGTGGCGCATGGCAGCCTCTACGCGTTCGGCGGCTATGGCGCCGCCTCGCTGGGCCTGTGGTGGGGCCAGGGTTCGGACTCTGCGCTGGTGTCGGTGGCGCTGCTGATCAGCGGTGCCATCGCCATGGGGGTGGTGCTGGGTACGGTGCTGATGCTGCTGCTGAAAAAGTTCCAGGACCGCGACCCGATCCTGCAGCTGCTGGTGACCTTCGGTGCGTTCATGATTTTTGAAGACCTGCAGCGCATGATCTGGGGCACGCAGCCTTACTTTGTCGCCGATGTGGTCAACCAGCTGGGCACCTCCGAGTTGATGGGGGTGGTGTACATGAACTACCAGCTGCTGTTCGTACCGGGTGCCGCGCTGGCGGTGTACTTCCTGTTGAAGTGGTTCCTCAACAGCACCCTGGCGGGCCGGCAGATTGTCGCCGTCACCCATGACCGCGAAGTGGCGACGGCGCTCGGCATCAACGCCCGGCGCATCGGTTACCTGACGTTCGTGGTCGGGGCGGTGCTGGGGTCGCTGGGCGGCGCGCTGGCGTCACCGACGACCTCGCTGGTGCCCGGCATCGGTGCCGACATGATCGTGCTGTCGTTCGCGGTGGTGGCCAGTGCCGGCCTTGGGCAAATCACCGGGGCGCTGATCACCGCGCTGCTGATCGGCCTGTCGCGTTCCTTCTGTGTGTACCTGGCGCCCGAGTTCGAAGTGGTGATGCCGTACCTGATCATGGTGCTGGTGTTGCTGATTCGCCCGCAGGGCCTGTTCACTGTCGTCCAGGCGAGGAAAATCTGATGCGCTCACTGTTGCTTGCCCTTGCGGCCGCTGTTGTCATCCTGGGCGTCGCGCTGACGTTCCCCTGGCTGAAAATCCCGCTGATCCTCTCGCTCTGCTATGGCCTGGCCGCACTCGGTATCGTCGTGCTGCTCAAGGCCGGGCAAATCTCCTTCGGCCATGCGATGTATGCCTGCATCTCCGGCTATGTGGTGGCCTTCGTGGGCAAACACTACCCGGCGCTGGACGGCATCGTCCTCATCGCCCTTGGCACCCTGGCGAGTGTTGTCGCCGGCATGCTGATCGGGGCGTTTGTGGTGCGCTACCGGGAGATCTTCTTTGGCATGCTCAACCTCGCCATCTCCATGGTGCTGTTCACCGTGCTCGGCAAGTTCTACGAGCTGACCGGGGGCACCGATGGCGTGCGCATCAACCGGCCGACCCTGTTCGGTTTCGAGCTGACCCGCGACCCGTACGAAATCGGCCTGCTGCTGGTGGTGCTGGCGTTGTCGCTGATCGCCACCTTCGGTGTGCAGCGCTATTTCCGCTCCAGCGGCGGGCAGGCGCTGGCCGCGATCAAAACCAACGAAACCCGCCTGGAATACCTCGGCATCTCGGCGAAGAAAGTACTGTGGAAGGGCTATGTGCTGTCGGCCTCGCTGTGTGGTTTGTCCGGCGCGCTGTTCGGGCTGTCCCAAGGGCTGGTCACGCCGGAAATGGGCTACTGGCTGCGCTCCGGCGAGTTTGTCTTCATCGCCATCCTGGGCGGTGCCGGGCATGCCGTCGGCGCCTTCGTCGGGGCACTGCTGTACGAGTTCCTGAAGATGTACGCGGCGGTGCTGGTCAGCGGCTCGTGGCAGTTGATCCTCGGGGCGATTCTTATCGTGATCATCTACTTCCTGCCCAAGGGCCTCACCGGCCTGTTTGGCAAGCGCAAGGGCGCCGAAGGAGGTGCCGCATGACCGCGCTGTTGCAAACCACTGACCTGACCCTGGCCTTTGGCGGCCTGGTCGTCGCCAACGGCATCAACTTCAGCCTGGAGCAGGGCGAGCGCCTGGCCGTAATCGGCCAGAACGGCGCCGGTAAAACCACCTTCATCAACATCTGCACCGGCTTGCTCAAACCCAGCAAGGGCACGGTGAGCTTTGCCGGCAACGACATCACCGGCCGTTCGCCGCGCAACATCGTGCGCCGGGGCATGGCCCGCTCGTTCCAGCTGCCGCAGCTGTTCCTGGAGCAAACGGTGCGCGAGTGCCTGGAGCTGTCGGCGGTGGCGCGCGGCGGCAAGCTGTCGTCCTGGAACCCCTTGGCGGCGGGCAGCACCCGCAAAGAGATCGACCGCATGCTCGACCTGATCAGCCTGCGCGAGCGCCAGCACGAGCTGTGCATCAACTTGCCCGAGGGGCAGCGCAAGCTGCTGGACGTGGGCATGTCGCTGATGCTCGAACCCAAGCTGCTGATCCTCGATGAGCCCACCAGTGGTGTGTCCACCGAAGAGAAGCATGGCGTGATGGAGATCCTCATGCGTGCGCTCGACGAGCAACAGGTCACGGCGATTTTCGTCGAGCACGACGTCGACATCGTCAAGCGTTATGCCACCCGCGTAGCGGCCTGGATCAGCGGCGCCATCGCCGCCGACGGCACGCCGGCGCAGGTGCTGGCCAACCCGCTGATCCAGCGTGAGGTACTCGGCGAATGAACAACGACATTTTGCTCCAGCTTGACCACGTCAGCGTCGACATTGTCCGCGCGCCTATCCTGCGCCGGGTGCATGCCGAGCTGCGCAGCGGCCACATCATTGCCGTTGTCGGGCGCAATGGCGCCGGCAAAACCACGCTGCTGCGCACCATCATGGGCCTGGTCAAGCTCAAGGAGGGCCAGATCCTGTTCGAAGGCCGCGACCTGCAGCGGGTGGCCGCGCACAGCCGGGCACGCCTGGGCATCGGCTACGCGCCGCAAGAGCGGGTGATGTTTCCCACCCTGTCGATTGAAGAGAACCTGCGCCTGCCGTGCCAGGTGGCCGGCATGTCGAAGGCGCAGGTGGATGAGCGCCTGGAGATGACCCTCGATGTCGTCGCCCAGCTCAAGCCGATGCTGGGCCGTTCCGGTGCGGCGCTGTCCGGCGGCCAGGGCAAGATGGCGGCCTTGGGGCGTGCGCTGATGATCGGCAGCAAGCTGATCCTGCTCGACGAGCCGTTCCAGGGCCTGGCCCCGGCACTGGCCACGGAATACAGCAACGCCCTGAAGAACCTGCAACTGCGCATGCCCGACCTGTGCATCGTGGTCACCGAATCGAACGGCAGCCTGCTCAAGGACGTGCCCGACCACGTGCTGCACATCGAGCGCGGCGAGCTTTCAGCGGTGACGAAGTTCGCCAGTGCGGTGGGTCCCGACACCCCTTCATACCTGCCTTTGGAGGCACATTCATGAGTACGCTTTACATCGACGGCCAGCACGTACCCGCGTCTGGCGGGCAGAGCATTCCCGTGTATTCGCCGGTAACGGGCGAAGCCTATGCCGAAATTGCCCGGGGTACGCCTGAAGACATCGATCGCGCTGTAAAGGCCGCCCGTGCGGCAGTGAATGGCCCCTGGGGCAAATTCAGCGCCACCGAGCGTGGGCGTGTCCTGGTGCGCATCGGTAATGGCGTGCTGGCACACATCGACGAGCTTGCCGCCATCGAGGCACAAGACACCGGCAAGCCGATTGCCCTGGCGCGCAAAGACATCGAAGCCCTGGCGCGTTACTTCGAGTTCTACGGCGGTGCTGCCGACAAGGTGCATGGCGAGGTCATCCCGTACCTCTCCGGCTACAGCGTCAGCGTCGTGCGCGAAGCCTGCGGCGTGGTTGGCCACATCATCCCCTGGAACTACCCCGCGCAGATGCTCGGCCGCACCCTGGCACCAGCCCTGGCGATGGGCAATGCCTCGATCGTCAAGCCGGCCGAAGATGCCTGCATGACCTCGCTGCGCTTTGCCGAAATTGCCGCCGAGGCCGGGCTGCCCGCTGGCGCATTGAACATCGTCACCGGCTATGGCCGTGAAGCCGGCGCGGCGCTGGCAGGCCACCCGGGGATCAACCTCATCACCTTTACCGGCTCGCCCGAGGTGGGCGTTGCCATCCAGACGGCGGCCGCCGCCAATCATGTCAAATGCGTGCTCGAGCTGGGCGGCAAGTGCCCGCAGGTGGTCTTCGCCGATGCCGACCTCGACAAGGCCGTGCCGGTGATCGTCGGCGCGATCATTCAGAACGCCGGGCAAACCTGCTCGGCAGGCAGTCGCGTCCTCATCCAGCGTGAAGTGTTCGACGAGGTGATCGCCCGCGTCGCGGCCAAGTTCCGTGAGGTGCGCGTCGGGCTGCCGGAGACCTCACCCGATTGTGGCCCGATCATCACCAAGGCCCAGTTCGGCCGGGTCAAGCAGTTCATCAAGGACTGCATCGACTCCGACCTGCCGGTGATCGCCGAAGGCAAGATGGACAGCGACCTGCCGCCGACCGGCTATTACGTGCGGCCGACGCTGTTCGGCCCGGTGCCACGGGATCACAAGCTGGCGCTGGAAGAGGTGTTCGGCCCGGTGCTGGCGGCGTTGCCATTCGATGACGAAGACGATGCGGTAGCCCTGGCCAACGGTACCGATTATGGTCTGGTGGCGTCGATCTGGAGCGAGAACGGTGCGCGCCAGCAGCGCATGGCCAAGCGCCTTGAAGGCGGCCAGGTATTCATTAACTGCTACGGCGCAGGCGGCGGTGTGGAGCTGCCCTTCGGCGGTATCCGCAAGAGCGGCCATGGCCGGGAGAAAGGCCTGCTGGCACTCGAAGAATTCAGCATCACCAAAACGGTCGTCAGCCATCACGGCTAGGCCCGGCATTTTCAACACACGACGGTTTTACCCACAACGGAGAGAAAAATGGCACAGCTCAATAATAAAGTCGCCATCGTCACCGGCGCCGCCAGCGGATTCGGCGCTTGTATTGCTCGTCGCTACGTGGAGGAGGGCGCGAAAGTCGTGCTCGCCGATATCAATTTTGAAGCGGCCGCCAGGCTTGCCGATGAACTCGGTGCCAACGCCATTGCTGCGGCCTGCGATGTCACCCAGGCCGACCAGGTCCAGGCGGCAGTAGACCTGTGCGTCAGCACGTTCGGTGTGCCGGACGTGGTGGTCAACAACGCCGGTACCACCCACCGCAACCAGCCGCTGATGGACGTTGACGAAAAGACCTTCGACCGCGTGTTTGCGGTGAACGTCAAATCCATCTTCCACATGACCAAGTCCGTGGTGCCGCTGATGCGTGCGCGCAAAAGCGGTTCGATCATCAACGTCGGTTCGGTGGCGGGGATTCGTCCGCGTCCGGGGCTGACCTGGTACAACGGCTCGAAAGGTGCGGTCAACCTGCTGTCCAAGTCCCTGGCGGTGGAGCTGGGCCCGGATGGCATCCGGGTCAACAACATTTGCCCGGTGATGGGCGAGACGGCCCTGCTGGAGGACTTCATGGGGATGCCGGACACCCCGGAAAACCGCAAGAAGTTCCTCGCCACCATTCCCCTGGGGCGCCTGGCCAAGCCGGATGATATTGCTGCGGTTGCGGTGTTCCTGGCCACTGACGCTGCGGCATTCCTGAACGGCGTGGAATTGCCGGTCGACGGCGGTCGCGTGGTGTAACACACCGACACCCCAAGGCGCCTACCCACGACAGGGCGCCTTGGGGTGCTCGCTTTATTGTTCGCCGGGCTTCATCAGCGCGATCAGTGCCCGGATGCAGCCAGGCAGCGCATCCAGTTGCCGTACCAGAATGCTGCGCTCGCGCACGGCCCAGGCTTCGTCAAGCTGGACGATGGCCAGCGCCATCGTTTTGCTGTGGCGGATGGCAGCCGACTCGGGGATCACCCCGATGCCCACCCCGACTTCCACCATGCGGCAAATGGATTCGAAGCTTGAAACCTGAATGCGCCACGACAGCTGCACGCCGAGCTTTTCAGCCTGCTCCTGCATGAACGCCTGCAGGGTACTGCCTTGCTGCAGGCCAACGTGGTGGTAGCCAAGGGCAGCACTGAGCTTCAGCGCCTTGCCGGTGTCCAGCGGGTGCCCTTTGGGCACGACCAGCACCAGCCTGTCGGTGCTGAAGTGCAGCACCTGTAGGTCCTTGGCGACAACCGGCCCGGCAATGATGCCCATGTCGGTAGAGCCTTCCAGCACGCCGCGCACGATATCCCTGGACAGCTTCTCTTGCAGGTCAACCGTCACGCCCGGGTTTTGCGCGAGAAAACCGGCAAGCACTTCCGGCAAAAACTCGGTCACCGCCGTGGTGTTGGCAAAGATGCGGATGTGGCCGGAGGCGTCGGTGCCGTACTCGGCGAATTCGGTTTTCAGGTAGCCAAACTGCCGCATGATCAGGCGCGCGTGCTTGAGCAGGCGCTGCCCGGCATCGGTCAGTTCCACGCCGCGGCTGTCGCGGTACAGCAGGTGGCAGTTGAGCTGGGTTTCCATGGCCTTGATGCGCACGCTGGCAGCGGCAGGCGAGATGAATGCGCGCTTGGCGCCCTGCGTCAGGCTGGGGGCCTCGGCGATGTGAATGAACAGGCGAAGGTCGGTGAGATCCAGGTGCATGAGGTCATTCCAACGTGGCGCTAGCGTTAATCAAAGCAGAACGCCGGGTTTAAGAAACGCTACTTCTCAGAACGATACAAGGCTCTCATGATCGACACATAACAACAACCGTCAGGAAGAGATTTGATGTCCCACTCGAATTTCACTGCATGGATCGGGCGTACCGAAACGGTCGCCGATCTGCTGGACGAGGCGCAGCTCAAGCGCATCGCCGCGACCCTGGGTGAAGTGCCCCCGGCGCCAGGTGAGCCGCTGCCCGCGCTGTGGCACTGGTGCTTCTTTCAGGCGCCGGTCGATGAGGCCGTGCTGGGCGCCGACGGTCACCCGGCCAGAGGTGGTTTCCTGCCCCCGGCCGAGCACCGTGTGCGCATGTGGGCGGGCGGCCGGGTGGAGTTCTTCGCGCCGCTCATCGCGGGTGAGCCGGCAAGCCGTAACTCCACCATCCTGTGCATCGAAGAAAAGACCGGCCAGGCCGGCAAGCTGCTGTTCGTGACGGTCTGTCACGAGTACGTCCAGCACGGTGATGTGCGGGTGCGTGAAGAACAAGACATCGTCTTCCGCGAGCCCGCAGCGCCAAAGCTGCGTTCCTCCGAAGCAGTGCCCGCAGGGCAGTGGGCCGAGCAGGTAACAGCCTCGGCAACAATGCTGTTCCGCTACTCCGCCGTGACCTTCAACGGGCACCGTATTCACTACGACTTCCCCTATGCCACCGAGGTGGAAGGCTACCCCGGCCTGGTTGTGCACGGCCCGCTGATCGCCACGCTGAACCTGCGCGCTTTCTTGCGCGCCAACCCCACCCGCGTGGTGCGCAAGTTTGCCTATCGCGGCGTCCGTCCGCTGTTTTCGCCCGAGCCTTTCGAGGTCGGTGGGCGGATCGATGCGCCCGGCACTGCGCAGCTGTGGGCCGGCAATCAGGCGGGCATGGCGCAGGTCGCCGACGTGGAATTTGAATGAGCCGCACCTTCGGGTCGAACACACGAGAGCCGTTACCGATGAACTACAAGAACAACGAAGAAATCAATGCGATCCGTGAAGGCGTCAGAAGCCTGTGTGCAGGCTTTGATGCCGCGTACTGGCGCAAAATCGACGAAGACAAAGGCTTTCCCGAGGCGTTCGTCACCGCGCTCACCGAAGCCGGCTGGCTGGCGGCGATGATCCCCGCCGAGTACGGCGGCTCGGGCCTGGGCCTGACCGAAGCATCGGTGATCCTCGAAGAGGTCAATGCCTGCGGGGGCAACTCCGGCACCGTCCACGGGCAGATGTACAACATGTTCACCTTGCTGCGTCATGGCAGCGAAGCGCAGAAGCACTACTACCTACCGAAACTCGCCAGCGGTGAACTGCGCCTGCAGTCGATGGGGGTGACAGAGCCGACCACGGGTACCGACACCACCAAGATCAAAACCACGGCGGTCAAGCGCGGCGACAAATACGTCATCAATGGCCAGAAGGTGTGGATTTCGCGCATCCAGCATTCCGACCTGATGATTCTGCTGGCCCGCACCACACCGCTGGCCGAGGTGCAGAAGAAGTCGGACGGCATGTCGATCTTCCTCGTCGACCTGCGCGAGGCCATCGGCAATGGCCTGTCGGTTCAGCCGATCGCCAACATGGTCAACCACGAGACCAACGAGCTGTTCTTCGACAACCTCGAGCTGCATGAATCCACCCTGATCGGCGAAGAGGGCAAAGGCTTTCGCTACATCCTCGACGGTTTGAATGCCGAGCGCACCCTGATCGCCGCCGAGTGCATCGGCGATGGCCGCTGGTTCATCGAAAAGGCGCGTAACTACGCCAAGGAACGTGTGGTGTTCGGCCGGCCGATCGGCCAGAACCAGGGCATCCAGTTTCCCATTGCCGAGGCGCACATCGAGGTCGAAGCGGCCGACCTGATGCGCTGGCGTGCCTGCGAAGAATACGACAGCGGCCAGGCGGCGGGCGCCAGCGCCAACATGGCCAAGTACCTGGCGGCGAAGGCCTCGTGGGAGGCGGCGAATGCCTGCCTGCAAACCCATGGCGGCTTCGGCTTTGCCTGTGAATACGACGTTGAGCGCAAGTTCCGTGAAACCCGGCTGTACCAGGTCGCGCCGATTTCCACCAACCTCATTCTTGCCTACGTAGCCGAGCACCTGCTTGAGCTGCCCCGCAGCTTCTAAGGAGACGGCCATGAACAATACCCACGCTTTGGCTGGCTTTCTGGCGGACCTGCAATTCGAGGCCATCCCGTCATCGGTGATGCGCCGCGCCGAGGACCTGTTTCTCGACTGGCTCGGCTCTGCGCTGGCCAGCAAAGGCTCGCACCCGGTGCCGTTGTTCGAGCGCTATGCGGCACTGATGGGCCCTGATCGCGGCGCCTCGACGATTATCGTCAGCGGCAAGACAACCTCCTCGTATTTCGCCGCGCTAGTGAACGGTGCGTCCTCGCATTTGGTGGAGCAGGACGACCTGCATAACAGCTCGGTGCTGCACCCGGCGACGGTGGTGTTCCCGGCGGTGCTGGCGGCGGCCCAGGAGCTGAACAAATCCGGGCGGGAGCTGCTGGTGGCCTCGGTGGCAGGCTACGAAGCGGGCATTCGCATCGGCGAATTCCTCGGGCGCTCGCACTATCGGATTTTCCACACCACGGCGACGGTGGGCACCCTGGCCGCTGCAGTCGCGGTCGGCAAGCTGCTGGGCTTCAACAAGGAACAGTTCATCAACCTGTTCGGCAACGCCGGCACGCAAGCCGCCGGTCTTTGGGAGTTCCTCCGCGATGCCGCAGACTCCAAGCAATTGCACACCGCCAAAGCGGCGGCCGACGGTTTGCTCGCCGCGTACCTGACCGAAGACGGCCTGACTGGCGCGAGGAATATTCTTGAGGGCGAGCAGGGCATGGCCGCCGGGATGTCCACTGACGCCGACCCTTCGAAGCTCGCCGATCGCCTCGGCGAGCGCTGGGCCCTGGCCGAGACCTCCTTCAAGTTCCACGCCTCGTGCCGGCATACCCACCCGGCCGCCGATGCGCTGCTGGCGGTGATGCAAAAGGAAAACCTCAAGGCGGCCGACATCGCCTCGGTGGTCACCCATGTGCACCAGGGCGCGATCGATGTGCTGGGGCGGGTGACGGTGCCGCAGACCGTGCACCAGGCCAAGTTCTCCATGGGCACCGTGCTGGCGCTGATTGCCGTGCACGGCAAAGCCGGGCTGACCGAGTTCCAGTCGCTGGCGCTCACCGACCCTGAGGTCGTCGCCTTTCGCGAGCGGGTCAGCATGCAACTGGACCCGGAGGTCGACGGCGCCTACCCCGAGCGTTGGCTGGGGCGGGTCAGCATCACCACCAACGAAGGCCGGGTAGTCGCCGGTGCCATCGATGAACCCAAGGGCGACCCGGGCAACACCCTGAGCCGGCCAGAGCTGGAAGACAAGTTCGCGCGCCTGGTGCGCTTCTCGAATGCGCTGGACCCGGTGCAGTCAAACACCCTGATCAATCGCGTGTGGTCCCTGGACGACACGCGCAACCTGGCGGCGCTGACGGAGTTCGACCATGAGTGAGCAAAACGCTTCCCCACGTCCGTTGGACGGCATCACCGTGGTGAGCCTTGAACACGCCATTGCGGCGCCTTTTTGCACCCGCCAGCTGGCGGACCTGGGTGCCCGCGTGATCAAGATCGAACGGCCGGCGGGCGGTGATTTCGCCAGGGCCTACGACACCCGCACCAAGGGCCTGGCGTCGCATTTCGTGTGGACCAACCGCTCCAAGGAAAGCCTCACGCTTGATGTGAAGAAAGACGGTGCCGACACGATTCTCGAAGCGCTGCTGGCCAAGGCCGACGTTCTCGTGCAGAACCTCGCACCCGGCGCGGCGGCACGTATGGGGCTGTCCTTCGAAGCGCTGCGCGAGCGCTTCCCCCGGCTTGTTGTCTGCGACATCTCCGGGTACGGCGAGGGCGGGCCGTATGAGCAGAAGAAGGCCTACGACCTGCTGATCCAGAGCGAGGGCGGGTTTCTCTCGGTGACCGGTGGCGTAGGGGAGAACGAACTGGCCAAGGCGGGGTGCTCGATTGCCGACATCGCTGCCGGCATGTACGCCTACACCGGTATTTTGTCGGCATTGATGCTGCGCGAAAAAACCGGGGTTGGCAGCCGCGTGGATGTCAGCATGCTCGAAAGCCTGGTCGAGTGGATGGGCTACCCGATGTACTACGCATTCGACGGTGCTGAGCCGCCGGCGCGGGCCGGTGCCGCGCATGCGACCATTTATCCGTATGGTCCATTTCCCGTCGGCGACGGCGATACGATCATGCTTGGGCTGCAGAACGAGCGTGAATGGGCGCTATTCTGCGAACGCGTGCTGCGCCAACCGCAACTGCTGGCTGATGATCGTTTCAGCTCCAATGCCAAGCGTTCCGCCAACCGTCAGGCGCTGCGTGCGATCATCGTCAGCGTGTTTGCCGACCTCGGCATTCAGGAAGTGGTCAGCCGCCTCGATCAGGCGCCCATCGCCAACGCCAAGGTCAATGACATGCACGGCGTGTGGAAGCACCCGCAATTGCAGGCGCGCAAGCGTTGGGTGGATGTCAGTAGCCCCAAGGGCGAGCTGCCGGCGTTGTTGCCGCCGGGTGTCAACAGCGCATTCACCCCGCGCATGGATGCCATCCCCGGGCTGGGTGAGCACAGTGAAGCGGTACTCGCCGAGCTGGGGTATTCGGTGAACGACATCGAGCAGTTGAAAACGGCGGGGGTGATATGAGCATGGCGCTGGAACCCTCGGTCAAGACCGCGCTGTTCGTGCCGGGCAGTCGTCCTGACCGGTTTGCCAAAGCACTCGCCACGGGTGCCGACCGGGTGATCGTTGACTTTGAAGATGCTGTTGAAGAAGCGCTGAAGCAGCAGGCGCGGGCGAACCTTGCGGCCTTCCTTGCCGCCAACCCTGAGGTGACGGTGGTGGTCAGGGTCAACGCCTGCGGCCACCCGGAGCATGAGGCAGACCTGGCGTTCTGCAGGGGCTTCGCTCAGGTCTCGGCGATTCTGTTGCCCAAAGCCGAGTCGGCCGAACAGGTGAACCATGCCGCCCTGAGTGGCAAGCGCATCTGGCCCTTGATCGAAAGCGCAGAGGGCCTGCGCAACCTCGCTGAAATAGCCTTCGCCAACGGCGTTGAACGCCTGGCGTTTGGTGCACTGGACCTTGGCCTGGACCTGGGTTTGCAGGCCACCAGCACCGCTGCGGTGCGGATCTTCGATCAGGTGCGCTACAGCATCCTGCTCAACACCCGGCTGGCCAGATTGGCCAGGCCGCTTGATACGGTGTTCCCCGATTTTTCCGATAGCGAGGGGTTGGCAGCCTTTGCTCGGGATGCCCTGCACATGGGCTTTGGCGGCATGCTGTGCATCCATCCGGCGCAGGTGCCGGTGGCGGCGGCGGTGTTTCAACCGTCGGCGCAGGAGATCGAGTGGGCGCGCAAGGTGCTGCAGGCGGCAGAGGGCGCACCGGGTGCATTCAGGCTCGAAGGCAAAATGATCGACGCCCCCGTCATCGCCGCCGCCCGCCGGGTACTCAAACGCGACTAGGCCGGTGAGCGCTTCGCGCTCAATCGCAGGCTATCGCCAGCTCCCACAGGTACATCACCGTTCTCAAAATCCCTGCCGAACCTGTAGGCGCTGGCGACAGCCTGCGATCTGCCGCACAGCGGCAGCAAACCCTATGCACACGTTGCACCAGACGTATCGAGCCGGCAAGCCTGGCGCCTACAGGTGCGACGGGCTGGCATGAATCCTTGAAGTGCGGTATTGGTGTCGCGCCAATTTCAAGGAGATCGATGTGGAGTGGTATGAATCGTTGTTTTTGCAGGCTTGCGGCCATGTCCTCACGCAGTCGCGTGTGGCCAACCTGCGCCGGGTCAGCGGAGTCCTGAACCTGGATACCGAGCCTACCCGCGACCTTGTCGCCGCCTACCAGCGCGGCGTCGAGCTGGTGTTCAGCGTTGCCGAAATGCAGCAGAAGCTGGCCTCAGGTGCCGAGTGCGTGTTGCTCCTGCTGGTGCATGAACATCAGTTTTCCAGCACCCTGGAACAACTGCAAATCAAGCACGACGTGGTCTTGAGCGCCACCTTGCGCACCGACGCAAGGTCGAGTGACTTCTCCAATTACCATATCGACGTAGCGCTGATCCGCAAGACCTCGGCTGGCACCATGGGGATCGCACACTAAACCCCAGCGTTACAGGATCTTGAACGGAACGTTGATGATCAGACGGCGATCAGTAAGCCAGGCCAGGGCGCGCATGCACGCCATCACTCAGTCGCCTGGCAAGGCTTTGAACGGTCGCCCGGTCCTTTTCGGCATTGGCTGTAGCGTCCGCTGCTTCGGCCTTTTGCGCGGCCTGGATCAGCTGGAAGTTGCGGTTGCGTAATTGCACATTGCGACCCACCCGCAGGTTGGAGCGCGCGGCCAGGGTTTGCGCCTGCTCGTACTGGCCCTGCTGCAGGCGCAATACACCCAGGTAGTGCAGCGTCGCGGGGTTGTTCGGCTGGATCTGCAGGGCCCGCTCCAGCGTGGCCGCGGCCTGGTCCAGTTGCCCATCGGCATACTGCTGCGAGGCGGTTTCAATCAGGGTGGTGGAGGCGGTGTTGCTGCGTGAGGCACTGCCACGCTCGGCAGCCACCGCGCACAGCGACGTGGCGGCGCAGCACGCCAGGATCAGGCCTGGCAAAAAATTCAGGGTGGGCATCAGGGACGGACTCGGCTGATCTCGGGCGGCACCGTTGCGCTACGGGCCTTAAGCATTGCTCGGCTGGGCCCAATAGACTGGTTCGGCAACCTGAAGTTCCCGCGGCACAGCCGCCAAATCGCTGGGGTGTGATCAGTTCAGCACGATGATCTTCGACACCAGCTCCGCGCTGTTTTTCGCTTGCAGTTTCTTCATCAACCGCGCCCGGTGAACCTCCACCGTGCGATGCGAAATCGCCAGCTTGCGGCCGATCTCCTTGCAGGTCAGGCCGTTGACGATGTGCGCGGAGATCTCCCGCTCCCGAGGGGTAAGGTTGACTGTGGGGCGGAAAACCCGGTCCATGCGCTCGAAGTGCCACACCATCAGCTGGAACGGGTCGTCCGGGGTCAGGGTGTAGCCGTTGGCTCGCGCCCAGAACACTTCGCCGCTGCGGTGCTGCATGAAGCGCTCATCCGAGTAGGCACCGTTTTTGGCATGGCGCAGCCAGCTCAGGCTGCGCTCGCCAATGATGTTGAAGTCGGCCTGTGAGGGGTAGAGCTTGAGGATCAGTTCGCCCAGCAGTTCCTCGCGCTCGTAGCCGAACAGGGTCTGGAAGGCTTCGTTGAGGTCAAGCATGCGGCGGTTGCCGGTGATCACTTGCGGCGCAGGCGATACCTGGAAGGCCAGGCGTTCAAGGTCTTGCAACTGTCGGGCTGGGTCGGTCATGGCGCAGGCCTCCCTCGTTCTTGTGAGTTTTCGCCCTGCAGTATCCACCAGTCGGGATACTCATCCCTATACGTAGTTGCACGAATAGCGAGGGCTTCAAGGTTGGGGCCATTGTAAGGAGCGCCTGTTCAACCAGAAGGATAAAAACCATGGCTAGCGATTCCGTCAGCATCGTCGCCGCCGCGCATTCGCGCTTTGGCCGCTTGACCGATGCCACCCTCGAAGACCTGATTGTCGATGGCACTCGTGCCGCCCTGGCGGATGCGCAGGTGGACGCGTCGGAAATCGACGCGCTGTTTCTCGGCCACTTCAACTCCGGGCTGGTGCCGGACGGTTTTGCGGCGTCGCTGATGTTGCAGGCCGACCCGGCGCTTCGCTTCAAGCCCGCTACGCGTTGCGAGAATGCCTGTGCCTCGGGCTCGGCGGCGATTCAGGCGGGGATCAATGCGATCTTGTCCGGCAGCGCTGAGCTGGGGCTGGTGGTGGGCGCAGAGAAGATGACCTGCAACTCCACCGCGCACGTCACCACGGCCCTGGCCGGGGCGGGCTATCAGCACGATGCGGAAGAAGCCGGGCTGAGTTTCCCACAGCTGTTCGGGCTGGCGGCGGCGCGCTACGAGCAGCAGTACCAGAGCCCGCTTTCGGCCATGGCGGCGATTGCCGCAAAGAACCACGCCAATGCCATGAGCAACCCCCTGGCGCAGATGCACAAGGCGATGAGTTTTGAGCACTGCAACACGGTATCTGAAAGCAATCCCTACATCGCCAGGCCACTGCGCTTGACCGACTGTTCGCTGGTCACCGATGGCGCGGCGGCAATTGTGCTGGCCTCGCCGGCGCGTGCCCGGCAGTTCCGCCGCGAAGTGGCAATCAGGAGCCTGGTGCAGGTCAACGATTTCCTGCCGTTGTCGCAGCGCAACCTGCTGGCCTTTGAGGGGCCGCAGCGAGCGATTCAATCCGCCCTGGGCAAGGCGCAGGTGACCTTGAACGACCTGGACTTTGCCGAGGTGCACGACTGCTTCACCATCGCCGAACTGCTGATCTACGAAGCCATGGGCCTGGCCCCGCATGGGCAGGGCCATCGGGCGCTGGAGGAGGGCATCGTCCAGCACGGCGGCACGCTGCCGGTGAACCTTTCCGGCGGGCTCAAGGCCAAAGGGCACCCGGTGGGGGCGACGGGCGTATCGATGCATGCCCTGGCGTTCGGGCAACTGACCGGCAACCCGATCGGACTGGCGGCGCCAAATGCCGAGTTCGGGTTGCTGTTCAACATGGGCGGTATGGCGGTGGCCAACTACGCCTCGGTGCTTCAGGCACGGAGGGCGTGAGTGTGAACATTGCCAATTGGTTGCACAGCGCCGCCCAGCGCTGGCCAGAACGCCCGGCGCTGTTTGCGGGGCAAACGCAGATTGCCGATTACCAGACCTTTGCCGCCAACGTGCGCGGCCTGGCGTATCAGCTGATCCACGAACACGGGGTTGAACCGGGTGATCGTGTGGCGCTGTTCATGAAGAACTGCTGCGAGTACCTGGAGCTGATGTACGCCGTGTGGTGGATCGGCGCGGTAACGGTGCCGATCAATTGCAAGCTGCACCGCAGCGAGGCCGGCTGGATCGCCGACAACGCCCAGGCACGGTTGATCTTTACCGATGACGGCCAGGTGTTCGCCCCCGGTGAACTGGCGGGCGACTGCCGCGAGCAGGCCGGTCACGGGCGCGTCGTCGAGGGCGTCGGCGCTGCACTGGCCACGCCGTACACCTGCGACGCCGATCACCTGGCCTGGCTGTTCTACACCTCGGGCACCACCGGGCGCTCGAAAGGGGTGATGCTCTCGCACGGCAATCTGACGGCGATGTCCTTGTGCTATTCGTTGGACGTCGATGTGCTCAGCGGCCATGAGGCGGTGGTGTACGCCGCGCCGATGTCCCATGGCGCGGGCTTGTACAACTTCATTCATGTGCGTTGCGGCGCCCGGCATGTGGTGCCGGAGTCCCGTGGGTTCAAGGCCGAAGAAGTGTTCGAGCTCGCCAGCGGCCTCGGTGAGGTTTCGCTGTTTGCCGCGCCGACCATGGTCAAGCGCCTGGTCGAACAGGCGCGCCTGACCGGGTACGGCGGGGAAGGGATCAAGACCATCGTCTACGGTGGCGCGCCGATGTACCTGGCCGACCTGCAGGACGCCGTCGATACCTTCGGCCCGCGATTGGTGCAGATCTACGGCCAGGGCGAGAGCCCGATGACCATCAGCGCCTTGCCCCGCGAGGTGGTTGCCGATCGTCAGCACCCGGACTGGGCGCGTATCGCCTCGTCCGTGGGGCTGGCGCATGCCTGCGTGGATGTACGCGTCGTCGACGCCGACCTGTGTCCGCTGGCCGCCGGGCAACCCGGGCAGATCGTGGTGCGCGGGCCGACCGTGATGCACGGCTACTGGCGCAACGAAGCCGCCAGTCGCGAGACGCTGGTCGATGGCTGGCTGCTGACCGGCGACATCGGCTATTTCGACGAACGCGGCTACCTGACCCTCACCGACCGCTGCAAGGACGTGATCATTTCTGGCGGCAGCAACGTGTACCCGCGCGAGGTGGAAGAGGTGCTGGCCTTGCACCCCGACGTGTTCGAAGTGTGTGTGGTGGGCGAGGCCGATGCCGAGTGGGGCGAGTCGGTGGTGGCCTTTGTGGTTGCCCGCGATGAGCGACTGCTGGATGAGCACGTACTCACGGCCTGGTTCACCGCACGCATGGCTTCGTTCAAGAAACCGAAGAAATACCTGTTCCGCACCGAACTGCCGAAGAACAGCTACGGCAAGGTGCTCAAGACCGAACTGCGTCACTGGCTCAAGGAGGCCGCAAGCACTGCCGCGATTTCGTGAAAGGCTCCTTCACACCTGGTTTCCATCAATAAGAACAAGACAGGAATACAGCTATGGCAACGCAACAGCACAACCCGGCCCGGCAACGGCGGCGCGCCTTTATCGGTGCGACCTCGGGGCACCTTATCGAGTGGTACGACTACGGCGTGTACGGCTTTCTGGCGGTGTACATCGGCCAGGCGTTTTTCGTCTCCGATGACCCGACCACCAGTTTGCTCAGCAGCTTTGCCGCTTTTGCCTTGAGCTTCTTTATCCGGCCATTGGGCGGGCTGTTCTTCGGCCCGCTGGCTGACAAGATCGGCCGGCGCAAAACCCTGATCACCGTGCTGGTGATGATGGCCGGTTCCACCTGCCTGTTGGGCATGCTGCCCACCTATGCCTCCATCGGCATCGCCGCACCGATCCTGTTGGTGCTGATCCGCTGCGTGCAGGGCTTCTCTGCCGGTGGCGAGATCGGCACCATTACCAGTTTCATTTCCGAGTACGCGGGGCCGGGGCGCCGGGGCTTTTCCACTTGCTGGCTGATGGTCACCGCAGTGTTGGGGCTGGTGCTCGGCGGCGTGGTCGCCAACGGCATGACCTGGGCATTGGGTGCCGAGCTGATGCAGGAATGGGGCTGGCGCATTCCGTTTCTGGTTGCCGGGCCGATGGGCCTGATCTCCATGTACATCCGCCTCAAGCTGGAAGACAGCCCGGAGTTTCTCGCCCTGCAAAAAGCCGGGGAAACCTCCAAGGCGCCGCTGCGTGAAGTGTGGCAGTGGAAGCGGGCGATCACCCTGGTGTTTTTCATCATCACCCTGCACAGCTCGATCTTTTACCTTGTGCTGACCTTTGCCTCGACCTACATGTCGCGCATCCTCAAGTTCGACAGTGGTACTACGCTGCTCTACGTGTTCATTGCCAGCCTGACGGCGGCGTTCGTCATGCCCTTTGGCGGCATGTTCACCGACCGCTATGGGCGCAAGCCGTTCCTGATGGTGGTGGGCGTGCTGGCGACGCTGGCGATGTACTGGTTCTTCAAGGCCGCCCCCACGGCCACGGCGGGCTCGTTCTTTTTCCCGCTGATGGCGGTGGCGATCCTGTTCGGGCTGTACGCGTCGTCTACCTACGCGACCATGAGTGAACTGCTGCCGACGCGCATTCGTTCCACGGGTATTGCCGTGGCGTACAACATTCCGGTGGCGGTGTTTGGCGGCAGTGCGCCGTTGATTTCGACCTGGCTGATTCAGCAGACCGGGGATATTTCCTCGCCCTGGTACTTCTATATCGGTACCGGCGTGGTGTCGCTGATTGCCCTGGTGGTGTTGCGCAAGGAGGACTTTGTTGCCTGCCACAGTGCTACCGAATCGCAGCCGGCGCCGCTGGATGTGAGGCTGGCGGGCAGCGTGTTGTAGCGCTGGCGACCGCTTCGCGCTCGATCGCAGGCTGTCGCCAGCTCCTACAAACACACACATGGTGGGAGCTGGCGACAGCCTGCGATTGAGCGCGCAGCGCTCACTTGGACAACGTCCAGAAAGACAGTTTCCCATCTACCCCCAGCGGTGTATGTACAGCCGCAAGCCCGCATTGATAGCGTTACCCCCACGTACTGTTTACGTCACACCGCTTTTCATTAAAAAAACAACAGTGGAGGGGTGCGTTATGAGTAGTTTGAAGTTGAGCCGAAGCCTGGGGTTCTGGGCGGCCTACTCCACGTCGGTGGGCCTGGTGGTTTCAGGGACGGCCATGGTAGCGCTGGGTAACGGCTACGGGGTGTCCGGGCCCGCTTTCAGTGTGGTGGCGCTGTTGGCGCTGGTGGTGATCCTGTGCATCGCCATGTCCTATTCCGAGCTGGCCGCGATGCTGCCGGGCGCCGGCATGGTGGGGGAGTACACGCTGCCGGCACTGGGCAAACTGCCGGCGCTGTTTGCGGTGCTCGCCGGCTACATCGTGCTGGTCGGCACCGACGGCGGTACCAACATGATCATCGGCGGCCAGTCGCTGGAACGCTTGACCGGCATGCCCTGGTACCTGTTTTCCCTGGGTATCCTTGCGGTGCTGGTGGCCATCAACCTCAAGGGCGTGGACCTGTTCGGGCGGGTGCAAACGACGCTGGCCATCGCCATGATGCTGATGCTGGGCCTGGTGGGCGTCTGGGGCTTGTCCGGCTTTCAAACCGCGCCGCAACTGGCCGAGCAACCGGCGTTCTCGGTGATTTCCTGGCAAGACCAGCTTGGCCACCTGAGCCTGGCGATCTGGCTGTTCATCGGCATGGAATTCGTCGCCCCCCTGGCCGAAGAGGTCAAGAACCCGGGGCGCACCATCCCCCTGGCGATGATTTTCGGCTGCGCCAGTATCTGGCTGGTCGACCTGCTGTTCGGCTTGAGCATCACCCGCTACCTGTCGCTGGAAGAGCTGGCCGCATCGACCATCCCGCATGTCGACGGCGCAGCGGCGATGCTCGGGCAACCCGGTCTGATCCTGATGGGCAGCATCTCGATCCTGGCAGCGGTGACCACTTGCGACACCTACCTGATTGCAGTGCCGCGCATGCTCTACGGCCTGTCGCGCGAAGGCATGCTGCCAAAGATTTTCTCCTGGCTGCACCCGACGGCCAGAACGCCCTGGTTCAGCATTTTCTTCGTGGTGGCGTTGATCCTCATCGTGTTGCTGTATGCCATGGCCAACCATGCCGACATCGCCCTGATCACCATGATGATCAGCGTTGCCTGCACCACCTGGTTGATGTCGTACCTGATTGCGCAAGTGAACGTGCTGGTGCTGCGCGCCAAATACCCCAATGCCCACCGTCCGTTCAAAACGCCGCTTTACCCGCTGCCGCAACTGGTCGGTATCGCCGCGTGCCTGTACATGATCGGTTCGCTGGTGGCAGACACCCAGGTCCTCGGCATCGCCGTGGTGTGCTCGGCGTTGATCCTGGCGTTTGGGGTCATTTACCTGAAGAAGACCGGGCAGGCCCTGTTCCAGCCGGTGCCGCTGGAAGAGGTACTGCGCCGCATTGTGCATCGTTCGGAGTCGATCGATGAGCCAGGTGATGGCGCCGAGAATGCCTTGCTCGCCCAGTTGAAACGCCAGTAAGCCGACGCCGGAGTGCACATGGATCTCTATTCGATCATCGACCGCCGCGCGCAACAGATGCTGCGCGATACGGTTTCACGCTTTGACGCCTACATCGGGCCTGAGGCTACCGAAGGCGAACGCGAGGTGGCGGGCCTTGACCATCGCCTGGCAGCGGATGACCTGGTGCTTGAGCATCGGCTGTCCAGCAAGCTGATTGGCCGCATCTACACCTGCCGCTGGCGCTGGAAGGTGGCGGTGGACCTGGGCACCACGTCGACGGTGATCCGCCTGCGTTACCGCGGCTGGAAACCGTCGAACCGAACCGCCGGGTTTGTCGGGCCGGCGCACAGCAGTGCCTTGTGCGAGCAGCTGAACGCCAGTGAGGTGCTGCTGCCACTGTGCATGGCCATGGAACTCGGGGAATTGAGTATCCATTACCACGCCGCCGAGCACTGCTGCGAGGTGGTGCTGCGTCCCAACTACGGCGACTTCGTGTGGATGCTCATACCGCCGGTTAAATACGGGCGCCAGCCGACCCCCGCAGAGGTGGACAGCACGGTGCTGCTGATTCACGAAATTTCTTTGATTCTCCAAGCCAACAGTGCAATAGCACTCGCAAGCTGAGCGTCGCAATCAATCGGTCAACCGTGCACAGGCTGCGGCCTGTGCGTGAGGGACCTGTGTTGCCAAAAAATGACTTCATGAGGATGTCGCCATGCTGGAATCGAACAAGCAAACCATGACCGCCGCCGTACTCCGTGAGCTGGGCGGGCCGCTGAACCTTGAGCAGGTGCCGGTACCGGTACCGGGGATCGGCGAAATTCTAATCAAGGTGGTGGCCTGCGGTGTGTGCCACAGCGATGTGCATGCCTGCGACGGCGACTGGCCAAGCCCGCCGAACCTGCCGCTGATTCCCGGCCATGAAGTCACCGGGCACATCGCCGCGTTAGGCGAAGGGGTGAGCGGCTACGCGGTAGGCGATACCGTCGGTGTGCCCTGGATGTACAGCGCCTGTGGCGCCTGCGAGTACTGCCGGGCGGGGATGGAAACCATCTGCAAGCAAGGCGAGGCCACCGGCTATACCAAGCCTGGCGGTTATGCCGAGTACATGATCGCGCCGGCGGCGTTTGTCGCTAAGGTGCCGGAAGGCGCTGATTTGTACGCGCTGGCGCCGATCCTCTGCGCCGGGGTTACCACCTACCGGGGGCTGAAGCGCTCCGGGGCGCGCCCGGGGCAATGGATGGCCGTAATCGGCATTGGCGGCCTGGGCCACGTTGCCGTGCAGTATGCCAAGGCCATGGGGCTGCGGGTGGTCGCCGGTGATGTCAGCGACGAGAAACTGGAGCTGGCCCATCGCCTGGGTGCCGAGCGTGTGTACAACGTACTGAAAGACCCGGAAAGTGCCATCCATGCCGAACTCGGTGGCGTGCACGGCGTGCTGGTGACGGCGACCTCGAACAAGGCGTTCGAGTTGGCAGTGAAATTGCTGCGTCCGGGCGGCACGGCGATCTACATTGGTCAGCCGGGCGGCGCGGCGGATGAAGTGCGCAGTTCCATCGACCGTATCGTTAACTGGGAGCTGTCGATCCGCGGCTCCAACGTCGGCACCCGCCAGGACCTGCATGAGGCGGTGGAGTTTGCTGCCAATGGCCTGGTCAAGGTCGAGGCGAGCCTGACCACCCTGGAAGAGATCGGCGAAATCTTCGACCGGATTCGCCAAGGGACGGTGGTAGGCCGCAAAGTGTTGAAAATTTCCTGACCCCGGCGCGGTGGGTGCATAAGGCCCACCGCGTTGTTTATCTGGAGCGCAAGCATGAATGCCGATACTCAGCTTTACATCAATGGCCACTGGGTGGACCCGATCAAGGGCGGGACCTTCGACACCCTCGACCCGAGCAATGAAACGCTGATCGCCCGGGTCGCCGCTGCCAGCGCCGCCGATGTCGACCTGGCCGTGCAGGCTGCCCGTGAGGCGTTCGATGAAGGGCCCTGGCCGCAGATGAGCGGTTCGGCCCGTGCTGTCGTGCTGCGCCGGATGGCGCAAGGCATCCGCGACCGGCAGCAGGAACTGGCTGAACTTGAGGTGCGCGACAACGGCAAACCGCTGCCCGAGGCGCTGTGGGACATCGGCGATACCGCCGGCTGCTTCGATTTTTATGCCGACCTTGCCGAAGGCCTGGACAGCAACCAGGAGCATGCTGTCGCGCTGGCCGATGAGCGTTTCAGTGCGGTGGTGCGCAAGGAGCCGGTGGGTGTCGCCGGGGCCATCATCCCGTGGAACTTCCCCATGCTGATGGCCGCCTGGAAAGTTGCACCGGCCCTGGCAGCCGGTTGCTGCATGGTGCTCAAACCGTCCGAGCTGACGCCGCTGACCGCGCTGGAACTGGCACGTATTGCCGATGCCGCCGGGCTGCCGGCCGGGGTGTTGAACGTGTTGCCGGGCTTGGGCCAGGACGCCGGCGCCGCGCTGGCCGAGCACCCGGGGATCGACAAGCTGGCGTTCACCGGCAGCGTACCCACCGGCAGCCGCATCATGCAGGCGGCCGCCCGCGACATCAAAAACATCAGCCTGGAGCTGGGCGGCAAGTCGCCGTTCATCATCTTTGCCGACAGCGATATCGAAGCGGCCGTCGAATGGATCATGTTCGGCATTTTCTGGAACCAGGGCCAGGTGTGTTCCGCCACCTCGCGCGTGCTGGTTCAGCGCGAGCTGTATGCGCCGTTGCTTGAACGGCTGAAGGAGGAAGCCGCCAAGGTCCACATCGGTCACGGCATGGACGCCGGCGTGCTGCTCGGGCCGCTGGTCAGCAAGGGGCAGTACGACAAGGTACTCACCGCGATTACCGCCGGGCAGGAGGAGGGCGCTCGTCTGGTGTACGGCGGTGCGCGTCCGGCCGGCTTTGACAAGGGTTTCTACCTGCAGCCGACCATCTTTGCCGATGTGCCGCAAGACAGCTGGATCTGGCGTGAAGAAATCTTCGGCCCGGTGGTGTGTATCCGCGCGTTCGACGATGAGCTGGAGGCCGTGCGCTCTGCCAACAATTCGCGTTTCGGCCTGGCGGCGGCAGTGATGTCCAAGGACTTGGCGCGCGCCGAGCGGGTTGCCCGCAAGCTGCGTGCCGGCATCGTCTGGATCAATTGCTCGCAACCCACCTTCACCGAAGTGCCCTGGGGCGGCTATAAGCACAGTGGTATCGGCCGCGAGCTGGGCGAGTGGGGCTTGAACAACTACCTGGAGGTCAAGCAGATTACCCGCTACGACAGTGACCAGGCTTGGGGCTGGTACCTGAAATAAGCCCTGGGGCGCAAGGAGGCTTGTCGACATGCAAATGCACCTGACTGACTGGACCCGCAGCGTCGTCGATGTGCTCGCGCACCCGGCCGGGCGCCAGCAACTGCAGGCGCTTGCCGCCTGGTTGCGGCGCCTGAGCATTACCGATCACTTCGTTTTGTTCGTCTATGAAGGCAGCTATCGCCCGTTATCGCTGTTCGACACCTTTACCGACGAACAGCGCTGCATCTTCATCGACGAGTACCAGACCGGCCCCTATCTGCTCGACCCGTTCTACCTGGCGGGTCATCCGGCACAGTCAGAGGGCGTGTACAGCATGCGCCAGCTGGCGCCGGACCAGTTCTACAACAGCGAATACTTCCTGACCTATTACCACCACCTCGGCTTGTGTGAAGAGGTCGGGTTTTTCATCACCCTGCGGGCCGATACCCATGCCGTGCTGTCGCTGATGCGCCGCCGCGGGCGCACGCGCTTTCACGAGGATGAAATCAGGCAACTGGAGAGTGCCATGCCGGTGGTCAGTGCCGCCGTGCGCGCCGCCTGGGAGGCAAACAGCCTGGCGGCCGAGCGGCCCGTGGATGAACACGACCACCTGGTCCAGGAGGCGTTTGCCAACTTCGGCCGGGGTTTATTGACCGAGCGCGAGTGTGAAGTGGTCAGGCTGTTGCTGCAGGGACACTCCAGCCAATCGATTGCGCAGAAACTGCGGATCAGCCCGGCGACGGTCAAGGTTCACCGCAAGAATCTTTATGAAAAACTGGAGATCGGCAGCCAGTCTGAGTTGCTGGCCCTTTTCATCCAGGCGATCAAGGGGGAATCGTCCAGACGCCCTAGCAGCATGGCAGATCGAGACTATAGTAACGTCTAAAAAACGGGGTCAGGGATGCTGCTATGTCTACGATAGAGTTGTCGTCACCGCAGAGCCTTCGCAGGCGTGTTATCTGGGCCGGGGCGTTGAATATCGGGTCTATCCTGGCCTCTCAGGTGATACGCCTGGGTGGTAACCTGGTCGTCACCCGTTTGCTGATACCGGAGATGTTCGGCCTGATGGCCATCGCCACCGCCGTGTCGGTGCTGTTGTTGCTGCTGTCCGATGTCGGTTTGCGACAGAACGTCATCCAGAGTGCGCGTGGCGACGATCCGGCGTTCCTCAACACCATCTGGACCGTGCAGATCATTCGCGGCTTTACCCTGTTTGTGGTGATGCAACTGGTGGCGCTGACCTCCTGGGTCACCCAGCAGATGGAACTGTGGCCCGCCCATTCCACCTATGCCGACCCGCAGCTGCCGCTGGTGCTGGCCGTTACCGGGTTCTTCGCCATTCTGTATGCCTTCCAGTCGACGAACATCGACGTGGCCATCCGGTTGTTCCAGCAAAAACGGGTGGTGCTCGCCGAGCTGATTTCGCAGATTGCCGGCCTGGTGGTGATGCTGGTGGCCGGCTACCTGACCCGCTCGATCTGGTCGATGGTGGCCTCGGGGCTTGTCAGTACCCTGGTGCTGACCGTGCTCAGCCACACCATGTTCCAGGGCCCGAGAAACCGCATACAGTGGGACCCCGAGGCCTTTCGCGAGATCTTCAACTACGGCCGCTGGATCCTGCTGTCGTCGGCGGTAGGGGTGCTGGCCATGCAGGGTGACCGGATCTGGTTCGGCGGCACCATGACCGTGGCCGAGCTCGGGGTGTACTCCATCGCCGTGGGCATTCTGCTGGCGATCCAGACCAGCCTGTTGCGCCTGGCCGGGGCGGTCGCCTTGCCGGCCTTCAGTGAGGCGGCGCGCAGTGGCGACATGGACCGGCTGCGCAAGCTGTACTTTCGCTTCCGCCTGCTGTTCGACTTCGTTTCGCTGTTCGCCTGCGGCTTCTTGCTGACCGCCAGCCCGTTGATCATCGGCTGGCTGTACGACGCGCGCTATGCCGGCGCCGGCGAGATGATGGCGATCCTCTCGCTGTCGTTCTTTACCTTGCGCTACAGCCTTACGCACCAGATCTGGATGGCCCTCGGGCTGACCAAGTACATGGCCATGGACAACATCATCCGGGTGGTGGCGCTGTTCACCCTGTTGCCGTTGCTGCTGGCCATCGGCGGGGTGACCTGGGGGCTTTGGGGCGTGGCCCTGCATACCTACTTCACGCTGTTCCTGATCTTCAAGGTCAGCCACCAGCTGGGCATGCTGAGCATCAAACGTGAACTGGTGGTGCTGCCCTTTATGGTGCTCGGTGCCTTGGCCGGGGCTTTTGTAACCCGACTTTTTGCCTGAATGCAGGCTAATGGGCGTCTGAGGACCTGGCACATGAATGTGATCGAGTATTTTGATCGGGCAAGAATCATCAACATGGCGTCACGCAAGGACCGCCGGTTGGAAACCGAAGAAGAGTTCGCGCGCAACGGCTTTGGCATTGACGGCGAAAAAACCGGCTTCTTCAAGGCGATTACGGTCAGTGAAGGCAAAGGCTTCCCGAGCATTGGTGTTCGGGGCTGCTTTTTAAGTCACCTGGGGGTGCTGGAAGAAGCCATGCGCCTGAACGCGAAAAACGTCCTGGTCATGGAAGACGACATCCAGTTTTCCAGGGCCATCGCCGAGCATGGCCGCAAGGCTGTCGAGTCGTTGCAGGGGATGGAGTGGGATGTCCTGTATTTTGGGCATCCGTTTGATGTCGATTCGAATTCACCCGGCTGGAAACAGGTCGACCGGCCGATTCACCTGACCCATTTCTATGCGATCAATGCCCGATGCTTCGAGACCCTGAGGGATTTTCTGGTGCAGGTGAAGGAGCGTCCGCCGGGGCATCCTGACGGTGGTTCGATGCATTTTGACGCTGCGCTCAATACCCTGATTCACAAGAACAAGGATATCGCGGCGTATTACTTCACCTGGAACCTGGGCTACCAGCGCCCGTCGCGCACCGACCTGCACGACCTGTCCATCCTCGACCGGCTGATGTTCCTGCGCCCGCTCATGGACATGCTCAGAAGGGTAAAAGCCAAACGCCTGAGAGTGACGCGTTAGTCGCTTTCGCGGGTAAACCCGCTCCCACAGGGGACAAATGCAATCCTTGTGGGAGCGGGTTTACCCGCGAATGCATCAGAAGTGAGCTTTGATCAGCAGGCTGATGGCGCTCTGGTCGGTGCCACCGAGAATTTCCGAGCCCACGAAGCCATCGTCATCGATCCCGTACTTGTTGCTCCAGTAGTCGTACTCGACCCCGACATACACCTTCTTGCCGTAGCCGAACGCCTTGGCTACGTCGTACTTGATCTGCGGGTTGAAGTGCAGGTTGGCGTGGTAGCTCTTGTCGTTGTCCACCACCCAGTCCATGAAGCCGTCGATCACCAGGTCCGAATTGCCGACCGGGATGGTGTAGCTCCACACCGGGGTAATCTGCCAGACGTTGTTGCCGTCGCGTTTGCCGTCCGGCGTGCGCAGGTAGGTGTTGAGCTGGAAGTAGTCGAAGCCCGGAATGTTCAGGTCAACCGCCGGGCCGATCAGGTACGCCTCGACATCGTCCTCGCCAAACTCATAGGTGGTGGACAGCAGCACGTCCTTGATCGGCCCGTAGGAGAAATTGGTGCCGGTCAGCTTGCTCAGGGAAAACCGCGGGCTGAACTCGCCGTAGAAGGTATGGCCATCGCCAGCGCCGTTGGTGGCGTCGGTGTTGTATTTGATGCCGTCGACGAACATGAACAGGTCACCAAAGCTCCAGCCGCTGGCATGCTCGAAGGTCACGGTTTGCTGCTTGGGAGGATCGACGGTGAAGTCGACGCCGTTCAGGTAGGTCAGGCTGTTGTCCTGCCATTGCAGCAGGTCGCCGGCTTGGCTGTGCTGGGCGGCAAACAGGCTGCCGAGCAGCAGTAGCGAGGGGGTGGTGCACTTCATTAACGCGCTCCTAATCATGGGGGTAGGTTTCTCTGAACCTGTCGTGTTGGTCAATTGGCGCAGTGCTGCGCCAATCTGTGGCGTGCCTTGACTCAGGCATCTACTTCTTCGCGGCGGTAGGCGTAGGTCTCGGCAAAGCGCGAGAGCATGTAGTCGCTGCAGGAAATCGGCGCGTACTTGGCGGGGTATTCAGGGCTCTGGCAGCCGGGCAGGCAGCTGATCTCGGTGTCCGGGTGCGGTTCGGCGAAAAACGGCATGGAGTAGCGGTCGAGCCCCAACGGGCTGACTACCCGGTGCGGGGTGGACTTGTAGCGATCGTTGCTCCAGCGCGCCATCATGTCGCCGATGTTCACCACGTAGGTGTCGGCAATCGGCGGCGCGTCGATCCATTCGCCACGCACATCCTGCACCTGCAGGCCGCCGGTGGCGTCCTGGTACAGCAGGGTGATGCAGCCATAGTCGGTGTGCGCGCCGGCCCCCTGTTGCTCGGCGCTGCTGGCGGTCTGGCGGGGCGGGTAGTGGATCATGCGCAGCACACTGATCGGGTCGGCGAAGCGCCGGTCGAAGAAGTCTTCTTCGATCCCCAGGGCCAGCGCCATGGCACGCAACAGGGTCAGCGACATCGCGTGCATATCTTCGTAATGACGCTGCATCAACGCTTCCCAGCCGGGAATGGCCGGGTGCAGGTTGGGCCCGCGCAGGGGTTTACCGGCCTGTACGTCAGGGTGCTCGGCGGCGAGGTGAAAGCCCATGTCGAAGGTTTCTTTCAGGTCGCTCGGTTTGCTCGGGTCCAGTTGTTCGGTGGCAACGGCGCCGTAACCCCGGTGGTGGACCGTGCGGGTAATGTCGATGCGCAGCTTTTCTTCGGCCGGGCGGGCGAAAAAGTCCTCGGCGGCGGCCTTCAGCTCGGCGATGCGCGACGGCGAAATCGGATGGCCCTTGATGTAGTAAAACCCCCACTCACGGCAGGCATGGTCAATCTGCTGGGCAACGACCATCCAGGCGTCGGGGTCGTTGGCATAGAGCGGGGCGATATCGATGATCGGCAGTGTCTTCATGGTTGCTCCTGGTGGGGGCAGGTGCTGCGAGTCTTCTCGTACCCAGGGCAGCGGAACGGGCGCCGAAGGACGCCCGGGTAACGGGGTTTACTGCGGCATTTGCGCGGTGATGCCTTTGACGTAGTAGTTCATGCCTGCCAGTTCGGCGTTGCTGGCCACGCTGCCAGCGGCAATGCGCACCTCGCCTTTCTGGTCGAGGATCGGGCCGGCGAAGGGGTGGAACGAGCCATCCTTGATGCCCGCGATGATCTGCTCGGCTTCGGTTTTGACGTCCGCCGGTACCAGCGGGCTGATCGGCAGCTCGATGGTGCCTTCAGCCAGGCCGCCCCAGTAGTCCTGGGATTTCCAGGTGCCGTCGATCACTGCCTGGGTGCTGCGGATGTAGTGCGGGCCCCAGTTGTTGACGATGGAGGTCAGCACCGCCTTCGGACCGAAGTGCGCCATGTCCGAGGCATAGCCGATGGCGTAGACGCCACGACGTTCGGCGGTCTGGATCGGCGCCGGGCTGTCGGTGTGCTGGAACACCACGTCGACACCCTGGTCGATGAGGGCGTTGGCCGCGTCGGCTTCTTTGCCCGGATCGAACCAGGAGTTGACCCACACCACCTTGATTTCAGTGCCCGGGTTGTACTTGTCCAGGGCCAGCTGGATGGCGTTGATGTCGCGGATCACTTCCGGAATCGGGAAGGAGGCGATGTAGCCGATCTTCTTGCTCTTGGTCATTTTGGCGGCCAGGAAGCCACCGACGTAGCGGCCTTCATAGGAGGTCGACAGGTAGGTGCCGAGGTTCTTGTCCTGCTTGTAGCCGGTGGCGTGCTCGAAGGTGGCTTTGGGGAATTGCTTGGCGACCTTGGCAGTCGGGTTCATGTAGCCGAATGAGGTGGTGAACACCAGGTCGTAGCCGCCCTTGGCCATGTTGCGGATCACCCGTTCGGCGTCGGCGCCCTCGGCCACGTTCTCGACGAAGCTGGTCTGGACCTTGTCACCGAACTGCTTGATCAGCGCCTGGCGGCCTTGCTCGTGCTGGTAGGTCCAGCCGTGGTCGCCGATCGGGCCGATGTAGACGAAACCGACCTTGAGCGGGTCGGCGGCGTGAGCGCCAAGGGTGGCGGTCAGGCCAATGGCCGCGGCGACACCGAGTACCAGACGCTTGAGGGAAGGGATGGACATAAGGGTGGGGCTCCGTGTGGGTCGTGTTGTTCTTCTGGGCCGAAGGTGGCGATAGCCGTGTTGCAAAAAATTGACCAACAGGACAACAAGTCGAAAATTTGCTGCAACCCGCATGAAACCTGCGGGCTGCCGGGGCAATAAGTTGTCGAAGTGGTCAATAAACGAGCACGCAACGCCGTGCGCGGATGAATCTGGTGCAGGCCTCAGTGCCCGCCGCGCCATGGCTGGCCGAGGGACACGGGCGCGTACAGGCGGGTACGCACGGCATCGCGCGACAGCAGCACCAGCACCACGATGGTTGCCACATACGGCAGCATGGCCAGCAAGTTGGCCGGAATGCTGATGCCGATGCCTTGGGCCACCAGGTGGAGGATGCTCGCCAGGCCGAACAGGTAGGCGCCGAGCAGCACGCGCAGCACCCGCCAGCTGGCGAATACCACCAGGGCCAGGGCGATCCAGCCACGTCCGGCGCTCATGTTCTGGGCCCACATCGGTGTGTAGGCCAGCGACAGGTAAGCCCCGGCCATGCCGGCCATGGCGCCGCCGAACAGCACCGCCAGGGTGCGCACGCGCATCACCGGCAGGCCCATGGCGCTGGCCGCGTTCGGGTTCTCGCCGACGGCCGGCAGGATCAGGCCGAGGCGGCTTTTGAGCCGCGCCCAGGTGATCAGCGCGAACAGCGCGAACGACAGGTAAACCAGCACATCCTGGTTGAACAGCATGTGGCCGATCAGTGGAATGTCGCTGAGCAACGGGATGGCCAGCGGTTCAAAACCGGTCAGCGGCTTGCCGACCCAGGCCGAACCGACGAAGGCCGAGAGGCCGATGCCGAAGATCGTCAGGGCCAGGCCCGTGGCCACCTGGTTAGCCTGGCAACCGAGGGCGACCAGCGCGAACAATGCGGCCAGCAGCATGCCCGCCAGGCACGCCAGCAGTACCCCAAGCCACAGGCTGCCGGTAGAGAAGGCAACGATGAAACCAATCACCGCGCCGAACAGCATCATGCCTTCCTGGCCGAGGTTGAGTACGCCGGTTTTTTCACACACCAGCTCGCCGAGGGCCACCAGCAACAGCGGTGTGCCGCAGCGCACCATGGCGTAGAGGATGTTACTGATCAGATCGAGGTCCATGGGATGACTCCAAGTAAGGCGGGTGCGCTCAGGCCGGGGCGTGTTCGGTGTGTTGGCGGGCGGTCGGCCTGAACCAGCTGCCAAGGCGCACGCGGTAGAGAATCAGCAGGTCGCAGGCAAGCAGGAAGAACAGCATCATTCCCTGGAACAGCTCGGTCAGTGACTGCGGCAGGTTGAGGGTCATCTGGGCGTTCTCGCCACCGAGGTACAGCAGCGCCATCAGCAGCCCGGCGACGATGATGCCGAGCGGGTTGAGGCGGCCGAGAAAGGCCACGGTGATCGCGGCGTAGCCGTAACCCGGCGACACCTGCGGCACCAGCTGGCCAATCGGCCCGGTGACTTCGCTGACCCCGGCGAGCCCGGCCAGGCCACCGCTGATCAGCAGGGCCAGCCACACCAGGCGCTTTTCACGAAAGCCCATCAGCCCGGCGGCGCGGCTGTCGAGCCCGAGCACACGCACCTGAAAGCCGAGGAAACTGCGCGACAGCAGCACCCACACCGCTACTGCCGCCAGCAGCACCAGGTAGAAACCGGCGTGCAGGCGCACATCGTCGAACAGGGTCGGCAGGCGGCTGGCATCGGCAAACATTGCCGATTGCGGAAAGCTGAAGCCCTCGGGGTCTTTCAGCGGCCCGTGGACGAAGTACAGCAGCAGGTTCAGGGCGATGTAATTGAGCATGATCGTGGTGAGGATTTCGTTGGCATTGAAGTGCGTGCGCAGCCACGCCGCCAGCGCTGCCCACAACGCACCGGCGAGTACGCCGGTGAGGATCACCGCCGGCAACGCCAGCACTGAGTCGCAATCGAGGAGGTTGATCGCCAGCGCACTGCCCGCCAGCGCGCCGATCAGCAACTGGCCTTCGGCGCCGATGTTCCAGATGCGCGCCTGGTAGGCCACTGCCAGGCCCAGTGCGCAGAGCAGGATGGGGATGGCCTTGATCAACAGCTCCGAGACACCGTAAAAATCCTGTACCGGCTCGATCAGCAGGGTGTGGAAGGTCGCCAGCGGATCGTGGCCGAGGGCAGCAAACAGCAGGGCACCGCACAGCAATGTCAGCAGCGCGGCCAGCAGGGGTGACAGCAACAGATGACGACGTGACTGCTGCAGGCGGGGTTCGAGGGTCAGTAGCATGGGATTCTCTTCAGGCGGCAGCAGGGTTGTCGAACTCACCGGCCATCCAGCGGCCGACTTCGGTGAGGGTGGTGTGCGCGGTGGCCTTCAGCGGCGACAGGCGGCCGCTGCACAGGGCGCCTAGGCGGTCGCTGATCTGGAACAGTTCATCGAGGTCTTCGGAAATCACCAGGATTGCTGCGCCGGCATCGCGCAGGGCGATCAGCTCGCGGTGGATGGTCGCCGCCGCACCGACATCCACGCCCCAGGTCGGGTGCGCCGCGACCAGAAGCGTCGGTTGCTGCATCACTTCACGGCCGAGGATGAACTTCTGCAGGTTGCCGCCGGACAGGCTGCGGGCCAGGGTGTGGATGTCCGGGGTCTTCACCCCGAAGCGGCACACGATGTTTTCGGCCAGGGCCTCGACACGGCCGCGACGGACCATGCCGTGGCCGACCAGGCCCTGGTGAAAGGATGACAGCAGGGCGTTGTCGGCCAGGCTCATGTCCGGCACCGCACCGTGGCCCAGGCGCTCGGCGGGCACGAAGGCCATGCCCAGGCGTCGGCGCGCATCCGGGTGCAGGTTGGCAATGGGCTGCTGGTCGAGGGTGATGCGCTCGCGCTCGCCGCGCGGCAGGCGGGTTTCGCCAGACAGCAGGGCCAGCAACTCGTCCTGGCCGTTGCCTGCCACACCGGCAATACCGACGATCTCGCCACTGCGCACTTCCAGGCGCAGGCGGCTGAGCGAGGTACCGAACGGGTCGAGGTTGCGCCAGCTGAGGTCGTCCACGCGCAGGCGCGTCAGCCCGCCGCCGACTTTCGGGTAGCTGGCTTCCAGGCCCTCGGCATCGCCGACCATCAGCCGTGCCAGCTGCAGGTCGCTGCACTCGCGCGGCACGCAGGCACCGGCAACGCGCCCGCCACGCAGCACCGTGGCGCTGTCGCACAGGGCGCGCACTTCGCCAAGCTTGTGGCTGATGAAGAGGATGCTGCAGCCCTCGGCGGCCAGCGCGCGCAAGGTGACAAACAGCTCGTCGACCTCTTGCGGGGTGAGTACCGAGGTCGGCTCATCGAGAATCAGCAGGCGAATGTCCTGCATCAGGCAGCGCACGATCTCCACCCGCTGGCGCTCGCCAATCGACAGGCTGTGCACCAGGCGTTGCGGCTCCAGGCCCATGCCGTAGCGCTGTGACACCTCGCGGATTTTCGCCTCCAGCTGCTTCGGTGTGCCGGCGTCGCGGCCCAGCGCCAGGGCGATGTTCTCGGCCACGGTGAGGGTTTCGAACAACGAGAAATGCTGGAAGACCATGCCGATGCCCAGCGCCCGGGCCTGGGCAGGATCGCGGACCTGCACGCGCTGGCCTTGCCAGAGCACCTCGCCGCTGTCGGCGGCGGTAACGCCGTAGATGATCTTCATCAGGGTACTTTTGCCGGCACCGTTCTCGCCCAGCAGGGCGTGAATTTCACCCGCCTGGATGCGCAGGTCGATACGGTCGTTGGCCAGGGTGCCCGGGTAGCGCTTGGTGATGGCGCGCAGTTCCAGGCGCAGCGAAGAGGCGGAATGGGACATGAGGCGGCTCGGTAATGGCTTGCGGTACTGGGCTGTAAGCAAAAACATGGCCAATTGGTCAGATTATTGGCCGAGCCGCAGGCCAGAGCCGCTGGGCCCATTCATTGATGTGTCGATGTTCATCATCGCGGCGGATCGTGCAGCGTCATGGAGCGGGCGGATGCGCTGCGATGGTGCACGCAAGCTGACTGGCTGTTGAACATGGAACTGTTTGCCCAGCAACAGCAGGGCAACACTTTGCTGTTCTGCAGGGTTGTAGGATTGTTGGATGAATCCTTCAACTAATTGAAATTAAAGGATTTTATTCGTTGGCATGGCTTGTGCCTTAGTCCTTGGCATCTCTGTACCCAGATCCAAGGAACGTCCATGTCTACGCCCGCTGTCAGTGCCCATTACGATATCCGCCAACCGGATGCCCACATCATTCGCGATGACGCCGAAGCCATCGCCGTAGCCCATCGCGTCGCTGCGCTGCTGCGCGAGGGCGCCAGTGAACGCGACCGCAATCGTCAGGTGCCGGCCGATGTAGTCGATGCCTATTCCAACAGTGGCCTGTGGGGCATCACCGTGCCGCGCAGCTACGGCGGCGCCGAAGTGTCTTTCGCCACCCTGGCCAAGGTCATTGCCATCGTTTCTGCCGCCGACCCGTCGCTGGGGCAGATCCCGCAAAACCATTACTGCCTGCTGGAAGACATTCGCCTGCAAGGCAGCGACGCACAGCAACGCTTCTTCTTTGTCCTGGTACTCAAGGGCCATCGCTTCGCCAATGCGCTTTCGGAAACCGGTGGCAAGACCGTGCAAGACATCAGCACCCGCCTGGTGGCCGAAGGCGATGGCTACCGCATCGACGGGCGCAAGGGCTATTGCACCGGCTCGCTGTACGCCCACTGGATCGGCGTGCTGGCGCTGGACGAGCAGGGCCGCGGGCAACTGGCCTTTGTTGAGCGCGGCACGCCGGGGCTGGTGGTGGTGGACGACTGGGACAGCATCGGCCAGCGCACCACTTCCAGCGGCACAGTGATCGCCGATGGCCTGCGCGTGCCGGCCTTCCACCTGTTCGCCAGCTACCGCTCCTATGAAAGCCCGACCCTGGCCGGGCCATTCGCCCAGCTGACCACTGCCGCCATCGATGCCGGCATCGGTCGCGCGGCGCTGGACGACACCATCGCCTTTGTTCGCGAGTACGCCCGCCCGTGGGTGGATGCCAAGGTCGACAAGGCCGGTGACGACCCGCTGACCATCATCCAGATCGGCTCCCTGGAGATCCGCCAGGAAGCCGCCGAAGCGCTGCTCGAGCGTGCGGGGTGGGTACTGGATGCGGCCAAGCCGGCACCGGATGAAGACAACGTCGCCGCTGCGTCGGTGGCAGTGGCCAAGGCCAAGGTGCTGACCACCGAGGCGGCCATCGAAGCCACCAACCGCCTGTTCGAGCTCGGCGGCACCCGCTCTTCCCAGGCCCGGCACAACTTTGATCGCCACTGGCGCAACGCCCGGGTGCATACCCTGCACGACCCGGTGCGCTGGAAGTACCACCTGGTCGGCAACTGGGCGTTGAACGGCATCAAGCCGGCACGTCACGACTGGAACTGAGGAGTGGCCATGCCCAAACACATTCGCCTCAATGCCTTCGCCATGAACACCGTCGGGCACCTGTCGCCCGGCCTGTGGCGGCACCCGCGCGACCAGTCGCGGCGCTACACCGACATTCATTACTGGGTCGAGCTGGCCAAGACCCTGGAACGCGGCCGCATCGACGGCCTGTTCATCGCCGACGTGCTGGGGGTGTATGACGTGTATGGCGGCAACGCCGATGCGGCCCTGAGCAATGGCGCTCAGGTGCCGGTCAACGATCCGCTGCAGCTGGTGCCGGCGATGGCCGCCGCCACTGAACACCTGGGGTTTGGCGTCACCGCCTCGGTGTCGTTCGAGCACCCGTTTCCGTTCGCCCGGCGCATGTCGACCCTCGATCACCTGACCGGAGGGCGTGCCGGCTGGAACATCGTCACCTCGTACCTGAGCAGCGGTGCGCGCAACCTCGGGCAGCGCGAGCAGCTGTCCCACGACCAGCGTTATGCCCTGGCCGAGGAATACCTGCAGGTGTGCTACAAGCTCTGGGAAAGCAGCTGGGACGAGGACGCGGTGCGTGCCGACCGCGACAGCGGCGTCTACGCCGACCCGGCCAAGGTGCACGGCATCGAGCATGAAGGCACTTACTTCAAGGTGCCGGGTTTTCACCTGTGCGAGCCGTCGCCGCAGCGCACCCCGGTGCTCTACCAGGCGGGCGCCTCCAGCCGAGGCCGGGCCTTTGCCGCGGCCAATGCGGAGTGTGTGTTCGTTGCCGCGCCAAGCAAGGCGGTGCTGAAAAAGCAGGTCGACGAATTCCGCGCTGCCGCCGTCGCCGCCGGGCGCGCGGCGGACGATATCGTCATCCTCGAACAGTTGACGGTGATCGTTGCCGAAACCGATGAGGCTGCGCTTGCCAGGCTGCGCGAATACCGCGAGTACGCCAGCGCCAGTGGCGCGCTGACCCTGATGTCGGGCTGGACCGGTATCGACTTCTCCCGCTATGACCCGGACCAGGTGCTGCGAGAAGTGCCGAGCGATGCCATTCAGTCGGCGGTGGACGCCTTCACCCGCGCCGACCCCACCCGTACCTGGACCACCGCCGAAATTGCCGACTACTGCGCGATTGGCGGCGACGGCCCGGTGCTGGTGGGTTCGGCGAAAACGGTGGCCGACCAGTTGCAGGAATGGGTCGAGGCAACCGGCGTCGATGGCTTCAACCTGGCCAGCGTGGTGGCGCCGGAGACCTTCGTCGCCGTGGTTGACCTGCTGGTGCCGGAGTTGCAGGCACGCGGCCTGTTCAAGCGCGAGTACACCGAGGGCACCCTGCGCCACAAGCTGTTTGGCCAGGGCGATCGCCTGTGCGCACCGCACCCGGTGGCTGCCCTGCGACGGAGGGCCGGCGAATGAACGAATGGCTGGTCAACCTGGACTGGTTCGAAGTCGGCCAGGCCAGCCTGGAAACCCTGAGCATGCTCGGTGCGGCGCTGGCGTTCACCGTGCTGCTCGGGCTGCCACTGGGGGTGTTGCTGTACCTCACCGGCCAGCGCCAGCTGTTGTCCAGCCCGGTGCTGTACCGCTGCCTGTCGGTGGTGGCCAACGTGCTGCGCTCGCTGCCGTTCATCATTCTGCTGATCGTGCTGATTCCAGTGACGACGTTACTCACCGGCACCTCGCTGGGGGTACGCGGCACCATTCCACCGCTGGTGGTGGGTTGTACGCCGTTCTTTGCGCGGCTGGTGGAAGCTGCGTTGCGTGAAGTCGACCGCGGGCTGGTCGAAGCCAGCCAGGCCATGGGCGGCAGCACCTGGCAGATCATCCGCTACACGCTGTTGCCGGAGTCGCGCACCGGGCTGATTGCTGCCGTTACCGTGACGGCCATCGTGCTGGTGGATTACACCGCCATGGCCGGGGTGATTGGTGGCGGAGGCCTCGGCGACCTGGCGATCCGCTTTGGTTACCAGCGCTTCCAGACCGATGTGATGGTGGTCACCGTGCTGCTGCTGATCGTGCTGGTGCAGGCCCTGCAGATGAGCGGCGACCGCCTGGTGCGGTATTTCACCCGCCGCTGAATGTTCCGTTACCCGCCTGCGGCAGCCGGGATTCGCTGCCGCACCGGCCCCACGTTCGCCAGACGACGGCCCACCTTTTTGCTCAGGAGTCAGACCATGTTCAAGCAGTCTCTGGCGGTGTTGGCCGCCGCGATCATCAGCCTCTCGGCGCATGCCAACGAAAAGCTCACCGTCGGCGCCACCCCGGTGCCACACGCGGAAATCCTCGAGTTCGTCAAACCCGTGCTGGCCAAGGAAGGCGTGGACCTCGACATCAAAGTCTTCACCGACTTCATCCAGCCCAACCAGCAACTGGCAGAGAAAAACCTCGACGCCAACTACTACCAGTACCGGCCGTTCCTCGATGACTACAACAAGACCCGCCACACCGACCTGGTGCCGGTGGTGGGCGTGCACATCGAGCCTTTCGGTGCCTACTCCACCAGGATCAAGGACCTGAAGGACCTGCCCGATGGCGCCAGCGTCGCCATTCCCAACGACCCGGTGAACACCGGTCGGGCCCTGGTGCTGCTGCACGAAGCCGGGCTGATCAAGCTCAAGGACCCGAGCAACACCCTGGCGACCCAGCGCGACATCGCCGAAAACCCCAAGCGCCTGAAAATCCGCGAACTGGAAGGCGCGCTGCTGGCCCGTGCGGTGAACCAGGTTGACCTGGCCTTCGTCTTCGCCAACTACGCGCTGGAAGCCGGTATCGATACCAACAGCGCACTGATCGTCGAGAAAGGCAAAGACCTCTACGTCGAGTACCTCGTGGCGCGGCCGGACAACCTTCAGGATCCGGGCATCCAGAAACTGGCCAAGGCGCTGAATACGCCTGAAGTGCGCAACTTCATCCTGACCCGTTACAAAGGGCAGATTGCGCCCGGGTTCTGATCTTTGTTATTTCCAGCTGACGGGGCATTGCAAACGTGACGCACTTTTCCCAGCAACTCCTTGCCAGTGCCGTGCCCCTGCAACTGCGCGGCATTGGCAAACGCTATGGCGAACTGACCGCGCTGCAGGGCATTGACCTGCAGGTTCAGCGCGGCGAAATCTTCGGCATCATCGGTCGCAGCGGCGCGGGCAAGTCGTCGCTGTTGCGCCTGATCAACCGCCTGGAAACCCCGACTGAAGGCCAGGTACTGATCAATGGTGCGGACATCGGCGCCCTGACCGGGGCGCAACTGCAACCGTTGCGTCGTCCGGTGGCGATGATCTTCCAGCACTTCAACCTGATGGCCACCCGCACAGTGGCCGAGAACATCGAACTGCCGCTGCGCATGGCCGGTGTGCCAGCAGCGGAGCGGGCGCGGCGGGTAGATGAACTGCTGCAACTGGTGGGCCTGGTAGAGCGCCGCGCGGCGTATCCGGCGCAGTTGTCCGGCGGGCAGAAGCAGCGGGTCGGCATTGCCCGTGCGCTGGTGCTGGAGCCACAGATTCTGCTGTGCGACGAAGCCACCTCGGCGCTGGACCCGGAAAGCACCCAGGCGATCCTGCAGTTGCTGCGCGACATCAACCGGCGGCTGGGCCTGACCATTGTCTTGATCACCCATGAGATGGAAGTGATCCGCGACCTTTGCCACCGCGTGGCGGTGCTCGAGCGCGGGCGGGTGGTCGAGCAGGGTGAGGTGTGGCGGGTGTTTGGGGATCCGCGTCATGAAGTGAGCCGGCTATTGCTGGCGGGGTCGGCGCATGTGCAGGAGGCGGGGTCGGTAGCTGAGGATGAAGCGCTGGTGGATCTGCACTTTACCGGTGAGCGCGGCCTGGAGCCTGACCTGGCCGCGCTGTCGGCGTTGCTGCCGGGGTTGCGCCTGGTGCAAGGCGGGGTAGAACGGATTCAAGGCCGGGCCCTGGGCCGCTTGCGCCTGGCAGTGCGGGGTGGGGATTTGCAGCGGGTAGAAGGCCTGGCTGACCGGGTGGAGCGGGTTCGCTAGCCTGGTGTGTCGCTGCTGTTATAGGAGCTGGCGCAGCCTGCGATCTGGTGCGCAGCGCCAGCAGTGGCGGCTGATGCTGTGTGTCAGTCCAGCCGGGGTCGCCGGTGTTGCGGCCGCTGCGCGCCCGATCGCCGGCAAGCCAGGCTCCCACAGGTTTCGGTACACGCCATTCATGCTTCTGGCCGAAGGCCGTAGGAGCTGGCGCAGCCTGCGATCGAGTGCGCAGCGCCAGCAGTGGCGGCTGATGCTGTGTGTCAGGCCAGCCGGGGTCGCCGGTGTTGCGGCCGCTGCGCGCCCGATCGCCGGCAAGCCAGGCTCCCACAGGTTTCGGTACACGTCATTCATGCTTCTGGCCGAAGGCGGTAGGAGCTGGCGCAGCCGGCGATCGAGCGCGCAGCGGTCGTGCTGCGCGGATTGGCCTTGGGGCTGCTGCGCTGCCCATCGCCGGCGCTGCCGGCTCCCACAGGGTGCCACGAAGGGCATCACTCGATGTTCAAGACCCGCGCCGCATTGCCGTAAAAGAACTTCTCCAGCACCTCATCACGCAGGCCCAACCGCTGCGCATCTTCGATGCTCTGGCGGATCGGCCTGAAGGTGTAGGACGAGCCAAACAGCAGCTGGTCAGCGAGAAAACCGTTGGCCGCCTGCACATAGGCTTCACTACCGGCCTGGAAGAGATACATGTCCGGCAACAGGTGGATGTTCTGGTACAGAAAGGCCACGCCAATTGCCTGCTGCACATTTGGCCAGTAACCATGGCTGACCACGATCTTCAGCTCAGGAAACGCACGGGCCACAGCGGCCAGGCGCCCCGGATCGTTATAGGCCGGGTCCGGGGTGGTCGGGCCGCTCATGACGAACAGCGGCACGCCTCGCGCTTGCAAATGCGCGTAGATCGGCCAGTACAGCGGGTCATCGGCATGCCGCGCCGGCTCGGCGAAGCCGGGTTCCAGGTCGATGGCGGCGAGACCAAGCACATCGATCGCCCGGTCAATTTCCGCCAGCGCACCTTCCACGCCCTGCAACACCGGCTCCACTGCGCCAACGCCGATCAGTTCGGCATGGCCGTTCACCACGCAGTGGATCAGGTCGTTAGGCAGGTGCTGGGTAGGCGTGTGACGGCCTACCACCACCGCCTTGTACAGGCCCGCCTCACGGACTTCGTCAAGAAAGCCTTGCTGGGTCAGTGAGCGCTCGAAGTGGTTGTCCGCACCACGGGTACCGACGCGCCGATTGAGCCAGCGCGTGGTGGTGTGCTCGGGCGAACCCGGCACCGCGCCGAAGAACGGATGAAGGAACGCCGGGCGGCAACGCAGGTCGATGATTTTCATGCCGCCTGCTCCTTGCCCTTGTTGGCCCGCACATCAAATGCACCGCCGGTAAAAGCACCGTCGACGGTGACCTTGCCTTTACCCGGCAGCAGCGGAAACACCAGCTCGGCAAAGCGGTAGGCTTCCTCCAGGTGCGGGTAGCCGGACAGCACAAAGCTGTCGACGCCCAGGTCAGCGTATTCGAGCAGGCGTGCGGCCACGGTCTGCGGATCGCCCACCAGCGCCGTGCCGGCACCGCCGCGCACCAGGCCGACACCGGCCCAGAGGTTCGGCGCCACTTCCAGTTTGTTGCGGTCGCCGCCATGCAGCGCGGCCATGCGCCGCTGGCCTTCGGAGTCCATCTTCGCGTAGTTGGCCTGAGCCGCGGCGATGGTGTCTTCGTCCAGATGGCTGATCAGTTCGTCGGCAGCGGCCCAGGCCGCTTCGTTGGTTTCGCGCACAATCACGTGCAGGCGCACACCGAAACGCACAGTGCGGCCATGGCGCTCGGCGCGGGCACGCACGTCGGCAATTTTCTCGGCGACGGCGGCAGGCGGCTCGCCCCAGGTCAGGTAGGCATCCACGTGTTTGGCTGCCAGTTCATGTGCCGCCGGCGAGGAGCCGCCGAAGTACAGCGGCGGGTATGGCTGCTGCACCGGCGGGAAGAAGTTCTGTGCACCCTCGACTTTCAGGTGCTTGCCGTCGAAGTCGACGGTCTCGCCGGTCAGCAGGCGGCGCCAGATGGTGAGGAATTCGTCCGACGCTTCATAGCGCTCGTCGTGCTTGAGGAATACACCATCGGCGGCCAGTTCAGTGGCATCGCCGCCGGGTACCACGTTGAGCAGCAGGCGGCCGTTGCTGGCCTGGTCGAGGGTGGCGGCCTGACGCGCCGAGGCGGTGGGGTTGCCCAGCGAGGTGCGCAGGGCCACCAGCAGTTTGATCCGCTGGGTGACCGGCACCAGGCTGGCAGCGGTGACCCACGGGTCCAGGCAGCTGGCGCCGGTGGGAATCAGCAGGCCGTCGTAGCCCAGCTGATCGGCCGCCACCGCGATCTGGCGCATGTAGGCGTTGGTCGCCGGGCGGCCACTGGCCGAATGGCCCAGGTAGCGGGTGTCGCCGGAAGTCGGCAGGAACCAGAAAATATCGAGACTCATAAAAAGCATCCTCATTGCCATCGTCAGAAGGGGGCACGCGCGGCAGTGGTTTTCTAAGTGTTCAGATCGACAGGTTGATCACCCGGCCATCGAAACCGCCAGGGGCGGCACGGCGCTTGTTGACCACCAGTTCGCCGATGCGGATCAGGTGAGTACGGGTGATGTTGCGTGACAGGCCCAGCAGCTGCGCGGTGTGGACCTGGTTGTGATGACAGAAGCGATAGGCCGCGCGGAGCAGGGCGTCCTCGACCTTTTCGTGAAGGCCTTCGCCTTGTTCCTCGAACAGCCTCAGCAAGGCCCGTTGCAACAGTTCGTCTGCGCTTTCCTCACGTGCCCGGCTGCTGGCTTCGCGGCCGATACGCAGGTTGGACAGGTGCAGGTCTTCGGCGCGGATGACCTGGTTGCGGCAGATCAGCAGGGTGTGGTGAATGACGTTTTCCAGCTCACGGATATTGCCCGGCCAGTCGTAGCCCGCCAGGCGCTGGCGCGCCTCTTCGCTGAGGCTGACATCGGCATAGCCGAGGCGCCGGCTGTATTCGGCGATGAAGTGCCGGGCCAGGGGCAGGATATCGCCCGGACGTTCACGCAGCGGGTGCAATTGCAGGCTGACCACGTTGAGGCGGTAGTACAGGTCTTCGCGAAAATGCCCGGCGTTGATTGCCTTTTCCAGGTGGACGTTGGTGGCCGCCAGCACCCGCACATTGATCGGAATGCTTTTGCGCGAACCGAGGCGCACCACTTCACGTTCCTGCAGTACCCGCAGCAGCTTGACCTGGATCGGCATCGGCAGGTCACCGATTTCGTCGAGGAACAGCGTGCCGCCGTTGGCTTCTTCGAACCAGCCGGCCTTGGCCGCCAGGGCGCCGGTAAAGGCACCTTTCTCGTGCCCGAACAGCTCGGCCTCCACCAGCGACTCGGAAAACGCGCCGCAGTTGACCGCCATGAACGGGCCGTTGCGCCGTCCACTGAGGTTATGGATATGCCGTGCCACCAGCTCCTTGCCGGTCCCGGTCTCGCCGATGATCAGCACACTGGCCTCGCTCGGCGCGACCTGTTGCAGGTGGGCCAGCAGCGCCTGCGAGTGCGGGTCTTCGAAGACCTGCGCAGTAGCGCGGATCGAGGTGGCCAGGGACGGGGACGGGGGCAGGGTCAGCAGTTGCATGGACGGGCCTTATGAGTAGAAGGTCGGGGTAGGGCGCGTACCGTTCAGCGCCCATTCGCCCAGTTCATGGATGCGGTAATCCACCGGGTCGTGCAGGGTCTGGGTGCGCAGGTTGCGCCAGTGCCGGTCGAAGCGCAGCGAGGCATGGGTGGCGCGGGCGCCGGTGACTTCGAACAGGCGGTTGCAGATATCCAGGCCATGGCGGGTGGCGGCGACTTTCGCGGTGCCGATGGCCAGCGCCAGTTGCGCGCGTTCCTCGGCGCCCAGGGCCTGTTCCTTGGCCCAGGCGCGGTCGAGCAGTTCGGCCGCGCGCTCGACCAGCAGGCGCACGCTTTCAAGGCCCACCCAGAACTCGCCATAGTGACGCAGCACATGGGGGTCTTCGCCGCTGTGCCGGGCCGTGGAACGGAACCAGGGGCGGCTTTCGTTGAGGGTGTACTGGCGCGCCTCTTCGAACGCGCCTTCAGTGATGCCGAGGAACATGTTGGCGAAATGCAGCTGCGCGATCAGTGGCCGCAGGCACGCGAACGGCGTACTCAGCGGGCCGGGATCGAGCAGCAGTTCGCTGTGTTCGACCCGTACCCGTTCGAAGGTGGCGCTGCCACTGTCGGTCTGGCGCTGGCCGATGTTGTTCCAGTCACCGTGCAGGGTAATGCCGGTTCGCCCGGTCGGAATGGCGGCGATCAGCAGTTTGCCGCCGGCGCTTTCATCGACCGCAGAGGCGATCAGCATTTCCGAATCGCTGGCGCCGGAGCAGAAGCTTTTTTTACCCGAGAACTCGCACCAGCCGTCGAAGTGCTTGACCACGGTACGGGTGTCCAGCGGGTTGAGCGCGTTGCCCCAGAACCAGTGCTTGCGCGCCGTCAGTTCGTACCAGGGCTGCCATTGCTCGGGGCGGGAGAACAGGCGCACGGTGGCCAGCATCAAGTGCTGGAAGCCAAACACATGGGCAATGGAGCTGTCGACCCGGGCGAACTGGCGCACCACTTCAAAGGTTTCGCTCCAGCTGGCACCCAGGCCGCCGTATTGCGTCGGGATCATCAGGCCGAGCAGACCGCTGGCGCGCAGCGCATCACGCTCGGCCTTGGGTGTACCGCCACGGGCGTCGCGCTCGATGGCGGTTTCGGCGAACTGGGCGGCCAGCTCACGGGCGATCTGTACGGGCGTTTGCACGGTGTGGCGCGAAGGCAGGGGCATGGTCGTGGTCATGGTCTGCCTCAGGCGATCTTGCGCAGCGGGCTGGCGCTGACAACACCCGACAGCGTCGCGGCGGCGCGCTCGGCGGCCAGGGCGATGCGGGCCTTCAGCGCCGGGCTGGTGATCTGGTAATCCTCGAAATCGGCCTGGGCACCGTAGACGCCGATGGGCAAGGTCAGGGCCTGGAAGAAGCTGAACAGCGGGCGCAGTTGATGGTCGATGACCAGCGCATGGCGCTCGCTGCCACCGGTGGCGGCGAGCAGTACCGGGGTGTCGATCAATGCGTCCTGGCCGATCAGGTCGAACAGGTGCTTGAACTGCCCGGGGTACGAGCCGCGATACACCGGCGCGGCGACGATCAGCAGGTCGGCCTGTTCGATCGCCAGCAGTTCGGTTTCCACGTCGGCTGGCAGCTCGCTGCGCGACAGGGCGCCGCCCACCGGGCGAGCGATGTCGCCCAGTTCGATGACCCGGACATTGAAGTCCAGGTGCTGGCCAAGGGCAGTGATCAGCGCCTCCGTCAGGACCAGGGTACGGGAAGGGCGCCAGGCCCCACCGGAAACAGCGACGATGTTGAAAGCAGTGCTCATGATTCAAGTTCCTTGGCGCAGTGGTTTGCCTGAGTGGAGCAAGAGCCGTTCCAGTTTTTGAATGTGTTTAAAAACAATGGTTTACTGGTTTTTAACGACAATTGTCGTGTTGCCTGAGCGCCGCAAGTGTTGGTCTGTTGTTGCCTGGCAAACAGTTGCGTGGGTGTTGGCCGGTGAACAGCGCGGGGCGATGGGTGCTTTTTAAGGGGAGAGGTTATATTCCGTCCAATTATTAATAACGATATATTAATAATAAAAATGAATATGCTTGTAGGAGCCAGGCTTGCCGGCGAACCAGGCACAGCGGTGCCCCTGATGCACCGCGTCATCGTTTTTCGCGGGCAAGCCACGCTCCCACAGGTTGGGGTGTACCGCAGACGTGGGGAACCCAATTTTGGGGAACCACACCCGGTCAAAGAATGGCGGTAAAGGCCCACAGATCAAGCAGCAGCACCAGCGCCGCTACGCAGGCCAGGAAGTATGTCTCTGAGCTTGTCATGACCAGGTCCCCATCGTGATGGTGTGTTGGGGACCTGGTGCAAATTCCGCTCCAGGCTAAACGCGAAATTGCTGCATCAGCCCCTGCTGATGGTTGGCCAGGCGGTTCAGCGCCTGGCTCACCTGGGCCGACTCTTGCGCCTGCCCCGAGAGGGATTCGGTGACATCGCGAATGGTCGCCACGTTGGTGTTGATCTCTTCGGCGACCGCGCTCTGCTCCTCGGCGGCACTGGCAATCTGCAGGTTCATGTCGGTGATGACCGACACCGATTCGCCAATCTGGCGCAAGGCGGCAACCGCCTGTTCGACCTGCTCGACGCTGCCTTGCGCCTGCTGGTAACTGTTGCTCATCGAGCTGACCACGTCGCGGGTGCCGCGTTGCAGGCCTTCGATGACCTGACGGATTTCCTCCACCGAGTCCTGGGTGCGCCGGGCCAGGTTGCGCACCTCGTCGGCCACCACGGCAAATCCGCGCCCGGCTTCACCCGCACGTGCGGCTTCGATGGCGGCATTGAGGGCGAGCAGGTTGGTCTGTTCGGCAATGCTGCGGATCACTTCCAGCACCGAACCGATCTGTTCGCTGTTGGCCGCCAGGCCTTCGACCTGGGCCATGGCGCTGCTCATGTCGACGGCCAGGGCATCGATGGCGCTGGTGGTACGGCCAATCACCGTGAGCCCTTCACGGGTGGCGAGGTCGGCACCTCGGGCAGCATCGGCGGCCTGTGCGGCGCTGCGCGCAACATCCTGGGCAGTGGCGCTCATTTCGTTGGAGGCGGTGGCCACCTGGTCGACTTCACGGTACTGCTGCTGCATGCCGGCGCTGGTCTGGCTGGCGATGGCCGCGGCCTGGTCGGCAGTGCCGCGGGCGTCCTGCACCGAGCGTTTGACGTCGGCGATCACTGGTTGCAGCTTGTCGAGGAAGCGGTTGAACCAGCCGGCCAACTCGCCCAGTTCGTCCTTGCGTGCATAGTCGAGGCGCCGGGTCAGGTCGCCCTCACCGCTGGCGATGTCCTTGAGCATGCTGGCCACGCCGAGGATCGGCCGGGTCACACCGCGCGCGGTCAACCACACCAGCAGCAGGCCGGCGATGGCGGCGGCGACCCCGAGCAGCAGTTCCAGCCAGGTGCCCTGGGCATTGCGCTGGTCCAGATCGCTTTGCAAGGCCATGGCCGGTGCCAGCAGGGTGGTCATCGGTACGTTGAGCAGCACGCCCCAGGGCTGGGCGTCTGCAATCGGCTGCAGCGGTGTCAGCACCTGCAGGTAGCCGTTCGCCTGGCCTTCATGGGCCTGGCCCTGACGTTGCAGTGCCAGCAGTTGCTCGGCGTTGTCGGCGTAGGCCTTGGACAGACTTTGTCCGAGCAGGCCGGCGTCGCTGCTGTAGCCGGCCAGCAACCCGGCCGGGCTGACAATGCTGATAGCGCCCTGGCCTTGATACAGGCCTTGGCTGCCTGTGGCTGCCAACTGCTGGAGGTTGCTGAGGCTGATGTCCATGCCGACCACCGCGATCAGGCGACCGTTGTCGATGACCGGAAAGGTCAGGGTGGTGATCAGGGTTTTCTGCCCCGAGGCGTCATCGAAGTACGGGTTCAGCAAGCACGGCTTGAGGCGTTGTTTCGGGCAGTTGAACCAGGTGTTGAACGGGGTGCCGTCGAGCATCGGCGTGGCGTCGCTGATCATGTCTTCGGTCACCGCCAGCGTGCTCAGGCTGCCACCGCGCTGCGCCCAGTAGGTCGCAAAACGGCCCCGTTCATTGCTGCCCGACTCGGCGCGTCCGACAAAGCTGGCGTCGTCGCCGCTCAACTGATCGGGCTCGAACACCAGGTACAGGCTGAGCAGTTGCGGGTTGGCCTGCAGCGACTCTTTGACCTGCTGGTTGAGGGCGTCACGCAGGGCCTGTCCACCCACGTTCAGTTTCTGCAGCTGGCTGCGCTGGCGCAGCACTTCGCGGGACAGGTTCAAGCCGTCCTGGTAGGCCGCCATGAAGTAGCGCTGGATGGTCAGCGCCTGCACCTTGCCTTCCCCGTGCATGCGTTCGCGTGCCGACGCTTCGAGCATCTGCGCACTGCTTGCCTTGACCAGCGTGGTACCCACCCCCATGCGGTACAGCGAGATACAGATAAGCATGGCGACGATGGCCAGCAGACAGAGGCCGGTCAGCAGGGTGATTTTCCACTGGATGGAAAGCCGGTTGAGAGGCATTGAAGCGGTCCTTGTGCGAAAGGGAGCGGGTAGAGGTCCGACGATGTGCGCAGTTTCAGGAAGTCGACAGGACCCGGCGGCTAGGTAAATCGGGTGGCGCAGACAGGGCTAATGGCTACCTGATATCATTTTCCAGCACATTTCACGCCATACTGACTAAAGTGCTTTAGTTTCAATGGGTTAATTTAAGTTGAAGTATCTTTTGGGGCGTAGGTAGATGGGCTAAGCGTCAAATTTTGCGACAAACTGTCTCGTAGTGAATCATTGACCGGCTAATTGCCGTTGTAGAACTCAGGGAGCGTCAGCGTGGCAAAACAGCAACAATCGAGGGGCGAAACCAGTCACCGGAGATTCAAGTTCTCCACCCAGCGAACTGTTCAAGCCACAGAAGCCAACCTGTTCATACATGGTTATTCGGCGGGGCATGACCTTGACGATCGACAGGCACTGTCGTGCAGTATTCCCCACGAGCTACATGCGCAGCTGAATATCTTCGCGTTCTGGGAGTCCAGTCATTTCACCCGCATTAACCCGACTACCAAAAAGCTGATTCTCGCGGCCACGCGCGTGCATGTTGCGGCTTCGTTAGTTGCATTGGCTGCAGACCGGGTCGTCCACTTCGCGGCGATTCGCAACAGGGCCGAAGAAATGGGCCGCGTGCTGTTAGAGCAACTTCGTGAGTACCTCAGGCAGCACCATCCCGAGGTAACCCGGGTCAATCTGATTGGCCACTCACTCGGTGGTCGCGTTGTGGTGACAGCACTGCGAAACCAGCCATTGATGCAGTCCGGCTTGTCGCCGCAAATCGACAATGTTTTGCTGATGGCGGCCGCTGTTGAAGTTTCATCGACGGATGCCGCGGCTATGTTGCATCGGATCGACGGGCGCTTGATCAACGCGTATTCCAAGGCCGACGGCGTCCTGCTGCTGAATGCGGACGAAACCTGCCTGGGGCGTAATGAGGTCAAGTTCTTCGATAACGTGCACATGGAGAAGTTTGATCACTCCGACTATTGGCCCAAGTTGCGCGACGTGATGAAAAAGGCGGCGTTCTCGGTGCTGGCCGACCCTGACACCAGCCTTGCGTTGCGCCCGGAAAACGACTTCGCCAAGAAGGACATTCACCTGTACCAGGTGCTTGCATGTTCTGACGCAGGCTTGCTTGAAGCCGCGATCACGCACCTTAAAAGCAGCAGCTGGACCTCGATAAGCGACGGCGAGGCAGACCGTGCGTTGGCGTTCACCCGCGAACTGCAAGCGGTTGCCGGGCATTTCCTGGTAAATTTTGCCCGGGGTAATGGCCTGCGTTACTCGAAGGTCCTGATGATGCTGGCCGAACATTACGGCCTCGGCGCGCAGCTTCACCATTGCGCCAAGGTGTACGAGTACGAGGCCGTACTGCTTAACCATGTGTTCCAGCATGCCTTCCCCGAGGGCCACCCCCTGGCGAACGCGAGCATCGACGAGGTCAAAGCGTTGCCGCAAAGCGACTACCTGGCTGCCGTGGATGCTCTGGCCCAGCGCCTGACGCTTGCGTCGTGCTTTCAGTTGACCGGTGAGGCAGGCAATTCACTGGTGTCGCTGCCGGCGGAGCAGGGCGCGATGGCATCCGACATCGCCTTTGCCGATACCGTGCAAACCTACTGGCAAAGCGCTGTCGAGCGGCTGCGTAGCCTGGAAAAGCAAGCCTCGCGGGTGCTGACCAACCTGAGCACGGCAATCAAGCCGGGTTACTCGGCGTTGATCCCCGCTATCGCCGTGGTGCATTACGCGCGCCTGCAACTGGGGGACGAGTACCTGATCTAGTCGGCCTGCGTGGCCTGGCTTGCAAACAGGAAGGAAAGGGCCGACGCCGTGATGCGAGATACCGTACGATTCGGCACCCTGTATCAACGCCCACTCGCCCAAAGGATGCTGTACCGATGGACCCTCTCTACCTCATCGCCCTGGGCGCCATTGTCGCGGGCTTCGTTCAAGGCCTTTCCGGGTTTGCCTTTGGCATGGTCGCGATGTCGTTCTGGGCCTGGAGCCTTGAACCCCAGGTTGCCGCCACATTGACGGTGTTCGGTGGCCTCACCGGGCAGTTGATCGCGGCGTTCAGCATGCGTCGCGGTTTTCGTTGGCCGTTGCTGTGGCCCTTTGTACTGGGCGGCCTGGCGGGCATTCCGATGGGCGTGTGGGTGTTGCCCTACCTGGACATGCTCTGGTTCAAGGCGGTGTTCGGTACGTTGCTGGTGCTCTGGTGCCCGTTGATGTTGATGGCGCCACGCCTGCCCCGGTTGAACGGCGGGCGTCTGGCCGACGGCGCAGTAGGGCTTGCCGGTGGCGTGCTGGGCGGAATAGGCGGCTTTACCGGCACGGTGCCGACGTTGTGGTGCACCCTGCGCGGCTTTGATCGCGATACGCAGCGCGCCGTCATTCAGAACTTCAACCTGTCGATGCTGATGGTGACGATGCTCACCTACCTGGGCGCCGGGCTGGTGACGCGGGAGATGCTGCCCATGTTCGGCATAGTGGCGCCGGCGATGCTGCTGCCCACCTTGCTCGGCACACGGGTGTATGTGGGGATCAGTGAGCTGGCGTTCCGGCGGATTGTGCTCGGTTTGTTGACGCTGTCGGGTGTGGCGATGCTGATCGCATCGGTACCGACGTTGCTGGCTGGGTGATCAGCGCTACGGGTCGGTGATGGGCATGACGGTCGTGCAACCTACCGTCATGCACCCATGCCAACACCCGAGGCCCTGCAGCGCAGCGGTGTTATCAGGCCGTTGCGCCGATCAGTTCAACGCCCCTGTCGGCCACATCGAGGAGAAACGGCAGCGGCAGGGGGTGTGGCGACTCCAGCGATGAAACCTCAAAACCACCCACGACAAGGGGCTGACGCTGTTCCAGTACGATCGATTCCTGCGCCAGCCGGTTGAGCATGTTCGCGTGGTTCATGGCGATTTCGTTGAGCGTTGACACGTTACATCTCCGATAACAGATCAGGTGCCTCATCGGCGCCCGCAAACAATAATAATGACCGCTGCCGCGTCAGAATTACGTCTTTACGGGGCTGCTGTGGCCGCATGTGCAATCGCCAAGCCAGACAATAGGGGGAGTGTCTGGCTAAGCGTTATTTGCGACGAGTGGTAATAAAACGGGTATTACGTAATAGCGCGTGGTACTTCATCAGTGTCAGTTCGGGTGGAAAATTGGCGCCATAAAACCTACAGTGGGTGCCATCAACTTGCCCTTGCCAAGACGCTGCCTTGCATCTTTAATTGTTACTGAATGTGAAGGCGCCACTGTATCAGCTATATCTTATCTATCAAGGCTTTAGACGCGCTTTAAGGTTTCATCAGGGTCTTTTTCTGATCTGCCCACAGACAACATCAAAGGACGTCGAAGAAGAAATGAAAGAGAACTTGGCAGTGGTAGTCCGAAAACTCATATCACCTTCCCTGCGTTACGAGATAAGAAACGTTTCAAGCAAGTTACGGGAGTTCCTCGCACGGGCGTGTTTCTGGCGGTGGGAGGTCATTCGTTTCAAGCTGCAGCAGGAAAGCCCCTACGAATTTCTCTACATTGGCCGCAAGCAGCAGCGGGAGATGGCCAAGCTGCTCATCGGCGGCAAATCACAGGACAAATTGCAGGCGCAAATTCCGGTGGCCGACCGCCAGGCGCAACCTGACGCCTCGAGCCAGGTGGTGGTGATCAGCGAAATGCCTACGTCGGGATCGCTGAATGTGCCCCATTACCTCAGCGCGGTGGTGCCGCTGGGGCGATCGCTTGAGGACATCACCGCGCGTTACGACAGCGAGTTGCGCCGCAGCATTCGCAAGAACCGGCCGCTGTACAGCATGCGACGCACAGTGTCGGATGAAGAGATTGCCATGGCCGACAAGGACCTGTTGCGGCCGTATGCCACGGCCAGGCAGGGCATTCATGCGGCGCAGTTTCCCACCGACGAGGTGTTTCGAATTGCCAAGACGGTCGGTCGCCTTGACCTGATCATGTTGGGCGATGAAGTGGTGGCCTGTCACCTGGGCTGCGAAATTACCCGGGGCGATAAGCGCTACTGGAGCACGTTGCGCTTCGGCTATTGCGAGTCGGTGTTTTCTGATGCCAAAAAATTGCGTGAGGTGAACTCGATCACCACGTTCATGGCACTTGAGTGGGCCCTGGAAAACGGCTTTGACTATTACGATATTGGCCTGTGTCTGGCGCGTCCGGATGACGGCTTGTTGAAGTGGAAGAGAAGGCGCGGCGGCGATGTCGATTCGCTGGGTAATCACTCTTATATGTTTGTGCGGTTACCAAAAAGAGGCGTTGCCAAGTTTCTCTGGGATACACCGTTGTTTGCAGTTGAAGGTGACAAGTTGACACTTCATCTTGGCCTGCCGGAGGGGCCGAGTGAAGAAGAACTCGCCAGTCGTTACCATGAAATGGTATTTGGCGGGTTGCATAAGATATATGTGTATGGTGCTAAAAGTTCGGGCGAGGCATTTCTCGAAACCTTGCGCAGTCGTTATGCAAGTGTGCAGTCCCCACCGGCAATGGAAAGAATCTTATCCAACTGAGCAGCAGCGCATCGTGCTGAACTAGTTCCAGCACGATAACTGGCTATTCACCCTGCCACAAAGGGAGGACGCTTCATGGGAAGCGATATGTCAAACTTCAGCACTTCAAACCCTGGCAGTCGAAACAAGTGGACCCTTGCCGCTTATAAACACATGGCAAGAAAGCGACTTGTACGCCAGGCAGAAATCAATGTTAAAAGTCTTGCCGTTAAAACCTGGGATATTGCCCCGGGCGAAACGACGATTACCCCGCCCGCGTTCTTTCTGCCCAATCAGCTGGAGCGGGTAACCGGCTGGGAGGCAAAGCGCTTTTATCCCTACGTGCACCCCGCTCGTACCATGGAAGGGCACCTGAGTGTTGAGCAGGGGCCTACACGCGGTTACCTGATCAAGGACGTGTGGCTGGTCGACGGGGCACTGTACAAGGGTAACGCCAGCCACTGGCTGTCGTTGAAGCCCAGCCGGTTTCCGCGGATTGCCGTGGAGAACGAGATCGGCCGTGCGGCGGTGTATTGCACGCAAAACGGCAATTCATGGTTTGGCACCTGGTTGATGGAAGACTGCGTGACCTACGCCCTGGCGTGCAACGAAGGCGTGCCGGTGACCACAGCGCCCTCGGCGCGGTTTCCGCTGTTTACCCAGGCGCCGGCCTATGAAGACTGGCTCGATATGCACCCGTACCGGTTGCGCAGCGCTTTTTTCCGCGAGCTGGTGCTGTTCGATGACCTGAGCAACAACCGCAGCCGGCATTTACGCTACCGCGCCATGGGCGAAAAGCTGCTGTCACATGTGAACTACGCAACGCACCCCGGCGTGTTCCTGCTTCGCGGCGGGGACGGTGACCTGCGCTTTTTGCGCAATGAGCTGGAACTGGCCGAGCATCTGCACAAAACCCGGGGTTTTCGCATCGTCGACCCGCTGCGCACCGATGTGCCCGCGATTGTCGCGGCCTGTGCCGGGGCGAGGACGGTGATCGGCGTCGAGGGCAGCCAGCTGGTGCATGGCATGAATGTGCTGCAGGCCGGCGGCTCACTGCTGACGCTGCAGCCGCCCAACCGCTTTGTCAGTTACTACAAGTACCTGACCGATCGCGACCACCAGCAGTTTGGTTTTGTGGTCGGGATCCCCGAAGGCGATGGCTTCAGGATCGATGTTGAAGAGGTTGAGCGTACGCTCGACCTGTTTCCCGGGTGATAAGTGGTGTCAATAAATGGTTTGCGAAGCAGAAAGAGTCGCATTTAGTATCTCAGCCATGAAACACATTTACGGATCCAATCGTCGAAACTGCATCGCCAATGAACACCGCTGCATGCCCGTTGGTCTGAAAAAAACGCATGCACAGGTCGTCATTGGCGTGTTTGTTCAAACCTGGAACTTTGCGCGTCCGCGACTTCGGTAGTGGCTACAGGGTAACCCGGTACCAAGTGTAAATAGTTGGAATAACAAGACATTTTCTCGAGCCTGGGCAAGTTTCCGAGCCCCGGAATACGCTGCGTCGTGCCGGTTTTGAGGGCCTGGGGAGGCCGCTAAAAGCAGTGTGACCATTGGCTGACGATATTTTGACTGGGGCGAGCGCGCCCGATTGATTTTTATTATGGTGTCGGATCATTGACGTAGTGTCACTCTGCCCATAAGCTCCAATCAGAAACGACAAAAACCTTCCGCCTCCCAACGCTGTTTATCCTCTTTGCTGGAGGGGATCATGCGCTCGACACTGTTCATAAAGTCCATTTTTCTGTTTGTACTCATGAGTGGTGCCGCCGGGGCTGCCGACTCGTTTGTAAATAAGACAAGTGTGGTACCTAACGCAACAGCGGGTTGGTTGCTGGCGTTTGCAGTAGTAGGTTTTATGGCAGTTGCCAATCGCCGCAAAGTGTAATTAAGGTTTCGAGTTCTTCTAAAACCTTACTGTTCAAAGATGCCGTTAAAGATGCCTGGTGCGTACGCTCAGCTGTTTGCTTGTGCCTGGCATCCGTTACACCGATATTGATTTTCGCGTCGCTGGCGCTGGCCGTGCCTTGTCAATTCTCAGGCCATTGCTATATTCCAGTAGACCCCGCCACAGGCCGGCAATGCTGGTCACGGCGGGTGGGCATTACGCGTTAATCGGGCCCCCGGGACGGTCGGGGCCATCGCAGCCGGCAGGTGTGGCTGCGAAGCGGAGCGAGAGGTTGTGTGTTGTTCTCATTTAGTGCTCTTTGCATGGCTACTTGGCCGGAGGGAACCTGATGAAGCGTTCAATATTTTCTGCGCTCTGCCTGCTGCTGGTCTGGTCCGGTACGAGCAGCGCCACCGAAAGTAGCGCGTCTTACGTGCTTAGCCCTGGCGACAGGGTCCTGGTTTCGGTCTGGCAAGAAGACAGCCTGCGTCAAGAAACCACCGTACTCCCCGATGGCACTATCACCTTCCCGCTGGCGGGCTCAATCGATGTGCGCGGCCTTGATGCCGCGGCCGTTGCGCAGAAAGTTGCCGCCAAACTTGAAAAATTCCTTCCCGATCCGAACGTCAGTGTTGTCATTACCAGCACGGCCGGTAATCTCGTCTATGTGCAGGGCAAGGTGATCAAGCCGGGCCCGGTACCGATGGCGGGGCCGACCGCAGTACTGCAGGCGCTGAGCATGTCTGGCGGGTTGGACAAGTTTGCCGACGAGAGCGAGATCAAAGTGGTTCGCCAAAAAGGCAGCCGTCAGGAGATACTGCCTGTGCATTACAAGGATCTGGTCTCCGGGCGTGACATGTCCACCAACATCCAACTTCAGGCCGGCGATACGCTGGTCGTACCTTAAATTCACTTTAACTATTAAGTCTTCTAGTGCCTCTAATAAGAACTACCGGTGTTGTAACGGCAATTCTGTGTTTGCCGTATCCGATCATGGCTCAAGCCGCCGTTTGGCAGTCTTCAGCCGTTGTGCCCACGACAGTCGAGTACGACAGCAACCCGTTGCTGTTGACGTCGCAAGAGAAGGGGGTGACGCGCACGATCATCGCCCCCGACTTCAGCCTGGTGGGCACCTATGGGCGTGACGAATTGCGAATGGGGCTGGGGGTGCAGGTGATGCGCTCATCCGACACGTCAATCGTTGACGACCGTGAAGACCCCAGTGTGTTGCTGGGCTGGCAACGCGAGACGGATCGCGGGCGTTTTGGCCTCAAGGGTCAATACATCGAAAGCTCGACCTTGTCGGGTGCCGTCCAGGATACCGGGGTGGTCGCCACCGACGGTACGCAAAAGATGTCGATGCTCACCGCCAACTGGAGTAGCGCCATTACCGAGCGCAGCACGTTGGAGAACGAGACCACGTACAGCCATGCGCGTTACGACATCAATACCCTGACCGGCTACGACGAGCTGGGCACGGTCCTGACCTGGAACTATGCCTGGAGTGAGCGCACGACGCTCTACACCGGGGTCGGCGCCCGGCGTTATGAGCCGCAGGACGACACCACCGCTTCGGCCTCCAACAGCTACACCCCGCTCGTGGGGGTGAAATACCAACTCTCCGAGCGCTGGGAAACTGACGTGCATGCGGGGGTGAACAAGGTCTCTGGCGACGATGGCGGGCAGCGCGGTGAAGGCGGGGTTTCCCTGCGCTACACCGGCGATCTTGCCGATGCGCGCTTGAGCGCCGAACGTAGCACCGTCGCCAGTGCAGAGGGCGGGTTCGCCGAGATCGACACGGTGCGCGGTATCTGGAGTTACGCCGCCACCGAGCTCACCCGTGTCGGCCTTGATGCGGCGTGGCAAGACAGCAAGGGGCAAACGCCAAACACCTTGCAAACCTACGGCGCCTGGGCCAGTCGAGAATTTTCGCCTTTTTGCGATCTGCGCCTATCGTTGCAATACAAGGAGCGCCAGCAGGACAACCTGCCGGATGCTGAAGGCACCATCGTTGGACTGACCCTGACCTATAGATTTCCCGACCTCTGACTCTCGGCATGGTGGCCCCATGAAATCTGACTACGAGCTGTCCCTCAACGACTACATCGCGATTATCAAGGACCGTGCCCTGTTGTTGGGGATTAGCATCGTGGTGATTCTCGCGGTGACGGTGGCGGTGGCCGTCATGGTGCCGCCGCTGTATCAGTCCACGGGGACCATTCTCGTGGAGTCGCAGCAGATTTCTCCGGACCTGGTGTCAGCCAACAACAATAGCTTCGCCGATGAGCGCATCGAGGTGATCCGTCAGCGGGTCATGACCCGCGACAACCTGTTGCGCATCATCGACAAGTACGGGTTGTACGCCGACAAGGGCAAGCGCTTCAGCGAGTCCGACAAGATCGACCAGATGCGCAATGCCATCGTGGTTGCCACGCTCAGTACCTATGTCAAAGGGCGGGGGGAGGCGACCGTGGCCTTCAACGTGTCCTTTGAGCACAAGCGCGCCGATGTGGCCAAGGACGTTGCCAACGAACTGGTTACCTTGTTCCTTAACGAAAACCTCAAGCAGCGTACCGAGCGGGCCAGCGAAACCACCGAGTTCCTCACCCAGGAGGCCAACAAGCTCGGTGCCGAACTGGCCAGCCTGGAAAACCAGCTGGCCGACTTCAAGCAGGCCCATGCCAATGCCTTGCCCGAACACCAGGCGTTGCGCATGAGCATGTTGTCGCGCTCTGAACTCGAGTTCCGGGAGGTCGATCGCGACTACAAGGCGGCGCAGGAAGAGTTGCGCTACATGGAGCTGGAGCTGTCGGCAGCCAATGCCGGCCTCGCCACCAAGGCGGACGGCAGCCGGCCAACGCCGGCAGAGCAGCAGCAAGACTTGCCCACCCTGAAGGCCGAGTACGCACAGCTGTTGACCCGATATAAAGAAGCGCACCCGGATGTGGTGGCGGTCAAACGCAAGATCCAGGCGCTTGAAGCAACCGGCGGCAAAGGCGCGACCACTTCGACGGTGAGCCTGGACGTAGCCCGGGTACGCACCCGCATCAGTGCTGCGCAGGAACGTATTGCTTCACTGGCCGAACAGAAGCGCCAGCTGGTGAAGAAGATGGAAGGCTACGAGGCCGAGATTCTTGAAGCGCCGCAAGTCGAGCGTGGCCTGGTGACCCTGATGCGTGACCATGACAACGCGCGCAAGAAGTATGAAGAAATTCGGGCCAAGGAAATGGGCGCGAAAATTACCGAAAGCCTGGAGCAGGAGAACAAGGCAGAGCGTTTTGTTCTGCTCGAGCCGCCACTGATGCCAGAGAAACCGGTCAAACCCAACCGCAAGAAAATTGTCGCACTGGGCATGGTACTGGCACCGGCAGGTGGCGCTGCACTGGTGATGCTGCTTGAGATGCTCAACCAGCGCGTGCGCGGTGTGGGCGCCCTGGAGAGTGTGGTGGGTAAACGGGTACTGGTAGCCATTCCGTATATTTCGACGCAAGCGGAGCTGGCACAGCGCAAGAAGTGGCGAAAGCTGCTGATTGTCGCAGGTGTGTTACTAGTGGCTATCCTGTTAGTACTGGTACACCTGCTGTACATGCCTCTGGACCTGCTGCTGTTTAAAGCTATGGCTCGGTTTGAATAGGGAAAGTAGCGATGGACAGGATTACGCCGGCTGTTGGAAAAAATGTTCACCCGGTCACCCCAGGCTCGGCGGAGGCATCGCTTGTGACGCCTTCGGTAGAGCCGACGGAAGCACTGGGGCAATTCGACTACGTGCGCACCCGGGTCGTGCCCTTGCGGGCAGAGCACCTCGAGCGCCATCGTATTGTCGCCTACAACAAAAACTCGAACATGAGTTGGGCCTTTGACCTGTTGCGCACCCAGGTGCTGCAGACCATGGAGGAGAACGGCTGGCGCACGCTGGCGATCACCTCGCCGACACCCGAGGCGGGTAAAACCGTCCTGGCGATCAACCTGGCCATGAGTATTGCCCACCACACCACCAAGACGGCGCTGCTGGTGGACTTTGACTTGCGTCGGCCACGGGTCGGCAGCAGCCTCGGGTTGCCAATGGACAAGTCGCTCAATGAACTGCTCGCCAACAAGGCCGGGCTAGAAGAGGTCCTGGTCAACCCGACACTGCCACGCTTTGTCGTGCTGCCCACCCGTGAGCCGATTGCGCTGTCCACCGAGATGCTGTCATCGCCAAAGGTGAACAACCTGATCAGCGATCTGCGCGAACGCTATGACTCGCGCATCTGCATCTTCGACCTGCCGCCGCTGCTCAGTTCCGACGACGCGATCACGGTATTGCCCAAGTTCGACTGCGTGCTGTTGGTGGTGGCCAACGGGGTGAACAGCAAGAAAGAGATCGAAGACTGCCTGTATCACCTGGCGACAGCCAACCTGATCGGTTCGGTGTTGAACAAGGCGGAGCCGCAAACGCGCTCCTACTATTGAATGCGGGTGCGCTACCCCTGGTGTCTGGGCTTTGCTTGCAAGCCTTAATGCCAGGGGTATTGCTGTTCCCAGTTCCAGGCGTGGGTGACGATTTCTTCAAGTGACGCATGCTGCGGCTGCCAGCCGAGCACGGCGTTGGCCTTGCTGGCGTCGGCCACCAGTCGTGGCGGGTCGCCGGCACGTCGTGGCGCAAGGCTGATGTTGATCTGACGCCCCGTGACGGCGCAGGCAGTATCGATCACCTGTTGCACGGAAAAGCCCTGGCCATTGCCGAGGTTGAACGCGGTGCTCGTTCCGCCCGACTGCAGGTAGTCCACCGCCAGTGAATGCGCGGACACCAGGTCGGCTACGTGGACATAGTCACGTATGCAGGTGCCGTCCGGGGTGCTGTAGTCATGGCCAAACACGGTGATGGTGGCGCGGCGGCCGGATGCGGCTTGCAGGATAAGCGGTAGCAGGTGGGTTTCCGGTTCGTGGCATTCGCCCAGTTGCCCGTCAGGGTCGGCGCCGGCGGCGTTGAAATAACGCAGGCACACCGACTTCAATCCGTAGGCGCAGTCAAAGTCTTCGAGTATCTGCTCCACCATCCACTTGCTGCGCCCATAGGGGTTGATCGGCGCCTTGGGATGTTCTTCGTCGATCGGCACATACTGCGGGTCGCCATACACGGCCGCACTGGATGAGAAGATCAAGTGCTTGATGCCGGCGCGCACCATCGCCTGCAGCAGTGTCAGGGTCGCCGCTACGTTGTTCTGGTAGTACTTGCCCGGGTCGCTGACAGACTCGCCCACCTGAATGAACGACGCGAAGTGGAACACCGCATCAAACTGATATTCGGCAAATAGCGCATCCAGGGCGCGCACATCGGCGATGTCGAGGCCTACCCATTTGATCCTGGGCGCCGTAGGTTCGATGTCTGCCACTACCACATCGTGACCTGCATCGAGCAGGTGCTTGACCATGTGCGAACCGATGTAGCCTGCACCGCCGACAACCAGAAACTTCATCCAAACCTCCTGGAATCTGTTGTTGTACAAATCGTCCCTAAAAAGCGGGTTGCGGTGCTACGTGATCAGGCGTTTACGACACAGGCCTCCAGTGACTGTAGATGGCGATATGCCCTATTTCAAGAACAGCCAATTGGACATCTGCTGGCCATCAAAGCTGATCAGGTAGCGCCCATCCTGGTAGCTCACCGGCAGTTCTTTGGGCGGTGAAGCGGCGCTGTGGCTGAACAGCTTCAGGCCCTTGGCGGCCTTGATGCTGAGCGTGCCTTCGAGAGGCTCGACATTGAACGGTGTCTTGTCGTTTTCCTTGGGAACCGCCCGGGTACCGAGGGATATCAGCAACTCGCGCGACTGGCCGAGCGGTTTGGCATCCAGGCTTTGCACCACGACACTGGCGTAGGCGGTTTTCACCCTGACCTCGATGGTGCCCAGGCTGATCGATTGGCCACCCAGCCAGCCGGTGGCGGCCTGGGTCAGCGGTGTGTCGATGGTGTAGAGGCCTTGTTGCCAGTTGCGCTTGAGCTCACCGGTGTCGGAGGTTGCCTCGTTGGCGCCTGCGTCCAGCAGCGACTGGTCAGGGTCATGCAGCACCTTGGCATCTGCGGGAATCACGCTGGGCTGCAACCAGGGCAGCGCGGGTGTTGGCGGCATGGCGATCTGCAGCTTGCCTTTCTCCATGGCGGTGCGCAGCAGTACCGACTCGCTCGGCGAGATCGAGCGGTTGAACAGGGTGTCGGCGCTGGGGGCGAAGACGTAGCGGGTGTTGGCTTCGTGGACATCGCCACGGCGATAGAGCAAGGCAGCGGCGGGGAGGGTGGCAAGCAACGCCGGGTCATTGTAGGCGTGCCAGTTGTCCGCCGACTGCCAGGCTTTGTTGAACGCTTGCTGGCTGTAGGCATATTGCATCAGCGCATCCCAGCCCTGATAGCTGGCGGTGCCGGCCACATACAGTGGCAACGAGTGGCGGTCCGGCACGGGGAACGGCTCGGCGTTCCACTCGGTGACGGTGAGCGGCGTGTTCACCACCTGGGCGGCGCCCAGCCAGTTGATCATGCCGTCGCTGGTCAGCGGGTTTTTCTCCAGCTGGCCCAGGCCACCATAGCTGTGGGCATCGATCACATCGCCCGTGGTCAGCGCCGGTAACGAACTCAGGCCATTGCCGCCCCAGGTGCTGGTGGTGGCGATAGGAACCTTGACCCCAAGGCTGCGCAAGTGCTCGATCATGTCGACGTTGAAGCGGTGCTCCAGGTCGTTCAGAAACAGCTTGGACGGGCCGTGCTCCCAACTGCGCCAGGTCTTGTCTTCGGGCAGGTCGTGGCGTGCGGCAAAGGCCTTGGCCTCGTCCATGAACAGCCGGCTGTGCTTGGGCACCTCTTTGTCCGGCAGCAGGGCATTGCCGAAGTGGTGGGTGATGTCGTTCTCGTTGGTGATCAGCACGGCGGCAATTGCCGGATCATCCTTGTAGGCAAGGCCGGTGTAGGCGTTCACATGAGTCAGGTAGTCCTGGGCAAAGCGTTTCATCGCCTGTTGTATGCTCAGGTTCACATAGGCATAGCCTTTGAGTTCGGTGCTGCGCTCACCCTTGGCCAGCTCGTCAAAGCCGTAAATGTTGTCTTTGGCCACGAGGGGGCGCTGAACATGCAGGTCGAGCCAGACATAAATGCCTTCGTCCTTGAGGCATTTGATCCACAAGTCGATCTTGCGCTGCGACTCGGCACTCAAGTGCTGGGTGTCTTCGATCAGCGGGCCGTCACCGTAGGTGTTGCCGAAAATATTCGGGCTGACCCAGGCCGAGTCATGGTGGTGCAGGCGGACCAGGTTGAAGCCCAGGGCAGACAGGCGTTTGGCCTGCAGCCTGATTTCCTCGTCAGGGGATTTGAAGATCGCGAACGCTGACAGGTTGGTGCCCCAGAAGCGGGCGGGCGTGTTGTCGGCAAACTGCAGCTGTTCGCCGGCGGCCTTGACGAAGCCGCGTTTGCCAGCGGGTTTTTCCTGGGCGTTGAGAAACGACAGATCGACCGGTGACGTGCCCCAGTCCAGCTGGTCGTCTGGCCATTTGCTGGTGTCTGCCAGGCCAAAGCGTTCGGTGGTGGTAGGGCCCAGGGCAATATCGCCGGTCAGGCTCAGCTGGGCCTTGATCTGCTGGCGGCCGGGGGTGATGGTGTCCTTGTAGAAAAACGCACGGATTTCATCGCTGTTGCCACGCTCGAAGTACACCGTCGCCAGCGGTGGCTCGAAACGCATCTCGACCCGGCGTGCCTGCGTACCCCAGGCCCAGCCGCGGTTGTCGGGCAGCAACACCGGCTCACCCATGTCCCCGCCAAACAGCGCCGGGTCGAACTGGAACATGATGCCGCCGCCTTTAATCCACCATTGCTTGCTGTGGGCGTCGAGGTCGAATGTCCAGGTCAAGGTCTGCGGGTTTTCCTTGCGTACCTCTGCCGCGAGGTCGAAGTCCAGGTCCTTGTTCTTGCCTGCCAGGCTGTAGCTGTAGGGGCCGTTGACCTTGAGCCCGCCGTAGAAGCCGGTCCAGTTCCAGTTTGCCGCCCAGAAGTTGAATTTCGCCTGCATCGCCGGGCCACCGCCGCGGGTGATGCCGGGCAGGCCGGTCTGTTCATTGACGCTGACGACCCAGTCCGACGCCACGCTTGCAAGCGGCAATACGAACAGGCCAACGAGCGCCGAAGCCCGCATCAAGGGGCGCAGTGTGGTCATGGGCATTACCTGGGTTGAAGGCTGGCATTGGCAAGGGGCGCTGTCTGGGTGTGCTTGAGCCGGCGGGCCATCTGGATATAGGCCGCGCCCAATCCGCCCAGCGACCAATACACCACGGGGATCACGGTGATGCTGCTGACGGTGAAGATGATCACCAGCACCCCGATCAAGGTCGCCAGCAGTGAGCGCCCGAGCAGGCGTCGTTCGTCGTCCTTGTCGGGAAACAGGCGCAGGGACTTGTGGATACCCAGCAGCACGCTGGCAAAGAACGCCACGAACAGCCCCAGGCCCACCAGGCCGATGCGCAGGGCCAGGTTCACGTAGGTGTTGACGATGTCGATGATGCCTTCACCCTGGATCATCGATTGCATTTCCGGGGTATTGCGGAAGTCGAATGAGCCGAACAACGGGTTGCGCTGGATGACGATCCACGAGTTGTCGAGCAGGCGCTCGCGGTAGGTGATGTTCTCTTTTTCCAGGTTGCCGATGTAGGGCAGCATGTCGAGCACCTTGTCGCCGCCGGGTACGATGGTCAGCAGGGGAATGCTCAGCACGCCGGCGATGGCCAGCAGCGACAGACGCTTTACCGCGCCACGGCCAGTGGCAATAAAGGCGGCGACAATGATCACCGCGCCGATCCAGGGGCCACGCGACAGCGGCACAAACAGCCCGGCGCCCAGCAGCAGGGCGCCCAGTACACGGTTGAGCTTGCTGCGTACAAACGCCTGCACGAAGAGGAACAGGCCGATCGCCACACTCATCACATAGCCCAGCGCGATGGCCTGGCCTGCAGTGGCGCTGGCCCGCAACGAGCCGCCGCGGCTCAGGTAGCCGGACATGCTCCACTCCATGCCCATGGCATTGGTCAGGGCGCTGTACAACAACCAGTGGCGGACGGTTTCGGCGACGCCGATCAGCGCCAGTACAAAGGCGGCGAGGACAAACGCCAGGAGCGCGTCCTTGAAGTCGGCGAGGTTTTTCAGTGCGCGGCTGGCGACGTAGTACGGTAGGAACACGTCGACATACAGGTACAGCGCCTGGCGCAAGGTGTCGGTAATGGAGGTTTCGCGCAGGTACAACAGGCCCATGAGCGCAATGCTGGCGCCAAGAAATTTGTCTGGCCAGGTGCGGCCAAAGGCCACGGTATCGGGCTGCTTGCTCAACGCCAGTGCTGCCGGTAGCAGCACGCACAGGGTCAGCAGGCGAATGCTGTTGAGGTCGATCACGTAGTTGATCACGCCGAAGCCCGGCACCGGCACCGAGGCCGTCGGAATCAGGAACAGCAGCATGAAAAACAATGCCATGGGGTTGCGTTCGCGCTTTCGTGCGAGGGTCAGCACGACAACGGCGACGGCCGCATACACCCAGAAGCTATGGGAGAAAAAAGCCACCAGGGTCAGGCCGAACCACAGGTTGCGCCGGCGCTTGAAGTCGGCGTAGGGAATCAGGTCTGTCGCGGGGCGGCGGGCCAAGGTGAACACGATGCCGGCCACAAACAGAATGACGATCAGAGCGCGAAAATGTTCAGGCATTGGCTACGGGCACCTATCCGCTGGTGGACGACGGCTAGCATCATGGCTAATTGAAACTATAGTTACTTCTAGCCATTCAGTCAGAGATGATTTTCTGCAGAAAAACTGACGCATGGAGCTGATTTCATTGCCGGGGGTGGCCGGCCTGTTGGAAACCCTGACCTATACTGCGTATGGCGTACGTGGCGCAACGCTGTGTGAACTGTGGGGTAAAAAAGGCGATTGGGGTGTTTCTGGCGTAGTTAAGTCACTAAGTCTCTATAAAACTTATATGGCATAGGTCCAGGGATCATGGGGAAACTTCAGTTTAGTACGCTGCAGTTGGGTCGCAGGGGATTTCTTCACGGTTGTGTGGTGCTTGGCCTGGGGGGCGCAACGTTCGGTTTTTCTGCGAGCGCAGCAAGCAAGCCTGCCGCTAGAACCGAGTTTGTCGTCATCAACGGATGGGTATTGCCTTCCCAGTACTTCCGGAAAGTCCCAGCATGATCAAGGATTATCAGTCGCAGAAAGCCCTGCGTGACGGTTACGATTTCTGCATTGTCGGGGGCGGTCCGGCCGGTATCACGCTGGCGTTGCAGCTGGCGAAAGCAGGCTGGAGCGTGGTGTTGCTCGAAGGCGGCGGGCACGAGTACGCGCCGCGTTCGCAATCGCTGTACCAGTGCCCCTCGACCGGGCTTGAGCTGTACGCCGAAGAAACTCGCTTGCGCTACCTGGGCGGTACCTCCAATCACTGGATGGGCCGTTGCCGGCCGTTCGAGCCGTCTGATTTTTCGGTCACCCCACCGGGTACGATGCCCGGTTGGCCCATTGCCTACGCAGACATCGAACCTTACCTGGCCGGGGCCATGGAGATTGTCGACCTGCCCAACGGGCAGGACTTCAAGACGGTCAACCCGGGTTTGGGCGGTGGCGACTTCGACGCCGACCGCTTTCTGCTCAGCCCGCCAACGCGCTTTGCGCAGAAATACGCCACTGCCCTTGAACAGACACCCGGGCTTGAGGTGTTCATCAACTGCAACTGTGTCGACCTTGAATTCGACCCGGCATCGGGCCGGCTCGCGGCCGTTCAGGTATCTGACTATGACCTGCACCGCGAGCGCCTGGTGGCACGCAACTTCATCCTTGCCAGCGGCGCCATCGAAAACGCCCGGCAACTGCTCAATAGCCAGTCGCTGGCAGCGGCGGGCGTGGTGAAGAAGGACGGCCTGGTCGGGCGCTGCTTCATGGAGCACCTGAACATCGACATGGGGACCTTCATATTGAATGAGGGGCAAGACCCGGAGCCGCGCCAGTACTACACCACCGATGCCTTCGTCGCCGAGTATCGCGCGGGCAAAGGCAATGTCTCCGCCGCGCTGCTGTCGGAGGTGAGGACTTACGGTCGAACGGCAGAGGTGAAAGACTTTCTGGAAAACCTCAGCTGCGAAATGGGCATCGCCCACAAAATCGATTTCATCGCCAAGTTCAGTTGCCCCGGTGACGGCGTCATCGGCACGATGATCGAGCAGTTTCCCAACGCCCAGAGCGGCATCTCCCTGCTTGAGGAGAAAGACGCACTGGGTATGGCCAAGGCCCATGTGCACTGGGAACTGAGTGCTGACGACCGGCGCACCATCAAGTGCATCGGCACTGAGCTGGCCAAGCAGTTTGCCGAGACGGAGCTTGGCTTCGTCAAGCTGAACCCCTTTGTGTATGACGCCTCGGTGCCGCTGAAAATGTCCCCCCATGCCCACCACATGGGCACCACGCGGATGGCCGCCTCAGCTGAATTCGGTGTGGTCGATCGTGACTGCAAGGTGTTTGGTACCGAGAACCTCTATGTTGCAGGAAGCAGCATTTTTGCCACGGGCGGGGCCTCCAACCCGACGATGCCGCTGTTGCAATTCGCTTTAAGGCTGGCCGATCACCTCAACGACAAGATGAAGTCGTCGGGTTCCAGCGCTGTTTGAATCGATATCGCAAGTGCTACAGATTGAAGTCGCAGCAAAGTGGTTGAAACGGGTTGAGTGCGAAGCGGTCAGCAACAAGAAAAACGAGACCGTATTCGCCTCAGGGTCAGTCAAGGAACGCATTACGCGCGAGGCTACTAATCATGCTTGGATGGATTCGCAAGGCAGTACGGCATTACGCCAACACCACCGGGCGCGGCGCCTCGACCTGGAAAAAACTCTGCCACCCCACGCCGCGTGAGTGGGGCGAGTATCAAACGCATTGGGGCAAGTTTCATTCGATCGGAAATAACTTCCACATGAACATCGGTTGCAACGTAACCGACCCGGCCCTGGTGCGCATCGGTACCAATGTCGGCTTATCGGACTGCACCCTGATCGGTCACGATGGTGTGGTGGCGCTGATCGAGCTGTGCTATGGCAAGCAACTGGATTCGGTCGGTTACATCGACATTCGCGACAACTGCTTCATCGGCCACGGCTCGATCGTCATGCCGCGCGTGACCATCGGCCCCGACTCGATCGTTGCCGCTGGCGCGGTGGTCACCAAGGATGTGCCGCCGGGCACCGTGGTAGGGGGCAACCCTGCCAAGGTGATCTGTACCACCGAGGAGCTGATCCGACGGGTCGAGGAGCGCTGCAATGCGTACCCGTGGATCGACCTGATCAAGGACCGCAAAGGATCGTTCGACCCGGCACTGGAACCGCAACTGGCGGCGGCACGGAGGCAGTACTTTTACGGAGACGGCGCCAATGGATAACAAGCCCGTCGATGTGCTGGTGGTCAACTTCAACACGGCCACACTGCTGCAGCCGATGTTCGACGCCCTGCGCCAGGCCGATAGCGAGGCATTGGCCAGCTACCTGGTGGTCGACAATGCCTCGGTCGACGATTCGCTCGACCGCCTGGCCAAGGTCTGCCCCGAGGCGCTGGTGGTCAGCAATGCCAAGAATGTCGGCTTTGGCCGGGCCAACAATCAACTGCTTGAGCACCTGCAGGGCAAGTACGCGCTGCTGCTCAATACCGATGCGTTTGTCTCGCAAGACTCTCTGGAAAAAACCGTCGCGTACATGGACGCCCACCCCGAATGCGGTGTGCTGGGGGTTCGTCTGGTGGGGCGTGACGGCGACCTGCAACCCAGTTGTCGCTATTTCCCGACACCGTTGAATGTCTTTGTTTCGCGGACCGGGCTGGGGCGCTTTTTCCCCGGGCTGAAAATGGTCGATGAAATGGACTGGGGCCATGACGCGGTGCGCGAGTGCGACTGGTTGCCCGGTTGCTTCTACCTGGTGCGCCGCGAGGTGCTCGACCAGGTCGGGTTATTCGACCCGCGGTACTTTCTTTATTACGAAGAAGTGGATCACTGCAAGCGGGTCAAGGAAGCGGGCTGGAAGGTGGTGTTCTACCCGCACACCACCGTCGTGCATATCGGCGGTGAAAGTTCCAAGTCGGTCGCTGAACTGGAGGCGGCCAGCCGGCAGATATCGTCGTACCAGATCGAAAGCGAACTGCTGTACTTTCGCAAGCATCACGGCGTGCCGGGCCTGGCCTTGCACATGTTCCTGGTCAACCTGGGCGACCTGGTGCTGGCCCTCAAGGCACTGCTCAAAGGCCGCGGCTGGGCTGCCATCCGCGCCTGCTGGCTGCATAGCCGTGCCACCTGGGCATCGTTGTTCAACACCCAGTTTGCGCGTCAACCCACACGGTAGGTGAATCCATGTTCGACAACATCAAGGCGGACTTGCGTGCGCACGGTGGCGACTGGGGGGCTCAGGGGTTCTGGGTATTGCTGGTGTACCGCTTCGGGCGCTGGCGTTACGGCGTGCGCCCGGCCTTGCTGCGCAAGCTGCTGTCGTTTGTCTACAAGGTGCTGTTCAAGTTCGTGCAGATCATCACCGGGATCGAGCTGCCGTGCGAGGTGGAGATCGGCAAGAACTTTGTCATCGACCATTTCGGCGGCATTGTCATCAGCGGCTATGCTCGATTCGGCGATGACTGCCGTATCCGCAACGGCGTGGTGGTGGGCTTGAAGAACGTCAGCGAGCCCATCGCTCCGGTGTTCGGCAACAACGTCGATATCGGCACCGGCGCCAAGGTGCTGGGCAACATCCGGATTGGCAACAATGTCGTGATCGGTGCCAACGCGGTGGTGTTGATCGATGTGCCGGACAACTCGGTGGCGGTCGGGGTGCCGGCGACGATCAAGGCGAGAAAGCCCAGCGAACAGGTGGAATACCCTGAGTCGGCCTGAAGGTTGTCGCGGTGAATCGGATGCTCCGTTGAATGCAGGTGGGTGAGGCACATGGTGACTGGGATCGGCGTTGTGGTGATCGGTCGTAACGAAGGTCAGCGGCTGGCGCGTTGCCTGGCGTCTGTGCTCGGTACGGCTGATGCGGTGGTGTATGTCGACTCGGGCTCCACCGATGGCTCTGTGCAGCTTGCCCGCGATCGCGGCGTGCAGGTGCTGGCGCTGGACATGACCCGGCCTTTCACCGCAGCCCGGGCGCGCAATGAAGGGTTTGCCTGTTTGCAGCGCGCGTTGCCCGATGTGCGTTACGTGCAATTTGTCGACGGTGACTGCGAAGTGGTCGACGGTTGGCTGGCCACGGCGCAGGCGTTCCTGGCGGCTCATCCTGAGGTGGCCGTGGTGTGCGGCCGGCGCCGTGAGCGCTTTCCACAGCGTTCGGTCTACAACCTCTTGTGTGATCTTGAGTGGGACACGCCGGTCGGCGAGGCCAAGGCCTGCGGCGGCGATGCATTGATGCGCGCGGACGCTTTTGCGGCGGTGTCCGGCTTTCGCCCGGGCCTGATCGCCGGTGAAGAGCCCGAGTTGTGCGTGCGCCTGCGCGCCGCTGGCTGGAAGGTGTGGCGGCTGGCCGAAGAGATGACCTTGCACGATGCCGCGATCACACGCTTCAGCCAGTGGTGGCAACGCAGCCTGCGCGCAGGCTATGCCTTTGCCGAAGGTGCTGCGCTGCATGGCGCTGCCCCTGAGCACCATTGGCAGCGTGAGTCGCGCCGGGCCTGGACCTGGGGCCTGGGCATACCGCTGGCTATAGTGCTGGCCAGTACCCTGCTGGGGAGCTGGGCGCTGTTGCTGTTGTTGATCTACCCGTTGCAGGCCGTCCGCCTGGCCCGGCGCGGCGCCCGGTCGCCCCGGGAGAACTGGCTGCAGGCGGTGTTCCTGGTGCTGGGCAAGTTTCCTGAAATGCTTGGGCAGGTGAAGTTCCTATTGAACAGATTCGGTGCCGGCAAAGCGGCATTGATCGAGTACAAGTGAGATCCCTATGGCGTTTCGAACGATAGTGACCAGTGTGCTCACCCTGCAACCCGGCTACTCATTGCGGGCGCTGAACAACAAGTTCAAGTTGGCGGTATCGATCGCCCGGGAGTGGCCGGACCTGCGTGCATTCCTGCAGCGCATGTCGACGGCGCTGGGTGAGGAGGGGGTTGAGCGGCTGGGCGTCGACAGTATCGGCATGGTGCAATGGCCCTACATCAGTAAAGGCTGGCAGCCCCGTGAGCGCCTCGAGACGGTGGCCTCGCATTATGAAGTCGTCGCCAGCCGTTTTCCGCCGCTGCTGTTGCTGGGGCGTGAAGAGCGCCTGGTGCTCTGTGACCTGTCGCACTACTCCAGTGGCTGCAGCCTGGTGCTGGACCGGCCGATCTGGTTCAAGCGCGAAGGGGAGTTGGTGCTCAACGTGTTCCAGAGCGATTTGCGTGTGGCGTCGCTGGCATTCACCTTGAGCCAGTCACAGGGCGAGTTGTGCCTGTTCATTGGCGCCGTCCAGGGCATCCACAAAGGCATCGACAGCGAACGCTCGCTGGAGATTTACCGCGACCTGACCAAAGACTTCGAGGGCCTGCGCCCCAGAAGCTTTCTGCTTGAAGCCCTCAAATGCGTGGCGCGCAGGGTGGGGGCGGCGCGAATCTATGCTGTCGGTGATCAATTCCGCCATCACCGCCATCCGTATTTCGGCGCCGACAAGGGCCAGGACCTGGCTGCCAACTACGACACCATCTGGCTGGAACATGGCGCTACAGCCTCGTCGCGCGAGGGTTTCTTCACCCTTCCCCTGGAATCGTCCAGGCGCGCGGCCGACGACATTGCTGCAAAGAAACGCGCAATGTACCGGCGCCGCCACGCGCTGCTCGATGACGTGTTTGTCCATATCGAGGCGGCCTTGCCGGGTGCTGATGCCAACAGGCCCGAGCCTCGCCAGCAGCTGGAAAGCACCCTGCAACTGCAACAGGACACCTCGTCATAGCTGCCCACGCCAGGGCTTGAATAACGCCGGTTACAAGTTGGGACGCCATGCGCATAGCTTATTTCATCAATCAGTACCCCAAGGTCAGCCACAGCTTTATCCGCCGCGAGATTCTGGCGTTGGAGCGCCAGGGCATCGAGGTTCAACGCATTGCCTTGCGCGGCTGGGACGCCGAGTTGCAGGACGCGGAAGATATAGCCGAACGGGACAAAACCCGCTACGTGCTGCAAGACGGCGTCAAAGGGTTGTTAGCGCCGACACTGCACGTGCGGCGGGCGCAGCCGCGGCGGTTTTTTTCGACCCTGTGGCTGGCCCTGCGCATGGGCCAGCGCGCTGATCGTCCCTGGCCTTACCATCTGGTCTATCTGGCCGAGGCGTGCCGGGTAGTGCAGTGGTTGCAGGCGGCTGAGGTCAACCATGTGCATGCACATTTCGGCACCAATTCGACCGAAGTGGTCATGCTTGCCAATGCCCTGGGCGGGCCGGCTTTCAGCTTTACCGTGCATGGGCCGGAAGAGTTCGACAAACCGCAGTTTCTGCATGTGGGCGAAAAGGGCCGGCGCGCAGCCTTTGTCGCGGCGGTCAGTTCCTACGGGCGCAGCCAGCTGTTTCGCTGGGTGGCGCATCGGCACTGGGCCAAGGTGAAGGTGGTGCATTGCGGCCTCGAGCGTGCGTTTCATGAGGTACCTGCCGTGCCTGCAACGGCGGCCCCGCGCCTGGTGTGCGTGGGGCGTTTGTGCGAGCAGAAGGGGCAGTTGCTGCTGATAGAAGCGGCGCGGATGCTTGCCGCCCAGGCCTTGACCTTCGAACTGGTGCTGGCAGGCGACGGCGAAATGCGCGAGGAAATCCAGGCGCTGATCGTGCGCTATGGCTTGCAGGCGCATGTGCGTATTACCGGCTGGATCAGCAGTGCGCAAGTACGCGAAGAGATCCTTGCCGCCCGTGCCCTGGTGCTGCCGAGTTTCGCCGAAGGCCTGCCGGTGGTGATCATGGAGGCCATGGCCTTGCGCCGCCCGGTACTGACGACCTATGTGGCGGGCATTCCCGAGCTGGTTCACCCGGGTGAAAACGGCTGGTTGTTCCCCGCCGGCGCCGTGGACGAGCTGGCGGCGGCAATGGCCGATTGCCTGGCGCAACCGGTCGAGGTGCTGCAACGCATGGGCGAGGCGGCGTATCAGCGGGTGTTGCAACGGCACGATATCGACACCGAAGCGGCCAAGCTGGCCAGCTACTTCAAGGCATCGGCATGATTACCTTACTGGCGTGGTTGCTGGGTGCAGTGGCAGTGCTCCTGCTGCTGCCGGTGCTGGTGCTGTTCGCGCAGGTGCTGCTGGCCTGTATGCCAGCGCGCACTCAGCCACCGCTGCACGGTGCGCGTGGACGGGTGGCGGTGCTGGTGCCCGCGCACAACGAGGCATCGATCATCAGCGCGACGCTGGCGAGCATCGGCGTGCAGTTGCACGAAGGCGACCGCTTGTTGGTGGTGGCCGACAACTGTTCCGACGACACTGCCGCGCTGGCCGTCGCCGCAGGTGCCGAGGTGGTGGTGCGCAGCAATGAACAACAGCGGGGCAAGGGCTACGCGCTGGACTTCGGGGTACGGCATCTGGCGGCGGGTGCGCCGGATGTCGTCATCATCATCGATGCCGACTGCCAGGTAGGCGAGGGCGCCATTGACCACCTGGCCCGCCGATGCAGTCAGGCCGAGCGGCCTGTGCAAGCCCTCTACCTGATGCGCGCACCTGCCGGGGCCGGCTTGAAAGTGCAGATCGCCGAGTTTGCCTGGCGGGTGAAAAACTGGGTGCGGCCTCGCGGCTGGGCACGCCTGGGCTGGCCTTGCCAGCTGATGGGCTCGGGCATGGCGTTCGGTTGGCGCGACCTGGCGCGGGTCAACCTGGCCAACGGTCACCTGGTCGAGGACTTGAAGCTGGGCCTGGATTTTTGCGCCAACGGCAAGCCACCGCTGTTTTGCCCGGATGCACAGGTGATCAGCTATTTTCCCGGCAGTGATGAAGGCCTGAAGAGTCAACGGACCCGTTGGGAGCATGGCCATCTGGGTGTGCTGCTGGCCGATGCGCCGGCACTGATCGTTGCCTCGATTGCCCGCCGCCAGTGGCACTTGTTGGCCATGACGCTGGACTTGATGGTGCCACCGCTGGCACTGCTGGTGTTGGCGCTGGTGGCGGTGTTCAGCCTTGCCTGGCTGGTGTGTTTGCTGTTTGGTGTGCTGCTGCCCGCGTTGCTGGCCACACTGGCGATGGCACTGCTGGGCACCGCGGTGCTGGTGGCGTGGAGCCGATTCTCTCGCGACGTGATCGCGTTTTCGGTACTGATGTATGCACCGTTCTACGCGCTGAAAAAGATCCCGTTGTACCTGGGGTTTTTGATCAAGCGCCAGGTTGAATGGGTACGCTCGAAAAGGGATGACAGCTAATGGGCAAAGCGACGCTGCAAACTAGCTGGAAAGCCGTCATTGGCAAGCTCCGTGTGGTCAACGATGACGCTGAAGAGCGGCGCTTGCTTGACACCCTGGCCGCGCCTGAACGTGCCACCGTGGTGGGTTTCGTCAATGCCCACGCCATGAATCTGGTGGCGGGCAACGCGCAATACGCCGAGGCGTTGCTGGCGGCCGACGTATTGCTGCGCGATGGCGCCGGCATGAAAATCCTGTACCGGCGCCTGGGCCTGGAGCCGGGCCTGAACATGAACGGCACCGACCTGATTCCTAAATTACTCGCAGCGTACAAGGGGCGGCGAGTTGCGTTCTGGGGCACGGAAGAGCCGTTTCTGACCCAGGCGGCAGAACGCAGCGAAGCGCTGTTCGGTGTGCACCTGGTCTCGGTGCAGCACGGATTTGCCGACGTGCAGACCTACATCGACCTGGCCCGGCAACTGCAGCCGGAACTGATCGTTCTCGGCATGGGCATGCCCAAGCAGGAGGCCGTTGCGGCCCGGCTGGCCAGCATCGATGCGCCGAGCCTGATCGTGTGCGGCGGGGCGATCCTGGATTTTCTCGGCGGCAAGGTCACGCGGGCGCCGCAGTGGTTGCGCCAACTGGGGGGCGAATGGGTGTACCGGTTGGCCCACGAGCCGAAACGCTTGTTCATGCGCTATGTCGTGGGTAACCCGATGTTCCTGGCACGCACCTTGTTGTGCAGCAAGGCAACGGCGCAGGACACCCCCGGCACGCCCCGAGGTACCTGAAGGCAGCGACCGTTTCAGACCAAGGGTACGTCCGAATCCGCCAAATGCTAGGGCAGGGGTGAATCCGTCCGCGCGGGTTGCCGGGTGCTGCTACAGTGATATCAACCGCACCTGCACGTTGAGGAAGTCTGCGCACAGGCAACGGTATCAGTCTTTTGAGCGCGTGCCCGCCGCCGGGATGTGCGTCTCGAGTCGTTGATGGTTCAGCGGAGGATCTTGCCCAATGGATGGATTATCACGCCATTGTCGACCTCGACAGGGCTTGTCTGCAGTGGTGGCAGCAATCGCGCTGCCACGCGAGATTCAAGCGTGCCTGCGTGGCGCCATCCCGGACCGACACTGCATCGGCTCCACACCTCCTCTCAAAAAAACGCGGCGCACAGCGGGCCGGGGCGTCGGGGTGCGCAGCGAATTTGTGTGAGTTGCCAGCACGTTGCTGAAGGGTTTTTTACGTACGTTAGGTTGGTTTTTGGCGTATCTGTCTGATGGGAAGCGTTTGGTATCTCAAATTGATGAGGTCTGACAATGGTGTTCGAACCCCGAAGCAGTCGTTCCTTGCTCCAGCGCAGAAGCAGCGTCAGTAACGCCATTCAGGCGGGCCTCGACGGGATTGCGGTGATCGGTGTGGCCTGGTACCTGATCTATGACCAGATCGGTTACATCACCTCCGATTACGTGATCATGCTGCTGTTGCTGATTGGTGCGCTGGCGGTGATCTACGACCATTACGCGATCTACCGCAGCAATGTCGGGCTTTCCATCAAGGCGTTCCGGCTGTTCAAAGCCTGGTCGGCGACCTTCTGTTTCCTGGTGGTCATGGCCTTCCTGACCAAGCAGAGCGAGAAGTACTCGCGGCTGCTGGTGGGGGAACTGTTCGTCATCGGCTACTTCGTGCAATTGTTCCTGCACTTTGCTGTGCGCGAAGTACAGAAGCGCTTTATGAAGCACGCCTATCGACTGGAAAATGCGCTGATTATTGGCGCCGGTGATCTGGCCAATTTCCTCCAGCAGAAGATCAGCAACAACCCCTGGTTTGGCGAGCGCATTGTCGGCTGTGTGCTGATTGGTGACGGCGAGGACCATGGCCGCGACAACCCCGATGGCAAGCAACGCCTGTCGGTTCTGGGGCATATCTCCGACCTTGACGAAATCGTCGCGCAGCACGCCATTCGTACCGTGTACCTGGTCACACCGCTCAGTGGCTCCGAAGTGATCAACGAGGTGTACCTGAAGCTGCTCGACAAGTGCATTTCCGTTAACTGGGTGCCCGACATCTTTTCCTTGCGGCTGATCAACCACAGTGTGCGTGAAATTGCCGGCATTCCCGTGCTTACCCTGTCGGAAACACCGCTGACCGGCATGAGCCTGTTCCTCAAGAACCTCGAAGACCGGGTGCTGGCAGCGCTCATTCTGCTCTGTGCATCACCGGTACTGCTGACGATTGCCCTTGCTATCAAACTCGACAGCCCCGGGCCGGTGTTCTTCCGCCAGGAACGCATGGGCTGGACAGGCGAGTCCTTTCGCATCTGGAAATTTCGCAGCATGCACGTTCACCAGCCCGAGGACGGTGTGGTCAGGCAGGCGCAAAAGCATGACCCGCGCCTGACCCGGGTCGGTGCTTTCATTCGCCGCACCAGCCTGGATGAACTGCCTCAGCTGTTCAACGTGTTGACCGGACAGATGTCGCTGGTAGGGCCGCGCCCGCACGCCTTGCAGCACGATACCCAGTACTCGCAGGAGATCGTTGATTACTTTGCCCGCCACAACATCAAACCGGGCATGACGGGCCTGGCGCAGGTGCGGGGGTTTCGCGGGGAAACCAAAGACATCGAGCAGATGATCCAGCGGGTTGACTCCGATATCGAGTACATCAACAACTGGTCGCTGTGGCTCGATTTCGTGATTCTGGTGCGCACGCTTAATGCCTTTACCGGCAAGCATGCGTATTAAAGGGTTCTTCCCGGTGTGAGCTTATCCATTCCCTGTGGCGAGGCTGCTGGCCCCTTCCGCCCTTACGGCGGGTCCCTTTTGTCTTGGCAAAAGGAACCAAAACCGCCTGCTCCTGCATACGGCCCTACGCTGCGCTCCGGGTCCCTTCGCTCCGGCGCCCTCCAGGGGCATCGCGGCCTACGACTTGCTTCGCCAAGTCTCCGGCTCGCGAACTTCGGCCAAGGCCGAAGGGTGCTGCGCACCAGCCCCCTCCGGACACCTCCACTCAGCCTCCTGAAGTCGCAAAAGCAATCGGCGGCGCCGATACGGGCGCATCTTCGAAATCAAATACCGACTAGCTGTTGATCTTGCTCTTGATCTTGAAGCTCGCAATCTCAGCCTCAGCCCAAGAATCCCCCGCGATTGCGTGAAGAACCTATCAAAGCGCCTCAAGACGCTCCGACAGCAACGCCGCATCCAGCGGCTTCTGCAGCACACGAAACTCACTGGCCGCGGTCGCCTCATGGCAGGCCCCGGAGGTGTCGGCGGTGATGATCATCGCCGGCACATCGGTCCCCAGGTACTGACGCGCCTGGGCAATCGCCTGCAGGCCGTTCATGCCATGCAGGCGAAAGTCACTGAGGATCATGTGCACCGGCGCCGGGCCCTTGGCCGCTGCGTCGCCATGGCAGGCGCAGGCTTCTTCAACCGAGGCGCCGGCATACACCCGGTGGCCCCAGGTCTCCAGCAACTGGCTCAGGGCGTCGAGCACGGTGCTGTCGTCATCGATGATCAGAATGCCCAGGGCATTGCCGGGCACGCTTGGCGCGGGGAGATGCCGGGAGGTTGCAGGTGCGGTAATCGGCACCCGGATGCAAAAGCACGAGCCCCGGCCCGGCACCGACGCCATGTGCAGTTCATGGCCCAGCAGCCGCGCGGTATGACGCACGATCGCCAGGCCCAGGCCCAGCCCCTGGCTGCGATCGCGTTCCGGGTTATGCAACTGCACGAACTCATCGAAAATCTGCTCGCGAAAGGCCTCGCCAATACCGGGGCCGCTGTCGATCACCTGGATTTCCAGGTGCTGGCCGCGTCGACGGCAACCGAGCAGCACGCCGCCGTTCTCGGTGTAGCGAAAGGCGTTGGCCAGCAGGTTGTCGAGGATTCGCTTGAGCAGCACCGGATCGGTGTCGAGCCACAACCGGCTCTGGCGTACCCGCCAGCGCAGGTCCCGTGCGCGTGCGGTGGGTGCGAACTCGTCGGCAAGGTCGGTGAACAGGCGCTGTACCGACACCGCTTCGCGGTGGACGCTGACCACGCCCGCGTCCAGGCGCGAGATGTCCAGCAGGCCATTGAGCAAACCGCCGAGATTACCGATCACCGCACCCAGGCGCGCCGCCACATTGCGGGCCTTGTGGGCTGCGACGTCGCCGCGCTCGGCCCGCGCGGCCAGCCCGGCAACGAACAGGCTCCGGGCATGGATGGGGTGACGCAGGGCGTGGCTGGCGGCGGCCAGAAACCGCGACTTGGCCTGGTCGGCGGCCTGGGCGCGGTCACGCTCCTGTTCCAGGCGTGCAACCAGGTCGACATTCTCCAGGCGCAGGCGGATGGTCTCGTACAGGGTGCGGTAGGTGATCCGGCTGTAGTACAGGTTGACTCCGGCGAGGCACGCCAGAAAGAACAAATAGGTGGTGTACGTCTCCCCGGCGCCCAGCAGACACTGTAAAGTGAGCGGCGCCAGCATGGCCACCAGCGAGCCGGCATAGGCCGCGGGGAACGCCGACAGCGACGGTACCGCGCCGCAGACAAGCCCGGTCAGCACCACGGCGGTAAAGGCCTGCAGCTGCGGATCGCCGGTGGCAAAGCCCACCCAGCCGACCAGGCCCCATAGCAGGCTGGCCAGCCACGACAGCACCGCGGCGTGCCAGCCCCAGGTCTGCGGATGCTCCACGCGCGAAGCGGACTGACTGAAGTAGCGTTTCGCGTGCAGCACCCGGCACAGCGTCAGCGCGTACATGGCGAGGATCCAGGCAACGATCCCGGCCAACGGCAGGGCGTTGCGAAAGATGTAAGCGACCGGCAAGGGGATCACGAAATTGGCGAACAACACCGCGTAAGACTGGCGAAACAACAAGTCGACAAAGTACTTGCGCTGGATAACCTCAGGCATGGCGACATCTCAAAAGAAGAGCAAATGACATGGAAGTTAACCGCCTCAAGGTGTTGATCGCCGACGATCATAGCATCGTGCGTGACGGCCTGAAGTTCCTCCTCTCGACCCGCGATGATCTCGACGTGGTCGGTGAAGCGGCCCACAGTGAAGAAATACTCGCAGTGCTGGCGCAGCAACCGGTCGACGTCCTGCTGCTCGACCTGGGCATGCCGGGTGTCAACCGCCTGGCGTTCATTCGCGAGCTGCGCCGCGACTTTTGCGCGCTGAAAATCATCGTTCTGACCGCCAACATCGACCTGAGCACCATCCGCGGCGTACTGGAGTCGGGGGTGCATGCCTACATCTCGAAAACCGATGACAGCCAGGAGCTGTTCGCGGCCCTCGACGCCGTTGCCCAGAACCGCCTGTACCTGGCGGTTGCCGTGCGTTATGTCGTCGATGGCCATGGCACCAGCACCCCACAGTCAGATCTGATCGTCAATGCCGAACTGACCGCGCGTGAACGCCAGATTCTCGCTTTGATCGCCCAGGGCGCGAGCAGCACGGAGATCGCCGGGCGCTTTTGCATCAGTGCGTTCACGGTACGCAAACACCGGGAAAACCTGATGCGCAAGCTCGACCTGCACAACACCGCAGAACTGGCGGCCTACGTCGTGCGCCTTGGTTTGCCCAGCGCCTGATCCTTCTCGGCCAGCATCCAGCGTAATGCACGCCGGTTAAAATACGGCAACTGTCGTATTTCCTCTCCAGGGCCCCGGCCCTAACCTGCAGCCCTGGTATTGCGCTGCTTGCAGAGTCACCCGGCCACTTCCCTCAGCGTCTTCCAGACCCGGACCCTACGCGTCACTCATTGGAAGAGCACACCCATGTCTGCCCATCTCTGGATTCCGTTTGCCATCGCCACCCTGGCGTTTGCCTGCATGCCCGGCCCCGCCATTCTGTACATGACCAGCCAGACCCTTGCCCACGGTCGCACCGCGGGGTTGAAAGCGGCATTGGGCATTCACCTGGGCTGTTACGTGCATATCGCTGCGGCTACCTGTGGCCTGTCGGCCTTGATGCAGGCCGCGCCCATGGCGTTCGTGGTGCTACGCCTGGTCGGCGCCGGTTACCTGATCTGGCTGGGGGGCAGCATGATCGTCAACAGCCACAAACCATTGACGGCGGCCGAGCTGCACAAGCCCGGGGTGCTGCGCGACAGTGTGGTGGTGGAGGTGCTCAATCCGAAGACGGCGCTGTTCTTCCTGACCTTTCTGCCGCAGTTTGTCGATGCCACCAGCAGTGCGCCGGTGTGGCTGCAATTTCTGCTGCTGGGCAGCTTCGTCAACCTGGTGTTTTCCCTGGCTGACGTGGCCGCTGTGCTGGGGGCCTCGCTGCTGCTGGGGCCATTGTCGGCACCGGGCCTGCAACGCCTGGTGCCGTGGGTAAGCGGCACCATCCTGATCGGGCTGGGGTGTGTGCTGGTGCTGCAAAGCGGCTTGCCTGTGGCGTAGCACTCAGCAACTGACACTGTTCAGGAACGTACGATCAACCAGGCGGATGCTGTCGCGCCCGCCACGCTTGGAGTCGTACAACGCCGCATCGCCCTGTTCGATCAACGCCGCCAGGCTCGCCGGTGGCTGGTCGAACAGGGTCGCGCCGACGCTCAGGGTCACCGCCTCAGGGGTGGTGAATGCCTGGGCGGCGGCCTGCTGGAACTGTTCGCGCAGGGCCTTGGCCAGCGTCATCACCCGCTCACCCGAGGCGTTGCTCAGGAGGATGACGAATTCGTCGCCACCCAGCCGGGCTGCCAGTGCGCCCTCGGGCAGGTGGGTACGGATCATCTCGCTCAGGGTAATCAGCAGGCGGTCACCCGCCGCGTGGCCGTGCAGGTCGTTGACCCCTTTGAAGTTGTCGATGTCGATCAGCAGCAGCGCACCGGGACGTGAACTGGAAACACCCTCGAGCAGGCGCGGCGCACGCACTTCCAGAGCGCGGCGGTTGTACAGGGCGGTCAGCGGGTCGCGTGCCGCCAGCCGGGCAATGCGGGCTTCGCGGCGGTGGCGCTCGGTGCCGGTCATCGACAGGGCGATGAGCATGATCGCCATGGTGCCTTCGACCAGAGAGATCTGGATGATTTCACCCTGAAATGCCGCCAGATTGATCAGCGTGCCGGGCACCACAGCCACCAGGGTCTTGACCAGATAGAATAGGCCGTGGGCCAGCAACACGTAACGCAACTGCCCCGCGCCAACACTCAGCGACTTGCCGTGCGGGCGCAACAGCAAACTGGCCCTGAGGGTCAGCACGGCCACCAGCAGCGAGTTGGCCAGCAGCATGACCTTGGACCACCACTGGCCGTCGGGTAACAGCAGCAGGGCGCCCCAGGCGGCAAACACCAGGTACCAGGCGGGTGACAAGCGCTTCTGGGTAAAGCGCGCCACGCCCATCAGGAACAGCCAGTGGGCCAGTACCAGCAGGCCGTTGGCGAACCAGATGCCGATCAGCAGCAAGCCGCTGATGCGCAGCAAAGCCAGGGTCGAGCCGACGCTGATGGTGGCAAAGCCTGCGCTCCAGAACAGCAGCGAGGGTTCGCGGATACTGCGCCACTCGATCGCCAGGTACAGCGCCGCGGCGGCTGCCAGGGCAATCGAGAGGGTGAGCATTGTGGGAGGGTCAAGCGCCATAGCCAGCCTGATGCGTGGGAAAGATGCCCGATTGTAAGCGCTCGCGCGGGTTTTTTCCTGTCGGCAGTTAAACCTTTCAGCGCCTTTTTTCGGCTCGTAATCAGGGGCGCCGCAGCCTCGTTCAGACCAGCACAGGCGCCAGCGTGCACGCGGCGAGGTCTTCGAGGAACGCGTGCAGGATAGGTGGCGGCGACACCCCACGGCGGGTGATGACATCGAAGGGGGAGGTCAGGTCCAGGGTGCTGGCGCCCAGGCGGCGCATTTCACCGGTCTTGACCCACTGCTCGGCAAAGTGCACCGGCAGAAAACCGACGTAGGCACCGGAGATGATCAGAATTGCCGCCGCCTCGATGTTTTCCACCGTGGCTGCGGCCTTGGTCATGCCCAGTTGTTCCAGATCGTACTGGTGCATGTAGCCACGCACCACCAGGCGGCAGGCGCGTACCTCCTCAAGCAAGCGCCCGTTCGCCGCCTTGCTGGCGTACAGCGGATGGCGGCGCCCGCAGTACAGCCCCAGGGCCTCGTTGTAGAGCGGAAGGTAGGACAGCCCCGGCACGTGCAGCGGAAAATGACCGATGGCCAGGTGCAGGCGGCCATCGAGCACCCGTTCTTCCAGTTCCGCCGGGGCCCCGATGTAGATGTGCAGGTGGGCGTCGTGGCCGCGGGAGACAAAGCGTTGGGTGGTGCGGGGCAGGGGTGAGTCCGGGTCGGTCAGGGTCGAGTCGATGATGCCGAGGTTGAGCTTGCCGCTGATGTGCTGCTTGAGCACGTCGGCGTCCATGCAGAAGTTCTCCACCGCACTCAGCAGGCGCAGCGTCGCTTCGTGGATGGCCACGCCTTGCTCGGTGAGGCGAAAGCCACTGCGCCCGCGCTGGCAGAGCTTGACCCCGAGGCGGGTCTCCAGGTGCGTCATCTGTTCGCTGATGGTCGACTGACCGGCATTGAGGGCGGCCTGTGCGGCTGAAAAGCCCCCGCAGCGGACAATGGTGGTGAATACCCTGAGGAGCTTCAGATCGACATCGTGGAGCTGGATCACCCGGACCTCCCATGCGCATGTCACATCGCTGGCGCTGATATGACCGTGCGGTCAGTGTTTTTTTCCGCAAGCTAACCATGTGCGACCGTTCGCCGCAATGCCTGCGGTTTGGAAAAGTCATTGCGGGCTAAAGCGATTTTTCCGGGGCGAGCGGGGTGCAAGCGGATACTTCGGATCTGGCGATGTATGCATCTGGACTTGCGCATTTTTCCGTGGACGACCTGCCGCCATAGTGGCTGCAACGGTGGTCGAGCAGTCGCCCCGTCTCCTGACCAGAACAATAATTGGAGAAACTCGAACATGGCAAAGCACGGTTATGAATCCGGCCGCTTGAACCTGCCCTTCGTGGGCCATTGCACCTTCGCCAAATCGCCCATCTGCACCGACTGGGAAGCCATCGATGCCGATGTCGCGATCCTCGGTGCCCCCAACGACATGGGTACGCAATGGCGCTCTGGCGCACGCTTCGGACCGCGCGGCATCCGCGAGGCATCGACCCTGTTCTCCTTCGGCCATTCCGGCGCCTACGACTTCGAAGACGACGCCACCTACCTGACCGACGACCAGGTGCGCATGGTCGATGTCGGTGATGCCGATATCGTCCATACCGACATGGCCACCAGCAACGCCAACATCGAAATGGCCGTGCGCCAGATCCTCGCCTCGGGCGCCATGCCGGTAGTACTGGGCGGCGACCACTCGATCCACGCCCCGGTGATCAAGGCGTTCGAAGGCCGCGGGCCGATCCACATCGTGCACTTCGACGCGCACCTGGACTTCGTCGACGAGCGCCATGGCGTGCGCTACGGCCACGGCAGCCCGCTGCGCCGCGCTTCGGAGCTGGACCACATCGTCGGCATGACCCAGATGGGCATCCGCAACGTGTCCTCTTCCAACCGCGACGACTACGATGCCGCCCGCGAAGCCGGCTCGCAGATCCTTTCGGTACGCGACGTGCGCCGCCTGGGGTGTGAAGGCGTGCTGGCGAAGATTCCTGAGGGCCGCGACTACTACATCACTATCGACATCGACGGTTTCGACCCCTCGATTGCCCCGGGCACCGGCACACCGAGCCACGGCGGCTTCTTCTACTACGAAGTGCTGGAAATCATCCAGGCGCTGGCCAAGCGCAGCGAGGGCCGCATCGTCGGCATGGACCTGGTGGAAGTGGCCCCGGCCTACGACCCGGCAGGCGTTACCTCGATCCTCGCCGCGCAGCTGCTGATGAACAGCATCGGCTTCATTTTCCATGCGCGCGCCCGCGCCCGTTGATCCGGAGCATTTCCCGTGGACAACAAGGTAAAAACCTACCTGCAGGCCTTCGGTGTGTCCGAGGCCACCCAGCGTTTTCTGTCCAGGCCGCAGCGCATGTTCATCGGCGGCGCCTGGCTTGAGGCCAGCGACGGCGTCAGCGCCGAAGTCATCGAGCCATCGACCGAAGCGGTGCTGACGCGCATTCCGATGGGCACCAGCGATGACCTCGACCGTGCAGTACGTGCTGCGCGTGCGCAGTTCGATGGCGGCCCCTGGAGCCAGCTCAAACCGCTGGAACGTGAGCGCCTGATCCATCGCCTGGCCGACCTGATCGAAAGCAATGGCGACGAGCTGGCGCAGATCGAGTCCATCGACATGGGCAAGTCGGTCGCCCAGGCACGTGCTGTAGACATCCAGGGCACCGTCGACACCTTGCGCTATTTCGCCGGCTGGGCCAGCAAGATTCACGGGCGTACCGTCGAGCCTTCGCTGCCAGGCAACTACCTGGCGTATACCCGCAAAGAGCCGGTGGGCGTGGTCGGGGCGATCGTGCCCTGGAACTTCCCGCTGCAGACCATGGCCTGGAAGCTGGGGGCAGCCCTGGCGACCGGCTGCACCGTGGTGGTCAAGCCCGCCGAGCTGACCTCACTGTCGGCGCTGCGGTTTGCCGAGCTGGTGCAGGAAGCGGGCATACCCGACGGCGTGATCAACATTGTCACCGGTCGCGGAAGCGTGGTCGGCGAGGCGATGTCGCGCCACCCGGGCATCGACAAGCTGAGCTTCACCGGCTCCACCCCGGTGGGGTGCTCGGTGGGCAAGTCGGCGATGGACCAGATGAAGCGCCTGACCCTGGAGTTGGGCGGCAAGTCGCCGGTCATCGTCTTCGCCGATGCCGATATCGAGGCGGCGGCCGAAGCGGTGGCTAACGGTGTGTTCTTCAACTCCGGACAGGTCTGCGATGCCGGCACCCGCGCCTATGTCGAGCGCAGCATCTACCCGCAGTTCCTCGAGGCGCTGGCGCGCTACACCGCCACCCTGAAAATTGCACCGGGGCTTGATCCGGACTGCTTCATCAGCCCCATGGTGTCGCGTCAGCAACAGCAGCGGGTGCTGGACTACATCGCACTGGGCAAGCAGGAAGGCGCGCAGCTGTATTACGGCGGCGAGCCGGTCGAAGGCCCCGGGTTCTTCGTGCAGCCGACGATTTTTGCCGACTGCGACAACAGCATGCGCATCGTCCGCGAGGAGATCTTCGGTCCGGTGCTGGTCACCATGCCCTTCGACACCCAGGAGCAGGCGCTGGCCCTGGCCAACGATTCGGCGTTCGGCCTGGCCGCGGCGATCTACTCCAATGACCTCGGCCGGGTGCACGGGCTGATCCCGCAGCTGCGTGCCGGCACGGTCTACGTCAATGCCCACAGCACCCTCGACCCGTCGATGCCGTTCGGTGGTTACAAGCAGTCGGGCTACGGCAAGGACATGGGCGCCGAGCAACTGGAGTTCCTGCTGGAGACCAAGGCGGTCTGGATCACCTTGCCCTGAGGTAACAGGGCTGACCTGTGCCGCTGACGGTTGGCGAGCGGCGCAGGTTTATCGGATGCATCGAATTTCAAGAACAAGAACCTATCGAGGTGATGCCCATGAACAGCCAAGTGGATGAAGCGCGTGCGCAAGATCTGGAGCGGCGCATACGCGCCTACGAAGAACTGGAGAGGAGGGCGCACTGGCCGGGTGCATTGAGCGTGCGTGACGTGGTGGCGTTGTGTTTGCTGACCCTGGTAATGGTCGCGGGCGCGTACTTGCTGGGGGGCCAGCCATGAGCCCGTCCAGAGAACAGGAGTTTCGCCTGAGCGCGGAACGCGGTGATACCCCCTTGCTGCCCACCGAACGGGTGTGGGGTTTCTGGGGCTTTGCCTATGCCAACTCGGCGCTGGCGGTGGCCACCTGGGTGTTTCTGATCGGCGGTGCCACGGCGCTGTTTGTCGGGCCCTTGCAGGGCATCGCCGCGATCATTATCGGCAACATCATCGGCGTGGTGCTGGCCGCGTCGTCCACCTGCCTGCCGTGCGGCAAGTACGGTGTCGAGCAGTTTACGTTTTTGCGCAGCATGTTCGGCATCAATGGCAGCCGCCTGGTCTACATCCTCTCGGTGGTGATTCTGACCATGGGCTGGCTGGCGGTGTTGGGGCTGATGTGCGGGCGCGCGCTGGACAACCTGCAAACCCTCGTGCAGCAGCGACCCGCCGACAACAACGACTGGCTGGTGACCGCCGGGGCCTTGCTCGCCATCACCCTGGCGGCGCTGGTGGCCATGCGTGGGCCGGACATGATCCGCCGGTTGAGCGCGGTGATCGCACCCAGCCTGATCCTGATCATGCTGGCGCTGATGTACTTCATTTCCCGGCGCTACAGCCTGAGCGAACTGCTGGCCATGCCACCCCTGCAACCGCCGTTTGGCGACCAGCGCATCAACTTCATGATCGCCGTGGAAATCAACATTGCTGCAGGGTTCTCCTGGTGGCCCTACATCGGCAACCTGTCGCGCCTGTGCAGCAACCAGCGCACGGCTTTCTGGCCGAACCTGGTAGGCATTTTCGGCGCCGCTTCGCTGGGCGAAATCGTCAGCCTGTTCGCCGCCTCGACCCTGGGCAGCAGTGACCCGACCGCCTGGATGCGCCTGGCCGGTGGCCTCGGTTTTGGCGTGATAGCGCTGAGCTTTCTCGCCCTGGCCAACCTGACCGGCATGGTCAACATCCTCTACACCGCTGTCATCGGCTTGCGTCAGCTGGCCGGGGAGCGGCTGCGCAGGGTGCCCTGGGGCTTGCTGATCGGGTTGTTCTGCGTCATTCCGGTGGCCATCGTCCTGTGCTTTCCGGGGATCTACGACGGCTTCTTCATCTTCCTGGTGTGGACCTCCGCACTCAACAGCGCACTGGCCGGCATCGGTATCGCCGACTACTTCTTCCTGCGCCAGCAGCGCCTGAACCTGCGCCACCTCTATGCCGCGCAAGAGCGCTCGCCATTGCGCTTCTGCAAAGGCTTCAACCCCATCGCCTTGCTGGCGCTGGCAGCGGGCTTTGCAATCTACGTGGTGGTGTTCAACCCGCAGACCCTGGCCAACACCACCTTCTTCACCTTCGCCACCGCCTCGCTGCCGTCCTGCCTGCTGGCCGGGCTGGTCCACTACGGGCTGAGCCGCGTGCTGGCGACACGACTGGGCTGGGGCAGCTACCCACAAGGCAACGAACGCACTATCGAGGCTGCAGGCCTCGGCGCAAAGGACTAGAACCATGAACAAACGCTATGACTACATCATCATTGGTGCGGGCTCGGCCGGCTGCGTCCTGGCCAACCGCCTGACCGAGGACGCCGGTACTTCGGTACTGGTCCTGGAGTTTGGCGGCAGCGACCGCAGTGTGCTGATCCAGATGCCCAGCGCCTTCTCGCTGCCGATGAACACCAAGAAATACAACTGGCGCTACGAGACAGTTGCCGAGCCGCACCTGGACGGCCGGCGCCTGCACTGCCCGCGGGGCAAGGTGCTCGGTGGTTCGTCGTCGATCAATGGCCTGGTTTACATTCGCGGCCATGCCTGCGACTTCGACGAGTGGGAAAGCCTGGGCGCAAAAGACTGGGGTTACCGCAACTGCCTGCCGTACTTCAAGCGTGCCGAAACCTACAAGTTTGGCGGTGACGACTATCGCGGCGGCAGCGGGCCGCTGGCCACCAACAACGGCAACAACATGCAGAACCCGTTGTACGGCGCCTGGGTGGAAGCCGGCGCCGAGGCCGGCTACATCAAGACCGACGACTGCAACGGCTACATGCAGGAAGGCTTCGGCGCCATGCACATGACCGTCAAGGATGGCGTGCGCTGGTCCACCGCCAATGCCTACCTGCGCCCGGCCATGACCCGGCCGAACCTGACCGTCGTCACCCATGCCATGACCCGGCGCATCCTGCTCGACGGCAAGCGTGCAGTAGGCGTGGAGTACGACGAAGGCGGCACCACCCACACCGTGTATTGCAACCGCGAGGTGCTGGTGTCGTCCGGCCCGATCGGCTCGCCGCACCTGTTGCAGCGCTCGGGGATCGGCCCGGAGGCGGTGCTGAAAAAGGCCGGCATCGAGGTGCGCCACAATCTGCCTGGGGTGGGCGAAAACCTGCAGGACCATTCGGAAATCTACATCCAGTACGCCTGCAAGCAGCCGGTGACCCTCAACGGCAAGATGAACCTGCTGGGCAAGGCGCTGATCGGCTTGCGCTGGCTGCTGTTCAAGGAAGGCCTGGGCGCCAGCAACCACTTCGAGGCGGGTGGTTTCATCCGCTCGTCCAAGGGCCTGCGCTGGCCGGACATCCAGTTTCACTTTTTGCCGGCAGCCATGCGTTACGACGGCGACAAACCGTTCAAGGGGCACGGCTTCATGGTGCTTACCGGGCCGAACAAGCCCAAGAGCCGGGGCCATGTGCGGGCGCTGTCGGCCGACCCTTACCAGCACCCGGAAATCCGCTTCAACTACCTGGAAAGCGAAGAGGACCGCGAGGGCTTTCGCCGCTGTGTGCGCCTGACCCGGGAAATCATCGCGCAACCGGCCATGGACCGTTTCCGTGGCGAAGAGCTGGCGCCCGGGCCGCAGGTACAGACCGACGAGCAGATCGACGCTTTTGTCCGCGCCAACATGGAAAGCACCATGCATCCGTGTGGCTCTTGCCGGATGGGTGAAGACGACATGGCGGTGGTTGACTCGGCGCTGCGTGTGCGTGGTCTTCAGGGGCTGCGGGTGATCGACTCTTCTGTGTTCCCCAGCGAGCCCAACGGCAACCTCAACGCACCGACCATCATGCTTGCCGAGCGTGCGGCTGACCTGGTGCGCGGGCGTCAGCCGCTGGCACCGGCCACGGTCGACGTAGGCCTGGTGGACAACTGGGAAGCGCAGCAGCGCAGCCGTGAGCCGCTGCGCAAGGTAGGTGCCTGACGGGTAAATCAATCGCCGGTGCTGCCGGCTCCCACAGGGGTTCTTGGCATGCCCTGGCATTTGTGGGAGAACATGGCTTTTGTGGGAGCTGGCGAAGCCGGCGATCGAGCGCGTAGCGGTCGCACATGCATTCTGACCCGGACTGATAGCGTTCCATTGGAGCTAAAACGCTCAAATGGCGCCGACGGCAGGCCACACGACGCTTTCGCGCCGTCGCACACCTGAATAGTGCGCAGTGCCCGGAGTGACTTCATTACACCCGGGCAACTGCAGCACGCATTAAACCCGCGGTTTACGCGGTATTTTGCGTTTGGCATAGACCTTGCTCTTTCACCCGTACCAAAGTGGACTCGCTAGTTGTTTGTCCCGGTGAGGTAGTTGAACTTGTGATGTTATAAAAACAATTAAACTAGCAAGGTATATAACAATGAAAAAACCGACGCTCGATCTCCGCCCGCCTGAAGCAGAGGAACACGAACTCAAACGCAACCTGTCCAATCGCCATATCCAGTTGATTGCCATTGGCGGTGCGATCGGCACCGGCCTGTTCATGGGCTCTGGCAAGACCATCAGCCTGGCCGGGCCTTCCATCATATTTGTCTACATGATTATTGGTTTCATGCTGTTTTTTGTCATGCGCGCGATGGGCGAATTACTGCTGTCCAATCTCAACTATAAATCCTTCATCGACTTTTCCGCTGATCTGTTAGGCCCCTGGGCCGGGTATTTTACCGGCTGGACTTACTGGTTCTGCTGGATTGTCACCGGGATTGCCGACGTGATCGCCATCTCTGCGTATTTACAGTTCTGGTTCCCGGATATACCGCTGTGGATGCCGGCTATCAGTTGTGTCGGCCTGCTGCTGGGGCTCAACCTGGTGACAGTGAAAATGTTCGGCGAACTGGAGTTCTGGTTCGCCATGATCAAGATCGTGGCCATCTGTGCGCTGGTGTGCACCGGGCTGTACATGGTGGTTGCCGCCTATCAGTCGCCCACCGGCAACACCGCTTCGCTGGCCAACCTGTGGAACGACGACGGGATGTTCCCGCATGGCGCCATGGGCTTTTTTGCCGGCTTCCAGATTGCCGTGTTCGCCTTTGTCGGCATCGAACTGGTGGGTACCACGGCGGCAGAAACCAAGAACCCGGAGCGCAACCTGCCACGGGCAATCAATTCGATCCCCCTGCGCATCATCATCTTCTACGTGTTTGCGCTGATCGCCATCATGGCCGTGACGCCATGGCGCGACGTGGTCGCCAACAAGAGCCCGTTCGTTGAACTGTTCGTGCTCGCCGGCCTGCCTGCCGCCGCCGGGATCATCAACTTCGTCGTGCTCACCTCGGCTGCATCGTCGGCCAACAGCGGCGTGTTCTCCACCAGCCGCATGCTCTACGGCCTGGCCGTTGACGGTGATGCGCCGGGCAAGTTCGGGGTGCTGTCAAAACGCGCCGTGCCCTCCAATGGCCTGATCTTCTCCTGCATCTGCCTGCTGGCCGGCGCGCTGGTGATTTACCTGGTGCCGAACATGCTCGATGCCTTCACCCTGATCACCACGGTGTCGGCGATTCTGTTCATGTTTGTCTGGTCGATGATCCTGCTGTCGTACCTGTCGTACCGCAAACAGCGCGACAGCCTGCACCGCGCCTCGAAGTACAAGATGCCGGGCGGGATTTTCATGGTCTGGGTGTGCCTGACGTTCTTCGTGTTCATCCTGGCCCTCCTGGCCCTGCAGGAAGACACCCGCCAGGCGCTGTACCTGGTGCCTGCCTGGTTTGTCGTGCTGGGCATTTCCTATCGCCAGTTGCGGCAAAAACGGCAGGAGGGCATGCAACTGACCTTCGACGCGGATTGAACGCCGCAATCACTCATTAACCGGCGGGGGGATGGCACAGCGGTGCCGTCCCCCTGTTGTCGTTTGACAGGCAGGAGCTCACGATGCGCATTCACGTCACTTTTATCGACCGCGTCGGTATCACCCAGGAGATCCTGGCGTTGCTGGGCGCGCGCAACCTAAACCTCGACGCGGTGGAGATGAGCCCGCCGAACGTCTATATCGATGCCCCGGCGCTGTCGCAGGCGGTGCTGGAGGAACTTCACGACGCGCTGCTGCGGGTGGTCGGGGTGCAGGCCGTGGAGCTGGTCGATTTTCTCCCCGGCCAGCGCCGGCGCCTGCAACTGGACGCATTGCTGGCGGCGATGAGTGACCCGGTGCTGGCCGTCGACCCTTGCGGTCATGTGTTGCTGGCCAACCCGACCCTGGTCAGCCTGGTCGGCCGCGAGCCAGCCGGCGAGCCGTTGTCCGGCCTGTTCACTGAGCCGGACCGGGCGCAAACCCTCATCGACAAAGGCTTTCGCCTGCCGATGTGCGAGGTGAGCCTGCAGGGCCAGGCGTTGTTGCTGGAGGCCACGCCGATCAGTGGCGGCACCGATGCGCTGGTGGGCGGTTTGCTTACCCTTTACCCGCCCAGCCGCATCGGCGAACGTCTGGCCTCGCTGCTGCATGACCATGCCGAAGGGCTGCAAACGCTGTTGGGCGAGTCGGCGCCGCTCAAGGAACTCAAGGTACGGCTGCACAAGGTTGCCAGCCTCGATGCACCGATCCTGATCCAGGGCGAAACCGGTACCGGCAAAGAGCTGGTGGCCAGGGCCTGTCATGCCCTGAGCGCGCGACGCGACGCGTCGTTCCTGGCGCTGAACTGCGCGGCGCTGCCAGAGAGCCTGGCCGAAAGCGAGCTGTTTGGTTACGCCGCGGGCGCGTTTACCGGCGCCCAGCGGGGTGGCAAGCCGGGCCTGCTGGAGCTGGCCGACGGCGGCACGGTGTTTCTCGATGAAGTGGGCGAGATGTCGCCTTACCTGCAGGCCAAGCTGTTGCGCTTTCTCAGCGACGGCAGCTTTCGCCGTGTCGGTGGCGGCGGGGAGGTGCGGGTGAATGTCCGGGTGGTGTGTGCTACCCACCGCAACCTGGAAAGCATGGTGCTGGAAGGCAGTTTCCGTGAAGACCTGTATTACCGCCTCAACGTGCTCAACTTGCTGGTGCCGCCCCTGCGCGAGCGCGGCAACGACATCCTGTTGCTCGCCGAGCACTTCCTGCGCCAGGCCGGCACGCAGATCCAGCGCTCGCCGTGCCGGCTGGCGCTGGCGACCCATCCGCTGCTGCTGGGCAATCGCTGGGCCGGCAACGTGCGCCAGTTGCAGAACGTGATCTTCCGCGCTGCAGCCATCAGCGAAGGCGAGGTGATCGACTGCGGCGACCTGGAACTGGCCGGCACGGCGCTGAGCAGCCAGCAGACCGAAGTGCCGGAGATCATCAGCCTGGAAGCTGCCGTGCAGGGCTTCGAAAAATCCCTGCTGGAAAAGCTCTATGCCGCCTATCCCTCCACCCGGCAACTGGCGGTGCGCCTGCAAACGTCGCACACCGCGATTGGCCAGCGCCTGCGCAAATACGGCATTGCCAGCCGGCCGTCCTGAGCGGGCCGGAGTGAATGCGCTCCACTGGAGTGATTGTGCTCCAGTGGCCCCAAGGCCAGCGTTACAGTGGGCCTTCCCGGCAAAACGTGATTCCCGGCCTGTTGCGTGGAGCGATTTCGCTCCGCAGCAGAGGCCTGCAATACACCTTAAAATTCAACTAACTTACTGATTTATATAGAAAATAAATACTTGGCATTGCCCTTGCTCTAGTACTTGGCAGTCCTCCCGCAGGACCCACCTAATAACAAGAGGAAGTGCCATGAGCATGTTGCGTTTCACACCTGAACACGAATGGTTGCGCCTGGAAGACAGCGGTGAACTGACCGTCGGTATCACCAGCTTTGCGCAGCAGGCACTGGGTGATGTGGTGTTCGTGCAATTGCCGGATCTGGGCCAATACGGTGAAGGTCACGAGGTTGCAGTGCTGGAGTCGGTGAAAGCCGCCAGCAACATCAGCATGCCGCTGGCCGGCGAAGTGGTTGCCGTCAACCAGGCGCTGTCCGATGACCCTGAACTGGTCAACGCCTCGCCCATGCAAGACGGCTGGTTCTTCCGTATCCAGGTCAACAACGTCGCCGACCTCGACGCCCTGATGGACCAGGCCGGTTACGACCGCTTCCTGGCCGACAACGCCTGAGCCAGGGTGCCGACATGAACAGAGCACCTATCTCGCTGGGCACTGAAAACGAGTTCATCGCCCGTCACATCGGCCCGCGCGACGACGATATCGCCGCCATGCTGGCTCTGACCGGGCATGCCTCGCTCGATACCCTGATCGACAGCGTCATCCCGCAAAGCATCAAGGGCACCAGTGTGCTCGAACTGACCAAGGGGCAGGGCGAGGCAGAGGCCCTGGCGGCGATCAAGGCCATCGCGGCAAAGAACCAGCTGTACCGCAACCACATCGGCCAGGGCTACTACCCGTGCCACACGCCGGCGCCGATCCTGCGCAACCTGCTGGAAAACCCGGCCTGGTACACCGCCTACACGCCGTACCAGCCGGAGATTTCCCAGGGCCGTCTGGAAGCGCTGTTGAATTTCCAGACCCTGGTCAGCGACCTCACCGGCATGGAAATCGCCAACGCCTCGCTGCTGGACGAAGCCACTGCGGCGGCCGAGGCCATGACCTTCTGCAAACGCCTGGCGAAGAACAAGGCGCCGGCGTTTTTCGCCTCCCGTCAGTGCCACCCGCAAACCCTCGATGTGCTGCGCACGCGTGCCGAACCGCTGGGTATCGAGGTGGTCGTCGGTGACGAGTCGCAACTGCAGACGCAAGACCTCGATGGCTACTTCGGCGTGTTGCTGCAGTACCCGGCCAGCACCGGTGATATTGCCGACCACCGCGAACTCGTCGCGCAGGTCCACCAGGCCGGCGGGCTGGTTGCCGTGGCCAGCGACCTGTTGGCATTGACCCTGCTGACACCGCCCGGCGAGTTTGGCGCCGACGTGGTGCTCGGCAGTGCGCAACGCTTTGGCGTGCCACTGGGTTTTGGCGGCCCGCATGCGGCGTTTTTTGCCACCCGTGATGCCTTCAAGCGTGACATGCCCGGACGCCTGGTCGGCGTGTCCATCGACCGTTTCGGCAAGCCGGCCCTGCGTCTGGCCATGCAGACCCGCGAGCAGCATATCCGCCGCGAAAAGGCCACCAGCAACATCTGCACCGCGCAGGTGCTGTTGGCCAACATCGCCAGCATGTATGCCGTTTACCACGGCCCGCAGGGCCTGGCGGACATTGCCCGGCGCGTGCATCGCCTGACCGCGATTCTGGTGCAGGGCCTGCAGCAACTCGGGCACCGCGTTGAACAAGCGAGCTTTTTCGATACCGTCAGTGTGCACACCGCACGGCCGGTCGCCGAGGTGCTGGCCGCCGCTGACGCAGCACGCCTGAACCTGCGCATGATCGACGCTAGCCGTGTCGGCCTGTCGCTGGATGAAACCTGCGAGCAGGCAAGCGTTGAAGCGCTCTGGCAGGTGTTTGCGGCCCCGGGTCAGCAAACCCCGGATTTCGCCACCCTGGCCGCTGCCAGCGGCGACTGCCTGCCGGCACCGCTGTTGCGCCAGACGCCGTTCCTGCAGCACGAAGTGTTCAACCGCTACCACTGCGAAACCGAGCTGATGCGTTACCTGCGTCGCCTGGCCGACAAGGACCTGGCCCTGGATCGCACCATGATCGCCCTGGGCTCGTGCACCATGAAGCTCAACGCCGCCAGCGAAATGATCCCGATCACCTGGCCGGAATTCGGTGCCTTGCACCCGTTTGCACCCGCCGAACAGTCGCAGGGCTACCGCCAGCTGACCGACGAACTGGAGGCCATGCTTTGCGCCGCCACCGGCTACGACGCCATGTCGCTGCAGCCCAACGCTGGCTCGCAGGGCGAATACGCCGGCCTGCTGGCTATTCGCGCCTACCACGCCAGCCGTGGCGAAGCCGCGCGTGACGTATGCCTGATTCCGTCTTCGGCCCACGGCACCAACCCGGCCACCGCACAGATGGCCGGCATGCGCGTGGTGGTGGTCAACTGTGACGCCCGTGGCAACGTCGATGTCGACGACCTGCAGCGCAAGGCCGTAGAGCACCAGGCGCGGCTGGCGGCGTTGATGATCACCTATCCCTCGACCCATGGCGTGTTCGAAGACGGCATCACCCGCATCTGCGACATCATTCACCAGCATGGCGGCCAGGTTTACCTGGACGGCGCCAACATGAACGCGATGGTCGGCCTGTGCGCACCGGGCAAGTTCGGCGGCGACGTGTCGCACCTGAACCTGCACAAGACCTTCTGCATTCCCCACGGCGGTGGCGGCCCGGGTGTCGGCCCGATTGGCGTCAAGGCGCACCTGGCGCCGTTCCTGCCGGGTCACGGGCACATGGACAACAAACAGGGCGCGGTGTGTGCAGCACCGTTCGGCAGCGCCAGCATCCTGCCGATCACCTGGATGTACATGCGCATGATGGGCGGCGAAGGGCTCAAGCGTGCCTCGCAGCTGGCGATCCTCAGCGCCAACTACATTGCCCGGCGCCTGGAGGAGCACTACCCGGTGCTGTACACCGGCGAGAACGGCCTGGTCGCCCACGAGTGCATTCTCGACCTGCGCCCGCTCAAGGACAGCAGCGGCATCAGTGTCGAAGACGTCGCCAAGCGCCTGATCGACTTTGGCTTCCACGCACCGACCATGTCGTTCCCGGTGGCCGGCACCTTGATGGTGGAGCCGACCGAGAGTGAGTCCAAGGCTGAACTCGACCGCTTCTGCGAGGCGATGATCTGCATTCGCGAAGAGATCCGCGCCGTGGAAAACGGCACGCTGGACACGCTCGACAACCCGCTCAAGAACGCCCCGCATACCGCCCACGAACTGGCCGGTGAGTGGCCTCATCGTTATGGCCGGGAGCTGGCGGTGTACCCGCTGGAGACCTTACGCGAGAGCAAGTACTGGCCGCCGGTGGGGCGCGTGGACAACGTCTACGGCGACCGCAACCTGGCCTGCGCCTGCCCGCCGATGTCGATCTATCAAGACGCTTGATTGCCGTGGCCCGGACCCGGTCCGGGCCTTGCTTGCCAACCGAACAAGAAGGAAACCCACCATGTTCCATAAAAGCCTGACCCTGTCCGACTTCGACCCTGCACTGGCCGCAGCCATTCGCCTGGAAGCGCAACGCCAGGAAGACCACATCGAGCTGATCGCCTCGGAAAACTACACCAGCCCGCAGGTGATGCAGGCCCAGGGCACCGAACTGACCAACAAGTACGCCGAAGGCTATCCGGGCAAGCGCTACTACGGTGGCTGCGAGCACGTCGATGTCGTCGAGCAGCTGGCCATCGAGCGCGCCAAGCAGCTGTTCGGCGCCGGCTACGCCAACGTCCAGCCGCACTCCGGCTCCCAGGCCAACGCGGCAGTGTACCTGGCCCTGCTACAGGCCGGCGACACGCTGCTGGGCATGAGTCTGGCCCACGGCGGCCACCTCACTCATGGCGCCAAGGTCAGCTCGTCCGGCAAACTCTACAACGCGGTGCAATACGGCATCGACGGCAATGGCCTGATCGACTATGACGAAGTCGAGCGCCTGGCCGTCGAGCACAAGCCGAAGATGATCGTCGCCGGCTTCTCCGCCTACTCCAAGACCCTCGACTTCCCGCGCTTTCGTGAGATCGCCGACAAGGTCGGTGCCTACCTGTTCGTCGACATGGCGCATGTCGCCGGTCTGGTTGCGGCGGGCCTGTATCCCAATCCGCTGCCGTACGCCGATGTCGTCACCACCACCACCCACAAGACCCTGCGCGGCCCGCGCGGTGGCCTGATCCTGGCCAAGGCCGACCCTGAGCTTGAGAAGAAACTCAACTCGGCGGTGTTCCCGGGCGGGCAGGGCGGGCCGTTGATGCATGTGATTGCGGCCAAGGCGGTGTGCTTCAAGGAAGCCCTGGAGCCTGGCTTCAAGGACTACCAGCGCCAGGTCATCGAGAACGCCCAGGCGATGGCCGAAATTTTCATGCAGCGCGGTTATGACGTGATCTCCGGTGGCACCGACAACCACCTGTTCCTGGTCAGCCTGATCCGCCAGGGCATCACCGGCAAGGACGCCGATGCCGCGCTGGGCCGTGCGCACATCACCGTCAACAAGAACGCCGTGCCCAATGACCCGCAATCGCCCTTTGTCACCTCGGGCCTGCGCATCGGTACCCCGGCCGTCACCACCCGTGGCTTCCAGGTACCGGAGTGCCGGGCACTGGCGACCTGGATCTGCGACATCCTCGATCATCTGGGCGACGCCGATGTCGAGGCGCAGGTGGCCCGGCAGGTGGCGGCACTGTGCAAGCTGTTCCCGGTTTATCCGGCCTGATCCCTGGGCGCGAGTGCGGAGGCGTGTATGTCGCTGAGTGTTTTTGATCTGTTCAAGGTAGGTATCGGCCCGTCCAGTTCGCACACGGTCGGGCCGATGCGGGCGGCGGCGCGTTTTGCCGAGGGGCTCAGGGACCAGGGCTTGTTGCCTCAGGTGGAAAGTGTGCGGGCCGCGCTGTACGGCTCGCTGGGCGCCACCGGCAAGGGCCACGGTAGCGACAAGGCGGTGTTGCTGGGGCTTGAGGGGGAGCACCCGGACACCGTCGAAACCTCGATGGTGGCCGACCGCCTGGGGATGATTCGCCAGCACGGAAGGCTGTCGCTGCTGGGCGAAAAAAGCATCCGCTTCGTCGAGAAAGAGCACCTGGCGATGATCCGCAAGCCGTTGCCGTATCACCCCAACGGCATGATTTTGCGCGCCTTCGATGCGGCCGGCCTGCAGCTGTGCAGCCGTGAGTATTACTCGGTGGGGGGCGGTTTTGTGGTGGACGAGGCGGCGGTCGGTGTCGACCGTATCGTCGAAGACCGCACGCCGCTGCGCTTTCCGTTTCTCAGTGGCCGCGAGCTGCTGGCGCAATGCACCCAGCACGGTCTTTCGATCAGCCAGTTGATGGCCGAGAACGAGACCGCCTGGCGCAGCCCGGAGCAGACCCGCGAGGGCCTGCTGCACATCTGGCAGGTGATGCAGGACTGCGTCAAGGCGGGCTGCCGCACCGAAGGGATCATGCCCGGCGGGCTCAAGGTCAGGCGCCGAGCGGCGGCCTTGCACCGCCAGTTGAGCGCCAGCCCCGAGGCCAGCCTCAGGGACAGCCTCTCGGTGCTCGACTGGGTCAACCTCTACGCCCTGGCAGTGAACGAGGAAAACGCCAGTGGCGGGCGCGTAGTCACCGCGCCCACCAACGGCGCGGCCGGGATCATCCCGGCGGTACTGCACTACTACACCCGCTTTGTGCCGGGAGCCAACGAAGACGGCGTGGTGCGTTTTCTGTTGACGGCTGCGGCCATCGGCATTCTGTACAAGGAAAACGCCTCGATTTCCGGTGCCGAAGTCGGTTGCCAGGGCGAGGTCGGGGTGGCCTGCTCGATGGCCGCCGGGGCCTTGTGCGAAGTACTCGGCGGCAGCGTGCAGCAAGTGGAAAACGCCGCCGAAATCGGCATGGAGCACAACCTCGGGCTGACCTGCGACCCGATTGGCGGGCTGGTTCAGGTGCCCTGCATCGAGCGCAACGCCATGGGCTCGGTCAAGGCCATCAATGCCGCGCGCATGGCCTTGCGCGGGGATGGCCAGCACTTCGTGTCGCTCGACAAGGTGATCCGGACCATGCGCCAGACCGGCGCCGACATGAAAAGCAAATACAAAGAGACTGCCCGCGGCGGGCTGGCAGTCAACATCATCGAATGCTAGGAGTCACCATGTCCACTGAACAACTACAACAAACGCCGTTGCAGGGTCTGCACCTGGAACTGGGCGCGCGCATGGTGCCGTTCGCCGGCTACGCCATGCCGGTGCAGTACCCGCTGGGTGTGCTCAAGGAACACCTGCACACCCGTGAACAGGCCGGGCTGTTCGACGTCTCGCACATGGGCCAGATCCGCTTGCGCGGCGCGCAGGCGGCCAAGGCGCTGGAGGCACTGGTGCCGGTCGATATCATCGACCTGCCGGTGGGCATGCAGCGCTATGCGCTGTTCACCAACGCCGAAGGCGGCATCCTCGACGACCTGATGGTCGCCAACCTCGGCAACGATGAACTGTTTCTGGTGGTCAATGCCGGCTGCAAAGACCAGGACCTGACCCACCTGCGCCAGCACCTGGAAGGGCAGTGCGAGGTCGAGTCGCTGTTCGACAGCCGCGCCTTGCTTGCCCTGCAGGGGCCGGCGGCGGCCAAGGTGCTGGCGCGCCTGGCACCCGAGGTCAGCAGCATGACCTTCATGCAGTTCGCCCCGGTGCGCTTGCTGGGCGTCGACTGCTACGTCAGCCGCTCGGGCTACACCGGTGAAGATGGCTACGAGATTTCCGTGCCGGCAGAAGCGGCGCAAATGCTCGCCCGCTCGTTACTGGCCGAGCCCGAGGTCGAAGCCATCGGCCTGGGTGCCCGTGACTCGCTGCGCCTGGAAGCCGGCTTGTGCCTGTACGGCCATGACATCGACGCGACCTGCACACCCATCGAGGCCAGCCTGACCTGGGCGATTTCCAAGGCCCGGCGTGCGGACGGCGTACGTGCCGGCGGCTTCCCCGGGGCTGAGCGTATCTTTGCCCAGCAGCGCGAGGGGGTGACCAGCAAGCGCGTTGGCCTGTTGCCCAGTGAGCGGGTACCGGTGCGCGAAGGCGCGCTGATCGTCGATGCCCGTGAGCAGGTGATCGGCCGTGTCACCAGCGGCGGCTTCGGCCCGAGCCTGGGCGGCCCGCTGGCGATGGGGACTGTGCACAGCGAACACGCGGCGCTGGAGACTGACGGCTTCGCCCAGGTACGCGGCAAGTTGGTGCCGATGCGCGTGGTGCGCACGCCGTTCGTGGCCCAGCGTTACTACCGTGGTTGAGCAGGGGATGAGCATGAACCCAACCCAGTCTGTCGCCACGCGCCCGCAACCGCTTCAGGCCGGGGTGAAGCTGCGCGGCGCCGAGAAAGTGGCGCGCATTCCGGTGAAGATCCTGCCCACCGAAGAGGTGCCACGCAAACCTGAGTGGATTCGCGTGGAGATTCCCACCTCGCCCGAGGTGGCACGGGTCAAGGCGCTGCTGCGCAAGCACAAGCTGCACAGCGTTTGCGAAGAAGCCTCCTGCCCGAACCTGGGCGAGTGCTTTTCCGGCGGCACGGCAACCTTCATGATCATGGGCGACATCTGCACCCGCCGGTGTCCGTTCTGTGATGTCGGCCATGGCCGGCCCAAGCCACTGGACGCCGACGAGCCGAAGAACCTGGCAATTGCCATCGCCGACCTGCGTCTGAAGTACGTGGTCATCACCTCGGTGGACCGGGATGATTTGCGCGACGGTGGCGCCCAGCACTTCGTCGACTGCCTGCGGGAAATCCGTGCGCTGTCGCCGGGTATCCAGCTGGAAACCCTGGTGCCTGATTACCGCGGGCGCATGGACGTGGCCCTGGCGATCACCGAGCAGGAGCCGCCGGATGTGTTCAACCACAACCTGGAGACCGTGCCACGCCTGTACAAGGCCGCCCGGCCGGGTTCGGACTTCGAGTGGTCGCTGGATCTGCTCGAGCGCTTCAAGCAACGTGTGCCGGGGGTGCCGACCAAGTCCGGGCTGATGCTCGGGCTGGGTGAGACCGATGACGAAGTGATCGAGGTGATGCAGCGCATGCGCGAACACCAGGTCGACATGCTCACCCTCGGGCAGTACCTGCAGCCGTCGCGCAGCCATCTGCCGGTACAGCGCTTTGTGCACCCGGACACCTTCGCCTGGTTTGCCGAACAGGCGTTGGCGATGGGCTTCAGGAATGTCGCGTCCGGGCCGCTGGTGCGTTCTTCCTACCATGCCGACCAGCAAGTGAATGCGCTTTGACTGACCTGGATGAACGGGGCGGCGTCACCGTGGCCTGGTGAAATTCATGCCGGCCACGGTGCCAATTGCTTGCTGGGCACTCCTTTAACCGGCGTTGATGTCGCCGCAGAAAATCGCACGGCTGCCGTCTGCCGGGCTGGTGCGAACGAGCAGGGCATAGTCACCCTTGGTCAGTTCGCTCAAGGCCACAGGGGCTTGCGCCCACAGCTTGGTGCGTGGGGCCATCGAGGGGTAGTCGACGCTGTTGGCTTGTTGCGTGGTGTAGGCCGGTTGTGCGGCCAGGTGCTGACACGAACCGGCATAGATGGCCGTATCGAGGCGACTTGGCAGGGCCAGGTCGTGCGGCACGCCACCGACGTTGAGCATGATGCTGGTTTGCGTGCCCGCCGGGCTGAGGGTAGCCCGAGCGATATGCTGAGCGTTTTCTGGGGTAGCCTGGAGGGGGACATCGACAACCTCGGTGCTTGCGCAACCTGAAATTGCCCCGACAGCGACTACCAACGCCAGCCAAGATGCTCTGTTCATCACAGATCTCCTGAGTTGAGGTGCGTTGATTTCATCCCCCTTATGCAGTGTAGTGGCCTGCTGCTGGCGCGGGATCTGGCTGATGGGTGGTCATTGTGCAGGAGCTGCTTCACCAGGGCCGCTGTGCGCCCCATCGCCGGCTAGCGCCAGCTCCCACAGGTACACCACATGCCTCACAAGCCCCGCAGTACCTGTAGGAGCTGGCGCAGCCTGCGATCGAGCGCGAAGCGCTCGTAGAGTCCCGATACCCACACAACCTTCAGCGCAGCGCCGGCACATCCCCCGCCTGTTCCTTCAGCCAGTTGATAAAAGCCTGCACATGCGCCTGGCGCAGCGCCTGCGGTCGACTCACCGCGTAGTAGGCAAACCGCGCTGGCCAGGGCCTGTCCAATGCGATCACCAGGGTGCCGTTTTCAAGGTCCTCACAGGCATGGTTGTCCTGCACCAGGGCGATACCTTGCCCGGTGACGGCCGCGCGCAACAGCAGCAGTTCCTCGTCAAAACTCGGGCCGCGGCGGGCGCTGCTGTCTACGTCGACGCCGTGAGCCTGCAGCCACAGTGCCCAATCAGCGCGATCAGAGTCCTGCAGCAGCGGGTAATGCAGGCAGTCCTGCGGGTTGCTGATCGGCGGCCCGTTGGCCAGCAACGCCGGGCTGGCCACCGGCACCAGTACCGGCGCCAGCAACGGGATCGACTCAAGGCCCGGGTAGTGGCCCAGGCCATGGCGTAAGGCGATGTCGACCCGCTCGCGCTGGAAGTCGACCAGCTTACCCGTCGCCTCCACGCGCACTTCGATATCCGGATAGCGAGCGCTGAAGTCGGCCAGGCGTGGCACCAGCCAGGTGGAGGCAAACGACGGCACGGTGCTGATGGTGAGGGTCTGTTCGACCGTCATCGCCTGCAGATCCGCCAGCGCGCCCTCGATCTGGCCAAAGCCCCGTGACAACCCCGGGTGCAAACGCGCACCGGCCTCGGTGAGGCGCACACCCTGGCGGCTGCGCACCAGCAGTGAAACCCCGAGGCGGTCCTCCAGCTGGCGAATCTGCTGGCTGATCGCTCCAGGCGTCACGCCCAGTTGCTGCGCTGCCGCTTTCAGGCTGCCCAGGCGTGCGGTTTCAGTGAAGGCCCTCAGCGCCAGCAAGGGGAGAACAGCGCCCATCGGCAGATTCCTTGGTTTAGAAAATCTAATGTATGAGAGGAGAACTTATCGTTTTTCTGTATAGAGCAACCGCTCTAGCATGGCTATCAGCTAGTGACCGTAAACGTTAGTTTGCCTGAGGTAATGAGTCCATGCCCGATTCCGATCTGATTCTGTATACCGACAGCTCGCCCAATGGCTTCAAGATCACCATCGCCCTGGAAGAAATGGGCCTCGCCTACACATTGCGTCACGTACGCATCGAGCTGGATGAACACCGGCAACCGGCATTCCTTGCCCTCAACCCCTACGGTCGTATTCCCGTGCTGGTGGACCGCGCTCGCGGCATCACCCTGTTCGAGTCAGCGGCCATTCTCCTGTACCTCGCTCAGAAGAGCGGGCAATTGCACGAGCCGCATCCGCAAGCACACTGGGCAACCATTACCTGGCTGATGTTTCACAGCGCGAGCATGGGCCCATTGCTGGGGCAGCGGGTGCACTTCGAGTGCTTTGATAAAACAGCCAACCCGGCAGCCATCAGTCGCTACCGGCAACTCACCGAGGCGGCTTTCGCCACCCTCGACCAGCACCTGGCAACCCAGCCGTGGCTGGCAGGGCAGGCCTATTCGATTGCCGACATCGCAACGTTCGGCTGGATGCATATCGCCCGCTTGGTGGCTTTTGACTTCAGCCGTTACCCCCACCTGTGTGACTGGTACGCGCGCATCAACCAGCGCCCGGCGGTGCAGCGAGGCATCCGTTTGCCCGCACCGGCAACAGGCCCCTGAACCACAGCATCAAGGACGTGCCATGAACGCGACAACCCATCGCTTTACCGCTCCTACAACACGCGGAGCCAATGCATCCGCTTTTGCCGGCCACCCCGGCTACCGGCGCATGTTCGCCCCCGACCAACTCACCCTGGGGATTTTCCTGCCACTGCGCTTTTTTTCTGGTGACATGGCCGTTCTGATCGGCCAGGCACAGCAGGTCAGTGAAATCGACCGCCTGGGCTTCGCTGCCGCCTGGGTGCGGGATGTACCGTTGTTCGATCCTGCGTTCGGCGATGCCGGGCAAGTGTTCGACCCCTTTACCTACCTGGCTTACCTGGCCGCGCAGACACGGCAGATTGCCCTGGTGACCGGCAGCGCGATCTTCTCGCTGCGCCATCCCATCGACCTGGCGAAGTCGGCGGCCACACTCGATTGCCTGTCCGGCGGCCGCCTGGTCATGGGCATCGCCACCGGCGACCGTGCCGTGGAGTTTCCGGCTTATGGCCTGACGCATGGCGAACGGGGCGAACGGTTTGCGCAGTCGGTGGACTACGTTCGGCAATTGCTGGCCACGTCGCCTGCGAACATTCAGTCGCCCTTGGGCCGCCTGAGCGACGCACAGTTGCTGCCCAAGCCCGTCACCGGGCGTATTCCGCTTATCGTCACCGGCTCATCGCAGCAATCGATGGCGTGGTTGGGAGAGCAGGCCGACGGCTGGCTGACCTTTCCGGACGCCACCCATAACATCCTTGGGCCCCGACGCCTGGCAGAAAAAATTCGCGCCTGGCGTGCGGCGATTCCCGGTGGCGGTTTTCGCCCGCACATGACCAACGAATGGATTGACCTGGCGGATGACCCGAACTTCCCGCGCACGCCGCTACAGGGCGGTTATGTACTCAAGACCGGCCGCAATGGCTTGATCGACCTGCTGGGCGAATGGCGGGATGCCGGGGTCAATCACGCGGCCCTGGGCATCCAGATGGCGCAGCGTCCGGTTGCGCAGATCATCCAGGAACTGGCAGAAGAGGTGCTGCCGCATTTCCCGGCGCTGGCCGGGCCGGAGCCGCTGATACAGCAGTGGTAGATGAGGGAAAGCGAACCGTCACACGTGCCGTCAGCGCTCAGCGCTGGCGGCATGTGTGCGCGGATAAAACCTAGAACCGCCAGGTCGCACCACCGCCGATAATGTGCAGCGCCGCGTTTTTGTAGGTGCCGGAAAGGGTATCGCCCGACCGCGCCTTGGTCTGGTCGACGTCCATGTCACCCAGCCACACCAGGGTGTACGCCATGTGCACATCAAGGCCTTTTTCCAGCTCGTAGTTGATCCCGGTCGCCAGGCGCCAGGCCTCGCCCATGGGGTTGTCCACAGTGCGGTCCTTGTCATCCACCGCCGAACTGTCGTAACCCAGGCCGAAGCTCCAGCGCAGGCGCGGATCGATCTGGTACTGGGCGCCCAGCGAGGCGTGCCAGGTGTCCTTGTATTTGCGGCTGACCGAGCGGCTGACGTCACCCGCGGCATCGGTGTCGACCTCGACGCCAATCTCGCCGAACTCGCTCCAGTCCTGCCAGCCGAGGCTGCCCAGCAGTTTCCACTGGTCGTCGAGGTCATGCGCGACGCTGAACAGCACGGTCTGCGGCACCGACATGTCCAGCTCCAGGTCATCCACGTCCAGACGCCTGAGCGCCGCGTTGATGATCGGGTTGTCGACCTTGTGCACGCTGGGGCGGTCTTTGAACTCAAGGTCGACCTTGCTGGTGTAGGCGAGGCCCAACTGGGTGCGCGGGCCCAGGCGGTAGTGCACGCCGACGTTGACCCCGGTGCCGACATCGGTGTCTTTGTATTCCAGTTGCCCGGCGGGGCTGTCGCGCAGGCCGAGCAGGTTGTTGTTGATGGCCATCTCGGTGCGGTAGTAGGCATACATGATGCGCGGGCCAATGCCCACCGAAAGGTCGTCGGTAAATTTGTAGGCGAAGGTTGGCTGGAACGACACGCCGATCACGGCGGCCTCCTGGGTGAAATAGCGGCCGGCCCAGTCGTCGTCATAATCCAGCGCCAGGCCGAAGTTGCCGTACATGCCAAAGCCGACCGCCGAGCGCTCGTCGATCTGGTGGCTGACGAACAGGCTGGTGCCGGGCAGGTATTTAAGCGAGTTGCCGCCTTCGTTGCCGCTGAACTGGTTGTTGCTGTCGCGAGAAAACTTCAGGTCGCCGAGAATCAGCTGGCCGCTGGCGCTGATCTGGGTGCCCTGCAACTGGGTGATGGCGGCGGGGTTGCTCATCAGTACGCTGGGGTCAGTGGCAAGCGCTGCAGAACCTGCGTTGGCCAGGCCCATGCCTTCCTGGCCGGCCTCATAAATGAAAATACCGCCGGCCCATGATTTTGCGCTGAGTAAACACAGGCACACAGCAAGACCGGTAACGCGTTGACCCCGTACAAGGTAACCCGAATTACGTTTCATCCAGCCTCCCGAACTGTCACCCCGCGGGCTTGCTTGCCCATCGAATCATGGCGGGTCAATGGCCAGGCACAACCCCAGGGTGCCGTCACTGGCGGGGCTGTACCAGGCAGGTAGACGCACTGTCTTATTTCTTGGTTTTGAGCAGCTCAAAGGACTTGGCCATGTCGATTGCCCAGCCATCGAGTACCGCCTTGGCGTCTTTGGCGGTCATCACCTGGTCGGAGTTTTCCAGGTCGGAACCGGCGCCTTTGCGCACGACCTGCGCGACGACCTTGCCACTGTCGGAGTCGATGAACGCCGCTTCGGTCGACAGACTGGTGTCCTGGTCGCGGATGCCGGTCGCGGTGCTGACGCCGGCGGCAATCAGGGCAATCGGGATCACTTCATACGGGCGCAGGCCTTTGGTCGAAGCGCTGACGGCGGTGATCGCCGGACGTACGATCAGCACGCCAGGGCCTGGGCCTTTGGCCAGCGGCAGCTCTTTGGCAAATTCGTTCTGCAGGGACTGGTTGTAGTAACGGGTGATGCCTTGCAGGGTGGTGTCCGGAATCTTGTCGGTGGCTTGCGGCTTGGGATAGAACTGGCTCGACTCGATGTACACGCTGTTGAACTTGCCAACGTTCACCGACGGGTCAATCCAGCGCATGACCGGTGCGCCGGAAGGCGACTCGGCTTCTTTGAGCGCGCTGTAGTTTTTCAGGAATCCGGAGTACTGGTCGGGTTCAACATACTTGTTAGCACAGCCGGACAGCGCCAGCGAGGTCACGCACAACGTAAACAACAGGTGCTTCGACTTCATGGTGTTGCTCCTTGGGACAGATCTGAGTCGTGAGTACGTTCGAATCCTGGCGAGCGTCTGCGCGGTTTCCACGATGCGCAGCAGTCGTTATATAGCGCTATTGATCAGCAACCATTCAGGGGAGTGAAGGAATAGAAATAACCGTAGATGGTTATCGCCAAGTTACAAGCTGTGCCAAAGGACAACCGTGCAATTTTTCGGCAGGCGATAACGGCGCGGCGCAGGGACCGCGCGGCGGGCTCAGCGCTGTTGCATCAACCCGTGCAGTACGCCAAAGCGCAGGCCCGGCTCGGAGGGGGTCATGTCGCGGATGGCGAACACTTTGAACGCCGCCAGCATCACTGCAAGCCCGCCCGGCAATACGCTCTGGCGATGCGCTTGCAGGCCGCCCAGCTTGATGTTGCCGACGTGCCCGGCCTCAAGCAGCAGCAACGACAGGCGCAGCAGGCCGCTGTAGGTGATACCTCCTTCGCCATAGTCGTTCAGGGCATTGGCCCTGAGCACCTTGGCCAGCATGCGTGCGGTGCCTGAGGAACCGATCGCCTGTTGCCAGCCCAGCTGGCGGTAACGGCGTGCGACCGTCTCAAACTGCAGGATGGCGTTGCGCTCGGCCTGCTGCAGCGCCTGCGGCGTGACCTGGCCGCCGGGAAAGAAGCGCGTGCTCCAGGTGCCACTGCCGACGTTGATGCTCTCGGTCAGCAAGGGCTGGTCACCCCAGCCCAGGATCAATTCGGTGGAGCCGCCGCCGATGTCCACTACCAGGCGCATCTTGTCGGGGGAGGGGCTGCGGTGGGTGACGCCGGTGTACACCAGACGGGCTTCTTCCTGGCCGGAGATGACGTCGATGGGAAAGCCCAGATGGCGCTCGGCATCATCGAGAAACACCTTGGCATTGGCGGCCTCGCGTACGGCGCTGGTAGCAACCGCACGTACACGGCCGGCTTCGAAGCCACGCAGCTTTTTGCCAAAGCGTGCCAATGCCTGCCAACCGCGGTCCAGCGCCGAGTCGTCGAGGGCGCCGTCTTGCAAGCCCTCGGCCAGGCGGACAGGTTCGCGCAAGGATTTCACCTCTTCGATCACGAACTGGCGATTGCGCCTGGCCGGCTGACCGATCATCAGACGAAACGCGTTCGAGCCCAGGTCGATGGCCGCAAAAAGAGAGGTGTCTCCTTTCATTGGGTGTGTCCTTGCAAGTTCATCCGTCAGCAGGCAGAGGCGTGTTGAGCGCTCTGGCGAGTTGCGGTGATCTTCCACCCGGTTGATGACATAAAGATGACAGCCGATGACTGAAGGTCCGGCTGCCATCGCTGATTTTTTACAAAGGCTTCAGGTGCTTACGCCTTACAACGGCGAAATGGTCCCCAAGGCGCCAATGCCGATGGCGAGCAGCAGAAAACCGACCACGAAAATCGCAAGCTTGCCCATATGAACTCCGAACGGTGAGGGTGCTTTATTGTCGGAGTGTGCGGGCATTCATTACAGATGCAGATAACGCATAAAAATACGGATCAGAATAAAAACGCCCCGAGCTGAGCGAGCAGGTCGGGGCGTTTTTTTGCGCGGCGCTAAGGCCGGGTCGGTGGTGTTACGCCAGGTCGAAACGGTCCAGGTTCATGACTTTGTGCCAGGCGGCGACGAAGTCGTTGACGAACTTCTGTTGCGCATCGCTGCTGGCATACACCTCGGCCAGTGCACGCAGTTGCGCATGCGAGCCGAACACCAGATCAACGCGGGTGCCGGTCCACTTCGGCGTACCGGTTTTGCGGTCGTGGCCCTGGAAGCTGTCGTTGGCGCTGGAGGTGGGTTTCCATTCCACGTTCATGTCCAGCAGGTTCTTGAAGAAGTCGTTGGTCAACTGCCCAGGCCGCTGGGTGAACACGCCGTGTGCGCTTTGCCCGACGTTGGCCCCCAGTACGCGCAGGCCGCCAATAAGCACTGTCAGTTCCGGGGCGGTGAGCGTCAGCAGTTGCGCCTTGTCCAGCAACAGCGCTTCGGCCCGAACCTTGACCCCGGCCTTGACGAAGTTGCGGAAACCGTCGGCAACCGGCTCCAGGAAGCCGAACGACTCGACGTCGGTCTGCTCCTGACTGGCGTCGGTGCGGCCGGGCGAGAAGGGCACGGTGACGTTGTAACCGGCATCTTTTGCAGCCTTTTCGACCCCGGCGCTACCGGCCAGCACGATCAGGTCGGCCAGGGAAATCTGCTTGCCGCCACTGTTGAACTCGCCCTGGATGTTCTGCAGCACGCCCAGGACCTTGGCCACTTGTGCAGGCTGGTTGGCTTCCCAGTCTTTCTGCGGGGCCAGGCGCAGGCGCCCGCCGTTGGCACCGCCGCGGTTGTCGGAACCGCGGAAGCACGATGCAGCCGCCCATGCGGTGGACACCAGTTCGGCGACAGTAAGCCCCGAGGCCAGAACCTTGCTTTTCAGCGCCGCCACGTCGGCGTCATTGACCAGTGCATGACTGACGGGCGGGATCGGGTCTTGCCAGAGCAGTTCTTCGGAGGGGTTTTCCGGACCCAGGTAACGCGACAGCGGGCCCATGTCACGGTGGATGAGCTTGTACCAGGCGCGCGCAAAGGCATCGGCCAGTTGTTCGGGGTTGTCTTTGAAACGTCGGGCGATGGGCTCGTAGATCGGGTCGAAGCGCAGCGCCAGGTCAGAGGTGAGCATCCTTGGTTCCTGTTTCTTGCCCGGATCGAACGCATGCGGGATCTCGCCTGCGCCGGCACCGTTCTTGGGCTTCCACTGATGGGCGCCGGCCGGGCTCTTGGTCAGTTCCCACTCGAAACCAAAGAGGTTTTCCAGGAAGTGGTTGCTCCACTGCGTGGGTGTCTGGGTCCAGGTCACTTCCAGGCCGCTGGTGATGGCGTCGGCGCCCTTGCCGGTGCCGAATTTGTTTCGCCAGCCCAGGCCCTGTTCTTCCAGGCCTGCCGCTTCCGGCTCGGGGCCGACATTGTCCGCCGGGCCTGCGCCATGGGTTTTACCGAAGGCATGGCCGCCGGCGATCAGCGCCACGGTTTCTTCATCGTTCATGGCCATGCGGCCAAAGGTGTCGCGGATGTCCTTGGCCGAGGCGAGCGGGTCAGGATGGCCCTCGGGGCCTTCGGGGTTGACGTAGATCAGGCCCATCTGCACGGCGGCCAACGGGTTTTCCAGATTGCGCGCGCCACTGAGATTGCGGCTTTCTTCCTCGCCATGTTTCGACGGGTCGGCCACCACCGGTGCATCCCCCGGGGGCTGGGCTTTGCCGTAGCGCGCGTCGCCGCCCAGCCAGACGGTTTCGGTGCCCCAGTACACGTCTTCATCCGGTTCCCACACATCGGCACGACCGCCGGAGAAACCGAACGTCTTGAAGCCCATGGATTCGAGGGCGACGTTACCGGCCAGCACGATCAGGTCGGCCCAGGAAATGTTGCGGCCGTACTTTTGCTTGATCGGCCAGAGCAGGCGCCGTGCCTTGTCCAGGCTGACGTTGTCGGGCCAGCTGTTGAGCGGGGCGAAGCGCTGCTGACCGGAGCCGGCACCGCCACGGCCGTCACCGGTACGGTAGGTCCCGGCACTGTGCCAGGACATGCGGATGAACAGCGGGCCATAGTGACCGAAGTCGGCCGGCCACCAGTCCTGAGAATCGGTCATCAGGGCCCGCAGGTCTTGCTTGAGGGCCGCGAAGTCGAGGCTCTTGAAGGCCTTGGCGTAGTCAAAGTCCTTGTCCATCGGGTCGGACAGAGACGAGTGTTGATGCAGGATCTTCAGGTTCAGCTGGTCGGGCCACCAGTCTCGGTTGGTGGTGCCGCCGCCAGCGCTGTGGTTGAACGGGCATTTTGACTCGTTTGACATGACTGTTTCACCTCTGGATGGACTCACCCCACAATCCGACCCGTCGTGCCAACCGGGTAGAGATGAGTGAAATCAATGACATCGGTTCAAGGCCAGCGGTTCGATCAACGAATCGGTGATGGCCATCACGGACAATGGAGCATAGCGGCAATCTCGTTATCGGACAGTTGCAACACGGCGAAGAGGGCGGCTGTAGCCGCTTTATTACCGCCTCCCCAGAAGCCAGCCGGCCGGTTCAGTGCAGCGATAAATATAGGCTAGACGTGGGTAAGCGCGAGGGCTAATAGCGCCAGTATTGGGCGTTGATAGAGGCGCTCTTTCAGTGTGTGGGGGGAATCTGCGAGCGCTTTGCACTCGATCGCAGGCTACGCCAGCTCCCACAGAGGGGCGGTGCAGGCAATGCATTTGTGGGAGCTGGCGATAGCCTGCGATGGGGTGCGAAGCAGCCCTGACTGCAGGCGCCAGTAACGGCCTCGTTCCTCGGGCAACACCCTGGTCCAATTCAAATTAAGCGAAATTTCCCACAGGTTTTTAGGAAGTCCAAGCCCCCACCCAGCAGCATTTCCCCGCTAGTGTTTCGCCTCTCACAAAGCGGCGGACAAGGATTTCGTATGCCTAGCCAATCGGAACTGCGCTACAGCTTCCAGCCCTTGGTCGGCAAGGCCGCCTTTGAGGTGGTGTCATTCAGCCTCGTCGAGGCCGTCAGCCAGCCGTTCACCTTGACCCTGGAACTGGTCAGCTACCAAAGCGATATCGACTTCGCCCAGTTGCTCGACCAGCCGGTGCTGTTCACCGTCTGGCGCGGCGAGCGCCCGTTGCGCTACGTGCACGGCCTGGTCAGCAGCTTCAGCCAGGACGAAACCGGCTTCCACCGCACCCGCTACAAAGCGCTGGTCGAACCGCAACTGGCCCGCGCCAAGCTGCGCTCGAACTGGCGCATCTTCCAGCAGAAAACCGTCCCGCAGATTCTCGAGCTGATGCTCAAGCGCCAGGGCATCACCCAGTACGAAATCGGCAGCGTATTAGACCATCAGGTCCGCGAATTCTGCGTGCAGGCCGGCGAGACCGACCTCGATTTTCTGGCGCGCCTCGCTGCGGAAGCGGATAAAACCTACAGGTCTGCGGTGCACCCCAAGCTGTAGGAGCGTGGCTTGCCCGCGAAAAACGATGACGCGGTATATCAGGGGCACCGCGGTGCATGGTTCGCCGGCAAGTCGGAACGCCGCCCGCTAGCTCCTACGTCGATGGCCTACAGGCAGGGTTGCTGACCGAAGCAGCCCTCTGATTAACAGGTGGCTTCAAACGCCGGGTGATAGGTGACCGCACCTGTCGGCACCTCGGCGGCAAACGCCAGTGCCTGAAAGTACTCTGCGGGAACGCCGGGCAACTCGAGGCCCGGGTGCGCCTTGAAGCCGAAGCGGCCGTAGTAGCCGGGGTCGCCCAGCAGCACGCAACCGGCAGCGCCCAGCTGGCGCAGCGCGTCCAGTGCCGCGTTCATCAGCGCCGCGCCTATGCCTTGACCCTGACGGTCAGGTCGCACCGAAATCGGGCCCAGGCCATACCAGCCGCGCGCACCCGATGAAACGGTCACCGGTGACAAGGCCACATGGCCGATGATCTCGCCATTTTCCACGGCTACCAGCGATACGCTCAGCTGATGTGCATTGCGCAACGCATTGACGATGAATTGCTCGGTATGACTGGTGTGTTCGGCGTGTTCGAATGCAGCTTCGGTCAGCTGTGTAATGCTATCGATGTCTTCAGGCTGCTCGTTGCGAATCAAGATGTTCATGCGCGTTGTCATTCCGGGGCGGTGAGTGGTGCTTGAATGCCAGCCCTCGCCAGGCTTGGCGTGCTCTGTGGGCAGTGTCCTTGTAAGATGCCTTACTTGCCCATCATGTTCGAGCCTGAAAAATGGATGTTCACGTTTTGCTCACCTATGTTCTGGTGGCCGCGATTGCCATCGCCAGCCCCGGCCCGGCCACATTGATGGCGATCAACAACAGCCTGGCCTATGGCCCGCGTGCGGCGCTGTGGTCATCTATCGGCAATGCCTGCGGGCTGTTCTGCCTGTCGGCGGCGGCGATGCTTGGCCTGGGCGCCTTGCTGGCCAGTTCCGAGTGGATGTTCAACGTGGTGAAGATTGCCGGTGCCGGCTACCTGTTTTACCTGGGCGCCAAGCAGTTGCTCAGGAAAGCCCCGATGCTGACAGCCGAGGGCTTGGCCGATCAGGCCGCTAGCCGGCCGTCCCGCCTGAAGCTGTTCAAGTCGGCCTTCCTGACTGCCGCGACCAATCCCAAGGCGACCATGTTCTTCTCGGCACTGTTCCCGCAGTTCCTCGATCAGAGCGCTGCCTTGTTGCCGCAGTTTCTGTTGCTCACGTCGATCTTCATGGGCCTGTCGCTGAGTTCCCTGACCCTGTATGCCGCGCTGGCTTCACGTGCCAAGGGCGTGCTGATGCGGCCACAGTTCTCGCTGTGGGTGAGCAGGGTGGTGGGGTCGACTTTCATTGGCTTCGGCGCGGCTATCCTGGCCATGCGCAGGCAAACGGCCTGACGTGTAACAGAGCAGTCTTCACTCCAGCAGCGAGACGGTCCTGAGCAGATCAAGCAGCCCTTCAGGAACCAGGGGGGAGTCAGCGGTGAAACTGCTGCTGTCGAGCCACATGGCCTTGAACGCGGCACCATCGGATTCGTGGCCGATGAGCCAGGGCTGCGCGTAGAGGCTCATGTCGCTGAAGCGTGCGTCGTACACCTGGACGATCTCGTGCCCAGGCTTGCCGTCGTAGGTGAAGATGCTCTCCAGCGTGCCGATCAGGCGAATATCGGTGATCACCTGGTTCAGTTCTTCCTGCACTTCCCTGGCGATGGCGTCGATGCTGCGCTCACCGAATTCGATGCCGCCACCGAGCGGGCGGTAGAGCGTTTGCCGGGTTTGCGCGTCGTCAAAGCGGTTGACCAGGATCTTGCCCTGATGATGAAAAATACACAGGGCGAGGGCGCGAATGCGGGGGGCTGACACGGGTCAAATTCCTTTTGCGAGTGAGCGGCGCGCGACGATACGTGAGGGGCTGCGATTCGGCAATTATTTGGTGTGCGCGGGCGGTTGCGTATGATGGTCGGCCGTCACTGCTGATAAGGAAATCGTCATGTGTCCTGACAAGGCCTGCCCCGTGGTGCTGTCATTCACCCAGGGTCCCAGAGTCCTGTTGTTCCGCCATCCACAGGCTGGGGTGCAACTGGTCAAAGGCACCATAGAGCAAGGCGAAACGCCGCGTGAGGCGGCCTTGCGTGAGCTGGCAGAAGAGTCCGGCATCGACACGGCGACGATCAGCGATGATCTTGGCTGTTGGGAAGCCGGGCATCATGACCAGGTCTGGTCGTTCCACCTGTGTGAAGTGGGCGAGGTGCTACCCGAGCAATGGTCGCACCAGACGACGGATGATCATGGTCACCTGTTTGCGTTTTTCTGGGCGCCGCTCGATCAGCTGCCCTATGCCGATTGCCATCCGGTCTTTCAGCGCGCACTGGATTTTTTAAGCGCGACGTTGAAAGCGCGTGGTCACAGGCTCCAGACGCAGCATTGATTCCACCGACGCTTGGCGCTAAAGTCCGGGCTCGGGCGTACGCTGCGCCCGCGGTCCGCGCGAAGGGGTAACCCAGGCATGCTCCAACCCTATTTCATTCCAACTCCCGGCTTGTCGGCGGACCGAGCCCTGTAAGGAGTTGGCATGCCCGCCACCTATGCGTCCCGTCATCACGGTTTGCTCGATTTGCCCGCACTGCGCAAACGCGCCAAGCGTCTTCTCAAGGCCCTGAAAAACAACGAGGCAGATGAGGCCCGTGCGCAACTGTGTGCACTGGGGTTGTCCGGTCCCGATTATCGCCTCGCCGACACGCAGTGGCTGGTGGCGCGCGAGGCGGGTTTTGCCAGCTGGCCGAAGTTGATTGCTCATGCCGATCGCGTTGCCTTCAGCGCGCGCCATCCCGACTTTGCTGCCACAGGCGAGGCCGCCGTACAGCACTGGCGCTGTGGTAACGACATCGAGCACAGCCTGCGCACGGCGGGCTTTTCGGGCGCGTTTCACATGTTTGACGACCCGATGGTGATGGGCCCGGTACCCGCACTGGCTGAAGATGAATACTGGTCGGTGCGGGCCGCTTATGTACAACAGGCATTCGGGCTCTCCGCCCGCGATATCGCCCAGCGCCAGGCCCCGCAGCGCGTGGCACTGGCGCAATTGAATGCCGGCAGCGAGTTGGTGCTGTGGTGCGAGGCCGACGCCTACGATCAGCTGTTTCTGATCCGGGTGCTGGCGAGTCTCTCCAGCGTGCCGCGCCGGCTCGAACTGATTGAAATTGCCCAGGTCCCCGGGGTGCAGCGCTTCATCGGTATTGGCCAGCTGGCACCGGATCTTCTCGCCTGGCTCTGGCCGCAGCGTCGGCCACTGGGTGAGGACGCGCTGGCGCTCGCGCGCGAAGCGTGGCGTGCCTACACCGCATCCAATCCCAATGAATGGGCGGGCCTGGCTGCGCGGCCGCATCCCGTGCTGCCTTTGCTGGGCCCCGCGTTGGCGCGGCAACTGCAAGAGCTCCCCGGCATCGATGATGGCTTGAGCCTCACCCAGCGGCTGGTGCTGCGCATCCTCGCCGCCGAAGGCGAGCTGGCCGCAGGCAAAGTGTTCGGCCACTTGATGATGCGCTACGAGCCCTTGCCGTACCTGGGCGATCTGATGTTCCACACCCTGCTGCAACCCCTGATCCATGCACCCAGGCCGCTGCTGAGCGAAGCGCCCGGCGATGATTGGCGCCAGCGCCCGCTGCGGCTCACGGCGCTTGGCGAACAGGTACTGCTTGGGCGGTCGAACTGGCTCGACCAGTCACCGGCAGATCGCTGGGTGGGGGGCGTGCCTATCGTTGCCGATCAGTCGCCGTGGGTGGTGAGTACTGACGGTGAAGTAGGGCGCCGCTGAGGCGAACGTCGGTAGCTTCTCACGTCCAAAACCTAAACTACACTGCTGCAAGCTCATCTGGCGCCTCTATGCCGTCAGATCGAGCCTCAGTGTCCGTGGTCTACCGAACCTCGTACTTGCCCCCAGGAGTTTTCAATGAAAGTCGTAGATGGATTGATGACCCGGATGACTTCCCGTTTTTTGCCGTGCCTGCTCGCAACAGCAATCGCCACGTGCACCATCGCCACGGTGCAGGCAGCAACCGAGCCGTTGGGTGGTCAGCCACCACAGGGCTCGGTGCCCTCGGTCAAGGATTTCGACTACCAGATCAAGTACCAGCGTGCGTTCGAAGCGATTTTATGGAACATGCCGGCAATCGCGATCTATTCGTTCCGCCGTGCCGCCGAGAAGGATCTTGGCTACAAGGACAACGACATCATTGCCTATTCGGCAACCGCTACTCCTCAGCTTGAAGCCATTACGGCTAACAGCACCACGCCTTATATCGCTGCCTACACTGACCTGCGCAAAGGCCCGGTAGTCCTGGAGATTCCGTCCGCGAGTGCTGACGGCAGCCTTTACGGCCAGGTGGTGGATGCCTGGCAGCTCACCATCGCCGACGTCGGCCCGGCCGGGCTCGACAAGGGCAAAGGTGGCAAGTACGTGTTCACGGCGCCTGACTACAAGGGCGAAGTTCCCAAGGGCTACATTCACGTCAGCTCGCCGAACTTCCGTATCGCCCTGGCCTTCCGCTCGGTGCCGCCAGCGGGCAAGACCGCCAAGGATGCCTACGCCTATGCCAAGCGCCTGCGTATGTACTACCTGTCACAAGCCAAGTCGCCACCCCAGCAGAAGTTCATCGACCCCGCTCATGAACGCTACCCGACATTGCCGTTCTACGACGAACGACACTTCGAGGACATGCACGCAATCATGAGCGTTGAGCCGGTGCGCGAACACGACAAGGTCATGATGGGCATGTTGTCGTCCCTGGGCATCGTCAAAGGCAAACCCTTCGCACCGGACGAAACTGCCAAGCGGGCCATGCACCAGGCCGCGATCGATGCCTGGTTCTACCTCCAGCAATGGTTCGACACCGAGATGTCCAAGCGCGTTTACTGGCCAGACCGCCACTACGTCTCGCTGTTGCAGGCAGACGCCAACCGCGAATTCAAGTTCATCTATAACGATCGCATCGACCTGATCGAGCGTGCAGCGGAATACTTCTGGTGCACCTACATGCCCAAGGTGCTCAGCGACTCGCCGGCTACTTCTTACCAGATGGCAATGGCCGACAAGGACGGTAAACCGCTGGAAGCCGGTCAGCTCTACAAACTCGATGTGCCCAAGGACATGCCGGTCAAGCAGTTCTGGGCGCTGACGGTGTATGACCGCGCCACCTTCTCGTTCATCTACAGCGACAGCAACCGCACCACGCTGTCGTCGTTCGATGTCGACAAGATGAAGAAGAATGCCGATGGCGGCGTGACGATCTATGTCGGTCCGGCGGCCCCGCAAGGTGAGGAAGCCAACTGGATACCCACTTCGGGCAAGCGCCCCTTGCCGGCCATGCGTTTCTATGGCCCCACCGAAGCGTTCAACAACAAGACTTTCAAGTTGCCCGATTTCGAACGGGTTAGCCCCTGAGTGCTGTCTGCCACCTTCGATAACCAAACGACAGGGCTGGCCCGCCAGCCCAAAGGAGTGTTGATGAAACCCATGATGCTTGGAGCAGCCCTGCTGTCGCTTGCCGTGCCGGCCTTTGCGCAAATACCGGACAAACTGGCCGAAGACGCTTACATCTATGGCTATTCCATGGATGAGGCGTACAAGTTCTTCTACGAGACGGCGGTGAAGACCCATACGCCGCTCAACCGCTTCCAGAACATCCGCCACCTGGCCGATGACACGTATACAGACCACCCGACCATCAACAACGACACCCTGCACCTGATGGGCTGGCTGGACGTCGCCGCCGAGCCGGTGATCGTCAGTGTGCCGGAAATGGAAAAGGGCCGTTACTGGATCCTGCATACCATGGACATGGGCCACTACACGACTTCCATGATTGGATCGCGGACCCGCGACACCAAGGGTGGCCACTTCATGTTCGCCTCACCGCAATGGAAAGGCGAAGTGCCGGACAGTGTCACCGAGGTGATTCGTGTCGAATCCAACCTGGTGAAACTGATGGGCAGGATCATGTCCACCGGGCCTGAAGACCAGAAGAAGGCCCTTGGCTACATGGATGACTGGAACGTTCGCACGCTCTCGGCCTACCTGGGCGAGCCCGGACCGAAAGCCAAGCAGCGTACCTACCCCGACCCGGCCAAGACCAACTGGCTGCAACGGGTGAACTTCGTGCTGTGTGACGGCAGCATGGGCCAGGCCGACAAAAAATGGCTCGACCAGTACAAGTCGGTCGGTGTCGAGCCTTGCAAGGAAAACTTCACCAAGGAGCAGCTGGCAGCGGCCAAGAAGGGTGAAGAACTGGGCATGAAGCACATCAAGGATCTGGCGCCGAAGATGACCGATGCCGGCAAGCTGCTGGGCACCCGCGAGCAGTTGGGCGACGGCCCCCGTGACCTGTTCGCAGAGGGTACCTACATCGGCCAATGGGGCCTGCCACCGGATGAAAGCATCTACCTGCGCACCGAGACGGCCGCCGATGGCAAGCCGATCAACGGCTCCAATGGCAAGTCCTACACCATGCACTTCAAGGCGCCTGACGTCAGTCAATTCTGGTCTTACACAGTGTATGGCTCGGACAACCGCCTGATGGCGCACAACGCCATCAATCGTCACAGCCGCGGTGACCGTACGCTGAAACCGGATGCCAATGGTGAATACACCATTGAGTTGAGCGCCAAGGGTGACGAAAGCAACCCCAACTACCTGCCAATCCCGGAGAAGGACGCCTACATCGTACTGAGGCTGTATGGTCCGAGCAAAGCCGTGCAAGGCGGCGGCTACAAGTTCCCGCCCATCGAAGTTACCTCGCACTGACAGTTCACGGCTCCAACGCCCTCCCGTCCGGGAGGGCATTTGAGCCCGTTCAGGTTGAATCAATTGTCCCTTTAAGATCCCAAGCTGTCTGGTATTGATCTTTGAATCAGCCGGATTCTCGTTAGTATCGCTTGACTCTGCTTACTCCCAATAAAAACAAAAGAGAGTCCTCATGCGATATTGCACCCTGATCAATACACAGGCTGTTTCGACGTCGGTGAAATTGCTTGCACTTGGCGGCGCGTTGACCAGCGTTCCGGTGTTTGCCGATGGCTTTTTTGCAGACGCCCACGTCAACGCCAACCTGCGTAACTACTACATCAACCGTAACTTTACCGAGAGCGCCTACCCGCAAGGCAAGGCCGAGGAGTGGACGCAAAGCGTGATCCTCGACGCCCGCTCCGGCTTTACTCCGGGCGCCGTCGGCGTTGGCCTGGATGCGCTGGGGCTCTATTCGCAAAAGCTCGATGGCGGCAAGGGCACCACCAACACGCAATTGCTGCCGGTTCATGATGACGGCCGGCCCGCCGACAATTTCGGGCGCCTGGCGGTGGCCGCAAAGGTGCGCTTCGCCAACACCCAGGCCAAGGTCGGTGAATGGGTGGTGGCATTGCCGGTGGTCCGTTCCGACGACGGCCGCTCGCTGCCGCAGACGTTCCGTGGCGCGCAGATCACTTCCAAAGACCTCGACAACTTCACCTTTTACGGCGGGCAGTTTCGCGCCAACAGCCCGCGCAACGACGCCAGCATGGAGCGCATGTCGATGTTCAATCGACCGGACGTGACCTCGGACCGGTTCAATTTTGCCGGTGCCGAATACGCGTTCAACAACAACCAAAGCCAGGTCGGCGCCTGGTATGCGCAACTGGAAGATATCTACCACCAGCGCTATTTCAACTTCACCCACAGCCAGAAGGTCGGCAGTTGGCTGCTAGGGGCAAACCTGGGCTTTTTCAGTGGCGAGGATGACGGCAGCAAGCTGGCGGGCGAACTGGATAACAAGACCTATTCGGCGTTGCTGTCGGCGCGCTTCAGGGCCAGCACCTTCTATCTCGGTCTGCAAAAGGTCGATGGTGACAACTGGATGCGCCTGAACGGGACGAGCGGGGCGACGCTGGCCAACGACAGTTTCAGCAACAGCTATGACTTCGCTGACGAGCGTTCCTGGCAACTGCGCCACGACTTTGATTTTGCCGCCCTGGGCGTACCGGGCCTGACCTTGATGAACCGCTACATCCGCGGCTCGAATGTGCATTCCGCTGGTGTTACCGATGGCAAGGAGTGGGGGCGCGAATCGGAGTTGACCTATGTCGTGCAAAGCGGTGCGTTGAAGGAGCTGTCGCTGCGCTGGCGCAACTCGGTGATCAAGCGCGATTTCAACCTGGCCGACTTCAATGAAAACCGCTTGATCGTCAGCTACCCGTTGTCGATTTTCTAAGCCCGCCTGCGTCAGGGGTGAAGCATCGCTTCAGCCCTGGCGATACTCCTTGGTGGTTTTTCCGGTCCAGCGCTTGAAGGCCCGGCGAAAGTTGGTCGGCTCGGAAAAGCCCAGCAGCAACGCGATATCGTCGGTGCTCATGATCGTGGTCTTGAGGTACTCCATGGCCAGCGAGCAGCGCACGTCATCGGTGATGGTCACGAACGAAGTGTCTTCATCCTGGAGTTTGCGCCGCAGGCTGCGGGTGGTCATGTGCAGCTTTTCCGCCACGGCTTCCATGCTGGGAAATTCGCCGGGCGTTTGCATCATCATCTGGTACACCTCGCCGGAAATCCCCGACGACACCTTGGCCTGTCCGATCAGGCGATCGCAGGTCTCTTGCAGGACGGTCGCCGTCAGCCGGTGCGCCAGATGCGGCTTTTGATCGAGGATCGCGCTGTCGTAATGCAGCTCACACTGGTCGTGATCGAAAATGCACGGGCAACCCAGGTACTGCGAATAGATCGCCGCGTGGGCCGGCGCCGGGTAGGAAAAACAGGCCTTGGTCGGCGGGCAGCTTTTGCCGAACACATCCTGCAGGTGGGTCACGTGCTGCGTGAACTGTTGCTCGATCAGGAACTGCTTGATTTCCCGCGACGGGCTCGGGTTGGAGGCGTCCGGGAACGTCCATACCGCTTCGTCTTCGTACTCATGCCATTCGATGGTCAGCGTCGGCGTGGCCAGCGAGTGGTACTTCACACCCAGCCGGAAGTAGTCGCGCAGCGACAGGCACGACATCAGTGCATAACCGTACATGCCGTAAGCGGACAGGTGCAGGCGCGAGCCGGTCTTGAACGGTGTTTCGGGATCGCTGGACAACGACAGGGCATTGCCGCACACCGTCGCGTACTGGCGCACCGAGGTCAGCGCCGTGGCGTCATAGATCTTGTCCTCGTCGACACCGCTGCCTTTCAAGCTGTCGGCCGGCGCGATGCCCTGTTCGCTAAGCACTTCCACCAGCGCGGCGATCTTGTACGGCGCGTAGATACGCTCGTTGAACAACGGCATTTTCGGTGGCATGTGGGCTGTCCTTTAAGGATTCATTGCTGTCCGCTAATGATCTTACCGATGCGCGGGAAATTCAATAAGCTGGGCAACACGCATCTGCAAAGCCCAATAACAATACAGGTCAGCCCCATGAGTCAGCCAAGCCGAAAAGTCATCATTTCCTGCGCGATCACCGGTGCGACGCATACGCCATCGATGTCCGAATACCTGCCGCTGACGCCTGCCGACATCGAGCGTCACTCCATCGAAGCCGCCGAAGCTGGCGCGGCGATTTTGCACCTGCATGCCCGCGACCCGCTGGATGGCCGGCCGACCCCGGACCCGGCAGTGTTCAGCCAGTTCGTCCCGGCCATTGCCCAGGCCACCGATGCCATCATCAACATTACCACCGGCGGCAGCACCCGCATGACCCTGGCGCAGCGGCTGGCCTACCCGCTGCTGGCCAAGCCGGAGCTGTGCTCGCTGAACATGGGTTCGATGAACTTCTCCATTCACCCCATAGCCCGCAAGATTTCCACCTGGGAACACGCCTGGGAGAAGGAGCACATCGAAGGCATGGAAGACGTGGTGTTCAAGAACACCTTCAAGGACATCAAAGGCATCATGCAGGAGCTGGGTGAGTACGGCACCCGTTTCGAGTTCGAATGCTACGACGTCGGCCATCTCTACAACCTGGCGTACTTCGTTGAACAGGGGCTGGTGAAACCGCCGCTGTTCATTCAGTCCTGCTTCGGTATCCTCGGCGGCCTCGGTGCCGACCCGGAGAACATGACCATCATGCGCGCCACGGCGGATCGCCTGTTTGGCCGTGAGAACTATGAATTTTCCATCCTTGGCGCCGGCCGTCATCAGCTGCCGTTCGTGACCATGGGCGTGATCATGGGCGGCAACGTGCGCGTCGGCCTGGAAGACAGCATCTACCTGGCCAAAGGCGTCAAGGCCAAGACCAATGCCGAGCAGGTGCGCAAAGTCCGTCACATTCTCGAAGAGCTGTCCTATGAAATCGCCACACCTGACGAAGCCCGGAAAATGCTCGGGCTCAAGGGCAAGCACAACGTTCACCTGTAAGCGTTTTGCCAAAACCCAAAAAAATAACAACAAGAGGTTCCACCATGACCATCATGCTCAGTACCGCTGAGACGCATTGGCTCGCCACCCGGCGGGCAATGACCCGACTGATACCGCTGATGTGCGCGATCTACTTCATGTCGTATCTGGATCGCACCAACGTCGCGCTGGCCAAGACGGCGCTGAGCGTCGACCTCGGCATCAGTGCGGCCGCCTATGGCCTGGGCGCGGGAATTTTCTTCATTGGCTATGCATTGCTGGAGGTGCCGAGCAACCTGCTGGCCCACCGCATCGGGCCGCGGCGCTGGATCGCCCGGATCGCCGTGAGCTGGGGCGCCTTGTCGTCGGCGATGATGTTCGTGCAGGGTGAGTGGTCCTTCTACGCGCTGCGCTTGCTGCTGGGCATCGCCGAAGCCGGCCTGTTTCCGGCGCTGATGTACATGGTCACGCTGTGGTTTGCGCCCAAGGACCGTGCGATTGCCATTGGCTGGATCTACCTTGCGCCGGCCCTGGCACTGGTCATCGGCAACCCCATCGGCGGCGCGCTGATGAAGATGGACGGCATCGGCGGGCTGCACGGCTGGCAATGGATGTTTCTGCTTGAAGGCCTGCCCAGCATCGTTGTTGGGGTAATCCTCTGGTTCAAGCTCCCGGAGCGTCCGCGTGATGCCCGCTGGTTGACCAAGGCAGAGGCCGACTCCCTGGAGGCCCATGCGCTGTTGCCCGGCCATGCCAATTCCCACGAGTACTCCGGGCATTGGGTCAAGGCACTGAAACGCCCGACCACGATCCTGATCGGCTTGATCTACTTCCTCAACCAGGTCGCGTTCGTGGGGCTGGTGTTTTTCACGCCGTCGATCATCCAGCAAATGCAGATCACTTCGCCGTTGACCGTCGGCCTGTTGTCCAGCAGTGTCGGCATCGGCTTTCTGGCCGGGGTGTTGGTGCTGCCGCGGATTCACCGTCGTATCGCGCGCGATTGCTACTGCCTGGGGCTGTTTACCTGTGGCCTGATCGCAAGCTCCCTGGCGTTCACCCTGATTGATGACGCCGCGGCGCGTATCGCGCTGTTTACCGCCACGGCGTTTTTCGCCGGCGGGGTATTGCCGATCTACTGGGCCATTGCCATGAAGCGCCTGCAGGGCATTCAGGCGGCGGCCGGGTTGGCCTTCATCAACACCATCGGTTTGCTCGGCGGCTTTGCCGGCCCGTACCTGTTCGGCCTGGCAGAGAAAGCCTCGGGCTTGAGCTCGTCGGGTTTCTACGTGATCGTGGCTGCCGCGATTCTGGGACTGCTGCTGGTGCCGTTGCTGGCCCGGGCAATCAAAGCCGAGCCGACGCCGCAACCGCTCAATGAATAAGAGGAGTTGATCATGAAGATTGTTGATTTGCTGACACCACCACCGAACCTGAAGGTGATCATCACCGGCGGCGCCGCCGGCATCGGCGCGGTAATCGCCAAGGCGTTTCATGAGGTGGGTGCGCATATCTATATTTGCGATATCAACGCCAGCGCCGTTGAGCAGATGAAGCGGGAATACCCGGGCATGCACGGCGGCGTCGCTGATGTCGGCGTCAAGCAGCAGGTCGACCGGGTCATGGACGAAGCGCTTGCGGTGCTGGGTGGCCTCGATGTGCTCGTCAACAACGCCGGCATTGCCGGGCCCACCGGCAACATCGAGGACCTGGATGCAGACGCGTGGGAGCAGACGGTCTCGACCAACCTCAACAGCCAGTATTACTTCCTGAGCAAAGCGGTGCCGTACTTGAAGCAGTCGGCCCGGAACCCGCACATCATTGCCATGTCGTCGGTGGCCGGGCGCTTGGGCTATCCGTTCCGCACACCCTACGCCTCGACCAAATGGGCGATTGTCGGCTTGATGAAATCGCTGGCCAACGAGCTGGGGCCGGACAACATCCGCGTCAATGCCATTCTGCCCGGCGTCGTGGCAGGGGAGCGCATGGACCGGGTCATCGATGCCCGCGCCAAGGCGCTGGACATCAGCTTCGAGTCCATGCGCGAGCAGTACCTGGAGAAAATCTCGTTGCGCCGGATGGTGACGATGGAAGACGTGGCCGCCATGGCGCTTTTCCTGTCTTCACAGGCGGCCACCAACATCACCGGGCAGGCCATCAGCGTCGACGGCAATGTCGAGTACCTCTGACGGCAGCGCGACGTTGTGATCTGTAGGCGCCAGGCTTGCCGGCGAACCCCCGATCGGGTGGGGAAAAAGCCCAGATATCCCCAAATGAGGGGGTTTTCTGGGTAACGAATCAGGTGTGTCTTCGCCCTCAGCCCATACTTCATGGGCTGAGGGCTTGGCATGCTGCGTGCTTGTTCCCTAATCCAGATTGCAGATTACGTCCTCACGTCTCGAGGTGCGAAGCGCATGCAGCCAACTCACGAGATAACCCCGCCACCTTCAGCGCTCCATACACCGAGTCTGGATGAACGCATCCGGGGCGATACCCAAAGCATGGCCTCACGTCTGGGTCACCTCAAACACATCCGGAGATCGTCACTGTTGATCGGGTCGGCTGTGATTTTGCTCGCCATTTTATTTGGCTTTATTGCCAGTCGGTCCATCTTCAATGCAGGCACCCAGCAAAACACGACACTCACTGCCAAGTTTATCCAGGCCTTGGGGGCCGTGGACGCAAAGGACATGGGACTGGCCGGTTTTCAAACCAGCGACGTGCTGGACCCGCGTCAAGACGGTGCTTTGTCTCATGAAGCCCAGGTTAACCGGCAGAAGTCGCGGCGTGCATTCTTTGAAAGCCTGAGCAACATTGCCAAGCAGCCGGACACGTTGTTGATCAACGTTTATGCGCCGGACAAGTTCATTATCTGGTCCAGCAATCCCAAGCTGATCGGTCAGCGTTTCTCCAATGACGAAGAGCTTGAAAGCGCGGAGTCCAGCAAGAACGGCGTCGTTGCCAGCTATCACCAGGTCAAGGACGGTCACAATGAACAGCAGTTCACGCGACAGCCAAGCAGCATATTCATTGAGAACTATATCCCGCTCGTAAACACCGCGGGGAAAGTACCCTCGGTCGTTGAGTTCTATACGGCTCCTCCGGGGTGGCTCGCGAGTACCCGTTCAGGTTACCTGGTGGTGTGGTTCGCCTGCTCCATTGGCGGCGCGCTGATTTTCCTGGGCCTGCTCTCATTTACCGGCAAGCGGGGTGGCATCCTGCCCTGGCGGCTGCAAAAAAATATCGATAGCGAAATGGCCGCCTTGCTCAACGAAGTGTCCAGCGTAGTGGCTCACAACTTGCGCAACCCTCTGGCTGTGGTTCGCTCCAGTGCCGAACTGGCCCTGGAAAGCGGCACTCAAGCGGCGTGCAAGAACATCGGCGACATCATCAGCCAGGTTGATCGCATGTCGGAATGGATCAAGGAGCTGCATGGTGCATCCACTTCGCTAAAGGGTGAAATCGGAACGGTCGATCCGGTGGAAGCGGTATTGGAAACCCTTCGGGAATATGAGCTTCCCCTGTGCAGCGCCAATGTGCATGTGGAGTTTTCAGCGACCAGCACGCTGCCGGTAACGGGGCATCATCAACTGCTTGTCCAGATATTGAACAGCCTGGTATCCAATGCGATTGATGCGATGCCGGACGGGGGTGTTCTGTACATAGCAATAAGTCAGAGCGCGTTCAGGCGTTTGAGCATCGTACTGCGTGACACCGGCAAGGGTATGACCGCCGCCCAGCAAAAAGCGCTGTTTCGACCCCGTTGCTCTGTAAAACACGGAGGGTTTGGCATCGGGTTGATGCTGGTGAAGTTGATCATGAAACGATTTGGTGGCCACGCCAGCCTGAGCACCAGCAAAAGCAGGGGCACAACCGTCAACTTGTGCTTCCGGATGGCAAGCAGGGTTCAAGCACGCACATAGCGCAGGTGGGTGGCGTCAGGCGTATTGAGCATCTTGTCGATTCGAAACTGCGGCGCGGGATCCTGAAGGTGCTCGAACAGGCGTCTGCCACCGCCAAACACTACGGGGGCCAGGGCGATTTCGAGCTCGTCAATGGCGTTCATGTTCAAGTACTGCTGTATCACCTCCGCGCCACCCGAGATGCGGATGTCACGACCGCCTGCGGACGCCCGGGCCTTTTCGAGGGCACGCGCGGGCCCATCGTTGACGAAATGGAACGTCGTGCCACCCGGCCGGACCCAGGGTTCGCGTTTCTCGTGGGTGAGCACATACACGGGTGTGTGAAACGGCGCTTCCTCCGGCCAGCTTCGCTCGCCTGCATCAAACATTCGCTTGCCCATGATGCTGGCGCCGCTACGTTCCATGGTGTGGCGCAGCATGTCGTTGACCGGGCCGGTCTCGCCGCCCGTCCCGAACTGGAGGTTTTCGCGGAAATATTGCTGCTTGAGTATCCAGCTCATCAGCGCCCCCCACTTGGCGCCCCAGTGCTTGTACTCAGGGTTGTCCCAATGCTCGATGCTCATCCCTTCCGGCGCCATGTAGCCATCAAGGCTCAGCCCGATGTTCACAAATACTTTGCTCATGATGGTTCTCTCACGAAAAGCGCGTCGGTGACTGATGTCAGCATAGGTGAGAGGGGAGAGCGCGGCAGCGGTCGGGATGGATGGTTGCCTGTTGTGCTCGATCGCAGGCTGCCGCCAGCTCCCATAGATATCGGGTACACCACAGACCTGTAGGCGCCAGGCTTGCCGGCGAACCAGACGCTGTGGTGTGTCAGCTATACCGCGTCTTCGTTCTTCGCGTGCAAGCCACGCTCCTACGGAATGGCGGTGTAATTCCGTAGGAGCCAGGTTTGCCGGCGAACCAGACGCTGCGGTGTGTCGGCTATACCGTGTCTTCGGTCTTCGCGGGCAAGCCATGCTCCTACGGAATGGCGGTGTGAATCTGTAGGAGCCAGGCTTGCCGGCGAACCAGGCGCTGCGGTGTGTCGGCTATACCGCGTCTTCGTTCTTCGCGGGCAAGCCACGCTCCTACGGGAAGGCGGTGTGAATCTGTAGGAGCCAGGCTTGCCGGCGAATCAGGCGCTGCGGTGTGTCGGCTATACTGCGTCTTCGTTCTTCGCGGGCAAGCCACGCTCCTACGGAATGGCGGTGTGAATCGAAGGCATGGGGATCAGGCCCCTGTGGGAGCGGCTTCAGCCCGTGCCATTCACCCCCGATGCACGCCCATTCCGTTCGTCGTCCACGCAATTGTCTGCACCTGCACGGCACGCTAAAGTTTTCCCACCCCACGGCGCGCAAAGCGCCTGACCTTGTGCAAGGAGCGCCTCATGTTTCCGCTTGATACCTGGCTTGTTTATACCCTGGCCTGCCTGCTGCTGGTGATTTCACCCGGGCCGGACAATCTGCTGGCGGTCGGCCGCGGGCTGAGCCAGGGCAGGGCAGCGGCGATTGCGTCCGGCCTGGCATCGGGTTCGGGAATTCTTTTCCATGTGGCAGCCGCTTCGTTAGGGCTGACGTTGTTGATGCAGACCTCGGCCATCGCCTTCTGGATCGTCAAGCTCATCGGCGCGGGTTACCTGCTCTGGCTGGGGATCAAAGTACTGCGCAGCCGTTCGCTGTTCAGCTTCCAGCCGGCTGCCCGGCAACCCTTGTCGAACATTTTCCTCACCGGGTTCCTGTCGGCGGCACTCAACCCCAAACCGGGCCTGTTCGTGCTGGCCTTCATCCCCCAGTTCGTCGACCCGCAGCGCGGTTCGGTCACGCTGCAGATGCTGGGGTACGGCCTGTGGTTCGCAGTACTGACCGCCGTCGGCTTTGCCCTCATGGGGATTTTCGCCACGGCGCTGTCAGGTTTTCTGCGTTCGCGCCCGCGGCTGGTCAACGGCTTGAACGTGGGCGCCGGGGTGACCTTTGTGGCATCGGGCGTGTCGATCGCGACCCTGAGCCAGAAGTGAAGCGGCTCGTCGTCAGTATCCAGATAACCAGTGCACTGGCGCTGATCAGCGCACCCAGCAGGCTGACGGCCGCCCACCCCCATTGTGCATAGACCATTGTTGCAGCGGCTGCGCCCAGTGCGCTGCCGACCGAGTAGAAGCACATGTAGGCACCCACCAGACGGCTGTGGGCATCGGGCCGTGCGGCGAAGATGATGTGCTGGTTGGTGACGTGGACGGCCTGTACCGCGAAATCGAGCAGGATGACGCCAGCCACCAGCGCGACCAGGGAGGTCTCGGTAAACAGGATGGGCAGCCACGACAGTGTCAGCAGCCCCAGCGCTATCCCCGTCACGCGTTGCCCGTGGCCCCGATCAGCCCAGCGGCCGGCACCTCTGGCGGCCATCGCACCGGCGACACCGGCCAGGCCAAACAGGCCGATGGCGGTATGGGAAAGCGACAGCGGCGGGGCACTCAGGGGGAGCACCATGGCAGTCCACAGCACAGAGAACGCAGCGAAAATCAGCAAGGCCAGCAGGCCCCGGGTGCGCAAGGTGGGTTCGGTGACGAACAGGGTGAACAATGACTTGATCAGCGCCGGGTACGAGGCAGCATTCCTGGGCGTGGTGGCGACAGGAACCTTTCGCCACAACACGGTCGCGAGGATCAGCATCAACGCTGATGACGCAAAGTAAACGGCCCGCCAGCTCGCGATGTCTGCTATCAGCCCTGCGGTAAATCGCGCCAACAGAATGCCCAGGACAATGCCACTGGTCACCGTGCCCACGGCCTGCCCGCGTTGTGACGGCGTTGCCACTGTGGCGGCGTAAGCCACCAGCACCTGAACCACCACCGCCAGCAAGCCCACCACGGTCATCGCCCCGAGCAGGGCCAGCCATTGCCGGGATGCGCCGGCTGCCGCCAGTGCACCGGCAGACAGCACCACTTGAGTCAGGATCAGGCGCTTGCGGTTGAGCAGATCACCGAGTGGCACGATGAACAGCAACCCCAGGGCGTAGCCCACCTGGGTCGCGGTCACCACAATGCCGATCATGGACGGCGCCACACCCAGACTCTGCGCCATTGAGTCGAGCAGGGGTTGCGCAAAGTAAACGTTGGCGACGGCAAGTGCGCAAGTGACCGCAAACAGGAATGTCAGCGATGCAGAAAGCCCAGGCGCTTGTTGACGGGGGCAGTGCTGGATGGCTGAGTCGGCATCGGCTGTCATGTAATCCTCCATGGCGCTAAACTGGTTGCAATTCAGAACTGGATTCATTGTTACGGTTTCCGGTTTCAAATTGCAACCACATTGCCCGGTTTGCTGCAAAGCACCGGTGTATCAGCCGTCTGGAAGGTCAACACGATGGTCGAAGAGACTTCAACGCAACGAACGGAATGCCCGGTGGCCAGAACGCTTGAGGCGATCGGCGATCGCTGGTCGCTGATGATCCTTCGCGACGCGTTTGATGGGATTCGCCGCTTCAGCGAATTTCAGAAGAGCCTGGGCGTGGCCAAGAACATTCTGGCATCGCGCCTGAAAACGCTGGTTGAGGTGGGTGTGTTCGACGTTCGGCCGGCATCCGATGGCAGCGCCTACAAGGAATATGTGCTGACGGAAAAAGGCCGGGCGGTGTTTCCGGTGGTCATCAGCTTGCGGCAGTGGGGCGAGCGCTTTTTGTTCGAGCCGGGCGAGGTGCGTTCTGTGCTGTTGGACAATGCGTCGGGCCAGCCGCTGATGCCGCTGGAAGTGCGCTCATCAAGCGGTGAAAAGCTCGAACCCGCTCAGTGCCACCGGGTGCGGTGCGTCGATGGCGAGGCCCCCGTCGCTGACTGACAAGGGGCCCGCTATTGCGTTCAACGAGTGATCTGTTATCGCGCGTAGCGATTGGCCGGGCGTTCCAGCCCCAGGTGATCGCGCAGGGTAGTGCCGCTGTATTCACGGCGGAACAAGCCACGCTGTTGCAGCAACGGCACCACACCCTCGACGAAGTCATCCAGCCCTTCGGGCAGGAACGGCGGCATGATGTTGAAGCCGTCGGCGGCCTCTTCGAGGAACCATTGCTCCAGGGTATCGGCGATGGTCTCGGGCGTGCCGATCACGGTGTGGTGGCCGCGGGCACCGGCGACCTTCAGGTACAGCTGGCGGATGCTGAGGTTCTCCCGGCGGGCCAGGTCAATGAACAACGCCTGGCGGCTTTGCATCGAGTTGCTCAGCGGCAGCTCCGGCAACGGTCCGTCCAGGTCATAGCCGGACAGGTCGAAGCCACCGGCCATGCCGGCCAGCATCCCGAGCCCGACCCGCGGTTCGATCAGGTCTTGCAGCTGTTGGAATTTATCTTCCGCTTCGCTTTGCGTACGGCCGATCACCGGCGAAATGCCCGGCATGATTTTCAGCTGCTCCGGGCGCCGCCCGTAGCCGGCGAGACGGCCTTTGACGTCGGCATAAAACGCCTGGGCATTGCCCAGCGTCTGCTGTGCGGTGAACACCACCTCGGCAGTACGCGCCGCCAGGGCTTTGCCCGGCTCCGACGAGCCCGCCTGAATCAGCACCGGGTAGCCCTGTGGCGTGCGCGGAATGTTCAGTGGCCCGCGCACCCGATAGTGTTCACCCTGGTGGTTGAGCACATGCAGTGTGTCGGGCTGAAAAAACACCCCGCTGGCTTTGTCGCGGACAAAGGCGTTGTCTTCGAAGCTGTCCCATAACCCGGTCACCACATCGATAAACTCTTCGGCACGCTGGTAGCGGTCGCCGTGGTCGAAATGCTTGTCGCGGCCAAAGTTCAGCGCTTCCAGGTCGGTCGCCGAAGTCACCAGGTTCCAGCCGCTGCGGCCGTTGCTCAAGTGGTCGAGGGAGGCGAACTTGCGTGCCAGCAAGTAGGGTTCGTTGTAGCTGGTCGACACGGTCGAGACCAGGCCGATGCGCTCGGTCACGGCCGCCAGCCCCGAGAGCAACACCAGCGGGTCGAAGACATCGCCAGCGGTGGTGTACTGGCCGAGCTCCGGCGAGCCCATCAGCGCCAGGTTGTCGGCGAAGAATATCGCGTCGAACTTGCCGCGTTCTGCAGTTTTCGCCAGGTGCTTGAAGTGCTGGAAATCCAGGCCGCCGCCGGCCCACGCGCGCGGGTGGCGCCAGGCAGCCAGGTGATGGCCGCTGCTCATCAGAAACGCGCCCAGGCTCATTGTCTTAGCTGTCATACGCACCTCAGAAGTCATAACGTAAAGTCGCACCGGCGGTGCGGGGCTGGCCAGGGGAGGCGGTGTACAGGCCGTTGGAGCCATTGCCGACCGCCAGGTAATACTGTTTGTCGAAGGCGTTCTTGACCCACAGCGAGGCGTCGAGCAAACCGTCGCCCAGGTCCAGGCGCGCGCCAACCGAGAAGTTCGCCAGGGCGTAGCCGTCGATCTTCGACAGGTCGGAGTTGTCGAGGGTGCCTTCGCTGTCGGAGCGATAGGCGTAGCTACCGGTGGCGTAGGGTTCGATGCCGTTGATGCGCGGCCATTTGTATTCACCGTTGACGTTGCCGATCCAGCGCGAAGCGCCGGCCACGCGTTCGCCGCTCAGGTCGCAGTGGGTGGCTCCGGGCGTTTCTGCAGGGCAGGGCGCATCCTTGAACGAGAGGTAGGTGACATCGTTGAACGAGCCATTGATGTTCAAGGTGAGCCCGCGCACCGGCACTGTGGTTGCCTCGAACTCGACACCACGCGAGCGCACCGTGCCGGCGTTGGTCAGCAACTGGTAACCGGTCAACGATCCTGGCGGTTGGTAGTAGGTGGTCGCCTGGTAACCGTTCACGCCGGTCCAGAACACGTTGGCGTTGAGCTGCAGACGCTGTTCGAACAACTGGCTTTTGATGCCCAGCTCGGCATCGTTGGCGCGCTCCGGGCCGACCAGCAGCGACTCGGCGCCAGCGCTGGGCGCGGAACCGACCGCGAGGTTGACGCCACCGGATTTTTCGCCGTGAGACAGCGAGGCATAGCCGAGCACATCGTCGTTGAAGTGGTAGCTCAAGCTGGCCAGAAACGATGGCGCGGCGTTGTGCATGTTGAGGTCGCCGGTGTCGTAGGCGCCGACCTGGCTCTCGCGTATTGCATTGCCGTCGACCACACCGGGAATCACCACCGGCGTACCGCCGCCCGTGGGTGCAAAACGCTGGACGTTGGCGGCTTTCTCTTCATAGGTGCCACGTATACCGGCGCTGAAATCAAGGCGCTCGGTCAGGTGCCAGGTGCCCTGGGCAAACAGGGCGTAGCTCTCGGTGTCGATCTTGCCGTTGGTCTTGCTGTTGACGTTGTTGAGCGCATTGAGGTTGGCGCCGATCAGGTTGAGGTCCGCCAGCGGGCCGAGGTTGGTGAAGATCCGGTTGCCCAGGTCTTGCTTGAACGCATAGGCGCCCACGACGTAGTCGAAGAACTCGCCCTTGGGCGAAGCCAAGCGTACTTCCTGGGAGAACTGCCGGTCGTGCACTTCGTAGCCAAAGTCCTTGATCACCGGTACTTCCAGCTGGTCACCGTCGTTGGCAGGGTTGAAATGCCAGCTGCGGTAGGCGCTGATTGAGGTCAGGGTGTAGCCGCCGGCCAGGTTCCAGTTGGCTTCGACGGAGCTGGCGTTCTGGTGCACGCTGACATTCTGACGGCCATCAATGTTGGTTTTGCCTTCTTGTGGGTGGGCGCCGACCAGCGCCGCGCGCCGCCAGAATTGCGGGCCGGCGCCATAGATCACGCTGCTGCCGCTGCTGGAGTTCTCGGTGTTGTATTCGTTGATCCAGCGCAGGCTGAAATCCTCGTTCGGCTTGAACAGCAACTGCCCGCGCAGGCCTTCACGTTCTCCGCCCAGCAGGGTGCGGTCGTCATGGAGGTTGTTCAGGTAGCCGTCGTCGCGGGTGCGGTAGAAGGACAGCCGACCAGCAACGGTATCGGTCAGCGGCCCGGAAACACTGCCTTTGCCTTGGAAGTAGCCGTCTTGCCCACCGGACACTTCGAAGCTGCGTTCCGGGGTAAAGGTCGGGCTGCGGGTGGTGATGTTCAGCACGCCGGCGGTGGTGTTCTTGCCGAACAGGGTGCCTTGGGGGCCGCGCAACAGCTCCAGCTGTTCGACATCGAGCATGTCGAAGGCGGCCATGCCGGGACGGCCCAGGTAGACGTTGTCCAGATAGATGCCGGCGCTGCCTTCCAGGCCGTCACTGGCCGGGTTGTTGCCGATGCCGCGCACGGCAAAGCTGGACACCCGGGCGTGGACATAGGCGACGTTGACACTGGGCAGCGCCTGTTGCAGGTCCTGGATCTTGTAGATGCGCTGGCTTTCCAGGTTTTCGCCACTGAGGGTGGTGATCGGCGTCGGTACGTCTTGCGACTGTTCTTCGCGGCGGCGGGCGGTGACGGTGACTTGCTCCAGCCGCGGGGTGGTGTCATCGACCTGGGCTGCGGTGATGGCAGGCGTGTCGGTTTCATCGGCGGCAAAACTCTGGGTTGTTGCGCACAGGACACCGGGCAGCGCCAGCCACAGGGAAAGGCTCAGGGGCTTGAGGCGATGGGCCGTAGTGGCCGGGTAACGTAATTGCATGGACAGGGGGCTCCTCATTGCCGCGCGACGCGGTATGAAGGCCATGCTAGAGCGTGCGAAGAAGGAAAAAGGGGCCTGCGCGGACAACCTGTGGTCCGCGGCAGACAAGCAACCTAGACCGCGATGGCGAGTGCCTGGTCAAGCGCTGCGGATGGCGACGCCGAGCGTGACAGAACGCGCTCGGGCAACGCGGGCACATCATCGCGCCGCCACTTGCCCGGGCTCTCGCCGGTCCAGCGGCGGAACGCGCGGTTGAAGCTGCTCGGCTCATTGAAGCCCAGGCGGTAGCAGATCTCGTTGATCGAGCAGTCGGTCTGGCGCAGGTAACTGAACGCCAGTTGCCGGCGGCAATCGTCGAGCAGTGCTTTAAAGCTGGTGGCATGCTTGAGCAGGTAGCGGTGCATGTTGCGCACGCTCATGCCCAGTTCCTCTGCAACGCGGCTTTGCTGAACCTCGCCCAGCGGCAGGTAGCGAATGATTGCACTGCGCACCTGCGCCGGCAGGTTCAGGCGTTGCTGGCGCTCCAGGTAGTCGTTGAGCACGCTGTCCAGCCCCTGGGCCCCCGCCGGATTGGCGGTGGTCAGCGGTGCATCGAGCCAGCGGCTGTTGTACTCGATGGCGTTTTCGCCGGCGTCGAAGCGCACCGGGCAACCAAGCAAGCGCACCCAGCGCTGCGGATCCTCCGGGGTGGCGCGCGCCAGGCGCACACCCTGCACGATCGGCAGGTCGACCCAGGTCTGGCGGGTGAAGCGTACCGCACAGGCGATCGACGCCTCGGTGGCCACTTGCTCCACCTCGGCGCCGGCGGCCACGCCGTAGATCATCTGCGTGGTGTGCGGGCCACGCACCAGGCGCAGCGCCGCCGAGGTGGTGATCACCGGTGCAAAACGCACGCCGCGCTCCAGCGCCTCGATCACCGTCGCGCTGCTTTGCGCGGCAAAAAACAGCCCGTGAAAGTCGGTCGGGTAACTGTGTTGCGCTGCCAGCAGGCCGAAGCACTCGTCACCGCTGACACGCTGCGCCGCCCGCCAGAACGCGCTCATGGCCTGGAGCGCGATGCGCTGGTTGGGATCATGCAGGTTGCAACGGCTGATACCGGCCTCGCGCAGCAGCGGGGCAGCGGCAATGCCCCGTGCTTCGAGCGTGCGGGCGATGACCTGGGCCCAGGTGGCAATGGTATCGATGGTAGGCATGGTGGTTCTCCGGCTCGCTCAGGTTTCGGTCCTCGGTGGGGCTCAGGCCAGGCCTTCGGCGCTCAGGGCCTGCGCCACCGATTCGTGCGCGCGGTAGCGGCCCAGAAACGCCTGCAGTGCCGGAAAGTCCGCCAGCAACGTACCGGCGCGGGCACTCCAGCCGACGAACACACCGAGGTAGATATCCGCCAGGGTAAAGCGGTTACCCACCAGGTACGGTGTGTTTGCAAGGTGTGCTTCGATGGGCTTCAAGGCGTTCGCCAGCTGTTGCAAGCCGCGCTGGCGGATGCCCGGAAACGCCGCTTCATCGCTGCTGAAACGCTCCGGGCGGTTGATCAGGCGAAACGCGCCGACATGCACCTCGGTGGCCAGGTAACCCAGCCAGCCCTGAATCTGCGCACGCTCCACCGAGCCTGCCGGTGCGAACAAGGACGTGCCGGGTTTGAGGTCGGCCAGGTACGGCAGGATTGCGGTGTTTTCGCTCAGCAGGGTGCGGTCATCCAGCAGCAACGCGGGCACGCGGCCGGCGGGGTTGATCTGGCGATAGGGCGAATCCTCGCGATTGAGTACCACCCGCTCGACGGTGATGGGCAATTGCAATTCACGCACGACAACGTGGGCGGCGAACGAGCAGGCACCTGGGGCAATGAACAGCGTGGTCATGGAAAGTCCTTGTTATCAGCGGCTGGCTTGTGGGGTTTGGGTGGCAGTGGCTGGCTGTTGCAGGGCGGCATCGAGAAAGCGCGGGTCAGCCCACGGCTTTACCTCAAAACCCTTGCGGATCAATTTGGCTTCAAGCGCCAGATTTACACTGTGCTGCAGGTTGTCGAGGAACGGCGCGTCGAGCTGCGGCGCAAAAATTTTCACCAGTGACTGGTCTTCAGCGTCGGTCTCGAGCAGTTGCGCCGGGAAGCTGGCGAGCCGCGAAACCAGATTGATGTAATCCTGCTTGTGCGCGTCGTTGCGCAGCCATTCAATGGCCGGCTGCTGCGCCTTGATCAGCCGGGCGACCAGTTCCGGGTGCGCATCGACAAAGGCGCCACGCCCCAGCAACACCGCCTGCATGCTGCCGGCGCCGTTCAGGTCGACGGTGGTCAGTGGCACGTCGGCCAGGCCGCGCGCCTTCAGGGCGATTACGTTGGCACCGGCCCATGTCGCGTCGATCTGCTTGGCGGCCAATGCCGCGTTGGCGGCGTTGTAGTCGAGGTTGACCACCTTGAAGTCGCTTTCTTTCAGGCCTTGGTGGGCCAGCGCCGAAGCAAACGAAAGCTGGGTGGCGGTGCCACGGAAGATTGCCACGCGCTTGCCTTTGAGGGCTTCGAATGTGGTGATGCCGGAACCCGGTTGCACCGCCAGGTAGAGTTTCACGTCACGCGCGACGGCACTGAGCAAACGGGTGTCCAGGCCACTGGCCTTGCCGATGATGGCTGGGAAATCGCCGAGGTAGGCGAAGTCTTCCTGACCGTTGGCCAGGGCTTCGTTGATCGCCGGGCCGGCGCCTTTGAAAAAGTCCCAGCGTATTTTGATGCCGTCTTTGGCAAATTCCTTTTCCAGGTCTTGGCGCTCGCGCAGCACATCGACAATCCCGGCCCCGCTGGGTGTCGGACCGGCGCTGATGTCGGGCACGGCAATACGGATTTCTTTGACCGTGTCCGCCCAGGCCAGGCTGGAGACCAGTAATGCCGCGAGGGTAAGTGCAGCCTTGGGAAGGAATGATTTTGCCCGAATCATGCGGATGCTCCTGCAAATGCCAGCGGGGGTGCTGGGCTGAGGACGCAGGTATAGCGGGCTACAGATTGATAAATAAAATAATTAAAAAATTATTTTTAGTCGTTTTTGGTATATGCGCGGAAGTACAAAGCCTGCGTGTGCAATGCCTGTAAGGCATAAAAATTATGCATGGCAGCGAGCGCCGGCAAGTCAGTCCCGGTGTGGACTGACTGCCAGTATTGAGCAGTAACCTCTAGCGCTTACGCCGCGTGACGCAGCAACTCAACCAGTTGCGCATGCAGGGCACGATCGCCACAGGCAATCACGGCGCCGCCGTTGTGGGCCGGCGAGCCATCCCAGGCGGTCATGACACCGCCGGCGCCTTCGATGATCGGGATCAATGCCTGTACGTCGTAAGGTTGCAGGCTGGCCTCGATAATCACGTCAACGAACCCCGAGGCCAGCATGCAGTAGGCATAGCAGTCGCCGCCAAAGCGCAGCAGTTGCGCCTGGGCCGATACCGCGTCGAACGCGGCGCGTTGCTCGGGTTTGTCGAACATGTCCGGGGTGGTGCACATCAACCGCGCCGAGGCAAGGCCGGCGCAAGCGCGGGTCTTGAGCGCCGCGCCATTGCGCCAGGCACCCGCCGGCGTGCCGATGTAGCGTTCGCCGGTGAAGGGCTGGTTCATCACCCCCAGTACCGGGCGCTGACCATCGTTCAGGGCAATCAGCGTGCCCCACAGCGGCAAGCCGGTGATAAAGGCGCGCGTGCCGTCGATGGGGTCGAGCACCCAGGTCAGTTCGCTGCTGCCAACGGTGGCCGCTTCTTCTTCACCGAGAATGCCGTGGGTCGGGTAGCGGGCGCGTATCAATTCACGCATGGCCCGTTCGGCGGCTTTGTCGGCCACAGTAACCGGGTCGAACAGGCGGCTGCCTTTGTCCTCGACCTCAAGGGTGGCGCGAAAATACGGGGCAATGGCCTCGGCTGCGGCGTCGGCCAGTTGTTCGGCGAAGGCCGTAAATTCTGCGAGTTGATCTGCGGTCAGCGGCATCGAATGTGTCCTCGGGTCGGTGCGATGGCAGCGATCATAGCTGATGCGCCGCCAGGCCACGATTGGTGCCGGTGCAAAGTTGTCTCCTCAAGGGGACATCGATTTGTCGTGCAGCGCTTACAGTCCTCTGCAATTCCGAACGGCTCAGGCCAATAAACATAAAAACCGGAGATGCACTGCGATGCACACACCGCTCGCCGAGCCTCGTCGCTCAATTTATTTCGATTACCAGGTTTACCCTGCCCATACCGCCAGCGTGAACGCCACACAGGTCGAGCGTCGCCCCGTGGTGATCGTCGGCGCCGGGCCGATCGGCCTGACCACGGCGCTGGACCTGGCCCGCTACGGCATTCCGTCGATCGTGCTGGAGGCTGAACGCCAGGTCAGCGAAGGCAGTCGCGCCATTGTCTTTACCCGCCGCTCCCTGGAGATCCTCCAGCAGGTCGGCGTCGCCGAGCAGGTGACGGCGGCGGGGCTGGGCTGGCGTTTCGGCAACTCCTTCTACCGCAACCAGCGGGTGTTCCGCATGGAGGCGCCCCACGACGCGGACGACCGTTTCCCGCCGATGACCAACCTGCAACAGCCTTGCCTAGAGCAGTTTCTGGTCGACGCCTGTGCGGCCAACCCGTTGATCGAATTGCGCTGGGGCAACAAGGTTACCGCGCTGGTTCAAGCCGGCGATTACGCAACGCTGGATATCGATACGCCGGCCGGTGACTACAGGCTGGAAGCCAACTGGGTGATTGCCGCCGACGGTGCGCGCTCGGCCATTCGCAGCTTGCTGGGCCTGCAACTGGAAGGCGCCGCCTATGAAGGGCGCTTTGTGATTGCCGACATCAAGATCGAGCTCGACCTGCCCACCGAACGCCTGGCCTATTTCGACCCGCACTGGAACCCGGGCAACACCGTGCTCATGCACCGCGAACCGGGCAATATCTGGCGCATCGACTATCAGTTGCCGCGCGACGAGACACCGGAGCAAGCCCTGTCTGCCGACTCCCTGCGCGAGCGCATCAATGCCCAGCTGGCCATCGTCGGGGTGCAGGACCCGCAATGGGAACTGGACTGGTGCTCGGTGTACTCGGCGCGGGCGCTTACCTTGCCGGACTACATCCATGATCGGGTGATTTTCACCGGTGATGCCGCCCATTTGTTGCCGATTTTCGGCGTTCGAGGGGCCAACACCGGCTTCCAGGACTGCCATGACCTGGGCTGGAAACTGGCCCTGACCCTCAAGGGCGTGGCCGGTCCGGGCCTGCTCGCTTCCTACAGCGCGGAGCGGGTAGGGGCCGCGCGCGAGATCATTGCCGAAGCCGGCAAGAGCACGCGCTTCATGACCCCGCCAACCCCGGGCCATTGTCTGGTGCGCGACGCGGTGCTGTCGTTGTCACTGACACAGGAATTCGTGCGCCCTCTGTATCACTGGCGCACCTCCCGGCCCCATGACTACGTTGACTCGGCGCTCAACTGCAAGGGCGACGACAACGAGCTGTACACCTGCGGCCCGCACCAGGGCGCACCGCTGTTGAACATTCGCCTCGGTGAAGACCAGTTCCTTTTCGACCGCTTGGGGGCATCGTTCTACCTGCTGTATTTCACCGATGCCCATGAGGTACCGGATGACATTCAGGCGCAGGTGCACGCGTTGCGCGAGCAGGGTGTGCCGCTGCAGGTACTGGCGGTGACCGGCAATCGGCAAGGCGCAATCAGCGGTGCGGACGGGGTGATCGACGATCACAACGGTCACCTGCGCGGCAAATACGGCGCGAAGGCGGGCAGTGCCTATCTGGTGCGGCCGGACCAGCACGTGTGCGCACGCTGGCAGCAACTCAGCGGCCAGGCACTGCGCGCCGCCATCGTAACGGCCCTGGGCAATGAGTGAGGACAACCGCATGGACCACAAACAACTGACCATCACCGACCTTGAAGCGGTCTATGACCAGCTCGCCGACGCCCTGGACCAGGCCGCTGAAGGCAAGCGCGAACTGTTTCTGGTGAAGCTGGCGCTGCTCAGTGCCCAGGCCCTTGGCGATGCCGAGCAGTTCATGGCGTTGACCCGCACCGCGTTGCTCGACCTGTAATCAACCGCCAGTCAAGGCCAAGGGGGTCGCTACGCGGCCCATCGCAGGCTACGCCTGCTCCCACAGGTGTGAGAGCGGGCGCCTACCTATAACAATAATCAGGAAGTCCCCAATGACTCGCAGCCCCCTTGTCAGTGCTGCCACCTCGGCCGTGGACGGTGTGCAAGACCGCTACCAGCAGGTGTGCAAGAAGGTCTCGAAAAGGCTGATCGGTTTTTTGTTTGTCTGCTTTGTGCTGTCGTTTCTGGACCGCATCAACATCGGCTTCGCCGGCCTGACGATGATGGGCGACCTGGGCTTGAGCGGCACCCAGTTCGGCCTGGCCAGCACCTTTTTCTACGTCGCCTACATCGCCTGTGGCATTCCCAGCAACATGGCCCTGGCGCGTATCGGCGCCCGGCGCTGGATCGGCAGCCTGATGATCGCCTGGGGCCTGGCCTCTACGTGCACGCTGTTTGCCACCGATGCCACGTCGCTCTACCTGTTGCGCATCCTGGTCGGGGTGACCGAGGCAGGCTTTCTGCCCGGCGTGCTGCTGTACCTGACCTTCTGGTTTCCGACGGCCTACCGGGCCCGGGCCAATGCGCTGTTCATGATCGCCATGCCGTTCACGGCGGGCTTCAGTGCCGCGCTGTCGGGCCTGATTCTGGGGCTGGACGGCCTCTGGGGGTTGAAGGGCTGGCAATGGCTGTTCCTGCTCGAAGGGTTGCCCTCGGTGCTGATGGGGTGCGTGGTGTTCGGTTACCTGGATGACCGCCCGCAACAGGCGAACTGGCTTGATAGCGAAGAAAAAGCGTTGCTGCAAACGGCGCTGGATAACGATCGGCAGGCGTCAGCGCCAAGTGCTACGCAGCCTGCGCGCAGTGTCTGGGCCGAACTGGCTTCACCGCACATCCTGCTGTTCTGCCTGGTGTATTTTTGCCTGGTCAACACCCTGGCGATGATCGCAGTGTGGACGCCGTTGATCGTCAAAAGCTTCAACACCGGGAGCAGCAACGCGTCGATCGGTCTTCTGGCCGCTATTCCGCAAGTCTGCACCATCATTCTCATGGTCGTCTGGGGCCTGCATTCAGACCGCACCCGTGAGCGGCGCTGGCACCTGGTGCTGCCGATGCTGCTGGCGGCGGCAGGCTGGGTATTTACCGCGCTATCGAACGTTCCGGTGGTGCAACTGCTGGGTGTGTGCATGGCTGCCAGCGGCTCCTACAGCGCCATGTCGATCTTCTGGACCACGCCCGATCAGGCCTTGAGCTTTCGCGCGCGCGCCGTGGGCATTGCGGTGATCAACGCGGTGGGCAACATTGGCTCGGCCGTCAACCCGCTGGTGATCGGCTGGCTGAAAGACCTGACCTCAAGCTTCGGCTCGGGTTTTGTCTATGCGGCCGTGCTGATGATCCTCGGCGCGCTGCTGGCCTTGCGACTGCCCATCGCCGCGCCCGAGACTTCGCGCTGAACGATGATAAAGTGCCGGGCAGGTGCTGTTGGCAATCCCACACCACCTGCGCCCGACACCCGGAGAGAACCCGTCATGCAGTACTGGCCCTTGCGTCCCGGCAGCAGTGAACACAGCCTCAACCTCGGCCACACCGCCAACCTGCTGGCCAGGATCGGGGTGAACCGCAGCCGGTTTCTGGCCGCCGACCTGCTGCAGGTCATCGGCCCGGGTGTACCCTTGGCGCAGTGCACCATCTTTGCCTATCCAAAGCGGCGTAACCCTGAGGTGTTCTCCTTTGCGGACCGGGCGCGGGAAGTGTCGCTGCCGGTGATTTCCAGCACGTATGTGCAGCGCTTCTTTGGCCTGGACGGCAACCAGCAGGTCATGAACCAGAGCAGCGCCGTGCACAACACCATCGTCCAGCGCCAGTCCATTGAAGACATCGCGCCCGGCGAGTACCGACGCATCTGCTACGAGCAGCCACAGATTTCCGAACGGGTGGCCTTGCTTACCCATTGTGAAAGCAACCGCTGGCTGTCGGTGAACTTCTACCGGGGCCGCGAGCACGGACGCTTCTCGGAACGGGAAGTGAACTACCTGGAAACCCTCGCACCGCTGCTGATCCAGGCCGTGCGCCTGCACTACCACGCCTACCTGCAGGCCAACGAGATGCCGCTGTTGCTCGCCGAGCGGGTGATCAGGCAGCAGCACGTGGAACTGACCTTGCGCGAACAGGAGCTGTTGCGCCTGATGCTCAGCGGTCTGGAGGTGGACGACATCGCCGAACACCTGGGCGTTCGCCCGGTCAGCGCTGCCACCTACGTCAAACGCCTGTACCGCAAGCTCGGTATCAACGGTTTGCGTGAGTTGTTCGGGCTGGCCACGCGGGCCGAGTGGGCCTGACCACGGAAAGTACAATTTTCCGTCCGGAACGTGCATTTTTCATCGCGGCCTGGCTACGCATACTGACCCGGTAAACAGGACGGATCGCCGTTACTCCCTGCGCCGCAAGCGACAACGGTGCGCGGGGCCGCACGGGATTTGCAGACGCCACAATAACAAGAGTCACGCCATGAAAAAGCCAAACCCTCTGCTCGAAGACCTCAAGCCCCTGCTGCCGGCCATTGCGGCCAAAGCGTTCCAGGCCGAGCAGGATCGAACCGTGCCTGCCGAGAACATCGCGCTGCTGAAAAGCATCGGCATGCACCGCGCCTTCCAGCCAAAAGCTTTCGGCGGGATGGAGATTTCCCTGCCGCAGTTCGCCGACTGCATTGCCTTGCTGGCAGGCGCCTGCGCCAGCACCGCCTGGGCCATGAGTCTGCTTTGCACCCACAGCCATCAACTGGCGATGTTCGCTGCCAGCGCCCAGCAGGAAATCTGGGGCGACAACCCGGATGCCACCGCCAGTAGCAGCATCGCCCCCTTCGGTCGCACCGAAGAGGTGGAGGGCGGGGTGATGTTCAGTGGCGAGATGGGCTGGAGCAGCGGTTGCGATCATGCGGAGTGGGCCATCGTCGGTTTTCGCCGCCCCAACGCTGAAGGTACCCAGGACTACTGCTTTGCCGTACTGCCCCGTCGCGACTATGAAATACGCGATGACTGGTACGCCGTCGGCATGCGTGGCAGCGGCAGCAAAACCCTGATCATCGACCAGGCCTTCGTGCCCGAACACCGCATCCAGAAAGCCAAGGACATGATGGAAGGCAAGTCGGCCGGGTTTGGCCTGTACCCCGATAGCAAGATTTTCTATTCGCCTTACCGGCCGTATTTCGCCAGTGGCTTCGCCACCGTCAGCCTCGGTGTGGCGGAGCGCATGCTCGAGGTGTTCCGCGAAAAAACCAGGAACCGTGTACGCGCCTACACTGGCGCTGCGGTCGGCGCGGCGACGCCGGCGCTGATGCGCCTGGCCGAGTCCACGCATCAGGTAGCGGCGGCGCGCGCCTTTCTGGAGAAAACCTGGCAGGAACACGCCGAGCATGGCGAGCGCCACCAATACCCGAGCCGGGAAACCCTGGCGTTCTGGCGAACCAACCAGGGCTACGCCACCAAAATGTGCATCCAGGCCGTGGACCGCCTCATGGAGGCCGCCGGCGGTGGCGCCTGGTTCGAAACCAACGAGCTGCAACGGCTGTTCCGCGACGCGCACCTCACCGGCGCCCATGCCTATACCGACTATGACGTCTGCGCGCAGATCCTCGGCCGTGAGCTGATGGGCCTGGAGCCTGATCCGACGATGGTCTGATCTGCTGATACGCTCAATCCTGTGCCTACAACAATAACTGTGGCCTTCAACGAAGGCCCAGGAGTCTTGCATGTCTACTGCTTTGGATACCCGCGCGTTTCGCCGCGCCCTGGGCAACTTTGCCACTGGCGTCACGGTGGTGACTGCTGCGAGCGCGGATGGCCGCAAGGTCGGCGTTACGGCCAACAGTTTCAACTCGGTGTCGCTGGAGCCGCCGCTGATTCTCTGGAGTATCGACAAGCGTTCGAGCAGCCACGAGGTGTTTGAAGCCGCCAGCCACTTTGCGGTGAATGTGCTGGCGGCCGACCAGATTGACCTGTCGAACAACTTTGCCAAGCCTAAGGATGACCGCTTTGCCGACATCGAATTCGAAACGGGCGAGGGTGGTGCGCCGCTGCTGGCCGACTGCGCGGCGCGTTTTCACTGTGAAAAGTACCAGCAGGTCGACGGTGGCGATCACTGGATCATGATCGGTAAAGTCGTGGCATTTGATGATTGCGGGCGCTCGCCGTTGCTCTATCACCAGGGTGCCTATTCCATGGTCTTGCCGCACACGCGCATGACCCGCCGTGAAGAAGGCCAGCCGCCCAGCAGCCATTTCCAGGGACGCCTGAGCCATAACCTGTATTACCTGATGACCCAGGCGCTGCGCACTTATCAGGCCAGTTACCAGCCGCGGCAGCTGTCCACCGGCTTGCGTACCAGCGAAGCACGCATGCTGATGGTGCTGGAGAACGATGCGGGCCTGAACATGACCGACCTGCAGCGCGAAGTGGCGATGCCGGCGCGGGAGATTGTCGAGGCGGTTGCCAACCTCAAGCGCAAGGGCCTGGTCACCGACGAAGGGGAGCGGGTGCGGCTCACGGTCAAGGGCATTGATGAAACCGAAGGCCTGTGGGCGATTGCCCATGAGCAGCAGCAGAAAGTGTTCGCCCAGTTTGACGCGGCGCAGATCGAGGCGTTCAAAGCGGTGCTAAAGGGTGTGATTCAAGGGACCTGAATGGGCCAGAGATTAACGTCAACTGCATCAGTGTTGCAGAAAACAGGCAAGCCACCGGCAACTGCCGGCGGCTTGCCTTGATGCCATCAGGCATCGGCGGGTAAATCAGGGTGTGACGATGTTGAACCAGAGGTCGAAGCTGTCCATGTAGCTCATCAACTCATCAAGCTTGCCCTCGTCGCCGTTGATCTTCACCTTGCCCGCACTGACCGCGTCTTTCAGCGTGGTCTGCTTGAGCATGATGTTGTTCAAGGTGTCACGGGTCAGCGTGATGGTTGCGTCGGCATCCTTCGCTTGCGCGCCCTCGGTGTGGTTGAGTACACCGTTGACCATCTCCAGCGTGTACTTCTGCTTCAGGTCAGTGAAGTCCAGGTTCAGGGTGATGTGCTTGTCGCCCACCTCAGGCCCTTTCAGGCGCATGGCCAGGAAGTCGAAGAACAGGTCCAGGTCCATCGCCTTGACGGTGTCGGGGCTGGCGGTGTCCGGTGTTGGCAGCTTCTGCACGCCATTGCGCAACTCTTGCGCACCGGTCAGGTAGAAGTTGCGCCACGGTCCGCTCTCGGCCTGGTACCCCAGTTGCTCCAGGGTGTCGGCTTGCAGGTTCTTCGCCGCCTGGTTGTTCGGGTCGGCGAACACCACATGGTTGACCACCTCGGCCACCCAGCGGTAGTCACCCTTGTCGTAATACTCCTTGGCCTTTTTCAGTACGGCATCGGCGCCGCCCATCATGTCGACATAGCGTTTGGCCTGTTCATCCGGTGGCAGCTCCCACAGGGTGGCCGGGTTGCCGATGAACCAGCCCAGGTGCAGCACGTAGGTGGCCTTGACGTTGTGGTTCAGCGAGCCGTAGTAGCCGCGGTTGGAGAAACGGTCGGCAATCGACTTGGGCAGTTTCACCTGCTCGGCGATTTCGGTCATGGTGTACCCCTTGTTGGCCAGACGCAGGGTTTCATCGTTGATGTAGCGGTACATGTCGCGCTGTGACGACAGCTGATCCTTGACTTCCTTGTTGCCCCAGACCGGCCAGTGGTGCATGGCGTACATCACCTGGACGTCGTCGCCCCACATCTTCAGCGCTTCGTTGAGGTACTTGGACCACGGCAGCGGCTCGCGAATTTTCGCGCCGCGCAGCGAGTAGGTGTTGTGCATGGTGTGGGTGGAGTCCTCGGCCGTGTTCAGGGCCTTTTTCTCCTTGATGTAGTAGAGCATTTCGGCCGGCGCTTCACTGCCCGGCGCGTAGAGGAACTCGTAGGTGAGGCCGTCGATGACATGCTTCTCGCCGGTCTTTTCGATGATGTCGGTTGGCGGGATGAGGGTCACGGTACCGGCCGAGGTGGTGGTGCCCAGACCTGCGCCCAGCTGACCGGTTTCGTTCGGCGGCAGCAGGTTGCCATACATGTAGCTGGCGCGACGGCTCATGGCCGTACCGGCCATGACGTTCTCGGCCACCGCATGCTCGAGGAAACCTTTTGGTGCGTAGACCTTGACCTTGCCGGCCTTGACGTCTTCTTCATTGATCACGCCGCGTACACCACCGTAGTGGTCAACGTGACTGTGGGTGTAGATCACCGCGACCACGGGTTTTTTCGGCCGGTGTTTGTAGTAGAGATCGAGTGCTGCCTTGGCGGTTTCGCTGGAGATCAGCGGGTCGAAGATGGTGATGCCTTCCTTGCCCTCGACGATGGTCATGTTCGACAGGTCGTAGTTGCGCACCTGGTAGATGCCATCGGTGACTTCGAACAAACCGGAGATGTTGATCAGCTGGGACTGGCGCCACAGGCTGGGGTTGGTGCTGGCCGGTGCGGTTTCGCCTTCCTTGATGAAACCGTACTTGTTCGGGTCCCAGATCATGTTGCCGTTCGGGCCTTTGATCGGCTCGGCCGGCAATGGGGCGATAAAGCCTTTGTGCGCCAGTTCGAACGAAGTCTTGTCGTTGAACGGCAGCTCTTTGAGCAGCGCATCGTTAGCCGCCTTGGTGGCCTCGGTGGCGGGTTTTGGCGATTCAGCAGCCCAGGCATGGGTGCTCATGGCAATGGCCGCGGCGAGCAGGACCGAGGTGCTGAGTTTCCAGATTCCTGGCGAAGCGTTAGTGGCAGGCGAGGTTCGAGCGATCACTTTCATTTCAAGTTCCTTCTTGCTTGATGCGCTGTACCCCGAGAGGCAACTGCCAGCGTGCTACTGGGAAATTTCAAGAAGGAGACTAGTAGTGAAGGGCAGGCTTGCAACTTTTGGCTACGAGAACTGCGATTCAGATTCCCTTTCGCGATCACTGCTGGCCTTTGCAAGACGTCCTTGTCATGCGACCAGCACTTCGTCAGGGAATCGGTCCACTGCGATTCAGATGGCGTATTGGGCGATGCCGTTACCGAATGACCAGTTCTCCTTGTGCACCTCGACCAGGCTGATGAATACATCCTCCTGGCGCACGCCTGCCTCGCGGTTCAGCCCTTCGGCAATGGCCAGGTACAGCGCCTTCTTCTGATCTGTTGTGCGCCCCTCGCTGAGGGTGATCTGGATGAACACCTGGCCATCGGTGCGCTGAATGCCCAGGTACTGCGGGTCGTACACCAGGCGCTCGCCGTCGTGCTCGGTCAGCACCTGGAAGTTGTCGTGCTCCGGGACGTTGATGGTGCTGCGCAGCGCGGCGTAAACGACCTTGCCGAGGGTTTGCAGGTGAGCGGGGTCGGGGTGTCTTTTGATGTCGATGCGTACCAGAGGCATGGGAGGCTCCTTGGACAAGTGATCAGACGAGACGCTAAACCGGGGTTGCGAAAATTAAGATAATGGACGTAATCTATTTGCGCAAGCCGCTGCAACTTTCCAAGGAGCCAAGACATGAGCGAGCCGATCTATCTGGAAGACCTGGCGCCAGGCGATACCTTCACCAGCGAGCCGTACCCGCTGGATGCCGAGCAGATCATCCGCTTTGCCCGCGAGTTCGATCCGCAGCCGTTTCACCTGGACGAGACGCTTGCCAAGGACACGTTCTTTGAAGGGCTGGCCGCAAGCGGTTGGCATACCAGCGCGATCACCATGAGGTTGTTGGTGGCCAGCCTGCCGTTTGCCCGTGGTGTGATTGGTGCCAATGCCGACGTCACCTGGCCACAACCGACGCGCCCCGGCGACCAGTTGCGTGCGCACAGCACCATTGTCAGCGTGACACCGTCGCGCTCACGGCCCGACAGGGGCATGGTGGTGGTTGAGTGTGTCACCTCGAATCAGCGCGGTGAGGCGTTGCAGCGCATGACCAGCAAGATCGTCTGCTTCAAGCGGGAGGCTTAAGGCGGTGGGACGTTCGTCGCAGGTAAAAGCGCAGGAGAACCGGGCGAAAATTGTCGAGACCGCCTGCCGGCTGTTTCGCGAGTCGGGCGTGGAGAATGTCTCGGTGGCCCAGGTCATGGCGGCCAACGCCATGACCGTGGGCGGCTTCTACAAGCACTTCGACTCCAAAGATGCCCTGGTGGCCGAGGCCTTTGCCCTGGCCTTCGATCAGTCAAGGCAGGCCTGGCAGCAGGTTTACCAGCGTGCCGATGCGGCGGACGAAAGCCGCTGTTCGGCGCTGGTGCGCCAATACCTGCGCAATCGCGCTACCAGCAACCGGTGCCCGCTGGTGGCGTTCGCAGCGCCAGTGGTAACCGGTGAGGTCAATGAGGCGTGCGCCGAGGCGTATGTGTCGGGAACGGAAAAACTGTTCGAAACCTTCGTCAGCGAGATGACCGGTGCCGATGGCAGCCCCGCCAACGCTGAGGACGAGGACAAGGCCAGGGTGCTGTTTGCCGCGATGGTGGGCGCGCGCTTGCTTGCGCAGGCGGTTGGCGATGTACCCTGGGTCAAACAGATGGAGGCTGCGGTGAACAAGGCGGCCAGTCAACCGGGCCGGCCTCTTCGCAGCGGGCGGCTGTAGGAGCGAGGCTTGCCCGCGTACAACGATGACGCTGTAATACTGGCATACCGCGGCGTCTGCTTCGCCGGCAAGCCTGGCTCCTACGTGTTGTGCGGTTGTGGGAGCGGCTTTCTGTAGGTGCGGGGAGAGAGAGGCTTTTTTGCTGAAACCACTGTTTGATGACTACCTGAAACGCTGGGACCTGACCATCGACGGAGAGGCGTTCGTCTCGCTGAACGGCAACCTGTTGCCAGTCCGCCAGCACGGTGTGCCAGCCATTCTGAAGATTTCGCACGAGCCGGAAGAACAGGCAGGTAACCTGCTGATGTCCTGGTGGGACGGAGAGGGCGCGGCGCCGGTGCTGGCCCATGAACGTGGGGCCTTGCTGATGAAGCGTGCGCAAGGCTCGGCCTCGCTAATACAAATGGTCAACGACGGCCGGGATGCTGAGGCCACACGTATCCTTTGTGCGGTAGCTGCCCGCCTTCATGCACCACGCGCCAAACCGATTCCCGAGCTGGTTCCACTTGCGCAATGGTTCGAAGCGCTAGGGCCAGCCGCCGCCGTTCATGGCGGCATCCTTGAGCACAGTGCAAACGCTGCCAGCGAGTTGTTGGCGACTGCGCGCGACGTTGTCGTACTGCACGGCGACATTCATCACGGCAATGTGCTGGATTTCGATGCATCCGGGTGGCTCGCGATTGATCCCAAAGGGCTGTATGGCGAGCGAGGATTCGACTACGCGAACATCCTTTGCAATCCCGACAAAGCCAGTGCGCTTGCCCCGGGAGCCTTCGCGCGGCGGATCGAAATCATCGTCGCAGCTTCTGGTATTGATCGGCGACGACTTTTGCAGTGGGTGCTCGCCTGGGCGGGGCTGTCGGCAGCCTGGATGCTTGAAGACCACGCCGAACCAGGCAGCAGGCTCGAGGTGGCCAGACTGGCAGCGTCGGCACTGCGCACAGACGCCTGCGCATCGCCATGAGTCTTTGAAAACCACATCGTCTGTTTGGGTGATAAGCCGCTGCGGCCGCGCTTGTACCATGGAGCCCGGACACACGGGCCGGTACCACTCAAGGAGACGCCATGACCGCCATCGATCAACTGGAAGCGCGTTTGCGCACGCTTGAAGACGCCGAGGCAATTCGTCGGCTGAAGGCGCGCTATCTGGCCTGTTGCGACCAGAAAAATCCGCAGGGCATGCGCGACTGTTTCGCGCCAGGCCCGGTGCATATCGACTACGGTCGCATCGGTGTTTTCGAAGATCGCGACCAGCTGGTGGCAATTTTCGAAGCACTGGGCTGCCACCCTCACGTGGTCGAGATGCACCACGGCGTCAACCCGCAGATCGATGTGCTTGATGACACGCACGCCCGCGGTACCTGGGGCCTGCATTACCAGATGATCGACACCCGCGAGCGCGTCATTACGCAACTCGGTGCAACCTATGAGGACGCGTACCGCAAGGTCGATGGCCAGTGGAAAATCAGCGCCACGCGCTGCGTTGTGACCTCTACGCTGGTAGCGAGCTACCAAGACACCGTACCCGGCGTGCGCTTTGCCGGGATTCAGCCGAGCGCCGTACTGGAGGACGCAAATGAATAACCCGCACAGCAAAACCGTTGCCGTCGTCACTGGCGCCTCGCGCGGTGCCGGCAAAGGCATCGCCCTCGCACTCGGCGCGGCAGGGGCGACGGTCTACGTCACAGGCCGCTCTCAGCACGAGGGCGACGCACCGCTGCCAGGCACGATCCACGCAACTGCGCGCGAGATCGACGCGTTAGGCGGCAAGGGCATCGCCGTGGCCTGTGACCATGCCGATGACACGCAGGTGCGTAGCCTGTTCGAACGGGTAGAACGCGAAAGCGGGCGGCTCGACATCCTGGTCAACAACGCGACGTTTCTGCACGACCAACTGATCGAGCCCGGCCCGTTCTGGGAGAAGTCACTCGACCTGGTCAACATCCTCGACGTCGGTTTGCGTTCGGCTTATGTAGCGAGCTGGTATGCGGCGCCGCTGATGGCCAGGCAGCGCGGCGGGCTGATTGCCTTTACCTCTTCATTCGGCGCGAACTGCTACATGCACGGCGCGGCGTATGGCGCGCAAAAGGCCGGGGTCGACAAGTTCGCCAAGGACATGGCCGTGGACCTGCGCCCCTACGACGTCGCGGCGGTGTCCATCTGGATGGGCCCGTTGCGCACCGAGCGCACCACACGCGCACTGGAAGACCACCCGGAGCGCTACGAGGAGTTTTCGTTCGTCATGGAAAGCCCGGAGTTCACCGGCAAGGTCATTCACGCGCTGTATGCCGACCCCAACCGCATGACGCAATCGGGGCAGGTGCTGATCGGCGCGGAAGCGGCCTTGGCATACGGCATTGTCGACCTGGACGGCAAACAGCCGCCGTCCTATCGCGAAATGCTCGGTAGCCCGGTGCAGGCACACCCGGCGATTGTCGAGTAGCGAAGCGCCCGGCAATTCACACTCACGCCTGATCCATCGCCTCGGCCACACCCCGGTCCTCACCGAGAAACCCGCCACTCTGGTGGTGCCACAGCTGCGCATAGATACCGTTTTTGGCCAGCAACTCGGTGTGGGTGCCTTGTTCGATAATGCGCCCCTCATCCATGACAATCAGCCGGTCCATTGCCGCAATGGTCGACAGCCGGTGGGCAATGGCAATCACGGTTTTGCCTTGCATCATCTCGTCGAGGCTTTCCTGAATGGCCACTTCGACTTCGGAGTCCAGCGCGCTGGTCGCCTCGTCAAGCAGCAGGATCGGGGCGTTCTTGAGCATCACCCGGGCAATCGCGACGCGCTGGCGCTGGCCGCCCGACAGCTTGATACCGCGCTCACCCACCAGGGTGTCGTAGCCGGTGTGGCCCTGGCGGTCGCTGAGCTGGCTGATGAACTCATCGGCCTGGGCACTGGCGGCCGCACTGCGCACTTGAGCGTCGGTAGCATCGGGGCGGCCGTAGGCAATGTTGTCGCGGATGGAGCGGTGCAACAGCGATGTGTCCTGGGTGACCATGCCGATGGCGCTGCGCAGGCTGTCTTGCGTCACGTGGGCAATATCCTGGCCGTCGATGCGGATCTGCCCGCTGTCGACATCGTAGAAACGTAGCAGCAGGTTGATGAGCGTGGATTTGCCCGCGCCGGAGCGACCGACCAGACCGATTTTTTCACCCGGGCGGATGTTCAGGCTCAGGCCATCGAGCACCTGGCGTTCGCCACTGTAGTTGAAGCTGACATTGTCGAACGTCACTGCGCCGCCGGTGGTCACCAGCACGCCGGCATCCGGTGCATCCTTGACCTTGGGGCCGCGGGTGAGGGTGGCCATGCCATCCTGCACGGTGCCGATGCTCTCGAACAGCGAGGTCATCTGCCACATGATCCAGTGCGACATGCCATTGATCCGCAACGCCATGGCGGTAATGGCCGCCACCGCACCAGCACCGACCTCGCCCTGATGCCACAGCCACAGGGCATAGCCCCCCGCAGCCATGATCAACGCGACCACCAGGGCCTGGTTGACGATCTCGAACTGGCTGACCAGGCGCATCTGGCGAAAGCCGGTTTGCTTGAAGTCTTCCATCGCGGCGCGGGCGAAATGCGCTTCACGGTTGGAGTGGGAGAACAGCTTCACCGTGGTGATATTGGTGTAGGCGTCGGAGATCCGCCCGGTCATCATCGAGCGCGCATTGGCCTGTTCCTGCCCGACCTTGCCCAGGCGCGGCACGAAATACAGCATCGCCAACCCGAACAATGCGACCCAGATCACGAAAGGCAGCATCAGCTTCAGTGCGAAACCACCCGCCAGGGCGATGATTGCAATGAAGTACACGCCGATCCCGGGAGCGATCTCGATCAGGGTAAACAGCAGGTCGCGCACCGCCAGCGCCGTCTGCATGACTTTGGTGGTCACCCGGCCGGAAAACTCATCGGAAAAGAACGAAAGGCTTTGCCGCAGCATCAAGCGGTGGAAGTCCCAGCGCAGCCGCAACGGCAAGTTAATCGCCAATATCTGGTGCTGCACCATGGTTCGCAACGCCACCAGCCCGACGCTGCACACCATGACGATACCCATGCCCCACAACACGCGGCTTTCCTGGGCCGCGGCTTCGCCACCGGCTTGCCAGGTGGCGAGCAGGTCGACGACCTGCCCAAGGAACGAGAACAGCCAGGCTTCGTAGATCGACACGCTGGCGCTCAGCAGCGCAAAAGCAAGAATGTAGCCGCGCGCCCCCCGCGTGCACGCCCACAGGAACCGGGCCAGGCCCAGGGGCGGTGGCGGAACCTCGTCAGGCGGGAAGGGGTCGAGCCTTCGCTCAAATGCTCCAAGCATGGTGATCTCCAGAACGGTCAAATTGTGCAGATTCTGCCACTGAACGGTTGCTTTGAGGGATTTGTGAGCGGCAGCCGTGGTGCTGTTGGCTTGTCGGCTACGCTTACTCTCACCCAGCCGCGCAACCCTGTACCGCAAAAGCTCGGCAAGCGAGGCAAAGATGGCGATGCTAAAGAAAATGCTCGCAATGACTGCACTGTTACTGACGGTGCCGTTCGCCAGTGCCCGTGACGACCTGATCGCCATCGACATACTTATCCAGCCTGACGCGAAAATGGTCGAAGCCGCCAAACAATGGAATGGCAGGATGCGCGAGCAAAGCCCGGAAGGTTTCGAGCTGGATGCGGAGCACGCCCCACATATCACCTTGCTTCAGCTGTACATTGCGCAAACCGACCTGCCTAAGGTTGTAGCGGCCGTTGACGGCGTGAAGTCCGCATTCGAACTTGATCGCCTCCAGATGGCCGCAATAGGGCTTTACCATATCGCCAACGGCAATATTGGCCTGGCGGGTATCGTCATCCAGCCAACCGAACGTTTGCGCATGTTGCAGCGGGCGATGATCGATGCCACAGGCCAGTATTCGGTCAAGGGTGGCGACGCCTCGGCCTTCGTTCCCGACGCCACCGGCGCTGCCTTTCCCCCTGCATTGTTCGAGTACGTCGACACGTTTGTCCCCAAACAGACTGGTGATAACTACAACCCGCACGTGACGATTGGCGTCGCGCCGATCGATTGGCTCAAGGAACTTGAGATGCAGCCATTCGAGGGGTTTAGCTTTGGCGTCAAGAACATTGCGATCTATCAGCTCGGCAATTACGGCACGGCTTCAAAACGTCTGGATAGCGCCCCATGAATGGCCGACAACGCTGTCCTGAACGCCAGCAGCCCGTACGTCAACGAAGGTGGTAAGGCCGGTTACAAGGAGGGGCACGAGGGGTATAACTACCAGAACAACGGGCGGAGCACCCGCAATGGGTTGTCCGGGGTCCGTGCCTGATCGGCGCCTGCGGCGGGGCGCGGAGCGATGTGATGAATTCCAGAGCATGGCGATGGGGTCGCAAGAGCCTCCTGGGCGGCACGGCGCTGGCCTTGCTGGTCGCGCCATTGTGTGCCAGCGCCATGTTCAAGTGCCAAACCAGCGACGGAACCATCAGCTACACCAGCCAGGCCATCGCCAGCGCCCGCTGCACCCGCGAGAAAGGCACGGCGGGCGCCGCTGCCGGCGCCCAGGCCATGGCCCAGCCCCGGATTGTGCATGGCGACGACCCAGGCGCGGTACGGGTGCGAGTGTTCACCTTCATGCACCGTGGCGTTCGACAATATGTAAGCCGGCGCCCGGTCGGGATCTCTGCACGGGTCGATGTCCTTGATCTCTATTACATCAAGGACTGCTACCTGTGCATGGCGCCGAAGGACTTCAAGGTGTCCACGTTGCGCCTGGACACTCAATCCTATCGGCGCGAAATCGAAGCTGCTGCACTTTTATACGGTGTCGACAGGGCGCTGGTGCGCGCTGTGATACATGCCGAATCGGCGTTTCGCCCCAACGCCATTTCCATCGCCGGTGCCCAGGGGCTGATGCAGTTGATGCCCGCCACCGCCGAGCGCTTCGCCGTGGACGATCCGTTCGATGCACGGCAGAACATACGTGGCGGCGTGCGCTACCTGGCCTGGCTGCTCAAGCGCTTCAACGGCAACCAGATGCTGGCGTTGGCGGGTTACAACGCCGGCGAAGCATCGGTGGTCGAGTACAACGGGGTGCCGCCCTACGCCGAGACGCAAACCTACGTCACCCGCGTGCAGTCCTTGACCGAGCGCTATCGCAACCAGCGCTAGTATCTTGGGATGCATGCTCGCGTCCTCCAAGCGCATCGAACAGCGACGTCAGGTTTACACCGAACTCGCTAAGCTGTTCGTCCGTTACAGGCGACTTGATGACTTCACAGGTCATTGAGCGCCCGCGAACCTGCCACTACCGTGCGAAGAAACCCAACCAAGGAAAGGACCATGGTACTTCGCCTCATTGCGCTGACATTGCTGGTGCTCTTTTCGGTGTATACCGGCTGGACGATGCTTAATGCCGAGCAATCGTTGGTGGCCTTCGGGCTAGAGCTGATTTCCCGACCAGACACGGCCCAGGTGGTTATCGACTTGTACCTGATGGCGGCGCTGGCCTGCATCTGGATGGCGAGGGATAACCGCGCACGGGGCAATGCTGCGATTTCCGTGCTGCCCTACCTGCTGCTAACAGCGCTGTTTGTGTCCATCGGGCCGCTGTTGTACCTCGTCGTCAACGGTTTCGAGCGGGAGCGCCAAGCATGACCAGTGCGTTGACCGTCTACGCGCTTTGCGTGGTTGTGCTGGTGCTCAAAATGTTTGCGCTCTCCTGTTACCAGGGCTTCTTCCGCCTGCGCTACAAAGCCTTCACGAACAGGGAGGACGCTGCTGTGTTCAATCGCGCGCCTCGTGAGACGGAGCTTACGCAAGTGGCGCGCGCGGCGCGGGCCTGGGCCAACGACCTGGAAAGCATCCCGGCATTCTTCGCCCTGGGTGGGCTGGCCATCGCCGTGAGTGCACCGGCGTCGATTACGGCAGGGTTGAGCGTTGTGTTTACCTGCGCCAGAGTTCTGCACACGTTGGTCTACCTGAAGGGCGTACAGCCTTGGCGCACTGTTTTCTATGGTGTCGGGATCCTGTGTCTGTTGGGATTGTGTGCGACGGTCACCATGGCGCTGAAAACGACTACAGGTCGCCTTGAGTGGCCTTTTGGCAATCACGGTTAATACTTCTCTCTATACGCGGGCGTGTGGCTGGTGGCACGGGTCGCGGGGAGGTGTGACGTGAACAAGCTATCGATTGTGGGTGCCGGAATAGTAGGAGAGGCGGCGGCTCAGGTCATCGCCCGGGACGAGTTCTGTCGTGAACTGATGCTGATTGATGTGCAGGGTGAGCTGGCACAGGGCAAGGCGCTGGACATCTGGCAGGCGGCGGTTGAGTCCGGTTCCGATACCCGGGTGTACGGCGGGTCCAAAGCCGAATTGCTGCAGGACTCCGACCTGGTGGTGATTACGGCGGGTGTGCCGCGCAAGCCGGGCCAGTCGCGTCAGGATGTGTTGAGTATCAACCTGCCGATTCTCGACGGCATCATGCGCGATATCAAACGACACGCGCCGGCGGCGACGGTACTGGTGGTGTCGAACCCGGTCGACGTATTGACCTACCGGGCCTGGAGCCTCAGCGGGCTGGGGCGAAGCAAGGTGTTCGGGCAGGCGGGAGTGCTGGATACCGCGCGCATGAAGTGCTTCATTGCCGAGGAGACCGGTTTTTCGGCGCGGGACATCACCGCGCTGGTGCTGGGCGGGCATGGCGACAGCATGGTGCCGCTGATGCGCTACTGTGCGGTCGGTTCGGTACCGCTCTCGCACTTTTTGTCCGATGAGCAGATAGAGCGGATTGTGCAGCGCACACGACAGGGCGGCGGCGAGATTCTCGGCTTGAAGAAGGTCGGCAGCGCCTGCGATGCGCCGGGTGTGGCGATTGCGCAGATGGTCGATGCCATCGCCAATGGCCGCAACAGCATTTTGCCGACGGTGGCGATTCTCGAAGGCGAGTACGGGCGCACCGATATCGCCATGGGGGTTCCCTGCGTGCTGGCAGCCGAGGGGCTGGCGCGGGTGATCGAGATGCCGCTGGATGCGCAGGAGCAGGCGATGTTCGACCGTTCTGCCGATCAGGTGGCGCGGGACATTGCTGAAATGAAGGCGCTGTGAGCGGGGCTCAATGAGGCCTGCAGCTCTTTACGAAACAACATTGAGCCCGTTATAAACCGAACCGACAGGCTCGCTGAACGCCCCACCCGGAAGCGCTTTTGATATCGGCCACACCATCGGAAGCAGCCGGCCCATTCGGGTGTAGCGCAACTCAAGCACGTGCCATACCTGATTAGCACCGTTTGAGCGTAACTTTGTTATCCGACGTACTGGTAATCTTGTAATTGCCCCTTAGCTTCTTCAGTACGCCAAGGCTTCTCACGGAAACGGCCATGGAAACAGCGGCCGTTGTTGCTGCAGCCCCTAATACGCTCAGGGCTGCGCTAGACCCGGCCGCCGCCGCGATGCCAGCAACGGGAGTGGCAGCGCCGCCTGTGCCCAGTGTTGCAATGACGCCATAAAAGACGATGCCGATCGAGCCGATCGCAACCGCCCATGCAACGGTGCCTGTAGCCTTGATTCGAACCGTTTTTTTCGCGAGATCGCCTTCAATTTCAATGGTGTCTTCATTGCGGTTTACAGCGTCGGCCAGTTCTTTTTCGGTTTTTACAGTCATCACTTTTCCTTAGACTTTTTATTGCCAGCAATAACAAATCCGGCGATCAGGAAAAGAATGATGACCGGCGGAAACGCCACGCACAAAGCAATAGCGCCAATTAATAGTGCGCCACCAATAATCACCCCTATCATTTCCCCTAAAAGCGGAAGCAACAGCTTGAAAACGATCACAGCTACAATAATTGCAGCTATTGCAACAATAATCATGTGCGCCCTTATGTATTTGAGTTTAATGATGTGGCGCGCCAGCCTGCGCCAAGCCCCCGCCATTTTGTTGGCTTATCGGCCGTCTCCCACCATTCTTTAGTGAAGGCATGTCCGGCCACCGGTCGTCCCTTCATACGTTCGTACCTGGCGACAACCACGCGATGTTCGGCTTGCAGCGCCTGAGAAACTATTGCAAATCGCCGCCTGTTCACACGACAATGCGAGTCATTATCACTCGCGAATTGTTCCCTGTTCATGTCCGCTAACGATCTCTCCCTGCGCAGCGCCGTCACTGACCTGTACTGCGACCATCACGGCTGGCTCAACGGCTGGCTGCGCAAGCGCCTGGGCAACGCGTTCGATGCTGCAGACCTGACTCAGGACACCTTCGTTCGGGTACTGAAGGCGCGTACCGCGCTGGACATTCGTGAGCCGCGTCCCTACCTGTCGCGGATTGCCAAGGGCTTGCTGATCGACCTGTTCCGCCGGCGCTCACTGGAGCAGGCCTACCTGGAAGCGCTGGCGATCATGCCTGAAAGTGTGCAGCCCTCGCTGGAGGAACAGGCGATTTACCTTCAAGCCCTGGTTGAAATAGATCGCCTGCTGCAAGGGTTGGGCAACACAGTCAGGCAGACCTTCCTGCTTTCCCAGTTCGATGGCCTGACCTACCCGCAAATTGCCGAGCGCCTGAATATCAGCGTGCGTACGGTCAACAACCACATGGCCAAGGCCATGGAGCATTGCTGCCTGATGCAGTTGCAACAGGCATGAGCCTTTCACCCGCCGAGTTGAAAGCCATCAGCGCCGCTGCCCAGTGGTACGCCCGGCTTCGCTCAGGTATCGTCAGCGATTCGGACCGCGCGGCCTGGACCGATTGGCTGGCTGCCGACCCTGCCCACCGCCAGGCCTGGCAGCGTATCGCCGGCGTCGCTGAACAGATGGCGAGCGTACCCGGTACCCTCGCTGCACCGGCATTGCGCGGCACCGACCGATCCCGGCGCCAGGTGTTGCGCAGCGTGGTGGTGCTTGCCTCCGTTGGCTCGCTCGGCTGGCTGGGCTGGCGCAGTGACACCTCCCAGGACCTGTTCGCCGATTTTCGTACCGCTGTGGGCGAGCGCCGCGCGTTCCGTCTGGCCGATGGCAGTTCATTGCTGCTCAACACCGACACCTCGGTGAACCTGCGCTTCGACGGCCGGCAACGCACCCTCGAACTGTTGCGTGGCGAGATACGGGTGAGCACCGCCGTCGATCCCTTGCAGCGGCCATTCAAGGTACGCACCGCGCAGGCCGAGGTACTGGCCCTTGGCACGCGCTTTATCGTGCGCGCCGAAGGGCAGGGCGGCGGGGTCGCGGTGCTTGAGAAAGCCGTTGAAGTGCGTGCGCCGGGTAGCGACCTGGCAGTGCGCCTGGTAGCAGGCCAGTCGGTAAGCTTCGACCGCCATTCAGTGGGCGCCGTACAGCACAGCGATGCCTCGGTGGGCGCCTGGGAGCATGGCAGCATCATTGCCATCGACCGCCCGTTGGCCGACTTGCTGGCCGACCTTTCGCGCTATCGCAGCGGCGTGCTGCGCTGTGATCCGCGCATCGCCGGGCTGAAGGTTTCCGGTGCGTTCCCCATCGATGATACCGACCGGGCGCTGGCGGCCCTGGAAAGCGGGTTGTCGCTGCGCATCACGCGCTACAGCCGTTATTGGGTCAACGTGTCGGCTGGCGCGCCGGCACCGGGCTGAAAATAAATTTCATTCGCTTGCACTTTTCACAGGCGTCATTCGGCTCATCCCCCAGTGAGTTTTCTTTGAGTGTTGTTGGGGGAGGGTAAGCATGTTTCAGGTGTACAAAACGGGGCGTCTGGCGACGGCAGTGAAGGCCGGGTTGCTGGCAACAGGGATGGTCGGCGTCTGGTCCACGGCAGCGCTGGCGGCGCAGGTGCCTGCGCAACAGCAGCAGGCGGTGAAAGCCTTCGACATTCCCGCCGGCAGCCTGACCGAAGTGCTCAGCCGTTTCGCCAGTGCGGCGGGTGCCGCCATTTCCTTTGATGCACGCCAGATCGACGGCGTGAAATCTCCGGGCCTGCAAGGTCAGTACGGCATCAACGAAGGCTTTGCGCGGATTCTGCTGGGCAGCGGGCTGCAAGCCGAACCCCAGGCCAACGGCACCTATGTACTGCGGCCAGTCGTGGCTGCGGGCTCGGCGCTGGAGCTGGGCGCTACCAACATCGATGGCCAGGTGCTGGGTGCGACCACCGAATACAGTGGCTCGTACACCACCGGGGCGGTCACCATCGGCAAGGGCGAGCACTCGCTCAGGGAAACACCGCAGTCGGTCACGGTGATGACGCGCAAGATGCTCGATGACCAGAACCTGAACACCATCGATCAGGTCATGGAAAAGACGCCGGGCATCACCGTCTACGACTCGACCATGGGGGGCAAGTACTTCTACTCGCGCGGCTTTCGCATGTCGGGCCAGTACCAGTACGACGGCGTGCCGCTGGACATGGGCAACCTCTACGTTCAGGCCGACAGTTTCAGCGGCGACATGGCCTACTATGACCGCGTTGAAATCCTGCGGGGCGCTGCGGGCATGATGAAAGGTGCTGGCGGTACTGCCGGAGGCGTGAACTTCGTGCGCAAACGCGGCCAGGCCACCGCACACACCGACATCACCTTGTCCGGTGGCACTTGGGACAACTACCGCGGGCAAGTCGACACGGGTGGCCCGCTGAACGAGACGGGTACGCTGCGCGGACGCGCCGTGGTCGCCGAGCAGAGCCGGCATTACGCGATTGACGACGCCAACCGCAAAGACCAGGTGTACTACGGCGCCCTCGACGCCGACCTGAGCCCCGACACCACCGTCGGCGTCGGCCTTGCCTATGAAGACGTGGATGCCAACCCGTGCTGGGGCGGCCTGCCGCGTTACCGCGATGGCAGCGACATCAAGCTCAGCCGCTCGACCTGCCTAGATCCCTCGTGGAACACCTGGCGCAGTCAGCGCACCACAGTCTTCGGTGATGTGAACCACCGCATCAACGACGACTGGGCACTGAAGGTTGCCGGCGTCTATACCAAGAACACCCAGGACATCAAATACGCCTTCGCCTCCGGCGCCGTGACGCCTGGCATCAATACCACCGGCATGCTCGGCAGCATGTATGACTACGACCAGGTCGACTATGGCCTGGATGCGTATGTGGACGGCAAGTTCGAGGGCTTTGGCCAGCAACATGAACTCGTGTTGGGCGCCAACGCCAGTCGCTCGAAAAAGGATGACTTCTACTCGGTGGCCTTCTTGGCGCAACGGCAGAACGTGTTCAACCCTGACAAACATATTCCCGAGCCGGATGACAGCTACTTCATCGACAACGCGTCTCGTGGTGGGCCGGTCAATACCGTGATCAAGCAGAAGGGCGTCTACTCGACCCTGCGGTTGAAACTGGCGGACCCGCTGACGGTTGTCGTCGGTGGCCGGGTGAGCTGGTACAACGCCGATACCGATTCAGTGTTCATCAATTCGGGTACTTCGGAGCACTCCAGCACCACCGAGAGCGGGCAGGTCACGCCGTTTGCCGGTGTGCTGCTGGACCTGAACGAAAACCTGACCGCCTACGCCAGCTATTCGGACATTTTCACCCCGCAAGGCAACTACCGCTCCGAAGACGGTTCGGCACTCAAGCCGCTGGTTGGCCAGAGCTATGAGCTGGGGATCAAGGGTGCCTGGTTTGACGGGCGGCTGAACAGCGCCTTCAACCTGTTCCGGACAATCCAGAAGGACCAGGCCCAGACCGACTTCAATTCTTCCTGCCCTTCGTCCGACGGTTACTGCTATGTCAACTCTGGCAAGGTGCGCGCCCAGGGTTTCGAGGCCGAGATCAGTGGTGAGGTGATCGAACGCTTGCAACTGCTGGCGGGGTACACCTACACCCAGACCAAAACCCTGGAGGACCTCGACAGCAGCCTGAATGGTGCAGCCTTCAACAGCTATGTACCGCGGCACGTGTTGCGCCTGTGGGGCGACTACGCACTGAGCGGGCCGCTCGAGCGCTTCACGCTGGGTGCTGGCGTCAGTGCGCAAAGCGACAACTTCCGCGTGTCACCGGCCACGGGCGAGAAAATCAGTCAGGCGGGTTATGCGGTGTGGAACGGCCGCATCGGCTACCGCATCGACGAAACCTGGTCGGTTGCGCTCAACGGCAACAACCTGTTCGACAAGCGCTACTACGCCACCATCGGTACCGAGAACTTCGGTAACTACTACGGTGACCCACGCAACTTCATGGTGTCGGTAAAGGCGAGCTTCTGATTGGCGGTTCACGACGTAGGAGCCAGGCTTGCCGGCGAACCAGGCACCGCGGTGCCCCTGATGCACCGCGTCATCGTTTTCGCGGGCAAGCCACGCTCCTACAGGTGGTGTCGACGTAGGAGCCAGGCTTGCCGGCGAACCAGGCACCGCGGTGCGCCTGATCCACCGCGTCATCGTTTTTCGCGGGCAAGCCACGCTCCTACAGGTTGGGGTGCAGCGCTAACGTCACGGAGATAGAACAAAGGTCAGTTTCATTGCCTGAGGCCTGTCGCCTGAGTAGAATGCGATTAATTATCAATCATATTCTTTCCGGGATGCCGATGCGCAGCGACGACACACTAGGTATTGCAGATCTAGGGCTGCTCTATCGCACCCACCACTCCTGGTTGCACGGCTGGCTAAGCCGACGCACCGGATGCCGCGAAAATGCGGCAGATCTGGCTCAGGACACCTTCGTACGTCTGCTCAAATCCCGTCAGTCCAGCCCGTTGCGCGAACCGCGTGCCTACCTGAGCAGCATCGCCCGTGGTCTGATGATCGATCAGTACCGTCGTCGCGAACTCGAACGTGCCTACCTGGAGAGCGTCTCGTTACTGCCTCAACAAGAGGTGCCCTCGGAAGAAAGCCGGCTGCTGATTCTGGATGCGCTCGAACGTATAGATCGCATGCTCGATATGCTCAAACCGCGAGTTCGCCAGGCATTTCTATTGGCTCAGCTCGACGGTTTGACCTGCCCGCAAATTGCCGAAAAGCTGGGTGTTTCCCGCGCGACGGTGGAACGCGACCTGGCCAAGGCCCTGCAGCACTGCTATCGCTTGCGTTATGTCGAAGGTTGAGCCTCAGGCGCTGGATCCGGCCGTTGTCGACCAGGCCATTCACTGGCAGGTCTGCCTGCGCTTCAATCAGGCCGATGAGCAAACCCGGCGCACGTTCGAGCACTGGTTGCAGCAGCGCCCGGAGCATGTGCTGGCGTGGCAGCGTCTGGAAGCACTCGGGGATGAGTTCGCCGGCATTCCAGCGCAATTGGCCCGGCACACCCTCTACGGCACAAACCATGGCATGCGTCGACGGGAAAGCCTGAAACTACTGGGCCTGTTGGCCACTGTTGGCGGAGCAGCGTGGCTCGGCCGCGATTACACACCGCTGCCGGCCATGCTTGCACAGCAGAGCAGCAGCACCGGCGAGCAACGCAGCTTCCAGCTCGATGATGGCAGCCTTGTCCAGCTCAATAGCGACAGCGCTGTCGACAGCGATTTCGACGCACAACGACGCCTGATCATTCTGCGGCGCGGTGAAATCATCGTGAATGTCGGCACGGATGAAAACCGGGCGCAACCCCGACCCTTCTGGGTACAGACACGCGACGGGGTCATGCGCGCCCAGAGTCCCCGCTTCCTGGCGCGCGAGCGTGACGACGGCACCTTGCTCGCGGTTCAAGGGGGGGCAGTTACGGTGTTTCCAGGATCCGGTCAAACCCTTGCCGATGGCAGCAGCAGCGTCCAGGCCAGTGATCAGCTGCTGTTCACATCAAGCGGTGCCCGTGAGTTCCGGGATAACGGCCTTGACCTATGGAGTTGGAGTGACGGGGTGATCAGCGCGCGCAATATGCGCCTGGGTGATTTCATTGTGGAGTTGTCGCGCTATCGCCCGGGTGTGTTGCGATGCGCCGAAGCGGTTGCTGGTCGTCGCGTTTCCGGCACCTTTCAGCTCGCCGACAACGATCAGGTGCTGGCATTGGTCGCGCAGTCACTGCACTTGCGCGTTGATTATCGAACCCGTTTTTGGGTGACATTGAGCGCCACCAGCTGAGTTCTCGTGCACCTTGTGCCTACCTGAAAAAATAATGAGGTGATTTCTCATTCTCGTTCGACCTGTAAGGAAAGCCCACAGACAGGCCTCCCTGCCGAACCCCTTACACGGAGCGAGAAAATGAGTTCGTCCCCGGTTTCACAGCGCCATCCTTTGAATCGTGCCTTACGCGGTGCGCTCTTGGGGTTGATCGTCAGCAGCTACGCACTGCCGTCGCTGGCGCAATCTGCGAGCGCTGACCAGAGTAACCAGCTCCGGCAATGGAACATCACTGCCGGACCACTGGCGCCGGCGCTCGACCGTTTTGCGCGCGAAGCCGGCATCAGTCTTTCCTTCGATGCATCGAGCGTAGCCAACCGCACGACGCAGGGTGTCAATGGCACGTTCGAAACCTCGGCAGCACTGTCAGCGTTGTTGCAGGGCAGCGAGTTGCAAAGCGAGCAGCAAGGCCCGAATGCGTACCTGCTAATACCGCAACAAAAACCCGCCGGCCCGCTTGAACTGGACGCCACCGACGTCGAGGACTACCGCCTGGCGCCGCTTATCATCAATGCCAAGGTCAAGGTCAATGCCGACGACGACACCAACTCGGTAGTCGCCAAAGAACTCTGGGTTGGCGGCAAAGTGGCGACCAGCATTCTCAACACACCGGCATCCGTGTCGGTTGTTACCCGCAAGGAAATGGAACAACGCAGTGTCAGTACCACGGAAGAGGCGCTGCAATACACCCCGGGTGTGGTCAGCGACTTTTATGGTACGGACGATCGCAACGACTATTTCCAGATCCGCGGCTTCCAGGCCACCACCTACCGCGACGGCTTGACCCTGAGTTCGATGCGCGGCGTCCGCGAAGACCCGTTCGCCTATGAGCGCATCGAGATTCTACGGGGTGCCAACTCCACACTGTTCGGCCCGGCGGACCCGGGTGGTTCGGTGAACTTCGTGACCAAACAGCCGCGCTTCGAGCAGTTTGGCCAAGGCTACGTGACCTACGGTTCCTTCAACCATATCGAGACAGGCATTGATGTCGGCGATGCGCTGAACGACGAAAAAACCGTGGCCGGCCGCTTTACTGCCAAAGGGCAGAACAGCGACCGTGAGTATGACCATTCGCAGGACGACAACCAGTTGTTTATGGGGGGGCTGACCTGGGCGCCGACCGATTACACGTCGGCGACAATGGTGCTGGACTACCTCAAAACCGAAAGCTCGCCTAACAGCGGTGGCTATCCGCTGGACAAGGAATACGACCGCAGCGACTTTTATGGTGAGCCCAGCTACAACTTTCACGATGTCGAGCGTACCAGCCTCAGCGGCAACATCACCCACGATTTCGACAACGGTTTCGTGCTGCGCAGCAACCTGCGCTACAGCGAGTTGAGCGATGACTATGGCTACGTTTACCTGAGCGATAACGCCTCGCGCGTCGGCACCACGATTCCGCGCTATCTGTTGGGCACCGACAGTGACGCCAACCAGTTCAACGGCAACCTGATGCTGCAATACGATGCCCGCTTCGAGCATATCGACAGCAGTACCTTGGTAGGCGTGGAGTATCTCGATTCGTCGACCAAAGAACGTTCGGTGTACGACCTCGCGTCACCCATCGACATTGCCAATCCGGTGTTCACCGGCGTTTCAAGTGCGCTCACGCCGTATACCGGGAAAAAGAACGATGCGACGAACAAGGCTGTATTCCTCCAGCAGAACCTGTCGTTCTACGAGCGCTTTATCGTCACCGCCGGTATGCGCAACGACTCCATGGAATTGTCCAGCAAGGGCTACAACCTGTACTCCAGCCCGGTGCAGTTTGATGATAACGACAACTTTTCCGAAACCTCCTACCGCGGTGCGTTGACCTACATCGTCAACGATGAGGTTTCTACCTATGTGAGCATGGTGGAATCCGTCTCGCCACCCCAGGTCGGCGTTACACCGCAGACGGGCCGGCAGTACGAAGTGGGCGTGAAGTACTCGCCGATGGAGATTGACGCTCTGTTCTCTGCAGCTGTTTATGACCTGACCCAGGAAAACGTCACCATCGCCGTGGTGCTACCGAGCGGCATCATTGAACAGCAGACGGTGGGCGAGTCACGGGTACGCGGTCTCGACCTGGAGGCCAAAGCGCAAGTCACGCAGAACCTCAGCCTGATTGGTGGCTACTCCTACATGGAGTCCGAAGTACTGCGTGGTTCGTTGTACGACGGCAGCTCCCTCAAGGGCAATGAGTTCACCACGGCACCGAAGCATTCCGCTTCGCTGTGGAGTTACTACGATGTGCCCGGCACCGACGTGAGTGTTGGCCTGGGTGCACGCTATGTCGGCGCCTACTACCTGGACGCCGCCAACACCGGCAAAACCGATGGCACGACGTTGTTCGACGCCGCCTTCAACTACCAGATCGCCAAAGGCACTGACCTGGCGGTAAACGTCAGCAACCTGCTGGATGAGCAACACGTGGTCGGTTCCGGCACGGCGAACTATTACAACCCGGGACGCGAGATTACCGCCAAGGTGAGTTACAGCTGGTAAGCCATGGTGCAGGCGCAAAGCACGGCCGTTTGAATTAGCGGCCTGGTTGAAAATGAAGACGTCCCATCTTACAAACAAGAACTATTCTTTCGGGCTATCAACATGAACGCGAACGTAGTTTGTACGCCTAAATGCAGGAGCAACACGGATGAAATCCCGTTCTTGGCTCATTCTGATCTCGCTTGGCGCGCTACCACATCTCGCCGTGGCTGCCGATACCGCTGCTACGTGGCCCGATCGAACCGTTCTACCCATTCCGCTTTCGCCGTTCGCGGGCAAAATCGGCAAGGACTACACCCAGTCCCAGGAAGCCTGGCAGCAGGTACCCACGGCTCCCAAGGACGCCCCCAATGTGCTGATCATCCTGCTCGATGACGTGGGTTTCGGGCAAAGCAGCACCTTCGGCGGGCTGATCCCCACGCCTAACCTGGACAAGCTCGCCTCTGAAGGCCTGCGCTTCAACCGCTTCCATACCACGGGCATCTGTGGGCCTTCGCGGGCGGCCCTGCTGACGGGGCGCAACCATCACGACGCCGGCAACGGCTTCCTGATGGAGTGGGCCACCGGCCTGCCGAACTACAGCACCCTTATCCAGCGTGACACCGCCACCATCGGCGAGATTCTCAAAGATAACGGCTATAGCACCTCCTGGTTCGGCAAGAACCACAACACGCCGGACTGGGAGTCCTCGGCCGCGGGCCCTTTTGACCGCTGGCCGACCGGCCTGGGCTTTGAATACTTCTATGGTTTCAATGCCGGGGAAACCAATCAGTACTACCCCGTCTTGTTCGAAAACACCACGGCCGTGGAACCGGCCACGCAACCCGAGCAGGGCTATCACCTGATGACGGACATGACCGACAGGGCCATTTCCAGGCTGCGCTACACCAAGAGTGTGGCCCCGGAAAAGCCCTACTTCATGTACTTCGCCCCAGGTGCCATGCATGCACCGCATCAGGTGGCCAAGGAGTGGCGTGACAAGTTCAAGGGCCAGTTCGACATGGGCTGGGAGAAATACAGGGAGATGGTTTTCAAGCGCCAGCTGGAGATGGGCATCGTTCCGCCGGACACCAAGCTGACACCAAGGCCTGACTGGGTACCGGCCTGGGACAGCCTCTCTGCCGACCAGAAAAAGCTCTACACGCGCCTGATGGAAAACTACGCCGGGTACTTCGCGTTCGCCGATCACGAGATCGGCCGCCTGCTCGACGCCGTCAAGACCGTGCCCGGTGCCGAGAACACCCTCATCATGTACGTGGTCGGTGACAACGGCGCCTCGGCCGAGGGCGGGCCCGACGGCACTATCAACGAGATCAAGTCGCTCAATGGCGAGAAGACCACCATTGAACAGACCCTCAAGTACTACGACGAGATCGGCGGGCCCACCACCGAGGCTCACTATCCGGTAGGTTGGGCCTGGGCGGGAAATACACCGTTCCAGTGGGTCAAGCAGGTTGCCTCTCACCTGGGCGGTACCCGCAACCCGATGGTGGTGTCGTGGCCCGCCAGGATCAAACCCGATCCCAAGCCCCGGGACCAGTTCGTTCATCTGGTCGATGTTGTGCCGACGCTCCTCGATGCTGCCCACCTGCCGATGCCGGTGAGCGTCAACGGTGTCCAGCAGAAGCCGCTGGCGGGGGCGTCCTTCCTGAATGTGTTCAGTGATGCCAAAGCGCCGTCGCCACGCACCGAGCAATACTTCGAAGTGCTGTCCAACCGGTCCATCTTCGCCGATGGCTGGAAGGCCAATGCCCAGCACACGCTGCCCTGGCGGCAGGACCTGGCGCCCGGCAAATGGGACGAAGACAAGTGGGAGCTGTACAACCTGGACAAGGACTTCAGCGAAGCCAACGACCTGGCCGCGCAGATGCCGGACAAGGTCAAGGAAATGAAGGCCAAGTTCGACGAGCAGGCCACCCGCTACAGTGTCTACCCGCTGGATGACCGCGGTGCGGCGCGTCTTCGGGTGCCCAAGCCCGGGGTCCCCGGCTCAACCCCCGGTGCGACGCAGTTCACGTACTACGCTGGCGCGACCCGCCTGGCCGAGTCCGCCGCGCCCAACATGAAAAACCGCTCGTGGAAAGTCACCGCGCAGATCGATACCCACAGTGATGCGGACAGCGGCGTCATCATGGCGATAGGGGGCGTATCGGCGGGCATGTCGCTGTACCTCGACAAGGGCAAGCCCGTGTTCCACTACAACTGGTTCGAAGAAAACCGCTACAGCGTGGCCTCCACTCAGGCCGTCCCCAAAGGCAAGAGTACCGTGGAGCTGGACTTCGCCTACGACGGCGATGGCGCGGGCAAGGGCGGCACCGCCACGATACTCATCGATGGCAAGAAGGTCGCCGAAGGCCGGGTCGAGAAAACCGTGGCAGGACGTTTTGGCATCGACACCTTCGGAATTGGCGAGGACAGTGGCCAACCCGTGGTCAACACGTACAAACCGCCCTTCAGGTTCGAAGGTGATATCGCCAAGGTCGTGATCGACCTGAAGTGACCCAGGAGGAGTGCATGGGAGTAAGGACGCGACGCGTGGGACTCTGGCTGGTACTGCTGTTGCCGGTAGGGGCTGGCCTTTCCTACGCCGGGTACCAACACTGGCGGGGGCCGGCGCCGTTGACCGTGGGGGACGGGCAATCCGGCCCCCTGAACATGGTCTGGATTCCCGCCGGCGAGTTTCTCATGGGCAGCAACCATGACAAGGCGCTGCCCAATGAGCGCCCGGCGCACAAGGTGCGGGTCGACGGCTACTGGGTAGACCGCTACGACGTCACCAACGCCGACTTTGCACGGTTCGTCGAACAGACAGGCTATGTCACCACGGCGGAGCGCAAGCCTGAATGGGAAGACCTGAAGGTGCAATTGCCCCCCGGCACGCCAAGGCCGGACGACAGCCTGCTGGTCCCCGGGGCGATGGTTTTCGTCGGTAGCGACCGCCCCGTGCCGCTGGATGACTTCAGCCAGTGGTGGGCGTTTGTGCCGGGTGCCAGCTGGCGACACCCCACCGGCCCGCAAAGCTCGATCGAAGGCAAAGAACTGCACCCGGTCGTGCAGGTGTCCTATGCCGATGTGCAGGCCTACGCCCACTGGGCGAACAAGCGGCTGCTCACCGAGGCCGAATGGGAATACGCCGCCCGCGGTGGGCTCGAGCAGGCCACTTACGCCTGGGGCAACGAGTTTGCGCCCGGGGGCGAGCGAATGACCAATACCTGGATTGAGGAGCAACCCTTTCCGGTGACCAGCGCCAGCACGCTGTTCAAGATTGGCACCAAGCCTGTCGCCAGTTACCGGCCCAACGCCTACGGTCTCTACGACATGTCCGGGAACGTCTGGCAGTGGGTCGCCGACTGGTACCGCAGTGATGCCTTCAAGGCCGTTGCCGGGCGTTCGGACGGAGGGGTAACGATCAACCCGATTGGGCCTGCCAGCAGTTATGACGCCGCATCAGCCGCCGTCAATGCTCCCCAGCGGGTCATCCGGGGTGGTTCATTCCTGTGCAGCGACAGCTATTGCACCAGCTTTCGCACCAGCGCCAGGCAAGGCTCCGACCCTGCCAATCCGATGTCCCATCTCGGGTTCCGCCTGGCGATGAGCAATGCACAGTGGGAAGCGTCGAACTGAACCCACTTTCAGGCTTGAACATCGCCGGGTGTTGGCAACCTGGCGTTACCGGCTCATCAAGTACCGGGCGACAGCGTCGTAGGCGGGCAGGGTCGTCGCATCATTCGCCGCGTTGGCGGCGGTCGGGTGGCTGGCGAATCGCGCGATCACCACTTCGGCTTTGGGGTCAACATACAGCGACTGGCCAAAGACACCCCGGGCCATGAAGGCACCATGCTCGTTATGGGTGTGCCACCACATGGCGTGGTAGCTCCAGCCCGCCAGCTGCGGGTAGCCCGCCTTGGCGAAGTCCTCTTTGCTGGCACCGCGACGAATGTCATCGATGGCCGCTTTTGGCAGGATCTGCTGGCCGTTATAGCGCCCATCGTTGCGGATCATTTCTCCAAACCGGGCCAGGTCACGCAGCCCGGCATTAAGGCCGCCGCCAGCAAACGGCGTACCGGTGGAGTCGACTGTCATATAAGCGTCCTGCTCCGCCCCGAGTTTGCTCCAGATACGCTCGGAAAGCAGTTGTGCAACGTTTTTACCACTCACCCTCGCCAACACCCAACCCAGTGCGTCGGTATTGACCGTGCGGTAATGAAACGCCTCGCCGTGAGCCCCTTCTGGCTGCACAGTTTGCAGGTACTCATGGTATGAACGCGGCCCGGTGTAGTCTTTCGGCTTTGGCAGCGGGTTGCCGGCGGCGGCATGTGCCCAGACGTCAGCCTTCGGGTCGGCATAGTTCTCGCTGAAGCGTATGCCTGTGGTCATGTCCATCAGCTGGCGTACCGTCGCACTGCCAAACGCCGACTTGCCTAGCTCGGGTACGTACTCCACTACCTTGCGTTCAGGGTCGAGCGTGCCTTCGGCCACCATCATCGCCGCCAGCGTGCCGACAAACGTCTTGGTCACCGACATCGCTGCATGCTGGCCATCCGGTTTCAGCGCGCCGAAAAAGCGTTCATACACCACGCGGCCTTTGTGCAGCACGACGATACCATCGGTGTAGTTCACCAGCAGCGAGTCGCGCCAGGTCATCGGGCGCTCACTGCCCGTTGGAACAAAGCTCACCTCATCGATACCCGGCTGCAGCGCACGCACAAGCGTGCCGGGTGCGCCAAGGCCACGCGAGACGTTGGTTGTCGGCATCAACTCCCTGAAGTGCGCGACACTCCAGCGCATCTGCGGAAACTGAAAATAGCTGCCGTCCTCGAAACGAATCATGCGCTCCGGTGGTGGTGGCGAACCGACCATCCAGCCCATTGTTGCCGGGTCGCTTTCCAGTGCATCGAGGGGCGGTGAGCTACTGAATGCGGCGCTCGGCATCAGCATTGCCAGCACTGCAAAAACCAGGGGAACAGGTACAACGCGTTGCATCCGACCAGGCTTCATAGCTCAACTCCCTTTTGATTGATCTTCACCATGGTAACCCGTGGTCACATGCTCAAAACACGGCCGTTTGGATTAGGACCGTGGATGAAAATGAAGCGTGTTTTAGTCCTGTCGGACGATGTTCTCTTGCGGGATAAAGAATCTTCTTGCTGCGGCGACTCGCCGGACGGGCGAGCACGATTCCTGTTCAATGGAGAGGAAGTGATATGTCGTACATATTGACCGGTTTTGAGGGCAAGGTCGCGGTCGTTACCGGTGCAGGCCGAATGCGCAGCATCGGCCGACCGATTGCGCTGGCATTGGCCAAGGCGGGGTGTGACATCGTGTTGACCGGCACGGGGCGGCCTGCGGAGCAGTATCCGGAGGATGAACGCGCGGTGAACTGGCGGGATATCGAGTCGGTGGCCGACGAAGTTCGCCGGCTCGGTCGGCGCGCCTTGCCGGTGGTGTCCGATGTCAGCAGCCCGGAGGCGGTGGAGGCGTTACTGGAGCGGGTGGTAGCCGAATTCGGTCGAGTGGACTTTCTGGTGAACAACGCAGGCGCAACGCGCGGCGGTGATCGCGTGCCGGCAACGCAGATGTCGATCGAAACCTGGCAACGGGTGATGAACACCAACCTGAACGGTACGTTTTACATGTCCCGGGCGTTTGCCAGGCGCATGGGGGAACAGGGGGAGGGGGGCGCAATCATCAATATTTCGTCGCTGGCGGCGCAACTGCTGGCCCCCGATACCAGCGCCTACGCCACCACGAAAGTCGCCATCAACGGGCTGACGACCATCATGGCGCGGGAACTGGGGCCAAAGAAAATCCGGGTCAACGTCGTTGCCCCCGGGATCGTCGAGACGAGCCGCCTGGACGACGTACCGCGGGGTAAGGTATGGGATGACATGGTGGCGGCCTACATCTCGCTGGGGCGCGCAGGTACGGGCGACGATATCGCGCACCTGGTCACGTTCCTGTGCAGTGATCAAGGTGAGTGGATCACCGGGCAGAACATCTACGTTGACGGCGGGCATCTGCCAACGCCTCGACGTCAGTGAGCCTTTCAAGGTGAGCCAGGCCCGTTGCGAGAGCGCTCGCAGCGGGCAGGGATCCCGCTGGTAGCGCGATCAGTGAATGGCAACCGGATTGATGTTTACTTGAGTGGAGCCAACATACAGCGGCTGGCCGAGCACGAACAGGAACTCCCAAACCTTGTCGTGCACCAATGCACGGCTGTCGATCAGCTCGAGGTTGTAGATACCGCGCTTGGCCAGCATGTACTGGTTGACCGGGAATTCGTCCTTGCCTTGCGGGCTCGGATAAACCTCGGAAGCCCAGGTGTCACCGCCGAAGGCGACGATGCCCTGATCGGCCAGCCACTGCGCTGCTTCCATGCCGATACCGGGTTCCACGTCCAGAAACTGCTTATTGTCCTTACCGATCAATTCCAGCCAGCCGGTGTTGAACAGCACCACATCGCCCTTGCGCAGGGTGATGCCTTGCTTTTTCAACACCGCCTGGATGTCGGCCACGCTGAACTCGGTGCCACCGGGCACGATGGCCTGGTTGTAGTAGGCGGTCATGTCCAGCACAACGCCACGGGTCACCATCGGCGGCACTTTCTCTACGCCGAGCTTGGTGACGCCATCGACCGTCACAAAGTCGGCCGCCTTGTTGCCGTTGTAATACACGTTGTCGATGCCGATATGGCCAATCCCGTTGAGTTGGGTGCCAACACCGGTCCAGGCATTCACCAGTTCATCGTTGAAGGTGAACTTGTTCGGCCCCAGCGACTTGCCGGCCTGCTGCCCGACCTGCACGTTGTACAAGCGGAAACTGCGATGGCGGTATGCTGGAAGACTCTTGTCCACGGGCACAGCCAAGGGGTATGTCTTGCCCGTCTTGACCAGAGCGACCGCCTGTTTCACCACATCCGGGGTCAACAGATTGGCAGCGCCGATCTCATCGTTCGGACCATAGGCAGACGGGTACCAGTCAGCTGCGCTGGCAGCCTGCATGGTAAGCGGTAGCAGGGCCGCCAGGGCGAGCGTTGAAAAGGATTTCATCATGTATCTCCAGTATTACAACGAACAAATAACGTGCTCAGGCTTGAACGGGCTGGGCCGTGGGTGCGCGCCGATCCAGCCGGCCAGTCAACAGGCGGGCTACGCCAAGTGCATAAAGACTGACCAGTAAGCCCGCGGAAGGTAGTGAAACACTCAGGTCTGCAGCGATGGTCGGGATGAGGCCGACGACAACGAATTCAGTAGTACCGATGGCGAAGGCCGCCAAGGTAAGGGCGAGGGGTGCAAGGGGCATGATGCGATCCAGTGGGGTAAGCAATGGTTCGCAGTGTGCGGGGCTTACACATGCAGATTAAGCCTTGAAATAGCCAAACTTATTTGCGTTGAGGTCAAGAATGGCAATTTGCGGGGGCCCTGCCTGCGCGGGCTTCAGGTGATGAAGCGCGCAGGCATCTTGGCCTGGTCAGGCAGTGCCCTTGGCCTGCTGTTCCAGGTGCAGTTGCAATGTCGGGTCGATTTGCAGTGCGCCGGCCAGTTCGTCAAGGTAAGCCCGCTCGGCGTCCTGCTGGTCATCCACCAGCATCACGCTGGCCAGGTACATTTCCGCGGCCATGGCCGGGTCCTGGGCCGACTGCGCCACCTCGGCCGCATCGAGGGGCTTGCTGACCTCCTCATCCAGCCATTGCTGCAGCTGCGGGTCGTCGGTTTGACGTTTGATTTCAGCGTAGATCAACTGTTCTTCCTGCTTGTCGATGCGCCCGTCAGCCTTGGCTGCCGCAATCAGCGCGCGCAAGATGGCGTGGCTGTGATCCTCGGCCTCGGGGCCGGACAATTGATCGACTGTACGTACTGCCTGTTGCGGGGCTGCCGCCTGGCTGCGCTGCCAGCTTTGATAGGCCTGGAACGCCATCATGCCCAACGACGCCAGGGCGGCGTAGTTGGTGCCACCCCCGGAGCGCCCCTGGGTATAGCCGCCAGCGCTGGCGCCACCACCACCGCCACCCAACAGGCCGCCCAGTAAACCACCCAGGCCACCACTGCCACCCGCTGCACCGCCGCCGCCCAGCAGCCCGCCGAGCAAACCGCCCAGGCCGTCTTGCGATGACATGCCGCTGCTCCCTTGTTGCGCTTGCGAGCCTTGCCCGGCCCGAAGTAATTGTTCGAGTAGATCACTGGTGTTCATGGCGCCTCCCTCGGTCGGTAGTCGTTGCCCAGACAAGCAACGATAGCCCCCTCAAGGCGATCTGCCATGACCGTCTGGCCGACGGGAAACCCGGGGCTTACTGCGCAGGTCAGGTTTGTGTGAGCATATCCACCCTGTGCCCCCTGTCCGATGCCCACTGAGAGGCTGTATGTCGATTTTCAACAAAAGAACCCTGACGCTGACCCTGGCCGTTGTCGGCCTGTTGGGGCTGTCGAATCTGCATGCCGCCAGCAAACCCGCCACTAAGCCGAAACCTGAAGTTCAGGTCGCAGTGCTCGGCGGCAAGTTCAGCTTCAAGCTGCCGGCAGGCTTCGAGGCCAGCCCGTTGAGCGCCGATGAACAGAGCAGCGAAGGCGCCGACGCTGTGGGCACCCTGTATGCCAATGCGCAGGAAAAGCGCGTGGTCATGGTGATCGAGAAACCGCTCCCCGAAGCGTCGCGCCCGGGTGACAACGACGATGCCTTCCTCGACGGCGCCGTCACTGGCTTCGTCGACCGCCAGAGCGCCGGGCTACCGGACTTTCGCCAAACCGGCGAATTGCGCCTTAGCCGCAATGGCCTGGGTGTGCGACAGGTCGACAGCACAGCAACCCTGGGTGGCGGCAAAACCTTGAACAGCACCTTTATCGCAGGCTCCGGCGATCGCATGGCCGTCATCCAGGTCATCTCCCGTAGCGACGACGCCAGCGGTCATGCGGCGCTGGTCAGGCGAATCGCGGGTGAGTCCTCGACGCCGATGTCGGAGCCGACGAAAAAAGCACGGTAGACAGCATGCAAGCCGCTATGGCTTGCAACGCCTTGGCAATGTCCGGCATTTACTTCTTTTGGGGGATCGCCCTCGATCAGCTTCACCTCAATGCCCGCAGGCTTGCCCCGAACTGCTCCATGCCGACACAATCGTCGCCACGATGATCAGTACCGCCCCCAGCACCATTCGCAACGACGGCTGCTCACCGAACAGCCACCAGGCGCAGGCGATCGCATACACCGGCTCCAGCGCGATGATCATCCCAGCACTACGGGCCTCCAGGCCTTCCAGGCTCTTGACGAACAGGTACTGTGACAGCCCGGTGCACACCACCCCGAGCACGCCCAGGTAAACCCAGTCGTTCACCGTCAGCCCCTGCACCGCGAAGTGCGACACGGCAAACGGTGCCACCAGCACAGCCACGATCAGGTTCTGCCAGAAGGCTACCCGAATCGCATCCATGCCCCGCGCTGCACGGCGGTTGGCGATGGCGAGCAGGGCGAACGACAGGCCCGAGGCCAAGCCCCAGAGCAGACCGACCGTGCCCTGGTCGAGCAGGTCGAACGATGGCACCACCAGCACCAGACCTAGAGTCACCAGCATCAGCAACAGGCCTTCGCCAGCCTTGATCCGCGCGCGGAACACCAGCAAGTCGATGACCGCGATGAACGCCGGAAAGCTGGCGAAACCCAGGGTGGCGACGGCGATGCCGCCCACTTTGATGGCAATGAAGAAGGTCACCCAGTGCGACGCCAGCAGCGTCCCGGTCAGGCCCATCAGCCCGAACTCGCGCAAGCGCAAGCCGGTGAAGAGTGAACGTCCCTGCAACTGGGCGACGAGGCCCAGGGCGATAAAGGCGAAGGCCGCACGGCCGAAGGTGATCACTGTGGCGTCGGCATGGATCAGCACACCGAGGATCCCGGTGAGGCCGAACAGCACCGCAGCGATATGGGCATTGATCAAGGCATTGCGATGGACGAGCGTAGACGCCGTCCCGGTTTGTGTGGCGAACATGGCAGTTTCCGGATATCCGTAGAAATCAGTGTTTGGATAGGTGTGGCTGCCGAGGATTCGGCCGCCGAAAGCGCCGCAGCGTTGTTGTGCTCATCGAGCCTTGCTGCTTATTCGCCGTAAAACAGGTTGGCCCCCGCTTGCGTGGAGCGGGGGCCGGTTTCGGTGCCGAACGCCGTCAGAACAGCACCTGTTCATGCAGCCTACGCAGCGTTGATCCAGATGGTCTTCAGCTCCGTGTACTGGTCATGGGCCCAGATGGACTTGTCGCGCCCACCGAACCCGGACTCTTTATAGCCACCGAACGGCGTCGAGGCATCGCCCTCGCCGAAGCAGTTCACCGTCACCACTCCCGCGCGGATCTCCCGCGACAGGCGCAGGGCGTTGCGCAGGCTACCGGTATAAGCGGACGCCGCCAGGCCGTAAATGGTGTCGTTGGCCAGTTCGATGGCCTCGTCAATCGTCGAGAAACTGGTCACGCTCAGTACCGGTCCGAAGATCTCCTCGACGAACAGGCGGCTGTCGCGGGTCACACCGTCGATGATGGTCGGCTGCACGAATACGCCCGATTCGGTCTCGCCACCCTGGACGACGCTGAGCTTCTGCTCGGCGGCATACTCCAGGTAGGCGCGTACCTTGTCGAAATGCGCCTTGCTGACCATGGCACCCAGACGGTTCTGCGGGTCGAGTGGGTCGCCCAGCTTCCAGTCCTTCAGGTGCTTTTCGATCAGTACCAGCAGCTCGTCCTTAACGTCCTTGTGGACGATCAGGCGCGAGGACGCCGAGCAGTTCTCGCCCATGTTCCAGAACGCGCCAGCGGTGACGAACTGGGCGACTTCGTCCAGGTCTTCGCAATCGTTCATCACCACGGCCGGGTTTTTGCCACCCAGTTCCAGTACCACGCGCTTGAGGTTGGATTCGGCAGCGTATTTGAGGAACAGCCGCCCGGTGTCAGTTGAGCCGGTGAAGCTGACCATGGCGATGTCCATGTGCCGGCCAATGGCTTCACCGGCTTCGCGACCGCCCCCGGGCACGATATTGAACACCCCCGGCGGAATGCCGGCCTGGTGCGCCAGCTCCACCACGCGCAAGGCGCTGAGGGTGGTTTCCTTGGCCGGCTTGACCACGATCGAGCCGCCGGCGGCCAGCGACGGTGCGATTTTCCAGGCGAGCATCAGCAGCGGGAAGTTCCACGGCAGTACCAGGCCGACCACGCCGATGGCTTCGCGTACCACCATGGTCACCGCCGCCGCACCGGGCGGCGCGGTACTGTCGTAGATCTTGTCGATCAATTCGGCGTGCCAGCGAATGGTGTGGATGGTCTCCGGCACGTCGACGTTCTGGCATTCGCTGACCGGCTTGCCGCTGTCCAGGCTTTCCAGCACGGCCAGCTCATGGGCGTTTACTTCCAGCAGGCGGGCGAAGTCCAGCAGGATGTGCTTGCGCTCACCCGGCGACAACCTGGCCCAGCGGCCGCCCTCAAAGGCTTGCTTGGCAGCGGCCACGGCCAGGTCGACATCCTGCACGTCGCAGGCGGCGACTTCTGCCAGCTGCTCGCCAGTGGCGGGGTTGGTGGTGACGAAGGTACGGCCCGAAATGGCATCGCGAAACTCGCCGTCGATGAATGCCCGGGTGCGCAACTCGAGCTTCGAGGCCAGCGCTGCGTACTGTTCCTTGCTGAGCAATTCGGCCATGTCAGGCTTCTCCAGTGATCTGCGCGATAGTGCGCTTGAGGGTGGCGACCACGTCCTTCAGTGCTTCTTTCTCTGCGCCATCCAGGCCTTGCAACGGGGCGCGTACACCGCCGGTGCGCAGGCCCTGCAGCTCGCTGCCGTACTTGATTGACTGGACGAACTTGCCGCCTTCGAGGAAATCCATCAGTGGCATCATCGCTGCCATGATCCGGCGGCCCTTGGCGAAGTCTTTCTCCAGCACGCAGGCTTCATAAAGCGCCACGTGCTCGCGCGGGATGAAGTTGGAGCCGGCACATACCCAGCTTTGTGCGCCCCAGGCGAAGAACTCCAGGGCCTGGTCATCCCAGCCGCAGGACAGGGCGATGTTCGGCCGCTGGATAGCCAGGCGGTGCAGCTGGGCCATGTCACCGGAGCTTTCCTTGATGGCAACGATGTTCTTCACGTCGGCGACCGCGTCGAAGAATTCTTCGCCCATGCTTACGCCCATGCGGCCCGGGTAGTTGTAGAGCATGATCGGCAGGTCGGCGGCCCGGTCCACAGCCTTCACGTGGATCGCGATCTCTTGCTGGGTCGGCAGCGCGTAGGGCGGGGTGCCCACGAGCAGCGCATCGGCCTTGATTTCACGGGCGTGGCTGGCGAACGCCACCGCGTCTTCGGTGCGGATGCCACCGGTGCCGATGATCAGCGGCAAGCGGCCGTTCAATACGTCCTTGGCCTGGGCGGCCAGTTCGATGCGCTCCTGGGCGGTGTGGGCATAGTACTCGCCGGTAGAGCCGCCAATGATGACGCCATGGATCTTTGACTCGACGAGGAAGTCCAGGACGTTGGCGAAGGCCGCCTTGTCGATGGAGCCGTCAGCGGCCAGGGGAGTGATTGCCGGGGTGTAGATGCCTTCGAATTTCACGGTTGATTCTCCAGTGCAACGGTCAATTGGGGTTGGTTCAGATTCAGCTTCAGCCCAGCGAAGCGGCTTGCTGCAGGTTCAGCGAACGGGTTTCCGGGGCCAGTGCCCAGGCGAAGGCCAGGCCGACGAAGGTCACGACGGCGGCAGCCAGCATGGTGTTGGCAATGCCCAGCGACTCCAGCGACATCGGCACCAGCCAGGTGCCCACGGCCGCACCGATGCGCGACAGCGACGTGCCGACGCCGACGGCCTGGGCGCGGATTTCGGTGGGGAACAGTTCGTTCGGGTAGACCAGTTGCAGCACCTGGGCGCCGCCAATGAACAGCGCGTAGGCGCCGAACAGCACCAGGATCAGCAGCGGTGCACTGTCGTGGAAGGCGCCCAGGCCGAGCAGGGCCAGGCCGGAGAACAGGAAGCTGTAGATCAGCATGCTGCGCCGGCCCATGCTGTTGATCAGGCGGGTGGCAATGACACAGCCGATGACGAACAACAGGGTGATCGCCACCGAGCCGAACGAAGCCCATTCGCCATTGAGGTTCAGCGCCTGCAGTACCTTCGGTGCGAAGGCGTACACGGCGAACACCGGGATCACCGAGCAGCTCCAGAACATGGTCACGAACAGCATCCGCTTGCCGTAGCCGGAATGCAGCAGGTTCCACACCGAGACCTTCTGCTCCTTGGGCTGTTCAGGCAGGTTGGCCAGCGAGAAGTCTGCGCCGTACACCTGCTTGATGATCTGCTCGGCTTCGGCGCTGCGGCCCTTGCTCAACAACCAGCGTGGCGACTCGGGCGTGCCCAGGCGCACGATGAACAGGGCAACACCGATCAGCGCGGAGCTGGCCAGCACCAGGCGCCAGCCATTTTCGCCACCGACGTTAAGGATGAAATTGCCGAGCACGTAGGCGAACGCGGCACCCGCGAACCACATGATCGTCAGCATCGCCAGGCGCGGGCCGCGGTATTTCTTCGGCAGGAACTCCACCAGCAGGGACGTCGCCACCGGGTATTCGATGCCCACTGCGATACCGATCAGAAAGCGCAGCAGGAACAGCGCCACGGCCGATTCCACCCAGTACTGCGCCACCGACGACAACACAAACAGGGCAGGGCCGATGAAAAACACCCGCTTGCGCCCCAGGCGCCCGGTGAGCCAGCCGCCGAGGAAGCCGCCGAAGAAGATGCCGATCAGCGCCGAGGCGGCGATCATGCCCTGCCAGAAGCCGCTCAGGCCCAGGGCATTGGTCATGTAAATGAGCGATACGCCGATGATGCTCAGCACATAGCCGTCGACGAACGAGCCGCCCGCCGAGCGCACGGTCAGAAGTTTGTGGAAGCTGTTGAGCGGTACGTCTTCGATGGAGCGATTATTTATTGTCATGGTAACTCCGCTTCTTCGTGGATCTTGTTTTTAGCTTTCCTTGCCGGCCCGGTATTGCCCCCACGCCAGGTTCAGGTTCACCCCCATGGAGAGGAATGGCTGTGGCGGGTTGCTGTTGGGGCCGGGGGAATCCAGCAGGAAATCAATCAGCGTGTTGCGCTCGCCGGCCAGCCAGTCGGCCAGCAGCTTGCCGGTGGCGGTGCCGCGGGTTACGCCCAGGCCGTTGCAGCACAGTGCGCCGTAGACGTTGCGCGCCAGCTGGCCGAACTGGCTGGTGTGGTTGCGCGACAGGGCCAGCGAGCCGCCCCAGGTGTAGTCGAAAGTGACTTCTGGCAGCATCGGGAAGCGCTGGGCGAAAGAGGCCCGGTGGCGGCTCGCAAAGCGCTCCAGGTACTTGGCGTTGCTGCGCCCGTCGGGGTTGAAGCTGAAGCTGTTGCGGATCAACAGGCGCTGGTCCGGCGTGCGCCGCACCGTGGTGCCGAACGGGTCGGCCGGAATCACGCCCCAGTAGGGTTTGCCGCCCAGGCGCGCCTGCTCCTCGCGGGTCAGCTTCCGGGTCAGGCTGGCGTAGGTGAAGATCGGCAGCATGCGGCCTTGGAGGAAGCCGAAGCTCATGCCGAAGGCGTTGTTGGCCAGGATCAGCTTATTGGCGGTGATGCTGCCGCTTGCGTGTGTCAGGCGCACCTTGTCGCCGTACTCCACGTCGAGGATCGGCGTGTTCTCGCATAGCCGGACGTTCGCCGGCAGGCTGTCGGCCAGGCCCTTGACCAGCGCGGCCGGCTGCACCAGGGCAGTGCCCGGGGTGAACAGCGCCTGGCGGTAGAAGGCGGTGCCGATATGCCCCGGCAGGTCCTGCTCCTCGATCATTTCCCAAGGCTGGCCGAGCTTGTCCAGGCCACGGCGGTAGGCGTCGAGTACGGCGATGCCGCGTGGTTCGATGGCCGCCTGGTACTTGCCGCAGTGCTTGAACTGGCAGTCGATGTCGAACTGGCTGACCAGTTCCTTGAGCGACGATTGCCCGGTGAGATTGAGCTGCATCGACTTCTTGGCAATCTCGATATCACCGATGTAGTCCTCGGCACCAATGTCGTGGGGCAGGTCGATGGCAAAGCCGGCGTTGCGCCCGGAGGTGCCGAAGCCCACCTCCTGGGCCTCCACCAGCAGGATCTGCTCATCGGGGAAATGCAGTGCCAGCTGGCGGGCAGCGGCAAGGCCGGTGAAGCCGGCTCCGACGATGCACCAGCGAACCTCGCTGTGTCCGCTGTGCCGCGGCGTGGGCGTGCGCGGCGGGCTGAGGTGATACCAACCGCAGGTGCGGTCATCGGCAGGTAAAGACGTGATTTTTGTCATTGTTAACGGCTCGACTTCAGTACCGGTTTGAAGGGCACGGCCCGGTGGATATGCTCCGCTCCAAGGCTGTGTCTACAATTCGTCTACTGAATATATTGCTCGATATACAATATGTCTATCGGCATTTCGACGAGCGGCGTCGTGCTGTTTTCAACGATGTCAATAAGCGACTTCGGTATGTCAAAAGACGACGTTTTTGTGGACTGAAAGCTGCTAGTTATCTAAATAAATCGTTATAAATCAATTAGATAAAATTAATTCACATTGACTTTTATCGGTATACAGTTAGAAGACAATTGCGTTGACGGTGACCGGATCTCGTGCCAGCCTCTTGAGAAACCACACTGCCAACAGGGGTGTGGCCAGGGATTCCGGTGCTTTGTGTCGGGGAAGGGATTTACTCAATAACAATAACGAAGCCCGTCTCCTGTAAAGCGGGCTTGCTCTCGATCTGCGAGCGAGGAAGCGATATGAGCATCATGCGTAAGGCGTTGTGTGCGTTGGCGGTGGTCGCGATGACGATCTTTCAGGCGCAGGCCGAAGAGAAGGTCATCAACATGGGCACGCTGTCCTGGGAAGACCTCACGCCGATCAGCGGCATCACCAAAAAGGTACTCGAAGATTCCGGCTACACCGTGAAGGTAACCTCCTTCTCCGAATGGGGCATCGCCTACGCCGCCCTGGGCAAGGGCGACATCCAGATTCTCGCCTCGCAGATCGACTACGTGGCCCAGGACTACTGGAACAAGAACAAGAACAAGCTGGAGAAGATCTCACCTGTTTCCCATGGCCTGTACCAGGCCATCGCCGTGCCCAGCTACGTACCCATCGACTCCCTCGAACAGCTCAATGAGAACGCCGACAAGTTCAACGGCAAGATCATCGGCATCGAGCCCGGCTCGGGCCTGATGAGCGAGGCGGCCGAGGCGGTGAAGCAGTATGGCCTCACGCTTGACCTGCTCGAAGGCAGCACGGCGGCCATGACCGCTGCGCTGAAGTCCGCCGTGGACCGCAAGGACTGGATCGCCGTCACCGTCTGGGAGCCGTCGTGGATGGCGCAGAAGTTCGACATCAAATTCCTCAAGGACCCCAAAGGCGTTTTCGCGCCACCGCAGGGCTACTACTGGATCGCCAGGAAGGGGTTCAGCGCCGAGAACCCCCAGGCCCGCGAAGCCATTGCCAGCGTCTACGTGCCGCTGACCGCCATCACCTCGATCAACGGCGCGGTGAAGGATGGCAAGAGCATGGACGAAGCGGTGAAGGACTGGACCGACAAGAACGCCGAGCTGCTCAAGCGTTGGGAAAACATCAAGAAGTACTGATACGCCTTTGTTAGTTGCTGCTGCCGAACTTGGATTATTCAAACAACCAGAAACTTCTGGTTCGACGGGTGCGATATGAAAACGACAAATGACACGCCTGGCGACGTCTTGGTGAGCTGCCAGTCCGTCTGGAAAGTGTTTGGCAAAAGGGCGCCGGAGGCGATGCGTGCCTACCTGGAACGTGGCCTGTCCAAGAGCCAGATCCTGCAGGACTTTGGCTGTGTGGTCGGTGTCTCCGACGTCAGCATGGAACTGCGGCGCGGCGAGATCTTTTGCATCATGGGGCTTTCCGGAAGTGGCAAGTCCACCCTTATCCGCCTGCTCAACCGGCTGATCACCCCACTTCCGGGCACGTGCGGGTCAAGGGCCTGGACCTGGCCAGCCTCGAAGCCAAGGCCCTGCGCGAAGTGCGTGCCAAGCATATCGGCATGGTGTTCCAGAGCGTCGCCCTGTTGCCCCATCGCACGGTGCTGGAGAACGCCGCATTCGGGCTGGAAGTGCAGGGCGTGGGCAAGGCCGAACGGCACAAAGTGGCCGAGCAGGCGCTGGCCAAGGTCGGCCTGGCCGAGTGGGCAGGGCGCTACCCGGACGAGCTGTCCGGCGGCATGCAGCAGCGTGTCGGTTTGGCCCGGGCGATTACCTCAGACCCTGAGGTGATCCTGATGGACGAACCCTTCAGCGCCCTCGACCCGTTGATTCGCCGCCAGTTGCAGGACGAGTTCCGCCAGTTGACCAAGTCCCTGGGCAAGTCGGCGGTGTTCATCACCCACGACCTGGAGGAGGCGATCCGCATCGGCGACCGCATCGCGATCATGAAAGACGGGGTGATCATCCAGGAGGGCACGGCCGAAGACATCGTGCTCAACCCGAAGGACGCCTACGTGGCCGAATTCGTTGCCGGCATCTCGCGCCTGCACCTGGTGCGTGCCCATTCGATCATGACGGCGGTACACGCCTGGCGCGCGTCCCGGCCGGGGGCAGAGGCGGAAAGCCTGGCGCGGGTTGAGGCCCAGGCCGACCTGGATGAGCTGATCAACCTGATGGTCGGCTCTGGCAGCGATGCGCTGGCGGTGGTGCAGAAAGGCGCGATTGTCGGTGTGGTCACCCAGAGCGACCTGTTGCGTGGCGTGCAGGGGCAGGCCCAGGAGGTGCCGGCCGTTCACGCTGCACCGATAGGGGAGGCATCGCTATGAACGAGCCGACCTTTGCCACGCACTTCGATGAAACGGTCGACGGCGCGCTGGAGTGGGTGTCCGAACATTGCGCCGGTTTCTTCGACGGCCTGAATGCCGTGCTCACGGGCCTGTACGAGGCGGTGTTCTGGGTGCTGAAGGTGGTGCCGTACCCCGGGTTGGCGGTGCTCATCGGGCTGCTGGCCTGGCGGCTTACCGCCAGCCGCGGCTTTGCGCTCGGTGCCACCCTGGCACTGCTGCTGTGTGCCTTCATGGGGCTGTGGCAGGAGACCATCAGCACCCTGGCACTGGTGCTGACCGCGACCACCCTGGCCCTGGCGGTCGGCATTCCGCTCGGCGTCGCGGCCGGGCTGTCGCCGGCACTGAACCGCACCTTTGAACCCTTGCTGGACCTGATCCAGACGTTGCCACCGTATATCTACCTGCTGCCGGCCATCGCGCTGCTGGGCTATGGCACGGCCACTGCGCTGGTTGCCACCTTCATCGTCGCCGTGCCCCCGGTGCTGCGCCTGACGGCCCTGGGAATCAGCCGCACACCCCGGCAGTTTATCGAGCTGGGCGAGGCCAGCGGCACGAGCACGGCGCAGCTGTTTTTCAAGATCCGTGTGCCGTTCGCGTTGCCGAGCATCATGACCGGGGTCAACCAGAGCCTGATGATGGCCTTCGGCATGATGGTGATTGCCGGCATTGTCGGCTCCGGCGGGCTGGGGGAGGTGATCTACGGGGCGATCCGTACCCTGGACATCGCCCGCTCGATCAACGGCGCCATTGCCATTGTGATCCTTACCCTGATCCTCGACCGGCTGGCGCAGAGCGCAACCCGCGCCGGCAAGGAGGCGCTGCATGAATCTCACTGACCTCAAGCTGTCGCCCGGTGCCTGGCTGGCCCCGGCGGTCGACTGGCTCAACGCCAACTGGCACCCCTTGTTCGCCGTCATCAGCAAGGTCATCGAGGCCATGCTCGGCGGTGTCGAGGCGGCGCTGCTGTGGCTACCGTTCTACCTGATGATTCCGCTGGTGGCGCTACTCGCGTTCTTGGCCATCGGCGTGCGCGCCGCGCTGCTGGCGGCCTGCATGCTGGGCTTCTGCTGGCTGTCGGGGCTGTGGGTGTCGTCGATGCAGACCCTGGCGCTGGTCTCCGTCTCGGTGCTGATTTCGGTGGCCATCGCCTTTCCCCTGGGCATTCTGGCCTCGCGCATCAAGCGCCTGGAGCGGGCCCTGGGGCCGCTGATGAACGTGATGCAGACGGTGCCACCCTGGGTCTACCTGATCCCGGCGGTGATGGTGTTCAGCCTGGGTAAGGTGCCGGCAATCATCGCCACCATCGTCTACGGCATTCCGCCGATGCTCAGGCTTACCACTCTGGCCTTCAACCAGGTGCGCAAAGACCTGCTGGAGCTGGGGAGTGCCAGTGGTGCCTCGCCGGGCACCATCCTGCTGAAAATTGAACTGCCCACGGCCATGCCGACGCTGTTGGTGGGCCTGAACCAGTGCATCCTGCTGTCGCTGGCGATGGTGGTGCTGGCCGGGCTGGTGGGCGCGGGCGGTCTGGGTGCGGAGGTCACCCGCGGGCTGACCCGCATGGAAATGGGGCCGGGGCTGCGCGCGGGGCTGGCGATCGTGGCGGTGGCGTTGCTGCTTGACCGGCTGTCGCGTGGAGCATTGCAGCGCAGGCATCGCCAGCCTGAGGTGTAACTGTGTTGAGCCTGCTGGCTTCGGTTGGCAGGCGTCAGTCCCGAGCAAGAACAGCGTCGACGAGGCACGCCGTGGTCCAGAGAAGGCAATTCTGCAACACCCTGCAAGGGCGCAACCTGCGTTTCACCGGTGACAACGGGCAACCGGCGGTGTTCAGCCGGGTAGGGTTCCTGTTGCTGGAGCATTTCTCCCTGCCGGCCTTCACCCAGGCGCTGGATACCCTGGTCACCGGCAACCTGATCCTCGCCGACTCCTTCCAAACCCGCACGTTCAGCCTGGGCGGCAAGGCCGTCACCAGTGACCTGGGCCTGGTGATCTGCCCCGACGCGGCCCTCGACCCGGCGGCCCTGGCGCTGGACTTGCTGGTGGTGTGTGGCGGCCTGCGCACGGTGCTGCGCGCGGTGCCCGAACTCAACGAGGTACTCAAGGCCGCCGCCGCGCAAGGTATCGCCCTGGCCGGCCTGTGGAACGGTGCCTGGTTCCTCGGCCAGGCCGGCCTGCTCGACGGCTACCAGTGCGCCGTGCATCCCGAACATCGCGCCGCCGTGGCGGAGATCGCCAGGGAAAGCCGGGTGGTCTGCGAAAGCTTCGTCGAGGACCGCGACCGGCTCACCGCCGCCAGCCCGTCCGGCGCCCTGAGCCTGGTGCTCGGCTGGATCGAGAAACGCCATGGTCGCGGGTTGTCGGATGCCATCGTCGACATCCTGAATTTCGAGGAATCGCGCTACCGCCGTCAAAGCCCGGCCCTGCACGAAAAGGTCAGCGAGCCGTTGCGCGAAGCCATCAGCCTGATGAGTGCGAACATAGAGGAGCCCCTGAGCCTGGACCAACTCTCGCAGCTGGTCGGCCGCTCCAAGCGCCAGCTGGAGCGCCTGTTCCAGTTGCAACTGGGCGCCACGCCGGTGCGCTATTACCTGGAGCTGCGCATCACTGAAAGCCGGCGTCTGCTCCAGCACTCGGACCTGGCACTGATCGACGTGTCGGTGGCTTGCGGTTTCGTCTCGCCGAGCCACTTCAGCAAATGCTACACCTCGTTCTACGGCTACGCGCCGTCGAAGGAAATCCGCCATGGCTGCGTGAAAGCGGCCCGGCAAGCCTTGTAGACCACAAACGGGCTACCGCTCTGAAGTCTACAGATTGTAGTATTGGGGCCGGTCAACCAGGGAGCAAGCCATGAAAGCGGTAGTGGTAAACGAGGGCGAAGGGCCCGCAGTCGATCGCAAGACGGCCTTGGGCCAGACATTGCGCAAGCGGATCCTGAGCATGGAGCTCGCCCCCGGCGCGGTGCTCGACGAAGTCGCTCTGAGCGAGGAGTTCGGCCTGTCGCGCCCGCCGGTGCGTGAATTGCTGCGGCAAATGGCCGCCGAAGGCTACATCGACCTGGAGGCCAATCGCGCGCCACGGGTATCGCTGATGAGCCACCAGACGCTGCGCAGCTTCTTTCTTGCCGCGCCGCTGATCTACGTGGCAACCACCAAGCTTGCCGCACTGCACGCCACCCCGGCGCAGATCGAGGGCCTCAAGCGCATCCAGCAGCGTTTCCGCCAGGCGGTGGACGCCGGTGATGTCGATGGCCGGGTGCTGTACAACGATGAATTTCACCTGGAAATCGGCCGCATGGCCGACAACCCCTACCTGATGCCCAGCCTGTGCCGCCTGCTGATCGACCATGCGCGGCTGGGCAAAACCTTCTACAAGGTTCAGGTAGACCCTGACCTTCAGGCAGACCTGGAAACGGCGGCCAACCAGCATGACCAGATAATCGACGCCATCGAACGCCGCGACGTGGACGATGCCGAGCGGCTGATCCGCGCGCACATGGACCTGTCGCGTCGGCGCATGGCGATGTTCGCAGCGCCCGAAGGCCTGGATGTGCAGTTCGACGCCTGAACGGCATCGCCGACGGCTATGGTCGGCGACGCGGTGCTGGGCGCGTGGGGTTCAGTCCGTAGTCTGTTCCACGGCTGTGGTTGCGGTTGGGGCCTGCACAGGTGCTTTTGACTTCGCACGATTGCGCCGGTCCTGGCTGCGTTGCCGCGCCGCTTGCTGCTTTGCATGAATCGCCTGGGCGGCGGTCACCGTGCCCGCGGCTTGACCGTTCAGGTCCAGGCGCGGTGCATTCTCCACCATGCAGGTCCAGTAACGGGCGCCCTTGCACCAGGTGGCGATGCCCAACTTGAGCTGTTCGCGGGTTATACCAAGCAGCTCAAGGTGCTGCTCGGCATCCTTGAAAATGCCTTCCTTGAGCGGCACCTTGGGGGCCGGGCTGACAGGGAATGCCAATGGAAAATGCTTCTGCAATGGCCAGATCGCTGCCACCGCCGGATCTTGCTCACGAGGCTGCGCCTTCGGGGCGGATTTGCGTTTGGGGGCGGGCGCAGTCTCGGCCTTTGCCTGCTCTTTTTCAGCCCGCAGGCGGTCGCGTAGCCCAGCTAGTTGTTCAAAACCCATCGTTAATTCACTGCTTCGAAGTTGATTGCGTGGCGCAAGGATATTCCATCAAGCACAAAGATGGCTATGAATAGGGTGGTGCTTATCCCCATAAAGGCTGGCATGGATCAATAAAACCGGTACCTCACGCCGTTGCCCTTGAGTCCGAAAACAGCAATGATCCATGCTTGTAGCGCTCATGGATTGTCCGCGCGCTGGCCACAGTGCGCAGAGGAGACCAGGTATGTGTGAACGACTGGCTCAATTCAGCTCGCCTGTCCAGTTGATCTCGACTTTAGGTTGGCACAAGGAGGTTCGTCAGCAGCAACCGCTGCAACCGCGAACCAGCATTGCACCAGAAGGCGCAGTGGGGCTTGTGCATGGCCAGAGCGATTGTTTGGTCTTCGACCCAGTCCGCTGGGGCTGGTTTCCGCGCTGGGCCAAGGTTAAATCGCCCCAGTTCCATGCGCCGGTCGACAAGGTCACGCACAGTCCTTACTGGAAAGCCGTTTGGCAACATCGAGCCTTGTGTCCGATCGATGGCTGGTTCGAATGGAGTAGCAGGGGAACGGATCTTCCTCGCCCCCACTATGTGCGGCGCCGCGACGGCCAGGCCTGCCTCATTGCCGCCGTTGGCCAGTTTCCGCGTGCCGGGCGCGACGCTACTGTCGACGATGGCTTTGTTCTGCTTGTGGGTGAAAAGCGGGGCGGTTTAGTGGACGAGCGGGGTGTTCGGCCATTGATTCTGTCCCCCGAAGTGGCCCTGGAGTGGATCGATGTATCCACTGAAAAAGGCCGGCCACACGAGATTGTCCAGGCTCAAGCCGCGTCTGATGACATTTTCGAATGGTTTCCCGTCGACTACGAGGCGGTCATGCAGGAAACCGTAAGCATCCAGCTACTGAACAATCGCTGAGGTGTTTCCCTCCCGGAAGAGGCGTTGACATGACCTATCTGCTGCTGAAATTCGCCCACCTGGCCGCTGCCGCCTTCTTCGTCGGTGGGGTGTTCTTTGAAGTGATGATCTTGAGCCGGGCAGTGCGCAGCCTGGAGCCCGGGCCGCGTGAGCAGCTGTCCAGGGCGCTGGGGCAGCGGGCACGCAAGGTCATGCACTGGGTGGTACTGGTGCTGTTTGGCGCAGGGCTGGGGTTGGCCTGGCATTACCGCGCCGCGCTGGCCGAGCCCTCTGCCAGCAGTTTCGGCGTGCTGTTGACGCTGAAGATCTGCCTGGCCTTGAGCATCCTCGGGCATTTCCTCGGCGTGGTGTTCCTTATGCGTACAGGACGCATGACGCCGGCACGTTCACGGCTGATCCACCTCAGCGTGTTGGTGCAGATGCTGGGCATTCTGTTTCTGGCCAAGGCAATGTTTCTGTTGAGCTGGTAGGTGTCATCTGCCGCGGCTTTCAGCGCCTGCAGTGACTCACCCGGCAAATCCGGCCCGGCCGTCACTGGCCTATAGCCAGTAGACATTAGGGGCTGCGTCTCGTACCGTGTGGTGCGCGCACGGGGTGTCAGCCTTTTTTTACACCGCGGCGCACGGGTATAAGGAACTACCTAGAAAGCAGGACTCATAAGCGGCTACCAGGAAGCAAGGGATATGCAAGCAAGGCATTCAAATAGCCTGTACAAGCGCGATGCTCGTCCCGAGTTCTGGCAGCTTTCAATGCGTTGCTGCGTATTGGCTGGCAGTATTGACGTAGCCTTTTTCTTTATTTTCCTTTGGCTTGGCTCCCCCATTCTGGCCTGGATAAACGTTATCAGTGTGGCCATGTATGTGTGCGCCTATCGAGCGTTCGTCCATCGGCGAAATCGCCTTGGTTTCGCATTGATCCAAACAGAAGTGCTGGTACATGCCGGGCTGGGAACGGTGCTGGTGGGTTGGGAAAGTGGCTTTCACTATTATTTGCTGATGTTCATTCCCGCCCTGTTTGTCAGTACGCGAGCCCGCATCGCGTGGATCCTTGCTGCACACCTGTGGATCTACTATGCAGGGTTGTATGTCCTCATGTGGTACATGCAGCCGCTGCAACCCATTTCCTCCAATGCCTTGCTGGGCGTGAACATCTTCAACCTGACCGTGGTGTTCTGCATGTTCAGCTACCTGGCGCTGTTCTATGCAATCACGGTAACTCGCGCGCACACCAGCCTGTCGCGGATGGCAATGACCGACTCGCTGACCGGCCTGTTCAATCGCCGGCAGATCGTTGCCCTGACCGAGAAGCTGCTGGCACGCCACCACAGGTGTCCCACCAACCTCACCTTGATGTTGATGGATATCGATCACTTCAAACAGATCAATGATGAGTACGGGCACGATGTTGGCGATCGGGTACTCGTTACCGTGAGCCAACACCTGCAAAGCCTGATGCGCGAACAGGATTTTATTGGTCGCTGGGGCGGCGAAGAGTTTCTTGGGGTATTGCCGGACACCGATCTTGAGCAGGCGGCGGAAACTGCTGAGCGTTTACGCAAGGCCATTCAGGTGCTGGAAATTGACAATGACGGCAAGAAAATCCAGGTGACGCTGTCTATCGGCATTACCCAGTACCGTGCTGACGAAGTGCTCAGCAATGCCATTGCGCGGGCCGATTACGCGCTCTACAAGGGCAAGTCATCGGGTCGAAACAGGGTAGAAGCCATTCAGGCCTGAATACCTTGTTTTAAGCGAACGCTTGCGAGCCATCGATTTCCAGCAGTGATTGAAACCGATGGCCCTGGCTCGGCCCGGAGCGTGTGAACGTCAGAAGGTGTATTTGATACCCGTCATGATGTTTCTTGGCGCGCCGTACATGCCGTGGTCGCCGGCGTAGCTGAGGTATTCGCGGTCGAACACGTTGTTCAGATTGACTGACGCACTCAGATGCTGGTTGAAGTCGTAGCGAGCCAAGAGGTTGGTGACGGCGTAGCTGCCCTGAGTGAAGGTATGCAGATCGGCTCCGGTTTTGCTCTGCCAGTTCACACCGCCGCCAAGGGTGACCTTGTCCAGAATGCCTGGCAGGCGATAGCTGGTGAAGGTCTTGAGACTGTGGCGAGGCAGGGTGGTCACGATACGCTGGTCGTCAGCATCGGTGCTGACCGCGTAGGCATAACCGGCGGAGGCCTGCCAGCCTTCGGCCAGTTCTCCGTCCAGGGTGAATTCAGCGCCCTTGGTCGTGGTTCCCTGTTCCGACTTGTAGGTGTTGCCGCCCGGGGTATCGATCCAGATCGCCAGGTTGTCCTGCTCGATCTTGAACAGCGCGACGCTGGAGTTCAGCCTGCCGTCAAAGTGGCTGCCCTTGACTCCGACTTCATAACCGGTGCCCTCCATCGGATCCAGTGGTTTGTTGTCGATGTCGCGAACCCAGGACGACTGAGGGTTGAAGATTTTCGTGTAGCTGGCATACAGCGACCACGTTTCGTTGACGTCATACACCACGCCGGCATACGGAATGTAGACGCCGGTTTCCGACTCTTTGGTCTTGGTGTGGTCTGCGTCGTAGGGTTTATCCTCGATGTCACGATGCCAGTCGATCACGCGGCTGCCCAGCAAGATACTGAGATCGTCGGTGGCGTGCAGGCGCGTGGCGAGGTAGGCGGCGTATTGGGTTTCGTCGGTAGTGGATTTACCCGTGACGTTGAATTCCGGATTCAGCGAATCACCGTTCCAGTTCAGCAGGTTGTCGATCGCGCCGGCCGGAGAGCCGGAATAGTCGTATTTCCAACCGCCGTAGGCGGGCACGTTCTCGTAGTAGTTGGACAAGGTCACGCCAGCGATCAATTCATGCTCGCGGCCCAACAGGTCGAACGGGCCGGTCAGGTAGGCGTCGATGTTGTTCTGGCGCGGGATACCGGAGAAACGCACTGGCAACTGAGTAGTGCCACTGCCGTCCGGGTTGAGGCTGCCGTTGACGTAGTTGAAGACTTCGTCAAACTTGTTTTCGGAGTGGGTCAGTTCGATCTTCCCGCTCCAGCCATTGGCAAACTGCTGTTCGATCGAGGTGAAAAAACTGGTTTGTTCATGGTCGTTGTATGACCAGGTCTGAGCCGAATTGAGCGAGCGTTTGAGGTTGCTGCGCGAGCCGTCGGTGAAGCGGGTCGGCAGGCCGGAGCGCATGGCGGAGTCGACGTCGGTGCGTTGATAACTGAAGCCCATGGTCAGCAGGGTGTCTTCAGTCAGGTCAAACTCGGTAATGCCGTAGATCAGTTGCGAGTCCTGCTTGTAGCGATCGACCCAGGACTGCTCGGTCTTGAAGTCGGCGACCAGGCGACCGCGTACGTTGCCGGTTTCGGTCAGCGGGCCGGACACATCAAAGCCGGTGCCGTAGCGGTCCCAGTTGCCGGCTTCAGCGGTGATGCTGGCCTGAGCCTCGGCGGTCGGACGCTTGCGGATCAGGTTGATCGTCGCTGAAGGGCTGCCCAGGCCGCTGATCAGGCCGGTCGCACCGCGTACCACCTCCACACGGTCATACATGGCCATGCTCTGGGTGTAATTGTCCATGCGCTTGACGGTGGGCACACCATCGATTTCAAAGTTCTGAATCTCGAAGCCGCGGGAGAAATAGCCGTCGGATTCGGCCCCCAGTCCGTCGCGCAACACGATGATGCCCGGTGTGGCATCGAGGGTATCGCTGAGATTGGTCAGGCGCTGGTCATCCAGGCGCTGGCGGGTCATGACGGTCAGCGACTGCGGGGTTTCTTTGGGGGTCAGGTTAAGACGGGTCGAGCTGCTGGAAGAGTAGGTGGTGTAGAGCCCGGTGCCCTCTGTAGTCGACCCGGGCGCTTTGCCCGAAATTGAAATGCTCTGCAGCGCCACGCGGGGGGTGACCGGCGCCCGCTCGAGGGTGTATCGCCCATCCGGCTGGCGAACCGCAATGAGCTGGCTGCCCTCAAGCAGCGCCTGTAAAGCACCGTCGACCGTGTAATCACCACTCAAGCCAGGGCTGTTTTGTCCGGCAATCAAGTCATTGGGAAAGGACAACAGCAAATGGGCTTGCTGGCCCAGTTGATTGAGCGCGGTGCCTAGTGACGCCGGGGGAATTTCGTAGTGTTGCACGCTGCTATCGGCAGCTGCCAACACAGGCGATGAAGTGGCGATCAGTACCGCTGCGGCGCAACCAAGGGTGGTGGCGAGCGAGGTAGCGGAGTAGGACGAAACACTGCGGTGATGCATGTGGAGTTTCCCGATGATTTTTGATGTATGGCCTATGAGTCTCGCCAGAAATCAAAACGGCTCATCGAGGACGAAAAAACTTCAAACGTTAGCTGGCAAAGGGCGCAGGTTGATCCACAGGCGAGTGAAACGCTGTACGTCCAGTTTCAGCGTCTGGGCGACGGCCTCGATGATTCGATCGCTGTTTGCCAGCGGGTAGGTACCCCATACGCGCAGATTGGCCAATGCCGGGTCGCACCCGAGATGGCCATGACGATACCGGCCAAGTTCATCTAGGAACGCCTGGAGCGGCTGGCCGTTGGCGACAATCATGCCTTCGGCCCAGGCGGGAGCGGATGCTTGCATTGCACCCTGATCGAGCATCCCGAACGGCCCGAAACGAGCCAGTTGTCCAGCTTGCAGGGCAGTCCAGGTGCTGGCCTGAGTCGGGATTACTTGAAGCGAGCCACGATAGACCGCCAACTGGGTTGAGCCGTTGTCAAACTGGCGTACCGTGAAACGCGCCGAGGTCGTTTGCGCCCGAATCTGAGCGGTATCGATAAAGAGAGCCGGGTTCACGGCAGTGTCGATCAAGACCTCGCCGCTGAGTAATCGAAGGTGCCAGCGATGGTCAGTCGCATGGGCATTTATCGCACTGCGGGTATTGAGTTCAAGCGACAGATCCGGGGCCAGCGCAACACGTCGTTGCTCGCCCACACCCGTGGCGTAATCGGCACTCATGCGCGACACCACTTCGCTGTCTCGACCCGACCATGCGCCGGCACTCACTGTCAGCAGCAAGGCCAGGCCCTTGATTGCCCTACGCCTGCTCAGCCCTTCCTGGGCGGGGAGCAACAGGGCCTGTCGGGCAAGGTTTCGATCGCCTCGGGTGCGCAATGAATCGAGCTGCTCCCCCAGGGCCAAGGCTTTTTCCCAGGCTATCTCATGCAAGGGGTGTTCACTACGCCATGCCATAAAGGCGGCCTGTGTGGGTGAATCGAAACTGGCCTCCTGCATGTCGAGCCACCACGCCATCGCCTCCTCACACATTTTCGGTGAGAGTGATGGTTCGCGAGTAACGGCGTTTGCGGAGATAGTCATTTCAGCGCTTCCATCACCAGCATGCATTGTGCACCCGCCTTGATGATATGGCGTTTGACGGTAGCGATTGAAATACCCAGGCGCTCGGCAATTTCCCCGTGGCTGAGCCCATCGAGTTGCGACCAGAGAAACGCTTTTTTGACGGCGACATCCAGTTCGCAGAGTGCCTGGTCGAGTCGAACCAGCGTCTCGAAAATAATCAATTGGGTCGCCAGGTCCGGCAGCACGCTTTCGTCTTCGGTCTGGAGCGCCTCCAGATAGGCTTTTTCCAAGCGTGCGCGGCGGTAGTGGTTGGACAGGACACTGCGCGCCACCTTGGCCAGAAAGGGGCGAGGCTGGCGGACTTCAAACGTCTCGTTGCTGACCAGCAGGCGCATGAAGGTGTCCTGCATCAAATCAGCAGCGCGGTGTGAGCAGCTCAATTGCCGATACAGCCAGCTACGCAACCAGCGGTGTTGCTGTTCGTAGAGTGCAGCGAGCTGAGCGGTATCGACGGAGGTCATGAGTTGCCAAAGAATCGATGCAAATGAGACGTAGTATCATATTTGACTAATTGAGTGGCGACAAGAACGCAGAAGGATGCAGTGCATGACTGGCCTGATTTGTAATGGTTGCTCTTGGCAGGTAGCTGCCAGTGGCGCAGGGTAGCTACCGACCCAATGCAGCCACTTGCCCAGGCGTCCCCTGTGGGAGCGGGTTCACCCGCGAACGATGCACTGCGGTGGATGGCACCGGCTTAGCCGGTGTTCGCGGGTGAACCCGCTCCCACACAGATGGCGACTGCAGCAGAAATCGGGCAAGACCATTGCTCCCGACGTTAAATCCCATTCCGGCCGCTTTCGACCCTTAGCAGTAGCTCACAGGTTCTCTATGAATGACGGGTAGTTGTTTTTTCACGCCAACCCTTCCAACTGTACATATTCAACTCGGTGCCGACCGTTGTTTTTAGCCGCATATAGCTGCTTGTCTACGGCTTTGATGAAGTCGGTAGGCTTTTCCAGCTCACCTGGCACCACCGAGCCCGCGCCGATGCTGACAGTGACGCGGTGGCCATGTGGCGATAGCGCATGCACGATGGACTGCTTCTGAATCAACCGCTGGCAACGGTCAGCAACTTTACGCGCCACCTCGGCATCGGCTTCGGGCAGCAGCACGACAAACTCTTCGCCTCCATAGCGAGCGACAAGATCGCGAGGGCCATCCAACGCCAAACTCAGCGTCTGGGCGATCGCTATCAAACATTTGTCGCCTTGAATATGGCCGTACAAATCGTTGTACTGCTTGAAGAAATCGACATCCAGCAATAACAGAGACAGTGGCTGGCGCTCGCGGCGCGCACGTTCCCACTCCAACTCAAAACAGCTATCGAAGCGGCGGCGGTTGGCGATATTCGTCAAACCGTCCTTGAACGAAAGCACCTCTAGCTCTTTCTGCAAGCTCAGCAGTTGGTCCTCGGTCTTCTTGCGTTCGCTGATGTCAAACATGAAGCCGATCAGTGCTTCGACCTCGCCTCTGTCATTGCGCACCACGTGCACAACGTCGCGAATCCACACATAGCCGTTGTCCTTTGTCAGCGCTCGGTAGTCCGCCTCATGGTCCACGCCAGCCTGGGATTGGGACACGCAGAAATTCACCACATATTCGCGATCTTCTGGGTGCATGCGCATAGCCCAGTCTTCCACGCTCACCCAGCTTTCAGGACTCCAGCCCAGCAGTGCTTCGATTTGAGGGCCGATATAAGCGAATTTCATCGTGGCCCAATCAATCTTCCACGGAATCGCCTTGGTCGACTCCAGCAAGGTTCTGTACACCCCACTGTCATTAACAAACTCGCTTACATCGGACATAGGCAATAGCCCTCAGATCGATTTCAGTAAGCCACTCTAGCCTGAAGCAATCAGCCGTGGGGATTTACTGAACGAGCGCTTCTGGCCGATTGCAGCCCTTAGTGCTCATCGCAAGCGGCTACACCCAGCCAAAGGGAAAGCATCACACAGAAGCAATGGTGCTCTCGCAATTGGACGCGACGCACCAAAACCGTATGGCTTGCGTAAAGCTGGAGCGCGGGTAGGTTAAATCACCGGATGGCCGCATCTGCGGCCTGAACCAATTACTCAGCTCACTCTACCGGCGCTTGGCCCGCTAGCACGGTACGTCTCAGCACTGCTGCGGTTGCGGCACGCGCCTCAACTTCATCCAGCAACGCTTCCACCAGCGCGAGGCTCATTTCCAGCGAGTGCTGGGTCGCCCACAGCAAACCACGTACCTCGGCATTGACCATGTCACAGGCCTGGGCGTTGGTCTGGTAAGCGCTTTTGAGCAGGACGGTGGCGTGGATCAGCGCGTCTTCGGCAGACACGCCGGGGCGTACGGCGAACAGGGGATCGTGGGTGCCGTCGCAGGAGCCGAAGGTGGTGCTGGATTTGGTGACGAGGGGGGGATCAGGAACGGGTTTTGTCATGGTGTTGCTCCTTGATTGGTGGAGCCGCCACAGGCCGTGACCAAACGATCAGGGGCGACAGTACGCAGGAACGCGTTTTCGACAGTGCTGCTCCTTGAATAGGAGCCGCCACAAACCGTGATCAAGCGATGGGTGGCGACTGTACGCAGGTTGGTCAACCGGGAATCAAGGAACCCGGCGCGCACGAATGCGCCCCGCGCACAGCCGCCATAACACGAAGCAGCAGGCACAAAAAAAGCGCCAGCTGAATCGGATGGGGCGCTTGTGCGCCTTGATTTCGCAGGTGACCAAACCTGGTCGCTGGATTTACAGCGACGAAGGGAAGGGTAGCGGGGTTGGGGAGGGGATACAAGGGGGATGAGCAATGGCTGCTTTCGGCTGTGGATTCAGCCTTTCTTGAACGACCGGTTCCGACCCTGAGCGGTCATTCTGATGAAAGCCTCAAAGCCGTCGCTCACATAAACCTCTTCTGCTCATGTCTCGCATGACGCCGCAAAATGTGCCATTTCGCAAAAACCGGCACCCATTGCGTGTAGGCTTTACGGAATAGATGCTGCAAAGCTCGGCTATAAGCTCTTTTTCGTCCCGATTTAGAGCACAACGCCAGAAATGGCCTGCGGGTCGGTGCGATCACCCTTACGTTAGGGACCTAGGAGTCACTTATGCATGATCTTGAAGCCGTTGTTCGGGAAGTTCGGAACGCATTGCAGTTTCATCGACGTCGAGCAAGAGTCCATCTCATCACGATGCTTTTTTTCGCCGTGGTGGTGTTTATGGGCTCGCTAGCCTTTGGCAGTTATCTCATTCAGCTCCTCCAAACTACCGCTTCGGCGATCACGGCCGCGAGTTCTGCAGGCCTGCAACAGCCCTCAACTGTAGACTTCACGAAGTTGGCAGCGGAACACAATTTGGGGTACATAATGCTCAGCGGCTTCGTGTTGACGCTCTTCTTCGTCGCTGGGCTACTTCGCCACCATGTGAAGCGAGCGACGGTCAATGAAGACCGGCTATATCACTTACTCAAGGTGTCTTGTCTGCGCTTACCCGATACTGGGTTGTCTGATGCGGCGCAGAAGTCACTGCTTGACCTGCGTGAAAACGAACAGGCCTTGGCAGCAGATACAGAAGCACATGGGGGCCTCGCAGTCATCGAACGCTCACTCGCGTCGCTTAGTCAGAGCGTCGGAGAAATGTCGAAGCGTCGCGAGTGACCTAACTATCCATCGTACGGACGCCTTCCTGCCGGCGGTGTTTGCCTCCAGGCACTACTCATGTCAAACGTGAAAGACCTCTTCTTCTGGCGTTCCCGGCAGCACATGGCTGGAAGCTGACTTCAGTAGCCGTCCGCATCCGGCCAAAAGCAGTCATTCCAGCATGGCTGTAAAACGGGCCGATTCAATTTTCCGAATCGGCGCCTTTAACTCTAGAAAGTGTGACGGCGTGTGAGTTTAGCTACACATTTTTAGTGTGTCCGTTGGGGGGTTATACATTTTCCGAAAGCGTCGAACTAATAATCCTGACCAAATCATCATCCTTGCGGATTGTCAGTGGAAAGCCAGTGATACTTAGTATGTTGCTTGCTATAGATATAACTAGTGAATCATCTCTTACAGTAAGATCGAATATTTTTGAGCGATCGCCAAGTATTGATCTAGCTAAGGTGTTGAAGTCATTCGCGGAACCGTCGGACTTTAACCTTGCATGTGCTGGTGCCGCGACAGCAAGTAGGAGATCTCTTAGGGCATCAGCTTCGCAAATTGACTCTGTGTTCGAAGCAAATTGCACGCATCTCAAAATATCATCGTACGGCCCTTGGATCGCTAGTTTATCAAGTTGGCTTATGGATTCCATTTCATCGGCAGCCGCGCTTGGCTTACCTATAGAGGTAAATCTATCTGACACTTGATAATAAGACTCAATTGACCCCCGCCTTAGCACAAAAAGTCCGGACTTCTCGAGTACGTCCAATAAAACGCATAATCGTTTTTTGATATTAGTCCAAGCATTATCGCTTGATAAACTAGCTAAAACGACGTCGGGGGATGAGAAAAGGGTGCAAAATGCAGCTCGGCGCTGCGCGATATCGATTTCGCCTTCTTTTTTGTTTGTCCAATAGGGGTGAGTTTCCGCGTTTGTGGAGATCTCAGACCACCTGTCTTGTACAAGCTTACAAAAATCACCGTATATAGTACCCGCCATGGCAGATGCTGAAGAAAATCCTAGGTTTGCAGCATCTTGATCAGCAAGTGGGCATTTTGCGAGAAACTGATTGACCAATTCAAGGCCGTCGGCGACCCCATCGGCATCTGCTAGCGCGACTGGCTCTTTACCCAATAGGCGAAGTAATTTTGTAACGATTGGCATCTGCCCCTTACCAATTACCGGAAGGAGTTGTGAACCAGATGCCTCCAAATTCATATCGGCCTTGCTAGATAGAGCGCTACATATCATTAAGTCCGAAGGCCCTTCCACCAAAAGTGGGCGCTTGCAGAACAACGATAACTTGTGCTCCTGCCCGAGACGAGCGATTAGACCTTGGATTTTCTTGTTTTTTAGTTCACCTGCATCTGCCGCTATTTGAACTGGGTCTGCGTTCAGGTCATAGCAAAACACAAGTGACAGCAAATCATCTGGGCGTGCTAGCTGAATCATTTCGGTGGAGTGTGTTGCAATCACAACAAATTTCTTATTTTTGCCTTCGGACGGATGACCTGCCACGCTAATAATTTCTTTGAGGAGAAACGCTTGTAGCTGTGGATGTAATGAGACTTCGGGCTCATCTAAAAGCAACGCACCAACTTCATCATCATAAAGCGCAGAAAGAATCCCCACCAGATGCATTAAGCCTGATGCTTCACGTCCTGAGGAGTAGGGCTGAGATTGACCGTCAATGCGAGAAAACAAAATTTTCAAGCTTCCTGCGTCCCACTCTATAAGTAGGTCTCGCTTAAATAGCTTTCTAAGACGCTCCTGAATTTTAATAAGAATGTCCGCGCGCTCGGCAAGGGTCTGGAAATCACCATTTAGTGTTTCCATTAGATGTCGCCGAACGGAGTCACTTTTGGCACCATATGAAGCGTTGTCATACTCTGGATTAGGGCGATAACCATCATAGTTGGACCTAAATTGCTCCAACATTCCCATTCGTCCTGCAGAGAGGAAACGTACTTTCTTCCCATCAACATGACTTTCGAAACTGTCTTTTAGGCCCCGAAGGATGTGGGTTTTACCTGATCCATTGGGCCCCAAAAGGACTGTCAGCCCGTTATTCAGGACAAGGTTTCTATTAATAGGCCCATTATGGCTTCTTATGTTCGCAGTTAACTGTATCGGAAATTTCACAGCATTGCTCCTTGGTGCTCAATTGTAAGTTGGCGACGTAAGCGGGAAGTGTTTTTCACTTGTTTTTTAAAATGATTTTGGCTCTATGGTCTTTTATTGACTCATAGTCATCGATGTGAGCGGGTAACGATCTGAGGAAGCATGCAACCTGGATCGCGAGTTCAGACTGAACTATAAAGGGGCCGCGACGCTGCCCGTCACCCCCAGGCTTCTTTGAGCAAAGAGCGAAAAAGTCCGGAAAGTAACGGCTCAACCTCTGTGCGTTCTCTTCGGAGCGGCTTGATGGTCTCAAGTCGATGCAGTTCTCGCTCAATGAATTGTTGGATGGGCATGACCTGGAGCGATAGCCCCATTTTCGGGGACTGGAGTTTTATTGCAAGCAGGTCATCGATGGCTTGCTGGAATTCGGGCTCTCCTTCAATGCTGCCACGCAGCTTGTCAAATTCGATGGGGGCGGGCTTATGAAACTGTTCCAGCCACCGCACCGACAACAAGGGGCGCAGCACGTAAAAGTACTTCTGTAAGGGTACCTGAGGGGCCTGAAAGTAGCTTCTGTAGTTGGTTTTGGCCATGCTGGGATAATGGTGGATGCCACTCTCGACTGAGTACACTAATGGTAGTAAATCCTTAGCCCGTTCGTGGAAAGAACCTGATTTTTCGTAAATATTAGTGGGCTGCACCCACTCCACAAAACCTGGGTTGGACTTCCAGAATAGTCTCAGTGCCTTACGCAGGTCCCAGCCACTTATGTCCATGTCATCTATGACCGGATACTCAATGACGTCACGTTGTTCTTCGAGGCCAATAGAGAGATACCATTCTGGTTTATTGACATAGATGAAGCGCGCATCATAGTCACTATTGGGAGAGGCAAATCCCCAGGCGCGGCTGCCAGATTCAACGGCTAAAAGCACCTTCACGTCATGCTCTTCCTCAGCACGGCGAAGGCGGTTTCTAACTTCTTCCTGAATAGCCAAAGAAACCATGTGCGAACTCAAAATGGATAATATTTCGCTTGTACGCTACTCATTCGTAGACGGACTGTCCAGTGGCTGCTTCTGGCCTAACTCAGCCCTTCGCGACCGTCAGCTATAGGTCGGGATAGCGACGGTCAAGCATTGACCGTCACTATGGATAGTCAGACTTCCGTTTGTTCCGCCATTTCTAGGGCATTATCGACCTCGATTCCCAGGTATCTGACGGTGCTTTCAAGCTTCGTGTGCCCAAGCAGAAACTGAACAGCTCTCAGGTTCTTCGTCCTGCGATAGATAAGCGATGCTTTGGTTCGCCGTAGTGTTTGAGTACCGTACATGGTTGGGTCCAGGCCAATGGCTGTCACCCACGCTTTGACTATTCGAGCGTATTGCCTAGTGGAAAGATGGTCTGAAGCGTGCAATCGGGTCGGAAATTAAGAAGTCCTCGCTGCGGAGGTGCGCCTGATGCATCCATGCCTCCAAAACCGTTCGAGTTTGCTCAGTGACTTCAAACTGCACTGGGTGCTGAGTTTTCTGCTGCATCACAATGGCCCATGACGAAACATGCTCCCCATGGACGATGTCTCGAATCCTCAGCTTGGTTAAGTCACAGGCACGTAGCTTGCTGTCGATGGCCAAGTTGAAGAGCGCCAAATCACACGTCCTCTCCGCGAGCTAGAGTCTGACCCGAATGGCCCAGATATCTCTGACTCGGAGCGGGGCTTTCTGCCCGACAAGCTTCCCTTGTTCCAAGGCTGATGGCTGTGTCTAGCAATAGTGTTCATGGCTGGTCCTCCACGTTCAGGGAGGACCAGGGTGAATCAGCCACAACGAGTGGTGGTCGCTATTCGACCCATTGCTGACACTCAGGTTTTTCTAAAATCAAAGGCCGATTCAGCCGGAAATCTCAGGGAGCATGCGAACTCCTTTTGCATGACGTTGGAGTTCAGCTCCCACCGAAAGCGATCGGCTGGAACGACCGGTTCGACGTCAGCGCCAAAGATGCTCGTCCAGAAGTTCACGAAGCCCAGAGAGTTGTGCGCCAACGTCTCTGATGTCCAATTTCTCCCACTCAGCGTGAAGAGCGTGGTTGCGGACCGCTGCGTATGATTTCAAACGCTTCGCCTTTACTTGTGTAAAGACGCTGCGTTTGGTCAGTTCATCAATGAGAGGTTCGAGTGACATACCATTAACCGCAATCTCAGACTTCCGAGCTATTCGCTTGATAGTGTCTTCAAGCACTGCAGAACCCAGGACAGCAGCTTCTTTGAGCTTACCGGCCTTATGATACTGCGTCGCATGATCAAGGAAGTCATCGAACGCTAAGGCGACTACTTGGTCCTCAAGCTTAACCAGCAACCCAGCTTGCGCTTCATGCTGCACCGACTGAAGTAGACCCAGAAGTTTTTTGATGGAGGAAATTGGGAAGCCGCCGTTAAGTTGCTCATGCTCGACGATCCTCTTCAACTCTGCCATGTAGAAACTGCCAGGCGGGGCGACCTGGTGTATCGCGTTAGCCGCGGACGAGAACCAACTCTGTGCCTCCACGACATCTTTCATCCAGTAGTCTTGGGGCGACTGTGACCGGGCTGCGGCATTGCCCCGCGAAATCAGGTCATCGATGCGCTTGAGTACGTGATCCTGCATGGTGAATTGCCCCTGTTGTTGTCGAGCATTGAATGGCTGCTTCAGGCCGCTAGCTGCCTTTGACGAAGGGCCGCTATGCGGCCCTTGTGTTCAAACACGCTGGATTCAGATCGCGAGGCTGTCGACCACACCGCCGTCGACCCGCAGGGCTGCGCCAGTGGTGGCGGAGGAGTAAGGGGAAGCGAGGTAAACCACCAGGTGGGCGACTTCGTCGACGTCGGCAACGCGCTGGATGATCGAACTCGGGCGGGCACTGCGCACGAAATGGTCAGCTTCTTCGCGGATGCTGCGACCGGAGGCCTTGGCGGCTTCGGCCACCATGTTGGCGACGCCGTCGCTCAGGGTCGGCCCGGGCAGCACGGCATTGACGGTGACGCCGGTACCTGCCAGACGCTTGGCCAGACCGTGCGAGACGGCAAGGTTGGCGCTCTTGGTCACGCCGTAGTTAATCATGTCGGCAGGGATGGCGATGCCCGATTCCGAAGAGATGAACAGAATCCTCCCCCAGCCCTTTTTCACCATTCCCGGGGCGTAGTGGCGAGCCAGACGCACGCCCGACAGTACGTTGACTTCGTAGAAGCGGGCCCATTCGCTGTCGTCTACTTCGAAGAAGTCGACATCGTCGTAGATGCCCAGGTTGTTGACCAGGATGTCGGCCTCGGGATGGGCGGCGATCAAGGTTTGGGCACCCGCGGCGGTGCCCAGATCGGCGACGACGCCCTGCACCTGGCCTCGTCCGCCTTGGGCGCGCAGCTCGGCCAGGGCGGCATCCAGCGAATTCTGGCTACGGCCGGCGATGACTACGTCGGCGTGGGCGCGGGCCAGGCCGCGAGCGATGGCCAGGCCAATGCCGCCGGTCGAGCCGCTGATGATGGCGGTGCGCGCGCCGAGGTCGATGTTCATGGGGTGGCTCCTGTGCGTGAGTTGCAGCGATGGAGGGCGTGCCAGCGACAGCCTGCTGGCGACCGATATGCAGCATAGCCAAGGTCCAGGCTGATGAAGACACCGCTCAGCGCCGCCGCCATAGCGTGGCGCCGCAAAGCAGGCAGGGACAGGAGAACGAGAAGGAATGAAGTGGCGGTAATTCGCTACAGGACGCTGGCTCAGGCGAATGACCCGTGAATAAGGTTTGTCCCGGTGATTTGGAGCGCTTTGCGCCTATTCCGGGGGTGAAGGTCCGTAGGCCTCTATCGCTTTGCATGCTCGCCAGACGTGTGCTGTTTGATGATGTCCATCACCGCAGCGGTCATGATTGCGGTTGAAACACCGAACATGAGTATGCCATTGGCCGCCTCCAGTGGACTGAGCAAGCGCCATTGCGGGCTGAGGACCACATCGCCATAGCCCAGGGTGGAGAAGGTCACTCCGGAAAAGTACAGCGCGGTGATGAAGTCCTCGAACTCACCGAGCAGCAGGAACAACAGCGCCCATAAAGCCATCTGCACGTAGTTGCCGATGAGCATCACCACCATGACCATCGACAGCAAGCGCACGTCATCGCCCCAGGAGGGGCTCAGGTTCATCTTGCGTCGCAGCGACACATAGCGACGCGCGCACAGGGCTAGAAACACTGCCTGCAACACAACACAGAGCACGATCACCGGCAGGCCTACCAGAAAATTGATCAGCATGGGTGACCCTCTTCAGCAGGTGGCTTGGAAGCATTTCGACGTTGCCGGCGCTTGTCGAGCAGGTAAACCATCGCACAGGCGTACAGGGTGACCAGGATGAACAGCCCCATGCGGATGGCGAAGGCGGTGTAGACATCCTTGCCGGCGGCGCTGTCCTGCACCGACTGGCCGAGCAGAATGATCATGGTCGTCAGGCTGTTGAGCCAGAAGCCCGGCGTGTAGCTGCCCGGGCTCAGCCCGTAGAGCTTTCGGGCCAGCACCAGCCCGAACAGCAGCATCCACAGGAAGAACATCCACAGGTTGACGAACAGGCCCAGGGCGAACCAGAAGAGAATCGCCATCAGGCCGCCGAGCAGGGTCGAGCCGAGCAGCTCCCGCCCGGCAGTGCGTGCACGGGTGGCGGTGCTCTGCTGGCCGAGGTTGACCGACTTCATGATGATCGGCATGTAGCTGGCCGGATCGATCAGCGCCAACAGGAAGGCGGGCATCACCACCAGTGCTGCGCGCAAAGCCAACCAGCTGATTTCGTCGGCCGACAGGGCTGGGGTGGGGGCGGGCGGCTGGGCGCCGAGCGGGTCAGGGAACAGCCAGTGGCTGATCGACACCACTGTGACGGCCAGGAGCAAGCCCTTGACCAGCGACACGATCACCTGCAGTGCCAGGTCGAACTCGGTAGCGCCGGCCGCGCTGATCATCGTCAAGCCAACCACCATGAAGGTGGCGACCAGCGAATTGCCGCCACTCATGCCATAGCGGAACACCAGAAACAGGCACAGGCCGACCAGTATCACACCGGTCAGCGCGTAGTAATGCAGCAGCGGTATCAACAGCAAGCCGCTGCCGGTGGTCACCATCAGCACCACCGTCAGGCCCAGGCTGGCCTTGAACGGCAGTGGTCGATTCATCGCCGCCAGCATCGTCAGCGCCAGCATCGGTGCGATGAACGGGATCGGCAGGGCCAGGCCGAAGCTTGCGGCCAGGCACAGCGCAGTGCCAGTGGCCAGGCGCAGGGCTCGCCTGGCACGGACTTGTTGTTCAGTAGGCATACGACATCCAGCTCATCACGCGCAGGAACAGCCGGCCCAGCAGGTTCAGCGGGTTGCCTTCGCTGGGGAACGCCATGACCTCGGCCTGGCCACCGACACGGATGCCGCTGAGGTCGCTCAACTGGCCGGGCGCAAGCTCGATGATCACTGGAAAACGCTGGGCCGGGCGCAGCCAGTCACGGCTGTTCTGCACTGTGGGCAAGGTCCCGGCTGGCGTGCTCTGGCCGGTACTCACACCATAGCCGATGCTGCGCACACGGCCTTCGAATACCGTGCCGGGAAGGCTATCCAGCACGATGCGCACCGGGGTCCCGGGCCTGACCTTGCCCAGGTTGTTCTCCGTCATGTCGGCCGTGACCCACACATCGTGGATGGCGATCAAGGTCATCAACGGCGCACCGGCTGCGGCGAACTGGCCAACATCGGTGCGCAGGTCGGTGACCAGCCCGTCCGAGCGGGCACGAACCGAGCTGTTGGCCAGGTCCAGCTCGGCCTTGTCCACAGTGGCAATGGCGCTGAGCAGCTGGGCATTTTTCTCGTCACTGCCACCTTGGGTTTCTCGGGCGCGTTCTACTTCTGCCCGCGCTGCGGCGACATGGGCGACGGCCGCATCGAGGGTGGAGCGGGAAATTTCCAGCCGGCGTACGGAGATGGTCCCAGGGTCTTCCTTGTACAGACGCTCAAGGCGTTGGAGGTCCTTGCGGGACATGACTTCGTTGGCCTGGGCCGCTTTCAGCGACGCCACCTTGGAGTCGATGCCGGCGGTGTTGGCGCCGATCTGCTTGCGGGTGCTCTGCAAGTCGGCACGCGCGCGGTCGACAGCGATCTGGTAGTGCTGCGGGTTCACCTCGAACAGGACGTCGCCGGCCTTGACGTCCTGGTTGTTGCGCACGTTGACTTTGGTGACAGTGCCCGCGACCTCCGCCGCCACCGGAACGATGAATGTCTGCACCCGTGCCTGTTGCGTGTAGGGGGTAAAGCGGTCGGCCAGCAGGTACCAGACCAGGCTCAGGACGATCAGCACAGCAACCCAATTCAGCGCTTTTTTTGCCGGGTCGGCCACAGGCGACGGTGCAGTTACTTCCATCTCTTGTTGGCGGTCACTCAATTGACACCTTCCTTCGCTTCATCGAGCAGGTTGCCCCAGTCGGTGCGTTGCTGCATCTGTTGGCGGGTGGCGGGGTCGAGCAGCGGACGGTCACTGTACCAACCGCCGCCGAGGGCCTTGTACAGAGCGATCAGGCTGTTGACGGCCGTGTTGCGATTGACCAGGTAGTTATCCTGCTGGGCGAACAGGGCAGCCTGGGCATCGAGTACCCGCTGGAAATCCGAATAGCCTTCACGGTACTGGGCATTGGCCAGGGATACCGAGCGCTCGGCGGCAATCGACGCTTCGCTGAGGATACGGTCGCGTTCCAGGGCCTTGACCAGACCGGTGGCCGCATCGTCGGCCTCACGTGCCGCCTGGCGAACGCTGTCCTGGTAGACGACTATCAATTGCTGCAGGCGGGCATCCTGGATGCGCACGTTGTTGGTGATTCGGCCATGGTCGAACACGTCCCAGCGCAGGCTCGGCCCGCCGATCAGGTCCAGGGTGTTGGAAGTGCCGTCCAGAGAGCTTGCGGACCACACAATGCTGCCCAGCAGGCTGATGGAGGGGTAAAGGTCGGCCTCGGCGACACCGATCAGCGCCGATTGGGCTGCGACCTGTGCTTCTGCGGTACGAACATCCGGGCGGCGCAACAGCAAGTCGGCCGGCACACCCTGCAGCACGGCACGGTCGACCAAGGGCACCATACCGGTGTTGCTATGGAGTTCCGGCATCGCGCCGGGCGGGCGGCCTATCAAGGTGGACAATGCATTGCGTGTGCTTGCGACCTGCGCCTCGAGATCGGGAATGGTGCTCAGGGTTCCCAGGTACTGAGTCTTGGCCTGTTGCAGGTCTAGCTCGGCATTGTCACCGCTGGTAAACAGGCGCTCGGTAATCTCATAGCTGCGCTTCTGCAGTCTGGCGTTGTTCCTGGCGATGAGCAGGCGCGCCTCGGCGGTACGCAGCGCGTAGTAGGTTTGCGCCACCTGAGCGTGAAGCAGTACCAGAACGTTTTCATAGTTGCTTTGGGCGGCGAACCAAGACGCATCGGCCGACTCGATGGCGCGGCTGAATCGGCCCCAGAAATCCAGTTCCCAGCCGACGTCGAAACCCGCGCTGTGTTGCCATAGATGGCTGTCTTGCGGGTTGTCGCCGCCCCATTGGCGACGCTTGAGGTAGACGCTGTCGGCGCTGACCTGCTGGAATTGGGGGTAGCGGTTACTTAACGCGATACCCAATTGTGCGCGGGCTTCCATTACCCGCAGACCGGCGATCTCCAGGTCGGCATTGTGGGCATCGGCCTCGGCGATCAGATGGTCGAGCACCGGGTCGGTAAATACGTGCCACCACTGCCGGCTATCGGGTTGCGTATGTTGCTGGCTGACACGCTCCAGAGCCTGAGTGTTCCAGTGCCCGACCCAGGCCTGGGTCGGTGACTGGAAGTCAGGGCCAAGGCGCACACAGCCACCCAGGCCCAAGGCGCCACACAGCAGCAGCCGGCTCATGCGAGCAGGACACGACATCAAGCACACTCTCCTCAGCCCGATGGATGCTCGTCTGGTTTCTCAAGTCGCGGTTGCTCATCGCGCGACTGTTCATCCAGTACGTCGATTAGCGGTTTGTCCTCGACCCATTGCCAGAACAGTTGATAGGCGACCGCCAGTACCACCGGCCCGATGAACAGCCCGATGAAACCGCCGCTGACCATACCGCCCAAGGCACCAATCAGGATCACTGGCATAGGTACATCGACGCCGCGGCCCAGCATCATTGGCTTGAGGATGTTGTCGGCCATGCCGGCAATCAGGCTGTAGATGGCAAACACGATTGTGGCAAGCGAGGTTCCCTCAGTGGCAAAGACATAGGCGATTACCGGCAAACTCACAAGAATCACCGGCAACTGCATGATCCCCATCAACAGCGCGAGCATGGCCAGCAGCCCAGCACCGGGCACCCCCATGAGCACGAAGCCGACCCCCACCAGCAGCATTTGGATAAAGGCGATACCCACCACGCCCTGGGCGACCGCGCGGATGGTCGCGGTGCACAGCTCGGTAATGCGCGGGCCGCGCGTGGGGCCGGAGAGGCGGGTGGCGATAGCGATGGCGCTGCGTTCGCCGTTTTCACCGTAGGCCATGAGCACACCGGCAATGATCAGGGCACCGATGAACAGCAGAAAGCCCACGCCAACACCGGCCATCTTGCCCAGCAGGGTCAAACCGACCGTCTTGATGTAAGGCATCAGCTTCATCAGTACGCTGCTCATGTCGGTCGCCGACTGCATCCAGAAGGTGTAGAGCGGTTTGCCAATCAGGGGCAGGGCGGCGATCTTTTCGCTTGGCAGCGGGATTTCCAGGCTGTCGGACCTGAGCACGGCGAGGGTGCCTTCGATCGAATCGCTGATCGAAGTGCCCAGCAGGTAAATCGGCACCATCAGCAAGCCCAGGGCGACCACTACGATCAGGGTAGCGGTGCGACCGTCCTTGTTACCCAGTTTGCCCTTGAGCATGTTGTGCAGCGGGTACAGGGTAATGGCCAGTATTACTGCCCAGAGCATCAAATTGAGAAAGGGATGAAAGATCTGGAAGCAGAACAGCACCAGCACCGTGATCAGGCCGGCGCGAATTAGAACATCGAGCAACCCACCGGACAGCGCCCTTGCAGAAATGTTCGTGCGCAACATTGTCTAGTCCCTCGCGATTCGCACCAGGATCGGGATACGCTTAGGCAGCATAGACGTTGATTTGCCGGGAGCTCCAAGCTCTCGCAACGGTAGCTGCCCTCCGTGAAGGGCAGCTATGGGTAGACGCACAGCACCATGGGCTGGCTGACGGCAAGATGAGGGCTTAGTTGACTAGCACTTCGTCCAGGGCCTGCTCCAGGGTGCTGACCGTGCGCTCGATATTGTGCAGCTTTTCGAGCCCGAACAGGCCGAGGCGGAAGGTCTGGAAGTCGGCCGGCTCGTCGCATTGCAACGGTACGCCGGCGGCGATCTGCAGGCCGTGCTCGGCAAATTTCCTGCCGCTTTTGATGTCGGCATCATCGGTGTAGCTCACCACCACGCCAGCGGCCTGAAAGCCGACTGCAGCCACGCTTTTGATGCCTTTGCCGGTGAGCATTGCGCGCACCCGGTCGCCCAGCGCCTGTTGTTCATCGCGGACCTTGTCGAAACCGTAGGCTTGCATCTCTTTCATCACGTCGTTGAAGCGCGCGAGGGCATCGCTGGGCATGGTCGCATGGTAGGCATGCCCGCCCTGTTCGTAGGCCTGCATGATCTGCAGCCACTTTTTCAGGTCGCAGGCAAAGCTGCTGCTTTGCGTCTGCTCGATGCGCTCCAGAGCCAAGGCACTGAACATCACCAGGGCACAGCAAGGGGAGGCGCTCCAGCCTTTTTGCGGTGCGCTGATCAGCAGGTCTACAGCGCACTTGTGCATATCAACCCAGATCGTGCCCGAGGCGATGCAGTCCAGCACGAACAGGCCACCCACCGCATGCACGGCGTCGCCGACGGCCCGCAGGTAGTCGTCGGGCAGGATGATCCCTGAGGAGGTTTCAACGTGGGGAGCGAAGACAATCTGCGGCTTGTGCACCGCAATGGCAGCCAGCACTTCGTCCAGCGGGGGAGGCGCGTAGGCAGCCTGGCGACCGCTTTCGACCGGTCGGGCTTTGAGCACCGTGGTGGCCGCCGGGATGTTGCCCATCTCCAGGATCTGGCTCCAGCGATAACTGAACCAGCCGTTGCGTATCACCAGGCATTGCTGGCCGGTGGCAAACTGCCGTGCTACCGCTTCCATGCCGAAGGTGCCACTGCCCGGCACCACCGCCACTGCCTGGGCGTTGTAGACCTGTTTCAGGGTGCTGGAAATGTTCTTCATCACGCCTTGAAACTGCTGCGACATGTGGTTGAGCGAGCGGTCGGTGTAGACCACCGAGTACTCAACCAGCCCCTCAGGATCGATGCTGGGATATAGCTTTGACATGCGGTGACTCCTTTGGCAGAAATTTCCGTGGTATCGACCCTGCCTCAAGCCTTGGCAAATGACAAGGTAACTTGGCCTCCAGCACGGAAGCTGACCGGAAGCATGAGCCGGCTATCGACCCTTCGCGCAACAATGGCAAGATGACCCATCATGGAGAAAGTAGCATTCGGCGCGAGGCGAAGCCGGATACCGTGCGCATAGGAATGAGGGAATATGGCTTCGATTCATGTGGATGGTGAAGACAAGACCGCGGAGATCAGCGACTGGGCGATTTTCTGGAGCGATAAGTACAAGGCTCTGCTACTGACGTGTCATTACCCCCTCAGGAAAAAATACACCCACCCGCTCAGCGACTGTCGAGTTTCCCCCATTCGGGAGCTCAGCAACATGCTGCTGACGAAACCCGGCAGCACAATCGTCACGCCCATCGCCAAAGCCACGATCTACGGCGAGCGTTATGCTGTCGTGCATTATCCGGGGGGCGTCAGGCCCTATGTCTACAAGATGGACGGCATCAGCTTTACCGCCCCGACGTCGATCAAGGACACAGCGGTCTTCCGCTATCTCACTACAGTGGCGAATGCCCGACAGGATCACGCTGAGTCGAAGACAGATCGAGAAATCGCCAACAATGTCGTGCGTCAGCTCGGAAAACTGCCCGCCATCGACGGCACAGCCTTGCAAGCCTATTGCACGGGGCACAACGGCACACGCGAGGCGGGCCAGGGGCTCATCTATCCGTTCGGGTTAAACGAAAGCCAGGTCCAGGCGGTCGAGCGGGCGTTCAGCGCGCAAATCAGTGTGATCGAAGGCCCGCCGGGGACCGGTAAGACCCAGACCATCCTCAACATCCTCGCGAATATCTTGTTACGCGGGCAGACGGTAGCGGTGTTGTCCAACAACAATGCGGCCGTGGAAAACGTCTACGAAAAGCTGGAGAAATGTGGCCTGGGCCACTTGGTCGCCAAACTCGGCAACCAGGACAACCGCGACGCATTCTTCGCCGACCTGCCTGCTTGGCCGTCCAGCGCGCCCGAGCCTGCGCTGTCCCTGGAGGAGATCCAGGTTCTGGTGACCCGATTGAAGCAGCACCTGCACGACCACAACAAGGCGGCACAACTGCAAATCGAGCTCGACGAGCTGGTCATCGAGCGCCGCTACCTGCAGCAGTGGCAGGGGCAAAGCGATGTGCAAACCACAGGCTCGTTGGACAAGTACGGGCTGACCCCGCGCAAGACTGCAGACCTTATGGCCTACCTGGCCAACCTCGGCGAGCAGCGCATTCAACTCAAAGACCGCATGGAGCTACTGTTCAAATTCAGAATCTTTCGTGCCAAACCTTTCGCTCCGGGCCAGGCGCGCATGGCCATGTTTCATTCCCTGCAGATGCATTATTACGACAAGTCGCTACGGGACAAGGAAACGGAACTGCGGGCGTGCCGTGAATCGTTGGCAAGCGCAAATTTCACGGCGTTGCTGAAAGAACTGACATCAGCATCGATGCACCATCTGAAGCAGCATCTGCAACGTCAGGTACCGCCGTCGGACAGTTTCGATGCCAAGACTTACCGCAGGCATTTTGACGCTTTCGTGCGGCGCTTTCCTGTTCTGGGAAGCGGCACGCACTCCATCGTCAACTCGATCGCACCGGGGGCGGTCCTCGACTATGTGATCATCGACGAAGCCTCTTTGCAGGACATCGTGCCAGGCATCCTGCCACTGGGTTGTGCGAAGAATCTGGTCGTCGTTGGAGACAACCGCCAGTTGCCGCACATCCCTGTAAGACTGGGGCTTCAGGCGCCTGCCGAGGCTTACGATTGCGAACATTACAGCCTGCTCGATTCATGTATCGCCGTTTTCCAGCACGCGCTGCCCAGGACCCTGCTGAAAGAGCATTACCGTTGCCACCCCAGGATCATCCAGTTCTGCAACCAGCAGTTCTACGACAACGCACTGGTGCCAATGACCGAGGACAAGGGCGAAGCACCCCTTCGCCTGGTGGTAACGACCAAGGGCAATCACGCACGGCAGAACACCAACCTTCGGGAGTTGGACTCCCTGCTCAAGGTGCTTGAGGACGAGGGTCAGGCAGTCGGAATGGACGGCGAAGGCCGTGGTTACATAGCCCCGTTCCGGGCACAGGTGAACCTCGCTGGCACGCGCCTTCCGGCAGATTTCGTCAAGGACACCGTGCACAAATTCCAGGGGCGGGAGTGCGACGAGATAGTCTTTTCCACCGTACTGGACAAGAAACACTACAACCAGGCGCGAAGGCGCCTGGATTTCGTCGACGACCCCTGCATGATCAACGTGGCCGTCTCCCGTGCCAAACATCGCTTCACCCTGGTGACCGGCGATGAAGTGTTCACCGACAACAATGGCCACATTGCCGCCCTGATCCGCTACATCAGCTATTACGCGCAGGACGAGCAGATCGTACGGGCGCCGGTGGTGTCGGCATTCGATGTGCTGTACCGCGAGTACGACCAGTCCCTTGCACGCTTGAACGCCCGCCTGCGACCCAGGGATTCGCGCTTCAAGTCCGAGCAGATCGTGGAGCAACTGCTGCGCGAAGCGCTTTGTGCCCCGGCGTACCAGACATTGATGTATCACACTCAGATCAGGCTGGATCAGCTCGCATCGCCGGCTAACCCGCAATGGACAGAACGCCAGCGTGCCTTCTTGAGGCGCGCCAGTTGCGATTTCGTGATCTATTTCAAAGTAGGCAAGACCCCGCTAGGGGTAATCGAGGTCGATGGCGGGTACCATGATCGTTCTGAGCAGGCTGCTCGGGACGCCTTGAAGAATGACATTTTGGCTAAAAGCAGTATTCCCATCCTGCGGCTGCGGACTGTCGAGAGTGATATTGCGCAGAGAGTGGGCGACTTTATCGACCAGTGGGCTCGCCCTGGCCCCTAAGCAGCATTATTCATTCTAAAAATCTTCTGCCTCAGGTGCACGAAAGGCCTTGCTGTAGTAACCGGACGGATCGAAGCAGCAAACATGCTTCTTGCCGGACGCAAGCATGTCGCAGGCATCGCCGATGCGTTTTGCGCGCGTCCTGAGTTGTTTGGCTGAAGTAATCCAGTGAATCCAGTCGACGCGGGCGAGGGTGGTCGTGCTTTCCCAGACCAAACGCGCCTCAGGGGTGGCTGCCAGTGCCTCCTGAAAGTCTGGCGGGATGTCGGGCTCGGGTTCCTGCTTCACAGGGGCCAGCTCTAATGTAACGCGATCCCCAGGGGCAGCACCTGCGGCTTCGAGTAACGCTGTACTTATCTGCAGCCAATGGCTCAGTTGGCCATCCGGCTCAAGGGTTGCCTGGAAAGGCTGCCCATTGAGTGTGCCTTCAACCGTCGTCCTTCCACGCCTGGGAAGTTGCTCGCTCGTGTCTTTTGGCAGCACGACGAACGCCCACGACGCATCGTCTCCAGGCTTTGCCGGGCGAAGAAGCGTTGCTTCGAATCGGGATTTCACATCGATTGTTTTCATGGCAACGCCTCCAGCTATCACGCCGGGCTCAGCGGCGATAAAGATTCAGTACAGAAGGAAATCTCCAGAACCGCCAGGTACTGCGCACTTTGCATCACTTCCCGTTGCGAAGCCCCATCCACAAGCGGGTTATAAACCGATCGACATTGGCTGGCATGGGCTGCTGCAAGAACAGACCGCTCCGTGCCTGGGCCGAGATCAAAAGACCTTTCTCTGCAGCGGTCGCAGGATCAACATAGGCGGAGAAGTCTGCATTGGGATTTGCGTAGCCAATCTCCATTGAAATCCTGGCAATGACCCTGGGCTCCAGGATGTAATTGATAAATTCTTCTGCCTCCGCTTTGTGCTTGGCCCCCTGCGCGATGGACATGTTGTCAGCCCACATCAACGCGCCTTCGCGGGGTGATGCGATCGCTATCTGAACGCCGTTATGCGCAGCCTCAGCGGTGCTCCTGGCAAGCATGAGCCCCCCCGAATACCCGACGGCGATACAGATATCGCCAGAAGCGAGATCGGTCACAAAGCGCGAAGAGTGGAAATACTTGATGCTCGGGCGCAGCTGCATCAGCAGCTGTTGCGCCTTGAAATAGTCATCCGGTTTTGTGCTCGCGGGGTCCAGCCCCAGATAGTTAAGCGCGAGCGCATAAACCTCGGGCCCCGAGTCCGGAAAAGCCACGCCGCAAGCACTCAAGCGCGCTAGGTTTTCCGGTTTGAAAACCAGCCCCCAGGACTCGGTTTCGGAAACGTCATGCCCCAGCACTTTCTTCACCGCGTCGACGTTGTAGCCGATGGTGGTGGTGCCCCAAAGGTAGGGGACAGCATATCTGTTGCCGGGGTCTATCCTGGCCAGCTCCCCCATGAACGCCGGGTCCAGGTGCGACCAGTTCGGCAGCCGGGTCTTGTCGAGCGGCTCCAGGGCTCCCGCCTTGATCAGCTTGGGTAGCTGATTGTGCGAGGGGAAGACGATGTCGTAACCCGAGTTACCCGCGAGCAGCTTGGCCTCGAGCACTTCACCTGTGTCATACACGTCATAGGTGACCTTGATCCCGGTGTTGCGCTGAAAGTCCTCTAGCACCGACTGCGGCAGGTATTCGACCCAGTTGTACACCCGCAGCTCTCTGGCGCCGTCAGCAGCGTGGCAGTAGCCGCCAAATGAGGCCCACAGTACCAGCACCGATAGCAGCGATTTTGCCCAGCGGGCAGGCGTTGCTCGTGCGAATAGAGGTTTCATGATGTTTGCGCCATAACGGTTACTTGTCGCCGCCTGAGTCAGGCACTGTTGAGGTGTGACAGGTGGGCCTGCAGGTAATCGACGAAGGCGAGCACCTTGCGGCTGGCGCGGCGATGGCTGGGATACACCGCCAGGATGTCATCACCGAAGGCATCCGGGTCGATGATGTAATCCTGCATCAGACGCACCAGGCGCCCTTCGCGCAAATACCTGTCCACGCTCCATTGCGGTGTATGCAGGATGCCACGCCCGGCCAGCGCATTTTGCAGCAGCAGGTCATAGCTGTCGCTTTCCAGGCGGGCGCGCTGCGGATAGTTCAGGCGAACCTTTCCTGCCGCCGACTGGACCCACCAGATCTTCACATCCAGCGCGGGGTGAACGTACTTCAGCCAGTCGTGCTGGTCGATGGTTTGCGGCGACAGTGGCAGGGGGTTGCGCGCAACGTATTCCGGGCTGGCACAGAGGAAGATGCGGTTCTGGCCGACCACCCGTGCAATCAACCCCGGCAGATCGCTGCGGCCCTGACGGATTCCCAGGTCGTAGCCGGCCTCGATCAGGTCGACAAAGTCATCGGACAATTCGACACGTAACTGGATATCTGGGTATTCCTGCAGAAAACCCGCGCACACTTCGCCCAAAAAGGCGCGCTCGAAGGCCAGGGGCGCGGTCAGCCGCAACGTACCGGACAGCCCCTGGTGCAGCTGGCTGATCTCTTCCCCAGCTTCATGCAGGCTGCGCAAGACCTGCCGCGCCGTCTCCAGATAAATACGGCCCGACTCGGTGAGCACAATGCGCCGGGTGCTGCGCTCGAACAGCAGGGTACCCAGCTGCTTTTCCAGCATGCTCACGGACTTGGTCAGGGCCGAAGGCGTCTTGCCCAGCATTTCTGCCGCACGGCTGAAACTGCCCTGGTCAGCCGTGGCAACAAACATCGATATCGCACCGAGCGTGTCCATAGTTTTTCCAAACTGGCAAAAAGCTTTTTAGCGAAGTGGCCATTCTGGAAATAGCATGACACAGATAGTCTCGCCGTCGCCAACAACTACAAGAGGGCAGCACATGATTCGGTTCGTTCCGGCGCTACTGGCACTGGCAGTCGCTTTTTCCTCATCGGAATCCATGGCGGCGGCAGACTTGATACTGGTCAACGGCAAGATCTTCACCGCCGACCCAGCCAACCCCCAGGTTCAGGCCATCGCCGTCGAGCACGGCAAAATCGTCGCCGCGGGCAGCGACGCCGAGGTGCGTGGCTTCGCCGACAACGCCACCCAGGTCATTGACCTGGCAGGCAAGCGCGTCACGCCCGGCCTGATCGACTCTCACTCGCACTCGGTGTTCGGCGGCCTGGAGCTTGCAGCGGCGAACATGGAAGGCGAATCGGTCAGCGTCGACGAGCTGGAACAGCGCCTGCGCACCTGGCGCGCCGATGGCCGTGCCAAGCTTGGCGAGTTCCTTCAGGGGGTGGGCATGAACTCCAGCGACTGGTCCAAGGCGCAGGCGTTCGGCGAGCGTTTCAACCACGGTGAGTGGGCAAACACCCCGATTGTCTTCGTCGGCGGCGACCACCATACCGCCTGGGCCAACAACGCCATGCTCAAGCGTGCCGGGATCGACAAGGCACTGGTTGCAGGTCTGAGCAAGGCGGACAGCGCCACCATCGGCACCCTGAAGAACGGCGAGCCAAACGGCTTTCTGGTGGACGCGGGCTGGGACCGTGTCGCTGCAGTGTTGCCTCCGGTCGATGCCGCCGGCCTGCTGCGCGCGGCCGAAGCTGCGGTGCACTACAACAACAGCTTTGGTATTACCGCCTGGATGGACCCGGCCGCCAATGGTGCGCCCGGCGAAGCGTTGTTCGCCATCAAGCCCACCGAGAAAACCGTCGGCGTGCTGCCGGCCTACAAGGCATTGGCGGAAAAAGGCGGGCTGACCGCACACGTGGCCGCGCTGCTGGTGGTCAACCCGAAGAGCCGTCCGGCCGACCTGGAGATCATCGACAAGGTGCGCCAGCAGTTCACCGGCGTTCCCAACCTGACCCTGCCCGGGATCAAGGTGTTCGCCGACGGCGTGCTGGAGTACCCGGCGCAGAGTGCGGCACTGCTCGACCACTACAGCAACAGTCACAAGAGCGGCGAGCTGCTGCTGGACCCGCAGCACTTCGGCGAGCTGGTCACGGCGGCCGACAAGCGTGGCTGGCTGGTGCATGTCCATGCCATCGGCGACCGTGCCGTGCGTGAGTCGCTCAATGGCATCGAGCAGGCGCGCAAGGCTGGCAACAGTGGTATCACCCACTCGATCACCCACCTGCAACTGGTCAACCCGACAGAGTTCGCCCGCTTCAAGCCGCTCAACGTGATCGCCTCCATGCAACTGCTATGGGCCGCCGGCGACGAATACACCCTGGATATGGTCAAGCCCTACGTCGACTCGGCGGCCTATCGCTACCAGTACCCGGCGCGCTCGCTGCTCAAGCATGGCGCGACCATCGCCGGCGCCAGCGATTGGCCGGTCTCCAGCCCCAACCCCTGGCTGGCCATCGCCCAGGCCGCCTCCCGCGAAGGCCCCAAGGGCGTGCTGAACGCCGAGGAAAGCCTGGACCGCGAGACCATGCTGTACGCCTACACGATCAACGCCGCCAAGACCATCGGCCTGGAGCAGCAGATCGGTTCCCTGAGCAAGGGCAAGCAAGCCGACTTCGTCATCCTCGATCGCGACGTGCTCACGGTCAGCGACAAGGACGTCAGTGAAACACAGGTGTTGGCTACCTATTTCGGCGGCCAGCCGGTCTACACCCCCGCCAGGTAACCCCCTGAGACACACCCCCTCTTGCCCCGGTAGCGGGGCAGGTGCGGCCCCCTATTGCCCGAAACACTGCCAACTACAACTACAAAACGAGGCGCCCATGAACAGCAACAACCTCGCAGCCAGCATCGCCCTGATGGCCGGACTTGCATCCTTCGCACCCCAGAGCCAGGCCCTGGCGCTCAACGATGACTTCTTCCTGAAACTCGACGTGACCGCCGCCAGCGACTATCGCACGCGCGGCATCTCGCAGACCCAGGGCGACCCGGCGCTGCAGGCCGGTGTTGTGCTGGGCCATTCCAGCGGCCTGTATGCAGGCGCCTGGACCTCCAACGTCGACTTCGGTTTCGGTATCGACACCCGCCAGGAGGTGGACTATTTCGGTGGCTGGTACTGGCAGCCCACAGAAGCACTGTCGCTGGACCTCGGCTACATCAAGTATGCCTATCCCAAGACCAGCGGTTTCAACCAGTCCGAGACCTATGCGGTGCTGGGTGCCTACGGCTTCAAGGTGGCCGCTTTCTATTCCAGCGATGCGCCCACCATCCACGGCGAAGACCAGGATTCGCTCTACAGCTGGGTCGGCTATGAGACCCGGCTGCCGCTGGAGGTCGGCCTGGAGCTGCGCTATGGCCGGATGGACTTCAAAGACCCGATGTACTGGTCGGCGAGCGGCGACTCGAAAGATTCCTACCACGAGTGGGAAGCCAAGATCACTCGTGACTTCCTGGGTGTGACCTGGGGCCTGAGCTACATCGATACCGACCTGTCGAAAACCGAATGCGCCAGCTCCTACGGCTTCGACGATGTCTGCACCGCCACCGTGGTGGCGAGCGTGCGCAAGGAGTTTTAAGCGCTACAGAAGAAGGTGCCAGGGCCCGCAGCGCCCTGGTCCACTGCACGCCCGACTCGCTGTCACTGCGGTGGCGAGGTGATAACAAGAACGACAGGGTTTTCCATGAACAACGCTTCTCAGTTGACCGGCATATCCACGCTGGATGTGCAGTCCTTTATCAACCGCCAGCCCTTGTCGCGCTATCAGTGGCGCATCGTGCTGCTGTGCTTTCTCATTGTTTTTCTCGATGGCCTGGACACGGCGGCCATGGGCTTCATCGCCCCGGCGCTGAGCCAGGACTGGGGCATAGACCGCGCCAGCCTCGGCCCGGTGATGAGCGCCGCGCTGATCGGCATGGTGTTCGGGGCCCTCGGCTCCGGGCCGCTCGCCGACCGCTTCGGCCGCAAGTTGGTGCTGGTGGCGGCGGTGCTGCTGTTCGGTATCTTCAGCCTGCTCTCGGCCTTCAGTGACTCGGTGGAACAACTGCTGGTACTGCGCCTGCTCACCGGCATCGGCCTGGGCGCGGCGATGCCCAATGCCACCACCTTGCTGTCCGAATACACCCCCGAGCGCCTCAAGTCGCTACTGGTCACCAGCATGTTCTGCGGCTTCAACCTGGGCATGGCCAGTGGTGGTTTCATCTCGGCCAAGCTGATTCCGGCCTATGGCTGGCACAGCCTGCTGTTGCTCGGTGGCGTGCTGCCGCTGCTGCTGTCTGTGGTGCTGTTGTTTCGCCTGCCCGAGTCGGCGCGCTTTCTGGTGGTACGCAATCGCGATGAGAAACACGTGCGAAAGGTGCTGGCACCGATCGCCCCGGACGAGGTTGCCCGGGCGCATGCCTTCAGCGTGCCGGAGCAACAGACGGTGCAGGGCGGCAACGTGCTCCGCCTGCTGTTGACCGGGCAGTACAGCGCCGGCACCTGGCTGCTCTGGCTTACTTATTTCATGGGCTTGGTCATCGTCTACCTGCTGACCAGCTGGTTACCCACTCTGTTGCGCGACGGCGGCGCCAGCCTGGAGCTGGCCGCCTTCATTGGCGCGCTGTTCCAGTTCGGTGGCGTGCTGAGCGCAGTGGCCGTGGGCTGGGCCATGGATCGCTGGAATCCGCACAAGGTCATCGGCGTTTTCTACCTGCTGGCCGGGGTGTTCGCTTACTGCGTGGGCCAGAGCCTGGGCCAGGTCACTGTGCTGGCCAGCCTGGTACTGCTGGCGGGCATGTGCATCAATGGTGCGCAATCGGCGATGCCGTCACTGGCCGCGCGCTACTACCCGACCCAGATGCGCGCCACCGGGGTGTCGTGGATGCTCGGCATTGGCCGCTTCGGCGCCATTCTCGGCGCCTGGGCCGGAGCCACCCTGCTGGGGATGGGCTGGAATTTCGAGCAAGTGCTCACAGCCTTGGTGCTGCCGGCAGCGCTTGCCACGGCCGCGGTTGTGATCAAGGGGCTGGTCAGCCATACAGATGCAACCTGCAAGCACGCCACGCCTGGTCTGCCGAGCAGACCATCGACGTAGGAGCCAGGCTTGCCGGCGAATCAGGCACCGTGGTGTCCCTGATGCACCGCGTCATCGTTTTTCGCGGGCAAGCCACGCTCCTACAAAGTGAATTGCGCCCCTGAAGTTGGACACAGACCCAACCTCAGGAGCCATGCCTGCGCAGGTTTCCCCTGCCGGCTTTTCTTTTGAGATCCCCTGTACTCACAGCGTCCAGCATTTTCTGGAACGACGGACATTCGATATGACGGGGAGCAGGGCACGCCGCAGCACGACGAAGCTCGTCGCGTATGGCGCTGAGGTGTTCGATGGTGCGGTCCAGTTCGTCAGCCTTTTCTGCAAGCCGCTTGTGATCGATGGCAGGTTGACCGTCCGCGCCGAGCAGGGCGGCGATATCGTCCAAGGAGAACGCTGCAGATTGACCGAGCGCGATCAACGACAGCCGCTGGAGTACATCCGCACGAAATACGCGGCTCAGGCCACGCCGGCCTATCGAGTGGATAAGACCCTTTTCTTCGTAGTAGCGCAGGGTTGAAGACGGCACACCGGAACGTCGTGCCACTTCACCGATATCCATCTCTTTCATGCTTGACCTCAAGTCGACTTGAACTTGCAGACTGCCTGGATCAAACCGCCAATTCAGGCTGAAGGCAAGGGGAAATACCATGGGAGTAGGTGAGACGGTATTGCGCATTCTGTTAGTTGGAATGGGGGCCACGCTGATCATGGATATGTCGGCGTTTATTCAAACGCGGGTATTTGGCGTGGTGTCGGTTGACTACGGGCTCGTCGGCCGCTGGTTGGGCCACATGCTAAAAGGGCGGTTTCGTCACGCTTCGATTGTGACTGCACCCCGTGTCCAAAATGAACGACTGGTGGGCTGGGTGTTCCATTACATCACTGGCAGCGTCTTCGCGATGGTGCTCTTCGTTGCCCAAGGGCCTGCCTGGTTCTGCAACCCCTCGCTGATGCCCGCGCTGATGACGGGCGCGATCAGTGTGATTGCACCGTTCTTCATCATGCAGCCCGCGTTCGGTTTTGGCATCGCCGCTTCGAAGACCGCGACGCCAAACAGGGCAAGGCGCAGAAGTGTGATTGCTCATCTGACGTTTGGGGTCGGGCTTTTTGGGGCAGGGTGGCTATTGATGCTGCTCCTACCAGCCCCGCTATGCTAAAGGGGCGCAAGGCGCACCATGAAGTCAGAACAAAGAGGAGTCCGTCATGACAGTAGTCGATCGCCTCAGGTATTTGCGCATTGTTCTGGTTTTGGCAGGCCTTGCGTGCCTTGCTCTCTACCCACTTATGCTGTTCTGGCCGTCCGGCTGGGCCTGGCACACTGGTCACTCGGACTACCCGATGATGATCGTTGGCATCTACGCGACACTGGGCGTGTTCTTGATCCTGGCCGCACGGGATCCACTAGCCAATCTGAGTCTGATCTGGTTCACCGTGTGGTCAAGCGCTGTACACGGAGCCATCATGGCCGTCCAGGCTGTCACCCAGCCGGGGCAAATGGGGCACTTGGCAGGGGACGTGCCAGCGCTGTTCATCGTGGCGGTTGCCTTGGCCATCCTGACGCCCGCTCGCAACGTGTCGCTCGGCTGACTGCTGTCGCCCCGTCGAATGGCAGTCGCTATCTTTGTGGGAGCGGGTTCACCCGCGAACACCGGCAAAGCCGGTGCCATCCATCGCAGCGCATCGTTCGCGGGTAAACCCGCTCCCACAGAGATCGCACCGGGCGACTGACTGCATCATTACCTTGTATTCTGGCGGACCTTTAGCAAGGAGCTACTGCTATGCCACTTTCCGCCGAACTCGAAATGTTCAGCGACACGGACCGCTCGCTGATGAGCCAGGCGCTGGCCCAGGGTAAACACGCACTTCCCGGTTGCCTGCCGAACCCACCTGTAGGCTGCGTCATCGCACGCAATGGCGCCGTCATCGTCAGCGGTTACACCCAGCCCCCGGGACAGCATCACGCAGAAGCAATGGCGCTCTCGCAACTGGACACAACGCTCGACGGTCTGACGGCTTACGTCACGCTGGAGCCCTGTTCATTTGCAGGCCGAACGCCTTCGTGTGCGTTGGCGTTGATCAGCGCGGGCGTTGCGCGTGTGCATGTGGCTATGCTTGACCCGGATCCGCGTAACGCCGGAGCAGGCATCGAAATGCTCCGCCAGGCTGGCATTGAAGTCACAGTGGGGCTTCTCAGCGATCAGGCTCAACAGCAGCTAACGCCATACCTGTGCAAGGTGCCTTGAGTGCTTCATGCCCGCCGTTCGAGCGTCCACGTTCAGTACTTGATATCCCGGGCTTTTTGACGGCCTTCCTGCTTCGTTTGCCGCTTGTCTTGCCGACAACGGGGATTGCTTTGAGCATCAGCCGCTCGACAGTCCTGTTTCGTCTCACGCGCATCCTGGCGAGTTTCCTGCCGGACATCGCGCGCGGCCCGACGCGTCTCGGCGCGGTCGGTGGCCGCCCAGGCTGCCCCGTTCGCCACCAGCAGAACAATCATGGCTACCCAGCCAAACGTCTTGTGTGCGCTCATGATTTGATCTCCAGCCGCTTGATGTCGAATATTAAGTACAGCTGATTTCCTCACGTCCCGCAGGCTAAGGAACTGCCATTCATCCAGGCGATGCCTGTTGTTCGGGCCTAAGAGGGCAGTGGGTAAGCATCATTTTTTTGCTGACGCGAATTGTTATGCTGCCAGGCACACCCGCATCAACAAGGACGTTTCATGATGACCACAATCCTTCGCCTGGCCTCACCCAGCGACATCGAGTTGCTGTTTGACATTCGTACCAGCGTCACGCAGAACCACCTATCTCGTGAGCAAATGCACGAGTTGGGCATTACTGCGGATGCACTCAGCGATGCCATGCGCAAAGCACCCTGCGTCTGGATTGCCGAATGGCAGCAGCAGGCAGTCGGTTTTGTCATGGTTGATCACGACGAAGCGGAGTTGTTCGCGCTGTTCGTGCGTCCGCAGCATGAGGGCAAGGGCATCGGCCAGATACTGCTACAGCAGGCCGAAGCAGCGCTGTTCCAGCGACATGAAGTGATTCACCTGATCACCGATGGCGATGAGGCGATACGAGCGAATGGCTTTTATCGGCGATGTGGGTGGAATGTGACCGGGGCTGTCGATGCCCGGGATGTGCGCTTTGAAAAGCGCCGCGCACGGAGCTGACCGCAATGGACATACCCGCTCGCTTCATCATCCACGAAACCCGGCATTGGGTCGTCAATCATCGTATCAACAGTGCGCTACCTGGGTACTTGATGTTGAGCGCAAAGGCGCCGACCAACGCGCTGGCCGCGCTGCCCATCGAGGCACAGGCAGAGCTGGGTGTATTGCTGGCGCAAACGCAAAAAATCGTCGAGGACCTTCTGCAACCCAAGCGCTTGTATATCGGCCGTTTCGGCCACGACCCCGGCCATGCCATCCACTTCCATTTCATTCCGGTTTACCCGTGGGTAGAGGCGCTGTTCTGGGAGGATGAACGCTACAGGGCACTGCAGAACTTCGGCTGGATCGAGAGCGATATGCCGCAGACGGATGGGGCAGAGCTGACACTGTTCGTATGGCGGGAGTTTTGCGAACGGCCTGAGCCGCCAGAGATTCAGGGGCAATCGGTTGAACAGGTCGTTGCAGCGCTTCGTGCGGCTTTTGCAGGTAAGGTTGCTGGCTTTGCCGAAGAAGCGAAGGTCAGAAACACGCATTGAATATAATGAATAGGACGTGAAGAATTATATTTGGGGAAGTGAAAAGCCACCTGATAATAAGTAGGTGGCTTAGTATTGTCATTTTCTTATGCGTTGATTTTTCTTACTGGTAGTCCCATGTCTAGTAATATGGACTCTGAGGTTAATCCTTCAAATCGGCTTTCGCTCATGATTGCAATTTTGTGTTTTGCCGCTCGTTTCGGATATGACTCAAAGAATTTATCTTTTAGGTTGTCATATTTTTCTGCGTCCCAAGCTGAGTCAGCTACGACAATTAGTAGGCAGGTGTTGGGGATTCTATTTGTTGCGTTGGAGTACAGAGCGGATGCGGACCTCAGTTTTAGTGCGGTCTCTGACAGCCAGCCAAAATTAAAGCCTTTCCGGATATATTTGATTTCAATCAAGTAGTCTTTGTCGAGCCAGCCGGAGCTCGTCAATACAAAGTCAACTTCAGCTCCAGAAATCAACATGTTGGCGTTGACTTCGTACTCGGCTGGCAAGCAGTGTTGAAGTTTTCGTGCAAGGGTTTTTTCAATATAACGAGCGCGCGTAAAGGCTGCGTTGGCGGATTTGTCAGGGGCTACATTTGTGTCGGGTGACTCACTTTGCTCAGACAGAGCCATCTCATCCTCTGTCTTTGGTCTAACCGCTACCTTTTTCTCTTGAAGTCCAAGCTCTGCAAGTTCGTCAGCTATTGATTGCTGTTGCTTCCATTTTTGCAAGCCCCATCCTGACAAGAACAAGCCAGTTATTGCGGTTATCGGGATCGCCCAAATGGAGAAGTTGACCAGAATTCCAACTATATATTGACGATATTTGATTATATCTTGAGCTATTGGGGTAAGTAGTAGTAAGTCGGATTCCTTGATTTTTAAGTCGAAAGGCTCTTTGAATATCAACCATACTGATAAGATGCTCATGCCGACTAATGCTAAGCCGGCAGAGACAACAAATTTGTACAGGTCGCCGAAATCAAACTTCATCACTGTCCCCTGTGATTCTTTAATCTAAGTCGTAATGATTAAAGCTTTGGCTGTTGAGAGTGGCAATATCTCGGAATGGTCAAGATATCTATTTTTTGTAATCGTACTGGCGGTAGTTGAAGCCAGATTTTAGGTTTCAATCGAACCTGTAAATGGTATCAAACTGACATTATGATTTCCAGCTACCGCAAGAATGATCAATCAGTGGTGGGGATTTGCTATAGGCGATGACAGCAACGCTCTCCTGAGCATATTTTCTGGTTTGAACGCTACCTGCAGTAGTAGCCCTGCGGATCAATCTGACCACATGCTTCCAGATTACTTCGAACGTGACATCACGGTCTGATGCTGACGCGATCGCTTACTCTCGAACCACCGGATGGCCGCATCTGCGGCCTGAACCTGTTACACAGCGCACGCTACCTGCGCTTTCCCCGCTTGCACGGTACGTCTCAGCACGGCTGCAGTCGCAGCGCGCGCCTCAACTTCATCCAGCAATGCCTCGACCAATGCGAGGCTCATTTCCAGCGAGTGCTGGGTCGCCCAGAGCAAACCACGTATCTCGGCATTGACCTTGTCACAGGCCTGGGCGTTGGGCTGGTAAGCGCTTTTGAGCAATACGGTAGCGTGGACAAAGGGCGTCTTCGGCAGAAACGCCGGGGCGTACGGCGAACAGCGGATCGTGACTGCCGTCGCAGGAGCCGAAAGTGGTGCTGGTTTTGGTAACGAGGGGTGGGTCAGGAACGGGTTTTGTCATGGTGGAACTCCTTCGTGGAAAGGATCCGCCACCGACTGCCGCCAAGCAGGTAAGGGTGACGGACTACGCAAGGTTGGCGGACCGGTACGAAGGGACCCGGCACTTCCGAAGAAGTCCATGCGCAGCCCGCCATAAAGCATCATCGCGGGCACAAAAAAAGCGCCTGCGAGGGTGATCTGGGGCGCTTTGCACCTTCGTGTCGGACCGCCAAGTCCGAGTCGCTGAATGTGCGGCGACTCGGGGAGGGTAGTGGGGTTGGGGGTACAAGAAGGCGATGGGCCAACGGATGCAATGCGCTGTCAGCCCGCGACATAAGCTATGGAATCGCTTAAAAGTAGCGTTTGTTTCCGCCTGAAGTTATGCAATAGCGTCCACCCCTGGGGCCGTAGCAGGCATTGCTGCCCGCACACGAACATCCACCGCCATGGTAGCCGCCACTTGACCCATATTGCTTCTCATAAGCCCGTTCTTGGGCCCTTTGCTTCTTGGCAGCTTGCGCCGCTTGCGCGGCCAGAATGACGGCTTGTTTTTTGACTTCTGCGAACTGGTCAGCATAAGAGACCATCGCGACCGCGTGGAGCGCCTCAAACTGGGCTGCGGCAGCCTGTACTTGAGTAAAGGGCCTGTTGGCGTTGTATTCGTTGTCCCGCTGGATGGCTAAATCCGCAGCTGCACGAAGGTAAGGGTCCCTGGCGTTCGTTTTGAGAACCACCTGGTTAGCAAGGCCCGCAAAGTCTGTGGTGGGGAACGCGGCGTAGTAGTCCAAGATGGGCTTGCTCATTTCAACGGCTTTGGCCATCGGTCCACGCATAGCGTCAATCGCAGCTATGGCCTTCAAGACGTCACTGTCAGAGGCGACGATGGTGCCACTAACGACATCGTTCACATAGCGATCGGCAGCCATTTTGTAGTGCGAGACTCTCTCGCTCATTACGTTTTGGGCACCGTGTACAGACTGCACATAGGCGCCTGGGGTCCGTGCATCTACGTAGGCATAAAACTGTGGTCCACTGCCGTAGCTTCCCAGCGAGAGAACTTCCGTGCCCGGCCGAGAGTAGTAAGGTTGAGTGGTGGTCAGTTGCTGGCCCTTCTTCGCCGCCAGAGCATTGACCTCATTAACTACAAATGCGGCGCAGGTCCTGATGGTTCCTCTCGTGGCACCGCAACTCAAAGAATCCAGATTGCTAGTGTCGCATTTGGCTGCGCCGTACGACGGCTCGCATAAAATTTTGTACTGTTGGTTCTGGCAACCGGCTAAGAGCGTGGTGAAAGCCAAGACGAATAGAACTCTGTGAAGCATAACGATCCCTTAACACGTCGTCGATTGAGCCGGCCTTGCACCAGCGGCGCTGCTTTATACAGGAACTTTATCGCCAGCGCTTCTGGATCAAATTGTGGAGCAGAAGGGGGATAGTGCTTTTCCGGAACTCAAACGGGGCTTGATATTCCCCATCAAAACCCACCGGCAGTAGTGGCGTGCTCCACGACAGGCCAGATCACCGGATAGCCGCATCTGCGGCGTGAACCTGTTTCTCGTTCAGCTGATCACTGCCGAAAGACTCCAGAGGGGAACGAGCCTGCCGAAACCTGTGCAGCACACTGTGGCTCTATCCAGGTAAACGAGGCAGCCCCCAACCTCCTTGGCCATCCAATGACATTATCGATAACAAATAATTATCGATTTGCCTAAGGCTCACAGTGCCCTCATGGCCGTTCTCGATCAATTTGCGTAGATCGAGAATGCGAGTGCACCAGTCACCATAGCGATCAACTTTTCCAAACACTCGCCAACCTCTGTAGGTTTGTCCCAATTCATCCATGACCCAAGACCAGCCTTCACGAACATACGAGTCCACGATGGGGAAAAATTCCGGACGATGGAAATGGAGATATTTCGAAGCGAGACTGCTGTTTTCCCGGTTGTTAGCCTTGGCGAGTGCACGACAAAGCTCTAGGTGAATTGCAACGACTTCTGGCAAGCGATCACTTGTAAGCCTGTCGCTCATTCCTATTGAAGCCAGCATGGCAGCGCATCTCGACTCCGCAATAGCCTCGGAGGCTTCGATAATAACCTCGAGGGCTTGCCGTTCATCCTTGATGTTCCCTCGGGTCTTCCTGCGTTCTACGGAGGCAGAATAAGTGCGACCGATGAGCATGAGCTTGCCAATTATCTGCGCTTTGTCGCTATTACTGGGCTGGGCGGCAACCGCGTCGTAAAGCATTGAGTTCAATACGTCGAAGGGAGGGCATCCCTGTGCATTTCCGAGCCACTGTGGCTGTGGCGGAAAGAGGGCGTGATACGTTGATTTTTTAGTTTTCATAAATATGGTAACTGGCTAGAACTTTATCGCCATCATTAAAGTATGTCAGGTGCATCATCCTCCATTCTTGCGTTTCGTGCTTGATGCGCTCGAACAACCAGATCCCGTAATCCACACCTACGCCGACCCCAAGCGCGACCAAGCCATTCGCGCTCAGTGGCGCCTACACCGTTGCTCAGCCACGCGTAGTCGAGTGATCTGCCACTTGGCTCTGCACCTCAGCGCCCTATGAAACGGCTGATGAAAATGGCCAGGCGCTGAGTCACCACGGGGAGTGCTGCAAGCTCCAGGGTTTCCTGATCGCTGTGCGCCCCCGTGCCCCAGGGACCGAGCCCGTCGATCCCGGCATCGACAAGGTCGGCGACGTAAGCGATATCGGCCCCGCCGCGTTCGACGGCGGGTACCGCTTGCAGCGGTCCTCTCCCCAACGCCTCGTTGATTTCACTGAACTGCGCGAGCAATTGACGATTGCCCGGCGTCTCGGGCATGGCCGGCATGATGTCGTTGAATTGCAGCGTGCTGGATGTCCCGGGCAGTGACGCTGCGGCGATGTCGCGCAGCGCCTGCTCGGCTTCGCGCTGCTGGGCTTGCGACAGGAAACGCAGATCGCCATGGACCTGGGCTTGACCTGCAATGATGTTCTTCAGTCCTTCGGCACGTGCGGTGTTTTGCTGTATATCCAAGTCGGCTGTACGCCCTCCAGCGACGATGCCAGGGTTGACGCTCAGACCTGGTTGCCCGGAAAAAGCGATGCGCATGGCTTCAAGTACACGCGCCGTCTCGTAGATGGCACCAAAGCCAGCGTGTGGGCTGAAAACAAACGATGAATGCCGGGACTGCCCATGGCTGCTGAGCTGCCAGGCACTGATGCCCCTGCGGCCGGTTACCAGTGCATGAGATGTCGACGCAAACTCAAGGCCCAAGGCGATTTCGCTTTGCATGGCCGCATCGCGCAAGGCCTTTCGCGAGATCGAGCCAGGCTGCGCCGCCTGTTCTTCATCGCCGACCAGCACCACCGTAATCGAGGCATCGCTCAACCGGCCCGCCTGGTCGAGGGCTTTGAGGGCGTACAACAGGGTGACCAGTCCGCCTTTGTTGTCCACCACGCCAGGGCCGCTTGCCGTCTGTTGATCGGTGGATTGCTGAAACGTCTGGAATGGACTCTGCGGCCCAAATACGGTATCCAGGTGCGCGATCAACAGGATCCGCCGGCCAGTGCCGCCCAAGGTGGCCACCAGGCTTCCGGCATGGGTCATCGGTTCCGGAAGATCGAACCAACGCGTCTGGAAGCCCAATTGTTCAAGGTATGGCCGAAGTACTTCGCCGACCTGCTCGACGCCGCGACGGTTGCCAGTGCCGCTGTTGATGTTCACCAGTTGCTCCAGCAACGCCACCTGGCTGTCGTAGCGCTGCTCGATGAAACGTACCATCGCCTGCTCCGTCGGGTTCAACGGCGCGGCTGCAGCCTGGGCGGAAGAAGCGCTAAACAGCGCCCCTGCCAGCAACAATGCTTTGGTTTTCATGTGTGCTCCGGAGTTCGAGTTGACCCCGGGGAGTCTGCCACCCTGGCGCAGGCAGGTAAGTCGCAATTGCCGCATGTGGCTGTAGGTACTGACTGTTTTTTGAGGGCAGTACAATTCGCGCAACGTGACACTCAGTGCGCACCACACAGCACATGTGGAGTTTTGGCGCTGTACGAAATCACCTCGTCGCGCCAGTTTGTTCGACTAACGCTCAGCGCGCCAAGTCCGCGTCGCTGAATGTGCAGCGACGCGGGGGGGGTAACGGGGGGATACAAGAAGCCATGCTTGGCGGCGGCCCGGGCTACGCGCTCAGGTCAAAGCTTGAACTTGCCCACCATCACTTGCAGCTCCGCACCCAAACCGGCCAGCTTGATGCTCGAAGCGGCTGTTTCTTCGCTGGCCGTTGCCGTCTGTTCGGACACATCGCGTACGTTGAGCACACTGCGATTAATCTCCTCGGCCACTGCGCTCTGCTGCTCCGATGCCGTCGCGATCTGCAGGTTCATCGACTCGATGGTGGACACCGAACGGCTGATGCTCATCAGCGAAGCGCCTGCCCGGCGCGTCAGTTCAACACTGTTGGTGGTCAGTGCGCGGCTGCGCTCCAGAATTTCGCCGACCTGCTGCGTGCCACGGTGCAAGCCGCCAATCAGCTCCTCGATTTCTTCAGTGGAGCTCTGGGTGCGTTGCGCCAGGCTGCGGACTTCATCGGCGACCACGGCAACGCCGCGACCGGCTTCACCGGCGCGTGCGGCTTCAATCGCCGCGTTCAAGGCGAGCAGGTTGGTCTGTTGGGCCACCGACTTGATCACATCCAGTACCGTGCCGATCTTGTCGCTTTCACGCTTGAGTTCGGCCATGGCCTGGGTCGAATGACCCACCTCGATGTCCAGATGGGTAATCTGCTCGATAGCCTGGTTGACGACCGTGTCGCTTTCCCGTGCCTCAAGGCCGGCATTGACCGCCGCATGCGAAGCCTGTTCGGCGCTGCGCGCCACATCCTGCACGGTAGAGGTCATTTCGTTCATGGCGGTGGCCACCTGGTCGGTCTCGACCTTCTGGCTGCTGACGCCTGCACTGGTTTGTTCGGTCACCGCAGACAGCGCTTCAGCGGCACTGGCGATCTGCACCACGCCATCACGCAAACCGCCGATCAGGTCGCGCAAGTTCAGAGTCATGCGTTGCATGCTGGCCTGCAACTCGCCCAGCTCGTCACGTCGCGATACCTGGATGTCCTGGCTCAGGTTGCCATTGGCCACCCGCTCGGCGCTCTGCAGGGCCTCTTTCAATGGCAGCACGATCAAGCGCGTGATCAACCAGGCAGCCAAGGCACCGACGATCAGGGCCAGCACTGCAGCAAAGATCAACCGCTGCATCGACGCCTGCACTTCATGGTCGCGCTTGCTCGACTGGCTGTCCGACAACTGCCCGGATGCTTCCAGCAGGCTCTTGAGATCGGCCTCCAGTACCTCCAGAGACTGACTGGCCTGGGCATTGTTGCCGCCCTCGATGGCACGGGCGTAATCCTGGAAGTGGTCACGGTAGCGCTCGATTGCGTTGCCGGCCTGCGCAATCCAGCGCAGATCCTCAGGGTCGGTAAACTGCCTGGCGAGCCCGACGATATGAAGGTTGATTTCATCCATCGCCTTGACCATGAGGGCGGTTTGCGCGGAACCGGGGGCCACCGTGTAGTTCAGGCGCGCAATGCGCACATCACGGGCCTCTTCGTTGATTTTGGCGATACTGCTCAGCTTGGCACTGCGCTCGCCCAGACCGCTCAAGCCGCCCCAGCCGATTGCGGCGATCACAATGGTCAGCAGTAAAACCAGTGCAAAGCCCAGGGTCAGTTTTGACCGCACGCTGATATCAGCCAGCACCTTGCCAATTGCGTTGAACATCTATGTATCCCTTCTATTAATCGATCCTGAAAAGCCATTACCGGGTGGTGCCCGCAGGGCACCTGTTGCACAAGGTTGGGGATGTCGCCGCGCACAAAGGCGGCGGCGGAAGAAATGTGGAGTGGGGAGCCATGGGTGAAGGCGGGCGGATCTCAGGGGCTGAAACCGCACAACATGGCTCATGGCCATGGGCCATCATTTGCGCGGAATATACATCCAGCGAGCATTATCGACAACAGATTATGTGCTTGTTTGTGAACATATTTGTTGCGAGATTGTGCGCAATCGTTGGCGGCAGATGATGCGTCCGATTCGCCTGCTGCCGGGCAGCAAGAGGGGACAGAACGACTTCTCTTGGTGCATGCGTGCTTCAGGATAAGCAGCTGGGCTTGGCGGATCTTGATGAGGAGGGGGCGGGTGTTGTCTTGGTGGAACTCTTTCGCGGAAAGGGTCCGCCAACTGGTGGCAGCGGGGGTGTCCCGTGATAGCTCAAATCACCGGATGGCCGCATCTGCGGCCTGAACCAATTACTCAGTTCACTCTACCGGCCCTTGACCCGCTAGCACGGTACGTCTCAGCACGGCTGCTGTCGCAGCACGCGCCTCAACTTCATCCAGCAACGCCTCCACCAGCGCGAGGCTCATTTCCAGCGAGTGCTGGGTCGCCCACAGCAAACCCCGTACCTCGGCATTGACCATGTCACAGGCCTGGGCGTTGGTCTGGTAAGCGCTTTTGAGCAGGACGGTGGCGTGGATCAGCGCGTCTTCGGCGGACACGCCGGGGCGTACGGCGAACAGCGGATCGTGACTGCCGTCGCAGGAGCCGAAGGTGGTGCTGGTTTTGGTGACGAGGGGTGGGTCGGGAACGGGTTTTGTCATGGTGCAGCTCCTTTTGCAGTGGAGCCGCCATCAATCGCCGCGAAACGATTGGGTGGCAGCTGTACGCGGGTTCGCGGACCGAGGCAAAAGGAAACCCGGCAGACCCGAAGGTCTCCCACGCACAGCCGCCATTGCACAGTAGCGGGCACAAAAAAAGCGCCTGCAATTGTGGTGGTGTGGCGCTGTTGCGCCTTTTGCCTTACGGGCCGCGACGCCCGGTCGCTGAATTTGCAGCGACTGGGGGAGGGTAACGGGGTTGGGGTGGGGATTCAAGGGGACGATGGTTAGCGACTGCTTTAGACTCATTACAGACGATCAGCCAGTGGCGCCTTGGTCGGTCATCGCTTGATGCGGGGGATTTGGCCCGAGGATTGTTGGGTACACCTCGTCAAACGCTCAGACATATCGCCACAGTCATAGCAACCGACTCCGCATATATAAGTGCGGAATGAACTAAGGCCCTACCTCACATTTCATCTGCATCGCTAAGGCTTTTGAGGTGTAGTTACGTATTAATTTGCACCGCTACTGGGTTTTATGAGACCTGCCTAAGGGGATGGACAAAATCTTTAAGAACCGCTAGCGTACGTAAATCGATAGATGGCAGATCGCCATAGCATTTTTGCAGGGAAAAAGATGAAGTATCGTGAAAGCAAATTGGATAAAGATTTACGACAGTGGTTCGTTAATGATTATTCTAAAAGGCTTTTGAGGCGAATAAATATCACGGAGGGAACTATACGTGGTCTCAGTGCGCTTGATGTAAGCTTTGATTACCCAATTACTGCCTTTTCGGGAGTAAATGGATCAGGAAAATCTACCATTCTTGCTTTGGCATGTTGTGCTTATCATAATACTAAGAAGGGCTTTAAGCTGCCGAAAAGAAAAAATAGCTATTATACTTTCTCTGATTTTTTCCTGCAGCACACTGATGAGGTTCCTCCGCAGGGGATTGAAATAAAGTACTGGTTCGCCATGGATAATTTTGCTAAAACAGTGTTTCCGGATGGGAAGGGGTTAGGGTATCAGTCTCGCAAAAAAAGCCAAGGTGGCAAATGGAATAACTACGATTCTAGAATGCATAAAAATGTAGTTTTTCTTGGTATTGAGAGAATCGTCCCTCATTCGGAGAGAAGTCAGTCGCGTTCCTATTCAAAGTCTTTCAAGAATGTTCAATTAAAAGGCTGGGAAGATAAGGTAAAGGATGCTGTTGGGTACATTCTTGGCAAAAAATATGATTCATATTTGCACCTTGAACATGCGAGATATAGTTTGCCGGTTGTTACGGTTGGAGATCTTACTTATTCTGGTTTCAATATGGGGGCTGGGGAGAATGCATTATTTGAGATTTTTTCAACTATATACTCCTGTAAGGCAAATACACTGCTGGTTTTGGATGAAATCGAACTAGGTCTGCATGCAAAAGCGCAGAGATTATTTATGACAAAACTTAAGGAGCTATGCAAGGAGACGGGAACTCAAGTAATTTGTACTACGCACTCGAAAGAGATTTTCCAGTGCCTGCCAGACGAGGCGCGTTATTTTATAGAGTCTGTTGGTGGGAAAACAAAGTTGACGCCGGGAATTTCTCCGGATTTCGCTTTTTCTAAGCTAGGCGCAAAGGAAACTGCCGAGCTTGATCTTTTTGTCGAAGATGAAGTTGCTCGAGTGTTAATTCAGGCATGTTTGCCATCTGCTCTCAGGGCTAGAATTAAAATCTCAGTAATAGGGTCAGCAACAGCTATCGCTAAACAGTTGGCTGCGCTGCATGTTAGGGGCGAGGAGAGGCCGACGCTTGCAGTTTTTGATGGTGATCAAAGAGCGTTGAAAGGTGATAATTTAAATCACGCCAGAAAAATGGCAGAAAACCCATCAAAAGATTTTGATGTATGGTTTTCAGAGAGAACATCATATTTGCCTGGAGATACTTGGCCTGAAGCATGGATAGTGCAGAAGTGCGTAGAAGTGCCAAAGCTGGTCGAAATTGCGCTTGGGTTGGAGGAGGACAGAGTTGCGGAAGTTTTAGAGTATGGATTGCAAGCAGGGAAACATAATGAGTTTTTTGAGATATCCTCGCACGTTGGATTAGAGAAAAATCATACGCTTCAGCATCTATGTCACGTTATAAAGTTGGCATTCCTTGACCAAATGAAGCCGCTCAAAGAGCGCATTGAGTCGTTTTTGGATTGATGCTGTGTAGTTCGATTGAAAAATTATTCCTGCCAAAAGTGTGCGTTTGGCCGACAGCTGTCTTTTGTTATCGACGGTTATCGGCCCAAACCAACCTGGCACCAAGTGTCACCGTTGTATGCCTGGTATGTTTTTAAAGGGCACTGGTCCTCTTCCCCATAACAACCGTCCGCTCCTCCCCATAAAACTCCTCCCGCACCTCCAAAAACCCAAGCAACAAGTAAAACCCCACCGCAGTAATCGAAGACGGCACCCACAACCGCTCAACCCCACCCTCAACCGCCACCGCCTCAACCCGCGCCATCAACGACCGCCCAATACCTCCCCCTTGACACCCCGGCTCAACAAACACACTCCTCACCGTATCCCCATCCAACCCCGCCGTCCCAACCACACGCCCACCCACCACCGCCACAAACACCTGCCGCTGCTCCAGCAACCGAAGCACCGCCGCCGGCGAAAAGTTCTTCTCCACCGCCTCAATAATCTCCGCCGAATAATCCCGAGCATTCGACCCCCGCAGCGCAGCAACAATTACCTCACTGATCGCCGCCGCATCCGCCTCAGTAGCCCCTCGAATCAAACACCCCATTCCTCTATCTCCTTCCATGTCCTTCCGGCCCAAACCCACTCCACCATGGACAACCCCATCCCCCGGTCCTTATGCTCCCCCCGACATCACATGAACAACAATTACAAATCCCATGGATACCGAATACCCCGCGAGCGCGTTCTGGCGGCGGCTGGCGCGGCCGCGCCGCAGCCTGGTGGCGCGTTACACATTGCTTTCCATCGTGGTGATGAGCGTAGCGCTTATCGCCCTGGCGGTGCTCTATGAGCAACTGGCCAAAGACCTGCTCAACCGCCTGACCGGCGAACGCCTCGACGCCCAGGCGCTGTCGACGGCGAACCGCTTGTCGTCGTTTCTCGACGACCGTTTCTACCAGCTTTCGGCACTGTCCAATCACCCGAGCATGCCGGATTTCATCGCCGACCAGGCGCACCCGGCCGGTGACGTGGACGCGTTGCTGAAACTCGAAAGCGAGTTGCCGTTTCTGTATGGCGTGCTGTTTTTCGACGAGCACGAGCAGCTGCTCAAGGTGATACCGGGGCAGGGCGCTTCGGGGGCGCCGTATTGGGGCCGCGAAGCGTGGTCGCTGAACGGGCTGGCGCGGCAGATGGTCGGCGATGTCGAGGTGATCGGGCCGATGCTGCCCCAGGCCGGGCGCTCGGGCTGGCTGCTGATCCGCAAGACGATTCGTAATGGCCGCCTCGATCACCGCGTGCGTATCGGCCTGCACCTGCGCCTGGCGTCGCTTACCGAATTGCTGGTCAGCTCTGGCTTGAACGGGGTGGTTACGCCGCTGCTGCGGGTGCCGGGCGGGGCGTATATCGATGCCACCGGGCGTCAGGTCGAGGCGCCGGGCGAGTGGCGCGACGGCCCGGTGATTCTGCCGGGCTGGCAGGTGGTGTTCAGTGTGCAACCGGGGGCGGTGCTCAAGCCGCTGGACGATGCGCGCTGGTGGCTGTATCTGGCGGCGGTGGGCTTTATCGGTTTTATCCTGGTGGTGTTCTTTACGCTGTCGCGCCAGTTGCGCGCGCGGGTGGGCTCGCTGGTGGAAGGGGCGCATCAACTGTCGTCGGGCGACCTCGGCTATCGCCTGCCGGAGCAGGTGCATAACGACGAAATCGGCCGGGTGACGCGGGCCTTCAATGTGATGGCCGGGCGCCTGGCGGATGTGATGGAGCGCACCGTGCGTGCGGAAAACCTCGCGGTGCTCGGCACCTTCGCCACGGGCGTGGCCCATGAGGTGCGTAACCCGCTGGCGACGATGAAAACCACCGTGCAGGCCCTGCTGCGCCGCGAGCAGGAAGCGGAACGGCGTCTGCTGTTGAGCGACCTCTGCCAGGAAATCGACCGCCTTTCTCACGTAACCAGTGACCTGCTCGAATACGGCCGGCCACACCCGGCGGTGCCGCAAGTGGTAGACCTTGCAGCGCTGCTGGCGCGCACGGCGCGGCTGGTTGCGCCGGAGGCCGAGGCCAAGGGCGTCAGCGTTACCAGCACCTGCAAACCGGGGCTGCAACTGTGGGTCGACCCGGACCAGGCCCAGCAGATTCTCCTCAACCTGTGCCTGAATGCCGTGGAAGCCAGCACGCCGGGCCAGTGCGTGGCCATCGATGGCCAGGCCTGGGGCGAGCGTGTGTGTGTGACCGTGGTCGATCAGGGCTGCGGCATTCCCGAGGCGGCGCTGGCACAGGTGCGTCAGCCGTTTTTCACCCTCAAGGCCCGCGGTACCGGCCTGGGCCTGAGCATCTGCCAACAATTGCTGGAAGCCAATGCCTCGCACATGGAACTGGCCAGCACCCCGGGCGCGGGGACGGTGGTCACCCTGGACTTCCCCACGCCCGCAGCGACTTATCTGAAGTGAGCGACCGATGTCTGAAATACGTGTACTGATCGTTGATGATGAAGAAGCGCTGGTGCGCTCGCTGAGCTACGCCCTGCGTGGCGAAGGCATGCAGCCGCGCGCGGTCTACAGTGGCGAGGCGGCGCTGGCGCTGCTGGCCGACAGCAGCGTTGAGGTCGATATCGTGCTGCTCGACCTGGGCCTGCCGGGGATGGATGGCATCGCCACCCTCGAAGGCCTGCGCAACTGCCGGCCGAACCTGCCGGTGATCATGATCTCGGCCCACGGCGACACCCGCGCGGCGGTGCAGGCGGTGAAGGGCGGGGCCACGGACTACCTGACCAAACCGTTCGAGCTGGACGACCTGCTGGCGACCATTCACGGCACCCTCTCGGTGCCTGCCGCTACGGCCACGACGGCAGCAGAGCAGGGCGCCTTGCTCGGCCAGAGCCCGGCCATGGGCAACCTCAAGGCCGCCGTGCAACGCATCGCGCACAGTTCGGCCACGCGGATTCTGCTGCTGGGTGAATCCGGCACTGGCAAAACTTTGGTGGCCCAGGCGCTGCACGCCAACAGCTCCCGCGCTGCTCACCCGTTTATCGAGGTGAACTGCGCGGCGTTGCCGGAGCAGTTGATCGAGGCCGAGCTGTTCGGTTCGGAAAAGGGCTCGTATACCGGTGCCCACCAGAAGCGTATCGGGCTGGTCACCCAGGCCAACCACGGCACGCTGTTTCTCGATGAAATTGGCGAGCTGCCATTGGCCTTGCAGGCCAAGCTGCTGCACTTTCTCGAAAACGGCAGCTACCGCGCCGTGGGTGCCAGCCAGGCCAGCAGCGCCGATGTGCGCGTGGTGGCGGCGACCAACCGCGACCTGGCCGACGATGTGCGCCAGGGGCGTTTTCGTGAAGACCTGTTCTACCGCCTCAACGTCATCACCGTGGACATTCCGGCGCTGCGCGAGCGTGGCGACGACATCCTGCTGTTGGCCCGGCACTTTGCCGCGCACCAGGCCCGCGAGGAAAAGGTCGCGCCCATCAGCTTTGCCGCCGACAGCGCCGCAGCCCTTGTGCGCCACCGCTGGCCGGGCAACGTGCGCGAACTGAAGAACCTCATCGAGCGCCTGACCATCTTGCTGCCCGGGCAGGCCATCGGCAGCGCCCAGCTACCCGTGCACCTGCAATCTGCCGAGCCCGCACCCACGTCGCTGTCGGCGCTGGACGACCGCCTGGAGCGCGCCGAGCGTGAACTGGTGACCGATGCCCTCAGCCGCAGCGCCGGCCACAAGGGCCTGGCAGCTGATTTGCTGGGGATTTCCCGGCATGCGCTCAAGCGCCGTTTGCAGCGCCTGGGCATCGAGCGCCAGGATGAGCGCTAACCGCTCAAGCGCTCGCGCGCTCTGAGCGCTAGCCGCTCAACATTGCCCGCACCACGCTGCGGCGGCACCCGCCGCGGCGCCCCCTCCAGATCAATTTTCACCACGCAAAGCCTCGTTCCAGAGCGCTTTCGTGTTATCTCATGCAGCGTTCGCCCAAGGCTGGCACAGCCTTTGCGATAGCCCATTCCGCAAACCGACAAGAGGCGTCTCCGAACGCCCCAAGGGATTTTATGCAACTGCCGTTTTCTCACCTGCCCACCGTTGTCGCCCTGAGCGCCTTGCTGCTGGCTCACGCCGGCAGTGCGCACGCCGGGCGCGTCGAACTGGGCGCGGCGGCTTCGCAAGCCGAGCTGACCCTGGGTTGCCTGTACCCGATGACCGAGCGGGCGGCGATCTATGGCCAGGACAGCATCGCCGGTATCCAGGTCGCCCTGAGCGAGCTGCAGGCGCAACGTGAAGCCGGGCAGCAGGTGCCCCGCATGCGGGTGATTATCGACGACGACCAGTCCAAGGCCTCGTACGGCACCAGCCTGGCCCGCGCCTTCATTCGCAAGGACGGCGTGCAGGTGCTGTGCGGCATGGTCTCCTCTGGCGTGGCGATTGCCGTCAGCCAACTGGCCCGCGAAGAGAAGGTGCTGATGATCGGCACCGACCATGCCTCGTCACGCATGACCCTGGAAAACGGCCACCGTTACTACTTTCGCGTGACCAACGACACCTGGACCTCGATGGCCGCCGGGGCGCATTACCTCAAGGCGCTGCAGGCGAAAACCGGCTGGAAGCGCCTGGCCTTCATCGGCCCCGATTACGAATACGGCCATGTCTCGCGTGACGACCTGCACGAAGCGCTGCGCCAGCTGGGCGTGCAGTTCGACGACGTCACCGAACTGTGGCCGCGCCTGTACGAGCCGGACTACTCGGCGTACATCGCCGCGCTGGAACAGGCCAAGCCCGACATCATCGTCTCGGCGCTGTGGGGCGGCGACTTTCATGCCTTCGTCAAGCAGGCCGCCGGCACCCGGCTGTTCGAGACGTCGCGGCTGGCCAACTTCGACACCGGCGGCAACTACGACTTTCTCGTGGCCCTCGGCGACAAGGCGCCGCCGGGCTTGATCCTCTCGGCCCGGCACCACAACAACTGGCCGCAAACGCCGCGCAACCAGTCGTTTGTCGAGCGCTTTCACACCCTGACCGGGCGCTACCCGACCTACGCCGCCGAAGGCGCCTACACCGGGGTGATGGTGCTGGCCAAAGCCAGCCAGAAGGCCGGTGGCGCCACCGACACCGAATCGCTGGTGAACGCCCTTGAAGGGCTGGAAATCGCCTTGCCGGAAGACCCGCCGGGCTTTGTTTCGCGCATTGATGCGCAAACCCACCAGATCCTGCAGACCCAGGCCGTTGGCACTCCGGTGCGTAACGACGACTACCCGCCGGCAAAAGTGATGCTCGGCGACTGGGCGGTGTATTCCGCCCAGGACCTGCTGCCCGACCCGGCCGTGCGCGCACGCCGCCAGGCCACCCAGATCCGTAATCCCGAGGGGCATGCCCCTTAGCTTCAGTAACCCGCAATGGAAATGACCATGAACAACTATAAGAAAAACCTCCCGCACTACCGCAAAGCACTGCCCCTGGCCCTGGCGATCGCCACGGCGGGTATTACTGCCAGCGTCACGGGCGCTGCTGTGGCCGCCGAGAACGGCAAGTTCCGCATCGGCGTGGTGACTTTCCTTTCCGGCCCGGCTGCCGGCCCGTTCGGTGAGCCTTCGGCCAACGCCGCCAAGGTGCTGGTGGACGGCCTCAACCAGGGCAAGCTGCCCGCGCCATACGACAAGCTGGGCATCAATGGCGCCGAGATCGAGATGGTGATCATCGACGAGGCCGGCGGCGCCGCCAAGCAGGTGGAAGAGTTCCGCAACCTGGTGCAGCGCCAGAAGGTCGATGCCGTGGTCGGCTACATTTCTTCCGGCGACTGCCTGGCAATTGCGCCAGTGGCCGAAGAGCTCGGTGCAATGACCGTGTTCTACGATTGCGGCACCTCGCAACTGTTCAGCGAAGACAAGACCCCGCAGTACGTGTTCCGTACCAGCCTGGATGCGGCCGTCGACAACATCGGTGCTGCCCGTTACCTGGCCAAGACCCGCCCCGACGCCGTGCGCGTGGGTGGCATTCAGCAGAACTACGCCTGGGGTCAGGACAGCTGGAGCGACTTCACCCTGTCGATGGCGCAGATCATGCCGAAAAGCGAAGTGGTCGAATCGCAGATGCCGAAGGTCTTCCAGGGCCAGTACGGCGCTGAAATCTCGGCGCTGTCGGTCAAGCGCCCCGACATCATCCACTCCAGCTTCTGGGGTGGCGACATGGAGGCCCTGGTGCTGCAGGCCAACTCCCGCGGCCTGCTCGAAGACGCGACCGCCGTGCTGACCTGCGGCGAGTCGGCGCTGGCCCGCTACAAGGACCAGGCCCCCAACGGCATGATCATCGGCGGCCGTGGCCCGTTCGGTGCCTTCGCCCCCGAGAACGCCCTGAACAACTGGTTCACCCAGGCCTACCAGTCGGCCTACAAAGCCGCGCCGACCTACCCGGCAAGCAAGATGGCCCAGGCCATCCTCGGCCTGAAGTTCGCGGCTGAAAACGCCAAGGCCGAAGCCGGCAAGATCCCGGCCCCGCTGGAAATGGCCAAGGCGCTCAAGGGCGCAAGCTTCGAGTCGGTATCCGGCACCGTGCAGATGGCCCGAGCTGGCGGCCACCAGGCCATGCAGGGCATCGCCTACGGTGAGTACCACTACGACGCGGCGAGCAAGAAGGGCGGCGTGCAGAACGTCATCGCCTTCTCCGGCGAGTGCGTGACCCCGCCTGACGGCACCAGGGCCCACGACTGGATCAAGGCCGGCTTCCCTGGCGCGCAGTGCAACTGATCACGTTGCACACCTGACTGACCGTGGCGGCCGCTGCCGGCTGCCACTCTTGCCAAGGTAGAACCTTATGCTGAGTGTTTACGCGGTGCTGATCGACGGCGCCATCTATGCCTCGTGGCTGTTTCTGGTCGCGGCCGGGCTGACCGTCATTTACGGCGTCATGCGCATTCTGAACATGGCCCATGGCAGTTTCTACGCCATCGGCGCCTATGCCGCCGCCTCGCTGGTGGGCTGGTATTTCAACAACGGGGTAGGGCCGGTGTGGGTCGGCTACCTGATGATGCTTGGCTGTGCGCTGGCCGCCGGGTTGATCGTCGGCTTGCTGATCGAGCGCGGCCTGCTGCGTTTCATGTATGGCCGCGACGAGGTGCTGATGGTGATCATCACCTACGCCTTGCTGCTGATCCTCGAAGACGCCATGAAGATGATCTGGGGCGTCAACCCGTACTTCGCCTACCAGCCTTACGCCGAAATGGGCCGCAGTGTGCTGGCCGGGCTCAAGGTCTCCAATTACGACCTGATGCTGGTGGGCGTCTCGCTGGTGCTCGGCCTGAGCCTGTGGCTGTGGCTGGAGCGCACTAATCAAGGAAAGGTCCTGCGTGCGGTGATCCACGACCGCGAAGTGGCCCAGGCCATGGGCGTCAACGTGCGCCGGGTGTTCACCCTGGTGTTCGTGCTCGGTACGGTGCTTGGCACCCTGGCCGGTGCATTGACCGCTCCGGCGATTTCGGTCGCGCCGGGTATCGGTGTGGAAATCATCGTGCTGGCGTTTGCCGTGGTGGTGATCGGTGGCATGGGCAGCATTGAAGGGGCCGCGCTCGGCGCCTTGCTGGTGGGCCTGAGCCGCGCCGCTGCCGTGCACTACGCACCGCAATTCGAACTCTTTGTGATCTATGGCGTGATGGCGCTGGTCCTCGCGGTGCGTCCGCAGGGGCTGTTCGGCCGCGTGCTTGCGAGGAAAATCTGATGCGCCTGGATAAAACCGAACTGATTCTGCTCGGCGTCGCCGCCGCGCTCGCTGCCAGTGGCCTGATCGCGCCGCAGTGGCTGGTGTTCCTGCTGACCATGGCGCTGGCCAAGTCGATGGTGGTGCAAGGCGTGGTGATGCAGATGCGCGCCGGCCTGGTGACCTTTGGCCAGGGCCTGTACTTCTGCATCGGTGGCTACGCCGTGGGCATGAGCGGGCACTTCCTGAACATCAGCGACCTGCCGACCCTGCTGCTGATCGGCGTGGTGGCGGCGGTGGCGCTGGCGATGCTCCTCGGCCTGCTGATGACCCGCTACCGTGAAATCTTCTTCGCCATGCTGTCGCTGGCGTTCTCGATGATCCTCTACGGCATGCTGGTGAAAAGCCCGGCGCTGGGCAGCACCGACGGCTTCAACGTCAAGGCCTGGACGTTGTTCGGCTGGAGCCCGGCTGCCGGCCAGGCGCCGCTGGCATTGTTCGTCATCATCGTCGCGGTGTCGGCGGTGCTGGCGGTGTTGTTGCACCGCTATGGGCGCAGCAGCGCCGGGGCGATGTGCGAAGCCATCCGCGAAAACGAAGTGCGTGTGGAATACCTCGGCCAGTCGCCACGCTGGGTGCTGTACATGAACTACGTTGCAGCGGCCGGGGTATCGGCGCTGGGCGGCGGCTTCATGGCCCTGGCCGCCGGCCACATCGACCCGGAAATGGCTTACTGGATCACCTCCGGCGAGTTCGTTTTCATCGCCTTGCTCGGCGGCACTGCCCATGTGGCTGCACCGATCATCGCTGCCGTGTTGTTCGCGGTGGTGCGTACCTATGCCATCGAGCTGGTACCGCATAGCTGGCAGATGATTCTGGGCATCACCTTGCTCGCCATCATCGTCTTTCTACCCAAGGGCCTGTGGAGCCTGTTCAGTGGCCAGGCCCGCGCGGCCAAGGCAGTGGAGGCCAAGGCATGAGCTGCATTCTCGAAACCCGTGGGCTGTACAAAGAGTTTGGTGCGGTCACCGCGGCCAAAGACGTCAACGTGCGCATCAGCAAGGGCGAAGTGGTGGGGGTGATCGGTTCCAACGGCGCCGGCAAAACCACCTTCATCAACATGGTCACCGGCTACCTCAAGCCCAGTCGTGGCGAGATCCTGTTCAACGGCCAGTCGATCATCGGCCGCACGCCGCGGGCGATCACCCGTGCCGGCATGGCCCGTTCGTTCCAGGTTGCCCAGCTGTTCCCCGAACTGACCGTGCTCGACAACCTGCTGATTGCCCTGGCGGCGGCCGAATCGCCGTTCCCGTCGTTGCTGCGACCGCTGCGCAATGACGGGCGCATCGCCCGTGCCGAGGCGATTCTCAGCGAGTTCAGCATCCTCACCTGGCGCGACAGCAAGGTGACGGCCGTGCCGCAAGGCGTGCGCAAGCTGATCGACATCGCCATGGCGCTGATCGGCGACCCGCAGATGCTGCTGCTCGACGAACCCACCAGCGGCGTCAGCGCCGAGGAAAAAACCCAGCTGATGGACACCGTGATGCAGGTGGTGTCGCGCCATCAGGTGACGGTGCTGTTCGTTGAGCACGACATGGACGTGGTGCGTCGCTACGTCTCGCGGATTCTCGCGTTCTACAGCGGCGAAGTGCTGGCCGACGGCCCGCCGCAAACGGTATTGGCCAACGCCCGGGTCCAGGAACTGGTCACCGGCGGTCAGCGCGCACACAAGGGGGCAACCGCATGAGCCTGGAAATTCGCAACCTCAACGTGGCCATCGAGTCGGTGCCGATCCTGCACAACGTGTCGCTGGATGTCGGTGCCGGGCAGATGGTCGGCCTGATCGGCCATAACGGTGCCGGCAAAACCACCCTGATCCGCACCTTGATGGGCCTGCTGGACGCCACCTCCGGTTCGATCCGTTTCGCCGGCAGCGACCTGTGCGCCCAACCGGGCCACCAGCGCGCGGCGGCGGGCATCAGCTACCTGCCGGAAGACCGCCGGCTGATCCCGGCACTGACGGTGGAGGAAAACATCCTGCTGCCGGTGTGGGCCAACAAGCTGCCGGGCAGCGCCGAGCGCCTGGAGTGGGTGTACAGCCTGATCCCGGAAATCGCCCAGTTCCGCGACCGCCGCGCCATGCAGCTGTCGGGCGGCCAGCAGAAGCTGGTGGCCCTGGCCCGTGCGCTGATGCCGGGCAACCGCCTGCTGATCCTCGACGAGCCGTTCGAGGGCGTGGCGCCCGTGCTGTCGCGCCGCCTCACCGAAGTGATCGCCCAGCTCGGACAGGAAGGCCTGTGCGTGCTGATCTCCGAATCCGATGACACCCATTCCGCTGACCTGGTCGATGCCGTGTACCGCATCGAACGCGGCAGCGTACGCGCAGGATAAACCGCCATGTCGACCTTTACCTTTGAAACCACCCCCCGTGTGATCTGTGAAGTCGATGGCGCCTTGCGCCTCGGCAGCCTGTGCCGCGAACTTGGCGCCGAGCGCGTGCTGCTGGTCAGCGACCCGGGCCTGCAACGGGCCGGCCTGCTGGAGGCGCCGATGCAGGCGCTGCGCGAGGCCGGTGTTGAAGTGACGCTGTACAGCGACGTGCAGGCCGACCCGCCCGAGGCCTCGGTGCTTGAGGCGGTAGCGGCGGGGCATGCCTGCCGCGCCCAGGCGGTGATCGGCCTGGGCGGCGGCAGCGCGCGGGCCACCGCCAAGCTGGTGGCGCTGTTGTGCGGCCATGAACAGGCGCTGACCGACATCTACGGCATCAACCTGGCCAAGGGCCCGCGCTTGCCGCTGATTCAGGTGCCGACCACTGCCGGTACCGGCTCGGAAGTCACCGCCGTGGCCATCGTCACTACGCCCAGCCACGAAAAAAAGGGCGTGGTCAGCCCCTTGCTGTACCCGGACATTGCCTTGCTCGATGCGCGCCTGACCGTCGGCCTGCCGGCAGCGGTGAGCGCCATGACCGGTGTCGATGCCATGGTCCATGCCATCGAGGCCTATACCAGCAAGCACAAGAAGAACGTGCTGTCGGACGGCCTGGCCTTGCAGGCCCTGCGCCTGCTGGGCGGCAACCTGGATCGCGTGCTGGCCGAACCCGGCGACCTGCAGGCGCGTTCGGACATGCTGCTGGGGTCGATGCTGGCCGGCATGGCCTTTGCCAACGCGCCGGTGGCGGCGGTGCACGCGCTGGCCTATCCGCTGGGCGGGCATTTCCATGTGCCGCACGGCCTGAGCAATGCGCTGGTGCTGGTGCCGGTGTTGAACTTCAACCGCTGTGCAGCGGAAGCGTTGTACGCGGAACTGGCGGCCACTGTGCTGCCCGGCCAGCGCTTCGACAGCCCGGCGCAGGCCTGCGATGCCTTTATCGCCTTCATGACCGCACTGGTTGAGCGCATGCCGTTCGCCCAGACCCTGACGCAAGTGGGCGTGACCGAAGCCGACCTCGACCGCCTCAGCGACGACGCGATGAAGGTCGAGCGCCTGCTGATCAACAACCCGCGCCCGGTGACCTGGGCAGATGCCCGCGCCATTTATGCCTCGGTGCTGTGAGGAGAGCGACATGAACCATGAATTCAGAAGTGTGCCGCGTATCGTCTGCCAGGCCGGAGCCTTGCAGGGTATCGGCAAGGTGTTTGCCGGGCTGGCGGTACGCCGTGTGCTGGTGGTGTGCGACCCCGGCATCGTCAAGCTCGGCTTCGCCGCCAAGGCCTGCGCGGCGCTGGAAGCGGCGGGCTGTAACGTCGCGGTATTCGATGAGGTCGTAGCCGACCCGCCAGCGGCGGTGGTCGAGCAGGCCGTCGCCCAGGGGCGCGCGTTCGAGGCCGATGGCGTGCTGGGCCTGGGTGGCGGCAGCTCGCTGGATGCGGCCAAGCTGGTGGCGTTGCTGATCAACAGCGAACAGCCGCTGGAGGATCTTTACGGCACCGACAAGGCGCGTGGTCAGCGCCTGCCCCTGGTGCTGATGCCGACCACGGCGGGCACCGGTTCGGAAGTCACCTGGGTGTCGGTGATCACCGACGCCCAGCAGCGCAAGCAGGCCGTGTATTCGGCGCAGCTGATGCCGGACGTGGCCGTGCTCGACCCGGAGCTGACCCTCGGCCTGCCTGCCGTGGTTACCGCCGCGACCGGCCTCGATGCCATGGTTCACGCCATCGAGGCCTACACCAGCCGCACACGCAAGAACCCCATCTCCGACGGCCTTGCCACCACGGCCCTGCGCCTGTTGGGCGGCAACCTGCGCAAGGTGCTGGCCGACGGCAGCGACGTGGCGGCGCGCTCGGCCATGCTGCAGGGCTCGCTGATGGCCGGCATGGCCTTCGTCAATGCCTCGGTGGCGGCGATTCATGGCCTGGCGTATCCGTTGGGCGCACGCTTTCACATCCCCCACGGCCACGCCAATGCCCTGGTGATGGCGCCTATGATCCGCTTCAACCTGCCGGCGGCGCAGCAGCAGTACGCCGAACTGGCGGCGCACCTGTTGCCGGAGGCGGTGTTCGAGGATCAGGCCAACGCCGCGCAGGCCTTCGTGCAGGCCATCGAGGCGCTGGTCGCTGACAGCGGGCTGGAAACACGCCTGTCCCGGTTGGGCATCGATGAAGACGCGATTCCGGCGATGGCGGCCGACGTGGTCACCGGCCTCAAACGCCTGATCGACAGCAACCCCAGGGACATGACCGAAGCCGAGGTGGAGGGCATCTATCGCGGCATTTACTGAGCGTGCCCGGTCTGCGCTGAAGTTATGCTTCAGCGCTCTATTGCCTGTGAAAAAAAGGAATAGCGATAGCCTTGAATGTCGTCGGCCAGCCACTAGCCTCGACAACAGCCTTCGCACCATTCCCTACAACACAGGAGAGCGGTCATGAGCGAGCGAAGCACTGCGGTGATGCTGCGCTTTGATCCGGCGCTGGCATCGCTGCGCGAGGGCCTTTCGGTTGCCCTGCAAATCGGCAATACACTCTGGGTGGCCAACGACGAAACCACCCACCTCGAACGCCTGACCGTCCATAACGCCGGGCCAGGCGGCACGGTGACCTGCGATGAACACCAGTCGTTCGCGCTCGGCAAGTACCTGGACCTGCCCCTTGAAGAAGCAGACGCCGAGATCGATATCGAGGGGCTGGCCTACGCCCAGGACAGTGGCTATCTCTGGGTGGTGGGCTCGCATAGCCTCAAACGCAGGAAGGCCGAGGCCGACAAGTCTGCACAAAAGAACATCAAGCGGCTCTCGACGGTGGTGGTGGACGGCAACCGCTTTCTTCTGGCACGGGTCCCGGTGGTGTCCAAAGACGACAGCTATAGCCTCGCTACCGAGGTGGAGGCCGATGGGCGAACCGCGGCGCAGCTTAACGGCGACGAGTTCGGCAATGACCTGACGGCGGAAATTGGCAAAGACGAGCAATTACGCGACTTTTTGCGCATCCCCGGTAAAGACAACGGTTTTGATATCGAAGGCCTGGCGGTAATCGGCTCGCGGCTGTTGTTGGGGCTGCGGGGGCCGGTGCTGCGTGGCTGGAGCGTGTTGCTGGAGGTTGAGCCCGAGCTTGAACGCGGCTCGACCGACACGCTGGTGCTCAAGCAGATCGGCCCCCATGGGCGCCACTACCGCAAGCACTTCTTCGACCTGCATGGCCTGGGCGTGCGTGACCTGTGCTGGCGTGGCGACGACCTGCTGATCCTGGCGGGCCCGACCATGGACCTGGACGGGCCGGTCACGGTGTTCCGCTGGCAAGGAGGCTTCGATTCCGACGAGGAAAGCGTGGTGTTTGCCGATCAATTGGAGACGGTACTGGAGGTGCCGTTCGGGCAGGGGGACGATCATGCCGAGGGCATGTGCCTGTTCGATGCCGGCGGGCAGGGCGGGGAGGCGTTACTGGTTGTCTATGACTCGGCGGCAGAGGGTCGTAAACACGGTGAGGCAGAGGTGGATGCGGACCTATTTGTCTTGGGCTAACCAGACCGCCAGACCTCCCGCGGCAGCAAGCCAGACGAGCACAACGGCCACGGCGGCAAGTCTGTTCACGGGCCGTTGTGCCCGGCTGGCTTCCCAGGCGCGGGCTTTCTGCCGGCTGTCTTCGAGCACCTGCGCGGGCATCAGGTGGAGGGCGAGCAGGATGCCCAGCGGCAGCAGGATCAGGTCGTCCAGGTAGCCAAGCACCGGAATGAAGTCGGGTATCAGGTCGATCGGGCTGAGTGCATAGGCCACGACAATGATCGCGACCCATTTGGGTAACCAGGGTGTTTGCGGATTCCGATAGCAGAACCAGAGCACCATGATGTTCCGCTTGAGTGCACTGGCCCAGCTACGTAGACGATCAATCAAGCGTTTCATGCTGTAGTGCCTTGGTTGGCTGTGCTTTCTTCGCGGGTAAACCCGCTCCCACAGGGTCAGTTGCAAACCCTGTGGGAGCGGGTTTACCCGCGAACACGGGCGAAGCCCGTGCCATGCACCCCTCATATTGGCTGGTTCACCTGGCTCACTACTTCATCGTGATCGCCCACGTTATAAAGCCTGCAATGCCGGTGGTGCAGGTCAGGGCTGTCAGAAAAAGGCCGTCGATCAGTTTTTCCAGCAGGTGATTGCGGTTCACCTGCCGGGTACGCAAGGCCCAATACGATAGAAGTGTTGTGATCAGGTACAAAATGGCATTGATCGCAAGTAAGTCATCACCCAGGGAGTCCTCACTTCGCAACGTGCTCACTACTTGAAAAATTCCGATAACCGTAATGCAGACGCCCACCATTGCTGCGGAGGCGGTAAAAATGTGAACACATACGTCTTCATTCAGGCTGACAGGAGCGTTTGTTTCGTTCATGGCATTAAGGCCCCGGAAATATACGGGATTCAGATTGAACGCTGGTTCACCCTGCTCATCAGCTGTTCAGCGGTTTCCTTGCGTTCCGAGTAGCGATCCACCAGAAACGCCTGGCGGTCACGCAGCAGAATAGTGAACTTCACCAGTTCTTCCATCACATCCACCACCCGGTCGTAATACGGCGAAGGCTTCATGCGCCCGGTTTCGTCGAACTCCATATAGGCCTTGGGCACCGAAGACTGGTTGGGGATGGTGAACATGCGCATCCAGCGGCCCAGCACCCGCAGCTGGTTGACCACGTTGAACGATTGCGAACCCCCGCACACCTGCATCACCGCCAAGGTCTTGCCCTGGGTCGGGCGAATGGCGCCGAGTGCAAGGGGGATCCAGTCGATCTGTGCCTTGAACACCGCCGACATCGCACCATGGCGCTCCGGCGAACACCACACCTGGCCTTCCGACCACAGCACCAGATCGCGCAGTTCCTGCACCTTGGGGTGCTCCACCGGCACATCGTCGGGCAGCGGCAACCCGGAAGGGTCGAAGGTGCGGGTTTCGGCACCAAAGTGCTCCAGCAGGCGCGCAGCTTCTTCGACCAGCAGGCGGCTGAACGAGCGCTCGCGGGTCGAGCCGTACAGCAACAAAATGCGCGGCTTGTGATCGCCTGGGCGAGGGGCAGCCTGCGCGTCTTCGAACAGCGAAAGGTCAAGGTTGGGGAGTTGTTCGGACATGTGTCCTCCTGCTTAAAGAGCGCCGATTCGATCCAGCTCGCGTTGGAGCTCTTCGCGGCTGAGGCGGTTGAAGGGTAGGGCGAGGAAGGCTGCGCAGCGTCGCTCTATATGTGCCAGGGTGGCGCGAAATGCGGCGTCTACCGCGGCTTCGTCACTCACCACGTCGGAAGGGTCTTCCAGGCCCCAATGGGCTTTCAAAGCCGGGCCGAAATACACCGGGCAGCTTTCGCCGGCCGCCTTGTCGCAGACGGTAATGACAATGTCCGGGGGATTGTTTTCGAAGGCGTCGTTGCCTTTGCTGCTCAGGCCCTCGATGGCGATGCCGGCCTGTTGCAGGGTGGTCAGGCTGCGCGGCAGCACCTGCCCCTTGGGAAAGCTGCCGGCGCTCACCGCCTCGAACCCCTGGGGTGCCAGGTGGTTGAACAGGGCTTCGCTAAGAATGCTGCGACAGCTGTTGGCGGTGCACATGAACAGGACACGCATGGGTGGCTCCTTCGATTAACAGCAAGCAGCGTCACGCACAGGACGACCGTCCATGCTCTGCAGGCGGGCGGCGTTGTTGTGCAGCCAGTCGGCGTTGGCCTGCAACGTGGTCTGCAGGATGTCGTGCACCCAGGTCGGGAGGTCGGGGTTGAGACGGTAGTACACCCACTGGCCCTGGCGACGATCCAGCAGCAAGCCGCTGCTGCGCAGTTGGGCGAGGTGACGGCTGATCTTCGGTTGGCTGTCGTCCAGGGCGCACATCAGCTCGCAGACACACAGTTCGCCCTGGTCGGCGATGAGCAGCGTGGCGCGGGCACGGGTCTCGTCGGCCAGGCTTTTGAAAAACTCGGGAGGTGTGATCATGGTGGGTATCTAGTACATATGGATAATCGAATATACGGATAAGCATATGTTTATGGCAAGCGCATTTGTTGTATACAGAAATTAATATTTCTGCTTACATTATGCCGCGCCTACGACAGCGGTAATCGCCGCTGCGTATTGCGATGGTCTTCGCCATGCGACACCCACACCCGCTCGACCTCTTCGAGCACCCTCTGCGATTGTCGTTCGTCGTTCGTAACGCAGCTTGCGTGAGTGACGGATTAGTCTTTATCCCGTTCGCCGGGAACACCCCGAGATTTCTCGATCCTTTGCCCAGGGGCAGTACCTGGACAACGTCCGTGCGCGTGCACTGACCGATCAGCCACAAGGCGCCCACTCCACACGGCGCCTGGTTGCATGGGCTTGGCTGAACGCGCAAACCGGGTGTCTGTAAAAGAATCACGTTGAAATCCAACTCCAAGCGGGAGAGGAATACCCATGCCCAAGACATTACTGGTCAAGAACGCCGCATTGCTGGTGACCATGGATGGCGAGCGCCGCGAGATCAAAAGCGGCGGCCTGTATATCGAAGACAACCTGATCAAACAGGTCGGCCCGAGCGACACCCTGCCGCAACACGCCGATGTGGTGCTGGACATGACTGGCAAGGTGGTTATTCCCGGCCTGATCAACACCCATCACCACATGTACCAGAGCCTCACCCGCGTGGTGCCGGCCGCTCAGGACGGCGAGCTGTTCAACTGGCTGACCAACCTGTACCCGATCTGGGCACGGCTGACGCCGGAAATGATCGCGGTATCGACCCAGACCGCCATGGCTGAGCTGATTCTGTCGGGCTGCACCACCTCCAGTGACCACCTGTACATCTACCCCAATGGCTGCAAGCTCGACGACAGCATCCATGCCGCTGGCGAAATCGGCATGCGCTTCCATGCCGCGCGCGGCAGCATGAGTGTCGGCCAGAGCCAGGGTGGCCTGCCGCCGGATTCGGTGGTGGAGAAAGAGAGCGACATCCTCAAGGAGTCCCAGCGCCTGATCGAGGACTACCACGATGCCAGCCATGGTTCAATGCTGCGCGTGGTGGTGGCGCCGTGTTCGCCGTTTTCGGTGAGCCGCGACCTGATGCGCGAAGCTGCGGTGCTGGCGCGCCAGTACGGGGTGTCGATGCACACGCACCTGGCGGAAAACGTCAACGACATCGCCTACAGCCGGGAGAAGTTCGGCATGACGCCCGCCGAATACGCCGAAGACCTGGGCTGGGTAGGGCACGATGTATGGCACGCCCACTGTGTGCAGCTCGACCAGCACGGCATCGAGCTGTTTGCCCGTACCGGTACCGGGGTTGCTCACTGCCCATGCTCGAACATGCGCCTGGCTTCGGGCATCGCGCCGATCCGCAAGATGCGCGACCACGGTGTGCCGGTAGGCCTGGGTGTCGACGGCTCGGCCTCCAATGATGGCGCCAGCATGATCGGCGAAGTACGCCAGGCGCTGCTGCTTCAGCGGGTCGGTTTCGGCCCTGATGCGATGACAGCGCGCGAAGCGCTGGAAATCGCCACCCTGGGCGGCGCCAAGGTGCTCAACCGTAATGATGTGGGGGCCCTGGCCCCAGGCATGGTGGCGGACTTCGTCGCCTTCGACCTTGGCCATGTGGCCTATGCCGGCGCCCATCACGACCCGCTGGCAGCCCTGGTGTTCTGCACGCCTACTCACGTTGACACCAGCGTGATCAATGGCCGTGTGGTGGTCAAGGATGGCCGCATTACCACCGTGGACCTGCCACGGGTGCTGGAACGCCACAACCAATTGGCCTACCAGTTGGTCAGCGGCGAGTGACCTGACCTGATCTGACGTGACCTGAGTTGACCTTGCCGTTGCGCGTTGAGCGCAACGGCGGGGTGCTGTTGTGCCTGTTAAAAACGTTTTAAACGCGACTGAGACCGTGCTGTTAGACGCATCAAAATAACAAAAGCGAGCTACTCACCATGACTTCTCCAGCTTCAACCCTTCCGGAAGACGAGAACCTCGGCGTTGGTGCCAACCTGGCCTACGGGCTGCAACATGTGCTGACGATGTATGGCGGCATCATCGCGGTGCCGCTGATCATCGGTCAGGCCGCCGGCCTTTCGCCTGCGGACGTGGGCTTGCTGATCGCCGCGTCACTGTTCGCCGGTGGCCTGGCGACCTTGCTGCAGACCCTCGGCATTCCGTTCTTCGGCTGCCGCCTGCCGCTGGTGCAGGGCGTGTCGTTCGCCAGCGTCGCGACCATGGTCGCGATTATCGGCAATGACGGCACGGGCGGTTTGTCGGTGGTGTTCGGCGCGGTGATCGTGTCGTCGCTGATCGGCTTGCTGATCACGCCGCTGTTCTCACGCATCATCAAGTTCTTCCCACCGTTGGTGACGGGCATCGTCATCACCACCATCGGCCTGACCCTGATGCCGGTGACGGCGCGCTGGGCCATGGGCGGCAACAGCCAGGCTGCCGATTTTGGCAGTACGGCGAACATCTCGCTGGCGGCGTTCACGCTGGTGACCGTGTTGTTGCTGAGCAAACTGGGCAGCGCCAGCCTTTCGCGCCTGTCGATTCTGCTGGCGATCGTCATCGGCACCTTCGTGGCGATGGCCTTTGGCATGGCCGACTTCTCCCAGGCCCTTGAAGGCCCGTTTGTAGCGCTACCGGAGATCCTGCCGCTGGGCGCGCCGCAATTCCAGCTCGCGGCGATCCTGTCGATGCTGATCGTGATCGTGGTGACCATGGTCGAGACCTCTGCCGACATTCTGGCCGTGGGCGAGATCATCGAAACCAAGGTGGACTCGAAGCGCCTTGGCAACGGTTTGCGCGCAGACATGATCTCCAGCGCGCTGGCACCGCTGTTCGGCTCCTTCACCCAGAGCGCCTTTGCCCAGAACGTCGGCCTGGTGGCCGTGACCGGTGTGAAGAGCCGCTACGTGGTGGCCACCGCAGGCCTGATCCTGGTGACGTTCGGGTTGTTGCCGGTGATGGGCCGTTTGGTCGCTGCAGTGCCCACCGCAGTGCTCGGTGGAGCAGGGCTGGTGCTGTTCGGTACCGTTGCGGCCAGCGGTATCCGGACCCTGGCCCAGGTGGACTACCGCAACAACATGAACCTGATCATCGTGGCCACGTCGATCGGCTTTGGCATGATCCCGATTGCTGCACCGGGTTTCTATCACCATTTCCCGACCTGGTTCGAGACCATTTTCCACTCCGGCATCAGCTCGGCAGCGATCATGGCCATCTTGCTCAACCTGTTGTTCAACCACCTGCGCGCTGGCAACTCTGACCAGCAGTCAGTGTTCGTTGCCGCCAGTGAGCGCACCTTGCGTTACCGGGATATCGCCGGCCTCAACGATGGCGACTTCTTCCGTGACGGCAAGCTGTTCGACTGCGACGGCAAGGAAGTGCCGATTGTCGAAAACGACGAGGCCCACGAGGACGCTCCGTCACCGCGTAAGAAGCGCCCGCAACCGGTGCACTAACCAGTAAAAAGCCTGGCAAGGGGCGTGCGGCGATATACTGCGCGCCCTCAGCCAGTAGTCGGGAGTCAGCATGCGTCAGGTTCTGCTCAGCGTGGACATCCAGTCCACCTTCAATCCACCCCAGTGGCTGATCGACGGTGTGCGGGTGTTGTCGGCGCGGATTCCCACTGTTGTTTCGGTCGAGCTGCATGATGAGCAGGTCACCCCGTTTCAACGCCAGCTCGGCTGGCACCCGGCCGCCGAAGACGAAAGCCTGATCGAGGCCGATCAGGTGTTCATCAAGCACGGCTACGGGCCGACGGCCGAAATGCTCGCGTACCTCAAGCAGTGCAACGTCGAGCGTGTGCTGGTGTGTGGGATCCAGACCGAAACCTGTGTGCTTGCCGCCGGCTTTGCGCTGTTCGATGCCGGTTTGTGCCCGACACTGGTCACCGACCTGACCGTGGGTTCCTCGCTGGACAGGTCGGGGCAGTTGGGGATCGACTTGTGGAAGCATCACTTCGGCCAGGTGACCACCCGTGCCGAGGTGCTTGCCGGGCTGGCTGAAGCAGGCGAGTAAAAGGCTTGCTGTTTCGCGGCTAAAGCCGCTCCCACAGGTTCATCGCAGCCTCTGTGGGAGCGGCTTCAGCCGCGAACACGGGCGCAGCCCGTGGCATCCACCGCGTTTCAAATTATGTGAATCTGGTATCAGTGCTATGTAATTACCGCACTTTATCGATTAATCGCTGAACGGTACTTTGCCCTCGAGCCCCCTGATCGAGAGCACGATGATGCGAACCACGTTGAAGGCCAGCCTGATGGCGGCCATGATCGGAATGTCGGGCGCCGAGGCGGCCGACTACAAACAGAATCCCTTCACTTTGACCTACGGCGGTGCGCTGACCCGCAACGAGCCGGGCAAGGTCAACCTCCATCCGGTCACCTACAAACTCGACGGCCTGGACATTGCCGCCAACGTCTACACCCCGGCGAACTATGATGCGGCGAAGCGCTACCCGGTCGTGGTGGTGGCGCACCCCAATGGCGGGGTGAAGGAACAGGTCGCGGGGCTGTATGCCCAGCGTCTGGCTGATCAGGGCTATATCACCATCACCGCCGATGCCGCGTATCAGGGCGCCAGCGGTGGCCAGCCGCGTAACGTCGACAAACCGGCGCATCGCATCGAAGACATCCACGGCATGGCCGATTTCATTGCCAATTATCCCGGCGTCGACAATAAACGCCTGGGCTTGTTGGGTATCTGTGGCGGGGGCGGTTACGCCTGGGCGGCCGCGCAAACCGACAAGCGCTTCCAGGCAGTCGCCACCTTGAGCCTGTTCAATTCCGGGCGGGTCCGCCGTAACGGTTATCAGGATTCGCAGCTGTCGACGGTCCAGGAGCGCCTGCAGCAGGCCTCGGCAGCCCGTGCCGAGGAAGCGGCGGGGGGCGAGGTGCGCTATGTCGGTGACGCTACGCTGACCGATGAGCAGATCGCCAAGCTGCCGTTCGACCTCTACCGGCAGGGCTTTGAGTACTACGGCAAAACCCACGCGCACCCCAATTCCACCTTCCGTTACACCCAGAGCAGCCTGATCGACCTGATGCGCTTCGACGCCACCGACCAGCTCGAATTGCTCGACAAGCCGCTGCTGATGATCGCCGGGAGCAAGGCCGACAGCCTGTACATGTCGCAACAGGCCTTTGCCAAGGCCACCGGCACCCAGGACAAAACCCTGTTCACTATCGACGGCGCGACCCACATCGACACCTATTGGGTGCCAGCGTATGTGGACATCGCCATGGACCAGTTGACCGCGTTTTACGCCAGAACGCTCTGACAGGGGGACACCTGATGAAGAACACCCTGATCGGCATCGCCGTATGCGCTGCCGCCCCGTTTGCCGACGCCGCTGGCGCTGGCGATGCCCGTGAACCCCGGCCCGCACAACAGATCAGCCGCGCAGGCAGTCAGGCGGCGGTTGCCGGGCCGGCGGATTATTTCACCGGCAACGTACGCGTCGATCCGTTGTTTACGGCCACGGACGAGGTCAATGCCTCTGGCGCCTATGTCAGCTTCGAGCCGGGTGCGCGCTCGGCCTGGCATACCCATCCTGCAGGCCAGCGGTTGGTAGTGACGTCCGGCGTGGGGCTGGTCCAGGAATGGGGCAAGCCGATACAGCACATCCGCCCGGGCGATGTGATCACTTGCCCGCCGGGCGTCAAGCACTGGCATGGCGCCGCGCCGGACAGCGCCATGACCCACCTGGCCGTGACCGGATCGGTGGATGGCAAGAATGTGCACTGGCTGGAGAAGGTAACGGATGCGCAATACAACGCTCAAGGCTCGCCGGCTGAGCTTGACGGGCCTGTCAGCCAACCGATCTCCGAGACGCTGTCCAGCAAGCAACAGGCCATCCCGCTGATCGCGGCAGCCATGGCTACCAGCAACATGCCGGGGCTCAACGCCGCACTGAACCGGGGGCTGGATGCAGGCCTGACGATCAGCGAAGCGAAGGAAATTCTCGTGCAGCTCTACGCCTACAGCGGCTTTCCCCGTAGCCTCAGTGCCTTGGGCGAGCTGATGAAGGTGGTCGAGGCCCGCAAGCAGCGCGGTGTACAGGACGAACCGGGGCGTGAGCCAGGGCGCTTCATCCCGATCGGCGATGCGCTGCTGGCGGCGGGTAAAGCCAACCAGACGAAGATCGCCGGGGCGCCTGTCCAGGGCCCGTTGTTCGATTTCGTGCCGGTCATCAACCAGTATTTGCAGACGCACCTGTTTGGCGACATTTTCGCGCGCGACAACCTCGACTGGCAGAGCCGTGAGCTGGCGACCGTTGCGGCGTTGGCTGTCACCCCGGGTGTCGAGTCGCAGCTGCGCTCGCACATGGCGGCGAGCCTGCGCGTGGGCCTGACAGCGGCGCAGTTACGCCAACTGGTTCAATTGCTGGCCGACCAGGGCGATGCCGACGCGGCCCGGCGTGCCGGGGCAGCGCTGCACAGCGTCGAGGCCGATCAACCCTCGTAACGCAGGGTTTCGCGCAGCAAGGTAAAAGCCGGTGAACTCTGGCGCCGGCTCGGGTAGTAGAGGTGGTAGCCGGAGAAGGGTTCGCACCAGTCTTCGAGTACCCGCACCAGGCGCCCTTGCGCGACCAGTTCCTGCACCAGGTCCTCGGGCATGTAGGCCAGCCCCAGGCCCTGAAGCACCGCCTGCAGGCGCATGGCGATGTTGTTGAACACCAGCTGACCCTCCACCCGCACGTTCAGGGTTTGGCCGTTCTTGTCGAACTCCCACAGCGACAGGCCGCCGTAGGTTGGCAGGCGCAGGGTGATGCAGTTGTGCGCCATGAGGTCACTGGGGACGACGGGCCTGGGGTGGCGGCTGAAATACGCCGGGGAGCCCACCACCGCCATGCGCATGTCAGGCCCGATACGCATCGCGATCATGTCCTTGGCCACTTGCTCACCCAGGCGTACACCGGCGTCGAAACCCTCCGCGACGATATCGGTAAAGCCATAGTCGACGATGATTTCGATGTTCAGGTCGGGGTTGTCGGGCAGCAATTTGGCCAGCACCGGTTGCAACACGGTGATCGCCGAGTGTTCACCGGCGGTGATGCGCAGCTTGCCGGCCGGCTTGTCGCGAAACGCACTGAGCAGTGCCAGTTCGCTGTCGATCTCCTCAAAGCGCGGGGCGATCACACGCAGCAAATGCTCGCCGGCTTCAGTGGGGGAGACGCTGCGCGTGGTACGCGCCAGCAAGCGCACACCCAGACGCTCCTCCAGTTGCCGCATGGCCCGGCTCAAGGCCGGTTGGGACATGCCGAGCCGGGCGGCAGCGCGGGTGAAACTGCGCTCCTGGGCCACGGCCGAAAAAATCGCCAGCTGGTCGTAACTTTCGACAGTCATTTATGCGGGCCTGTTATGAGTCGTGTCCGATTATGCCACGGCGTTTATACGCTGGATTCCCCGGCAAAGGCTGCTAGCGTTCAAGGCGATGCCTGCACGCGCGGAGTTGCGAAATGCCCTTAGCACTGCTTACCCAAAAAGCCCGATCAGGTTGTATTGCCGTGTTGGGGCTGATGCTGGCCATCGGTGCGCCAACGGTCGGTGCTGCCCAGCCCCCGGGCACGTTTGCCAGCAAGCCGGACATTCACACCGTCACCGACGCCTACACCTACTTGCTGGGCCGCTTGCTGGTGATTCGTCAGGAGCAGATGGACCGCGCCGGCGACGGATTCAGCTGGAATGCCGTCAAATACAACCCGCTGGGTTCTGCGGATTTTGTAAACCCGAACTTCGATGTGGCCTACCTGGAAGCCTGGGTCGCTGCCGATGATCACAACGGCGTGCTGCTGGAAGTCCCGCAGGTAAAGGGCCGTTATTACACCGCGCAGCTACTGGATGAGTGGGGCGAGGTGATAGCCAACACCAATGAACGCACCTTCCCGTCAAAACCGTATGGAAAATTTGCCCTGGTCAAGCCCGGCTCCACGGCAACGATTCCGCCCGATGCGGCACGCATAGAACTGCATTCAAGCAAGGCGAAGTTGCTGGCACGGGTCGAAATCAAAGGCGATCCCGAAGGCGCGCTGGCCCTGCAAAAGCAGTTCAAGGTGACCCCGCTTGGTGACATTGCCGTCGTACCGGCACCCGAGGTCAAGCCGTTCGATAATGCCAGGCTGCTTGGCGTGGAAGCCTTCGATAACGTCGACAAGGTGTTCTCCAGCGCCCTGGATGTGTCGCCGGTTGCCGCGCAGATGCAGCAAAAGGTGCGTTACGTTGCCCAGTATGTGGCGTCTTCGCCACAGGCCCGGGAGGCGATCGACAAGCAGCTCAAAGAGACCGTCGTCCCCGATTTCGTCAGCCATGCGATTGCCCGAAGCGCCGCGCCGCACAACAACTGGGTAGGCGGCCAGAAGACCGGGAACTACGGCGAAAACTTCAGCCTGCGCACCACGGTGAACTACGCCGGCATCTGGGCCAACACCACCGACGAAGTCATCTACTTTGTACCCGTCGCCGACGCCGCCAACCATCCGTTGGATGGCAGCAGGCGCTATGTCATGCATTTTGCGGCCGACAGCCTGCCTGCAAGCGTGGTCGACGGCTATTGGTCGGTCATTCTGGTCAGTGTGCCCGACTACCGCGTGGTGCCCAACCCGTGGAACCGCTTCAACTTCAACAGCCATTCAAACCTGAAAAAAGAGCCGGACGGCTCGTTGAAAATCGCCATCGGGCCCAAACCCGTCGCCGGCATTCCCGAGTCGAACTGGTTGCCATCGTCTGCGGGCAAGCCGTTTTCGCTGACCTTCCGTACCTACGTGCCCAAGGACATCGTCAAGCAGGGCAAGTGGGCCCCACCGGTGCTTACCGAGCAGCCCTGAAGCGTGCCGCAGTTTTCTGCGCTCACGGGATAACCCACGCCGTCACGGGACTGCCGGCCCCCCCCCATAAACTTATCGTCCACCCAAGCAAACTGCCGGCACCTGCTCAAGGCGCCCGGCCGACCCTGACCTTGAGTGTGACGTGAATGAGCGCTTACCTGCATTGTCTTTCGCATACGCCGTTGATGGGCCATGTGGACCCGGCGCAGGCCGTTCTGGATGAAGTCGATGAGGTGATTGCAGCGGCGCGCCAGCGCATCGCCGCGTTCGATCCCGAGTTGGTGATCCTGTTCAGCCCTGACCATTACAACGGTTTTTTCTATGACGTGATGCCGTCGTTCTGCATCGGCATGGCCGCCCATGCCATAGGCGATTTCGGCACGCTGGCAGGGCCCTTGGCGGTGCCGCAGGCATTGGCCGAAAGTTGCGCGGCGGCTGTGCTGGAGGAGGGTGTCGACAGCGCGGTTTCGTACCGCATGCAGCTCGACCACGGGGCCGCGCAACCGCTTGAACTGTTGCTCGGCGGCTTGCGTGAGGTGCCGGTGATTCCCGTGTTCATCAATGCCGTGGCCACGCCCTTGCCGAGTTTTACCCGGGCGCGTTTGTTGGGGGAGGCCATTGGCCGCTGGGCCGCTGCGCTGGGTAAGCGCGTGCTGTTCCTCGGCTCCGGCGGGCTTTCCCATCAACCGCCGGTACCGGAACTGGCCAAGGTCGAAGGGCTGATGGCCGACCGGCTCAAAGGCAGCGGTCGCTACCTGCCGGCAGACGAGCGTGAAGCGCGCACGCAACGGGTGATCCTTGCCGCGCAGCGCTTTGTCGAGGACCCGCAGACGCTGCATCCGCTCAACCCCGAGTGGGACGCGCATTTCCTGACGTTGCTTGAGCAAGGCCGCCTGAGCGCGCTGGACGCTGTCAGCAATGCCGAGCTGTCGGCGCTGGCGGGCAAGTCCACCCACGAAATCAAAACCTGGGTGGCCGCCTTCGCTGCCCTGGCCAGCTTTGGGCCGTATCAGGCCAGTGACCGCTATTACCGGCCGATCCCCGAATGGATCGCCGGTTACGGCTCGATAAGCGCCCACCCCGTTAGCCCGCTTGAGAATCCCCGGAGAGCCGTATGAGCCAGTACAGCGAAAGCGCGACCAGCCGTTTTGCCCTGATCGAAGACCACGGCGTGCCCCTCAATATTCACTACCACGACTGTGGTGACGGCCAGGAGGTCGTGGTCATGCTGCACGGCTCCGGGCCGGGGGCCAGTGGCTGGTCGAACTTCAGCCGCAACGTCGAACCGTTGGTGGCGGCCGGTTACCGGGTGATCCTCATGGACTGCCCCGGCTGGAGCAAGAGCGACAGCATCGTCTGCGAAGAATCGCGCTCGGCGCTCAATGCCCGCGTACTCAATGGCTTGCTGACGCAACTGGGCATCACCCGCGCGCACTTGATCGGCAACTCCATGGGCGGCCACAGTGCGGTGGCGTTTGCCCTCGACTACCCGCACAGCGTTGGCCGCTTGGTGTTGATGGGCGGGGGTACCGGTGGCGTCAGTGCCTTCGTGCCAATGCCGACCGAGGGCATCAAGCTGCTGCAGAAGGTGTACCGCGAACCCACGCAAGACAACCTGCAGCAGATGATGGACATCTTTGTGTATGACAGCAAAGACCTCACCGCCGAGCTGATCTCAGGCCGCCTGGAGAACATCCTCCAGCGCCGTGACCACCTGGAGAACTTCTCCCGCAGCCTGTCGCTGCACCCGCGGCAGTTCCCGGATGTGTCGACACGCCTGGCTGAAATCAGCGCGCCCACCCTGGTGATCTGGGGTCGAAATGACCGCTTTGTGCCGATGGACACCGGCTTGCGTCTGGTCGCCGGTATCCCCAACAGCGAACTGCATGTGTTCAACAACTGCGGCCATTGGGTGCAGTGGGAGCACGCCGAACGTTTCAACCGCCTGGTCGTGGATTTTCTTGCCCCTTAAGCAGGCGCCGAACAGCTGATTGCGTGGCTGCCCGAGCGGCTGCGCTGCGAACCCCGAGGTGACTATGAGCGTGACCCAGCAAACTATTGAACAACTGGCCGCCGCCCTGCGCGCTGCCGAGCATAGCGGCGAGGCGATTGCGCCGTTGCGTGAACAGATTGGCGAAGACGCCGGCGAGGCGGCCTACGCGATTCAGCGCCTCAACGTCGCCCACGCCGTTGCCGGCGGGCGCCGTGTGGTCGGGCGCAAGATCGGCCTGACCAACCCCAAGGTGCAGGCCCAGCTTGGTGTCGACCAGCCGGACTTCGGCACCCTGTTTGCCGACATGTGCTATGGCGACAACGAAGTGGTGCCGTTCAACCGCGTGCTGCAGCCGAAGATCGAGGCGGAAATCGCCTTGATCCTCAACCAGGACCTGCCGCGCCCCGACACCACCTTTGCCGACCTGCTGAACGCCACCGGCTGGGTGTTGCCCGCGCTGGAGATCGTTGGTTCGCGCGTACAGAACTGGAACATCCGCTTTGTCGACACCGTGGCCGACAACGCCTCCAGCGGTTGCTTCGTGCTCGGTGGCCCCGCTGTGCCACTGGCCGGGGTCGACCTGCGCAATACCTTGATGCGCATGACCCGCAACGGCGAGCAGGTGTCCAGCGGCAGTGGTGCCGAATGCCTGGGCCACCCGCTCAATGCTGCGGTGTGGCTGGCGCGGACCATGGCGCAGCTGGGTGAGCCGCTGCGCGCCGGCGACATCGTCCTGACCGGCGCCCTGGGGCCGATGGTGGGGGTCAATGCCGGTGACCGTTTCGAGGCGCTGATCGAAGGCATCGGTCAGGTCGCCGTCAATTTTTCCGCCGAGTGATCGGCAGCTCAACCAAAAGAGCGCACCAGCATGAAGAAACTCAAGGTTGCCATCATCGGCTCCGGCAACATCGGCACCGACCTGATGATCAAGATCCTGCGTAACGCGCAGCACCTGGAAATGTCGGCGATGGTGGGTATCGACCCGGCGTCCGATGGCCTGGCACGTGCTGCACGGATGGGCGTGGCCACGACCCACGAAGGCGTAGAAGGCCTGACCCGTCTGCCAGCGTTTGCTGACATCGACTTCGTCTTCGATGCCACCAGCGCCGGCGCCCACGTTAAAAACGACGCGTTCCTGCGTTCGGTCAAACCGGGTATCCGCCTGATCGACCTGACCCCGGCAGCCATCGGCCCGTACTGTGTACCGGTGGTCAACCTGGAGCAGAACCTCGGCCAGCTGAACGTCAACATGGTCACCTGCGGCGGCCAGGCAACCATCCCGATGGTGGCGGCGGTGTCGCGCGTGGCCAAGGTGCATTACGCCGAGATCATTGCCTCGATTGCGAGCAAATCGGCCGGTCCCGGTACCCGCGCCAACATCGACGAATTCACCGAAACCACCAGCAAAGCCATCGAAGTGATCGGTGGCGCGGCCAAGGGCAAGGCGATCATCGTCATGAACCCGGCCGAGCCGCCGCTGATGATGCGTGACACGGTATTTGTCCTCTCCGAAGCCGCCGATCAGACGCACATAGAAGCCTCCATCGAAGAAATGGCCGCCGCCGTGCAGGCCTATGTGCCGGGCTACCGCCTCAAGCAAAAGGTGCAGTTCGACGTGATCCCCGAGGATGCGCCGTTGAACATTCCCGGCCACGGCCGCTTCTCGGGCTTGAAGACCTCGGTGTTCCTCGAGGTCGAAGGCGCCGCCCACTACCTGCCAGCGTATGCCGGCAACCTCGACATCATGACCTCCGCTGCCTTGGCCACGGCCGAGCGCATGGCGCTGTCGATGCTCAACGGCTGAGGAGCTAACCATGAACGGCAAGAAAATCTATATCTCCGACGTCACCCTGCGCGACGGCAGCCACGCCATTCGCCACCAGTACTCGCTCCAGAACGTGCAGGACATTGCCCGAGCGCTGGACAAGGCCCGGGTCGATTCGATCGAAGTCGCCCACGGCGACGGCCTGCAGGGCTCGAGCTTCAACTACGGCTTTGGCAAACACACCGACCTTGAGTACATCGAGGCCGTGGCCGACGTCACCGAGCATGCGCAGATCGCCACCTTGCTGCTGCCCGGCATCGGCTCGGTGCATGACCTCAAGGCTGCCTACAACGCCGGTGCGCGGGTGGTACGCGTGGCCACGCACTGCACCGAAGCCGACGTGTCGAAGCAGCACATCGAATACGCCCGCGAGCTGGGCATGGACACCGTCGGTTTCCTGATGATGAGCCACATGATCCCGGCCGAGCAGTTGGCCGCCCAGGGCAAGCTGATGGAAAGCTACGGCGCGCAGTGCATCTATATGGCCGACTCTGGCGGTGCGATGAACATGCAGGACATCCGTGATCGCATGCGTGCGTTCAAGGCGGTGCTCACGCCGGAAACTCAATTGGGCATGCACGCGCACCACAACCTGTCGCTCGGTGTGGCCAACTCCATCGCCGCGGTGGAGGAGGGTTGCGACCGTATCGATGCAAGCCTCGCCGGGATGGGCGCCGGTGCCGGTAACGCGCCGCTGGAAGTGTTCATCGCCGCCGCCGAGCGCATGGGCTGGAACCACGGGACGGACCTGTACCGGCTGATGGATGCTGCTGATGATCTGGTGCGGCCGCTGCAGGACCGCCCCGTGCGGGTTGACCGTGAAACCCTGGCCCTGGGGTATGCCGGGGTGTATTCGAGCTTCCTGCGCCACGCCGAAGTGGCCGCCGCCAAGTACGGGCTGAAAACGCTCGATATCCTCGTCGAGCTGGGCAGACGGCGGATGGTTGGCGGTCAGGAAGACATGATCGTCGACGTCGCGCTTGATTTACTGCAACAACGAAACTGATCCGACTCCACTTCTGCGCCGTGCTTGTCACGGCGTTTTTTTATTTGTGGTTCGCAGTCCATCGCGGCGGCCCGGCGTCCGGGTAAACGTAGGCGCCAGGCTTGCCGGCGAACCAGGCACTGCGGTGTCCCTGATGCACCGCGTCATCGTTTTTCGCGGGCAAGCCACGCTCCTACAGGTGGTATCGACGTAGGAGCCAGGCTTGCCGGCGAACCGGGCACTGCGGTGCGCCTGATGCACCGCGTCATCGTTTTCGCGGGCAAGCCTCGCTCCTACAGGTGGTGTCGACGTAGGCGCCAGGCTTGCCGGCGAACCGGGCACTGCGGTGCGCCTGATGCACCGCGTCATCGTTTTTCGCGGGCAAGCCACGCTCCTACAGGTGGTGTCGACGTAGGAGCCAGGCTTGCCGGCGAACCGGGCACTGCGGTGTCCCTGATGCACCGCGTCATCGTTTTTCGCGGGCAAGCCACGCTCCTACAGGTGGTGTCGACGTAGGAGCCAGGCTTGCCGGCGAACCGGGCGCTGCGGTGCCCTTGATGCACCGCGTCATCGTTTTTCGCGGGCAAGCCACGCGCCTACAGGTTGGGGGCATCGAAGACCTGTAGGCGCAATTGACCGCCGTCATTAACTTGCACTGGGGGGATAAGGCGAGCAGTACGCGGATAGTCCCTGAGAACGCCGAGACCTAATGTGACTGTGCCTTCGCCATCAGACTTCCAGTGGCGATTAACATGCGGACCCGTCTCATGTCGAACCTCGTTACTAGCGATCTCAGCCTTCCCAAGGCATCAGCCCTGCGGCCCGGTACGCGGCTCATGAAACTCACCATGGCGGTCTTGCCGTGGGTGATCATCGCCTCGCTGCTGTGGGCCGGCCTGTTCATTCGCCCCCAACCGGTGGGCAGCACCATCGAACCCGCCGCGCTGGAGAACCGCGACCAGTTCTACGGCCTGGCGCGCTTGCCCGGCGGCGAGCTGCTGGCCAGCGGCAGCTACGGCAAGGTGCTGCTGATCGGCACCGATGGCGCCGTCAGCCGCCTGCCAACCCCGACCCGCAACACCCTGCAGGACATCGCCGCCTGGGACGCCAGCCACCTCGTGGCCGTGGGCAACGACGGGGTGATCCTGCGCAGCACCGACGGCGGCAAAAGCTGGGCACAGGTCCAGGACGTGCCGCGCTCAGCCGTGGCCAACAAGCTCAACCGCGTGCGCGTGGCGGCCGGTGGCCTGGCCATCGCCACCGGTGAAATGGGCGCACTGCTGATCAGCCACGACTTCGCACAAAGCTGGCAACGCCTGCGCGAAGAGGAAGACGTGGCCTGGAACGACGTTGCAATTCTCGACGGTGGCCGCCTGGTGCTGGTCGGGGAGTTCGGGCGGGTGATGCTCGGCAACGTCAATGGCCAGGACTGGCAAGAGGTCAGCGCCGGGGTGGATGCCTCGCTGATGGCACTGAATTTCCGTGACGGGCAAAACGGCGTTGCCGTGGGCCTGGAAGGTGCGGTGCTGCAAACCCGCGACGGCGGCATGAGCTGGCAGGTGGTGGACGTGGGCTTGCACGAGCACCTGTTCGACGTGGCCTGGTTGCCCGCACAGCAGCACTGGTTTGTCACCGGCGCCCTGGGGCGCTGGGCCAGCGGCGATGGCAGCGAGTGGCACAACGGCATTCTCGATGAGCGCGACCTGTCCTGGCATGTGCGCGCCTTGCCGGTGGACGGCGGCCTCTGGCTGGCGGGCGCCGACCTCGGCCAATGGGATGGCCGGCGCTGGTCCCGGTTGCAGCCTTGAACCTCCTGTTGCTTAACCCGAGCGAGACACTTTCATGATCGAACGAATAGCTGAATTCTGCATTCGCCGCCGCGCCTGGGTGGCCGGTTGCCTGCTGATGCTGACGTTGGTGCTGGGCTGGTTTGCCCTGCATATCGAGGTGCGCACTGTCTTCGAAGACATGCTGCCGTCCCGTCACGAGTACGTGAAGACCCACGAAAAATTCAAGGACACCTTCGGCGGCTCGAACATGGTCACCATCATGTTCGAGGTGGACCAGGGCGACATCTTCCAGACCCAGGTACTGGAAAAAGTCCGCGAAGTGACCCTGGGCTTGCGTGAAGTGTCGGCGGTCAACCCGTACCAGATCACCTCGCTGGCCTCCAAGAAACTCAAGGAAGTGCGCGCATCCACGGCCGGCATCGTCAGCCTGCCGCTGATGTGGCCCGACCTGCCGCAAAGCGCCGAGGCCATGGCCGAGCTCAAGCAGGCCGTGCTGCGCAACCCGCTGGTGTATGGCCCGTATGTTTCCAAAGACCTGCAAGCCACGCTGATCACCGTCGACTTCATCGACGATCAGGTCGATTACAGCAAGGTCTTCCAGGAAATCCGCAGCCTGATCAACCGTGTCGATGACGGCCAGGTGCACATCCGCGTGGTCGGCGACCCGATCCTGTATGGCTGGGTAGGGCACTACCTGCCGGAAACCTTCCAGTTGGTCGGCGCGGCGCTGCTGGTCACCCTGGTGATGCTGTTCGTATTGCTGCGCACCTGGCGCGGGGTGCTGTTGCCACTGCTGGCCGGGGCGGTCAGTGCCTCCTGGGCGCTGGGCATCTGTCATTTGCTCAACATCAGTTTCGAGCCGCTGGTGATTGTGGTGGCAATGCTGATCACCTCGCGCGCCGTGTCGCACTCGGTGCAGATCGTCAACCGCTTCGACGATGAGCTGGAGCTGCTGCCGGCCAATGCCGACACTGCCAGGATCGCTGCGCGGGTGGCCCTGTCGGACCTGTTCCGCCCGGGCATGCTCGGGGTGATTGCCGATGCTGCGTGCATGGCCGTGGTGGCGCTGAGCCCGATTCCGATGCTGCAAAAGCTCACGGTGCTGGCGTGCGTGTGGGTGCTGACGCTGACCATCAGCGCGGTGATCCTGACTCCGGTGATGCTGTCGTTCATCCGCAAGCCGCATGGCATGGTGCACCCGATCAACTGCATTCCGCTGCTGAGCAAGGTGCTCGACCTCGCCACCCGCGTGTGCCTGTCCCGTGCGCGCTTTGTAGTGCTGGGCGTGAGCTTTGTAGCGGTGGTGTGCGCCGGGCTGTTCTCGCTCAACCTGAAGATCGGTGATGCCAACCCGGGTTCGCCGATCCTCTGGCCGCGCGCCGATTACAACGTCGACTCCGCCGCGATCAATGCCCGTTTCGAAGGCGTCGACCGCATGTTCGTGGTCCTCGGTGAAGACGGCAACACCGGCTTGATCAAGAGCAACGAAGCCCTGCAGGCGATGAACAGCTTCCAGCGCTTTATCGAAGCGCAGCCGCAGGTGGGTGGCTCGGTGTCGCTGGCCGATGTGCTGCCGCAGATCAACCTCAGCCTGCGCGAAGGCAACCCGCGCTACCTGGAACTCGGTGATACCAGCGCCATTAACGGCAGCCTCGCGGCCATGCTCGATTCGGTGTCGGAGCCCGGCGACATGTCGCGCTTTGCCGATGACCAGTACGCCAACGGCGCGGTCACTTTGATGTTCCGCGACCGCCAGGGCGAAACCATTCGTACTGCCGTGGCACGCATCAAGGAATTCATTGCCCAGCACCCGCTGGCCCAGGGCGAATGGCACCTGGCCGGCGGCCTGATCGGGGTGATGGCGGCGGTCAACGAAATCATCCTGGCCAGCCAGATCGAGGCGATTGCCCTGGCATTGCTGGTGCTGGCGCTGATCTGCACGGCGGTGTACCGCTCCTCGATCGCCGGCATGGTGTTCATGGTGCCGGTGATCATCTCCAACATGATGACCTTCGCCTTCATGACCTGGCAGGGCATCGGCATGAACATCAACACCGTGCCGGTGGCCGCCCTGGGGATTGGCCTGGGGGTGGATTACGCCTTCTACATCGCCGACCGCATCAAGGAAGAAATCGCCATCGGCAAGAGCGCCGAGGAGGCCGTGCGCATCGCCCTGCACTCGGCCGGCATGGGCGTGATCGTGACCGCCAGCGTACTGATCCTGGCCACCTTGTTGTGGTGGGCCTCGTCGCTGCGCTTCCAGGCCGAAATGGGCTTGCTGATGGCGATCTGGCTGACGGTTTCGGCGTTCAGCGCACTGTTTGTAATGCCGGCGCTGATCTACGTGTTCCGCCCTCGCTTCATCTTCGGCGAGCCGCAGCAGGGCAGGGCGACGCACCTGCCCGGCACCTCACATCAGTTGGCTTGAGACGACATAACAACAACAGCAATCGATCAATCGCTGCCGCGACTTACTGGGGAGAACAGCATGAACAGACACACTCGGGGTGAGCACGCGCACGCCTCGCTGAACCGGCTCGGGCTGGCCATTGCACTGGGGGTGATGAGTGCACCGGTGCTGGCCGACACCTTCACCTACGACGGCTACCTGCGCCAGGAAATGTCCTGGAACATGAAGAACTGGGAAGACACGCCCGACTATGACGACCGCGGCAAGCTGTCGATGATGCGCAGCACGGCGCGGATCAACCTGCAGTGGAAACCCACCGACAGCTTTTCGGTAGTGGCCAAGCTGCGTGGTGTGCGCGAAGTCGAGACCGACTTCCTCAACCACCTGGAAAAAATGGGCGCCAACAACTACCACGAAGCCGATGGCCGTGGCGACATCACCGAGCTCTACGACAAGACCGATATCCGCGAGCTGTATGTCGACTTCCCGGTGGGCGACCGCACCTGGTTCCGCCTCGGCAAGCAGCAGATCGCCTGGGGCGAGACCGACTTTTTTGCCGCCAACGACCTGGTGCACGGCTTTGACAACACCTGGCGTTCGTTCCTTGAGCCGGCCAACGAAGAGCTGCGTAAAACCAACATCATGGCCAAGGTCAACATCGATGTTCCGGAGTACGACGGTGGCATCGAGATGTTCGTGCGCCCGGGCCTGGACCGCACTGCCGACATCGGTACCGAAATCGATATCTACGGTGGTCGCTGGTCGAGCCAGCCGTATGCCGGCGTCGATTTTCGCAACGTCGATCCGTACAACTTCAACCACGAAGACGGCAGCCGCCATGATGTGACCGGCGGTATCCGCTGGAACGGCCTGTGGGGCGACACCAACTACTCGTTGTCTTACCTGAAGACCTACTACAACGCACCGATCCTCAACGCCTCCGACAACCTCGCGCTGTTCGGCCTGCCCAATGTGCCCAGTGGCGCCGAAACCACCGGTAGCGAACACACCAAAGGCCTGGCGGGCGAGGTCATCTACCCGATCGTCGATGTCTTCGGCATGACCGCCAGCCGCTACGCCGACTGGGCCGATGCGGTGTTCAGCACCGAGGTCGCCTACATCAAGGATGCGCCGTACCAGTTCGAGGCCTCGACGCCGACGCTGATCAGCCAGTTCGTGGCCCCGGGCTTCGATGGCTACACCAAGAAGGACGTGGTCGCGCTGATGCTGCGCATGGACAAGAACCTGGCGTTCACCCAGAGCCTGCTCGGTACGGAAAAACCGATGTTCTTCTCGGTGCAGCTGTTCGACAAATGGGTGCAGAACTTCGACGAAGACGACCGCCTGCTGTACAGCGTGGGCTGGGGCGGCAAGGTCAAGGAGCACTCGGTGATGGGCACCGCGATCTTTGACACCAGCTACGCCAACGGGCGCATTCGTCCGCAACTGGTAGTGGGCGGCGACCTGAGCAACGGCGGCGGTTTTGCCGTGCCGTCGGTGACCTTCGAGCTGTCGAGCAAACTGCGCTGGAAAGTCGAGTACGACGCCTTCTGGGATGACGAATTCCACGACAGCGACAAATGCCAGCCGGGCAACCTGGCCACCTGCGAGAACACCACGCTGTTCGGCTACTTCCACAACCGCGATCAGCTGTACACCAGCCTGACCTACCTGTTCTGACCCATCGGAGACACCACCATGATCCGTTTTCGTCCTGCACTACGTTCGCCGCTGCTGGCGGGCCTGATCGCCGCCAGTGCGATGGCTGTCGTCAATGCCGCCGAAGTACCGCCCGGCACCGTGATCAGTGCCAGCAACATCGACCAGCTGAAAACCCAGACCTTCGAAGGTCATACCATTGCCAGCCTGCTCACCGAGAAGCTGGAATGGCGCATTCGCAACAGCGGCATGCAGATGCCCTTGGCGGCGTCCAAAGCCGTGCCGCTTGACCCGCGCTGGGTCAAGGCCTCTGCCGCCAACGCCGGCAAGACCTCGATCAACAAGGCGGAATGCCGGGTGGATGGCTGGGGCGCCGGCGAGCCGTTCCCGCAGATCGACGAGAAAGACCCGCAAGCCGCCGAGAAGATCATGTGGAACTGGCACCTCGGCCAGCTGGTCGGGGATATTTCGCAGGTACCGGGCTACACCCAGTTGCTGGTCGACGGCAAAAAGGGCGTGCACGCCGAGCCTGTGGCCGAGTTCACCCGCTATTCGATGAAAGGCCGTTTGACCGGTGGCAACACGGTCGAAGGCGATGGCAGCGAGCGTGGTCGCCAGCTGCTGTACTTCAAGGCCCCTTCGGACATGAAAGGCCTGGGCACCTACACGGTGATGTACGACTCGGCGAAAGTGAACAGCGTCTGGGCCTACATTCCGGCGGTACGCCGTGTGCGGCAATTGTCCGGTGGCGCGTGGATGGACCCGGTGGGGTCCTCCGACCAGCTGCAGGACGACCTCGAAGTGTTCAACGCCCGCCCATGCTGGTACCCGGAGTACAAGCTGCTGGGCAAGCGCAACATTCTTGCGGTCAGCGCCAGTAAAACCGGCGACGCCATCTGGAACAAGGCGGGCAAGACCTTCGCCGAACGCTACCCGGTGATGGAAGACAAACCGCCGTACTGGAACATCGTCGGCAACAACTATGAAGTGCGCGAAGTCTATGTGGTCGAGGCGATCACGCCGTCGATTCACCCGTACAGCAAAAAGGTCCTGTACATCGACACCAAGTACCCGCGCATCTACTACGGCGAGGCGTACAACCGCAAAGGCGAGTTCTGGAAGTTCATGGAATTCCATTCCTATGCCAACGCAGCCGATGGCGATATCCGCACCACGGTCGGTTCGGTGATCGACTTCCAGCGCAACCACGCCACCATATCGCTGATCGACACCAGCACCTGGCGTACCAACTTTGACGCCAAGTCCACCGACTTCTCCCTGCAGGCACTGCAGGCGGCCGGCCGCTAAGCGCTCACTGCGCACCCGGACCAGGGACGGTCCGCCGTTTTCCTGCGCACCCGCTCCGGGTGCGTTCTTCCAGAAAAACCAGACGGGTCGCCAGGCCCTGCGCCTGCTGTCGCGACCCAAGGAGTGTCCTGTGTCCATGATGCAAGCTGCACGTCTTCACGAAATCGGCGGACGGTTCGTCGTCGATCAGATTCCCGTCCCCACCCCCGGCCCCCATGACGTTCTGGTCAAGGTAGCGGCCAGCGGCATCATTCCCAACCTGAAGAACGTCACCACGCACTTTCCCGAGTGGTACCCCTTTTTGCCGTTGCCGCAACTGCCGGCGATTTTCGGCCTGGACACCGCCGGAACGGGGGCGGCGGTCGGCTGCGCAGTGACCGCGTTCGCACCGGGTGACCGGGTTTACGTGAACCCGGGTATCGGGTGCGGCGAGTGCGGTCATTGCCGCGAAGGGGATGCTCCACGCTGCCAGGCTTATACCTTCATGGGCTATTTCGGCTTCGGTGCCGGCTCCCAGCAGGTGTTCAAACGCTATCCGTACGCCGGTTACGGTGAATACATGACTGCCCACGGTAACAACCTGGTGCGCCTGCCCGATTGCCTGAGTTTCGCTCAGGCCACCCGGTTCGGCTACCTGGGCACTGCCTACGCAGCCATTCGCAAATCGGCACTGCGTCCGTCGCAAAGCGTGCTGATTCTGGGTGCCAGCGGCACCCTGGGCGTGGGCGCAGCATTGCTGGCGCTGGCCTTCGGCGCCTCGCGCGTGATCGTGGCAGCCCGTGACCGTCAGGCGCTGGAGCGTCTGCAGGCGATCGACCCGAAGCGGGTGATTGCCGTGCCGATTGGCGAGCAGAGCATTCACCAGCAGGTCCGCGCCCTGTTGCCTGATGGTGTTGACGTCATGCTCGACACCCTGGGCGCCAAGGCGCCGACCGAGCTGTCGGTCGATGCCATGCAAGCAGTGACCCGCGGCGGGCGCATTGTGCAGATCGGTGGCGTGGCCGGACCGATCCCGATTGATCCGCACCCGTTCATGTGCGCCCAGCTGCAGTACATCGGCTCGCTGTGGTTCTCCACCCGCGAAGGTGAAGAGATGGCCAGCATGGTCGAGTCGGGCATCCTCGACCTGTCGCACCTTGAGGCCCGTGCCTACGCACTGGAGCAGTTGAACGAAGCCCTGGACGACATCCAGGCGCAAGGCAACGGTTTCACCAACTTCCACATCCTCCACCGTTAGACCCGTGTCGGCGCCAGCCAGCGGCTGGCGTCGCCCCGCCGCAAGGAGATCAATATGCAAGCCAAGCGTGTAGTGACAGGCCACGACGCCCGGGGGCGTGCACGGGTCATCAGCCAGGGCCCGGTGCCTGGTAATGAACCTTTTGAACACAGCCCGGGGTTCAGTGCCGCGCTGTTGTGGAAGACCGAGGCCGATGCCCAGGTGGGCGGCAGCCAGGCCGAAACGGTCGCCACGGTGACCTCGGTGCTGCCGGGCAGCGGCGGAACCTGCGCAATGCTGGTGACCTTTCCGCCGGCCTCCGAGGGGGGGCCCAGTGAGGCGCAGTTGCAGGCTGCCGCCGAAGAAATGATGGCGCGACTGCCGGGCCTGGCGCAGCAGTTTGAAGCCGATGCGCCGGGCTTTCATCGCACCGATACCATCGATTACGGGGTGCTGCTCGAAGGTGAGCTGACCTTGCTGCTGGACGAAGGTGATTCATGTGTGTGCACAGCGGGGGATGTGGTGGTGCAAATGGGAACACGGCATGCGTGGCGTAACACTGGAAACACCCCGGCGCGGGTGATGTTCGTGATGGTCGACGCCCAGCGGCGCTGATCGTCAACTGAAAACTCGACTCGCGGTGCCAGGGCAGGCCACGCGAGTCGCTTTTCAGGCGTAAATGCCCCTTGCGACGCCGGTATTTTCCGGCGTCTGCAGCGCCGTGCGTGAAGAAAGCCCACACCGCCAACCGCTCGTCTTGATTCGCTGCATCGGCTGATCGTTCAGGCACGCTAAATGCTTGTTTGTAAAGGAGCCAACGGAGTTCAGGAGCATCTGAAAGCCAAGTGATCCGTTACGGGGTCACTCAGCGCCAACAGGGACGTTCGCATGATCGAACGCGGCGGTTTACCTCCGGCCTTTTGCTGAACCCCAACGCTTGCGTGCACGCGTTGAAGCACAGGCCCGGACACCCCTCGTGATAACAACAATGACCCGCGGCAAGCACTGCGGGCCTAATAAAAACATGTGATAGCGCGGCCTGGATGCCTTGCCAGGCTGTAGAGGGTTGTACATGGAACAGCTAAGTTTCCGTCCAGTAACACCACCTGAAGCCGTATTGTCGCGTTATGAAATTTGCCGCACCGACGACCTCGAAGAAGCCCGCCAGTGGGGCGAAAAGATTTTTTGTGAAAACCGCTTGTGCGTGGTCGACAGCAAGGGCTCGGTCAACACCCGCATCTACTACCGGCGGGTCGGCAGCATCGGCATTGGCCGCATGAGCTATGGCGGGGCGGTAACCATCAAGCCGGGGGTGCTCGACACTTTCGCCCTTATCCAGATGCCGATCTATGGCGAGGAACAGATCCAGCTGGGCAAACAGCATGTGCTGTGCAACCCGCGCCTGGGCACGGTAATCAACGCCCACACGCCGACGGTGATCAACCATACGCCCAACACCGAAAAGCTGATCATGCGTATCGACCGCAGCCTGCTCGAGCGTCATTGCCAGCAACTGCTCGGTCGCACCTTGCGCAACAACATCGAGTTCGAGTCGGGCCTGCCCCTGGATACCGCAGCCGGCGCCCGCTGGTTACGCATGGTCAGCTGGGTATACGACTCGCTGTCGGTGGACGATGAACTGTCGCCACTGATGGCTGCGCAACTGGAAAGCGGCCTGGTCAACATGCTCTTGACCAATCAGCCGAACAGTTACTCGGCAGAGCTGTGCACTGAAGGACCGTCGCTGGCGCCATCGTTCGTCAAGCGTGTGGAGCGTTACATCGAAGACCATGCCCACGAGCCGATTTCCATCGTCGACATGGCCGAGCATGCCGGTGTCAGCAGCCGCTCGCTGTTCACCGGGTTTCGTCGCTACCGCAACACCTCGCCGATGCTCTACCTCAAGGAAGTGCGCCTGCGACGGGTGAACGAAGAGCTGCAGCGCCTGAGCACCGGGCGCGATACGGTGACGGCCGTGGCCTTTCGCTGGGGCTTCAGCCACCTGGGGCACTTCACCACCGACTACAAACGCCGCTTCGGCGAAAGCCCTTCGGAAACCCTGGCGCGTTGAGCGTGCCAGCCCCTTTTGCCGCGGGTGCATCTTTTTGCGCTCGCGGGATAAGTCCCACAGTGTAGGGAGCGTCAGCAGGGGTAGAGCTTCTTAGGATGACTGCATTAGCGCCACACGGGGTGGCGCGATTCCAGTCAACCAGGGGGTTACACCAATGTCCGATCAGCCAATCATCCGGCGTCGTGTGGTCAAGCATGGCATCAGCGATGCCCGTGCCAACAACGCCAAGACCCAGAGCCAGTACCAGCCCTACAAGGACGCCGCCTGGGGTTTCATCAACCACTGGTACCCGGCACTGTTCTCCGAAGAGCTGGCCGAAGACCAGGTTGAAGGCATGATGATCTGCGGCGTGCCGCTGGTACTGCGCCGCGTCAACGGCAAAGTGTACTGCCTGAAGGATCAGTGCCTGCACCGTGGTGTGCGCCTGTCCGAGAAGCCGATGTGCTTCAACAAGAGCACCATCTCCTGCTGGTACCACGGCTTTACTTTCGACCTGGAAACCGGCGACCTGGTGACCATCATCGCCAACCCGGACGACAAACTGGTCGGCACCACGGGCATCACCAGCTACCCGGTGCAGGAAGTCAACGGCATGATTTTCGTCTTCGTGCGTGAAGACGACTTCCCCCTCGACGACGTACCGCCGCTGGCCAACGACCTACCGTTCCGCTTCCCGGAAAACAGCGAGCGCTTCCCGCACCCGCTGTGGCCGGCATCGCCGAGCGTGCTGGATGAAAACGCGATGATCCGCGGCATGCACCGCACCGGTTATGGCAACTGGCGTATCGCCTGCGAGAACGGCTTCGACAACGCCCACATCCTGGTGCACAAGGACAACGCGATTGTCCACGCCATGGACTGGGTGCTGCCCCTGGGTATCCTGCCCAACGGCGACGACTGCATCAGCGTGATCGAAGACGAGAACGGCCCGAAAGGCCTGATGCAGTGGCTGTTCACCGACAAGTGGCAACCGGTGCTGGAGAACCAGACCCTGGGCCTGAAAGTCGAGGGGCTCAATGGCCGCTTCTACCGTACTTCGGTCGTACTGCCAGGTGTACTGATGGTGGAAAACTGGCCCGAAGAGCACGTTGTGCAGTACGAATGGTACGTACCGATCACCGACGACACCCACGAATATTGGGAAATCCTCGTGCGTGTGTGCAACACCGAAGACGAGCGCAAGAAGTTCCAGTACCGCTACGACTACATGTACAAGCCGCTGTGCCTGCACGGCTTCAACGACTGCGACCTGTACGCCCGCGAAGCCATGCAGAACTTCTATTCCGACGGTACCGGCTGGGATGAAGAGCAACTGGTGGCCACCGACGTCTCGCCGATCACCTGGCGCAAGATGGCCTCGCGCTGGAACCGAGGCATCGCCAAGCCGGGCCGTGGTGTCGCCGGTGCGCTGAAGAACACCAGCCTGATCTTCAAGGACACCGCCGACGGCCACCGCCCAGGCTACAAGGTGCGTCAGATCAGCGAAGAGTGATGGCCCGGGGCTGCGTGAGCACAACACGCAGCCCTTCCTTCTTGTGGGAATTCCTTATGTCAGAGATATCCGAGAACGACAGTCAGTTCGTTTCGGTGGACGGCGTGCGCCTGCATTATCAGGTGCACGGCCAGGCCAGCGAGCGTTTGCCGGTGATCTTCACCCATGGCGGCGGGCCGGGCAGTACCGCCTGGAGCAACTTTCGCCTGAGCGCCGAAGCGTTTGCTGCGCAGTACCAGTGTTTCTTTGTGGATTTCGCCCAGTTCGGCCGCTCTGACCGCGTGCCGGTCGAAGGCCCGCTGTTCAGCTGGCACGCGCGCAAGCTGTTGGGCTTCATGGATGCCGTGGGCATCGCTCGGGCGCACCTGGTCAACCAGTCGTTTGGCGGTGGTGTCGCGTTGCGCCTGGCGGCTGATCATCCCGAGCGGGTAGGGCGCCTGATCGCCATCGGCGCGCAGCCCGTCGACCAGGGCGCCTTGCAGCCGCTGCCGCTGTTTGGCAAGCACGCCGCGCACCTGCTCAGTGATTACTACCTGGCCGACGGCGGCCCGAGCCTCTGCAAAATGCGCACGCTGCTGCAGCGCTATGAGTTGCACGATGATCGCCGCCTGGACGAAGAAAACCTGCGCCTGCGCTTTGAGGCCAGCAACCACCCCGACACCCTGAAACTGCTGGACACGCCGGGCGCCTTTGGCGAGTGGGAAAACCTGTTGCCGGTGTTGCACCAGGTGCAGGCGCCGACCCTGCTGTGCTGGGGCCTGCATGATTGGTTCGGCAGTATCGACGTACCGATGCTGATGCTCAACCGCCTGCCGGACGGCTACCTGCATGTGTTCGGCCAGGCGGCGCACCACCTGCAAAGCGAGTGCCCGGATGACTTCAACCGCCTCGCCCTGGGCTTTATCGGAGCCGCTCAATGAGCCTTCCCAGCGATTTGCATTACCTTGAGATGCACGAACTGTCGCTGCTGATCCGCAGCCGCAAGCTGTCACCGGTGGAGGTCACCGAAGCCCAGCTGGACCGCATCGATGCGCTGGACGGCGAGCTGCACAGTTACGCCCGGGTGACCGCCGAACTGGCGCTGGAGCAGGCCCACATTGCTGAGCAGGAGCTGGCCGACGGCATCTGCCGCAGCCCGTTGCACGGCATCCCGCTGGCGTTCAAGGACCTGTTCGACACTGCTGGCGTGGTCACCGCTGCCGGCATGCCGTTGCACGCACAGCGTGTTCCGACGCAGGACGCCACGGTGGTCGCACGCCTGCGCGAAGCCGGTGTGGTGATGCTCGGCAAACTGCAGATGACCGAAGGCGCCTTCGCCATCCATCACCCCGACATCGCCGTGCCGCTGAACCCGTGGGGCAGCAATCACTGGAGCGGAGCCTCGTCCAGCGGCTGCGGCGTGGCCACGGCTGCCGGCCTGTGCTACGCCTCGCTGGGCAGCGACACCGGCGGTTCGATCCGCTTTCCCTGTGCCGCCAACGGCCTCACGGGCCTGAAGCCGACCTGGGGCCGGGTCAGCCGGCATGGCGCCTTCGAGATGGCCGCAAGCCTCGATCATGTCGGGCCGATTACCCGCAGTGCGCGGGATGCCTTGTTCCTGCTGTCGACCATCGCCGGTCATGACCCGCTCGACCCCACCTCGCAGCCCACGGTGTGCCTGGAAGTACCGGGGCTCGACGATACCTTCCGTGGTCTGCGCGTGGGCATCGATGAGCGCTGGCTCAGTGACGGCGTCGCCCCGGTGATCCAGCAGGCCCTGCAGCAGGTCATGCTGATGATCCGCGATGGCGGCGGGCTGCTGGTGAGCATTCGCATGCCCGATACCCACGCGGTGAGCAGCAACTGGGAGGCCCATTGCGGCGTGCAGACCGCCGTGGCGCATGCCGACACCTATCCCTTGCATGCCAGTGCCTACGGCCCGGCCCTGAGCCGCTTGATCGACGCCGGCCGTGCCCTGAGTGGCATGGACTACCAGCGCATTCTGCTGGCCGCACAGCGCTTTAGCGGCGAAGCCGACGCCTTGCTGCACCAGCTCGACCTGGTGCTGGCGCCGGTGCAGCCCTACGCCGCGCCGACCTACGAGCAACTGGCGGACCTGGCCCAGGACCCGGAAGCCAACCGCCGTCTGATCCAGTTCACCGCGCCGTTCAACGTCAGCGGCCACCCGTGCCTGAGCCTGCCGATCGGCCTGACTGAAGAAGGCCTGCCGATTGGTGGCCAGTTCATCGCCCGCAAAGGTGGCGAGGCGCTGCTGTGCCGTGCCGGCATGGCAGTGCAGCGTGTGTCGCACTGGCACCAGCTGCGTCCGCAAGGCTTCAGCTGAGCGGGCTGCGGCGTGCAGGAACTTGCACTTTCGGGATAACCGCGTAGCCCAAGGGAGCGCGGTACCCACCGGCCAGTTCCTAACATCGATGCCATAGCGCCTCTGCATACCCGTCAGCCTCGAACATCGATGGAATCCAGTCATGAATGAGCAACTTCACCAGATCACCCTGAACTTCGCCGATGGCGTCACCCATCAATTCAGCGTTGCCGCAGGTAGCAACATCCTCGATGCCGCCATCGCCGCCGAAATGCCCGTGCTCTATCAGTGCCGCTCCGGCGGCTGCTCCAGCTGCATCTGCACACTGGCGCAAGGCGAGGCGGTCACCCAGGCCGGCGCCAGCGCGTCGTTGCTGGGCAGCGAGTTCGATGCCGGGCAGCGCTTGCTGTGTGTGTCGCAGGCCAACTCCGACTGCACCTTCGACATGGCCTATGGCAGCGAAGTGGGCTCGACCGCTGCCCGCGAAGTGCATGCCTTTATCGATTCGGTCGAGCGGATCGGCAGCAACGTGATGAAGCTGACCGTGGAACTGGCCGAAGGCGAGTGGCTGGAGTTCCGCCCCGGCCAGTTCATGCAGATCGTCGTGCCGGGCCTGGGTGTGCTGCGCAGCTATTCGCCGTCCAGCACCCAGGTCAACCTGCCGAAGATGGAATTCTTGATCCGCCTGTTGCCGGGCGGGGCGATGTCGACCTTCCTCGAGAACGAGGCCGGTACCGATCACGTGCTGACCCTCAGCGGTCCCTATGGCGCGTTTTTCCTGCGTGATGAACACAAGCGCGTGCCGCACATCTTCGTCGCTGGCGGCACCGGGCTGGCACCGATCCTGTCGATGATCGACACCCTGCGCCAAAGCAGCGGACGCAAGCCGCCGATGCTGTTGAGCTTCGGCTGTGCGGTGCCCGAGGCGCTGTTCTCGCAGGAAGACATCGAGTTGCGCCAGCAGTGGTTGCCGAGCCTGGAGGCGCGCATCTGTGTCGACCGCGAAGCCACCGAAGGGCTGCACCAGGGCAGCCCGGTGAGTGCGCTGCGCGAAGGCGATGTGAGCAACCCGGACACCGTGGCCTACCTGTGTGGCCCGCAGCCGATGATCGATGCCGCCACCCAGCGGCTGATCGAGCTGGGGGTCAAAGCGCAGAACATCTTTGCCGAACAATTTGTCGCCAGCCACTGAGGACTTGCCCATGAAACCGACCACGCCCCTTGCATTCAGCGCCGAGCAGACCCAGTGGTACGAGCAGGCCCGCGCGCGCCTCAACCCACAGCGCTTGCAACAGCTGCTGTTTGACCTGACCAACATCCACAGCCCGACCGGTGCGACCCGCCAGGCCAGCGAATTCATGGCCCGTCACCTGCAGTCCATCGGCATGTCAGCGCGCTACTACCCGATGAACGACATCAGCGGCAATGCCCTGGGCGAACGCCGCGGCAGTGGTGGCGGCGCCACGGTGTTGCTGTATGCACCGATCGACACTCACCTGGACCGCACGCCGGGCGAAGAGGTACTGACCGGTGACGGCCAGCAGGCCGACCTGCAGCCTTTTGCCCAGCAGATCGACGACTGGGTGTTCGGCCTGGGCTCGTCCAACCCCAAAGGCATGCTGGCCACCCTCACCGAGGTAGCCACCGCGCTGATCGAAGCCGATATCCCGCTCACGGGCGACCTGTTGCTGGGCATGGCCGATGGCGGCATGCCGGTGGACATCAGCGCGCGTCATGCGGGCATGTCCAATGGCGTGATCCACATGCTCAACCGCGGCATGTACCCGGACTTCGCGATCATCATGAAACCGTGGAACTGGGTGTACCACGAAGAGCCGGGCATGGCCTGGTTCAAGCTCAAGGTCAAAGGCACCCTCGGCTATGCCGGTGTGCCGCACGACACACCGGGCTTTCGCAGCTCGGTGGTGCCGGCGGCCACCGCGATCCAGGAGCTGCAGGCGTGGATCGTGCAGTACACCGACCGCAACACCAGTGGCGTGATTCAGCCCCACGGCTGGATTGCCGGGGTGCGCAGCGGCGATGTCGAACGCCCGGCGTTCCCCAGTGCGGTGACTGAGATCTTCCTCGATGTGCGGGTCAACCCGCGCGTCAGCCCGGCCAGCGTCAAGGCGCAGTTCGCCGACTTCGTCCAGGACCTCAGGGCGCGTTTTCCTGAACTGGACCTGGACTGGGAACAGTACGGCTCGGTGCCCGGTGGCACCACAGACCCGGAGAACTGGATCGTGCAGTCGTGCAAGCGCGGCTGGGAGTTCATCGAGCAGCGCCCGCATGGTGTGCCCGACATGCTCGCCGGGCAGACCGATGGCGCCGCCCTGCGTCGTTATGGCGTGCCGACGGCGCGCATCGGCTGGCCGTGGCCGGCCACCGGTGCACCGCTGCCGGTGGCCGAAGGCCTGGGGGGAATGGGCGCGACCTACATCCCCGCCCTGATGCCGTGCGCCGAGAAGATCCTCTACGCGCTGATCGACACCCTGACCCGTCCACGCAGCGAACTGGGCCTGTAAGGCCTGCGGAGCCCGGCGATGAGCAAACGTATCAAGATGATTTTCCCGGTGCCGATGAGCGATGCCACGCGTGCGCTGGTGCAATCGCAGCTGCCGCTTGCGCTGCAGCGCCCGGACATCGAGGTGAGCTTTGTCGGCGCCGGCCAGGTGATGACCCTGGCCGACAGCTACTACGACATGGCGCTGATGGAAATGGCCGTGATCGAGGCCGGTATCCGTGCCGAAGAGGAGGGCTTTGACGCGGTGTGCATCAATACCGTCAGCGACTCGGGCCTGGCGGCTTTGCGCTCGCGCCTGTCGATTCCGGTGCTGGCGCCGGGCCTTGCCGCGTTTCATACCGCCTGCATGCTCGGCCAGCGCTTCAGCGTGTTGACCATGTGGTCGCGCTGGTACCCGCTGTACCGCAAGACCCTCAGGGAATACGGCCTGGAAGCGCGCCTGGCATCGATCCGCTCGATTGATGTACGCCCCGACACCGAAGCCTTGCTGCAAGGCAAGGAGGAAGTGGTGTTCGGCAAGCTGCTGGCGGCCGCCAGGCTGGCGATCGAGGAGGACGGCGCCGATGTCATCGTCCTCGGCTCGACCACCATGCACCAGGCCCATGCCTACCTGGCCGAGCACTTGCCGGTGCCGGTGCTCAACCCCGGGGTGATCGCCTACAAACAGTGCGAAATGCTCCTCGACCTTGGCCTGAGCCACAGCAAGGCCGCCTACCCAAACCCGGAACAGAACAAAGACGCAGCCTTCACCCATTGAAGCGGCGCCAGGAGTACCTGAATGAATATGTTTGAACCCGGTGTCGCTCACGCCCTGAGTGACCTGACCATTGCCGAGGCGGTGGCAGCGTTTGGTAACGGCGTGCTGACCAGTGTCGAGCTGGTGCAGGCCTGCCTTGAACGTGCCGAAGACGGCAAGGCGCTGAATGTGTACGTCACCCTCGATGGCGTGGGTGCCTTGCAGGCTGCCCGCGCCGCCGACGCCGCGCGAAAAGCGGGCGAGCCGCAGCGGCCGCTGAGTGGCATTCCCGTGGTGATCAAAGACAACATCCATACCGCCGGCTTGCCGTGCACGGCGGGTTCGCCGGCGTTTGCCGGGTTTGTTCCGGCTGAGGATGCCCCGACTGTGCGTGCGCTGCGTGACGCCGGGGCGATCATCCTCGGCAAAACCAACATGCACGAACTGGCCTTCGGAGCCACCGGCTACAACGGTGCGTTCAACACCGGCGCCGATGTCGGTGTGCGCAACCCGTACGACAGCACGCGCATTGCCGGCGGCTCGTCATCGGGCAGCGCCGCTGCCCTTGGCGCGCGCATGGCCCTGGCCGCGCTGGGCACCGATACCGGTGGTTCGATGCGCATTCCACCGGCGCTCAATGGCTGCGCCGCGCTACGTCCCAGCCAGGGTCGCTATAGCGACCGCGGCGTGATTCCGATTGCCCGCAGCCGCGACACGGTGGGGCCGATGGCCCTGTGCATGGCCGACGTTGCCTTGCTCGATGGCTTGATTACCCAGGAATACGCCTTGCCGGCGGTCAGCCTGAGTGATGTGCGCCTGGGTATACCCGACGAGTTCTGGATGAACCTCGACGCAGACACCCGGGCCTGCGCCGAGGCGGCGCTTGAGCGGTTGCGCCAGGTCGGCATCACCCTGGTACCGGTCGAGCAGGCCGGCTTGCTGGCGCTCAATGCGCCGGTGGGCTTTGCGGTGGTGATCCATGAAGCCTACGACTGCATGGTCGACTACCTGGCCGAACACGGCCATGGCATGACCATCGAGCAGGTGGGGGAGCAACTGCACAGCCCCGACGTGCGCTTTATCTACGAGCACTGGGTGCTGCCGCGCAAAATCCCGCAGGGCGATCAGCTGGTTGACGTCGCACCGCTTTACCAGGCGGCGCAGAACGGCGGCCGCCAGGCCCTGCGTGAACGCTATCAAGACCTGTTCGAGCTGCATCAACTCGACGGTCTGCTGTTTCCCACCACCACGGTGGTCGCGCCGCTGGCCAACCCCGAGGTCAACGAACCGCACAGTTTCGAACGCCTGATCCAGAACACCGAGCCCGGCGCCAGTGCCGGACTGCCGTGTATCCAGCTGCCGATCGGCAGGGGGCACGGCAGCGGCTTGCCGGTGGGTATCGAGGTAGATGGCCCGGCCGGCAGCGACCGTCGTCTGCTGGCCATCGGGCAACTGCTGGAAAGCCTGTTCGGCCGCATTGGCCGCGCGTGAAACGGACCTGCCAACACCAAGGAGCAATCATGAGTCAGAGCACAGAGTGGCGTGACAAGGTGGTCATCGTGACCGGCGGCGCCAGCGGCATGGGCCGCGATGTGTGCAAGGCGCTGGCCGCCGGGGGCGCACGCCTGGTCATCGGCAACCGTAGCGCCGAAGCCGGCCAGCGCTTGCTCGAAGAGATCGAGGCGAGCGGTGGCCAGGGCGTATTCCAGGTGACCGATGTGTCGTGTGCAGCGGATTGTCAGGCGCTGGTGGCGCTGGCCATGCAGCGCTACGGACGTCTGGATGCAGCCTTCAACAACGCAGGGCTGCAGCGTGCGTTCAATCCGATCGATGCGCCCCCGGATGAAGACCTGAGCGAGGTCATCGACATCAACCTCAAGGGCATCCTCTACATGATGAAGTACGAGGCGGCCGCCATGCTCGCCAGTGGCGGCGGATCGATCGTCAACAATGCGTCGATCTTCGGCCTCAAGGCCATGCCCGATACCGCCTGTTACGTGGCGTCCAAGCACGGCATTGTCGGCGCCACCCGCGCGGTTGCCCTCGACTATGCCACCCGCGGCATTCGTGTCAACGCGGTGTGCCCCGGGCCGATCAAGACGCCCAGCTTCGACCGCGTGACCGCGGGCGACGATCACCTCTACGACGACGGCGTGCCCATGCGCCGCATCGGCCAGCCGGCTGAAGTCACGGCGGCGGTGCTCTGGCTGCTGTCTGACCAGGCTGCTTACGTCACCGGCAGCACGCTCTCGGTGGATGGCGGCATGTCGGCCGAATAGTACAGCGAGTGCCTTGCGCACAGGAGAACAACAATGATCAACGCGTTGAGTTATGTGGTGGTGCGCACCCCGCACCTGCAGGCCTGGATTGAACAGGCCGAGCAGCACATCGGCCTGCAGGTCGAGGTGATGGAAGCGGGCGAGTGCGTGCGCCTGCGTGCCGATGAAAAACTGCAGCGCCTGCTGGTCAGCCGGGTCGAGGGCGAAGCGAGCATGGGCATGGGCTTTGAAGTCGCCGATGCTGACCGGTTGGCCAGTGTGCGCCAGGCGCTGGAGGCTGAAGGCTATGCCACCAGCGAGGGCAGTGCCGATGAGCTTCGCCTGCGCGGCGTCAGCGCGATGTTCCATTTTCGCGACCCGGATGGCCTGCGCATCGAAGTGTGCCACGGTCATGCCGATGCCCCCGGCGCATTCGTGCCCGGTCGCCCGCTGGGTGGCTTTCGCACCGGCGCCATGGGCCTGGGGCACGTCGCCCTGATCACCGGGCACTTCGAGGCCCTGAGCCACCTGTACCGGACGATCTTCGGCTTCAAGGTCAGCGACCACACCGAGGCGCCGTTTCGTGTCGAGTTCCTGCACTGCAACCCGCGTCACCACACGGTGGGCCTGGCCCATACCGGCGGGCCGGCGAAGATCTATCACCTGATGCTCGAATACAACGATTTCGACGACGTCGGGCGCGCCTACGACATGGCCCTGACCCAGCCCGACAGCATCGGCGTGACCCTGGGGCGGCACATCAACGACCACGTCACCTCGTTCTACCTGAAGAACCCGGACGGCTGGATGTTCGAGCTGGGGTGGGCCAGCCGCACCATCGGCCCCGACTGGCAGGTCGAGGCGCTCGAAGGCATGAGCCTGTGGGGCCATGACCGCACCTGGCTGCCGGACAACAAGCGCGAAGAAGCGCGACAAATTCTCAAGCGACTGGCCGCACAGGGTGTGCGCGCGCCGGTTGTCACCACCTCGCAAACTGCCAAGGCCAAACAATGACTGCCAACGCCAGCCCGGAAATCGCCAACAGCATTCAGATCGGTGAATGCACGCTTAACTACCATGATCAGGGGCAGGGCGACGCCATCCTGTTGATCCACGGCTCCGGGCCCGGGGTAACCGCCTGGGCCAACTGGCGCGGGGTGATTCCGACCCTGTCGCAACAGGCGCGGGTGATCGCCCCGGACATGCTCGGGTTTGGTTACAGCCGGTGCCCGGGCGATTGGTCGCTTGACCCGCACACCTGGGTAGAGTCGCTGCTGGCTTTGCTCGATGCTTTGGACATCCCGCGGGTGTCGATTGTCGGCAACTCGTTCGGCGGCGCCATTGCCCTGGCCTTTGCCAAGGCCTGCCCGCAGCGGGTTCAGCGCCTGGTGCTGATGGGCGCGGCGGGGCTGTCGTTTCCGCTGACCGAAGGGCTGGACAAGGTCTGGGGCTATCAGCCTTCGTTGCAGGCCATGCGTGAGCTGATGGAAGTGTTCGCCTACGACCACAGCCTGATCAACGACGACCTGGTGCGCATGCGCTTTGAAGCCAGCACCCGTGACGATGTGCAGAGCCGTTTCGCCCAGCTGTTCCCGGCGCCTCGCCAGCAAGGCGTGGAGATGCTGGCGTTGGCCGAGGACGATCTGCGTGCCTTGGTGCATCAGACCTTGCTGATTCATGGCCGTGACGACCAGGTGATCCCGCTGGCGGTGTCCGAGCGCATGCTGCGCCTGATTCCTCATGCGCAGATGCACGTGTTCGGCGAATGCGGGCACTGGGTGCAGATTGAACGCGCACAGGCTTTTACCCGCCTGCTGGTCGACTTCCTGATCGAACAACCTGCCACTACCGGAGCATGAGCATGGACCGTGAAACGATTAAAGGCCGCTGGAGCATTCTGGCCTGGGAGCAACGCTACGATGACGGCCGTGTCGTGTTGCCGATGGGCACGCAACTGGAAGGCTTCATCGAATACAGCGACTTCGGCATGTTCTGCGTGATCGCCCGGCAGGGCCGCGATGCGTTCACCAGCGGTGGGCAATGGTCCGCCGAGGATGGCGAGAAGGCCGCCGCCTACAACAGCTACCTGACCTATGCCGGCGACTTTGAAGTGGAGGGCAGCACCATCATCCACAAGGTGCGCCACAGTATCTTCCCCAACTGGGTGGGCGGGATTCAGCAGCGCAACGCCGTGCTCGACGGCGATGTGCTGTCGCTTACCGCGCGGCTGGAGGAGGGCTCGCCAGAGGCGCGTACCGCGTGCTTGCAGTGGGTGCGCGTCGCGGCCGCCCGATAATCGGGCAAAGCCGGCAAACACTGCTATGCCTATTGGTTGAAACCCAAGGGTAGGCAGAGATGCTGGTCGTCGAACAGCTGTGCAAGTCGTTCACCACCGCCCAGGGCACCTTGCCGGTGCTGCAGGGCGTCGACTTGCGCCTGGCGCGGGGCAGCAGCCTGGCGCTGATGGGCGAGTCGGGCAGCGGCAAGAGCACCTTGCTGCACCTGCTCGCCGGGCTCGACCGTGCCGACAGCGGGCGCATCCTGATCGACGACGAGCCCCTCGACGGTCGCTCCGAGGCCGCCCTGGCCCAATGGCGCCGCCAGGGCATCGGCCTGGTGTTCCAGCAGTACAACCTGATCAGCAGCCTGGATGTGGCGGCCAACCTGGCGTTTCAGGCACGCCTGGCCGGGCGCTATGAGGCCCGTTGGCAGGAGTACCTGACGCGCCAGCTGGGGCTGGCCGACCTGCTGCAACGTTACCCGGAACAACTCTCCGGCGGCCAGCAGCAACGGGTTGCGATCGGTCGCGCACTGGCCGCGCGACCTGCCTTGCTATTGGCGGACGAACCCACCGGCAGCCTCGACGAAGCCAGCAGTGATCAGGTGCTGGAACTAATGCTGCAACTGGTCGCCGAAGCCGGCAGCAGTGTGCTGATGGCCACCCACAGCCTGCGCCTGGCGCTGCGTCTGGAGCGGCGCTGTTTCCTCCAGGCCGGTCGCGTGCAGGACCGGGAGGGGCGATGAACGCCTTGCAACTGACCGTGCAGGCGCTGCTCAGCCATTGGCGTCGCCATCGCGTGCAGGGCGCAAGCATTCTCACCGGACTGTGGCTGGCCACGGCGCTGTGGACCGGTGTCCAGGCATTAAACAGCCAGGCGCGCAATGATTACGCCCGCGCCAGCGCCGTTGTCGCAGGTCCCGCGTATGCGCAACTGGTGGCGCGTGATGCGCAGCGCTTCGACCAGGCCCTGTACCTGCAGCTTCGCCAGCTTGGCTGGGCAGTATCGCCGGTGGTGGAGGGCCGCTTGCGCTTTGCCGGTGAGCAGCCCTTGTCGGTGCGCCTGATCGGTATCGAGCCGTTGAGCCTGCCACCGGCCACCAACATTGCCGGCATCGCCGCGCAAGACTTCGACCTGCAGGCGTTCATCGGCACACCGGGGCAAGCCTGGATCGGCCCGGACACGCTGCGGCAACTGGGCGTGAAACCGGGCGAGCAGGCTGTCACCAGCGACGGCCAGGTGTTGCCAACGTTGGTGCTCACGCCGCAGTTGGCGCCGGGCGTTGTCGTTGTCGATATCGGTCATGCCCAGGCCTTGCTGCACGCCGGGGGGCAGCTGTCGCGGTTGCTGCTGACCGATGTCAGCAAGCCATTGCCCGAGGCCATCGCCGCGCACCTTGAGCGCCAGCCGGGCGAGGATGATGCCGGCCTGCAACGCCTGACCGAGAGCTTTCACCTCAACCTTTCGGCGCTTGGTCTGTTGGCCTTCGTGGTCGGGCTGTTCATTGCGCACGCCGCCATCGGCCTGGCCCTCGAGCAGCGCCGTGGCCTGATACGTACCCTGCGTGCTTGCGGGGTCAGCCTGGGCATCGTGTTGAGCGGCCTGGCGCTGGAACTGGGGGTGTTTGCGCTGCTGGGCGGCTTGCTCGGGGTTGCCAGTGGTTATCTGCTGGCCGCAGCGCTGCTGCCCGATTTTGCGGCGAGCCTGCGTGGTTTGTACGGGGCGTCAGTAGCCGGGCACCTGACCTTGTCCGCTGAATGGTGGCTGATCGGGGTGGCGGTGAGTGTGCTGGGTGCGCTGCTCGCCGGGGCGAGCAGTGTGTTGCGTGCTGCCCGCTTGCCGCTGCTGGCCCTGGCGCAACCCCAGGCCTGGCGGCTGGCCCAAGGCCCATGGCTGCGACGCCAGGCGTGGCTGGCCGGGTTGCTGTTGCTGCTGGCGTTGGCGTGTTGGTTATGGGGCAATGGCCTGGCCAGCGCCTTCACCTTGCTCGCGGCGTTGCTGCTGGCGGCGGCCTTGCTGTTGCCGAGCGTACTCGATGGTGTGCTGGGCTGGCTGGCACGCCGCTGTCGACGGCCGCTGACACAATGGTTCGTTGCCGAAAGCCGGCAGCAATTGCCGGCGGTGAGCCTGGCGCTGATGGCGTTGCTGCTGGCCCTGGCCGCCAGTGTCGGCGTGGGCAGCATGACCGAGGGTTTTCGCAAGACCTTCACCGGCTGGCTCGACCAGCGCCTGGCCGCCGACCTGTATGTCACGCCCCGGGATACCGCGCAGGCGCTGCTGGTACGCGACTGGCTCGCTACGCAACCGGCAATCACCACGTTGCTACCGAGCTGGCGAGCAGAGGTGACACTGCAAGGCTGGCCGGTTCAGGTGCAGGGCATCATCGACGATCCCGCCTACCGCAGCCGCTGGCCGTTGCTGGAGCAGCGTGCACAAGCCTGGGAGCAATTGGCAGGTGGCAGCGCAGTCATGCTCAGCGAACAACTGGCCCGGCGCCTTGATGTGCAACTGGGTGACCGCTTGCAAGTGCTGCCCCAGCCCGCACCGGCAATGACCGTAGCGGGACTCTACGCAGACTACGGCAATCCCAAGGGCCATATGCTGGTCAATGCCGACTGGCTGCGCAGGCAGCGTGCCGATGCGACGCTCAGTGGCATCAGCGTCAACCTGCCGGCCGAGGGCGTGGCAACCTTGAAACATGAACTGCAATCGCGCTTTGCCCTGGACGACAGCCGCGTTGTCGAGCAGTCGACCTTGAAGCGCTGGTCAAACGATGTTTTCAGTCGCACCTTTGCGGCGACCGCTGCGCTCAACAGCCTGACCCTCGGTGTCGCCGGCGTCGCGCTGTTCATCAGCTTGCTGAGCCTGAGCCAGCAGCGCCTGGGCCAATTGGCACCGTTGTGGGCACTGGGTGTACGGCGGGGGCAACTGGCCTGGCTGGCGCTTGGGCAAACCTTGATGCTGAGTAGCTTCACGGTACTGTTGGCGATTCCTCTGGGGGTGTTGCTGGCCTGGTGCCTGGTGGCGGTGGTCAATGTTCAGGCCTTTGGCTGGCGCTTGCCGCTGTACCTGTTCCCGCGCCAGTTGCTGCAACTGGCCTTGCTTGGCGTGCTGACCAGCCTGTTGGCCAGTGCCTGGCCGTTGTGGCAACTGGCGCGGCGCCAGCCGGCCGAACTGCTGAGGCAATTTGCCGATGAAACCTGAAGCCTGGCTGTTGTTCGCGCTGGCCTTGCTGGCCGGCTGCGACCCGCCGCAACCGCCAGCCAAAAGCTATGCCGGGCTGGGCCAGGAGGCGGGGGCGTTCAACCCGGTGACACGCAATCATGCGCTGGTTTTTCCCCGCGACCATGCCGCGCACAACGGCTTTCGCATCGAGTGGTGGTACGTCACGGCCAACCTCAAGGACAGTCAGGGGCGTGAGTGGGGGGCGCAATGGACGTTGTTCCGCTCGGCCTTGCGCGCCGGGCCGGAGACCCGCGGCTGGGACAGCCCCAACCTGTGGATGGGCCACGCGGCCCTGACCGGGCCTGGCGGCCATCAATCCAGCGAAACCCTGGCGCGCGGCGGCATTGGCCAGGCCGGCGTGCAGGCCCGGCCGTTTCGCGCGTGGATAAACGACTGGGCGCTGCAGGGCAGTGACGATATCAGCCAGTTGCAGATGAGCGCCGGCGGCCAGGGCTTTGCCTACCGCCTGACGTTGCGCAGCAGCGGCCCGCTGGTGCTGCAAGGCGATCAAGGCTACAGCGAGAAATCCGGCAAGGGCCAGGCGTCTTACTACTACAGCCAGCCGTTTTACCAGGTGACCGGCGAGGTTGAACGCGATGGCCAGCGCGTTGCCGTCACCGGCAAGGCCTGGCTCGACCGCGAGTGGAGCAGCCAGCCGCTGGCTGCCGGGCAGTCGGGCTGGGACTGGTTCTCCCTGCACCTGGACAGCGGCGCCAAAGTGATGCTGTTTCGCGTGCGTGAAGACGCGGGCCCGCCTTACCGCGCCGGTACCTGGATCAGCGCTACTGGTGAAACCCAGGCGTTGAACGGCGAGCAGATCGAGCTTCAAGCGCTGGCCTGGACTACCCAGCAAAACGGCAAGCAGGTGCCCACGCGCTGGCGCGTGCACCTGCCCGTGCAAGGGCTGGATGTTCAGGTCGAGGCACTGGAACCGCAGGCGTGGATGAATACCCGTTTTCCGTACTGGGAAGGGCCGGTGCGTATCAGCGGCAGTGTAGGGGGACGGGGATATCTGGAAATGACCGGGTACTAGCATCCGATCAGTGCATAATGCGCGTCACACCACCAAAAGGACTGGGTATGACGTTGATTTCGCAACGCGTAGCGCTCGCTCGTGAAGGCGCTAACGACAAGGTGATCTGCCGCATGGCATCAGGCTGGGCGGTCATGGGCGATGTGCAGTTCCTTGAGGGCTATTGCCTGTTGCTACCCGATCCTGTGGTCCCGAGCCTCAATGACCTGGACCCGGCTGCACGCGCAACCTACCTGCTGGACATGGCCCGACTCGGGGATGCGGTCTTGCAGGCAACCGGGGCATTGCGGATGAACTACGAGATTCTCGGCAACACAGAGCCCGAGCTGCACTGCCACCTTTTCCCTCGGTATGCCCACGAGCCGGAACAGCACCGCAAGATGCCCGTGTGGTTCTATGACTGGAAAACCGCGATTCCCTACGCCGAGGAAACGCACGGGGCATTGCGCAAAAAACTGGCGCAATTACTGGAAGGCTCGGCCTGAAGGACAATGCGAAGCGCGGTGCTAGACTTACCGGTTGGGCCACCGGGGCAGGCCTTTTGCTCAATTGACGCTTACAGTGCGGGGGGCGCTCATACCAGAGGTGTGACATGGCTACCGACTCGGCGGATAAAGATCACATACAGCGGGTGGTTCGCAACTATGTAGAAGGCATGGTGTTCGCAGACGAAGCCCTGTTGCGACAGGCCTTTCACCCCGCGTGCCGGATCATCGGCCACTACATGGGTGCACTCGAATGGCTGTCGCTTGACGAGTTTATCGAGGCCATCCGCCATGAAGGCGCTGCGGCTGCCGGCACCATACCTTATTGGGACGTGCTCGCCATCGACATCACCGGCGATGCCGCGTCGGTGAAAGTCATCGATGACTATGTCGGGATGCAGTTCACCGATTACCTGTCGCTGCTGAAAATCGACCATCACTGGGTGATCGTCAACAAGCTCTATTTTCACCACCAGTAGGTTTGCCGTCGTCGGGTAAAAAGGGAGGCTGCGCGCGCTGCCCAGCCGCCCTTTGTTCAGCGCTAGGCCGACGGCGGTGTGCCTTCGGCGTTCGATACCACGGCATCAATCTGCACCAGTGCTCCGTCTGGCAGCGCCGACACACCCACGGTCCGCCGTGCTGGCACACCGCCCGGGAAGTAGCTGGCATACGCCTCGTCTACGGCCGCACCGTCTTCGATGTCCTTGAGGAAGATGTTGACCTTGACCACGTCGGCCAGGTTGTGGCCGATACTCTCGACAATGGCCTTGATGTTCTTCAAACATTGGCCCGCTTGCTCTTTTGCACCGCCCGCCACCAGCTTGCCGGATTTCGGGTCCAGCGGTAATTGCGCGGATAGGTGATTGTAGTGAGAGAACGCCACCGTCTGCGTCGACAGCGCGTTTCTCGGGGCGTTATCGGTGTTGTTGGCCTTGATGACGATGCCGTGCCGGTCTTCGACGGCTTGTGGTGGCGTGCCATCGCCGTGCGAGACGACGGCTTCAATCTGCACCAGCGCATCCAGCGGCAGCGCCGACACGGCAACGTTGGTGCGGGCGGGCAGGTAGCCTACGGTTCGTGCAATCGCCGCGTCGGGGAAGAAGGTGGTGTAGACCTGGTTGACCGCATCGAGGTCGTTCAGGTTTTTGACAAAGACCGTGATCCTGACAATGTCATCAAACGGTACGTCGATGCCCTCGAGAATCGCCTTGATGTTTTTCAGGCACTGTTTGGTCTGTTCTTTCACACCGCCTGCCACCAGTTTCCCGGTGGCCGGGTCGATCGGCAATTGCGCAGACAGGTTGTTGTAATGCGAGAACGCCACGCTTTGTGTCGACAGCGGGCTGAGGGGCGCGCGCTCGGTGTTCTTGGCCACTTTTACCAGGTCGCCGGCCTGTGGGGCGTTCGGAATGGTGCCTTCGCCATGTGAAACCAGGGCCTCGACCTGCACCAGGGCATCCAGCGGTAACGCGCTGACCACCACCGTGGTCAATGCCGGGACATAGTCCGGGAAAAAGCGTGCATGCACCGCTTGGACCGCCTCGATGTCCGTGCTGTGCTTGACGAACAGGCTGATCCTGACGATGTCGGTCAGCCCGTGGTTGATGCTTTCGACAATCGCTTTAATGTTCTTGAAGCACTGTTCGGCCTGCGCGGTTATACCGCCGGCGACCAGTGCGCCCGAGGCCGGGTCGATAGGCAACTGGGCAGAAATGTTGTTGTAGTGAGAGAAAGCGACGGTCTGCGAATAAGGGCCTGTACCTTGTGGCGCGCGTTCCGTGTTGCGTGCTGACACTGCGTTATAGCCAGTCATACGAGTACTCCCCTGTGTTGCTGGATTTGAGTGGGCGGCGTGGCAAGCGCGAGTTCCACTTCACGACCGGCGGTTGCCAACGCATTTCCGGACAACGGACACTGAGTCCACGCGGGGGGCAGGCAGCGCTACTGCCTGAGGGTTGCTGATGGAACGGGTGCAAGTGTAGTGGGCTCTGCGCGTTGCGCCATTGCACGTGCATTCATCGGCCATCCGGCCAGGGTTCTGGTCGCATAAATTTGAAATCTGCCGCATTGCTCGACAGAATCGCGCCCTGATCCGGCCAGCGGTGCCGGACATGTGTGCGCTAAAGGGGCAGCAGTTGAACGAACAGACATTGTCCATGCGCCTGGAGCGTGTGGCGGCACAGGTACCAGCCGGTGCGCGCCTGGCCGATATTGGCTCGGATCACGGTTACCTGCCGGTGGCGCTGATGCGCCGTGGCGCCATCACGTCGGCGGTGGCCGGCGACGTGGCAGAGACACCGTTTCGTGCTGCCGAACGCACCGTGCGCGAAAATGGCCTGGACCTGCAGATCACCGTGCGCCTGGCCAATGGGCTGGCGGCAATCGAGCCGCAAGACGGCATTTCGGCTATCACGCTCTGTGGCATGGGCGGCGAGACCATCCGCGACATCCTCGACGCCGGCAAGGCGCGCCTGAGCGGTCGGGAGCGCCTGATCCTTCAGCCCAACGGTGGCGAACAGCCCCTGCGCCAATGGCTGATGGAAAACGGCTACCGCATCCTTCATGAGGAGGTGCTGCGGGAAAACCGCTTCGACTATGAAATCATCGTCGCCGATCGCAGCGGACCGGTGACCTACAGCGCCCAGGAGCTGTACTTTGGCCCGTTGCACCTGCAAAGCCGCAGTGTCGCGTTCCAGGGCAAATGGCAGCGCCGGTTGCGCCTCAAGCAAAAGACCCTGGCCCATTTCGCCCGCGCGCGGCATGCCGTGCCGGAAGAAAAAGTTCAAACCCTCACCCTGCAGGTGGGCTGGATCGCAGCGCTGCTGGTTTGAGCACTTGCCATGCCTCACGATTGCTGCACACTGTGCAGTAATGATCTGCAAACAGCCTGTCTTGTTGCGCCTGCAGTCAGTTTTCATACTTCAGCCCTCTGAATAACCGACTGAAGGGGAAAGACCATGGTTGCTGCAATCCGTTTTAGCCACGTTGGCGAACCTGGCGTGCTGGCCGTGCAAACGTTGGGCGAACAAACGCCCGGTCACGGCGAGGTCTGGCTCGAGCAAGCGGCCATTGGCGTCAACTTTCTCGACGTCGCCCAGCGCAAGGGAGCAGTGCCCCTGCCGTTGCCCTCCGGCCTTGGCCTGGAAGGTGCCGGGCGTGTGGCGGCGGTGGGGGAAGGGGTGAGCACTGTGCAGGTGGGCGATCGCGTTGCCTATGCCACCGGCCCGGTTGGCGCCTATGCATCGGCCCGGCTGTTTCCTGCCCGGCGCCTGGTCAGGATTCCGGACGCGCTGTCATTTGATGATGCCGCCGCTGTGCTGTTCAAGGGCATTACTGCCCAGTACCTGTTGAAGTCCACCTACCCGGTTGGGCCGGGCACTGCCGTGCTGCTTTACGGTGTGGCAGGCGGGGTGGGGGCGATCATGGCGACATGGGCCAAGCACCTGGGGGCAACGGTGATCGGCGTGGTGTCCAGGCCGGCCAGCGTTGCCAAGGCCAAGGCCCTGGGTTGCGACGAGGTGCTGGTGTTTGACGCCGACACCCTGGCGGCGCAGGTGGCCCGTGTCACCGGGGGCAGCAAGGTCGACGTCGTCTACGATCCGATTGGGCGTGTGTCTTTCCAGGCCTCGCTGGACAGCTTGCGGCCACGGGGCGTGATGGTGTCGTTCGGGGCGTCCTCCGGCGCGCCGGAAGCGGTAGAAATCGCCACCCTCAACAGCAAGGGCTCGTTGTTCCTCACCCGTCCTTCGCTGGCAGCACATACCGCCACCGACGCCGAATACCAGGCGCGGGCGCAGGATGTGCTGGCGGCTGTCGAGGCGGGCATCATCACGCCGCACATCTGGGCGCGGTATCCACTGGCAGAGGCGGCGTTGGCGCATGCCGACCTGGAATCAGGGCGTTCATCGGGGGCGATCATTCTAAAACCATGAATCTTGATGTGTTGGATAACCAGCAGAGCGACGAAGTCGCGGCGTTTCTGGCCGTTGTCTCGCAAGGCTCGTTCGTGGCGGCCGGCAAGTTGCTGCAGCGCCATCCCAGCGTCGTTTCCAAGCGCCTTGCGGCGATGGAAAAGCGCCTGGGGGTGCGGCTCATCGAGCGCTCCACCCGCCAGCTGCGCATCACCGAGGTGGGCTCCCAGCTGGAGCAGCGACTTCGCGCTGCGGTCGAGTTGATCAATGAGGCGCAGCAGCACGCCGCCCGCGGTGCCAGCGACGTGCGCGGCACCTTGCGCCTGGCGTTGCCGGCGGCCATGGGGCGGCGCTGGCTCGGGCCGATGCTGCCCGGGTTTCTCAAGGCCTATCCGCATGTTTCGATCATCGCAGACTACAGCGAGCGGCTGGTCGACATCATCGAAGAAGGCTTTGATGCGGCCATTCGCATTGGCGACCTGCAAGACAGCCGCCTGGTCGCGCGCAAACTCGCTGACCACCGGCGAATACTCTGTGCCTCGCCGGCCTACATCGCCACGCACGGCATGCCGCAAACCCCGCAGGCGCTTGCCGGGCACAACTGCCTGCGCTTCAGCGGGCTGGCCTCGTTTCCGCAATGGCGACTGCATCGCGGTACCGAGCAGCACACCCTCTCGCCCACCGGCAACCTGACGGCCAACGACAGCGAATCGCTGCTCGCCGCAGTGCGGGCCGATGCTGGAATTCTGGGCGCCGGTGACTGGCTGATGACCCAGGACATTGCTGCAGGCCGGTTGGTGCAGGTGCTCCCCGACTGGCAGCTGGACAGCGCCGGTGGGGTATACCTGGTCAGGCCATCGGCCAAATTCCCGAGTGCGGTGGTTGTCGCCTTCAAGCAATGGATCGAGTCGAAGTTTGAGCCGGTGCCGCCGTGGGGTAGTACGACAGGCTGACCCGGCTTACTCGTCGCTATCACCTTGCGGGTTGTAATACTTGCTCTGGTCCGGGGTGAAGGTGACGACCATGCCGGTGCGGCTGCAGTTGAGGGTCAGCTCTGCCGTTGTATCAATCTGCAAGTCTTCGCCCCGCAGCCCTTGCCACTGGGCCAGGTATTTGAGCGAGCCGAATTTTTCGCGCTTTTTCAGGGTGCGCTCCACGCCGCCTTTCCAGCCCAGCACCGGCAGTTCACCAGCCAGGCAGCGCTGGGCGAGTTCGGGCTGTTTGATGGCGCGCTCTCGGCCGATTTCCCAACAACGGATCAAGCCATTGTCCGGACCTTGCCAGGTGTCGATCCAGGTGAGGGTAGGACGCAGTTCGAGGTGGATCGGGCGTTGGACAATGCTGCTCATTCAGCCTCCCTGGCTGTTTGTTGTTATCAATGAGGGTGGTGCGTGTACGGATGCTACTAATTAGCCATCATTGGTGTCCAGCGTTGTTCGGGTACTCGCTGCCCGTAGGAGCGAGGCTTGCCCGCGAAGAACGATGACGTGGTGTAACAGGTACACCGCAGCGCCTGCTTCGCCGGCAAGCCTGGCTCCTACAGGTGTTGAGTGTCAGGCGCCTCCAGGCTGGCCATGTCGATGACAAAGCGGTAGCGCACATCAGAGCGTTCCATGCGTTCAAAGGCTTCGTTGATCTGCTCCATGCGGATCATCTCGCAGTCCGGCAGGATGTTTTTGCGCGCGCAGAAGTCGAGCATTTCCTGCGTTTGCGCAATGCCGCCGATGGGCGAGCCGGCCAGGCGCCTGCGGCCGAGGATGAACGGCACGGTGAACAACTCCTCGATAGGCCCCACCTGGCCGACGATCACCAGGGTGGCGTCGACGTCCAGCAGGTTCATGTAGGGCGATACATCGTGGCGTACCGGGATGGTGTCGATGATCAGGTCAAAGCTTGATTGTGCGTTTGCCATGGCCGTGGCGTCGCTGGACACCAGCAACGTGTCGGCGCCCAGCGCCAGGGCATCGGCGAGTTTATCGGCGCTGCGGCTGACGACCGTCACAAAGGCACCGAGCCCGGCCGCGAGTTTCACTGCCATGTGCCCCAGGCCGCCGAGGCCGATGACCGCCACCCGGCTGCCCGGCCCGACGTTCCAGGTGCGCAGCGGCGAATAGGTGGTGATGCCGGCGCACAGCAGGGGGGCGGCCTTGGCCAGGTCCAGGCCGTCGGGCACGCGCAGCACGAACTCTTCGCGGGTGACCAGGTGTTTGGAGTAGCCACCGTAGGTCGGCTCGCGGGTGATCCGGTCCAGGCCGTTGTAGGTCTGGGTATTGGTTTCCCGGCACAGCTGTTCTTCGCCTTTGCGGCACTGGTCGCACTGCTGGCAGGAGTCGACCATGCAACCCACCGCCACCGCATCACCGACCTTATGGCGGGTAACGGCACTGCCAATGGCGGTCACCCGGCCGATGATTTCGTGCCCCGGCACGATCGGGTAGCGGCTGATGCCCCAGTCGTCGCGCGCCTGGTGCAGGTCCGAGTGGCATACACCACAGTAAAGAATCTGCATGGCGACATCGTTGGGCCGCAGGTCACGGCGTTCGAACGAATAGGGCGCCAGGGGCGCGTCAGGCGTCTGCGCAGCGTAGCCGATGGTGTACATGGGGCACCTCTCTACCAATAGTCAGATGGGCAAGGTTCACTGAACCAGCCATTGACTATAGCTACCCCTGTTCCAGCTGCCGTCGCGTGCTTAGCGCTGCGACACCCAGAAGTCGTGCAAGGCCCGCGCAGCCGGCTCGATCGCGGCCACGCGCTGGCGGTGCAGGACGACATCCAGGTTCACCGGCAGTTCGTAGTTGTCCTGTTCGGCGCAGTCGGTGATGACCTGCAGGCGAGCGGCCTGGGGCTGCGGCAGTTCCGGCCAGTTGCCGATGGCTACCCCGCGCACATAGCCAAAGCACCATTCTTCGGCCAGGGTCAGCGGCTGGCCATTGTGTTCGGTCTGCTCGAAGCGCGCTTTGAACGCCTGCGGGTCGGTGGCCAGCTGGTTGGCCAGGGTGTTGAGGTGGCGTACGCACAGGTCGATGAACTGGCGGCATTCCTGCGGGGTTTCCCACTCGGGGTTCTGCCCGCCCCAGATGGCCGGGAACCATTCGCTGATGTCGATATGCGCCGGGCTCGAAACCAGGGCGGTGAAGTAGCCGTCAAGCTCGGACGGGTTGAGCACGGAATGGTCGTCGCCGTACTTGAGCAAGGTGTCTTCGACGAGCTCGAACTCGCTGGGGCTGAGGGGCTGGATGTTCATGACTGCGGTTCCTTGGCGAGGTCTGGGTAAAAAAAGGGGGGGATGATGCCACTAATTTTCGCTCAATGTCGTTCGTTCTCTTGGTAGCCACCTTGCGCCCGGTGTGCGGTGGGCCCATTCAATCCAGGAGACAGGCAATGACATCCGTATTCGACCGCGACGATATCGTGTTCCAGGTAGTGGTCAACCACGAAGAGCAGTACTCGATCTGGCCTGACTACAAAGACGTGCCGGCGGGCTGGCGCACGGTTGGCAAGAGCGGCCTGAAGAAGGAATGCCTGGCCTATATAGATGAAGTATGGACCGACATGCGCCCCTTGAGCCTGCGCCAGAAAATGGCTGAAAGCGCTGCGGTGCAGTAAGCAGTGTCGTCTGTGACGCTGTTGTGCCTGCCGTATTCCGGCGCCAGCGCCATGGTCTACAGCCGCTGGCGGCGCAAGCTGCCGGCCTGGCTCAACGTGCGTCCGGTCGAGTTGCCGGGGCGCGGGGCGCGGATGGGCGAACCGGCGCAAACCGATTTGCAGGCCCTGGCCCGGCAACTGGCCAGCGAGCAGCGCCTGGCTGCCAGCCAACCCTATGCCTTGCTTGGCCATAGCCTGGGGGCGTTGTTGGCGTTCGAGCTGGCTCATGAGCTGCAGGCGCTGGGGTGCCCGTCACCGCGGGCGCTGTTTGCCAGCGGCACCGCGGCGCCGTCACGCCGCGAAGACTACGATGGCGGCGAATGGCGTGAGCCGAAAAGCGATGCGGTATTGATCGAAGAGCTGCGCGCGCTCAACGGCACGCCGGAGGAGGTGCTGGCCAACCGGGAGTTGATGAGCCTGACTTTGCCGGTGTTGCGCGCCGATTTTCTGCTGTGTGGGCGTTATGCCTACCGCCAGCGCCCGCCACTGCATTGCCCGCTGCATGTGCTGGGCGGTGAAAACGACCGCGCCACGAACGCACAATTGTTGGCGTGGCGCCAGGAAAGCCTGGGCGACTTTTCGCTGGAGATGTTCCCCGGTGGGCACTTCTTTATCCACGAACACGAAGACCGTGTGCTGGGTGTATTGAGCGCTGCCATCGCGCCTTATCGGCTATCGGCCTGACGTAGTCATTGACGCAGCGGCCAGCGCTGGGCGAGCCTTACAGGTTCAACCACGACGCAGGTGCAAGGAATGTTGATCAAGGCGAACCAGGCCAGCTTGCTGGTGATTGATGTGCAGGAAAAACTCATCGGTGCCGTCAGCGACCCCGACGGTACGCTGGCCCGCACCCGCTGGCTGATGGCCGCCACCGCCGAGCTGGGCCTGCCGACGGTGATTTCCGAGCAGTATCCCAAGGGCCTTGGCCCTACTGTCGCCGCCCTCAAGGCGGCATCGCCAGATGCCCAGGTGGTAGAAAAACTGCACTTTTCCTGTGTGGCCGCCGAGTGCCTGCCGGCGTCGTTGCTCGCCCGCGAGCAGGTGATTGTCTGCGGCATGGAAACCCATATCTGCGTACTACAAACCGTGCTTGGCCTGCGTGCGCTGGGCAAGCAGGTGTTTGTGGTCGAGGACGCCTGCGACAGTCGCACAGTGGCCAGCAAGGCTGCCGGTATCGCCCGCATGAGAGACGCCGGCGCGCAGATCGTCACGCGTGAAATGGTCGTGTTCGAACTGATGGAAAGCTCCGCACACGCGCAGTTCCGCCACATCAGCAAAACCTACATGGTGGGTGAGCAGCCCTGAACGCGGGCGTGCCAGTGGACAAGGCGAGGGGGCTGCATGCGGATCAGAGGGTTGTTGTTGGCTGTGGCGGTGTTGCTGACGGTGCAGGGGTGTGTCAGCCAGCGTGCGGAGGAGTCTGAAACCGACCCGGCCAAAGTGCGCGCGCAGGTCCTGCGTTTGTTGCCTGCCGCCACTAAAGACCGCGAAGGCTGGGCGCGCGACATTCAGACGGCCTTCACCACGCAGAAGATAGCTGCCAGCCGCTCCAACCTGTGCGCCGTGCTGGCGGTGACCGAGCAGGAGTCGACCTTTCAGGCGGACCCGCGGGTGCCCGGCCTGGGCCGTATTGCCCGTCAGGAGATCGATCGCCGTGCTGCCAGCCTGCATATTCCGCAGATGCTGGTGAATGCTGCGCTGCAGACGCGCTCGCCCAACGGCAAGAGCTACAGCGAGCGGCTTGAAGCGGTGCGCAGCGAAAAGCAGCTCAGTGCAATTTTTGATGATTTGATCGGCAGCGTGCCCCTGGGCCGCACCTTGCTTGGCGACTTGAACCCGGTGCGCACCGGCGGGCCGATGCAGGTCAGTATCGCCTTCGCCGAGCGTCATGCGCGCGGCTACCCCTACAGCCATGAGGGCACGATTCGGCAGGAGGTGTTCAGCCGCCGTGGCGGGATGTACTTCGGCATCGCCCACCTGTTGGGCTATCCCAGCCATTACGAGCGCCAGGTGTACCGTTTTGCCGACTTCAACGCCGGTTGGTACGCCAGTCGCAATGCCGCGTTTCAAAGTGCCCTGAGCCGAGCCAGTGGTGTGACGTTGGCGCTGGATGGGGACTTGATCGCACCGGGTGCAATCATGCCGGGCAACACCGAGAAAGCAGCACGACGCTTGGGTGAACAGTTGGGGCTGCGTAATCCGGCTATTCGCAGTCAGCTGGAGAAGGGCGACAGCCTGGAATTTGAAGAGACCCGGCTGTACAGCGGGGTGTATGCGCTGGCGGACGCCAAGGCCGGCAAGTCGCTGCCCCGTGCGCAACTGCCGGGGATTGAACTGAAGAGCCCCAAGATCACCCGCAAACTCACCACAGCCTGGTTTGCCAACCGGGTGGATGAGCGCTACCAGCGCTGCATGAAACGCTGAGGTCAATGCCGCAAAACGCTCATTGTGGGAGCTGGCGCAGCCTGCGATCGAGCGCGCAGCGGTCGCGGTTCTCTGTTGCCAGGGCTGGCTATGGGGCTGCGTTGCAGCCCATCGCCGGCGCTGCCGGCTCCCACAGTGGGTTGTGGTGTGCCTGTATCAGCTGCTAGCCGCTAGCGCCCCGACCACTTGCTCGATACTGGCCTTCAACCCCGCCAGGGTGTCTTGCGGGTCGGTATCGATCACCACCAGCTTGGCCCCAGAGGCGGCGATCACCTCGGCCACTTCCTTGCCCGGCTGTTTGTGGTGCAGCACCAGCGCCACATCCTGCCCCTTGAGTTCATCACCCAGACGCTTGAGCGCCGCCGCATCCCATTGATCGTCCGCCACTTGCGGGTGGTCGATCAGGTCCAGGTTCAGGCCGCCAATCAGGTAACCCAGGCGGTCCGAGAGGTTGACCACACTGAGGTTGTCGGCGTCGGCCAGGCGCGTTTCGCTGCCGGCACTGAGCTCCAGCAACTGGCGCTTGAGGCTGGCCAGGTTGCTCTGGATTTTTGCCTGATCGCTCGGGCTCAGGCGCCCCAGGTCGTTGGCCAGTACATCGGCCATGCGCCCCAGGTTGGTCGGATTCAACCAAGGGTAGGCGGCAAAGGCATCGTTACCCTGCACGGCGATCCCCGGCAAGGCGCCGTCGACCGGGCGCGCGGCGTCGATTTCAACGATACGGATGTTGCTGCGCCGTGCCACCGGGTAGCGCGGGTCGTCACGCCAGATCGAGCGCAGGCCGATCACTGCATCCGCCTGGCTCGCGGCTTTCTGCAGGCTCGCGCCGCCCCGGCCGCTGAAATAGGACGGCTGGCGCGATGCCGGAATGTTCGCCGGTGCCGCACGCGTCAAGGTGACGGAGGTACCGTCGAGCAGGGCGCTGGCCAGGGCGTAGGGCACCGGCAACGACGCCAGCACGCTGACACTGGCAGGGTGCTGGGTTGCCGCCGGGGCCGCTTGCGCAAGGCTCAAGGTGGGCAGGCCCGCCAGTGCCAGGGCCAGACACAGGTGTTTGAGATCGAAGGTCATGCCGGGTTTCCTTGCAGGCGTGGGACAAGGCCGCGGGCCAGGGCGGCGAGGGCGAAGCAGCAGCCGGCGACAAGAATGATCGCCGCGCCTGAAGGCACCGGCAGGTCGAAGACGATGGGCAGCAGGATGCCCACCAGGGTACTGAGGGTGGCGATCAGCACCGAGGCCCAGAAAAAGCCTTTCAGCGACTGGCTGATCAAGCGCGCCGCCGCTGCCGGAATCACCAGCAAGGCACCGACGAGAATGGCGCCGATCACCTTCACCGCCGCCACCGTGACCAGGGTCACCAGCACCACGAACAGGTAGTCCAGGCGCTTCACCGCCACACCGCGCACCGCCGCCAGTTGCGGGTTGAAACTGGCGAGCATGATGCGGTTGTACAGCGGCAGGGCCAGGGCCAGCACCAGCGTGCCGACAATGCCCAGCACCAACAGGTCCTGGCCGCTGACAGTGAGCACCGAGCCGAACAGCACGTTCTCGAGGATGTGCACGTTGATCTTGCCGGCCAGCATCAGCAGCAGGCTGGCGCCCAGGGCCAGGGACACCGAGAGGAACACGCCGATCAGGGTATCGGGGGAAAGCCCGGTGCGGTTGCGCAAAAAGTTGAGGAGGATGCCGAACAGCAGGCAGTAGCCGAACAGGCTGCCGTAGGGGCCGGTGTAGGGTTCACCGAGCAGGATGCCGATGGCAACGCCAGTCAGCGCCGCGTGGCCGACCGCTTCGGAGAAGAACGCAAAGCGCTTGACCACCACCAGCGTGCCCAGCCCGCCCAGCACCGGGCCGATCATCAGGCCGGCGAGCAGGGCGTTGACCACAAAACCATAGGCCAGGGCCTCGGGCAGGTAACCGGCGCTGGCCCAGCCCTGAATCAGCAGGCGAAATTCTTCGTAGTTCATCAGGTGGTGCTCTCGCTGCGCGGGTGAATGGAGAACAGGCTGAGCAGGCGCTCCGGGGTCAGCGCCTGCTTCGGTGGGGCGTCGAACAGCACCCGGCGGCTGAGGCCAGTGACCTTGTCGGCCAGGCGCGCCACCGCTTGCAGGTCGTGCTCGATCCACAGCACGGTGGTGCCGGCTGCGCGCCAGTCCAGCAGCAGGCGCTCGAACACCTGGATACCGGCTTCGTCCAGCGCCGACATCGGTTCATCCAGTACCAGCAAGTGCGGCGCCGGGATCAGGCCCTGGGCCAGCAACACGCGCTGGCGCTCGCCGCCGGAGAGGGCGCCCATGCGCCGCTTGCGTTTGTCGAGCATGCCGACCCGTTCCAGCGCTGCGTCGATGGCCGGTGCCACCTTGCGCGACAGGCCGAGAAAGGCCGGGCGCCGCTGGCACATGGCAGCCATGAAGTCATCGACTGTCATTGGCAGGCCACGGTCGAACTCCAGGGCCTGGGGCACATAGCCAATCACCTGGGTGTCGCCCGGCCAGGTCAGGGTCAGCTGGCCCTGGTGCGGCATTTGCCCGAGCAGGGTTTTCACCAGCGAACTTTTACCGCCGCCGTTGGGGCCGACCAGCGCATGCACGCTGCCAGCGGCCACCTTGAAACTGACCTGGTCGAGAATGCGTGTGCGCCCCAATGTCAGGTCGATCGCGGCAAACTCGATGTCCGGCCCACAGGGCGGGCTGATGACGGTTTCTGCGACAGTCATGCCTTGGACTCCTTGATCGCCCGCACCACGGTGTCGAGGTTGCGCTTCATCTCCACCTCGTACTTCTCCTTGCTGTAGTCACCGTAGGAGATGTGGGTCAGCGGGTAGATCTTCACCCCGGACTCGCGCTGGATGGTCTCGACATAGGCCGAAGGGAAGTCCATCTCCGAGAAAATCACTTTGACGTCCAGCGCCTTGAGCTGGTCGATGGTCTTCTTCAGCTGGCTCGGGCTGGGTTCGATGCCGTGGGCCGGTTCGACCACGGCGGTGACCTCCAGGCCGAACTCGCGCACCAGGTAGTCATAGGCGGCATGGATGGTGGCGACACGAAACTCGGCGCCCGGCGCTTCGGTGACCTGGGCCAGGGCGTCGGCGCGCAGCTTGCGCAGGCGCTTGGCGTAGGCGCGGGCGTTCTGGCTGTAGTACTTGGCGTTGTCGGGGTCGAGCTTGCCCAGCTCGCGGGCGATGTTGTTGACCTGGGCGATGCTGGCGCTGATCGACAGGAAGGTGTGCGGGTGGACCACCTTGCCCGCGCCGCGCGCGGCAACGCCGGTGGCGGCCAGCAGCGGAACGTTGGTGTTGGACTCGATCACGGTGATCTGCGGTTTTTCGCTGGCGGCGATCATGCGGTCGGCAAAGTCATCGTGGCCGATGCCGTTGAGCACCACCACGTCGAGGCTGCCGATGCGCCTGATGTCCTCGGCCCGTGGTTCGTAGGCGTGGGGGTTGAACCCGGCCGGAATCAGCGGCACCACCTCGGCCTTGTCACCGACAATGTTGGTCACGTAGCTGTAGTACGGGTGCAGGGTGATGCCGATGCGCAACGGTTTGCCATTGACCTCGGCGACGGCCACGGCAGGCAAGGCAACAGCAATGAGCACACTCAGGAGGCGACGGGCGAGGGCGGAGCGAAACATGGGGTGTCCTTGTATCAGTGACGATGCTGGCGGGTGACGCCGGCGTCATAGTGGGCGGCGATCTGCTGCCAGCCCGCGGCGATCAGTGCGGCGGGCGACAGGTCGGCAGGGACAGTGGCATCAGCCTTGCGCAGCAGCCAGATATCGGCGGCGCCGTCATGCTCGGCGGGGATCAGCATCAGAAAACTGCCGGCCCCGCTCACCGCCTGGCTCAGGCCCAGGTAGGCCTGCTGGCCCAGCCGTTGCCATTGATGTTCGCCACGGCTCGCACTGCTGGCGTCCTGGGCGAAGGGCGGGAAGCCTTCTTCGGCCAGGGTGGCGACCTCGACCGGCTCAGGGGCTTCTTCGCGGCGTAGCTGGATTTCTTCGAACGCCACCCGCAGGTCGGCGTACACGCCTTGCTCGGCGGCATACAGGTCGCGGCGGGCATCGAGCTGATGGGCCTCGATACTGACCTCGTCGTGACGTTCACCACGCAGGGCGACAATCCCCGCCGCCACCGCCAGGATGCACAGGCTCACCAGCAGCACGTAGAGGGTTTCGTGCCCGGCGCCGGCCGGGCGTACCACCTGGACCCGGCTCATGGCTCACCAATGTCGGCGTAGTCGATTTCGACCACATGCCCGGGGCCTGCGTCGAACAGCACATAGAACTCACCGTCCGGACGCTTGAACGTCAGTTTCGAGTTCTCGCCCAACTTGCCCGGCACGAGGATTTCCTCGTTGTAGCCGATCACGTCGAGGGTCACCCCCGGTGCGCCGCTACCGTCGGAAAAACCGCCGGTGCACTCGATCTGCCCGCCGTCGACCGGCTTGCATTCGCACATCGGGTTATGCGCCAGGGCCGGGCTGGCGGCGCCGAGCAAGAGCAGGGGCACCAGCAGCCTGCGGGGGGTGGGCTTCATCATTTGCCTCCTTGTTTGTTCAGCCAGGCGAGGGTGGCCGGCGAGGCCTTGGCCAGGGGGATGGACGCTTGGTGCATGCTTCCGTCCCAGCCTTCGAGGGTGATCCAGATCTCGGCATCGGCCTTGGTTTTGCCCGGGATCGGCAGGTTGGTGGCCATGCGGTAGGGCGGGCCGAAGAAGATCGTGCCGGCGGCGCGCAGGCTGCGCGGTTTGCCGATGCGCAGGTAAGCGGCCTTGACCTCGTTGATGCAGGTTTTGCACAGCGCCGCGTTGAAGGCCTTGAAGTGACCTGCCGGGCCATCGGCGCGCGGTGCCTCGTCGCGCAGCTCGGCCAGTTGCACCTGCCACGGGCCGACCTGGATAGTGCCCAGGTCGCGTTCGCCCAGGCCACTGTCGCCGCGAAACAGCGCGGCGTCGGCAAAGTACTTGGGCATGAAACCGAGCGGGATCAGCAACAGCAGGATGTTGAGATGAAAGCGCCATTGGTGCCACCAGCGGCTCAAGGGGCTGGCGGGCGCGACTGCTGCCTTGCTCATAGGCTGGCCTCCGTGGCGGTTTCAGGGGTGGTGCGGGCCTGCTTGCGTTCCCCGCGCTTGAGGGCGGCAGCGGTGGCCTGGGCGGTGCGCTTGGTCCAGATCAGCAGGCCGCTCAGCACCATCATTGACAGCAGCAGGCCGAAGAACGCCCAGATCAGCTTGATTGCCAGGCCGCCGAAGTCGCCGGTGTGCAGTGGGCGCATCGACTCGGTGACAAACTCCAGGGTCGAACGGTCCTGAATCAGGAACTGCGATTCGATCTTGCTGTTGTAGGGGTTGACGTTGACCGTCTGGAACATCAGCGGGTACCAGCCGCGGCCGCCCAGGTAAACGTGGGAGTAGGCGTTGCCGGGCATCGACACAAAACTCACCTCAAGGCCCGGGATCTGCTCGCGGGCAATGCGCGTGACCTCATCGACGCTGATGCGCGGTGCTGGCTCCCCGGACGCCGTGCGTGGCACGTCTTCGCGGGCAATCACCGGTACCACCGGTTCCGTAGACACACTGATGTGGTTGTCGGCGAGGATCGCCTGGATCAGGAACCAGGTACCGGTGATGGAAATCACCGCAATGAACCAGATCGACCAGATGCCGCTCAGGCGGTGAAAGTCGCCCCAGAAAATCCGCGCACCATGGTTGAAGCGCAACGTTGGCTTGAAGAAGCCTTTCCAGAATTTCTTGTAGACCACAAGGCCGGTGACCAGCGAGGCCAGCATCGGCAGGCCGAGCAGCGACACCAGGTACCAGCCCCAGCTGTAGCCGTTGGTGAACGGCACCAGCCACCAGCCGTGCAGGGCGCGGGTAAAGGCCTCGAAGTTGAAGTCCGGGCTCTTGCCCTGGATCGCCCCGGTGTACGGGTTGACGTAGAGCGGCGGTGCGCTGCCATCTGCAAAGGTCACGGCGGCGGTCAGAGCGAAGTGCGAGCCGTCCGGCTGGCTGAGAAAGCGCACGGCCATGTCCGGCTCGGCCTTGTGCAGGGCGTCGAGAATTTGCTGGTAGCTCAGGCGCTCGGCGACAGCGTCGGGCTGGGTGGCGCGCACGTCCGGGTTCGCCAGCCAGACGATTTCCTGGCTGACCACGGCGAGGGTGCCGGTAACGCACACGATCAGCACAAAGAACCAGATCGGCAGGGCGAGCCAGCTGTGCACCAGAAACCAGAGTCTGGATTTGGATTTTTTTGACATGGAACCCGGTCTTTTCAAGGAATTGAGGTCGCGACAAAGCACAGCTTTCGCAACTGTTACTAATAGGACGAATGAGAATTGAAAAACCGTCTTAGCAAATGAAAGAAAATGTTTCAGGGCGACGAGATGCACCCAGAGGGGTGGAGTTGCGGTGCAAAAAATCAGTTTTTACCTATTCCTCGTAAGACATTTCCCAAACATACTTCTGCCGCTTTTTATCCGTTGCGGTCGCGTTGGCAGCGCACTAGTCTCGGCGGGTCGTTACCTATTGACGACACGGCTTTGACAGGCCGCTTCGGGTTGATCGCATGGCTTAAACCTTCAATGGCGGCTGTGCGTAGGGCACGTTCGCGTGCGCCGGTTACTGATCAACTCCGCCGGTCTGTCAACCTACGTATAGCTGCCACCCACCTGTTTGACGGCAGGTAGATGGGGGCCCCGTCAAGGAGTTGATTCATGCTGAAAATTGTCCCCGACCCGCCGCACAACCCCCACTTCCTCGAAGACACCCTCATCCAGGCCTCGGACTATGCCCTGTGTGCGCAGACCGTGATCCATCAGGCACTCCTGTTGCAGCCCAAGTCACCCGCTTCGATTCTGATGATGGCATCGATGCATGAAATGGAGGCGCTGCGGGTGATGCTCGAGTCCATGTTGATACAGGTGCAAATGCCGGACGGGCTGCAGAATTTGCACTAGGCCCTTTGTGTCTGCGGTGCAGTTCAATTTGTAGGAGCGTGGCTTGCCCGCGAAGAACGTGACGCGGTGCATCAGGGGCTCCGCAGTGCCTGATTCGCCGGCAAGCCTGGCTCCTACGTCGCGAATTTACCGGGACGCCGGACCAGCGTGAATCACCTTAATTTTCCACCGTAGTCATCCGTTTTCCTTGGACTGACGAGCGCCCAGGCTCGTGGCCCTAATGGATGGATGAACACAGATGAATGCAGAAGACGCCCGTAAACTCGCCCGCCGCTTTCTTGAGCTGCCGCGGGACAAGCGCAGCCTGTTCCTGGCGGCGCTGGCGCGTGAGGGGGTCGATTTTTCCGTCTTGCTGATTCCGGCCGGGGTCGCAGGCAGCGAACAGGTACTGTCGTTTGCCCAGCAGCGCATGTGGCTGTTGTGGCAACTGGACCCGCACTCGTCCGCCTACAACCTGCCCAGTGCAGTTCGCCTGACCGGCGCACTGGACACTGCAGCGCTGGAGGCCGCGTTTGCCCGGTTGCAGGCCCGCCACCAGACCTTGCGCAGTGCTTTCGTCCAGGGCGCAGACGACCTGCCGCAACGCGTGCCGCTCACCCTGCCCCTGCAGATCACCCATCACGACATCAGCGCCGAACCCGCCGCGCAGCGTGAGGCCTGGGTACGTGCCGAGGCCGAGCGCCAGGCCCGGTTGCCCTTCGACCTGGCCTGCGGGCCGTTGCTGCGGGTCAGCCTGGTACGCCTGGCCGAGCAGGAGCATGTGCTGGTGCTGGTGATGCACCACATCGTTGCCGATGGCTGGTCGATGAATGTGCTGATTGACGAGTTCATTCGCCTGTACGACGCCGCCGAACGTGGCCAGGACGCAGCCTTGCCGGCCCTGGCGATTCAGTACGAAGATTACGCGCTGTGGCAGCGGCGCTGGCTGGAGGCCGGCGAGCAGGCGCGCCAGCTCGATTACTGGCGCAACCAGCTGGGCGATGAGCATCCGCTGCTGGACTTGCCGCTGGACCATCCGCGCCCGGCACGCCCGGGGTCACTCGGCAGCCGTCATACCTTCGAGGTGCCGCCTGTGTTGGCCGAGCAGTTGCGAGCCAGTGCCCGCCAACACAATGTGACCCTGTTCATGCTGTTGCTGGGCGCGTTCGGCACCTTGTTGCACCGCTACAGCGGGCAAGCCGACATTCGTGTCGGGGTGCCGATCGCCAACCGCAACCGCAATGAAGTCGAAGGGCTGATCGGCTTTTTCGTCAATACCCAGGTATTGCGCCTGCAGTTCGACGGGGCGGCTGGCGTCGATGCCTTGTTGCAGCAGATCAAGGCCACCGCGCTAGGGGCGCAGGCGCATCAGGAGCTGCCGTTCGAACAGTTGGTCGAAGGCCTGCAGGTGCAGCGCAACACCGCGCACACGCCGCTGTTCCAGGTGATGTACAACCACCAGCCGCAGGTCGCCGACCTGAGTGCCCTGCACACGGCAGGCGGCCTGCAGTTGCAGGCGCTGGAGTGGGACGCACGCACCACCCGTTTTGACCTCAGCCTGGACACCTACGAGCGCGGTGGGCAGCTGCACGCCGCCTTTACCTACCGCACCGACCTGTTCGGGCCGGCGACCATCGCGCGCATGGCCGGCCATTGGCTGAACCTGTTGAGGGCCATGGTCCAGGCGCCTGACGGACGTGTGGGCGAGCTGGTGATGTTGCACCCGCAGGAACACCAGCGAGTGGTCCACGACTGGAATCAGACCCGGGTCGAGCGCGCTGGCGAGCCCTGCATCCACCAACTGATCGAACAGCAGGCTGCAGCTCACCCACAGCGCACGGCCGTGGTGTTTGGCGGGCAGCGCCTGAGCTACGCCCAGCTCAACGCCCGCGCCAACCAGCTGGCCCGTCACCTGCAAGCCACCGGTGTCGGCCCGCAGGCGCTGGTAGGGATGGCGGTGGAACGCTCAGTGGAGATGATCGTCGGCCTGCTGGCGGTGCTCAAGGCAGGCGCGGCTTATGTGCCGTTCGACCCGCAGTACCCGCGCGAACGCCTGGCGTACCTGCTTGAAGACAGCGGGGTAGAGGTGCTGCTGACCCAGTCGGCGTTGCTTGAGCGCCTGCCGACTCCGCCAGACCTTGAGGTGATGCTGCTCGACGCCGGGCAGGATCACCTGAACGGCTACAGTGCCGAGAACCTGGCGCTGGAGCAGGCCCCGGAACATCTCGCCTACCTGATTTACACCTCCGGCTCCACCGGCAACGCCAAGGGCGTGAGCCTGACCCACCGCGGCCTGGTCAATTATGTCCAGGGCATTGTGCAGACCCTGCCATTGGAGGGGGCAAGCAGCATGGCCGTGGTCTCGACGATTGCTGCCGACCTTGGCCACACCACACTGTTCGGGGCGCTGTGCACGGGCTGCGCCTTGCATGTGCTGGACCTTGACCTGACCCTGGATGCCGAGCGCTTTGCCGCCTACATGGCTGACCAGCAGATCGATGTGCTGAAGATCGTGCCGTCGCACATCGAAGCCTTGCTCAGCGAGCACCATCGCGGCGCGGGGCTGCCGCGCCGGTGCCTGGTGCTGGGCGGGGAGGCGGCCTCGGTGACGTTGTTGCAGCGCATCGCAGACTGGGCGCCGCAGTGCCAGGTCATCAATCACTACGGCCCTACCGAAACCACCGTTGGCGTGCTGACGGCAGCGGTCGACCTCGCTGCGCCTGCCAACCTGGCGTTGGGGCGGCCCTTGCCGAATGTGCGCGCATTGATTGTCGATGCTGAGCTGCAGCCGGTACCAGGCGGCGTCAGCGGTGAACTGCTGCTGGGCGGGGCGGGGCTGGCGCGCGGCTATCACCGGCGGCCGGGGCTCACGGCCGAACGCTTTGTGCCCGACCCGCATGGCGCGCCCGGCCAGCGCCTGTACCGCAGCGGCGACCTGTGCCGTCATGACGATCAGGGCCAGGTGCGCTTCCTGGGCCGTATCGACCACCAGGTGAAAATTCGCGGTTACCGCATCGAGCTTGAGGAAATCAGCGCCTGCCTGCGTACTCAGGCCTCGGTCAAGGAAGCGGTGACGCGGGTCGCCAACGTCGGTGGCCATGCGCAGATCGTGGCGTACCTGGTGCTTGCCGACAACGCCCCGGTGCGGGGCGAGCAGGCGCTGACCGCGCAACTGCGCGAAGGACTGGCCCGGGTGCTGCCCGAGTACATGCTGCCCACCCAGGTGGTGGTGCTGGCCGCGTTGCCGTTGACCCTTAATGGCAAACTTGACCAGCGTGCCCTGGCGGCCATTGAGCTGCACGCCACCCAGGCTCCTTTTCAACCACCTGTTTCGGCCCTTGAGGTGCAACTGGCGCAGATCTGGGCGCAGGTGCTGGAGGTCGGGCAGGTTGGCCTGAACGACAACTTCTTCAACCTCGGTGGCCATTCGTTGCTGGCGCCCCAGATCATTTCGCGGGTGCGCCGCCTGCTGCAGGTCGAGCTGCCGTTGCGCAGCCTGTTCGAAACCGCCACCTTCGGCGCGTTCGCCGAACGGGTCGCTCAGGCGGGCACTGACGACGGGCGCCTACCGCTGCAGGCACTGGCGCGCCAGCAGCCGCTACCGGCCTCGTTTGCCCAGCAGCGGCAATGGTTGTTGTGGACCCTGGAACCGCACAGCCGCGCCTACCACACCCCGATCGTAGTCAAGTTACAAGGCCAGCTGGACCGCACCGCACTGGAGCAGACCTTCGCCGCGCTGGTCATGCGGCATGAGGCGTTCCGCACGCACTTCAACCGGCAGGACGGCCAGTTGTGCCAGGTCATTGAACCTCAGGGGCAGGTGACGGTGCGCTGGGAGCGACTGGAAAAGGCCGACAAACGCACGGTCGAGGCGCGGATCGCGCAAGAGATTGCCGTGCTGTTCGACCTGGAACGCGGTCCGTTGCTGCGGGTCAAGGTGTTCGAGGTGACGCCTGGGCAGCACCTGTTGGTGGTCACCCTGCACCACATCATCTCCGACGGCTGGTCGATGGGTGTGCTGGGGCGAGAGTTCGCTGCGCTGTATGGCGCCTTCCAGCGCCAGCAGCCGCTGAGCCTTGCGCCCTTGGCGGTGCAGTACGCCGACTATGCCCACTGGCAACGCAACTGGCTTGAGGGCGGTGAACTGGCGCGCCAGCTCGACTACTGGCGTGGTCAGCTGGGCACTGAGCACCCGGTGCTGGAGCTGGCCCCCGATCATCCCCGCCGTCCGGGGGAGGGCTACAGCGAGGGCCGGGTCGACCTGCGCCTGCCGATCGAGCTTGAGCAGCGCGTGCGCCAGCTGGCGCAGCGCAACAGCCTGACCCTGTTCCAGGTTTTCGTCGCCGCGTTTGCCGTGTTGCTGCAACGCTACAGCGGTCAGGACGACATCCGCATCGGCATGCCGATCAGTAACCGCAACGCCCAGGAGCTGGAGGGCGTGGTGGGCTTTTTCGTCAACACCCTGGTATTGCGCCTGCCGCTGCACGCGCAGGATTCGGTCAACAGGTTGCTGGCCCAGGTGCGTGACACTGCGCTCGCGGCGCAGGCCCACCAGGACCTGCCGTTCGACAAACTGGTCGAAGCGCTCAACCCACAACGCTCGCTGACGCACAACCCGCTGTTCCAGGTGATGTACAACCACCTCAACACCGTGGGCGCTGCCGCTGCCGGTAACAGCCTGCCCGGGCTGTTGGCCGAGGAATGGGTGTTGCCCGGCGGCATGGCGCAGTTCGAGCTGACCCTGGAAACCCTGGAGACTGACAACGGTATCAGCGCCTCGTTTATCTACGCGGCCGAACTGTTCGATTCCGCCACCGTCGAGGGCATGGCCCAGCATTGGTTGAACCTGCTGCGGGCGATGGTCGAGCAACCGCAACAGCCTGTTGGCCAGTTGCGCCTGCTGAGTCCGGTGCAATGGCAGGCCCTGCTGGAAAACGCCCGAGGTCAGGCCCCGGAAAGCGCGGTCGAGTCGGTGCTGGAGCTGTTCGCCGAGCGTGTGCGCCTGGCGCCCGATGCCATTGCCCTGATCGAGGGTGAACAGCGCCTGAGCTACAGCGCCCTGGACCGACGCAGCAATCGCCTGGCGCGGCGCTTGCTCGCAGCGGGTGTGAAGGCGGATGTACTGGTGGCGATGGTTGCCGAGCGTGGCATTGACCTGGTCACTGGCTTGCTGGCCATCTTCAAGGCCGGTGGCGCGTACCTGCCGCTGGACCCGCAGTACCCGGCCGAGCGCCTGGCGTACATGCTCGACGACAGTGCGGCAACGGTGTTGCTCGGGCATGAGCACCTGTTGAAGCAGCTGGCACTGGACCCGTCACGGCCTACGGTGCTGCTGGGTGATCAGACCTGTGCATTCAGTGATGCGCCCCTTGAGGAGGCACCTTGCGCGGGTCAGCAGCTGGCCTACGTGATCTACACCTCCGGTTCCACCGGCCTGCCCAAGGGCGTGGCGGTCGAGCACGGGGCGCTGGCCATGCATTGCCAGGCAGCTGGCGCGCGCTACCAATTGAGTGCTGAGGATTGCCTGCTGCAGTTCGCCTCGGTCAGTTTCGACGCCGCTGCCGAACAGATTTTCATGACCCTGGGGTACGGCGCAGCGCTGGTGGTCGGTGAGGTCAGCCAGTGGTCCTACCAGAGCCTGCAAGCGGCCGTGAGCGAACACGGCATCAGCGTGCTGGACCTGCCGCCGAGCTACCTCACCCGCTTGCTGGCCGACGCCGGGCCGGGCAGCCCGGCATTGACCGTGCGCGCCTGCATCCTCGGTGGTGAGGCGTGGAACCAGCAACAGCTGGCCAGCCTGCCGCAGTTGCAGGCGCGGCAACTGTTCAATGCCTACGGCCCCACGGAAGCGGTGATCAGCCCGTTGATCTGGGCGTGTGAGGCGTCGGGCGAACAGGCGTTGTACAGCCCGATCGGCCGTGCCGTGGGCGCGCGTTCGGCGTTGCTGCTGGACGGCCAGCTCAACCCGACCCCGGGCAATGCGGTGGGTGAGCTGTACCTGGGTGGCGAGGGCCTCGCCCGCGGTTACCTGCGCCGCCCCGGGCTGACCGCGCAGCAGTTCGTGCCGGACCCGTTCGGCGTTCCCGGTGCGCGTATGTACCGCACGGGCGACCTCGGTCGCCAGCGTGCCGACGGGGTGATCGAGTACCTGGGGCGTGTCGACCACCAGGTGAAAATCCGTGGCCTGCGCATCGAACTGGGCGAAATCGAGGCACGCTTGCACGAATGCGAGCAAGTGGCTGCGGTGGCCGTACTGGCGCAGCCGGTTGGCCAGGGCACCCAGCTGGTGGCCTACGTGGTGCCGCAAGCCGGTGCCGGCGAGGTACTTGAAACACTCAAGGCGCACCTGAGCACCAGCCTGCCGGCGCACATGGTGCCGCAGCACTGGCTTGTGCTGGAACAACTGCCCCTGACCGCCAACGGCAAGCTCGATCGTGCAGCCTTGCCGGCACCGCAGGCGGCCTCGCCGGCAGCCTTCCAGGCGCCGCAAAATGCCTTGCAAGCGCAGCTGGCGGCGATCTGGGCGCAGGTGCTGAACCTGGAGCAGGTGGGCGTCACCGACAACTTCTTCGAGCTGGGCGGCGACTCGATCGTCTCCATCCAGGTGGTCAGCCGCGCCCGCGAGGCCGGCATTCACTTCAAGAGCAAAGACCTGTTCCAGCACCAGACCGTGCAAGGTCTTGCGACAGTTGCCCGTTTGGGCAGCGCTCCAGCGGCGATAGATCAGGGCGAGGTCGGCGGCACGCAGGTGTTGCTGCCGATTCAGCGCGCCTTCTTCGAAGAGGCCATTGTCGAGCGCCAGCACTGGAACCAGTCGGTGCTGCTGCAATCCCCGCTTGTGCTGGAACCCGTGTTGCTCGAGCAGGCCCTGCAGGCGCTGGTCAGGCATCACGATGCCTTGCGCCTGCGCTTTGTTGAAGACGCGGGACAATGGTCGGCGCAGTATCACTCGGCGGCCAGTGAACCTTTGCTGTGGCAAGCCGAGGCTGCAGACGCCGCGCAGCTGACGGCGGTGTGCGATCAGGTCCAGCGCAGCCTGGACCTGGGTGCGGGGCCACTGTTGCGCGGCGCGCTGGTGACCCTGGCCGACGGTGGCCAGCGGCTGTTCCTTGCCGTGCACCACCTGGTGGTCGATGGTGTGTCCTGGCGCATCCTTTTCGAAGACCTGCAAGCGCTCTATCGCCAACTGCAGCAGGGCCAGGCACTGCAGTTGCCGGCCCGAACCAGTGCCTACCAGTGCTGGGCCGAGCACTTGCAGGGCCTGGCCGGCAGTGCCGCGCTGGCCGCTGAGTCGGGCTTCTGGCAGGCCCAGTGCAGCGGCGCTTCGGCGACGCTGCCGGGGGCCCGGCAGGCAGCCCCGTCGCTGAACCGTCACGCCCGTACCCTGTACAGCCGCCTGGATGCCCAGGCTACCCGGCAGTTGTTGCAACAGGCACCCCAGGCCTACCGCACCCAGGTCAACGACCTGTTGCTGACGGCGCTTGCCCAGGTGCTGTGCCGCTGGACAGGCGAACGCAGCGCGCTGATTCGCCTGGAAGGGCACGGTCGCGAAGACCTGTTCGAAGGCGTCGACCTCAGCCGCACGGTAGGCTGGTTCACCAGCCTGTTCCCGCTGCGCTTGACGCCTCACGCGCAGCCGGGCGAAGCGCTGAAGGCGATCAAGGAGCAAGTGCGCGCCGTGCCGAACAAAGGCATCGGTTATGGCCTGCTGCGTTATCTGGGCGACAGCGCCACGCAACAGGCGATGGCGGCGCTGCCAACGGCGCCGGTGGTTTTCAACTACCTGGGGCAGTTTGACGGCAGCTTCGCCGACCCGCAGGCGCTGCTGCGCCCGGCCGGGGAAAGCGGCAGCCGCGACCAGCACCCGGATGCACCGCTGGGCGCCGCCCTGACCCTGAACGGCCAGGTCTACGAGGGCCAGTTGAGCCTGGGCTGGACGTTCAGTGAAGCCGTGTTCGACGAGGCGCTGATCGCCGACCTGGCGGCGGACTACAGCAGCACCCTGCAGACGCTGATCGAGCACTGCTGCGATCCTCAGCAGGGCGGCCTGACGCCGTCGGATGTGGCGCTGTCCGGCCTGGACCAGCGCCAGCTGGAAGGGCTGGGCCTCGACCTGCGCGCGCTCGACGACCTTTATCCCTTGTCGCCGATGCAACAGGGCATGCTCTTCCATGCCCTGTATGCCCAGGGCAGCGGAGACTACGTCAACCAGATGCAGGTGCAGGTACGCGGGCTGGACGTCGTGCGCTTCCGCGAGGCCTGGGCACACACCCTGCAAGCACACGACAGCCTGCGCAGCGGCTTCATCTGGCAGGGCGATTTTCCCCAGCCGCTGCAGTTCGTGCGCCGCCAGGTCGACCTGCCGTTCACCGAGCTGGACTGGCGCGAGCGCGCCGACCTTGATGCTGCATTGCACGCCCTGGCAGACAGCGAACGGGCCCGTGGCTTCGATCTGCAACAGGCGCCGTTGCTGCGGCTGTGCCTGGTGCGCACCGATGCCGACACCTACCAGTTCATCTACACCAACCACCATATCCTCATGGACGGCTGGAGCTATGCGCAGCTGCTCGGTGAAGTGCTGGAGCGCTATCACGGCCAGGTGCCCGTGGCCCCGGCCGGGCGCTATCGCGACTACATCGCCTGGCTGCAGGCGCAGGATGCGCAGGTGGGAGAAACGTTCTGGCGCACGCAACTGGCCCAGCTTGAGGCACCGACCCAGCTGGCACCGGTACTGGCGGCTGTGGCGCCACCTTCCAGCAACGACGGCCCGGCCCGCGCGACTCACGCACTGACGCTGGCACCGGCCCGCAGCGCTGAACTGGTGGCCTTTGCCCGACGCAATAAAGTCACCGTCAACACCCTGGTGCAAGCCGCCTGGCTGCTGCTGTTGCAGCGTTACACGGGGCAGTCGAGTGTCGCCTTCGGCGCGACAGTGGCCGGGCGCCCGGCGCAGGTGGCGGGTGCCGAGCGGCAGATCGGCCTGTTCATCAACACCTTGCCGGTGATTGGCCACCCGCAACCGGCACTGACGGTCGGCCAGTGGCTGGCGCAGGTGCAGGCCCCGCACCTGGCCATGGGCGAACACGAAGCGACACCGCTGTTCGAAATCCAGCGATGGGCGGGGCTCGGCGGTGAGGCGTTGTTCGACACGCTGCTGGTGTTCGAAAACTACCCGGTGGGCGAGGCGTTGCAACGCCAGGCCGACAGCGGTCTGCACTTTGGCCCGGTGCGCAGCCATGAGCAGACCCACTATCCGTTGGCGCTGGCAGTGGAACTGGGTGAGTCGCTGTACCTTGGTTTCGACTATGCCGCCCGCCAGTTCAGCCATGAAGCGGTGGCGCGCCTGGCCGCGCACCTGGTGCATGTGCTCGAGCAGTTTGCCGCTGACCCGAGCCGCTGCCTGGGCACCATTGCCTTGCCGCTGGCCAGTGAAGTCGCGGAGGTCGCCCGGCGTAACGCGCCGACAGGGCAGGGCGATGGCCTGCTGGTGCACCAGCGTATCGCCCAGTGGGCCCGGCAGACGCCGGAACAACTTGCCGTGGTGCAGGGCGAGCACCGCCTGAGCTTTGCCGAACTGGATCGGCGTGCCAATCAACTGGCCCACGCCTTGGTGGCCCGAGGTATAGGGCCGGAAGTGCGCGTGGCGGTGGGCGTACGGCGCGACGCCCAGTTGCTGGTGGCGTTGCTGGCGGTGCTAAAGGCGGGCGGCGCGTATGTGCCGCTGGACGTCAATTACCCGGCCGAGCGCCTGAGCTATCTGCTTGAGGACAGCAATGCGGCGCTGCTGATCACCGATTCAAGCCTGACCGCGGCGGTGCAGCGGCCTGCCCGCCTGCAGGTGCTGCAGCTGGATCAACTGGACCTCGACGGTCTGCCCAGCGCGCCGCCCGCCGAGCGCGTGCTGGCCGACAACCTCGCCTACATCATCTATACCTCCGGCTCCACCGGCCTGCCCAAGGGCGTGGCGGTGGCCCACGGCCCCCTGGCCATGCACTGCGAGCGCATTGGCCAGCGCTACGGCATGAGCGCCGCCGACTGTGAACTGCTGTTCATGTCGTTTGCCTTCGACGGCGCCCACGAACGCTGGCTGACGGCGCTGACCCATGGCGGCCGTCTGCGGTTGCGTGACGACAGTTTGTGGACCCCGGAACAATCCTTCGACGCCCTGCATCGCCATGGGGTAACCGGGGCGGCCTTCCCGCCGGTGTACCTGCAGCAGCTTGCGCAGGTGGCGCAGCGGCGCGGCAATCCGCCGCCGCTGCGCATCTACTGCTTTGGTGGCGATGCCGTGCCGCAGGCCAGCTTCGAGCTGGCGCGCCGGGCGCTCAAACCGCAGTTCATCATCAACGGCTATGGCCCGACGGAAACCGTGGTCACCCCGCTGATCTGGAAGGCGGCCGCCAGCGACACCTGCGGTGCGGCCTATGCACCGATTGGCGACAGGGTCGGGGAGCGCAGCGTGCAGGTGCTCGACGCTGCCCTGAACCTGCTGCCCGATGGCCTGGCGGGTGAGCTGTACCTGGGCGGCTATGGCGTTGCCCGTGGCTACCTGAACCGTCCGGGGCTGACTGCCGAGCGCTTCGTGCCTGATCCCACCGGCACTGTCGGCGGGCGCCTGTACCGTTCCGGTGACCTGGTACGCCAACGCCCCGGCGGCATCGTCGACTGCCTGGGGCGCATTGACCATCAGGTGAAGATCCGCGGCTTTCGCATCGAGCTGGGTGAGGTGGAAGCCTGCCTGCAGGCCCAGGCCGGTGTACGTGAGGCGGTGGTGGTGGCGCATGACGGCACCCATGGCAAGGCGTTGATCGGCTATCTGGTGGCCGACGACATGACTGAGACGCCTGCGCTGTTGCTCAAGGCGATCAAGGCACAACTGCAGGTGCAACTGCCGGCGTACATGGTGCCGGCGCAACTGATGCTGCTCGACCAGCTGCCGCTGAATCCCAACGGCAAGGTCGATCGCAAGGCTCTGCCATTGCCGCAGGCTCACCAGGGCCACGAAGACTATCAAGCGCCGGTGACCGACCTGCAGCGCAGCCTGGCGGGCATCTGGCAGCAGGTGCTCAAGGTCGGGCAGGTGGGCCTTGGCGACAACTTCTTCGAACTCGGCGGCCACTCGCTGTTAGCCACCCAGGCCACGGCCCAGGCCCAGCTTGAGCTGGGTGTGGAGCTGGCCCTGGAAACCCTTTTCAGCGCCCGCACGCTGGCGGATTACGCCGAAGCGGTAGGCGCTTGCATGGCATCGAATCGAGAGGAAGACCTCAGCGACATGTTTGACTTTCTCAACGAACTGGAGGCGAACTGACATGGCTGGAATCGACAACACGCAGCTGGTGCAGCGCTTCATTCAACTGCCCGCCGAGCAACGCCGGCTGTTTCTGCAGAAGCTCGCCAGCAAAGGCATGAGCCTGGCCCAGCTGCCGATCCCGGTGAGCCGTGATCAGGCCCGGAGCCTGCCGCTGTCTTATGCCCAGCAGCGCCAGTGGTTCCTCTGGCAGCTGGACCGGCACAGCAGCGTCTACCATATTCCCGCCGCCTTGCACCTGCACGGCCCGCTCGACCGCGACGCGTTGCAGCGCAGCCTCAGTGCGCTGGTTGAACGGCATGAAAGCTTGCGCACCACCTTCGAAGACGCAGGCGAGACGATCCAGCGCGTGCACCCGGCGGCCGCGGTCGAACTGCAACTGCATCACGCGGATGCAACGGACGATGCCCAGGCCCGTAACGCGCTGATCGAACGCTTTGTCGACAGCACCGTGCAAGCGCCTTTCGACCTGTCCCGGGGGCCGCTGTTGCGTGCCCGTTTGTTGTGCCTGGGTGCGCAGGAGCATGTGCTGGTGCTGGCCCTGCACCATATCGTTGCCGATGGCTGGTCGATGCAGGTGCTGGTGCGTGAGCTGGTGGCCTTGTACCTCGGCTTCAGCCAGGGACGGCCGGCCACGCTGGCGGCATTGCCGATCCAGTATGGCGACTATGCCATCTGGCAGCGCTGCTGGATGGAGGCGGGTGAGCGCGAGCGCCAGCTGGCGTACTGGACCGCCCACCTGGGCGATGAGCATCCGCTGCTTGAGCTGCCGCACGACCAGGCCCGCCCGGCGCTGAGCAGTTACCGTGGCGGGCGCTGCCAGATCAACCTGCCGCCGGGCTTGCTCGACGCCTTGCGCCTGACCTGCCAGCGCGAAGGGATCACTCTGTTCATGCTGCTGCTGGCGTCGTTCCAGCTGCTGTTGCACCGCTACAGCGGCCAGGCGCAGATCCGCGTCGGAGTGCCGGTCGCCAACCGTAACCGTGCCGAAACCGAAGGCCTGATCGGCTTTTTCGTCAATACCCAGGTGCTTAAAGCCGACATTGACGGACAGGCCAGCCTCTCGAGCTTCCTGAAGCAGGTAAAACACACCGCGCTGCAGGCCCAGGTGTATCAGGACTTGCCCTATGAACAGCTGGTCGACGCCTTGCAACCGGAACGCAGCTTGAGTTTCAACCCGCTGTTCCAGGTGATGTTCAATCATCAAGTGCAGGGGGCGAAGGCGCAGGGCAGCAGTGCATTGGGTGAGCACCTGCGGATCGAAGCCTTGAACTGGGAGCGCCATGCGTCACCGTTCGATCTGAACCTCGATACCTTTGAAGAAGACGGGCGTCTCTGGGCCTCGATGACTTACGCTCTGGACCTGTTCGAGGGCAGCACGATTGCAGCCATGGGGACGCACTGGCAGGCCGTGTTGCAGGCACTCACCGGTGACCTGAACCGGCGCATCGACGACCTGGCACTGCAGCAGGTTGTGCCCATGACGTCGGCGGCTGCGGTGTACACGCCCCCTGAATTGCTGTTGCCGATGCTGCAGGCCCAGGTGCTGCGCCAGCCGCACGCCGTGGCGCTGGAGGTCGACAATCAGTCATACAGCTATGCCGAGCTCGACGCCCGCGCGAACCGCCTGGCCTGGCAACTGGTCGGTGCCGGGGTCGGGCCACAGGTGCTGGTGGGGCTGGCCTTGCAGCGCAGCCTGGACATGGTCGTGGCCCAGCTCGCCGTACTCAAGGCAGGTGGCGCCTACGTGCCGCTGGACCCCGCGTACCCGCTGGCGCGCCTGCACTACATGATCAACGACAGCGGCCTGGCCTTGTTGCTGACCCAGGCCGAGGTCAGCGCGCGACTGGGCGAGCTGCCGGCGCCGCGTACGCTGCACCTTGATGAACGTGTGCAGCCGGCTCCCGTGCAGAACCCCGGTGCGCCACAGGTGGACCTGCACCCGGACAACCTCGCCTATGTGATCTACACCTCTGGCTCCACCGGGCAGCCCAAAGGCGTGGCCATCCGTCACGGCGGCCTGGCCAACCACATGGCCTGGATGCGCAGCGCCTATGGGCTGACCGGCGACGACCGGGTGCTGCAGAAAACTGCGTTCAGTTTCGACGCTTCTGTATGGGAGTTCTGGTTGCCGCTGCTGTGTGGCGCGCGGCTGGTACTGGCACCTGCCGACCTGAACCAGGACCTGGGTCGGCTCTGGCAACTGGTGGCCGAGAAGCGCATCACCGTGCTGCAATTGGCACCCTCGTTGCTGCAGGGATTGCTGCCCCAGCTGCAGCCCGGGCAACTGGCGACCTTGCGCCTGCTGTTCGCCGGTGGCGAAGCGTTGAAGGGCAGCCTCGCCCGGCAGCTCGCCGAGCAATGGCCGGGGCAGTTGGTGAACCTGTACGGCCCCACCGAATCAACCATCGATGCCACCAGCCACGCGCTGGACGCCGATACCGGCGATGCGGTCATAGCAATCGGTCAGCCTATCAGTAATGTCCAGGCGCATGTCCTCAACCCGGGCCTGCAGCCGTGTGTGCAAGGCGGCCTGGGTGAGCTGTACCTGGGCGGTGCATCACTGGCGGCCGGTTATTACCGCCGCCCTGGGCTGACCGCTGAACGTTTTGTTCCCGACCCCTTTGGTGCGCCGGGTGCACGCCTGTACCGCACCGGTGACCTGGTGCGCCGCCGTGCCCACGGCCAGCTGCACTACGTAGGGCGCATCGACCATCAACTGAAACTGCGTGGCCTGCGCATCGAACTGGGCGAGATCGAAGCCTGCCTGCTGGCCCAGCCGGGTGTGCGCGAAGCCGTGGTGCTGGCCCAGCCCGGGCCGCGCGGCGAGCAACTGGTGGGCTATGTGGTCGGCGATGCCGGGCAGCTGCCGGCGCAGCCAATCGATCAGTGGCGGGAGGCGCTACAAGCAGATTTGCCCGGCTACATGGTGCCAGCGCAACTGTTGGTGCTCGAGCGTTTGCCCCTGACGGTCAACGGCAAGCTCGATCGCAAGGCGTTGCCGGTGCCCGGTGCAGCGCCTGCGGGCAGCGCTTTCAATGCCCCGCAGGGCGCGCTGGAGCAAGGCCTGGCCGACATCTGGCAAGCCGTATTGAACGTTGAACGGGTGGGGCGTCAGGACAATTTCTTTGAGCTCGGTGGCGACTCGATCGTGTCGATCCAGGTGGTCAGCCGCGCGCGCCAGGCCGGTTTGCATTTCAGCCCCAAGGACCTGTTCCAGCACCAGACCGTGCAACGCCTGGCCGCGGTAACCCGCCATGGCGATGAATCGCTGCCGGTAGACCAGGGCCCGGTACAGGGTGAGTCGGCGTTACTGCCGATCCAGCACGGCTTTTTTGCTACCCCGATGCAGGCACGGCACCACTGGAACCAGTCGGTTCTGCTTGAGGCGCGCCAGACGCTGGACGCAGTTCTCCTTGAACAGGCGTTGCAGGCCCTGGTGCAGCACCACGATGCATTGCGTCAGCGCTTTGTAGAAACCGCACACGGCTGGCGTGCCGAGCATCGGGACGGCGCTGGGCAAACCCTGCTCTGGCAACGTTCGGCCGGCTCACCCGAGGCCCTGCTGGCTCTGTGCGAACAGGCCCAGCGCAGCCTCGACCTGGGCGCAGGGCCGTTGCTGGGGGCGTTGCTGGTCGACCTCGCTGACGGCACGCAGCGTTTGCTGCTGGTGGTCCATCACCTGGTGGTGGACGGTGTGTCCTGGCGCATTCTCTTTGAAGACCTGCACACCCTCTACGGGCAGTTGGCGGCGGGTCAGACGACGCAGTTGCCGGCCAAGACCGGTTCGGTAAAAAGCTGGGCCGAGCGCTTGCAGGCCTATGCCGCCAGTGGCGAAATCGAAGCCGCGGCGCGCTACTGGGCCGGGCTCGGCACAACTTCGGCGAGCGAGCTGCCGTGCGACCACCCGGGTGGCAGCCTGAGCAAGGCCCACGCCGACAGCGTGCGCACCCGTCTCGATGCGGAGCTGACCCGCGCCCTGTTGCAGCAGGCCCCGGCGGCGTACCGCACCCAGGTCAACGACCTGCTGCTGACGGCCTTGGCGCGGGTCATCTGCCAGTGGAGCGGCCAGCCCAGCACCTGGGTCGAGCTCGAAGGCCATGGCCGCGAAGCGCTGTGGGCCGATATCGACCTGACCCGTACCGTGGGCTGGTTCACCAGTGCCTTCCCGGCCTGCCTGAGCCCGGCGCGGTCGCTGCCGGCGTCGATCAAGTCGATCAAGGAGCAACTGCGCGCGATTCCCAACAAGGGCCTGGATCATGGCGTGCTGCGCCACCTCGGCACCCCGGCGCAGCAACAGGCGCTGGCGCAGCTGCCAATACCGCGCATCACCTTCAACTACCTGGGCCAGTTCGATGGCAGCTTCGACGACCCGGCGGCCTTGTTTGCCCCGGCCCGCGAACCTGGCGGTGCCGAGCAGGGCGAAGACGCGCCGCTGGGTAACTGGCTGAGCATCAATGGTCAGGTGTACCAGGGTGAACTGACCCTGGACTGGACCTTCAGTCGCGACCTGTATGCCCCGGCCACCGTGCAACGCCTGGCCGATGCCCTGGGCCGGGAACTGGCCGCGCTGGTGGCGCATTGCCTGGCGGCGGGTGAGGGCGGCGTGACGCCGTCGGACTTCCCCCTGGCCGGGCTCGACCAGGCGCAGCTCGACCGCCTGCCGCTCAGTGCCGCGCAGATCGCCGACCTCTATCCGCTGTCGCCGATGCAGCAGGGCATGCTCTTCCATGCGCGCATGGCGGCGACCACGGCTGACTACATCAACCAGTTGCGCGTGCCCGTCGAGGGCCTTGACGCAGAACGCCTGCGTGCCGCCTGGCAGGCCACCGTCGATGCCCATGACAGCCTGCGCAGCCAGTTCCACTGGCAGGCCGATTTTGCCGCGCCGCTGCAACTGGTGTTGCGCGAGGTGCCTGTGCCGTTTGCCTGTGCAGACCTGCGTTCTGTTGCCGGTCAGCCCCAGGCAGTAGAGCAACTGGCGACGCAGGTGCGTGAGGCCGGCTTTGCCCTGGACCGCGCGCCACTGCTGCGCCTGGACCTGGCCCGCACGGGCAAGCAGCAGTACCAGATGATCTTTACCAGCCACCACATCCTCATGGACGGCTGGAGCAACGCCCAGTTGCTGGGGGAGGTGCTGCAGCGCTATGCCGGTGAAACCGTGGCGGCGCCAGCAGGGCGCTACCGCGACTACATTGAATGGCTGCAACGCCGCGACGGCGCGGCAAACGAAGCGTTCTGGCGCGAGCAACTGCAGACCTTTGAAGGGCCGACCCTGCTCGGCCAGGCCATCGTCGGCGACGCTGACAGCCCGGCGGCGGGTGATCACTGCCAGCGCCTGAGCCTGGCACAGACCGAGGCGCTGCAACGCTTTGCGCGATCGCACAAGGTCACCCTCAACACCGTGGTGCAGGGCGCCTGGCAGTTGTTGCTGCAACGCTATAGCGGGCAGTGCACGGTCACCTTCGGCGCCACGGTGTCGGGGCGCCCGGCCGAACTCCCCGGTATCGAAGGGCAGATAGGGCTGTTCATCAACAGCTTGCCGGTGATCGGCGGCGCCCGGCCCGAACAGTCGCTGCAGGCGTGGCTGCAGGCCCTGCAGGCACTCAACCTGAACCTGCGCGAGCATGAGCACACCCCGCTGTACGAGATTCAGCGCTGGGCGGGCCGCAGCGGCGAGGCGCTGTTCGATACGCTGCTGGTGTTCGAGAACTACCCGGTGGCACAGGCGCTGGAACAAAGCGCCCCGGCCGGCTTGCGCTTTGGCGAGGTGGCCGGTCACGAGCAGAGCGGCCTGCCGCTGACCGTGCTGGTGGACGCCGGTGTGCAACTGGCGTTCACCTTCAAGTACCGCGACTTCAGCGGCGCTGTGGTGCAGCGCCTGGCCGGGCAGTTGCAGCAACTGTTGCTGCACATCAGCACCTGCAGCGGTGACGAGCCGGTGGGTTGCCTGGGCCTGAGCACGGCCGAGCAACGTCTCAGCCTGCTTGCCCAGGGCCAGGGTGCGACAGTGGCGCACCCGCTGCAGCAGAGCATCCAGCAATTGATCGAGGCACAGGTCGAACGCACGCCACAGGCGCCGGCGCTGGTGTTTGCCGGGCAAACCCTCAGTTACCGCGAACTCAATGCGCAGGCCAACGCTCTGGCGCATCGCTTGATCGCGCAGGGCGTCGGCCCCGATGTGCTGGTGGGGATTGCCGCTGAACGTTCGCTGGAAATGGTCATCGGTTTGCTGGCCATTCTCAAGGCCGGTGGCGCCTACGTGCCGCTCGACCCGGAATACCCGGCCGAGCGCCTGGCCTACCTGTTCGACGACAGCGGTATCGAACTGCTGCTGACGCAATCGTGGCTGCTGCCGCGCCTGCCGCAGCAAGCAGGCCTGCGCACCGTGCTGCTGGATGCGGCGCAGCAGGATGAGTGGCGCATTGATAACCCCGGCGTCAGTGTGCAGCCCGAGCACCTGGCCTACGTGATCTACACCTCCGGCTCCACCGGCAAGCCCAAGGGCGCCGGCAACGCCCACAGTGCCCTGGTCAACCGCGTGTGCTGGATGCAGGCGGCCTATGGTCTGGATGCCAGCGACACGGTGCTGCAGAAAACCCCGTTCAGCTTTGACGTGTCGGTGTGGGAATTCTTCTGGCCGTTGATGACCGGGGCGCGCTTGCTCATGGCCGCGCCTGGCGATCACCGTGACCCGGCGCGCCTGGTCGAATTGATCGAGCAGGGCGGTGTGAGCACCTTGCACTTCGTTCCGTCGATGCTCCAGGTGTTCCTGCAGGCGCGTGATGTCGGTCGTTGCGCTTCGCTGCGGCGGATCATCTGCAGCGGCGAAGCCTTGCCGGCCGATGCCCAGCAGCAGGTGTTCGCCAGGCTGCCGCAGGCCGGCCTGTTCAACCTGTACGGGCCGACCGAGGCGGCCATCGACGTTACGCACTGGACCTGTGTCGATGACGGGCGCCACAGCGTGCCGATCGGCCACGCCATCGACAACCTGCGCACCTACATCCTCGATACCAACCTGGAGCCGGTGGTGCCGGGGGTATTGGGCGAGTTGTACCTGGCGGGTGCCGGGCTGGCGCGTGGTTACCATCGCCGCCCCGGCCTGACGGCCGAACGCTTTCCAGCCGATCCCTTCGTCCCGGGCCAGCGCATGTACCGCACCGGCGACCTGGCGCGTTACGCGGCCGGCGGCGAAATCGAGTACGCCGGGCGCCTCGACCACCAGGTGAAGATCCGTGGCCTGCGCGTCGAGCTGGGTGAAATCGAATCGCGCCTGATGGAGCACCCGGGCGTGCGCGAGGCGGTGGTGGTGGCCCGCGAATCGGCGGGCGATACCCAGTTGATCGCCTACCTGGTGCCCGAGGGCGAGGTCGGTGCCGAGGCGCAGCTTGAGTTGCGCCAGTTCCTGCGTCAGACGCTGCCGGAGCACATGGTGCCAAGCCACCTGCTGGCCGTGGCGCAGATGCCCCTGAGCCCCAACGGCAAGCTGGACCGCCGGCAGCTGCCAGACCCCGCGTCGCTGATTGCGCCGCGCACCTTTCGCGCACCGCACAGTGCTTTGCAGCAGCAGGTGGCCGAGGCCTGGCAGCAGGTGCTCAAGGTGGAGCAGGTGGGCCTGGACGACAACTTCTTCCAGCTCGGCGGCCATTCGTTGATGGCCACGCAGGTGGTGATGCGCCTGCGTGAACAGCTGGCCGTGGAGGTGCCGTTGAAGCTGTTGTTCGAAAGCGCCGGCCTTGAGGACTTCTGTGCTGCGGTGCAGGGCCTGCAGCAAGAACTGACACCGGTACAGGACGAGCTGACTAAATCCCTGGAGGCCCTCAAACGTCTATCTGCCGAAGAGCTTGAGAATCTGCTTTCCTGACAAGGGGTCGTGGCGTGCAAAAGTTAATAGAGTCTGTGGGGGCGCTTGACCCGAAGCAGCGCAAGGCGCTGGCCGTGCTGTTGAAACAGAAAGGGATCAACCTGTTCGGGATCGCGCCGGTGTTCAAGCGCGCCGGGCAAGAGCCGCTCCTGCTGTCCTATGCCCAACAACGTCAGTGGTTTCTCTGGCAGCTGGAGCCGGACAGCCCGGCCTACAACATCCCCCTGGCCATCCGCCTGCAGGGGGCGCTGGATGTCGCGGCGCTGCAGTGCAGCCTGGATGTAATGGTGGCGCGTCACGAAAGCTTGCGCACGGTGTTTGTCGAGGAAGCGGAAGGCGTTCGCCAACAGATTCTGCCGCCAGGCAAGCTGGCGCTGTCGGTGCAGCGCCTGGCGCCTGGCGTGGACCGCGAAACGGGGACTGCCACGTTCCTGACCGAACAAACCGGCGCAGGCTTTGACCTGGCCCGTGGGCCGCTGCTGCGTGCGGCGTTGCTGCAGGTGGACGACGATGAGCATGTGTTGAGCCTGGTCCAGCACCATATCGTTTCCGATGCCTGGTCGCTGCAGGTCATGGTTCGCGAACTGATGCACGGCTACGGCGCCTTTCGCAAGGGTGAACAGCCGCAGTTGCCGGCCTTGCCGGTGCAGTACGCCGACTATGCGCTGTGGCAACGGCAGTGGATGGACAACGGTGAGCGCGAGCGCCAACTGGCTTACTGGCGCGAGCAGCTGCAAGGCCCGCTGGAGGTGCTGGCATTGCCCACCGACCGTCCGCGCCCAGCCGAGCGCAGCCTGGCCGGGGCCAGCCTAGCTGCTTCGCCCGACGCGCACCTGGCAGCGCAACTCAAGGCTCTTGCCGCGCGCCAGGGCGTCACCGTTTTCGTGTTGCTGCTGGCGGCGTTCCAGGCGTTGTTGCACCGCCTGGCCGGGCAGGAAACGATTCGCGTCGGGGTGCCCAACGCCAACCGCGGCCGTCCGGAAACCGAAGGCCTGATCGGCTTGTTCGTCAACACCCAGGTGATGCAGGCCCAGGTGCGTGGCGAGTTGCGCTTCAGCGAACTGCTCGAACAGGTAAAAGCCGCAGCACTGCAGGCCCAGACCTATCAGGACCTGCCCTTTGAGCAACTGCTGGAGGTGCTGCACACCGAACGTAGCCTCAGCCATTCCGCGCTGTTCCAGGTGATGTTCAATCACCAGCGGGAAGAGGCCGGGCAGCCCGGTGCACCGGCCATGGGGCTGACAATGGCACCGCTGGTGCAAGCCGTCAGCACCAGCAAGTTCGACCTGACCCTGAACACCCTTGAGCACCCGGGCGGCATCGACGCCACCTTGATGTATGCCTGTGACCTGCTCGACACCGCCACGGTCGAGCGCATCGCCGGGCAGTGGCGGCGCGTGTTGCAGGCGATTGTCGATGACGCCCAGGTACGCATTGAAGCCCTGCCGTTGCTGGCAGGTGAAGACCGGCAACAATTGGCGCACTGGGGGCAGGGGCCAATCCAGGCGTTTGCCTGCGATAACGTCCTGGCCCTGTTCGAGCAGCAGGTCGTCGCTCACCCTCAACGCCTGGCGGCGGTGTGTAACGCACAGCGGTTGAGCTACGCCGAACTGGACCGGCTTGCCGGCCAGCGTGCGGCGCAGTTGCGGGCATTGGGGATAGGCCCCGAGTCGCGGGTGGCGCTGGTGCTGGAACGCAGCAGTGAACTGCTGGTAGCGATTCTGGCGGTGTTCAAGGCGGGTGGCTGCTACTTGCCGCTGGACCCGCAGGCGGGCAATGAACGCCTGCGTAGCCTGATTCAGGACAGCGCCGCCCAGGTCGTGCTGACCACCCGTGAACAGGCGGCCAGCCTGCCGGTGATGGCGGGGCCTGCGCTGATTTGCCTCGACCAGCCGTTGGCCGCGAACGCTCCCGTCCATAGCCAGCAGCCGCTGGCGACCAGTTGCGCCTACGTCATCTACACCTCGGGCTCTACCGGCCAGCCCAAGGGCGTGATGGTCAGCCATGGCGCGCTGGCCAACTATGTTCAGGGCCTGCAGCAACGCCTGCCGCTGGATGATGTGCAGAGCATGGCGATGATCTCCACGGTCGCCGCCGACCTTGGCCACACCGTGTTGTTCGGTGCGTTGTGCGGCGGGCATACCTTGCACCTGCTCGACCGTCACGCCGCGATGGATGCCCAGGCCCTGGCCGCGACGATGACGGCGCATCAGGTCGATGTGCTGAAAATCGTGCCGTCGCACCTGGCTGCGCTGCTGGCATCGGAGCAGGGTGCAAGGTTGCTGCCACGGCGGGTACTGGTGCTGGGTGGCGAGGCGTGTCCGCCAGCGCTGCTTGAGCAGGTGCGGCAGTTGGCGCCGCAGTGCCGGGTGTTCAACCACTATGGCCCGACCGAGTCGACCGTCGGGGTACTGGCCGGGGAGTTGGTCGAGGCACCAATCGCCCTCGGTCAGCCGTTGGCCAACAGCGGGCTGCGGGTACTCGACAACAGTCTGCAGGCTGTCGCCAATGGCGGACGCGGTGAACTCTACATTGGCGGCGCGGGGCTCGCGCGCGGTTACCTCGGGCAACCGGGGCTGACTGCCGAGCGCTTTGTGCCCGATCCTTCGGGGCAGGGCACGCGCCTATACCGCAGCGGCGATGGTGTGCAGTTGCAGGACGGGCATTTCCGCTACCAGGGACGCATTGACGACCAGTTGAAGATCCGTGGCTTTCGTGTCGAGCCGGGCGAGGTGGCGGCGTGTCTGCGTAGCCTGGCAGGTGTGCAGCAGGCCGTGGTGGTGGGGCAGGCGGGCGAGCGTGGCCAGCAACTGCTGGGCTATGCGGTCAGTAGTGCCGGTACCCGTCCCCAGGTTGCCACGACGTTGCTGGCCGCGCTGCGCGAGCGCTTGCCCGAGTACATGGTGCCCGCGCACTTGATGCTGCTGGAGCAGTTGCCGTTGACGGCCAACGGCAAACTCGACCGCAAGGCGTTGCCGCTGCCTGCGCCGCAGGTGGCGAACAGTGCCTGTCAGGCGCCGCAGGGCGAAATGGAACAGCGCTTGGCGGGTATCTGGCAAGACGTACTCAAGGTGCCGCAGGTAGGACGCGACGATAATTTCTTCGAACTGGGCGGCGATTCGATCATCTCGATACAGGTGGTCAGTCGCGCACGCGAGGCCGGCGTTCACTTCACCCCAAAACAGCTCTTTCAACACCAGAGCGTGCAACAGCTGGCCACGGTGGCGCGCCTGGGCGAGGTGCGCGCGGTGATCGACCAGGGGCCGGTGCGCGGCACGGCGCCGTTGCTGCCGATCCAGCAGATGTTCTTCGACACCGAGGTGCCGGAGCGTCATCACTGGAACCAGTCGGTATTGCTTACCCCGAGCAGCCCCTTGTCGGCAACCGCCCTGGAGGCGGCGTTGCAGGCGTTGTGGGGGCATCATGATGCCTTGCGCCTGCGCTTCACCCAAGGCGCCCAAGGCTGGCAGGCCGAGCACCATGAAGCGACGCCTGCCACGCCATTGCTCTGGCAACGCGACACCACACTGACGGGTTTGCCGGTGCTGTGCGAGCAGGCGCAACGCAGCTTCGATCTCAGCCAGGGCCCCTTGCTGCGGGCGGTGCTGTTCAACCTGACCGACGGCGAGCAACGCCTGTTGCTGGTGGTGCATCACCTGGTGGTCGACGGGGTGTCCTGGCGCATTCTGCTTGAAGACCTGCAGAATGCTTACACCCGTTTGAGCAATGGTCAGGCGCCGATGTTGCCGGCCAAGACCTGCTCGGCCAAGCACTGGGCCGAACAACTGCAAGGCCTGGGACGCAGCGCGCCGTTGCAGGCGGAACTGGCGTATTGGCAAGCGCAGTCGATGGCACCCGATCTACCTGCGCGCGATCCCCAGTGCCAGCCATTGCAGCGCGAGGCGCGTACGGTTTACACCCGGCTGGATGCTGCCACCACCCAGCAGCTGTTGCAGCAAGCACCGGCGGCCTACCGCACGCGGATCAATGAGCTGCTGCTGACGGCGCTGACCCAGGTGATCTGCCGCTGGACCGGGTTGGCCACGACGCAGGTGATACTGGAAGGGCATGGTCGCGAAGCGCCGTTTGCCGACGCCGACCTGACCCGCAGCGTGGGTTGGTTCACCAGCAAATTCCCGCTTGAACTGCACACCCGGGCGGCCTTTGGCGATGCGATCAAAACGGTGAAGGAGCAGCTGCGCGAGGTGCCCGGCAATGGCATGGGCTACGGGGTACTGCGTTACCTGGGGGCGGCGCCGGCGCGTCAGGCCCTGGGTGATCGTGCTTTGCCGCGGATCACTTTCAATTACCTGGGTCAGTTCGATAACAGCTTTGACGATCACGCCGAGACGGCATTGTTCAACATCGCCCGCGAAAACGCGGGCAGCGAGCGAGGCGACAGCGCGCCGCTGGGCAACTGGCTGACGCTCAACGGCCAGGTGTATGAGGGGCGGCTGAGCATGGGCTGGGTGTTCAGCCCGCAGATGTTCGATGAGGCGGTCATTCAGGGCCTTGCCGATGACTATGCGCACACCCTGCGGGCGCTGGTCGAACACTGCTGCGATGAGCAGAGCGGCGGGCTGACCCCCGCGGACTTCCCGCTGGCACGCTTGCAGCAAGCACAACTGGACAGCGTGCCGCTGGCGCCGCGTGAAGTGGCAGATATCTATCCGCTGTCGCCGATGCAGCAGGGCATGTTGTTCCACTCGCTGGAAGCCGACGAGGTCGCGTTGTACATCAACCAGACCAGCGTGGCGGTCGAGGGCCTTGAAGTCGAGCGTTTCATCGCTGCCTGGGACCAGGCGGTGGCCAATCATGATGTGCTGCGCACCGGCTTCTGGAATGCCAGCCACCTGAGCCAGCCGTTGCAGGTGGTGAGCAAGCGGGCGCCGTCGGTGGTGCGCCTGCTCGACTGGCGCGGCCAGGCAGTGGCCGCCGACGCCATCGAGACACTGGTGGCGGCCGACTGCCGGGAAGGCTTCGACCTGCTGCGGCCACCGTTGATGCGTGTGACCCTGGTGCGCCTGGACGAGCAACGCTGCCACCTGATCTGGACCCGTCACCATATCCTCATGGATGGCTGGAGCAGCTCACGCCTGCTCGGCGAAGTGTTCCAGGCCTACCATGGCCAGGCGGTCAGCGTTGAAGGCCGGTACCGCGACTACATTGCCTGGCTGCAGGCGCAGGACGATGCCAAGACCCTGGAGCAGTTCTGGGTCAGGCAGCTGCAGGGCCTGGACGAGGTCACGGAGCTGGCGGCCAGCACCTGGCCGCGACCCGCGGCGCAGCTCGGCGGGCATGCGGCGATCTACCTGGCGTGGGATGCTCAACGTACCGCCCGCTTGCGCAGTGGGGCCCAGCAACTGCGCGTCACTCCCAACACCCTGGTGCAGGCCGCCTGGCTGCTGCTGTTGCAGCGTTACACCGGCCAGCAGCGCGTGTGCTTCGGCGCCACGGTAGCAGGCCGCCCGGCCAGTTTGCCGCAAGCGGGGGATATGCTCGGCCTGTTCATCAACACCTTGCCGATTATGCAGAGCCCGCAACCGCAGCAACGCGTCGACCAGTGGCTGGAACAACTGCAGGCCTACAACCTGGAAGTGCGTGACCACGAGCATGCCGCGCTGGCCGACATCCAGCGCTGGGCCGGGCACAGCGGTCGCAGCCTGTTCGACAGTATCATCGTGTTCGAGAATTACCCGGTGGACGAGCGCCTGGAGGAAGTCGGCCAGGGCCGGTTGCAGTGCGGCGCCGCGCAGGGGCGCGACGTCACCAACTACCCGATGGACCTGGCGGTCAACCTCGGCGAGACCTTGAGCATCGAGTTCCTGTACCTGCGCAAACGCTTCGACGCGGCCAGCGTGGTGCAGATTCGCGCGGCGTTCGAGACCTTGCTTGACGCCTTGCTGGCCAATCCCCAGGCAACCCTGGGCAGCCTTGAGCTGCTGGACACACCGGCGCGGCAACGGCAGGCCGACGCCAACTGTCTGCAGCCGGTGCTGCAGGATGCGCCGTCGTTGCTGGCGAAAATCCAGGCGCAATGCAATGCGCAGCCCGAAGCCACCGCTGTCGTGTGTGGCGCGCAGGCCCTGAGCTACGGTGAACTGGAACAGCGCGCCAACCAGCTGGCGCACTACCTGCGCGCGCAAGGGGTAGGGCCAGAGGTGTGTGTGGGCGTGGCCCTGAAGCGCTCGGTCGAGATGATTGTCGCGCTGTATGCCGTGCACAAGACCGGCGCGGCCTACGTGCCGCTGGACATCGACTACCCACAGGACCGTTTGCAATGGATTGTCGAAGACTCGGCCATGACCGTGCTGCTCACCCATAGCCAGGTACGTGCGCGGTTGCCCCAGGCAACGAAGGCGCAGCTGCTCGAACTCGACAATCTGGCCTTGAGCGACCAGCCGTCGACGCCGCTGCCGATCGGGATCGATGCGGATCACCTGGCCTACCTGATCTATACCTCCGGCTCCACCGGCAAGCCCAAGGGCGTTGCCGTGCCGCGTGGTCCGCTGAACATGCACTGCCAGGCCATCGTCGGGCTGTACCAGATGGACCGCACCACGCGGGAACTGCTGTTCATGTCCTTCGCCTTCGACGGTGCCCAGGAGCGCTGGTTGTCCACCTTGCTGGCCGGTGGTTGCCTGGTGCTGCGCGACGACAGCCTGTGGACCCCGGAGGAAACCTGGGCCGTGCTGCATGGGCAACGCATCAGCATTGCCTGCTTCCCGCCAGCTTACCTCCAGCAGATTGCCGAGTTCGGCCAGACCCAGCCAAGCCCGCCCGCGGTGCGCATCTACTGCTTTGGCGGCGATGCCGTGGCCGAGGCCAACTTCGAACGGGTCAGGCGCACCCTGCGTCCGCAGTGGATCACCAACGGCTATGGGCCGACCGAAACCGTGGTCACGCCGATGCTGTGGAAGGCTGATGCCGACAGCCGCTGCGAGGCGGCCTATGCCCCCATCGGCCAGCGCGTGGGCAACCGCAGCCTGTATGTGCTGGATGCCCAGCTCAACCCGCTGCCCGATGGCGTCGCCGGTGAGCTGTACATCGGCGGTGAAGGCCTGGCGCGCGGCTATCACCAGCGTCCGGGGCTGACCGCCGAACGTTTTGTGGCCAGCCCGTTCGAGGCCGGTGGCCGTCTGTACCGTTCCGGCGACCTGGTGCGCCGCCGCCCCGATGGGATGATGGATTACCTCGGGCGGCTGGACCATCAAGTCAAGATCCGCGGGTTTCGCATCGAACTGGGCGAGATCGAAGCGCGCCTGCGTGCGCTTGATGGCGTGCGCGAGGCGTTGGTAGTGGCCCGTGACAGTGCCGCAGGCAAGCGCCTGATCGGTTATGTGGTGGGCAACACCCCGAGCGTGTCGGCCGATTCGTTGCGCAGTGCCTTGCAGGGCCAGTTGCCGGACTACATGGTGCCGGCGCAGATCCTGCTGCTCGACGCCATGCCGCTCAACCCCAGCGGCAAGCTCGATCGTCTGGCCTTGCCTGACCCGGACTTCCAGGCCACGGCCTATGTGGCCCCGCGCAACGCCCTGGAGCAGATGCTCGCAGGCATCTGGCAGGAGGTGCTGGAGCTTGATCAGGTGGGGGTCACGGACAACTTCTTCGAGTTGGGCGGCGATTCATTGCGCACCCTGAAAGTGCTGAGCAAGGTGCGTCAGCAGGCGCTGGCCGGCTTCGAGCTGAAACTGCGCGACATGCTCGCCAAGCCGACCATTGCCCAGCTCTCGGGCTTTGCCGAACAGCCTGCCGACCTCGACCCGCTGTTGGCGCTCAACGGCGTTCATGGCACTGGCCCCGCGCTGTTCTGCCTGCACGCAGGCTTCGGCACGGTGTTCGACTACGAGCCACTGGCCCGTCGGCTACAGGGTACCTGCAGCGTTTATGGCGTGCAGTGCCGGATGCTCCTGGACCGCCAGTGGGACGATGACAGCCTGGAATCCATGGCCATCGACTACGCCCAGTACATTCGCCAGAAGCAGGCGCAAGGGCCTTACCGTCTGCTGGGCTGGTCACTGGGCGGTACCCTGGCGGTGCTGGTGGCGGCGGAGCTTGAGAAACAGGGGCAGGTCGTCAGCTTCCTCGGGGTGGTCGACAGCTTCATTCCGTTGAGCGTGGAGGCGGCGCTGGCGGATGACTGGCGCGACGACCTGCCGGCGTTCCTCGCGCAAACTTCGTCGCTGACGGTGGCGAACGCGCAACTGCCGGCTGACGAGCCAGACCTTGTGCAGCTCAGCGCACTGTTGGCAACGCTGCAGAGCGCAGGGGCGCCTGCGCGGGCGAGCGGTTTCGACCCTGATGAGCTGGCGCGGGCCTTTCAGGTCGGGCTCAGGCTCAAGGCCCTGTCGCGCCGGGCCCCGATGCTGCCGCGCACGCAGTGTGCCGTACAGCGCTGGTGGCGTGGCGATTTACCCGGCGCCGTGGTCCAGGCGTTTGAGGCGAACCTGACGGTCGCCGTGCCCAATGTGCGCATCGATGCGGGTCACTACGACATCCTGGCCAACACGGTATTGCTGGAACAGCTGCAGGCCCACCTGTTGCACCGCGAAGCCGTAGAAGGCTGACGCATGGGCAGGGTCTTCGGGCCCTGCTTTTTTCTTACCTTTGTCCGGATGTATTCATGTCCTTGCACCCTGATCTGTCTGCCTTTCTGGAACTTGCCGAACTTGGTCGCCTGAGCGGCAAAAGCCAGCCGATGCACGCCTTGCCACCCGCATTGGCGCGCATTGAATTCGACGCCACGTCGCAGATTCTCGACCCCAACCCGCCGGGCAATGTGCAGGTCAGTGGGCTGCAACTGCCGACCCGCGATGGCGCGCAGATAGACGCGCGGCTGTATCGCAGTGCTGCCCGCGCAGGCAAGCAGCTGCCGGTGATTGTGTATTTCCATGGCGGCGGCTATGTGGTCGGCAGCCTCGACTCCCATGATTCGGTGTGCCGACGCCTGGCCTTGAGCGGCGAATTTGCCGTGCTGGCGCCAGCGTATCGCCTGGCCCCGGAGTTCCCCTTCCCGACGGCGGTGGAGGATGCCCAGGACAGTCTCCAGGCGTTGGCCGGGCAAGCGCAGGCCTTGCAGCTTGACTGCCGGCGGCTGGTGCTCGCCGGTGACAGTGCCGGAGCGACCCTGGCCACGGTACTGGCGGCAATGGCCGCGTCCGAGCCTGCGCAAGCGGCGCTGCAGCCAATGGCTCAAGTGCTGTTTTATCCGGTGGCGGACATCAGCCAGGTACGGGCCTCGCATGCGCGATTTGACGAAGGCTATCTGCTCGAAAGCGCCACGCTGGAATGGTTTTACCAGCATTACGTGCGCGATCCGCTGGACCGGCTGGATGCCCGCGCATCGCCGCTGCTGGGGACTGCAGTGGCCCAGGTACCGGCCTATGTGGCGCTCGCCGGCTACGACCCGCTGTATGACGAAGGGTTGGCGTATGCGCACTGGCTGGAAGCGGCGGGAACAACCGTGACCTTGAGTGTCGAAACCGGGCTGACCCATGATTTCTTGCGCATGGGCGGGATTGTCGCGCAGGTCGATGAGGCGTACGCGCGGCTGCAGGCGTGGCTCGCCAGTCTGTAAGGCAAGGGCCCCAAGTTTCCTTGAGGCCCTTGTAACGCACGCGCTGCTGAGGCTTAGCGTGAGGCGATCGGTGCAGTTACGGTCTTCCCTGACGTCGAGCTGATCGTCACCGTCGGGTTGGCACTCGGGCCACTGCCCGTGGTGGTGACCGATACCCGCCAGCGGCCACCGGTGCCGCTCGGCGAGATCACCGCCGTGCCCAGGCTAAGTGGCCCGGTGGTGGTCGAGGCGGTAACCGTCAGCGTCGTACCCGTCGCCTGCGAGGTCGTCCCCGCCAGGTCCCAGGTGTACCGGTTGTTGCTGCGGGCGGTGACCGAGGCGCTGGTGACGGCGATGTCTTCGTTGATCGTCGGCGGCGCGCTGACCGCGACAGACACCGTTGCCGGTTTATCCGAGACCGCGTTCTTGGTATCGCTGGCGTTGTAGGTGAACGTTGCCGTGAACGGGGCGGGGATGGTGGCCGGCGGGGTGTAGGTAACGCGCACGCCGTCGGTGCTGGTCGTGCCCTGGCCGGAATCCGGCTGGGTCAGGTCCACCACTTTCAGCGGCAGGTTGCCGTCGGGGTCGGTATCGTTGGCCAGTACATTGATCACCAGTGGCAGGCCGTTGCTGCTGGTGGCGCTGTCGTTGTTGGCGATCGGTTTTTTGTTGTCACCCTGGTTGTCGTTGTCCTTTTCACCCGTGCGGAAGGTGGGCAGGGCGGCGGAGTTGACGTAGGTGACGCCGTCCCAGCCGGGCAGCGGAGTGGGCATCAACTGGAACTGGCCGGGGTGCTCGATGTCCCAACGCAGCAGCATCGAGGTGTCTTCGTGCTGGGTGTTGTGACAGTGCTCCATGTAGGTCCCGGCGAACTCACGGAAATGGATGGCCATTTCCACGTCGACCGAACTGTCGATGCCTTCGCCGATACGGTAGACATCCTTGCGTGCCCATTTTTCCCATTCCGGCGGCGCCTTGCCGTCGCGACTGAGAATGATCCCTTCCTCAAAGTGCACATGCACCGGGTGGTTCCAGCCGTTGCCACCGTTCTTGATCTTCCACACCTCAAGCGTGCCGTCGCCCGAATACCCGGCATCGGTCGGGCCAGTGGCCAGTTGCGGGGCCGCACTGATTCTGCGTGAGTCCATGTCGTAGCCGAATCCGCCATCGGTCTTGATCGTCCAGGGTGCTTCGTCGGTGCCGTCGGAGCGGCCGAAGATAAACTCGCGGTGGCGCGCCACCTTGATTTTGGCCTGGTCGGCCACGGCATTGCGGTCAAGGGTCAGGGGGATCATGGATTTACCGGCAGGTTTGCCCGGTTTGGCCGGCTCGTAGTCCGCCGGGTTCATGCTCACGTCCTGGCCGGTGTACGGCTGTACCACGAGCTGCAGGAACTTGCCCACTGTCGGGTCGCCCTTGTCCCATTGCGGGCCTTTGCTGGTTTGCTTGATCACCGCCTTGTACTTCTCTGACAGCACGTCGGCCAGGCTCAGGGGATTTTTCTCCGGGCCCTTGCCGGTCTTGTGCTCCATCAGGTTGACGAAGTAGATCTTGTCGCCGGTCTTTATCCCGTTCTTGGCGAAGTTGATGATGATGTCGAAGCGTTCGGCGATGCCTTGTACGGGCAGGATGGCGTTGTGGTTTTGCAGGTCGCCATCGCCGTCCAGGTCCATGCTGCCGTCGAACGGTACGGCGTGCTCCATGATGTTGCCGTCGTTGGCGATCAGGTGAAACGGCACGCGGGTGTACGACACGCCGGAGCCGGACGGGCCGGGGAATTCGCCGCCATTGCCGGCCACTTCACGCACCACGGCCAGGCGCAAATAGCGCGACACCGAGCCGTTGAGAATCCGGAAGCGATAGCTGCGTGCGCGTACTTTCAGGCGCGGTTCGTACTGCCAGTTGACCAGGATCTGGTCGCCGAGGAAGCCGTCGGTGTTGAACGGGTTGAACCACAGCTGGCCGTTCTCGTCCCAGGCCTTGTCGGCCACCAGCAGGTTGACGTCGTAGTCGCGGTTGCCCCAGGGCAGGGCCGCGCCGCTGGGAAAGCGCAGGTTGACGCCATCCTCCAGGGCTTCGTTACCCCGGTCCAGGGCGCTGTAGTAGTTCATCATCACCGCGTTGCCCTTGTAGACGTTCTGCGCGGTGAAATCGAGCATGTGGTCGTGGAACCAGTGGGTACTCATGGTTTCACGCCAGTCGCCACGAATCTTGATGCTGCCGTTGTTGCAGGTTTTCAGGCCGGGGCTGGCGTCGTTGACGAACAGGGTTTCGCCCGGTGCGCAAGGGAAGGCCGCGCGCGGGTCGTGGGCGTCGGTGTTGATGCTGTCGTAGCCGGCCAGTTGCAGCGGCCAGCGGTAGTCGTAGTACTGCCCGGGAAAGAAGTACGCATTGGTGTAGCCATCGCTTTCGGCCGGCGAGTGGCCATTGTGCTCATGGGTGCTGATGGTGTGCAGGCCAAAGCCGGCATTGGCGGCCGGGTCGATGGGCAAGCCGTTGTAATGGCGCATCAACAGCGGCTGGCCGTAGCGGGCCATCAGCAGCTTGGCCGGCAAGGTGCCGTCGAAGGTCCACAGCGAATTGTGGTTCTGCAGCGGCATGTTCGGGTGAAAGCGCGTGTCGATGCCGCGGGTGGTGCCGGTGGTGGTCGGTATGTCCGAGGTCTGGTAGTAGAGGCCGCCAGGGCCGAACTCACCGACGGCGTAATTGTGCAGTTGCTTGCGGTCGCGCAGGCCGGTGTTGATGCGCGCGCCGGTCTGCACGGTCTTGAACTGTGCCTGCGGGTAGAACTCGTTCCAGCGCTGATGCGACCAGCCCTTTCCTGGTGGTCGGCCCTCGGCGGGCGAGCCCACCGGCTGGCGGTTGAGGAAGGCCTCGATCTGCGCTTTCCAGGGGTTGCGGTCCAGCACGTTGGAGAACTGCGACGGGAACGGGTACAGCCCGGGCTGGCGCATGAAAGCATCCAGCGCCGAGGGTGACGGCGCGCTGCGCGCGACGTTGTCGGGGTCCTGTTGCGGCGCCGGGCCAACGGTGGGCACCGGAAAGCTCAGCGGCGGCGCTGGCAGCGTCGGGTCGAGCTTCTCCGTGCCGAACTCCTCGAACAACAGCAATTGCTGGGTAAAAGGCAGGGCGCCGAACAACGGGCTGGGTTTGCCGTTGGTGGGGTAGTTGAAGGAGGTTTGCAGGCTGGGTGGCAACACGTTGTCGGCACGTGGTGTGTCGCGGTTGCCAAACACGCCATTGGGCAACGCCAACGCGCCCTGATTGGTCTCCGGCATCGTTTTCAAGGCTTCCAGTGCGGCCGCTGGGTCGTCTGCTTGATTGGTAAAGGCCGATGGATCGGTCGGCGGCGGCGGGCCAAAGTCATCCAGTGGTGCCGCGCTGGCGGAGGTCAGGCTGGCGGTGATCAACATCGCGGAGGCCACACGCGGCCCCCATAAATAGCTGCGTGAATGGAGCCCTAGCGTTGCGCGTTTCATTGCTTTCCCCTCGCGTCATGCCAAATGGCGAAACCTGTCGTCTCCTGCGAGCGACAGCTGCTGCGGTCAGAAAGGCTTTAGCAACCGCCACGCTAAGTGCAGAAGGAGTGATGCAAGTTGAGGATTTCTAATGACTTGTTTCTAATTGTTTCGAAGGGTGGTGAGTCGAGCGCTGAGCGATTCCCCAAACGGTGGGGGCAATAAGCCACTAAACACGGGGATAAGTCCCCAATTCTGGCGGTATGAGCGGGGTTTGCGGAGGGAGGGAATGTGCCAGGGATGACCCTGGCACATCGGTGCAGCGGTTAACGCGAGGCGGCGGCATTCGCCCGTGCGCTGTGCAGCTTTTTATAGCTGTCGATCAGGCGCAGGTGACGGTCCAGCCCTTCGAGCTTCATGCTTGTCGGCGTCAGGCCATAAAAGCGCACGCTGCCGTCCACCGAGCCCAGCACCGCATCCATGCGTGCGTCGCCAAACATGCGGCGGAAGTTGACCTGGTAATCGTCCAGGTCCAGCTCGTCGTCGAGCTCCACCTCGAGTACCACGTTCAAGGCCTGGTAGAACAGACCGCGTTCGACGGTGTTGTCGTTGAATTGCAGGAAGGTTTCCACCAGCTCCTTGGCTTCTTCAAACTGCTGCAAGGCCACGTAGATCAGCAGCTTCAGTTCCAGGATGGTCAGCTGGCCCCAGGCGGTGTTCTCGTCGAATTCGACGCCGATCAGGGTTTTGATGTCGGTGTAATCGTCCAGCTCGCTTTCCACCAGGCGCTCGACCAGGTCGGCCAGGGCGTCTTCGTCCAGGCTGTGCAGGTTGAGGATGTCGGCACGGAAGAACAGCGCCTTGTTGGTGTTGTCCCAGATCAGGTCGTCGATCGGGTAGATCTCGGAGTAGTCCGGCACCAGGATACGGCAGGCCGTAGCGCCGAGGTCGTCGTACACCGCCATGTAGACTTCTTTGCCCATGCCTTCGAGGATGCCGAACAGGGTTGCCGCTTCTTCGGCATTGGAGTTTTCACCCTGGCCGGAGAAGTCCCACTCGACGAATTCGAAATCGGCCTTGGCACTGAAGAAGCGCCATGACACCACACCGCTGGAGTCGATGAAGTGCTCGACGAAGTTGTTCGGCTCGGTCAGCGCGTGGCTTTCAAAGGTCGGCTGAGGCAAGTCGTTGAGGCCTTCGAAGCTGCGGCCTTGCAGCAGTTCGGTCAGGCTGCGTTCCAGCGCCACTTCAAAGCTCGGGTGTGCGCCGAACGATGCAAACACACCGCCGGTGCGCGGGTTCATCAAGGTCACGCACATCACCGGGAATTCCCCGCCCAGCGATGCGTCCTTGACCAGCACCGGGAAGCCTTGCTCTTCCAGGCCCTGAATGCCTGCGAGAATGCCGGGGTATTTCGCCAGCACTTCCTGCGGGACTTCCGGCAGGGCGATTTCACCTTCGAGAATTTCGCGTTTGACCGCACGCTCGAAGATTTCCGAGAGGCATTGCACCTGGGCTTCGGCCAGCGTGTTGCCGGCGCTCATGCCGTTGCTCAGGTACAGGTTTTCAATCAGGTTGGACGGGAAGTACACCACCTCGCCGTCTGACTGGCGTACAAACGGCAGCGAGCAGATGCCGCGCTCGATGTTGCCGGAGTTGGTGTCGTACAGGTGCGAGCCGAGCAGTTCGCCGTCGGGGTTGTAGATCTTGCGGCAGTACGCATCGAGGATTTCAGCGGGCAGCGCATCTTTGCGGCCGGGCTGGAACCAGCGCTCGTTGGGGTAGTGCACGAACGCCGCGTTGGCGATGTCTTCCCCCCAGAATTGATCGTTGTAGAAGAAGTTGCAGTTCAGGCGCTCGATGAATTCGCCGAGTGCCGAGGCCAGCGCCGCTTCTTTGGTCGCGCCCTTGCCATTGGTGAAACACATCGGCGAGTGGGCATCGCGGATATGCAGCGACCAGACGTTGGGCACGATGTTGCGCCACGAGGCAATTTCGATCTTCATGCCCAGGCCGGCCAGCAGTTCGGACATGTTGGCAATGGTCTGCTCCAGCGGCAGGTCCTTGCCCAGTACATAGGTGCTGGCGTCTGAGGCCGGGGCGAGCATCAGCAGGGCCTGGGCATCGGCGTCGAGGTTGTCGACTTCTTCGATGACGTACTCAGGACCGGTTTGCACCACCTTCTTGACTGTGCAGCGGTCGATGGAGCGCAGGATGCCCTGACGGTCTTTTTCGGAAATGTCTGCAGGCAGTTCGACCTGAATCTTGAAAATCTGCTGGTAGCGGTTTTCCGGGTCGACAATGTTGTTTTGCGACAGGCGAATATTGTCGGTAGGGATATTGCGGGTGTTGCAGTACAACTTCACAAAGTAAGCCGCACACAACGCCGAGGACGCCAGGAAATAGTCGAACGGACCCGGTGCCGAACCGTCGCCTTTGTAGCGGATCGGTTGGTCGGCAACCACCGTGAAGTCATCGAACTTGGCTTCAAGACGAAGGTTGTCGAGAAAATTAACCTTGATTTCCATGCGGGATACCATAACGAGCAATACGATTTGGCCGCCATTATCCGGTTTTTCAGCCGGAAGTCTTGTGCTTTGCGCGATGGCCGCTGGCCGGTCTCTGCAGGCGCAGTGCAGTAATCCACACCGCAGAGTACCGGCCCTGGTTCATTCAGCCGTTACCTGACTGTTGCCTGGCACGCAGTGCCGTCACGGTTTCGCCGCCGACGCCCCAGTTGTCGGTCGAGACCTCTTCGATCACCACGAAGGTGGTGGAGGGCGGCTTGTTCAGCACCTGCTCCAGCAAGGCCGTGGCGCCTTCGATCAACTGGCGTTTTTGCTCGGCGGTCACGCCTTCGCGGGTCACCTGAATGTTTACATACGGCATGACATGCTCCTCGGTGGGTTACCAGGTACCGCTGCTGGCGCCGCCGTCCACGGCGATGACCACGCCGGTGACGAAGGTCGAATCGGTCAGGTACAGCACGGCGTCGACCACGTCCTGCGGCGCGCCGACCTGGCCGGTAGGCGCCAGGGTTTTCAAGGCAGCCTGGGTCTGCGGGTCGTTGGGGTGCAACGGGGTATCGATAATGCCCGGCGCCACGGCGTTGACCTGGACGTGAGCGGCGGCAAGCTCCAGCGACAGTGCACGAACTGCCTGGTTCAGCCCGCCCTTGATCAGCACCGGTAGCAACGCGGGCACCTTGAGATTGGGTTGCAGGGCAAGCGAGGCGGTGATCGCGACGATATGCCCGCTGCCATTGGCGGACATGTGCCTGGCGGCGGCTTGCGCCGGGTAGAAAAAGCCTTTCAGGTTGGTGTCGACGATGGCGTCGACATCGCCCTCGGTGTAGTCAGTCACCGGCTTGGGAATGAAGATGCCGGCGTTGTTGATCAGGATGTCGACCTTGCCAAAGGCCGCCACGGCCTCTTCGAACAGACGCCGGGCGGTTTCCGGTTTGGCGATATCGCCGGCCACCAGCAAAAAGTTCGCCGGGTTGCCCAGTTGCGCGGCAGCCTCCTGCAGGCGCGCCAGGGTGCGTGCATTGCCGACCACATTGTGTCCCCGTTCAAGGTAGGCCTTGGCGATGGCAAAGCCGAGGCCGCTCGAGGCGCCGGTAACGATGACTGTTTTTGTTGCGTTCATGATCGATGCTCCAGTGAATCAGGCAAGGTGCCTGGGGTGTGGAGCACACTTTAAGTTGCAACGAATCATTGAAAAATGCGCTGAATGTCATTTCAATTGATACATCACGTAATCAATGGCGATACCCATGACGCGTCACTTTGACGACCTGCAACTGGGCAGTATCGAACTGTTCTGCCTGGCGGCCGAAACCGGCAGCTTTACCCGCGCCGCCACGTTGGCTGGGGTAACCCCGGCTGCGGTGAGCCGCTCTGTCGCCAGGCTCGAAGAGCGCCTGGGGGTGCGCTTGTTCGTGCGTACCACGCGCCAGATGCGCCTGACCGAAGGCGGACAGAACTATTACGAGCAATGCCGCCAGGCGCTGGCGCAACTGCTCGACGCCGAGCGCGAGGTAACGGGTGGGCAGCGCGTGCCGTCCGGTCTGTTGCGTATCAGCGTGCCCACGCCCTATGCACACTACAAACTGCTGCCGCTATTGCCTGCGTTTCGCCAGCGCTACCCTGAGGTGCACCTGGACATTCACGTCAGCAACCGCAACATCGACTTTGTTGAAGAAGGCTATGACCTGGCCATTCGTGGCCGTGAACCGGCGGACTCACGCCTGATCGCCCGGCGTCTTGAGGAGGCCGAGCTGGTGGTGGTGGCGACACCGGCCTACCTGGCGCGAGCCAGCACGCCGCTGACGCTGGAGGCGCTGGCCGGGCACGAGTGCATCCAGTTCGAAATGCCCAGCACCGGGCGCACGGCGCCCTGGTCGTTCAAGGTAGACGGCAAGCGGCTGGAGCTGGAAACCACAGGGACCTACACCTGCCTGGATGATTACCTGGCGACCGTCACCCTGGTGAAAAACGGGGCAGGGGTGATGCAGGCCTACCGGTTCACCGTGCAAAAGGAGCTCGACCACGGTGAACTGGTGGAGGTGCTGGCCGCGTTTGGCGGGACGTCGCGACCGTTCATGCTCATCTACCCGCATGCCCGGCATGTGCCGCTGCGGGTCAGGGTGTTTATCGATTACCTGATTCAGGCAGGCGTCAGCCCTCCGGCAGCGCCTTGTGCATGAACACGCGGGCAAAGCCGTTCTCTGTCGCGCGGCGGGTTTCCTGGTACCCCAGTTTTTTGTAGATCGCGATGTTCTCGGTCATCAGCTCGTGGGTGTACAGGCGAATGGCGGTGCACTGGGCACGTCGCGCATGGTCTTCGCAGTACTGCATCAGCACCTTGCCAAGGCCCTGGCCCTTGCAGCGCGGCAACACGGCGACGTTGACCAGCAGGAGTTCGCGACCTTCCTGGCTCATCACCAGCACCCCGACAACGGCCTCTTCCTGGGTGAGAACGTACACCTCGGCTTCACTGATGACCTGCCGGTAGTCGTCGAGCATTGGCGCCGGTTGTTTGCCGATTCGGGCGATATACGGCGTGTAGGCCTCATTGACCAGCGCTGCGATGGCATCGGCATCTGTCAGATTGGCCTGGCGAATAGACGTTACGGGGGGCACTGGGCATCTCCTGATTGAGTACTCGTGTGGCCTATATGGGGCTTCGGGGCTGCTACGCAGCCCATCGCCGGCTGTCGCCAGCTCCCACAGTAAACCATGGCTCCCCCAGTATTTGTGGGAGCTTGCGCAGCCTGCGATCGAGCGCGCAGCGGTCGTCATCTATTGGCGCTGATGACCAGTGTGCACTAGCGTTCAGCTATCGAGCCTGGGCTTGCCGGGCGCTGATGTTCGATACGTACTGATCATGCGGAGTAAGCAGACATCATGGTGGATTTGCGCCCGAACCCGACGCTGAGCCTGGATTACTGCGTCGAGCGCCCGATATTCCAGGATTTTCTACAGCAGGCAAGACGCTCACCCGACGCAACAGCCATCATCGCTCACGACGCTACCTGCCGCTATGGCCAGCTTGACCAGATCAGCCAGGGTATTGCGGCGCTCCTGCTGGCAAACGGCGCCGCCACTTCCGACCGTGTGGTGATTGTCTCGAGCCGCTGTGCGGGGCTGGTCTATGCCATGCTCGGGGCCGCGCGTGCCGGCCTGACCTTCACCATTGCCGACGTCGCCTATCCGGCGGCCCGCGTCGAGCAGATCATCCGTACCCTTGAGCCGGCCTTTGTGTTGCTGTGTGGTGAGGCCACCACGGCGCAGTTCAGCCTGCAGCGTGCAGGCCATTCCCCGCAGGTTGTCCAGGTGCCGGAAACGCCTGATAAGGCGTTGCGGCAATTTGCCTTCGATCAAGCACAATTGCCCGAAGTCGATCCTGCACAACCGGCCTATATCACCTTTACCTCGGGCAGTACCGGCGAGCCCAAGGGCATCGTTACCCATCACGCGCCTCTGGTGCACTTCATCGCGTGGCATGTGCGCGAGCACGGGTTTACCCGTGACGACAACTTTTCGCTGTTGTCGGGGCTTGGCCACGACCCGGTGTACCGGGATGTGTTCACGCCGCTGTCGATTGGCGCGACGATCATCTGCCCGGCCCAGGCGACGCTGATCAACCCGTCGGCACTGGCCGAGTGGATACACCGCCATCATGTATCGGTGATGCACCTGACCCCGCCGCTGGGCAAGCTGATTGAGACCGGTGCGCGGATGAGCGCGCTGACACTCGATCGCCTGCGCTACTGGTTCGGGGGCGGCGATGCGTTGAGTGTTGCGCTGTACCAACAGGTGCGCGCGATTGCGCCCGCGGCGATCAGTGTGAACTTCTATGGCACCACGGAAACCCCGCAGGCGATGGCCTTCCATCGTGTCGATCCACACGTCGACAGCACCAGAATCCCGCTGGGCAAAGGTATAGAAGGCGCGCAATTGCTGGTGATCAACGAAGCCGGCAACCAGGTAAGCGAAGGCGAAGTGGGCGAGATTCTGATCCGTAGCCCGTATTTGTCTCTGGGCTACTGGGGCGACACCGCCCTGACCGGGGAAAAATTCGTCATCAACCCGTTCACCGCCGAGCCGGCGGACATCTGCTACCGCACCGGCGACCTGGGCACCTATCTCGCCGATGGCAGCGTCACCTTTCTGGGCCGCGCTGACAGTCAGGTGAAGGTCCGTGGCCATCGCATCGAACTGGCCGAAATCGAAACTGCCATCGCCCGCCATCCGCGGATCAAACAGTGCGTGGTGCTGGCTAATAATGACAGCGCCATGCTCCGGCTGGTGGCGTATTGCGTTGCCGCTGAGCCGGTGACTGCGGTTGAACTGCGTGATGCCCTCAGCAGTGAACTGCCGGACTACATGGTGCCGGCGTTGTTCGTGTTTCTCGACGCCATCCCGTTGACACCCAACGGCAAGATCGACAGGCGCGCGTTGCCGGCGCCGGTCGACGCCACGCCGGCAGGCACCGCCAGTACCAGCCAGACCCTGTCGCCGCTGGCGCTGAAACTCAGCGAAGCCTGGGCGAACATACTCCAGGTGCCGAACGTCGACGCCAACCTGACCTTTGTAGAGCTGGGCGGCGATTCACTGTCGTTCGTCCAGGCCTCGATGGTGCTGGAGCAATTGATCGGCCATTTGCCCAACCGCTGGGAACAGATCCCGGTGCGAGAGCTGGCCGAGCGGGCCAACCAGCCCAAGCCTTCAAAGTTGTCGCTGTGGGCCATGGAAACGCCGGTGCTGCTGCGGGTCGTGTGCATCGTGCTGATTGTCGTCGGTCATTTTCGCCAGTTCCCGACCTGGATGTTCGGCGGCGAGACCAGCGTGTTGTTCATGATTTCCGGCCTAAGCCTGGCAAGGTTCCAGCTCAAGGCCATCGATGAACGTGGCGACGCCCGCATGCTGGTCAAGTCGGTTGCCGCCATTGTCGTACCGACCCTCTTGTACACCGCGCTGACCCAGGCCGTGTTCGACACCGTGCATTGGCAATCGCTGCTACTGATTTCCAACTGGTTCACTCAGGATCTGGTCGGCCATTTCAACTACTGGTACATCGAAGTGCTGGTGCAGATGCTGGTGATCACCCGGTTGGCGTTGTCGTTCAAACGTGTGCGCGCCGCGATCATGGCGAACCCGTTTCGTAGCCTGATGGTCGTTTCCTGCGCATTGGTGGTGCTGGATGTGGTGCTCAACCGCTGGGTATTCGATGCCTCGGCGCTGTACAACCGGGTACCCCAGCACTACCTGGCGATCCTGGTGCTGGGCATGGCGGTGCACTTTGCCGATTCAAACGCGCAAAAGTGGGGTGCCAGTGCCATGGCGTTGCTGGTGATTGGCGAACAGGACGCGTTCGCCATGGCGGGCCTCGGCTGGGAGGCATTTGCCAGTGGCAAATACATCGACATCGCCCTGCCGGCGGTGCTCGCGCTGATCTGGCTCAAGGCCGTTCCGGTGCCTGGCCTGCTGGCGCGGGCAGGCGCATTGATTGCTTCCTCGACGCTGTACATCTACCTGACGCACTTCCAGTTCCAGTCCATAGCCCGGCGCATCTTCGATCAGCCCGCATTCGCTGTGGTGTTGGCCGTCATCGGTGGGGTAGTGGTGGGGTACTGCTGGAACAAGGGCGTGCGAATCGTCATGTTGAGCTGGAACAAGGGCCGGAACAAACGCCTGGCTGACTCGGTTGAGCGAGTGGCCTGACAAATAGGGGGGCCGTCCTGGGTTGATGCGCAAGGCATCAGCCCAGGGTTAATTTGTTTCAAAACTTTACCCTGGCTTACACACTCTTTACAGCAATCACCGCTACCATTCGCAGCCTTACTACTCAGAACAAACTCCCTCGTGATCAGGCCGGCGCGTTTGCTTGCACGCTGCTGCCCGGGTCACGAAACCATGGACGTCCTTGCCTTGAAAAACCTGATAAACCGCTACGCCACGCCGCTGACCACTGGCTTCTTCATCGTTTCCATGGTGTCGGGTGTGGCGCTGTTCTTCCATTGGGCGCCCGGGCTGTTTCATGGCATGCATGAATGGCTGAGCATGGTGTTGCTGGTGCCGTTTGTGCTGCACCTGTGGAAGAACTGGGGGCCGATGATGGGCTACGTCAAACGCAAGTCGCTGTTTGCGCCGCTGTTGCTCTCGCTGCTGGTCGCGGTGCCGTTTGCGATTCCGTCTGGCGGCGGCCGGCAGGGCGGCAACCCTGCGTTTGCCGCCGTTCAACTGGTAACCAACGCGCCGCTGGCTGACAGCGCGGCATTGTTCAAGACCACGCCTGACGAGTTGATTACCCGCCTGCGCCGCCAGGGGCTTTCGGTGACGTCGTCCAGCGACACACTGAACCAGATCGCCCAAGCGGCGCAGTTGCAACCGGCGCAGTTGATCGCGCAATTGATGAAAGAGGGGCGCTAAGGGGGCTTGATTCTTGGGCCGGCATCAGCGATAAGCCCTCGCCTTATTTGAGCGCGGAGAGCGCGGGGTGGCATCAATGAAACGCAAACACGCAGGTATGGAACGAGAACTGGCGCGAGCGCTGACCCATGCCTGTGAAGTGGCCAAAGGTGAACTTGTCGGCTTTGAGTGGCTCACCCACCGGGTCGACTACGAGCGCTTTCCAGAGAGCTTGATGGTTACCTGGGTGTTCGATACCGACAGCAACATGAACGCCGCTACCGCCGGCCCAGGCGTTGCGAGGATGCAGGCACTGACGCTGGAGGCCTTTGAGGACATTGGCATTACCGTGACAGCAATCGCCTCCCACCTCGAGATGGATTCCGAGGAGCGCTGTGCCGCGAAGCACGGGGGTGACTGGGTCGCACGACTGAATGCACGGCAACGCTCCGGGGGCAAGCATGGCCAAAGACATTGAAAACCCCTGTGTATCGCTGTGCCAGCTCAACAGCGAAATGTGCGTGAGCTGCGGGCGTACCAAGGAAGAGATCCGCAAGTGGCGGGGGATGAAGCGGCCGGAAAAAATGGCCACGGTGCAAAAGGCCAGCGCGCGGATGAAGAGCATCAACAAAAAGAAAAGAAACTGAGTAGAAGGGGATTTACCGGTCCGGCGTCCCGGTAAACCCGCTCCCACAAAGACAGTTGCGCATAGCACGTCCTCCGTTCTGGGGCGCAGCTGTTATCATTCGCGCATTGACAATGCTGAGTAAAAAGCATGAACCGCCGCAAGAAAATCAAACAGCTCCTGACCGCACACGCCAAGAAGGCCAGCGCCAAGCTGGCGCCGAAAAGCAAACCCAGATACATCAGCAAAGCCGACCGGGCAAAACTGGAGGCTGAAGCCAGCCAGGCCCCAGAAACGCCCCAGGAAAGCTGAGCTACGGCTGGTGGTCGGCGGCAAAGTCGGCCTCTGAGCGTGCCAGCAAGCGCCCCTGGCGGCAGGCCAGCTGAAAACGTTCATAGTCGTGCTCGTTCTGCTCGGCATAGGTCAGCGCGAACTGGTACATCGCTTCGGCCAGCGCATCGCTCTTGCCGATATAGCCACTGATCAGTGGTGCACAACCGGAGGCTTTGGCGTGGGCCCGCGCCAGGGCACGGCCACAGACCCTGCCGTAGGCCGCAAAAGTATCGGCATCGAACATTTCAAGTTCGGCCGAGATCTTCATGTCGCGCAGCTGGCGCACGTAAAAGTGCCGCCCCAAAGGCCCGGTGGTCCAGCCGAGGAACAGGTCGCTTGCCGACTGCATCACCCGCTGGCCTTCGACGACCCGCTGGCCTTGATGCTTTACCCGGTACCGGGTGTTGACGTAGTTGGCGATCACCGAGCGACGTGCCTCCTTGAATTGCAGGAACAGCGGCGAGCCCTGGTCGTCGGTCAACAGCGCCACCAGGCAGCGCGTACCGACGCTCCCGACGCCTACCACTTTGAAAGCCAGGTCCTGCACCTTGAAGCGCGTCAGCAGATGGCGCCGGTCAGGCTGCAGGGTGGTGCGGTACTCGCGCATCGATTTTTCCAGGTGCTTGCGCCAGTCCGAGTCGTGCAACCAGCTATCATCGGCGTCCAGCAGGGTGGTGCTGCCATGCAGGTGGAATATTTCCGGCAAGTCGTCGCGAATGATCAGGCGGCCCTGGGCATCGCGTTCCGTGATTCTCGGCAACAACTCGGCATGGGTGCGCCGTTCGGCCTTGGCAATGGCCCGCTCGACATGTTCGAGGGCGGTCTTGCTGGCCTGCTTGCGCAAGTCTTCGTAGGTAATTGCGCCGTACCAGGTCTCCAGCGCGCTTTGTTCGGCGCACTCGAGCATGGTCTGCTGATAGGAACGCATCACTTCAAGGCACACGGCTTCGCCCACCGAATCGCCATGACGCAGGTCGCGGGCGGCCACCAGAAAGCTTGCCACCAGGCGCTTGAGGTCCCACTCCCAGGGGCCGGGGTGGGTCTCGTCAAAGTCGTTGACGCTGAACACCAGGTTGCGTTCCGGGGTGGCGAAGCCGCCAAAGTTCATCAGGTGACAATCGCCACAGATCGGTGAAACCAGGCCCATGGTCGGCGTGCCAGCGAGGTCGTGCGCCTGCAACAGGGCATTGCCCCGGTAGAAGGTGAACGGCGACACCAGCATGCGCCCGTAGCGCAGGGCCACCAGCGATTTGACCCGCCCCTCGCTTGAGGCCTTGATCAGCGGGATCGGGTTGCGGCTGACGTTGCCGACAATCGCCTGGGTACTGCGTGGACAGTGCTTGCGGGCATCGCGGCCTTCCTTGAAGCGATCATTGAGCGTAGCCATGGGAGAACTCTGCGGGCGGGTAATGTGACTGAGTGTAGAAGGGGAATGCAGGACAAACGGTGGGCCGGCGACACTGGCAGTGCACGTCAGCGCGTGAATGTTGTCGCCGGGGCTCGAAAAAGGCGCGCGCTCAGGGTACAAATAAGCGCCGCAATCGGTTCGGGAACAGGAAGTCCTCGCCGCCGCCATGGATGATCGGGCATTGATCAACACTCATGAACCGGACTTCCTGACCTATGCCTGTGGACCTGCAAGCACTCTTCCCGAAGCTGATTCATCTGATGCTGGACACGGTTTTCGTGGTCGACAGGGACAATCAGATCGTATTTGTCAGCGATGCCTGCGAGGCATTGCTCGGTTACCGCGCCGACGAACTGACGGGCACGCCGATTACCCACTACATTCACCCCGACGACCTGCCGGCCACCCAGGCCTCGATTGTCCGTGTGATGAATGGTCAGCCCCACGTTGATTTTCGCAACCGTTACCTGCGCAAGGATGGCGGCGTCGTACACATCCTCTGGGCGGCGTACTGGTCTGACGAGGTGGGCGCGCGGATCGGTGTCGCCCGTAACGTCACCGCCCTCAGGCAGGCTGAAGAGGAGCTGCGCTTTCTCGCCCACCATGATCCGCTCACGCACCTGACCAACCGCTCGCTGTTCACTGACCGGCTGGACTCGGCCCTGCGCTCGGCCCACCGTCACCAGAACACCCTGGCGTTGCTGTTTCTCGATATCGATGACTTCAAGGGCATCAATGATGCCCATGGGCATGTCATCGGCGACCGGGTACTGCGCACCGTTGCCCGGCGCCTGGAAGGCTGCGTACGCGAAACCGACACGGTGGCGCGCATGGGCGGCGATGAGTTCACGCTGCTGCTGACCGACATCCAGTCGCCGGATGCCGTGTACGAGAAAATCAGGCAGATTCTTGCGGTGCTGGCCGAGCCACTGGGCGCCGAGTTCGATGGTATGGAAATGCCGTCCTGCAGCATCGGCGTGGCCTTTTACCCCGCCGACGGGGAGGATGCCGACACCCTGCTGCGCCATGCCGATGGCGATATGTACCGGATCAAGCGCCACCGCTCGGTAACCGGCTGACAGGGTCGGTAGCACGCAGCAGCAATGAATTCAGTTGCCGGCCCGCTCGGGCTTTAGCGAAACCACCGTCAGCCACGGGCTGTACTGCCGGACCTGGATGGGCAGGGTGCCTGCCAACTGGCGCAGCGCCCGATCGCTGTCATCGGTGGGTACCGTCGCCGTCACCTGCAGCGTCGACAACGCCTGTTTGTCGAACCACACAAGGCCTGCCCGGTGACGCGCCAGGCGCTCGAGCACCTCGGAAAGTGGCTGGTCATCGGCGGCCAAATGATGGGTGTTCCAGGCGGTCTCCACGGCCTGGCTGTCGACCGCTTGCACCACACCCGGACCTGTTGCATCGAAACGCAGGCGCTGGCCAGCGTTCAGCGTCCGGCTATGCCCGGCGCTGTCGACCCGGGCGGCGGACTCGAGCAGGGTGACGATCGTGGCATCTTCCAGGCGCTCGACAATCAAGCGTGTGCCTAGCGCACGGATGCTCCCTTGCGGGGTGACGACATTGAACGGGCGTTGTGGATCGTCGGCGACGTGCACCCGCACTTCGCCGCGCAGCAGGTTGACCCGGCGCTGTTGAGGGTCGTACTGCAGGTCAACGGCGGTGCTCGCGTCCAGATCGATCTGGCTGCCATCGCCCAGCCGTTCGCTGCGCCGTTCATTACTGGCCGTGCTCAGGTCCGCCAGGGCAAAGCCTTGCTGCAGGTACGGGCTGGCCAGCAGGGTGGAGGCGCTGATCAATGCCAGCAGGGCAAAAATGGAGAGGTTGCGGCCCTGGCGGCGCACCTGTGCGGGTACTGCAGGCTTCATGGGCATCTACGCTTGCCGGTCTTGACTTGAGTGTAACCCACGGCGTGCAGCCTATACTCCAGGGCTGACCGAATCGCGACCGGGCCACGGCCCCCCACCAGGCAGATAGGGAGTTTGCAGCGTGAGCGAAGAACCTAAAGTAAAAGGACCCGCGTCCTATTTCCCTTCCATTGAAAAGAAGTACGGCCAGCCGGTAGCGCACTGGCTGAGCCTGCTGCAAACCCTGAGCGGCAAGAAGCACATGGAGATGGTGGCGTGGCTCAAGGCCGAGCACGGCATGGGCCACGGTCACGCCAATGCGCTGGTGGCGTATTTCCTGGCGGGCGGCAAAGGCAAATGAGCAATGCCGCCCGGCCAGTTGCCCGGCGTTAAGGGGTAACGATGTTGAACCAGAATTTGTAGGTGTCCAGCAGCCCCATGAACGTCGCGAACGCCTGGGGTTGCCCCTCCAGTTTTGCCTCGCCGTCCTTGATCTTCTCTGCCAGGGAGCCCTGGCCCATCTGGATGTCCAGCAAGGTACTCATCTTCAGTGTCAGGCTGGCGTCGGCATTTGGCGCTGGCGTGTAACGGTAGTTGAGCACACCGTTTTCCACCCGCAGGTTGTACTGTTTGCCCAGGTCGGTGAAGTCCAGGTTCAGCGAGATTTTCTTGCCGGCCGCTGCCGGGCCGTTGAGGCGCACCGCCAGGTAATCGAAGAGCATCTCCGGGGACATGGCGCGGATCATGTCGGCGCTGGCGGTTTTCAGGCCGCCGCTCTGCGGCACGCCGTTGCGCAGTTCATAGGCGCCTTGCAGGTACACCGAACGCCACGGGCCGGACTCGGCCTGGTAGCCCAGTTGCTCGTAGGTGTCGGCGAGCAGGTTTTTCGCCTGCAGGTTGTCCGGGTCGGCAAACACAGCATGTTTGAGTGCTTCGGCCACCCAGCGGTACTCGCCTTTGTCGAAGTCGGCGCGGGCCTTGCGCAGCAGTTCAGCCGAGCCGCCCATGTACTCGACGTACTTCTTCGCCGCCGGTACCGGTGGCAGGTTGTCGAGGTTGGACGGGTTGGCGTCGTACCAGCCCATGTAGCGCTGGTACACGGCGCGGGCATTGTGTTTCAGGGTGCCGTAGTAGCCACGGTTGAACCATTCCTGATCCAGTTCCGGTGGCAGGGTGATTGCGTCGGCAATTTCCTCGCCGTTGTAGCCTTCGTTCATCAGGCGCACGGTCTGGTCATGCACGTATTTGTACAGGTCACGCTGTTTGCCGAGAAAACGGGCAATGCGCGCCTGGCCCCAGGTCGGCCAGTGGTGGCTCTGGAACTCGACGTCAACCTTGTCGCCGTAGAGTTCCAGGCTTTGCTCGATGAAGTGTGACCACTGCAGGGCGTCCCGCACTTCGGCGCCGCGCAGGGTGTAGATGTTGTGCATCTGGCGGGTGACGTTCTCGGCCATCCACAAGGCCTTGAACTGCGGGAAATAGGTGTTCATTTCGGTCGGGGCTTCGGACCCCGGCGTCAGCTGGAAGACCATTTTCACACCGTCGACGGTGAGTTCCTGGCCGGTTCGGGTGATCGCCTCGGTGGGGTGGATCATCGAGATCTGGCCCGTCGAGATGGTCTGGCCCAGGCCTGCAGAGACGCCGCCCTGAGGGCTGCGTGGCAGCATCGCGCCATACATGTACACCGCACGACGCGACATGGCATTGCCGGCGACGATGTTCTCGCTCACCGCATGCTCGCTGAAGTCCGGCGGGGCGATCAGCCGCACCTTGCCGTCTTTGACATCCTGCTCGTTGATGATGCCCCGGGTGCCGCCGAAATGGTCGGCATGCGAATGGCTGTACACCACGGCAACGATCGGCTTTTTGCCCAGGTGCTCATTCACCAGCTCCAGTGCGGCTTTGGCTGTTTCCACCGACAGCAGCGGGTCGAAGACGATCCAGCCGGTCTCGCCTTCGATGAAGGTGATGTTGGACAGGTCGTAGCCACGCACCTGGTAGATCTTGTCGGTGACCTTGAACAAACCGTATTGCATGTTCAGCTGGGCAATACGCCACAGGCTCGGGTTCACGGTGTCGGGTGCCGCCTTGTCGATACCGATGTAGCGCTGGTACGTCGCCATGTCCCAGACCACCTTGCCACTGGCATCGCGGATGCTCAGCTCCTTGGGTTGGGCGATCAGGCCGCGCTGGGCATCTTCGAAGTCCTGGCGGTCGTTGAAGGGCAGGGCCTTGAGGACGGCGGCGTTGGCCTGGCGAGTAATTTCGGTGGCGGGCTTGGGTGCTTCGGGTTCGGCATGCGCCGACAGGGCCAGCCAGGGCAGGGCGGCTGCCATCGCGAAAGCGCGGGACGATCGGGTAGAGAGCATGAATCACCTGTAAGTGAGGGGCGAAAGACGTCTACCCGGCACCTTAGGGGCACGGTCGCGGCCATCCAATACTGAAAAGGAGTGACTGCGGGGATGAATCTCGGCCTGTCACTGCGCGACGCAGCCAGCTCCGCGCTCGCCTGCAGGCAGACCGATGGCCATGGGCAAAAATCCTCATCCTTTCGGATGAATTTCAATATCACTCCTTCGCCTGTTACCTCCGCATCCCTGAATCATTAGCGTTGGCCACCGATTCAACGCCGATTGGCAAACAGCAGGGATTAGTCGCATGACTACAACAACAAAACGCGTACGGTTCCAACGCAGTGCTTTGGCCAGCACCATTGCCTTGTGCATCGCGGGGCAGGCTCACGCCGTGGACTTCACCCTCGGAGAAATCGAAGGGCAGTTCGACTCCTCCTTGTCGGTAGGGGCCAGCTGGTCGACGCAAAGCCCGCATCAGGGCTATATCGGCGGCAACAATGGCGGTTCGGGGCTATCGCAAACCAGCGATGACGGTCATCTCAACTTCAAGAAAGGCGAAACCTTCTCGAAGATCTTCAAGGGCATCCACGACCTTGAGCTCAAGTACGGCGACAGCGGCGTGTTCGTGCGTGGCAAGTACTGGTATGACTTCGAGCTCAAGGATGAAAGCCGGCCGTTCAAGGACATCGACGACCACGGCCGCAAAGAGGGCGCCAAGGCGTCCGGAGCGCAGTTGCTCGATGCTTTCGTCTATCACAACTACACCATCGCCGAGCAACCGGGCTCGGTGCGCCTGGGCAAGCAGGTGGTGAGCTGGGGTGAGAGCACTTTCATCCAGAACAGCATCAACTCGATCAACCCGGTCGATGTCTCGGCGTTCCGCCGCCCCGGGGCAGAAATCAAGGAAGGGCTGATTCCGGTCAACATGTTCTACGTGTCGCAGAGCCTGACCGACAGCCTGTCTGCCGAAGCCTTCTACCAGCTGGAATGGGACCAGACCGTCGTCGATAACTGCGGCACCTTCTTCTCGCAAGCCGACGTGGTCGCCGATGGTTGCACCGGCAATCTCAATGTCCTGCGGCCACAGCTCGGCGCGTTCGGGCCGTTGCTGGGTTACCAGACCACCTCCGAAGGCGTGGTGATCCCCCGCGGTAGCGACCGCGATGCCCGTGACAGCGGCCAATGGGGCGCCGCACTGCGTTACCTGTTCGAGCCGCTGAATGCCGAGTTTGGCGCCTACTTCATGAACTACCACAGCCGCGCGCCATTCTTCAGTACCCAGGCCGCCAGCCGTGCCGACTACCAGCAATCGGCTGCGGTGCTGGCCGGAGGGGTACCGGCGATTCCGGCCGCCGCGCGCTCGGGGGCGGCGATTGCCAACGTGGCGGGCGGCAGCCAGTACTTCATCGAGTACCCGGAAGACATCCGCCTGTACGGCCTGAGCTTCTCCACCACCTTGCCCACCGGCACGGCGTGGTCGGGCGAGATCAGCTACCGCCCGAACGCGCCGGTGCAGTTGAACACCACCGACGTGCTGTATGCCGGGGTACGCGGGATTGCCGGCCTGAACCCGGCGTTTGCACCGTTCAGCCAGTATTCGGTATTGGGCGGTGACCCGGCGTCGATCCCCGACAGCACCCTGCATGGTTATAACCGCAAGGAAATTACCCAGCTCCAGACCACCTTTACGCACTTCTTCGACCAGATCATGGGCGCGGAGCGCCTGACCCTGATCGGTGAAGTCGGGGTCGCCCATATCGGTGGGCTGGAGAAAACCTCTGAAGCGCGCTACGGCCGTGATCCGGTGTACGGCCCGGGTGCATTACCCGGTGTGCTGACCGGTGGCTTGCCGTCTTGCGAGGCGATCAATGCCGGTACCTTCGCCGGTACCCCGGCAGCGGCCAACTCCAGCAAGTACTGCAACAGCAAGGGCTACGCCACCACCACCTCCTGGGGTTATCGCGCCCGCGCCATCTGGGATTACCCCAACGTGTTTGCCGGGGTCAACCTCAAGCCGAGCGTGGCCTGGTCACACGATGTTGACGGTTACGGCCCCAACGGCCTGTTCAATGAAGGCGCCAAGGCCGTCAGCCTCGGGCTGGATGCCGATTACCGAAACGCCTACACCGCCGGCATTTCGTTCACCAATTTCTTTGGTGGCGATTACAACCCCACCACCGACCGCGATTTCCTGGCGCTGAGCCTGGGCATGAGCTTCTAAGCACAGACACCGAACGAGGATTCCTGTGATGAGTAAAAACAATAACTACCTGATGTATACCGGTGCCGTGGTGCTTAGCCTGCTGGCCGGCACAGCCACGGCCAAGGTCTCGCCGCAGGAGGCGGAAAAGCTCGGTACCAGCCTGACCCCGCTGGGCGCCGAAAAAGCCGGCAACGCCGACGGCAGCATCCCGGCCTGGACCGGCGGTTTGCCGACCAATGCCGGTGCGGTGGACAGCAAAGGGTTTCTTGCCGACCCGTTTGCCGACGAGAAGCCGCTGTTCACCATCACCGCCCAGAACGCAGCGCAGTACAAGGACAAGCTGTCAGCCGGGCAGATGGCCATGCTGGCGCGCTACCCGGACACTTACAAGATCCCGGTGTACAAGACCCACCGCACCGCTGCCGTGCCGCAGAATATTTATGCGCTGGCCAAGGTCAGCGCGCTTAACACCGAAGGGGTCGATGGCGGCAACGGCCTGGTCGGCTTCAACGACAGCCGTTACTACGCGTTCCCGCAGCCCAAGACGGGCGTCGAAGTGGTATGGAACCACACCACCCGTTACCGCGGCGGTAACATCAAGCGCCTGATGACCCGGGTGCAGCCGCAGGCCAACGGTGCGTTCAGCATGGTCGAGTTCGAGGACGAGATCTCCTACCCGGCGGAGCTGGGGGAGGGCGCCGACAAGGGCGGTAACATCCTGTTCTACTTCATTCAGCGGGTAACGGCGCCGTCGCGCCTGGCCGGTAGCGTGCTGCTGGTTCACGAGACCATCGACCAGGTCAAGGAGCCGCGCCTGGCCTGGCTCTACAACGCTGGCCAACGCCGTGTGCGCCGTGCCCCGCAGGTGGCGTATGACGGCCCGGCAACGGCAGCCGATGGCCTCGCAACGTCGGACAACTACGACATGTTCAACGGTGCACCGGATCGCTACGAGTGGGAACTGGTCGGCAAGAAGGAGATGTACATCCCCTACAACAGCTACAAGCTGGACTCGCCGAACCTCAAGTACGAGGACATTCTCAAGGCCGGTCACATCAACCAGGACCTGACCCGCTACGAGCTGCACCGGGTGTGGGAAGTGGTGGCCAAGCTCAAGCCCAACGAGCGCCATATCTACGCCACGCGCCACATGTACTTCGACGAGGACAGCTGGGAGCTGGCCGAGGTGGATCACTACGACGGCCGTGGCCAGCTGTGGCGTGTAGGGGAAGGCCATATTCAGCAGTACTACCACAAGCAGGTGCCCGGCTATACCGCTGAAACCCTGTATGACCTGGTGGCCGGGCGCTATTCGGTGGTGGGTCTGAAGAACGAAGAAAAACGCAGCATCGAGTTTGGTTTCAAAAGTGTGGCGGCCAACTATACGCCTGCAGCATTGCGCCAGGCTGGCGTGCGCTGAGCAGGTGATGGGCTAGTGCCGTTGGCCTGATGGCCGCGGTGAAGGGATCGACGCTGGTCTTTAAGGCAACCCTCGGGTTGCCTTTTTTTTGGGGCGGCTAGGTGATTCTGGCGAGTGTGATCGTTGGGTTCGGGGGCTTGTCAACCCCATGAAACAGGATAAAAAAGCCCCGCGAGCGTGAGCAGGCGGGGCAAAGGGCCGGTCAGAAACCAACCAAAGGAGTCGTTGAATCAGTTCGCAGCGGCCACGCTCTCAACCTGCCAGCCACCGCCAAGGGCCTTGTAGATGGCAACGATGCCGCGGTACAGGTCGACCTCACCTTGGGCCTGGGCGTCTTCGGCGCTGAGGCGTTCGCGTTCTGCATCAAGCAGTACCAGGTAGTCCACGGTGCCTTCGCGGTAGCGGATCGAGGCCAGGTCGGCCGCCTTGCGGCTCGCTTCGCTCTGGCGCAGCAGGGCGAGCAGGCGTTGCTGGCGCTTGCTGTAGTCACTGAAGGCATTTTCCGATTCTTCCAGTGCCAGCAGAACCTGTTGCTCGTAGTTGGCCAATGCACCTTCGGCGTCGGCGTTGGCGCCGCGCAACCGCGCCCGCACGCTGCCCAGGTCGAACGCTGCCCAGGTAATGCTCGGGCCTAGCGCCCAGGCATTGGCGGCCGACGAGCCCAGTTGCGAGCCGCGCGCAGCGGTAAAGCCGAGGAAGCCACTGAGGCTGACCCGCGGGAACAGGTCGGCAGTGGCCACGCCGATGTTGGCGGTGGCCGCCGCCAGCTGGCGCTCGGCGCTGCGAATGTCCGGGCGGCGCTTGAGCAGTTCACCCGGGGCGCCCACCGGCAACGCCTTGGCAATCGCCGGCAACTGGGCTGGCGACAGATCGATACTCAATGCATCCGGGCGCTGCCCCAGCAAGGTGGCGATGCGGTTGCGTGCGCGAACCTGCTCGGCCTGCAGCTGCGGTACGGTGGCCTCGACTTCTGCCAGCCGCGCATCCGCCCGCACCACATCCAGGTCGTTGCCGACACCGGCATCGCGCAGGGTTTCGGTAATGCCGCGTGAGTCCTGCTGGGTCTTGAGGTTGGCCAGGGCAATTTTCTCGCGCAACTGCGCACCGCGCAGCTGGCCGTAGGCGTCGACCAGCTCGGCGATCAAGCTGACCTGCAACTGTTGCAAGTCGGCCTGGGCGGCGTCCTGCTGGGCTTCGCTGGCTTCCAGCTGGCGCTGGATACGACCGAACAGGTCCAGCTCCCAGGCCATGTCCAGACCCAGGTCGTAGCGCTCGCTGTTGACCCGGTCATCGGTCTGGCCCGGGATCTGGCCTTTGCCCAGGTCACTGCTGGCCCGGCTGGTCACTGTCGGCAGGGCGTCATTGCTGACATCGTCGCGAATCGCCCGGGCCGCCTTGAGGCGGGCAAAGGCGATGCGCAACTCGCGGTTGCCCTGCAGCGACTGGCTGACCAGCTGGTTGAGCACCGGGTCGTCAAACTGCTTCCACCAGATGCTTTCGAAGCGGCTGCGGTCAAACTCGGCCTTGGCGGCAGGGTCGTTGGCGGCGCTCAGTTGCGCCGCAGCAGTGTCCGGGGTCTTGTAGTCCGGGCCCACCGCACAGGCGGCCAGGGCCAGGACCAGCAGGCTCGGCATGAAAAGTTTCACACGGCTGTTCATGCATGAGTCTCCAGTTTCAGCGCATGGGCCGCCTTGCGGGCCTGGCTGCGTTCGACATAACGGCGGATCAGAACAAAGAACACAGGCGTCAGCAGCAGGCCGAAGAAGGTCACCCCGATCATCCCGGAGAACACCGCCACGCCCATGGCATGACGCATTTCCGCACCGGCACCGGAGGAGAACACCAGCGGTACCACACCCATGATGAAGGCAATCGAGGTCATCAGGATCGGCCGCAGACGCAGGCGGCAGGCTTCCAGCACCGCAGCCAGCGGGTCGAGGCCTTCGGCCTGTTTGTCCTTGGCAAATTCGACGATCAGGATCGCGTTCTTGCACGCCAGCCCCACCAGTACGATCAGGCCGATCTGGGTGAAGATGTTGTTGTCACCGCCCGACAGGATCACCCCGGTGATTGCCGAGAGCAGGGTCATCGGCACGATCAGGATCACCGCCAGCGGCAGGCTCCAGCTTTCGTACTGGGCAGCCAGCACCAGGAAGGCCAGCAGTACGCAGAGCGGGAAGACGAACAGCGCGGTGTTGCCCGAAAGAATCTGCTGGTAAGTCAGCTCGGTCCATTCGAAGGTCATGCCGTTGGGCAGCTCTTCCTTGAGCAGTTTCTCGATGGCTTTTTCCGCTTGCCCGGAGCTGTAGCCAGGGGCGGCGGCACCGTTGATCTCGGCGGTGATAAAGCCGTTGTAGTGCATCACGCGGTCCGGCCCCGAGGTGTCGCTGACCTTGATGAAGGTCGCCAGCGGGATCATCTCGCCCTGGTTGTTGCGCACTTTCAGCTGGCCGATCTGCTCGGCTTCAAGGCGGAACTGCTGCTCAGCCTGGACGTTGACCTGGTAGGTGCGGCCAAAACGGTTGAAGTCGTTGGCATACAACGAACCCAGGTAGATCTGCAGGGTGTCGAAGATGTCGCTGATGGCCACGCCGTGGGTCTTGGCTTTTTCCCGGTCGATGGCGGCATCGACCTGCGGTACGTTGACCTGGTAGCTGGTGAACAGCCCGGCCAGCTCCGGCACGTTGTGGCTCTTGGCGATGATGTTCTGGGTTTCCTTGTACAGCGCTTCATAACCCAGGTTGCCACGGTCCTCGATCTGCAGGCGGAAACCGCCGATCGTACCCAGCCCCTGTACTGGCGGCGGCGGGAAGATCGCGATGTAGGCGTCTTCGATGTCGGCGAACTGCGCGTTCAGTGCAGCGGCAATGGCGGCAGCCGACTGGCTCGGGTCTTTACGCTCATCAAACGGCTTGAGCGGGGTGAAGACGATGCCGCTGTTCGGGCTGTTGGTGAAGCCGTTGATCGACAGGCCCGGGAAGGCTACCGAGTCGGCCACGCCAGGTTGCTTGAGGGCGATCTCGCTCATCTTCTTGATCACCGCTTCAGTGCGGTCAAGGCTGGCGGCATCCGGCAGCTGGGCGAACGCTACCAGGTACTGCTTGTCTTGTGCCGGCACGAAACCGGTTGGCGTTGAAGAGAAGCCCAGCCAGGTCATGACGATCAGGCCGCCGTAGACGAACAGGGCAATGCCGCTGCTGCGGATGACCCGGCCGACTGCACCGACATAGCTGTGGCTGGCGCGGTCGAAGAAGCGGTTGAACGGGCCGAACAACCAGCCGCCGAGCAAACGCTCGAGCATGCGCGAGAAACGGTCCTTGGGCGCATGGTGCTCCTTGAGCAACACCGCAGCCAGTGCCGGCGACAGGGTCAGGGAGTTGAACGCCGAGATTACCGTCGAGATGGCGATGGTCAGGGCGAACTGCTTGTAGAACTGCCCGGTAAGGCCGGAGATGAACGCCGCGGGTACGAACACGGCGCACAGCACCAGGGCCGTGGCGATGATCGGGCCGGTCACTTCGCCCATGGCTTTCTGTGTGGCCTCCAGGGGCTTGAGGCCTAGGCCGATGTTACGTTCGACGTTTTCCACCACAACGATGGCGTCGTCCACGACGATACCGATGGCCAGCACCAGGCCGAACAACGACAACGCGTTGAGCGAGAACCCGAACAGGTGCATCACCGCAAAGGTACCGATCAGCGACACCGGCACGGCTACCAGCGGAATGATCGAGGCGCGCCAGGTCTGCAGGAACAGGATGACCACCAGCACCACCAGCACCAGGGCTTCGAACAGCGTGTGAACGACGGCCTCGATCGAGCCACGGACGAACACCGTCGGGTCATAGACGATGCTGTAGTCCATGCCTTCGGGGAAGTCTTTCTTCAGTTCGGCCATCTTCGAGCGCACTTCATCGGAGATCTCGATGGCGTTCGAGCCTGGGCGCTGGAAGATCGGGATGGCCACGGCCGGCTGGTTGTTCAGCAAGGAACGCAGGGCGTACTGGCTGGAACCGAGCTCAACCCGGGCAATGTCCTTGAGGCGGGTGATCTCGCCGTCGGCGCCGGAGCGGATGATGATGTTCTCGAACTCTTCCTCGTTGACCAGGCGGCCCTGGGTGTTGACCGAGAGCTGGAAGCTGGTGCTGCCAGGGGCGGGCGGTGCACCCAGCTGGCCGGCGGCGACCTGGCGGTTCTGCTCGCGAATGGCCGCGACCACATCGCTGGCGGTGAGGTTGCGCGAAGCGGTCTTGTTCGGGTCCAGCCAGACCCGCAGCGAGTAGTCGCCCATGCCGAACAGTTGCACGTCACCGACGCCGCCCAGGCGTGCCAGTTCATCCTTGATGTTGAGGATGGCGTAGTTGGACAGGTAGAGCATGTCGTAGCGGTTATCCGGCGAGGTCAGGTGCACGACCATGGTCAGGTCGGGCGAAGCCTTGTCGACGGTGATACCGATACGGGTCACTTCTTCGGGCAGCTTGGGCTGGGTACGGGTGACACGGTTCTGCACCTGCACCTGGGCATTGTCCAGGTCGGTACCCAGGGCAAAAGTGATGGTCAGCGTCAGCTTGCCGTCGGCGGTCGACTGCGAGGACATGTAGAGCATGTTCTCGACGCCGGTGATGGCTTGCTCCAAAGGCGCGGCAACGGTTTCACCGATGACCTTGGGGTTGGCCCCGGGGAAGTTGGCGCGGACCACGACGGTCGGCGGCACCACTTCCGGGTATTCGCTGATCGGTAGCTGGAACAGCGAGATGCTGCCGGCAATCAGGATCAGCAGCGACAGCACGGCGGCGAAAATCGGCCGGGTGATAAAAAACTTGGAAAAATTCATCGGACTGATCCCTTAACCGCGTGGTGCCTGGGCACTGGCAAGTTTTACGCTGGGGGTGGTCACTGCTTTGCCCTGGATGCTGGCTTCGAGTGCCTGACGTTGTTGGGCGAGGGCGGCGAGGGTCGCTTCACTGGCCATTGGCGTGTCCTGTGGCGTGACCGGCGAACCCGGACGCACGCGCTGCAGGCCCTTGACCACGATGCGGTCGTCCTTGCTCAGGCCGCTGCGGACAATGCGCAGGCCTTCGAGCTTGGGCCCCAGTTCGACGGCGCGGTAGGCCGCGGTGTTGTCCTTGTCCATGACCAGTACGAATTTCTTGCCAAGGTCGGTGCCGACGGCTTCGTCGTTGATCAGTACCGCCGAGTAGGTGGCACTGCCGACCAGTTTCAGCCGTGCATACAAGCCCGGGGTGAACTGGCCATCGCTGTTGTCGAACACCGCCCGGCCACGAATGGTGCCGGTCTTGGGGTTGACCTGGTTGTCGACGAAATTCATCTGGCCCAGGTGCGGGTTGCCGGTTTCATTCGACAGGCCCAGGTAAACCGGAGTGGTCTGCCCGCGCTGGCCCTGGCGCGCAAGCTGGGTATATTTGAGATACACACGCTCATCGGCATCGAAGTAGGCATACACCTTGTCGGTGGAGACCACGCTGGTCAGCGGGGTGACGTCGGCGGTGACGATGTTGCCGGCGGTGAACTGGGCCCGGCTGACCTGGCCGCTGATGGGCGCCGTGACCCGGGTAAAGCTCAGGTTCAGTTTGGCCAGGTCCAGTTGCGCTTGAATGGCGGCGACACCGGCGCGGGCTTCAGCGGCCGCGCTGGTGCGCGATTCGGCCAGCTCCGCCGAGATGGCGTTGCTGCTGCGCAAGCGCTCGCCACGCTGGGCCTCGTTCTCGCTGCGCACGGCGGTAGCGCGGGCTTGCTGCAGTTGGGCCTCGAGGCGGCGGACTTCGGCCTGGAACGGGCGAGGGTCGATCTGGAACAACAGATCGCCTTTTTTCACCTGCGCGCCTTCGGCAAAGGCCACCAGGTCGATCTGACCCGACACCCGTGGCCGCACTTCGACGGTTTCCGGGGCTTCCAGCCGGCCGGTGAACTCGTCCCATTCGTTGATCGGTTGTTCCAGTACCTTGGCCACGCTGACCTTGGCCGCCGCCGGAGCCTGCACGGCCTCCGGGGTACGACCGCAGGCACTCATCACCAGTATTGCAAGTAGAGCCAAGGGGTAACGCAAAGGTTTGAGTGACTGTTCCATGGGGAGTCCGCCAATTTGTTGATAGTGGGCGGATTCTGCGATTTGTAACTATTAACGACGAATCGAACGAGGCGAAGGTAACTATCACCGGGAATGATATAAGCCGATCAAACGCGCTCTAGCCCAAGGCCTGCAGCAGGGTCCGGCAAGCCTGCTTTAATCAATCTGAGCTTCGTTTGCCCTGACCGACCCCCACGGAGAACGCGCCCATGACCCGTCTCACCGCCAAAGACTTTGCCCCCGAGTTGCTGGAACTGTACGACTACTATGCCCATGGCCGGATCAACCGGCGGGAGTTTCTTGACCGTGCGGCGGCATTCACCTTCGCCGGCATGACCGCCAGCGCCTTGCTGGCGTCGCTGAGCCCGAACTATGCCCTGGCGGAACAGGTGGCGTTTACCGACCCTGACATCAGCGCCGAGTATGTCACTTACCCGTCGCCCAAGGGCCATGGCCAGGTGCGTGGCTACCTGGTACGCCCGGCAACGGTCAAGGGCAAGGCACCCGGGGTTGTGGTGGTGCATGAGAACCGTGGCCTGAATCCCTACATCGAAGACGTCGCCCGGCGTCTGGCCAAGGCCGGCTTTGTTGCTTTTGCGCCCGACGGCCTGAGTTCGGTGGGCGGCTATCCGGGTAACGACGACAAAGGCCGCGAATTGCAGGCAACCGTCGACCCGACCAAGCTGATGAACGATTTTTTCGCCGCCATCGAATGGCTGATGCACCACGACGCCTGCACCGGCAAGGTCGGCATCACCGGGTTTTGCTATGGCGGCGGGGTGGCCAATGCGGCGGCGGTGGCCTACCCGGAACTGGGCGCGGCAGTGCCGTTTTATGGCCGTCAGCCCGAGGCCAAGGATGTACCGAAGATCAAGGCGCCGCTGTTGCTGCATTACGGTGAACTGGACACTCGCATCAACGAGGGCTGGCCCGCCTATGAACAGGCGTTGAAGGCGGCAGGCAAGGTCTACGAGGTGTACTTCTATCCCGGTGCCAACCATGGCTTTCACAACGATTCGACACCGCGTTATGACGAAGCGGCGGCGAACCTGGCGTGGGAGCGGACGCTGGCGTGGTTTCGAAAGTACCTATAAGCCCTTGGATTATTTCGGCTGGCGAAATTATGGATTGCTTCCGGCACCCATTCTGCTGCCAGCCGATCCCGTGCAGCATGGTATCCAGCAGCGCCACTCCCGGCGCTGACCCGGAGCTCAGAACATGCCAAGCCCGATCAAACTCTACAATTTCCCTAAATCCGGCCATGCCCATCGCATCGAGCTGATGCTGGCGTTGCTCGACCTGCCCACCGAGCTGGTCTTCGTCGACCTGGCCAAGGGCGAGCACAAGCAGCCCGGGTTCCTCGCCATCAACCCGTTCGGCCAGGTGCCGGTGATCGATGACAACGGGACCGTTATCGCCGATTCCAACGCGATCCTGGTCTATCTGGCCAAGGCCTACGGTGGTGAGCGCTGGTTGCCAGAGGATCCGCTGGGGGCCGCCCGCGTACAACGCTGGCTGTCGGTGGCCGCCGGCCCGCTGGCTTTCGGCCCGGCCGCAGCACGTTTGGTGACGGTGTTCGGTGCCTCGTTCAACACCGATGAGGTCATTGGCCGCGCCCACGCCTTGTTGCAGGTAGTGGACGCCGAGCTGGCCAAGGCGCCGTTCCTGACCGGCAACCAGGCGACCATCGCCGATATCGCCAATTACTCCTACATCGCCCACGCCCCCGAGGGCAACGTTTCGCTGGAACCGTACCCCAATGTGCGTGCCTGGCTTGCCCGGATCGAGGCGCTGCCCGGCTTCGTGCCGATGCCGCGCACGGTGATCGGCCTGCAAACCACAGCCTGACTCTCGAGGAATGCCGCCATGCACGAACACACGGGATCCCCCTGGCACGCAGGTGAAGTACGGCTGCAGGAGCAGGTCGGTGTTGCAGAACGCATGGAGGTGTTCGGGCGTAAAGTGATCCGCGACTACATGCCTGACCAGCATCGCGCGTTTTACCAGCAGTTGCCGTTTATCGTCGCCGGTGCCGTCGATGCCGACGGCAAACCCTGGGCAACGCTGCTTGAAGGTCCGGAAGGTTTCGTCAGCTCGCCGGATCCGCAGTTGCTGCGCATTGGTACCGATTTGCGCGACGACGACCCGGCCACGCCGGGTCTGACCAGCGGTGGCGCCATCGGCTTGCTCGGAATCGAGTTGCACAGCCGCCGGCGTAACCGCCTCAATGGCCTGATCCATAAGGCCACAGCCGGTCAGCTGGAGGTGGCGGTCGAGCAGTCGTTTGGCAATTGCCCGCAGTACATCCAGTTGCGCGAGTACAGCCGTGTCGTGGAACCCGCGGGTGGGCGCCTGGATTCAACGGTGCTGGATGCCGGCGCCAAAGCCATGATCGAACAGGCTGACACGTTTTTCGTTGCCAGCTACATCGAGCATGACAACGGCCAACGCTCGGTGGACGTCTCCCATCGTGGTGGGCGACCGGGCTTCGTCAGGGTTGAAGGTAACCGCCTGACCATTCCCGACTACGCTGGCAACCTGCATTTCAACACCCTCGGCAACCTGCTGCTCAACCCGGTCGCCGGGCTGCTGTTCGTCGACTTCACCACCGGCAACGTGCTGCAACTGTGCGGCAGGGCCGAGGTGATCCTTGACAGCCCGTTGATCAATGCCTTTGAAGGTGCCGAACGGATCTGGACGCTTGAGGTCGAGCAGGTGGTAATGCGCCCGGCTGCCGTATCGCTGCGTTGGGCTTTTCATGAGTACGCGCCGACCAGCCTGATGACCGGCACCTGGGCCGAGGCCGAACAGCGCCTGCAACAGCGCGAAAGGCAGCGTCAGTGGCTGGATTGGCGGGTGGTACGCATCGAGCAGGAGAGCCGTGATATCCGCTCGTTCTACCTGCAGCCTGAGCATGACTCGGCGGTGCCGTTCGCCCCGGGCCAGCACATTCCTGTGCAGGTGCAACTGCAGGGCAAGGCACCGCTGATCCGTACCTACAGCCTTTCCAGTGCGCCCTCCGACGGCTATCTGCGCATCAGCGTCAAAGCGCAAGGGCCGGCCTCACGGCATCTTCACGCGACTGTACAGGTCGGTGAACGGCTGCAGGTGCGCCTGCCCATGGGCAGCTTCACCCTCGATCAACGAAGCGAGCGGCCCCTTGTTCTGATCGGCGCAGGCGTTGGCATTACGCCGCTGATCGCCATGCTGCGCGAGGAACTGGCCAGTGGGCGGGCAAGGCGCATCGAGCTGTTCCACGGCGGGCGTACGCTGGCCGACCTGCCGTTCCAGCAGGAACTTGCAGCGCTCCGGGAGCAGGCTGCTGGCCGCCTGCGCCTGCATCGCGCGCTCAGTCAACCCGAGGCACATGCAGTTCAGGGACGCGACTATGAGTTCGCCGGTCGCCTTGGCATCGCCCAGATCAAAGCCACGTTGGCGCTGGACGACTATGACTACTACCTCTGCGGCCCGGGCAGTTTCACCCAGGAATTGTATGAGGGCCTGCGTGGCGTGCATGTGCCCGACGCGCGTGTCCATGCCGAAGCGTTTGGTCCCTCGACTTTGCGCCGCCACACCGACGACAACCAGCCCACGCTGCAGCAACCCCCGGCTGCCACCGAGCCGGTGCCGGTGTACTTCGCCAGCTCCGCCAAAGAGTCGCGCTGGACACCCGACAGTGGCTCGTTGCTGGACCTTGCGGAAAGTCGTGGCCTGTCCCCGGACTTCAGTTGCCGTGGCGGTTCCTGCGGTACCTGCAAAACGAAACTGGTCAGCGGCCAGGTGCATTACCCGAACCCGCCCGCCGAGCTGCCGGAGCCGGGCAGCGTGCTGATCTGCTGCGCCGTACCGGCCCAGGCGCAAGAGGGTGTGCAGCCATTGGTGCTGGAGCTCTAGCGCGAGCACTGGAATAATCGCCCGACGACAACGTGGGGCACGACATGGACCAGATCCACCTGATGAAAGTGTTCGTGGCCGTTGGCGAGCTGGAAAGCTTTGCCGCCGCCGCGCGTCGCCTGGGCATATCACCGGCGGCGGTGACCCGCGCTGTCAGCGCCCTGGAGGAGCAGCTCGGGGTCATACTTTTATTGCGTACCACCCGCAACGTGCGCCTGACCGAAGCGGGTGGCCGCTACCTGGAAGACACCCGGCACATCCTTGCCAGCATCATCGAGGCCAACGAAGCTGCCGCCGGCATCAATGCTGCGCCCAAGGGCGACCTGGCGGTGACCGCGCCGATCCTGTTCGGCAAGAAGTTTGTCATGCCTTGCATCGTCCGTTACCTGCAGCAGTACCCCGAGGTCGACGTGGCGGCCTACTTTCTCGACCGCGTGGTAAACCTGGTCGAGGAGGGCATGGATGTCGCCGTGCGTATCGGTGAGCTGCCCGACTCCGGCCTCAAGGCGCTGCGCGTGGGCCGGATGCGGCGGTTGCTGTGTGCCGCGCCCGAGTACCTTGAGCGCTATGGCACACCGCGTCATCCCAGCGAGTTGCAACGCCATCAGGTTATCGCTACCGGGACGTTGTCACCGCGCACCGACTGGCGCTTTGGCGCCATCGATGCCCCGACCCAGGTCCGCATGAAACCGCGCCTGACCGTGACCGGCAACGATGCGGCCATCGCAGCGGCCTGCGCCGGTCTCGGGATCGCACGGCTGCTGTCGTATCAGGTGGCCGATGAACTGGCGGCCGGGCGCTTGCAGGTGATTTTGGCCGAGTACGAGGAAGCGCCGTGGCCGATTCATATCCTGCATCGGGAGAGCAAGTATGGCTCGACCAAGGTGCGCACCTTCATCGACATGCTGGCCGAGCATTTGCGCGGGCAGGTGCACCTGGCCTGATCCTACATCGAGTTCCTGTAGGCGCGAGCGGGCGGCGTTCCGACTTGCCCGCGAAAAAGACGCTGCGGTGTGTCGGCTGTACCGTGTCATCGTTCTTCGCGAGCAAGCTTCGCTCCTACAGGTACACATCCGGATACAGTCGCCTTTTGCCAAGGCTTCTTCGTTCTGCTGGCATAAGCGCTCCATAGCGAGCCACGTCAGGAGACAGGCGATGAAAACCATGGTGGTGGGGGCCAGCAAAGGGCTGGGCAAGGCGTTGATCGAAGGATTGGGCGAGGCCGGCGATACGCTGATCGGCGTATCACGCAGCAGGCCGCAAGGGCTTGTGACACTACCGGGTGTTGCGCTGCAGTGGATCGAAGCTGACCTGACCAGGCCCGAAGAGGCCGTACCCCACCTGCAGCACGCCCTGGACGGCCAGGCGCTGGATACACTGATCTACAACCTGGGCATCTGGGAAACCCGGGCATTCACCCCGGCCTATGACTTTCTCGGTGACGATGATGCACACATCCAGGCCATGATCAGTTGCAATGTCAGCGCACCCTTGTTGCTGATCAAGCGCCTGCTGCCACTGCTGTTAAAGAGCGAGCGGCCGCGGATCATCCTCACCGGATCCACCTCGGGCCTGCCCCGAAGCGGCCGGCCGGAAGTGACCTTCGGTGCCTCCAAATTCGCCCTGCGAGGTATCGCCGATGCCTTGCGCGAAGGCTACCGGCAACAGAACCTGGGCGTGACCTGCCTGAACCTGGGCTACCTGAATACCGACGATCCGTTGTCCACCCCGCGGGACATCGCCGAGCAGCACGGTGAAGGGCAATTGATTCCGGTGCATGACGTGGTTCAGGTGGTGCGCATGGCATTGAGCCTGTCGTCGGCCAGCTATGTCAGCGAGCTGACCTTGCCAGCGATAGGTGATGAGCGCTTCTGAGGCCTTCAGGCACTGGCTGTGGCGGTCAGGTGCGCAGGCAGCTCGATCTGCGCACATAAGCCACCGCCGTCGCGATTGCTCAGTGTCAACGTGCCGCCGATGGCCTGGGTCAGCTGATGGGCGATGGCCAGGCCCAGGCCGGTGCCGCCGGTGGTGCGGTTACGCGAGCCTTCGACACGGTAGAACGGCTTGAGCACTTCATTGAGCTCGGCGGCAGGGATGCCGGGGCCGTTGTCCATAACCCGGATCAAGGTGCTGTGGTCTTTGCCCGAGGCAACCTCCAGCTGGGCGCTGTCGGCGAACTTCAGTGCGTTGTCGATCAGGTTCACCAGCACCCGGCGCAAGGCATGCGGGCGGGTGTTGATCAACGCGGCGGAGGTGCTGCCGAGTGTCACCTGCTGACCGCTGTCCTGGTAGTCGAGCACCAGGCTATCGAGAAAGGCATCGAGATTGATCCGGCAGCTGGCTTCGGTGCTGCCGTCGATGCTGCGCGCATAGGCCACGCCCTCGCGCACCAGGTGTTCCATGGCCTCAAGATCGCTCCAGAGCTTGTCTTTCTCATGAGAGTTGTCCATCACCTCGACCCGAAGTTTCATGCGCGTGATCGGCGTTTGCAGGTCGTGGGAGATGGCTGCCAGCAGTTGCATGCGCTCTTTGAGGTAAGCGGCAATGCGCGCCTGCAGGGAGTTGAAGGCCAAGGCCGCGTAGAGGACCTCGCGCGGGCCGCTTTCCTCCAGCCGCGGGCCCGGCACATTGGGGTCCAGGCTGTCGACGGCGCGGGCCAGGCGGGTCAACGGGCCGATCGCGGTCTTGACTGCAAGCCAGGTACACAGCAGCAACACTGCCAGTTGCACCAGCAACACCGCAGGCAGCCAGGCTGAGAGCGGAATGGGTGCTGGCGTGACATCCACCGTCAGCGGCATGCCGTCGCTCAGGCGCAGGTGCACCTGGAAATGCAGGCTCGGCCCGGGAATGATCTGGTAAGTCAGTGGATACTGATGACCGATGACGTTGTAAATGGCTTGGGCGGCCATCGGCGCCTCGCTCAACGACATCGGCTGGCCCGCTGTGCCTTCATCAAGCCGGTAGCGGTGGGTACGCCGCTCCAGCCGAGTCAGCCAGGCGGCACGTTCGTCGGCGGGCAAGCGGTTGAGGATGGCGACCGTCGTGGAAACGTCCTGCTGCAGGTTGACCAGCATCATCGAGCGCGAACTGACGTAGCGTTCGTAGAACTGGAAGCTGAACGAAAGTCCGTAGGCCAGTACCAGCCCGGTGAAGAAAATCAGTGCCAGGCGCGCAGCCAGCGTGTGCGGCCAGCGTAGCTGCAGCTTCATGACGAGGGCTCGACCAGGTGCACCGGCAGCGAGAACACATAGCCTTCACTGCGCACGGTCTTGATGCAGGCCGGTTCCCGGGCGTCGTCCTGCAGGCGCTGGCGCAGGCGACTGACCAGCAGGTCGATCGAGCGGTCGAAGATGTCCGCCTCGCGGCCCTGGGTCAGGTTGAGCAGTTGCTCGCGGCTCAGCACCCGCTGGGGGTGGTCGAGAAACACGCGCAGCAAGCGGTATTCGGCACCGCTCAGGGCGACCAGCGTATTGTCGGCGTCGAGCAGGTGCCGGGCCGTGGTGTCCAGGCGCCAGTGACCAAAACCGATCAGGCGGTTGCTTTCGCTGATGTTCAGGTTGGGTGGCAGCATCCGCGTGCGGCGTAGCACGGCATTGATGCGAGCGAGCAGCTCGCGGGCGGAGAAGGGTTTGCTCAGGTAGTCGTCGGCGCCCATTTCCAGGCCGATGATGCGGTCGGTCTCGTCATGGCGGGCGGTCAACATCAGCACGGGCGTCGCCTTGTGCTTGCCCGCACGCAGCTCGCGACACAGCAACAGGCCGTCGTCGCCGGGCATCATGATGTCCAGCACGATCAGATCGACCGCGTTAGTCTCCAGAAACGCGCGCATTTGCCGGCCATCGGCGACGATCGAGGTGCGCAGGCCATTTTTCTTCAGGTAGTTGCCGACCAGCTCTCTGATTTCGCGGTCGTCATCGACTATCAATACATGATCGACATGATCCATGCCCGGCTCCTGTTCCAGTGCGTGGCCCGAGTGTACCGAGCCCGGTAGTGCTTGCGCCCCGGGGTTTGTATTGCAGTGTATCTGCTGTGGCGATAGATACCTGCTGAGGCAAAGCGGTGACTTCCAGACACATCGCCGATACCTGCCGCGGATCAAATAGGTCTCAACGGAGAGGGCGCTTCCTCACCGGCAGAGGGTGGAACCTTCACCCGGGAGACTGTTATGACCTTCAAGACCCTGGCCCGCATAGGCCTGGTTGCGATGTTCGGCCTTGGCACCCTGGGCGCCTATGCCGACAGCATCGCACCGATACAGGATTACCATTACGGGCAGCATCTGGATGTGAAGAAAGTCGTGGCCATCCACGACCACAACGCCACCGCCTGCGGCGTGGTGGTCGCAGAAATGGACTACCTGGACTCGAAGGGGCAGCCCCATAGTGTGCAATACGAAAACTATGCCACCGGTGCTTGCCATGATGGCGGTTGAGTGTCCTCAGCAGTGCGTCGCTGATGGCCGTAGGCACTTAACGGGATCGGTTGGGGCAATGCCCGAGCCGAATGGCGCGGGCTTGCTCCTGGGTGCCGGCGTTTGATCAGGACAGGAAACCGCCATCCACATTCAGGGCCACACCAGTGGTGTAGCTCGACGCGTCACTGGCCAGGTACAGCACGGCACCGGCCATTTCTTTCGGGTCGGCGACACGCTTTAGCGGGATCTGCTGCAGTGCAGTGTTGAGGATGGCGTCGTTCTTGACCAGCGCCGAGGCGAATTTGGTGTCGGTCAGGCCTGGCAGCAGGGCGTTGCAGCGGATGCCGAACGGCGCGCATTCCTTGGCGAAGACTTTGGTCATGTTGATGACCGCTGCCTTGGTCACCGAGTAGATGCCCTGGAACACTCCGGGTGAAACACCATTGATCGACGCGACGTTGATGATGCTGCCACCGCCGTTCTCGCGCATCAGCTTGCCGGCTTCGACCGACATGAAGAAATACCCGCGGATGTTCACATCGACTGTTTTTTGAAACGCGCCGAGGTCGGTGTCCAGGACGTTGCAGAACTGTGGGTTGGTGGCCGCGTTGTTGACCAGGATGTCCAGGCGACCAAACTGTTCGCGTATGGCCGCGAAAGCAGCGTTGATCTGCTCCATTTCACCGATATGGCAGGCAATGGCGGTTGCTTTTCCGCCGGCCGCGACGATGGCGTCGGCGACTTGCTGGCAGCCTTCGAGTTTGCGGCTCGAGACAATCACATGCGCGCCCTGTTGGGCCAGCAGGTGGGCAATGGCCTCGCCGATGCCGCGGCTGGCGCCGGAAACAAACGCGATCTTGCCGTCGAGGTCGAACAGTTGGGTCTTGGACATCGTCTTTTCCTTGTTGTAGTCGTCAGAGGCTGGACTTGGCAATGACCTGCAGGCTCATGTGCTCCAGCAGCGTGTTCATGTGAATGAACTGGGCGAAGCGCTTGTCCTGGGTCTGGCCATGGAAGAAGCGGTAGTAGATCTGCTGAACGATACCGGCCAGGCGGAACAGGCCGTAGGTGTAGTAGAAGTCGTAGTTATCAATGGTGATGCCTGCGCGCTCGGCGTAGTAGTCCACGAATTGCTGGCGGGTGAGCATGCCCGGTGCGTTGCTGGGCTGGCGCCGCATCAGCTGCACCGGCGCCGGGTCGTTGGCTTCGATCCAGTAGGCCAGGGTGTTGCCCAGGTCCATCAGCGGATCGCCGATCGTGGTCATCTCCCAGTCGAGCACGCCGATGATGCGCATCGGGTTGTCGGCATCGAGGATGACGTTGTCGAAGCGGTAGTCGTTGTGGACGATGGCCGGCTTGGGATGATCGGCCGGCATCTTTTCACGCAGCCAGGCGATGACTTTTTCCCAGCGTGGTGCATCCGGGGTCAGGGCCTTTTCATAGCGGCTGCTCCAGCCTTCGATCTGGCGCTGCACGTAGCCCTCAGGCTTGCCCAGGTCGCCCAGGCCGCAGGCGTTGTAATCCACCTGGTGCAGTTCGACCATGCGATCGATGAAGCTTTTGCACAGCGCTTCGGTGCGTACCGCATCCAGCCCCAGCTCTGGCGGCAGGTCGGAGCGCAGGATGATGCCTTTGACCCGGTCCATCACGTAGAACTCGCCGCCAATCAGCGTTTCATCGGTGCAGTGCACGTAGGCCTTGGGGCAATACGGGAAGCCGCTGTTGAGCTGGTTGAGGATACGAAATTCGCGACCCATGTCGTGGGCCGATTTGGCTTTGTGGCCGAAGGGCGGACGGCGCAGGACGAACTCACGTTCCGGGTACTGCACCAGGTAGGTCAGGTTGGAGGCGCCACCGGGGAACTGACTGATGCGCGGCAGGCCGCTCAGGCCGGCAATGTGCGCTTTCAGATAAGGGTCGATGACGGCGGCATCGAGCTCTTCGCCGGGGCGGACCTGGGTGGACTGATCGGTGAGCGTCATGCTTTTCCCTTATTTTTGAAGCCAGAGATTATTGGCTAATCTAATTCTGGTCGTGGCGCCGAACAAGCCGCAAAGCGCTTTATAGGCTAGCGTGTTGCCGGTCGATCAACGTCCCTGATGGCCGCTGCAAAACCACCGGGCGAAAAAAAACCGAAGCCGTTGCGGGCTTCGGTTTTGCTTGGCATCAGCGCAGGGCTCAGGCCGGGAACAGCTCGCTCAGCTTCATCGACAGCATCATGTCGCCTTCAACGCGCAGCTTGCCGCCCATGAAGGCCTGCATGCCGTCGGTTTCGCCGCTGACGATACCTTTGAGGGTTTCGCTGTCCAGCACCAGGGTGCAGTTGGCGTCGGCGTTTTCGCCTTCCTGGATTTCACAGGTGCCATCCTTGACGATCAGGGCGTAGTGCTTGTCTTCGTCAGTGATGTTGAAACCGAACACCAGATCCAGACCGGCAGCAGCGGCAGGGTTGAACTTGGATTTCATCGCTTCGACGGCTTTTGCTACATCGCTCATGGTGTGTTCCTTATTAAGTGATTGGCGTGACCTGCAGGGTCACAACGAGCCGGTGTTCATCGGTAGGTGATGAGCTCCGGCGCCCTCAACAGCTGCACATGGGCCTGACTGTTGAAGGAAGCCAGGGTCACCTCGCGGCCACGGTACTTCAGCTGGCTGAGCGAGGTGTTGATGATCTGCCAGTTCAGCGCGAACGCCTGGCTGGCAGTGATACGGGTAACCAGGTGGAGCAGGGCGGTGATGGTCCCGCCCGAGGTAAAGATGGCGACGTTGTCGCCGCTGGCGGCCTGCGCAAGCACGCGCTGCAGCCCGCCGTTGACACGTTCGACAAAGGTAGCCCAGGACTCGATGTCATCACAGTCGTACTCGCCGTCATGCCAGCGCTGGATCATCAGTGCGAACAGGCGTTGAAATTCGCTGCGATGCTGCGCACCGTTACGCAGGATGTGCCGGGCTTCGGGTTCGTCTGCCAGCAGGCCGGGCAACAGGGTGCGGATTACCGCATCGGCGTCGAGTTCGTTGAAGGCGTTGTCGGTATCAACCTGCGGCACGGCGCAGCCTGTGCGCTGCATGGCCGCCAGGGCGAGGCGCGCGGTGTCCTGCTGACGGCGCAGGTCGCCGGCGACGCAGCGGACCAAGCGTATACCCACGTGCGCCAGGTGTTCACCGAGCGCTTCACTCTGGCGGATGCCCACGGGCGAGAGGACGTCGTAGTCGTCTGCACCGAATGAGGCCTGGCCATGTCGAATCAGGTAGATGCTGCCCACGTTGTGCGCCTGCGGTAAGAATGAGGCCGAGGTTAGGGTGCCTCCAGCGGGCTGTCAACGAAAAAACATACAAGCGTTTGAAAAGAGCGTTTGAACTGCATTGCCGAACATTTCCTACGCTGGCAGGGGCACGGCGGCGTCGGTATGCTTGACTATCGGTTTGCGCCGTTCGGGCGCCGGCATGTTAAGGAGTTACTGTGGAGTTTCTTGCAGACAGGGGCGCCACAAAGGTCAAAGCCACGCGGTACAAGGGCTGGACCACACATGATCACCACTGCCAAGCGAACCAATGTTAGAACCTTGTTAGAACTTGCCACGCCATGGGTCTACCGCAGGCAAGGCCGCTACACCCTCCGCATACGCCCGCTGGGCTCCAAAGCCACCTATACGCTCTCCCTCAAGACGACCCATAGGCAAACCGCTGTGACCACCGCTAATCACCTGCTGACCACGCTGAGAACGTTCCATCTCGATAACCCTGAGGCGACTTGGGAGGATCTTCGGGAGCGCCTCAAGGAGATCGCAGAGGGCATCTTAGCAACTGGCTCTGTGTGGGATCGCTTCGACCCTATCAGTGGCTCCCCGGCTTATGGTGGCATCGGAGGTGTTTACGCTGACCTTCGACTCGACCTCGCTGAGATTGCCGCTACGATGCCGTTGAGTGTCGATCAGGCCAAGGCCGTGATGCTGGGGACCAAGATAATGACCGCTGCTGAGGGGAGGGTAGAGGGCGACCTCATGGGCATCGTGGAGATACTTGAGGAAATGAAGCATGCTACTGACGTGCCTGTGTCTCTATCTGTTTTACCAGCCTCAAAGGCTCCTCAAGGTCCCGCCAACGCCACCATCTTCCAGCATCTCGCTGACCTTTACATGGAGGAACGCAAGGACGACCTCGAAGGCTCGACCAAGAAGAACCTGATGGCATCTATCAGGACCATCAGCGGGCTGCTCGGTGACTTGGATATGACGACTCATACACGGACGGACATGCTGGCCTTGAGGGAGAACCTGAAGGAGGGTAGACAGGTATCCACGGTGAACAAGATCCTGATTCATCTCTCCACTATCGCTAAATGGGCTGAGGCCAATGCCCACATCAACAAGGCATTCGTAGACAAGCTTCAGATCCGTAAAGGCGCTGAGAGCCAGCGTAAGGAGTTCTCACCGGCTCAGGTAGCACAGCTCATGGAGCACGCCAACAAGCTTCCTGCGACCGATTGGAAGCGCTGGGCGCTGAGCCTTGGGGTCGTCACTGGGCCGCGTATCGGGGAGATCTACCAGTTGACCTCGAAGGACATCTTTGAAGTTGATGGGCAGTTGGTCATGGACATAAACACCAATGACGGGAAGACCCTCAAGAACAAATTCAGCATTCGCAAGGTGCCCTTAGTGTCGGCCTTTGGGCTGGACTTAGAGGCGCTCAAGGAGTTCGCTGAGGCTGCCAACGGGAAGCTGTTCAAGATGTCACAGAGTGGCTTTGAACAGATGTTGAACCTGTTGATCCGTGACGTGCTGGGCACCGAGACCAAGACAGGGCTGTCATTCCATTCGTTGCGACATCACCTTTCGGGGTCCTTGAAGGCAGCGGCGGTATCCGTTGAGGTGTCCGATGCGATTACCGGGCATAGCTCTGGGTCGATCACGTATGACCGCTATGGGGCAGGAAGGGGCGTTGAGGTCGGCTTAATGGCTAAGGCTCTGATAAAGGCTTTTGCGTAGGTGTTATGAATGCCTTCTCTGTCCACGAGAGGTCTGCTTTAATCGATGGTCATTCAATTGCAGGAGAGCATCATGGGCGAGAATCTTGTTCAGATAACGTTGTCAGGTGGAGAGGTCGTCTCTTTTGAGGATACGGAGTATTCATTAGAGTTCCCGGCTGCTGACCTAATCACAGGTGCGGACGGCTCACAGGCATATCTATTAAAAGCCGGTACATTCTCTATCAAAACACCTGAGTTTAAAGGGTGGTTCGGAGCAGAGGGTGTGACCGTGGACGGTACATTCTACGAGGTGAAAAGGAGCTTCAAGGTGCCAGTGCAGGACGAGGATTGGCTGATTTACCCAGTTGGTCATTAGTCAAGAATCCATCTCAGGTCTTCCGTTCTTTCGGGAGACCATGAAAGCCTTAATGTAATACGCGCAATTTCATGGGCATCGAGCTGGATGTCCTCATGGGCCACCCTGAGCATGAACTGCTGTTGGTGGCGACCCAAGTGGCAAACGCCGCTGGCATGAAGGATGGCCGGGGCACCGCAAAGGCGTTCATTAGGGCTGCCAATCGGGCTGCCAATAAGGTGGGCCTCCAAATGCGTGATCTGGCTAATGGGGAGAATTTTCCCTATTGACTGAGGCCCAGTGTATCGAGGTGCTCCCTTATCCACGGTGGCGCGACACTTGGGTCATGTCCGAGTCGGATGTCTACCAGATGCTCCTACGGGGACACTCGCCACGCTCTGAGCCGTTCCGCAAGTGGGTCACCGAGGAAGTCCTTCCGACCATCCGTAAGACCGGCAAGTACAACGCTGAGGACTCCAGCAACCCAGCGGTACTGCGTACCTGATCGCGTTCCTATGAGAAATCTGAGCGACTCGCTGGGTCCTGGCCTTGGAGATTGAGCGTAGGAGCGCGCTGTAGATCGTGACTTTATAAGCTGTTCTGGTCATTCCTGATACTGTCGCAAAAACCCTCACTGTGGTTAACCCACCACACGAGGACCATTCCAATGACCAGCATCCCCGCCAACCTGCCACACCGCCACGTCGATCACGAGACCGGGCACATCCTCCACGTTGACCCGATCACGGGCGAGGTCATCGCTCGTAGGTCAATGACCCGTCGCAAGAATCCAGAAGCCGAGTATCAGGCATGGGCTGACCAGCGCCGAGCTGAGGACCTGACCACCGACTACATCACCGCCCAAGCTGGTCTGGTGAAGGTGGGGGATCTACCCACTTCAAGCGAACCTGAGCCAATCAAGCAAGGCCGTGGCCGACCTAAGACGATCTTCAAGAACCCAGCGGTTGCCTTTATGCCGTTCCTTGTGATCCCCGATCCGCTGCCATGGGTGGCCGACATCATCCACGGTTCAATCTGCACCAGTGCCGGGACCAGTAACGGGAAGATCAACGTCAAGGCTCGTGCCGTAATCGGAGCGCTGTTCCTTTCGGAAATCTCAGCGGAAGCCTGCCAGACCAGTGAGTACACCTTGCGCACTGCCCAGCGCATCGCCAAGGCTGCCCGACATGCTGCCCATGGGATCGCATCGTATGTCGAGAGACATCCCAAGCTGAAGGCAGAACTGGATGCCACTATTGAAGCGGAGGCTCTATTCTGGGTCTCTCAGGCTTAACGTCGGATAATATAGAAAAACTTTCAGACGACCATTCAGCTCATCGACACCGGATCGTTCAGCTCATCGACCAGACCCAGAGGGAGAGGGGTAATTGTTAATTACAACCCCTCCTCGAAAAGGAACCTTAAAGACCAACACAAAGGAGACCATCCATGTCCACCATCTTGTCCTACCCAGCCATCTCTACGCTCACCCAAGACAACCTTGAGTTCCTCTCAGTCACCTTTCCCAAACCAACCCGGTCTCAATTGATCGCCCTGCGCAGTGTCCTCAATGACCAAAAGGCACCTTGGAGGACCTACGCTCGTGGATTGGTCTCCATCGACAAGGACGCCATGCTCAAAGAGGTAGCATTTAAGTGCTCCCCGAGGACTGCTGACAGCGTGTCCCTTCTGATTGATTGTGGGGTCTGCCTCCAAGCTGTCGCTACGACGCCCTTGAAGATCCCCATGGCGGGAACTGAGCAAATCTCGCTCAGGCTTTGAGATGCCCGTCAAGGTGTCGTTAAAAACCCTCACTATGGCTACAGGGACATCTCACCAGAAAAAAAAGATTCTCCATTAGCTCACAACGACCGTCGCCACGGTTGTCCTTTCGATGCCCTTCAGGCTTGCCATGTCCTGATCCAGCATCAGCCACACCACCCAATCAAGAACCTATTCGTCAGCCTTGGAAGATGCCCACGCGGCTCCCTCCTTGCCGTCTTGTCGTGCGCGTCTATGGCGCCAAGGCTGAGCGAATGGGTCACCTCACAGGAGACCAAACACCATGCAAATCACCATCACCAAAGTCCTGAAGAACGAAGTCACTGTGTCGGGCCAGACCCTGAGCCGTGAGTACGTCGAGGCCATCATGCTGCCCGTACTGATCGCTCAATGCGGCACCGTCCGGGGGCGTCAATTCGAGATCGTTAAGGCCTTCGATGAGGCTGGCCTGTCGCTCGCTGCGATTCCCGAGGTCGCCCGAGAGTACGCCATAGACAAGGCAGAGAAGGCCCGTGAGCGTCTCCGTCAACAAGCTGAGGCCAATGCCCACGCTGAGCGACTCCGTGAAGCTACGCCCCGTGAGCTGGCCCAAGCGAAGGCCGACAAGGAAGCCCGAGCGGCTGCCATTCGTGAACACGGCGAGCGTGTCCGTGCTGCCTCTCGTAACTCTGGCTGGTAATGACCCAGCAACGCCCACCACTTACTTCATCTAATTCAGGAGAAACATTCCCATGCGCCTACCTAACCAATACGAAAAGCCATCGACCTACTACACCTCGATCACCGATGGTCAGAATGGGTCGATCCGCTTCAACACTGCTGACATCTGCACTGAGAACGAAGCAGCCACCGATGTGTCCGTCTATGTGGAAGCCCTGACCGAGGGTCTCGACGAATTCCTAAACAGCGATGAGTGGCGTGAGGCTGCCATGGAGGCAAGCCCTTGCGAGTTCCGTCCGTCCGGCTCAGGTGCCACGGGTCAACAAATCATCACCATGGCTGATCGTTCGGTCACCTTCGACCCTCGCAAGAACTGGGATAACCAGACCATCTCGAAGGGCGAAGTCCTGGCCGGGTCTGTGATCTTCACCGAACCCACCGACACCGCTTTGGTCATCAGCCACCGCTTCACCATCCTCGACCACACCTTGTTGGCAGGCTTCACCGAGGGCTCCATGAACCAGACCGCTGAGAAGCTGTTGCGGGACATCGAGCATGGTGCCGCTGGCAAGATCGCTGCAATCCTCTCGACTGCCCCAAGCACTGAGAGCGTCTCCACGACCAAGCCAACCGGCAAGCCTGTAGAGATCGCTGAGGACCTCATCGACATCTTGACGATGAACATCAACCAGACCGTGGGCACCTCGCTGGCTGACTTCGTGGTCCTGCTCCCTGTTTCGATGGTGGCCGTTCTGGAGCGTGCTGCTCAACGGGCTGGCGTAGAGGACATCGAAGCCCTGATCGGCACCTCTGTGCAACCATACGCCGGTACTGACTATGGTCTGTTCCTGCTGCCCAAGATGTTTACCTCGCTGAGCTACCGCGAAGGTCGCAACGGTGACGTGTGGAAGATCCAAGCGACCCGCAACGGCGCCCATCAGTGCTGGGACGTTGAGATCATGGCCGTCGTGGACATCGTTGCTAACGGCAAGGTCCGTGTGAAGCTGACCGCTGATGGTCTCCAGACCGAGGCTGTGGCCTTCCCGATGATCACCCGCATCACCTTGAACTGACCCAAGGGAATCCCTTAGACGCCCCGTAAGGCCGCCCGAGAGGGGACGGCTGGGGCGCTGCTTTACCCAACCCTATCGCCTGTCGCTGCGGCACCCATCAAGCAACAGTCTTCTCTCTGGGAGTTGCTCAAGGCGGCCCTTCGGTCGAAGTCCTTGGGGATGTCTGAGTTTTACTAAGTGGCGGTGAAGGGTGAGTGCTAAGAGCAATACTCAAAGCTCTCCGTTATAGGTTATGGGGGCTTTTCCGATGCCGATGTCTTCCCGGACAGCGTTGAGCATCAGAAGAGCTTTCTCACGAACTTCGGCCCATTCATATGCAACGGTTCCATGACTGATTTTTAGCAGGTGGTCGATCAGATTATCCTGGGCGTCCATAACAGACTGCGGCGCAAGCATAGCGAGATACCCGTAAACCTTTATACGCTGCTCGTTAAATTCATCGAAGCGAGCCCCAGCATCGGCAGCTACTAAACGTCGCTCTCCGTGAGAGTCGAGGGTTGCGAGGAGCCTTGCAACTATTTCAATAACTGCTCGGTAAATCAGTATCTTGTCATTCTGGAATCGGAGGGTGGTTTCTTTGATAACGTCGAGGTCTCGTTTGGCCGCCTCAAGCTCCATGGTCAGTCGGTGTGTTTCGTTCGCCAGAATCCGGCCTGCCCAAATTTTCCCTAACCAAGAGGAGAGGGCAAAGACAATTGCCCCGCCGCCTCCGAGTGAGAAGATTGCGGCACCGAACAGCTTTAACACGTCTTCCCAGCTCACGATTAGTACCCTTAGGCTAAAAGTCTGAGTATGGTCCAAATTATGCTGAGCTTTGGGAGCCGTTGAGAATCTGACAGAAAAATCTGAACGACCACCTCAATGAACAACCTCACGCAGGTTCCCCCGTGTGCCCTCGCAGGCAGGCGCCATAAGGTGACCCTCTCGCTGGTCCTTATCGTGGCGCTGCTGGCCCTGTGTGCGTTCGCTGCTGTGTTAGAACAATGTTAGAACCTTGTTAGACATCGTTCTCCCGATGCCCGTAGAATGGGGCTTTCACGCCTTTGAGGTAAACCTGTGGAGTTTCTTGCAGAGTACGCAAGCTTTCTGGCCAAGACCGCGACCCTGGTGATCGCGATTCTGGTGGTTCTTTCGGCGATTGCCGGGTTACGTGGCAAAGGTCGGCGCAAGGCAGGCGGGCAGTTGCAGGTCAGCAAGCTCAACGAGTTCTACAAGGACTTGCGCGAGCGCCTGGAAAGCAGCCTGCTCGACAAGGGCCAGCTCAAGGCCTTGCGCAAGCAGCAGGCCAAGGCAGAAAAGCAGCAGAAGAAAACCCCGGAAGACAAGCCGCGGGTGTTTGTGCTCGATTTTGATGGCGACATCAAGGCCTCGGCTACCGAGAGCCTGCGCCACGAGATTACCGCCCTGCTGAGCCTGGCCACGCCCCGCGACGAAGTGGTGCTGCGCCTGGAGAGCGGCGGCGGCATGGTGCACAGCTACGGGCTGGCTTCGTCGCAACTGGCCCGGATTCGTCAGGCCGGTATCCCGCTGACCATCTGCATCGACAAGGTTGCTGCCAGTGGCGGCTACATGATGGCCTGTATCGGCGACAAGATTGTCAGTGCACCGTTTGCCATTCTCGGTTCGATTGGCGTGGTGGCGCAGTTGCCCAACGTCAATAGGCTGTTGAAGAAGCACGATGTCGATTTCGAAGTGTTCACGGCCGGTGAGTACAAGCGCACCGTGACGGTGTTCGGCGAGAACACCGAGAAGGGCCGGGAGAAGTTCCAGGAAGACCTGGACGTGACTCACCAGCTGTTCAAGGACTTTGTTTCACGTTATCGCCCGCAGTTGCATATCGACGACGTGGCCACCGGTGAAGTGTGGCTGGGCGTTGCCGCGCTGAACAAGCAACTGGTGGATGAACTCAAGACCAGCGACGAGTACCTGGGGGAGCGCGCCCGTGAGTCGAACCTCTATCACCTGCATTTTGCCCAGCGCAAGAGCCTGCAGGAGCGGGTAGGGCTGGCGGCCAGCAGCTCGATCGAGAGCACCGTGCTCGGACTGTGGAGCAAGCTGGGTAAATGGCGCTGAGCATTATGTAACGCCAGCGCAGAACGCGTTTCGCTTCTCCTGTGGGCCCAATCACTCACAGGAGAGCACCAATGTCCACCTCTCACATCCCGCCCATTCCCGGCCTGCACGGGGACTTCCTCGGCAAGCGCCTTCCCGGCCTGTTCAAACATGCAACCGCCGACGACCTCAAACGCTGGCGCGCCGCACAACGTCCGGCGCAGCAGACCTCGAAAGGGGACGCTAGCTGGTACCTGCTGGCCACCGAGGCCGAGCGGCAGACGTTGCTCGACGTGCAAAAGCGCAGCCGAGCCTCAACGCATGCATTGGCCAAGGCGCTGAAAGACTTCAAGGAACCGGGCGCTTTCGCCGAGCCGTTGCTCAAAGCTGAACTGAAAGCAACCTTGGCTGCAGAGCTCGACGTCAACACCGTCGAACTGGTGGAAATCCACTATGAGTCGGTGTTGCTGGGTTCAATGCTTCAGCTCAAGCCTCGCCAGCAAACCCTGATGCAGGCGGCGATGCAGAACTTCGCTGCCGAAACCCGTTTCGAGACCGGCACAGCTCTGGCGCCCAAGGGCGCGTTCAGCCTTGAGCTCAAGCCCGGCGAGCCGGGGGCTTACCCACGTTTTCAATACCGCTACAGCAGCACACTGGAGATCGACCCTGAGCGCTTTGCAACAATGTGCCACGCGCTGGACCTGGGTGGGCAGTACCAGGCGCATATTCGTGATGTATACGAACGCCCAGCAACCCGCGACACCGTACGTGCGCTGTCAATCACTGCCGATAAAGACCGGTTGCGTCAGACGGCACAAGAGGCATTCATGCGCGGCGAGATCACGGCGGCGGCGCGTACGATGGTCAACGGTTTGATCGATGGCCAACAGGCACCTCTGTTCAATGGGAATCCTGTTGCCGTCAGGTCGCTGACAATGTTTGGCACGGCACTTGAGCATGTTGTGGTGTTGAGTGCCAACCGGATTACCAGCGAGCAGATCGAACCGGTGGTTGTCTACTTGCCGGGCGCTGTGCTGTACCCGCTCAAAGAGTACCCGTCGGTGGCGGCGTTCAAAGCGGATCTACGGATCAACTTGCTAAAGCCTGCCTATCTGCGGCTGTTTCGTGGTTATGTCCGTCATCATGAGCATGCGCACTTTTTCAAGCGCCTCAATGAGGCGCTGTACCGCAAGGATGGCCAGCTTGATCCCGAGGCCAACCTGCACCTGCGTGATACGCCAATCGATCAGAACCTGTTTGACTACAGGCAAGACCAGCACCTGTCCATGCTCAAGGACAATGCCCGGGATCTGCTGGTGCCCAGCGCCGAGGTGGATGAGGCAGCGAAGAAGCTTCGCCTGGCCTATTGGGAAAGCATTGGGCTGAACGCGCTCAATGCGGCGGCGTTCTTTGTGCCGGCACTGGGTGTGGTGATGGCGGTAGTGGCTGCTGTGCAGTTGGTGGACGAAATTATCGACGGTGCCCACGCTTGGGAAGCGGGCGATCTTGACGAGGCGCTGGCACATTTCGAGTCGGTGGCATTGAATGTTGCCATGGCCGTCGGCCTGGGGGCTGCAGGGCACCTGGGGTCGAATGCGCAGGTTGACGGATTGCTGCGTGTCACCCTGCCGGATGGCGGAGAGCGCTTGTGGAAGCCCGACCTCGCACCTTATGCGCGCGCCGTGAAGCTGGGTGATATCAAGCCTGACTCTACAGGGATCTACCCTGTGGGGGAGAGGTCTTACATCCGTGTTGACGATCAGGTTTTTGAAGTGTCGCAGGACACCAAGGCGACCTGGTCAATCATCCACCCCGATGATCCGCACGCCTATCAACCCGTGCTGCAGCACAACGCCGAGGGCGCCTGGCAGGCCGTGGGTGAGCAGCCGTTGCAGTGGAGCCATGAAAAACTGTTGAAACGTCTCGGTCACGCCACGCACGGTTTGACCGATGAAATGCTCGACCAGGCTGCACGGATCAGTGGTGTGGACGACGATATGCTGCGTCGCGTGCACGTGGACCGTTTGAAGATGCCGGCTTTGCTCAAGGACACCTTGCATCGCTACCAGACTGACCGACGGGTGAGCCGGTTAATTCACAGTCTCAGTGAGGGGGTAGAGGACGCAGACGGCCTGGGTTTTGGACCGAGCCTGAGCCAGGATCTGCCGCGATGGCCGGAACGCGTGTTCGAGGTGTTTGACGAGACTGACCTCGATCATGATCCTGTTCGCTATGGTGCAAAGCGCTGGCCTGACGGCAAGGTCATTCGCATTTCAATCCAGGAACTGCGTGCCAATGCCTTGGCTGACAGAGTGCTCGCGGACCTCAGCGAAGATGAGGCGAGCAATCTGTTCGGCTCCAGCGTTGAAGTGGGTAAGCGGCGAGAGGTATTGCGCAAGCTGATCGCTGAAAGCGCCATCCGCCATCGTGCCGGCATCTTCAAGGCCATGTACGAACATGGGCGGTCGAAGCCCACCACGGGGCAGGCGCGCCTGATGCGCGACTTCCCGCTGCTGACCGATGCTGCGGCACTGGAAATCATCGAAGCAGCAGACGCGGCAGAGCTGAAGCAGTTGCAGGCCAGCGGAGGGCGTGTGCCGATGCGCCTGGCCGAAGAAGCGCGGGTGTATCAGCGCCAGATACGATTGTGCCGGGCAATCCAGGGCTTGCACGAGGTCGGGTTGGCAAGCGTGGACAGCGATCGCCTGGCCGTCGGGCTGATGGCAAAACTGCCAGGCTGGACCGATACAGTTCGTATTGAGCTGCGCGAAAACAGGCAAAGCGGGCGCCTGTTGGCCAGTGCTGGCAACGCGACTGGTGAGCTCAAACGGGTGGTGCGCCAGGGCAATGGTTACCGGGCCTATGATGCGCAAGGGCTTGAGCTGAGCCAGGATGAGTCGTTGTTTGCGTCCCTGCTAAAGGCATTGCCAGACAGTGAGCGGCAGGCGTTGGGCCTGGATATTCACGCTGCGCAATTGTTGCGCAGCGCGTTGTATTCACATGCCCTGGGGGATCGTACCCAGGCATCGGCGCTACTCGGTCTGCAGCCGATCAAACCCTGGTTTCGCTCGCCGTTTCGACTGACCGACGGCAGGATCGGGTATCCCCTGGGGGGCGCGGTAGGTCGCTTCGCAGTTGACGGCAGGTTGCATGCCCTGTTTCCAGCACTGGACAGTGAGGCGCTTGAAGCGATGAAAGCGCGCTTGTTGCTTGAAAACCAGCATCTGGGCGATGCCGTTTTCAAGCTCGAGACGGAATACAACACGCTTGAGCAAACACTTGAACAATGGGTTGGGGCTACTCAGGATGTCTTTTCGCGTGCTAGCCGGCGCATTCTCCGACGCAAGCTGCTCGACACCTGGCGCAGGCCAGGCAGCGGGCTCAGAGCAAGGCTGGAGCTCACCGGGGCGGACATCGGCGAGCTGCCGGTGTTGAATGCACGCTTTGACCATATTCATGACCTGAGCCTGGCGGGTTTGCACTTACAGGCGTTGCCCCCTGGCTTTCTCAAGTGTTTCCCGAAGGTTAAGCGCCTGTCGCTGGAGGGCAATCAGTTCAGTGAGATACCTGCTGATGTCGCTGTATTGACGGGTCTTTATCATCTGAGCTTGAAAGAAGTCAGCTTGGCCAGCAGTGACAGGCTCTTCGATGCGCTCAAGCCATTGGTCAGCCTGCAGACGCTTGATCTGCAAGCCTGCCAATTGCCAGGCGTTACCGATGCAGCCCTGGGAACGCTGGCCGGATTACCTGCATTGACCCGCCTGAACCTTCGCTATAACGCGCTGAACTTGAACAGTGAGGGGTTGGAACTATTGAGCCGCTTACCCCTGCAAGCGCTGGATTTAAGCAGTACCCATCTGGTGCTGGACGAAGCCGCTGCACAGGTCTTTTCCAGGTTTGATCAACTGAAGCGCTTGCAACTGTCTGGCAACAACCTGGGACTGGCCCCGGAGCTTGGCGAGCTGACGCAGTTGGAGCAGCTTGAACTGAAACATTGTGGGTTAAGTGACTGGCCTGCCGGGTTGACGACACTGATGAATCAGGAACCTCTGCTTCTGGAGTCTGTGGACCTGAGCCACAACCGGATCACGACCCTTCCGGTGTTGGCTGAAACACGCTTCGGCGCTGCGCTGCGCGAGGATCCCGACCTTAACCTGGATTTGTATTTCAACCCGTTGGACGCCGACAGTATTGCCAGTATGAGTAATGTAGGAGCAGCGTATGAGCCTGAACTGGTCATACAGGTAGAGCCCGATGGCAATTGGTTGCAGGGCGCCAGCCCTGCGCAACGTGCGCTTTGGCAGGAGTTTTTCGATAACGACGGGCATGGCGCGCTGCGGGACATGCTGGATCGCCTTGCCTTGTCCAGTGAGTTCCGGGTCAATGAAGCCGACGTGCGCAAACGGGTGTGGTCAATGCTCGAGCTAGCCTCACAACACACGCAGCTCAGGGAGGAGCTTGTCACGATCGCTGGCGACTTCCCGGTGACCTGTGGCGATGCCGGTGCCGATGCATTCAGTGCGCTGGAAATCGCGGTGCTGGTGTTTCAGCGCAGCGAAGCGGCCCGCGTCGGTGAGCGCGCTGCTGATCTGCTGGCGTTGTACAAGCAGCTGTTTCGCCGCCATGAAGTGCAGCGCATCGCCGACGTCTTGTCTTTGGCCCGCACGCGGCGACGGCTGGCCTTGCTCAATGATGAGGTGCTGACACCGCTGGACCCGCTGGACGACATCAGCGACTCTCGATTGAGGAGTGAAAGTGTCGATGATATCGAGATCCGCCTAGCGATGCGCCAAGCATTAGCAGGTGTGCTCGATTACCCTGAACCTTCCAGCGGCATGCTCTTTGAGGCTACGGCGAACCTGTCGAAAAAGACCATTGATCGCGTTGCAGGGGCAGTGAGGGCACGCGATACGGTCGGCAATCGACAGACCTGGATGGTTGAAGAAAGTAGTTGGCAACATTACCTGAAACAGCGCTTTGAAGGGCAGTTCGAGGCGCTCTCGGCAACCTGGGCCCAGGGGCTGGATTATCTGGATTACTGCAACGGAGCATCCGATGAGGTGCCGGTCGAGCTCGACACCAAGGTGCTGAAAGCGTTGCGCGGCCCATTGAAGACCGAGCCGTTGAACGCTGACGGTACGCTACTCAAGCTTGAAATCGACAGCGCAGAGTACCTGGCGGCAGTCGATGCCTTGGCTAGCGCTCGCGATGCGGCCGAAGCTGCACTGATCGACATGCTGACCAACGCTGAAGAGGTTTCCACCTAAGCTGTTGCAGGTAAAAAAAAGGCCCCGCTAGCGGGGCCTTTCTTGTTCAGCGGCGACGGAACAGCGGTTGCGGTTCGTCGGTGGCGGCCTGGTAGGTCACCGAGAAGTCCTTGAGGCTTTCCAGTGCTTCCACCGGGTCCTTGTCGGCCCGCAGCGCAAAGGCATCAAAGCCGCAGCGCTTGAGGTAGAACAGCTGGTCGCGCAGCACATCGCCGATGGCCCGTAGTTCACCGGTGAACTTGTAGCGATCACGCAGCAGACGCGCATTGGAGTAGTTGCGCCCGTCGGTGAACGCCGGGAAGTTCAGGGCGATCACCTGGAACTCGTTGGCGACGTGGCCGATCTCTTCGGCTTCTTCGTCGGCATCCAGCCAGACACCCAGGCCGCCGTCGCGGGCCTTGAGCATATGGCCGTGTTCACGCCACAACTGCAAGGGAACGATGTAGTCGTCGCAGTTGGTCACTTCGTCGATGTTGAAGTCCTTGGGCAGCAGGTGCCAGGTTTCGTCGACGATTTCGTTGTTCTTAATGATTCGCTGCATAGACGCGTTCCTTGAAAGGGTCGATGCCAATACGCTGGTAGGTGTCGATGAAGCGCTCGTCTTCGGTGCGTTTTTCAACGTAGACGTCGATCAGCTTCGAGATGACATCCGGCATGGCGTCCTGGGCGAAGGAAGGGCCGAGGATCTTGCCCAGGCTGGCGTCACGGCTGGCGCTGCCACCGAGGGAGACCTGGTAGAACTCTTCACCTTTCTTGTCCACTCCGAGAATGCCGATGTGGCCGACGTGGTGGTGACCACAGGCGTTCATGCAACCGGAAATGTTCAGGTCCAGTTCACCGATGTCGAACAGGTAGTCCAGGTCGTCGAAACGGCGCTGGATGGATTCGGCAATCGGGATCGACTTGGCGTTGGCCAGGGAGCAGAAGTCGCCACCAGGGCAGCAGATGATGTCGGTCAGCAGGCCGATGTTCGGCGTGGCGAAACCGTTTTCACGCAGCTCAAGCCACAGCGCGTGCAGTTGGCTCTGCTCGACATCGGCGAGGATGATGTTCTGCTCGTGGGAGGTGCGCAGCTGGCCGAAGCTGTAGCGCTCGGCAAGATCGGCGACGGCATCGAGCTGTTTGTCAGTCAGGTCGCCCGGGGCAACGCCGGTAGGCTTGAGCGACAGGGTCACGGCCACGTAGCCTGGCTTCTTGTGCGCCAGCACGTTGCGGGTGCGCCAGCGGGCAAAGCCCGGGTGCTGTTGCTCGAGCTCGCTGAAGTCGAGGTTGTCCAGCGCCTTGTAGTCCGGGTCAACGAAGTGCTTGGCGACACGCTGTACTTCGGCTTCGGTCAGCGTGGTGCTGCCACCGCGCAGGTGGGCCATTTCGGCCTCGACCTTCTCGGCGAAGACTTCCGGGGTCAGTGCTTTGACCAGGATCTTGATCCGCGCCTTGTACTTGTTGTCGCGACGGCCGTAGCGGTTGTATACCCGCAGGATCGCGTCCAGGTAGCTGAGCAGGTCTTGCCACGGCAGGAATTCGTTGATGAAGGCGCCGACCACCGGGGTACGGCCCAGGCCGCCACCCACCAGGACACGGAAGCCCAGCTCGCCAGCGGCGTTGTACACCGGCTCCAGGCCGATATCGTGGACTTCAATGGCCGCGCGGTCGCTGCTAGAGCCGTTGATGGCAATTTTGAACTTGCGCGGCAGGTAGGCGAATTCGGGGTGGAATGTAGTCCACTGGCGAACGATCTCGCACCATGGGCGCGGGTCGATCACTTCATCGGCAGCGACACCGGCGAACTGGTCGGTGGTGACGTTGCGCAGGCAGTTGCCGCTGGTCTGGATGGCGTGCATCTGCACGGTCGCAAGCTCGGCCAGAATCTCCGGGATGTCTTCCAGGGCTGGCCAGTTGTATTGCACGTTTTGCCGGGTGCTGATGTGGGCATAGCCCTTGTCGTAGTCGCGCGCGATCTTCGCCAGCATCCGAGTCTGACGCGACGTCAGCTGGCCATAAGGCACAGCGACCCGCAACATCGGGGCAAAACGTTGGATATAGAGGCCATTTTGCAGGCGCAGGGGGCGGAACTCTTCTTCGCTCAGCTCACCGGCCAGATAGCGTCGGGTCTGATCTCGGAACTGCTTGACGCGGTCCTCGATGATCCGCTGATCGTACTCGTCGTATACGTACATAGGGGTCCTGTTCTCAAGCTGCTTGCAGCTAATCGCGCGCACGGCCGCGCACTCCCAAAGCGGAGCGGAAGAAAGATAGCAGTTTGCGTTTATGCGCAAAAGTGATGTTTTTGCATATAAAAAGAACCATTTGGACTAAGTGAGACTGACTGGCATTTGGCCGCTTGAGGCGCTGTGGTGTTTATAATCAATGGTTTGAATAGCAGGAGCGAATCCGCATGCTCAAGGCCTTGTGCCAAAGCCTATGCCTGAGTCTGCCGCTGGCAGCCAGCGCACAGGCCGCGTCGGTGGTGTTTCTGAATCCTGGCTATTCCAACGAGACCTTCTGGGTCAGTTATTCGCGCTTCATGCAGGCAGCCGCCCAGGACCTGGGTATGGAACTGCGGGTCGAGTACATGGAACGGCGACCGGAGCGAGCGTTGACCCAGGCACGCAAAGTACTCAGCAGTGCAGATCGTCCGGACTATCTGGTACTGGTCAACGAGCAGTACGTAGCCCCGGAAATCATCCGTCTTTCGCATGACAGCGGAGTAAAGCTCTTCCTGGTCAACAACGGCCTTACGCCGAGTCAGGCCGAATTGATTGAGCGCGCGCCGGAAAAGTACGGGCCAGTGCTCGGCACGCTGGTCAACAACGATGAGCCGGCCGGCTACCAGATGCTCAAGGAACTCATTGCCCTGCGTACACGACCGGGGATCACCCAGCCCAGCGAGTTGCTGGCCTTTTCCGGAATCAAGACCACGCCGGCCGCGCAGCTTCGCGAGAAGGGCATGCGCCGGGCACTGGCTGAGCACCCGGAGGTGCGCTTGCGTCAGCTGGTGTACGGTGGCTGGGAGCAGCAACGGGCGTATCAGCAGGCCCAGCAGTTGCTGAAGCGGTATCCGCGCATCGACCTGGTCTGGTCGGCCAATGACGAAATGGCCTTTGGCGCCATGCAGGCCTTTGTCGAGGCCGGTCGTACCCCGGGCAGGGATGTTCTCTTCAGCGCCGTCAACAGCTCCCCTCAGGCCTTGCAGGACCGTATCGACGGACGAATCAGCGTATTGATGGGTGGGCACTTTTCCCTTGGCGGATGGGCCATGGTGTTGTTGCACGATGATGCGCTGAATCTGCCAATCGATCGTGACGGGCAGCGCAACCATCAGGTGCCTGTGCTGCAACTGATCGATCCGGGGCGCGCCCGGCGCTGGCTGAAACTGCAGGACCAGGCCGACTATGGTCTGGACTTCAATCGCTTCAGCGCGCAGGGGCGCGCTGCCAGCTACCGCTATCCGTTCCTTCAGGCGCCGATTGACTATTGATAATTCCTTACTTGAGTAAAGGACATTGCTGGACTTAACTGCTACGGGTGACGTGCATTCCCATAACCACTACAAGAGGCGATGCAATGGGAAACTCGACCAAAGTGAAGAGTGACAGCCATGTCGATGCCTGGGCGATACTCTGTTTGATTGTGCTGGTTGTTGTGACCGCGGTGTATTGGGTCAGCCACCAGTAACCTTCCCTTCAAGACCGTGTTGCAACCTGAGCGCCTGCGGAGGGATTCCCGCAGGCGCACGCGGCCAAGCACAGGTGACTTGGTCCGCGTATAGATACATGTAGCGCAGTGACGTTTCTGTTCACTGCTCTGATGACGGCTCCCTCATCCGCAATGGAGTCCGTCATGACCTCTTCCATCACGCCCGGTAACGACGTATTTACCGATTCAGGGACGCATGTTCCGTCATCGGGTCTGCCACCGATCACAATTGCCAGCCACTTTTACCAACCCACCCCGATCGATACCTTCGACCTGACGCAGGTCGCAGAGGGCGTTTTTCTCTGGGACAACGGCGATGCGATTCTGCTGGAGCGCCTGCAAGCGTTGGCCATTGATGTGGCGCAGGCGCAAGGTGAAAGCGCGCACGCGAACACCTCGACTTTTCTCCTGGCACTACAGGCCCAGGTCGATCTTGAGATCGACGTCAGCTTTGATGCCGAGATTCCCGAAACAGCGTGGCACTTCAGTTTGATGGCCGCGCACAACGCGTTGCTAGCTGCGACGCAGGTACAGGCCGACGCCTCAGCGGAATCGTCCATGACTACACCATTGCCTTTGGTCTCCCTGCGCGGGGAACTGATCCAGGCAGCGGCGATGGGCACGCTCACCCAGTCGTTGGTGAAGGCAGGCGTATTTATTTGTGATGAGGACTGGCCTGTCGATTCACCAGATCTCCAGCAAGCTGCGGTAACCGTTGCTGACCGGTTGGCAGTGAACACAGCGGTGGATGCAGACGATTTTGTGCGAGAGTTGCAGCGGCAAATCGATGTCGAGATCACCGCGCAGATGGAGGCCGATCCACCTGGTATCGACGTGCTGGTGTTCCTTATGGCCGCCCACAACGCGCTCAATTCTCTGTTGGCGCATGCGCTCCTGCCTGCAGCGTTCCAGTCGGATGCGCCGACAGTGGTGTCAAACCCAGAACCGGTTGACCCGGACGAGGCGTCGCAGAACGCTACCTTGGTCACAGTGCACCCACACGGTGACGAACCTGTTTTACTGACCGCCGACGAGAAACAGGCTAGCGACCTTGTGTATCAAGCGCAGAAAGTTGTGACGTCGTTTTATGGAGCGCTGAATCTGCCGCTTAGAGCGCGGCTGAATGCGCATTATCTGACGCCTCCGGTTGATATGGGGGAGCTGAAGAAAATCGTTACAGATATCAAGGCGCGAGTCAGTGCCTCATTGACAGGGCTTGCTGGGTATGTCGTAGACGTCGATTCGCTATCCATCCATACCGCTCGTACCAACAAGCCTGCTGTCAGCGGTCGACTTTGGGCCTGGCTGTCCCACGGAACGCCATTTCAGCTAGCGCCGCCTCAGATGAACCGGGATGCCTATGATTTCGTCAAGAACAGTTGGCTGACGCTTGATGGCGCGCTTTTTACCAATGCTGATGGTGAGGCGGTGACAGTCAACGACGTGATCCGCATCGGGCGAGACCTCGATATCGGCCAAAAAATAGCGGACAAATGCGACCAGTGGGGGCGTGAGGGTGCCATTGCGGTCTCGATTGCCCAGGAAGCACTGAAGGATTTCGGGATTACCTTGCTCAACGCGTTGAAGGCGCAACGCATCACGCTTGAGCAGTATCAGCAGTTGCGAGCCAGTGCCGGGTTGTCAGCCGGTGGGGATACTGGCGATGATCCTTATTCATATGGCAATCAGCGCCTGCAGATCGAGGCGCATGATGTGCCGGTATTTGGGCTGCGAGCCCGTAGGGCCAACTTCATCTATGCCGCCACGGAGCCGGAAGGCCAACTGTTTATTGCCGACCTGGATAACGATCTCAGCGCGACAGATGTTTTCATCAAAGCGTTTCGCAGCAACCTCTGGGGCACTCGACAGAGTCTCGATGGGTGGTCCTGGAAACTGCTGGGGCCAGCGGCCCAGAAGGCAGTAATGGCAAAACTTCCCCAACCGTTGCCGCATCAACCGAGTAAAGACCGTCCCGCCACGGCTTACTGGACGGCTCAGGGCGTCTATGTGAGCAAAACGGATTATGACCGCAAGGCCAGCGGCGTGAAGGTGACAGTGCCATACAGCATTCGCCCGGATTCCACGTTCGCTGCGCTTTTGGGGAAAACCCGGCGGGCTCATCTCGCGGCAAAGATTAAAGAGCAATTTACTCCCAACCAGCAGAGCAGCGTGGCGCATGCGCTCCGACTGGGGTCCGAGTTCGTTTCCTTTGTGCTAGATGTGCTGTTGATAGCGGTACCTGGAAAAGTGAAGCTGCCCGGCAGGGCTTTGCTGTTCAAGGCAATGTTTCTCAAACAGTTGGCGGTCGACCTCCCCAGCAGTGTCTTGGCGAAGAAATGGAACGAGGCAGGTGAAGCGCTGACCGAGTTTTTTGAAACCGTGCTGGAAATGGGCGCGACCCGCAAAGCCGCGAAGCTGACCAAGGTACGCCTCGATCAGTTGAGCCAGGCACTGCTGCCAGGCAAGTATGGCAACACCGGACAGCCCCCGGACGCTCCGTTGCCCGCACCCGCACCGATGCTGCGCAGTATGCTGCCGCCCGCACTGCAAGGGCTGGAGGATGGCAAGCTGTCTGAGATGTTTCGCCAGTCAGGCGTGAGCAGCCCTGAATTGCGTGCCATGAAGTCTGGTCAGGTCCCCATGGGTATGGAGCTGGCTGTGGAAGCCTCCCAAGCCATGAACCGGGTGCTCCTGGCGCAGGCGAAACAGAGTCTGGACACGTCAGGCTATAGCGAATTACCCACCAGTGTGGAATGGCCGGTCGTAGGGCTGCTTAGTCATCATCTGGACGTCTGCATCACAGTGTTGGGCCCGGACGGCTCGTCGTTGAGGCGTTTTGAACCGGTGAGTGGCAGTCTGATACCTGGGGGCAACCAGACCAAACCTGAGGTCAAGTTGACGCGGTATAGCGCTTGGCACTTCGGTGAGGGTACTGCAAACCAGCAGGGCGTGATCGCCAATTCACTCTTCCATTATGTGCAGCCTGCAGGTGCACATAAGGGCAGTCGGTCGGAGCAGGCGATTCGCCTCAAGGAAGAGACTGCCAAACTGTTGCATTCCCCAGAGATCGAGCGTGCTTTTGACCGTGCCATCCACCATGGCGCGCGCCCGCGCGCCAGCGTTCCAGTCGCAGACCGCATACTGCTCGCAGCCACGGTAGAAGGCAAAGACACTGTTGTACAGGGCGCATTAAGCGGCGCGGCGACACGCTGTGTTAGCGCCGAGTGCGAACGGCGGGTGCCGGACGCCGGCAGCGTTGAGAACCTCGACAAAGCCAGATTACAAACGGACCTTGCCCTTCTCAGCGGTGAATCGGGGCTGTCTGTTCCACCGGCGCTGACGCACAGTGCCGAATCGCTTTACCTGTCGGGGTTGATGAACCTGTTCAGCGAAGTTCAGGGTGCGGACAAAGCCGTTGCTGTTCGGGTGCTCGTTGCGAGCAAAAGTGTTGCGGTGTGGGGCGATGAAGGCGCTCCACAGGTGCTGGTGCTCGAACGGCGCGGGGCGCCGGATTCGCATGACTACCTGGGCAAGCTGGATGCCCGAGACACCGTGACCCCCAGTGCGCAGGCCGCGAACCCACTGAGTGACCTGGTGCTGCAACTGATGGACGATGATGCCCGCGACAGGCTGGGTATAAACATTGACGAGCCCCATGTGTTGACCCGGCGCGTCATGGACAAGTTGCTGAAGAACCGTGCACCTGCGAGTGCCCAGGGACGCCTGCGCGGGCTTGATGTAACACCACAGGCTCGGCTTTCCATCTATGTACAGGCTGTGACGCTCACGGCGAGTCCGGGGGCGGACGGCTTGACGCGTCAGGCGTCGAAGGTCTGGCTGGAGTGGGGCCACGGTGCGCTGGAGGTTCAGGCTGAGGGCGACGCGTGGCGCGTGATGTCGGCTGCCGGCGGGGCCGGGCCGTTGATGCTGCGTAGCTACGCCGAATGGCGGATCCTGCAGGAGCCGGTAGCAGCGCTTGAACGGCTCGATGGTGCTCAGGTCCTGGCTCCGCTGTTGTTAGCCAAACTTGACGAGATGCTGACCCGCGAGCCGTCAGCCCGGATCTATCACGTTTGGGCTGACGATGGCGTACAAGGGGGAAATTACATTGCGTTCAAAAGCGGCAACCGGGCGTACTATCGCGTGCGACCGGCAGAGGCGGGCGCGACCGAGCTGGAAGTAGCCCGGCCGGATGGCAGTGGCAGTGGCGTTTGGATCCGTCAGGGGCCAGGTGGCGTCTGGGAGACGGCGGGGACGTTGATAGGCGGGGCACCCGGCGATCAGCCTGTCGTTATGTGGCGGCCGTGGGGTTCAGCAACTCCCCGCCCGATTCCGACCGGGTTTGGCATACAGGGATCCCCCTATGAAGCATGGTTCAGGGCCCAGGCTGGCAGCCATAAATCGGAAAATCCTTTTTATCCGTTCGTTTGGCCGAAGGGGCAGAAGGCCGAGTATCAACTCCTTCTCAATAATAGTACTGACGTGTTGAGGCAAAAAAGTTCCGCGGCCAACATCGCCACCAAGGTCGAGGTGTTTTCCAATCAGTGGCAGATGCCGTTGGATCTCACGTCGTTGCCGTTTTTCGATATGCCAGGAAAAATCTCAACCGAAGTGCGGTTTGTCAGTGGGGCACTGATAGCCAATCTCATTGGCAAGCGGGTAGCGGGTCAGCCTGTGGTGCGGCGCATTCTGGAACCCATGTCTGGTTCTGGATTCTACTCCAACTATGCCAGAGCAGTCGGTTTTACCGGCGCGATGCAAGTTAATGATAAGAACCCGCTTATCCAATGGACACAGCGCGTGATAGTCGAGCAACCCGACCAGGTCAAGCACTACATCGAAAGCATCAAGGTCAACCTGGCGGCACTTGCGTATGAAGGCACAGGTGTACGGTTCGACAGCATTGACTTGAAAAAGCAGTTCGCAACAATTGCGGACGCGGAAGTCTTTATGGTTTCTGAAGCGGCAAGCCGGATACGTGAGGACATCAAGCACTATTTTTACCGGCTGATCGATACTCACTTTATATTGGCGTCAGGCGGTATCGGCGTCCGCTCGCCACTCCCTGAAGTCGAGGCCCGGGCATTTCTGGCAGCAGCCTTCTACTTGATGCAAAACAATTCAGCACAATATGCTGCGGTTAGAATTAATAACCTAGGCCGGCTTGACTTGCCGTTGTCATCTGTTGTGCGAGACAGACAGTTCGTGTCTCTGTTGTACAGCGGAATCGCCAACATCGAGCACTTGAACTATCTCAGCCACCTCCATACCGCTCAGGGTGAGAGCTCGGTGTTTACGGATTACAACGGCTGGGAAATGTTCAACGCGATTGAAGGTACGACCAAACACGGTGACCTCGCTATCCTCAGCGGACATTTCAGTGATAACTACCTCTCCGAAGTCCAGTTCATGGAAAAGATCGCGACTCATGTCGTACCGTTCGTCAACGACGGTGGACGGGTGGTCATCATCAACGGCCATAGCATCTATAAAGCCGAGGAATTTTCCGCGCTAGGTTTTCAGGTGTTCGAGATCACGACCCAGTCGACGACCTACCTGCTGGCCGTCAACACACAGGTGGTGACGGATGTGGGACTGGCGATCAATTGAGGGGGGCGAGATTAACGGGCGGTCAGGTGCAGGGCCAGTTGCACCAGGCCGACCAGCACCAGGATGAAGACCAGGGTGAACGCGGTGCCCAGGGCAATGAAATGGCTGGCCTTGCCATGGGTGAAATCACGCGCGCGGTTCTTGCCGGTTTGCACGCCAAATGCAGCGGCCAGGATGCTTTGCAGCATCTGCCAGAAGGTGGGCGGTTTGCCCTGGGTGGGTTCGTCCATGAGGGGCTCCTGGTGCAGGTATCCCCATTAGTGTAGACCTTGCGGGCTTTATCGCCGGCAAGCCGGCTCCTCCGGGCGTAGGAGCCGGCTCACGGGTTTAGTTGTCGTAGCCCAGGTTAGGCGCCAGCCAACGTTCACTCACGCTCAGGTCCTGGCCTTTTCGTGCGGTGTAGCTCTGCACCTGGTCCTTGTCGATCTTGCCCACGGCAAAGTACTGCGCTTGCGGGTGCGCGAAGTACCAGCCGCTGACAGCCGCCGCCGGGAACATGGCGAAGTGCTCGGTGAGGAACACACCACTTGGGCCGGTTTCGCCAATGGCGGTGCCATCGAGCAGGCGGAACAGGGTTTCCTTCTCGGTATGGTCCGGGCAGGCCGGGTAGCCCGGGGCAGGGCGGATACCCGAGTACTGTTCCTTGATCAGTGCCTCGTTGTCCAGGTGCTCGTCCTTGGCGTAACCCCAGTAGTCTTTACGCACCTGTTCGTGCAGCCACTCGGCGCAGGCTTCGGCCAGGCGGTCGGCCAGGGCCTTGACCATGATCGAGTTGTAGTCGTCGCCCTTGTCCTGGTAGGCCTTGGCCACTTCTTCGGCGCCGATGCCGGCGGTGGTGATGAAGCCACCCACGTAGTCGGTGATACCGGTGTCCTTCGGCGCGACAAAGTCGGCCAGGGAGAAGTTCGGCTTGTTGTCCGGCTTGATGGTCTGCTGGCGCAGGTGATGCAGCTGCGCCAATGGCTGGCCATCTTCGCCATAGACTTCGATGTCGTCATGGTTGACCTGGTTGGCTGGCCAGAAGCCGAATACTGCGCGTGCGCTGATAAGCTTCTCGTCGATCAGCTTGGCGAGCATGTCCTGGGCATCCTTGAACAGCGCAGTGGCCGCTTCGCCAACCACTTCGTCGGTGAGGATGCGCGGGTATTTGCCGGCCAGGTCCCAGGAAATGAAGAACGGCGTCCAGTCGATGTATTCGGCCAGCACCTTGAGGTCAATGTTCTCCAGCACCTTGACCCCGGTGAAGGTCGGTACTGCAGGCTGGTAACCGGCCCAGTCATATTTCGGCTTGGCCGCAATCGACTGCTCGTAGCTCAGGCGCTCGGTGCGCGCGCTGCGGTTGGCGGTGCGCTCGCGAACTTCGACGTAGTCCAGGCGGGTTTTCTCGACAAAGCCCGGCTTGAGTTCCTTGGACAGCAACTGCGTAGCCACGCCGACAGCGCGCGAGGCATCAGTAACGTAGACCACGGCATCGTTGCTGTACTTGGGCTCGATCTTCACAGCCGTGTGTGCCTTGGAGGTGGTCGCACCGCCAATCATCAGCGGCAGGTGGAAGTCCTGGCGCTGCATCTCGCGGGCGACATGGACCATCTCGTCCAGCGACGGGGTGATCAGGCCGGAGAGGCCGATGATGTCGCATTTCTGTTCGCGGGCCGTCTGCAGGATCTTCTCGGCCGGGACCATCACGCCCAGGTCGACGATGTCGTAACCGTTACAGCCAAGCACCACGCCGACAATGTTCTTGCCGATGTCGTGCACGTCACCCTTGACCGTGGCCATGAGGATCTTGCCCTTGGCTTCCGGTTTGTCGCCTTTTTCCGCTTCGATGAACGGGATCAGGTGCGCCACGGCCTGTTTCATGACTCGGGCCGACTTCACCACTTGCGGCAGGAACATCTTGCCGGCGCCGAACAGGTCGCCGACCACGTTCATGCCGCTCATCAGCGGGCCTTCGATGACCTCGATCGGACGCGCACATTGCTGGCGGCACTCTTCGGTGTCTTCGACGATAAAGGCGGTGATGCCTTTGACCAGCGCGTGTTCCAGGCGCTTGCCGACCGGCAGCGAACGCCACTCTTCGTTTTCGACTTCCTTGACTGCGCCGCCGCCTTTGTAGTCGTCGGCGATCGCCAGCAGGGCGTCGGTGCCTTCCGGGGTGCGGTTGAGCACCACGTCTTCGACCCGCTCGCGCAGTGCCGGCGGGATCTCGTCGTAGATCTCCAGCTGGCCGGCGTTGACGATACCCATGGTCAGGCCATTCTGGATCGCGTGGTAGAGGAACACCGAGTGGATCGCCTCGCGCACCGGGTTGTTGCCACGGAACGAGAACGACACGTTCGAAACCCCACCCGAGCTCAGCGCGTAGGGCAGGTGATCGCGGATGTAGGCGCAGGCTTCGATGAAGTCGACGGCGTAGTTGTTGTGTTCTTCGATGCCGGTGGCAACGGCGAAGATGTTCGGGTCGAAGATGATGTCTTCCGGCGGGAAGCCCACTTCGTTGACCAGGATGTCGTAGCTGCGCTGGCAGATTTCACGTTTGCGCGCGGCGGTATCGGCCTGGCCGACCTCGTCAAAGGCCATCACCACCACCGCAGCGCCGTAGCGCTTGCACAGTTTGGCGTGATGCTTGAAGGCGTCTACGCCTTCCTTCATCGAGATCGAGTTGACGATGCCCTTGCCCTGGATGCACTTCAGGCCCGCTTCAATGACTTCCCACTTGGAGGAGTCGATCATGATCGGTACCCGGGAAATGTCGGGCTCACCGGCGATCAGGTTGAGGAACTTGACCATGGCCGCCTGGGAGTCGAGCATCCCTTCGTCCATGTTGATGTCGATCACCTGGGCGCCGGCTTCGACCTGCTGCAGGGCGACTTCCAGGGCCTCGGTGTAGTTCTCTTCGCGGATCAGCCGGGCGAACTTGGCGGAACCGGTAATGTTGGTCCGCTCGCCAACGTTGACGAACAGCGAGTTGCGATCGATGGTGAACGGCTCAAGGCCCGACAGGCGGCAGGCTTTGGGAATGTCCGGGATCGGCCGCGGTGCGTACTTGGCGACCGCTTCGGCAATCGCCTGGATATGCCCGGGGGTGGTACCGCAGCAACCACCGATGATGTTGAGAAAACCGCTGGCGGCAAACTCTCCAACCACCACCGCCATCTCGGCCGGGGTTTCGTCGTACTCGCCAAAGGCGTTCGGCAAGCCGGCGTTCGGGTGCGCCGACACATGGGTGCCGGCCTTGGTCGACAGTTCTTCCAGGTACGGGCGCAGGTCCTTGGCGCCAAGGGCGCAGTTAAGGCCTACCGAAATCGGGTTGGCGTGACGCACCGAGTTCCAGAACGCTTCGGTGGTCTGCCCGGACAGGGTACGGCCGGAGGCGTCAGTAATGGTCCCGGAAATCATGATCGGCAGTTCAAGGCCGTCCTCTTCGAACACCTGCTGCACGGCGAAGATTGCTGCCTTGGCGTTGAGGGTGTCGAAGATGGTTTCGATCAGGATCAGGTCGGCGCCACCTTCGATCAGGCCGCGGGTCGCTTCGATGTAGTTCTCGACCAGCAGGTCGAAGGTAACGTTGCGATAGCCCGGGTCGTTGACGTCCGGAGAAATCGAACAGGTGCGGCTGGTAGGGCCGAGCACGCCGGCAACGAAACGGGGTTTGTCCGGGGTCTCGAGGGTCTTGGCGTCGGCCACCTGACGGGCGATGCGCGCACCTTCAACGTTCAGCTCATACACCAGCGATTCCATGCCGTAGTCGGCCTGGGAAATCTGGGTGGCGTTGAAGGTGTTGGTTTCAAGAATGTCGGCCCCTGCATCCAGGTAGGCCTTCTCGATGGCGGCGATGACATCCGGGCGCGAGAGCAGCAACAGGTCGTTGTTGCCTTTGACGTCGCTTGGCCAATCGGCGAAGCGCGTGCCACGATAGTCGTGTTCCTCAAGGCGGTAGCTTTGGATCATAGTACCCATGCCGCCATCGAGAATCAGAATGCGCTCTTTGAGTGCTTGCTGAAGTGCTTGGAAACGAGCGCTGCGGTCAGACATAGGACTACCTGGTCGGGCGAAAACAAAAGGTGCGGAATAATAACAAAGCTGCGCGGTTTTTAGACGTGTCATGCATTTACATGAATTTCATTCATGTTGGAGCACCGCCAGCACCGGTAGAATCGTGAAGCTTTCAATACCCAGGACAACAGGCACATGGTGCATCGCTTACTTGCCGGCGCTTTCGCTCTGCTCATCAGCAGCGTGGCGTGGGGGCAAGCTCCTCAATCCAGCCCGGCTATTTCCTATACCCGGGACATCCAACCGATCTTTACCGAGAAGTGCGTGGCCTGCCACGCCTGCAACGACGCGGCCTGCCAGCTGAACCTGGGCAGTGCCGAGGGCGCCTCGCGTGGGGCTTCCAAAGTGCCGGTGTACCAAGGGGACCGCAGCACGGCGGTGGCGCCGACGCGCTTGTTCTACGACGCGCAAAGTACCGAGGCCTGGCAACGCAAGGGCTTCTACTCGGTGCTCGACAACCAGGGCAGCCAGGCGGCGCTGATGGCGCGCATGCTCGAGCTGGGCCACAAAACCCCGCTGACGCCCAATGCCAAGCTGCCTGAAGAGATCGTCCTGGGCCTGAACCGCAACAACATGTGCCCGCAACCGGGCGAATTCGACGCCTACGCCGGCGCCCACCCTAAAGAAGGTATGCCGCTGGCGGTCACCGGCCTGACCGACGCCCAGTACCAGACCCTGCAACGCTGGCTTGCGGCGGGTGCGCCGGTGGAGCACAACCCGATCCAGCCAAGCGCTACCGAGGCGGCACAGATTGCCGACTGGGAAGCGCTGCTCAACCGCCCGGGCTCTACCGAAGCGCTGGTCGGACGCTGGCTCTACGAGCACCTGTTCCTGGCGCATATTCATTTTGTCGGCGGCGAGCAGGGGCACTTCTTCCAGTGGGTGCGTTCGCGCACGCCCAGCGGCCAGCCGATCGACCTGATCGCCACACGGCGCCCCAACGATCCCCCCGGCACCGACTTCTACTACCGCTTGATGCCGGTACAGGGCGTGATCGTGCATAAAACCCACATCACCTACCCGATGGGGCCGAACAAGCTCAAGCGCGTCAAGCAACTGTTCTACAGTGGCGACTGGCACGCCAACGCCTTGCCGGGCTATGGCCCGCGCCACCGCGCCAACCCCTTCGAAACCTTCGAAGCGATTCCGGCGGTGGCCCGCTATCAGTTCATGCTGGATAACGCCGAGTACTTCGTGCGCACCTTCATTCGCGGCCCGGTGTGCCGCGGTCAGATCGCCACCGACGTGATCCGCGACAATTTCTGGGCGCTGTTCCAGGAGCCGGCTCACGACCGCTATGTCACCGATGCCGAATACCGCGGCCAGGCCACGCCGTTGCTGGCCATGCCGGGGCAGATCGACGATGTCGGCAGCATCCTGACCCTGTGGCATGCCTACCGCGACAAGCGTAACGACTACGAAAAACTGCGCCGTGATACCTACGCCGACATGCCGCCACCGAGCTGGTCGACCTTGTGGGCGGGTAACGACAACGCGTTGCTGACGATCTTCCGCCACTTCGACAGCGCCTCGGTGACCAAGGGCCTGATCGGCGACGTACCACTGACGATGTGGCTGTTCGACTACCCGCTGTTCGAGCGCACCTACTACCAGTTGGCGGTCAACTTCGACGTTTACGGCAACGTTTCGCACCAGGCCCAGACGCGCCTGTACTTCGACCTGATCCGCAACGGTGCCGAGGTCAACTTCCTGCGCCTGATGCCGGCCGATGCGCGCGGGGCGATCCTCAGCAACTGGTACCAGAACAGCGGCAAGGTGAAGATGTGGCTGGACTACGAGAAGATCGACACCGACACGCCGAGCGCACTCAAGCTCGACCCTGCCGACCCCAAGCGTGATTTCGGCCTCAAGCTGATCCAGCGTACCGGCAGCCTCAATGCGGCGCCCGACCCGATTAACCGCTGCCAGAACGCCTACTGCTCGCGCCCGGAAATGAACGAAGAGTTCCGTGACGTTGAACAGACCCTCAGCCGCCTGGTATCGCGTCCGGCCGCCGGCCTGAAGGTGATCAACCAGTTGCCTGAGGCGACCATGCTGCGCATTGAAGGGCAGGGTGGCCAGCGTCAGGTCTACAGCCTGCTGCACAACCGCGCGCACAGCAACGTGGCCTTCATGCTGGGCGAGGCCTATCGCTACCAGCCGGGTCTGGACACCCTGACCCTGGTGCCAGGGGTGCTGAGCAGCTACCCGAACTTCATGTTCAACGTGCCGGCCAAAGATGTGCCCGAGTTCGTCGAGGACCTTGAAGCGGCCCGTGACGACACCGCCAGGTTCGAGCGCGTGGTCATGCGCTGGGGCGTGCGTCGCAGCCATCCGCAGTTCTGGCAGTACTTCCACGACCTGAACAGCTACATCAAGGAAACCGATGCGGTTGAGGCCGGCGTACTCGACATGAACCGCTACGAAAACCTCTGACCATGACCGCCGGGAAGGTCATCTGACCTTTCCCGGCAACCTGCGGTCCCATCGTTGAGCTGCCCCGGTTCCGGCCGGGGCTCGAGTGGGATTGACCAGCAGGTATCCGGATGTTGTATTCGCTTCAGGCACTACGGGCGCTCGCCGCCTGGGTGGTGGTCTGCCATCACTTCATGCAGATTTTCTTCGATTTTCACGCCAGCGGCCCGGTCGGCCGTTTTCTCGTTGAACGGGGGGCGGTGGGGGTCGATGTGTTCTTCGTCATCAGCGGCCTGGTGATCTACCTGTCGACCCGCGACAAGGACATTGCCCCGCGCCGCTTTCTGCTCAACCGCGCCTTGCGCATCGTTCCTGCCTATTGGTTCTACACCGCCCTGATGGGTTTGCTGCTGCTGACGGCCCGTCAATGGATGCCACACCAGGCGATCGAGCTGGAGCATTTTCTGTTGTCGTTGCTGTTCATTCCGGCCGAAAACCCCGGTGGTTATGGGCAGTATCCGACGCTTAACGTCGGCTGGACCCTGAACTACGAGATGTTCTTCTACCTGCTGTTTTCCCTGGTGTTCCTGGTGCGCCAGCAACGTCAGGTGCTGTTGGTCACCGGTTTGTTGCTGATCGTCAGCGAGGTGTTTACCCGCGCCGGCTTGCTTGATCACTTCTATCGAAACAACATCGTCTACGAATTTCTCCTCGGTATCGGCATTGGTGTGCTTTATCGCCAGGGCTGGATTGCCAAGAGCCTGTGGCTGCCGTTGGCCATGCTGGTAGCGGCGGCGCTGGCAATTCACTATCTGGATGCCTCCCGGCGTTTGCTGCACTGGGGCGTGCCCAGTGCCCTGATCGTGCTGGCCTGTGTGTCGCTGGAGCGCTACTTCAGCGGCAACCGCGTGCTCAAGGCGCTGGGGGATTGCTCGTATTCGGTGTACCTGGTGCATGTGCTGGTGCTGTATGGCGGCTGGTTTGCCAGCGAGCGCTTCCACCTGAGCCCGTACGCGGTGTTTGCCGGCTGTATTCCGTTGATTGCGGCGTTATCCTGGGTCAGCTACCGGTTGCTGGAAAAACGGCTGTACCAGTGCTTGAGTGGCTGGTTGGCAGCGCCGGCAGGCACGCCGGCAGTCGTTCCTCTTTCCCGACAGAATTACTAGGACTTTGTTCGGCGGCCAGGTTGGCGTAAACTGCCGGCAAGTCTGTGAGGAACTTCCATGAGCGCCATAACTATTACCGACGCCGCGCATGATTACCTGGCTGATCTGCTGTCCAAGCAGAACACCCCGGGTATTGGCATTCGCATTTTCATTACCCAACCGGGCACCACCTACGCCGAGACTTGCATTGCCTACTGCAAGCCAGGTGAAGAGAAGCCGGAAGACACCGCCGTAGGGCTGGCCAGCTTTACCGCCTACCTCGACGCGGTCAGCGTACCGTTCCTTGAGGATGCGGTGGTTGATTACGCCACCGACCGCATGGGCGGCCAGCTGACCATCAAGGCACCGAACGCCAAGGTGCCGATGGTCAATGAAGACAGCCCGATCAACGAGCGCATCAACTACTACCTGCAAACCGAGATCAACCCGGGGCTGGCCAGCCACGGCGGTCAGGTGAGCCTGATCGAAGTGGTTGAAGACGGCATTGCCGTGCTGCAGTTCGGTGGTGGTTGCCAGGGCTGCGGCCAGGCTGACGTCACCTTGAAAGAAGGTATCGAGCGGACCTTGCTCGAGCGCATTCCGGAGCTCAAGGGCGTACGCGATGTGACTGACCACAGTCAGAAAGAGAACGCCTACTACTAAGGTCTAACCCGGCGTACCGGGCTAGCTGTAGTTGCAATCAAACGCCGCGATTATCGCGGCGTTTTGTCGTCTGCCAGCGGTTGCGCAACCCAGGACATGAACAGTTTATAGCCCACAGCCAGCAGCACTGGCCCGATGAACAGGCCGATGATGCCGTTGGTCAACATGCCGCCCAAGGCGCCAATCAGAATCACCGGCATTGGCACAGACACGCCACGACCCAGCAGCAGCGGCTTGAGCACGTTGTCGGAAAGCCCGGCAAGCATGGTCCAGATGGCGAAGATGATGGTGCTGGCACTCACACCGTCTGTGGCAAACACATAGATCACCACCGGCAGTGTGAGCAACAGAATGGGCAGCTGGGTGATTCCCAGCAGCAACACCAGCAGGGCCAGAATACCAGCACCGGGCACTCCCATCACCACCAGGCCAATGCCCACCAGCAGCATCTGGATGAAGGCGATGCCAACCACACCCTGAGCCACGGCACGGATGGTCGCGGTGCACAGCTCAGCCAGTTGCGGACCCCGCTCGGGGCCGGAAATGCGCGAGGCAATTGCTACACCCGTGCGATGGCCGATCTCGCCCTTGGCCATGATCAGGCCGCCGATAATCAACGCCAGGATAAACACCAGAATGCCGGTACCAATGCCCGCCAGCTGAGTCAGCAAGGTTTTGCTGACTCCCTGCAAGTGCGGTGCAACCTGGGAAAATGCCCAGCTCAGGTCGGTACTGGCGTGTGACCAGATGCCGAACAACGGGCCGCCGATCAGTGGCCAGTCCTGTACGGCGGCCGGCGGTGGTGGAATCTCGATTGCCTGGTTCTCGAAGGTATGAATCCCCAGCTTGACCGAGTCGGCCACCGAGGCACCGAGCAGGCTCAACGGTCCGATCAGGCACGCCAGGCCCAGCAGCACCAGGATTACCGCAGCCAGTCCCGGGCGGCCACCGAGCCAGCCACCCAGGCGCTGGTTCAACGGGTACAGGGTGATTGCCAGGATCACTGCCCAGAGCATCAGGCTGAGAAACGGCCGAAAGACCTCAAAGCAGAACATCACCAGCACCGCAATGAGTCCGGCGCGGATCAGCACATCGAGCAGTTCGCGGGTGCCACCCAGTTGAATGGGTCTGTGTTCGTTCATGACGACGAGCCCTCGTTCCTGGAGTTGTTCAGCGTGCGGCCGGGCAGGTGCTGGCACCGCTGCGGGCGGCCTGGGCAACCTGATCGGTGAAGCGCTTGAGGTTTTGCTGGTGCGCCAGGACCAGCTCATCGACCGATGCCCCGGCCGGTGTCTGGATCACGCTCTGGCAAGTTAGCAGGGTGGCGTCGCTGCCGTTGCTGCCACGCAGGCGCCAGCGGGCATCGAGCAGGGCATATTGCCCCGGCACCGAGTCAAAGCGCTGCACATCCACGCGCAGGCCCAGGCGCGCGTGTTTGCTGGTGCCGGTGAACTGGTTGCTCAACGCGTTTTGCAACTCGTCGGCCAGGGTTGCCCCCCACCATTCGGTCTCCAGGATCGCCAGGCCGCTGTTGCCCTGGCGCACCACCACCTGGGCGCGGTCAACCTGCGGAGGAACGGTGACCTGTTCGAGCTGGATATCGACACCGTTGGCAGGGGCGGGCTGCTGCGGGATCAGCGTGTGGTAATGGATCGGGTCGCTACGGCAGGCCGCCAGCAGCAACGCCAGGCCCAACAGTGCGAATTTCGAGGCATGCGCCATGGTGTGTGCTCCTGCGGTCAATTGCGCGAAGGTTTCAATGCGTCGGCCGGTGCATCCTTGGGTCTGCCACGCAACAGGGATTCAGGGTTGCGGCCCAGGTAGTCAGCCAGCTCGCGCAGCGAACGCGACATGCGCCCAAGTTCGTCCAGGGTCTGGGTCAGCTGTTCGCGTTGCGGTGAATCGTCGGCCAGGGTCGAGTTGGCGCTCTGCAGGGTCTTGCTGACCTCCAGCAAGGTGCCCTGTACGCCAGGCAAGGTGTTCTTGTTGAACTGTTTCAGGCTGCTGTGCAACTCCACCAGGTTGGCATCGAGGTTGTTGGCGATGCGCTCGATGGGCAGGCGGTTGATCTTTTCGACCATGGCCTGGAACTGCTCCTGCAATTGCTCGAGGCTACCCGGAATGGTCGGAATGCTGATCGGGCGTGCAGTGGGATCGAAGACCACTTTCGGTGCCTTCGGCTCGAAGTCCAGGGCGATGTACAGCTGCCCGGTGAGCAAATTGCCGCTGCGCGCCGGGGCGCGCAGGCCGTGGGCGATAAAGGTGCCGAGCAGTTGCGCGGCGTTTCGTTCGTCGTCCGGATCGTGCTTGAGTTCCTTGAGCATTTTGGTATGCGCCTGGCCAAGGCGCTGCGGGTAAATCACGATGCCGACATTGACCGGGAAGCTGCGGGTGGTTGCATCGAAGTCCAGGTTGACCGATACCACCTGACCGATCTCCACGCCCAGAAACTCCACCGGGGCGCCGGTTTTCAAACCCCGCAGCGCCTGGTCGAAGCGCAGTGCCAGGTATTGTGCCTTGCCTTTTGGCGGGGCGAGGGCGGTTTGCTCGTCGTCAAACAGCTCGAACACTTTGTCTTCGGCGGCGGCCTGGTCATCCGGGTTGTACTGCGGGGCGCGGAAGGCAATACCACCCACCAGCAGTGACGACAGCGACTCGGTGTGCACGGCAAAGCCGTTGGCACCGGCTTCGATGTCAACGCCGCTGGCATTCCAGAAGCGGGTGTTGTCGGTGATGAAGGCATCGTAGGGCGCGTGGACGAAAATTTCGATATCCACGCTTTTGCCATCTTTGGCCAACTGGTACGACACAACCTGACCGACCGAAATCTTGCGATAGGACACCGACGAACCGACTCCCAGCGAGCCCAGGTCGGTGGTGTGCAGGGTGAAACGCCGACCGGGCTCGCCATAGGTGATAGGTGGTGGCGTCTCCAGTGCGGTAAACACCTTCGCACGCTTTTTCGACTGCCCGGCGTCGGCACCGATGAAGTCGCCGGAGAGCAGGGTATCGATACCGGAAATACCGCCTGCGCCGATGCGCGCACTGACCACCCAGAACGAGGAGTCCTCGGCGGCGAAGTTCTCCGCCTGCTTGGACAGCTTCACGGTCGCGGTCACGCTTTTCTGGTCCGGGCTCAGGTCTACCGTGGTCACGTGGCCAATGACTACGTTGCGGTACTTGACCTCGGTTTTGTTGGCAGTCAGGCCCTGGCCGGTCTTGAAGGTGATCTGGATGGTCGGGCCCTGCTGCAACCAGTTGTGCACGACCAGCGATATACCCACCAGCACGGCCACGATCGGTACGATCCAGACCATCGAAATGCTGAAACGCCGGGTTTTAACCGTTTTCGGCGCTGGCACTGGCGGCTCCTCAGTGACTGCTGACTTCATCCGTGTGCTCCTTGGGTGGGCGGGTTTCCCAGATCATCCGGGGATCAAAACTCATCGCGGCGAGCATGGTGAACACCACCACCAGGCCGAAAAACAGAATGCCCGGGCGCGGTTCGATATCGCCCAAAGCCTGAAACTTGACCAGGGCGGCGACCAGCGCCACCACCAGTACATCGAGCATCGACCAGTAACCGATCAGTTCGACAAAGCGGTAGAGCTTGGAGCGCTCTCGCTGCGCCCAGGTGCTGCCACGCTGCACCGTAATCAGTAACAGGCCGAGGGCGACGAACTTGGTCGCGGGCACGGCGATACTGGCGATGAAGATGATCAGGGCAATGTCCCAGGCACCGTGGGAGGCGAACTCGATAACCCCGCTCATGATCGTGCTGTCTTCGCCTTCGCCGAGCATCTGGGTATTCATCACCGGCAGTACGTTGGCCGGTATGTAGAACACCAGCGCCGCAATCAGGTAGGCCCAGGTACGGGTCAGCGAATTGGGTTTGCGCTCGTGCAGCGGGGCGCCGCAACGGTCGCATTCATGCAGTGCCTGGCTGGCGTCACAGGCCTTGCCACAGGTATGGCAAAGCACCAGGTTGAGTTGCGAAGCTTCTACCAGGTCGGTCATGGCAAGGCGTCCCAGAGTTCACGAATATCGCGACCGGCAATGCGGATCATCAACAGGCTCAGAATCGCCAGGGCAAACAGGCCGATGCCCGGCAGCACATCGAGCAGGCCGGCCAGCTTGAACACCGCAACCATAGCGCCCAGCAGGCAGACTTCCAGCATGCTCCACGGGCGCAGCGACTCCAGCCAGCGCATGAAGGTGATAAACCCCGGTGAGCGCCTTCCGGCCAGGGCAAAACCCAGCACCCAGATGAGAATCACCAGCTGGAACACCGGGGCGATGATGATCGAGATGGCCGCAACCAGGGCGATAAAGGTGATCGGCCCATCGGCCAGTGCAAGCACAGAGTCCCAGAGCGTGGCGCTGTTCGACAGGCCCTTGAGGCTGATGCTCATCACCGGGTAGAAGTTGGCCATCAGCCACAGCACCCCGGCGGTGATGCTCAGGGCCAGGCGTTGCTGCAGGGTCATGCCGTTATAACGCTGCAGCACCGCGCCGCAGCGTTGGCAAAGTGCTTTCTGGTGTTTTTTCAGTGGGACCTTGTGATACACGCAGTCGCAATGTTCGCAAATGATCAACTGGTCGGTATCCAGCATAGGGCGCGCTCTAACTGCGGGCGGGGACAAGCTCAATATAGACGGCGCCTGAGCAAGTTCACGGATTTTTCCGTTGTGAGTGATGCGCGGAGTACAAATGTACTCTTTGCGGTCATTACACATGCCGATACGATTGCTGGAGCGACTACAAGGTAGCAGGGCTAATCTTTTTCTTTCGCCCACTCACTTGCCGAGGAGTACTGGCATGCCTACCCGTCGCGATTTTCTCGCTGCCAGTGCCACCCTGGTTGCCGGACTGGGTTGCCTCAATCTGCCGGGCACGGCATTGGCTCAGACCAGCACTGGCCTGCTGAAACGCAAGATTCCCGCCAGTGGTGAGTCACTGACGGTGATTGGCGCTGGTACTTCCGGAAGCTTTGAAGTCGAACCCGGTTCTGCGCAATACCAGCAGCTCAAACAGGTCCTCAAGGTGTTTTTCGACGGCGGCGGTCAAGTGATCGATACCTCGCCCAACTACGGCGGCGCAGACGCCATCCTTGGCCAGTTGCTGGAAGAGGGGGGATGGCGCGGCAGTACCTTCCTGGCGACCAAGATCGCCGCCGACAGCCGCGCCGCTGCCCAGGCGCAATGGGCTGGCACCTTGCGCAGCCTGCGCACCGACAAGGTCGACCTGCTGCAGGTCCACAACCTGCGCGACTGGCAGCACCAGTTGCCCTACGCCCGCGAGCTCAAGGCCCAGGGCCTGACCCGCTATGTTGGCGTGACTCACTATGTCGACAGCGGCCTGGATGAACTGGAACGCATCCTGCGCAGTGAGGCGCTGGATTTCATCCAGATTCATTACTCGGTCAATTCGCCCGCTGCAGCCCGAACCGTCCTGCCATTGGCCCACGACAAGGGCGTGGCAGTGCTGATCAATCGCGCCTTTGATGACGGCAGGCTGTTCGCCAGGGTCAAGGACCAGGCCCTGCCGGCCTGGGCAAGTGAAGCGGGCATCAGCAGCTGGGCGCAGTTGTTCCTCAAATTCGCCATCAGTCATCCGGCGGTTACCGCGGTGATCCCGGCCACCAGCCGCCCCGACCGCCAGCTCGACCAGCTCAAGGCCGGTAGCGGGCCGTTGCTGAGCGATGCCCAGCGCGATCAACTGATCAAACAGTTCGCCTGAGCCGTCATGGGCAGCCCGGGCGCGCGCTTGTTCAACGTCCGAGACGGTGAAGCGCCGATTGTCGTTGCGGGGCTGACCTTGTTCTTTTTGCTGTTTGCGGGCTACTTCATGTTGCGCCCGGTGCGCGAGACCATGGGGGTGGCGGGTGGTGTCGAGAACCTGCAATGGCTGTTCACGGGCACCTTCGTCCTGACCCTGGTCGCGCTTCCGCTGTTCGGCTGGCTGGCGTCCAGCGTACAACGTCGGCGCATCCTGCCGTGGACCTACGGATTTCTCGCCAGCAACCTGCTGGTATTTGCCGCGCTGTTTACCCTGCAACCCGACAACCTGTGGAGTGCGCGTGCGTTCTACATCTGGTTGTCGATGTTCAATTTGCTGACCATTTCCCTGGCCTGGAGCGTGCTCGCCGATGTGTTGTCCAGCGAACAAGCCAAACGGCTGTTCGGCCTGCTGGCAGGCGGCGCCAGTTTCGGCGGGCTGCTCGGGCCCTTGCTGGGGACTGCACTGGTCGGGGTGATCGGCCATGGCGGGCTGGTGTTGCTGGCCACCGCCTGCCTCATCGGCAGCATCGCCGCAGCGGTGTACCTGCAGCGTTTTCGGGACCGTCACCCACTCCCGGCAGACGTCGAACTACCGCGGTCGCGGCCGCTGGGCGGCAATCCCTTTGCCGGGGCCAGCGAGGTGTTCCGCTCGCCCTATCTGCTGGCCATTGCCGTGTTCGTGGTGCTGCTGGCCAGTGTCAGCACATTCCTGTATTTCGAGCAGGCACGCTTGGTGGCGGTGCATTTCACCAGCCGGACCGAACAGACCCAGGTGTTCGGCCTGATCGACAGCCTGGTGCAGTTGCTGTCGATCCTCACCCAGGTGTTCGTCACCGGCCATCTGGCGCGCAAGCTCGGGGTTGGCGTATTGCTGGTGGCGGTGCCACTGGTGATGGTGGTGGGCTTTGTCTGGCTGGCGCTGGCACCGGTGTTTGCCGTGTTTGTGCTGGTGATGGTGGTGCGCCGGGTGGGTGAATACGCGCTGGTGCGGCCTGGCCGGGAAATGCTCTACACCGTGGTGGCGCCGGAGCAGAAGTACAAGGCCAAGAACTTCACCGATACCGTGGTCTACCGTGGCGGCGATGCGCTGAGCGGGTGGGTCAAGCGTGGACTGGACCTGGTGGCGGATCACCCGGCCCTGGCGATGATGATGGGGGCCGTCATCGCACTGGTATGGGCGCTCACCGGGCTGTGGTTGGGGCGCGAGCAACGCAGTCGCGAAGGCGCTGAACAGCAAGGCGCCTCCAGTGATCAACAACCCTGATGAACCGGCCGGTCAAGGCAGGGCATACACCTTGAACGTGCGCTTGATCGCCTTGGTAGTGCCGCCCAGGTACGTGCCATATGCCTGCTCGATCTCACCGGAGCGGTAGGCCTGGCTGATCACCGTATCGACCAGCAGGCGAAAGTCCTCATCACCCCGCGAAAGCACCATCGACACCGGCGCGGATTCATAAATGCGCTCGACCAGCATCAGGCTGTCCAGCTCGGCATGCCGGGCCAGCAGGTTCTTGAGCAGCATGCGCTCGGAGAAAAAGGCATCGGCATTGCCTTGGGCAACGGCGGCCAGGCCTGCTTCGTTATCGGGCACGGTAATCACTTTGGCAATAACCCCGAGCGTTTGCAGTTGCTGGCGAACCCATTGCTCGGTGACGCCGCCGGCAACCACCGCAAAGGTCTGGTTGGTCAGGCCACGGTTTACCGTCGCGCGCCAGGTCGGGCCGTCGTTGGCCGGCTTGCCGTTGAGTACGTTGAGCAAAGGCGCTGGGGCATCCTTGCGCACAACCGCCGTTACGCCTGCGGTGTAGACCGGGATGGAGAAGCTGACTGCCTTGCGCCGTTCAAGGCTTTGCACGGTGGGGGTGCAGAGCAGGTCGACACGCCCGGAACGCACGGCCTCGATCTCGTCCGCCAGGGTGACGGCCTGGTAACGTACCTGCAAGGTAGGCAGTGCCAGTGTGCTTTTCACCTGTCCGGCCACCTTCTGGCACAGGTCGATGGCGTAGCCACGGGGCTGGTCGCCGTCTTGTGTGCTGAACGGTGCGAAGTCGGCGAGGTAACCCAGGGTCAAGGTGTTGTGGGTGCGGATGTGCTCCAGTGAGCTTGCCTGGGCCAGGATCGGCAGCAGGGCAAGCAGACAGGCAAAACGGCGACGGGTCGTCATTCCTTGTACTCCCTTCACGGTAGTTCGGCACGTTCAACTGCCGCCTGCTGGACGATAAAGCGTTTGGCCAGGAACCCGTACAGCAAATACCCGAAGGCCAGCACCAGCGCCCCCCCGAGTACCGCCTCCATCCCGCAGGCGTACAGGGCGTACAGCGAGTAACCCACCGCCACCAGCAGCACCAGCGTATTGCGGCTGTACACCGCCGGGCTGACCCTGGCCTTGTGCATGATCGGCAGCAGGCCGGTCAGGGCGGTGACGTAAGGAATCAGGTTGGTGACCGCTGCCAGGCTTACCAGCTTGCCGAACTGGGCGCTGGCATTGGGCGAAATGGTCGACAGCGCCATGGCCGTTTGCAAGACGCCACACACCAGCATGCCGAGGATCGGTGCATTGCGCGCGCTGACCCGCGAGAACAACTTGGGAAACAGGCCTTGGTCGGCGGTCATCTTCGCTGTTTGTGCCAGGGTGAACTGCCAGCCCAGCAGCGAGCCGACGCAGGCCATGACCGCCAGCACCATGATGATGTTGCCCACTACCGGATTGAACATTTTCGCGTAGACCAGCGCGAAGGGCGCCGACGCGTTAGCCAGTTCCAGATTGGGCACAATGCCCTGGATCACCGTGGTTGAGAGCACATACACCACCGCCGCCCCGAGGGTGCCGAACAGGCAGGCCAGGGGTACGTTGCGCTTGGGGTTTTCCACGGCATCAAAAGCCTGGGCGGCGGATTCCATGCCCAGGAACGCCCAGAGTGTCAACGGAATGGTCTTGCCGATGGCCTCCCAGATCGGCAGGTCGTTGGGGTTCCACGCCTGGGTGAACACCCCGCGGTCAAACCAGAACCAGCCAATCACACTTAGCCCGGCCACCGGAATGATCACCCCCCAGACGGTGATCGCACCGATCCGGCCGGTGATGTTCGGCCCGCCGAAGTTGGCAAAGATGGTCAGCCAGATCAGCCCCACCGTGCCGACGCACAACGCGATGGCGCCGCTGCCGAGCCAGGGAAAAAATGCCGTCATGTAGCCGACCGCCGAGATCGCTACGGCGACGTTGGCGATGGCCAGGGAAAGGAAATACAGGTACGAGCACAAAAAGAACCCCGACTTGGCGTGGGCCTCCTCGGTATAGGCCGACAAACCGCCAGAGCGGCTGCAGAACACCCCGCACTGGGTAAAGCTGTAGGCGATGGCCATTGAACCGATGGCGGTCACTACCCAGGACAGCAACGATACGGCTCCCAGCTGCGCCATGCTGGTGGGCAGCATGATGATCCCCGACCCCATCATGTTCACGGTCACCAGTGTGGTGAGCCCGACGAGGGTCATTTTCTTTCCGGTGCCGGCCATGGTCGCCCCTGTTGTGTAATGCGTGGCTTATTGGGTATAGGCCATTTGTGTGGCAGTAGCAGGGCGGGAAGGGGATAGGCGCTGTTTTTTCAGCAGGGAACTCCTGAAGGTGAGCCGACATCCTATGCGATGTAGGGACTCTCTTTCTGGAGGCACCGTTATGCGTCGTTTACTGCTTGTTTCTTCGCTCGTCGTCTGCCTGCCCATCGGCTCGGCCCTGGCCGATGTCGACGCGGGCGATGTGGCTACTTCCGCCGGGGTTTCGGCCTCGTTGTACTCCACCTTCAAAGATGACAAGCGCATCATTCCCGCACGGGACGATGCGTCGTCCTTCATCGCCAGCGGTGGCGCCATTCGCGGCGTGTACCTGGAATCGATGATGCAGCGGGTCCGTCAGGAACACCCGGGCCTCAAGGCTTCGGACGAAGACATTGCCCGGGCGATCCTGACCCAGGACACACTGGGCAGTGAGCGCTGATGCACGCAGGCACTGAAGGCTGCACCGTCGAGCGGCATTCAGGCCGACGCCCTCGCTGAGCATTACACTGATCCTGGCAGCTAATCCTTCACACGCTGCTCAGGGATCAGGAGGTCATCATGTTCAGGTCAGCGTCACTCAGTCTGTGTGTTGCGTTGTCGTTGTGCAGTTTTCAGGCGACTGCGCAAACCGTAGTGCCGACAAAAGGCCAGAGTCAGCAGCAAACCCAGGCCGACATCAGCGAGTGCCAGAACATCGCCAACAGTGCGGCGAGCAGTACCTCGACGCCTTCCGGCGGGCGTATCAAAGGCGCAGCGGTAGGTGCGGCTGCAGGCGCGGCAGGTGCCCAGGTACGGGGCAATCAGCATGAGGAAATCTACGATCGCGTCGACGACGATGTGAAACAGGACTACCGGCAGAATCGCGCCAAGGAAACGGCGGCTGCCGGTATGGTGGTCGGTGGTGCCCATCAGCGCCAGGAACGTCGCCAGCAGCGCAGAACCAACGAGACGAACAGTGCCACGGCTTACACCAGTTGCCTGCAGGGCAAGGGCTATCAGGTCACGCCCTGACAGCTTGCCCTCACCAGCCTTTTACCCCGTGCATGTCAGGCAGTTTATGGGCGATGCCCTTGTGGCAGTCGATGCAGGTGGCCTGACCACTGGCCAGTGAAGTCGAGTGCATGGCCGCCGCACGCTTGCTCTGGCGGGTAAAGTCCATGAACTCGAAGTTGTGGCAGTTGCGGCATTCGCGCGAGTCATTGGCCTTGAGGCGCGCCCATTCGTGTTCGGCCAGTTCGCGGCGCAGGTTGAGGAATTTGTCGCGGGTGTCGATGGTGCCGAAGATCTTGCCCCAGACCTCCTTGGATGCCTGCATCTTGCGGGCAATCTTGTGGGTCCACTCATGAGGCACGTGGCAGTCCGGGCAGCTGGCGCGCACACCGGAACGGTTGGTGTAGTGGATGGTGTCCTTGAGTTCGACAAAGACGTTGTCGCGCATTTCATGGCACGACACGCAGAACTTTTCGGTGTTGGTCATTTCCAGCGCGGTGTTGAAGCCGCCCCAGAACACGATGCCGGCAATGAAACCGCCCAGGGTCAGGAACCCCAGACTGAAATAGACGCTCGGTCGACAGAGGATGCCCCAATATTCCTTAAGCAGGGCGAACAGAGCTTTCATGGCGCCTCCTCAAGGTTTGGTCGCGGCGTTGGCGTCGTCTTGCAGGATTTTGTCGATGGTCTCGAAGGTATTGCCCACCAGGGGTTTCACTTCTTTTTGCGGTACATGGCACTGGTTGCAGAAGTAGCGTCGCGGTGAGACTGCCGCCAGGGCCTGGCCATCGCGATCCATGTAGTGGGTGATACTGATCATCGTCGCCTGGCTGCGGGCACTGTTGGCGCGGCTGTGGCACGAGAGGCACTTGTTGCCGTTCTTGTCGATCTGGTAGCCACGGATAGTGTGGGGAATGGTCGGCGGCTGGTCGGGGTAGTTGCGCTCGCGCTTGAGGTCGTTGTTTTCGTCATTGGCCAGCGGCGGGGCCGGCATACTCTGGGTCAACGTGCCCCCCGGGCGGCGTCCGTCAGGACCGGGGGCATCGAGCGGGTAGTCGACGTCGGCAGCTACGACCAGGCCAACCACAGCAAACAACAGCAACGGCAAGATTCGAAAAGGCATGATGGATCTCCTCAGGCCACGCTGATCAGCTCGATGCGTATGGCGCATTTCTTGTAGTCGGTCTGCTTGGAAATCGGGTCGGTGGCATCAAGCGTGACTTTGTTGATCAACTTGTTGGCATCGAAGAACGGCACAAACACCAGCCCGCGCGGCGGTTTGTTGCGCCCGCGGGTTTCGATGCGCGCGCGAATCTCGCCGCGGCGGCTGATCAGTTTCACCTCGCTGCCTCGCCGTGCATTCATGGCTTTGGCGTCATCGGGATGCATGTACACCAGGGCATCGGGCACGGCCTTGTACAGTTCTTCGACGCGCTGGGTCATCGTGCCGGTGTGCCAGTGCTCGAGCACCCGGCCGGTACTGAGCCAGAAGGGGAACTCGTCATCCGGGGCTTCAGCGGGTGGCTCGTAAGGCAGGGCAAAGATGATCGCCTTCTTGTCCGGGTAGCCATAGAACTGCACGCCGCTGCCGGCTTCGACATAGGGGTCGAGCCCTTCGCGGTAGCGCCAGCGGGTTTCCTTGCCATCGACCACCGGCCAGCGTAGCCCGCGCTCGGTGTGGTACTGGTCGAATGGCGCCAGGTCATGGCCATGGCCTCGGCCAAACTGGGCGTATTCTTCGAACAGGCCTTTTTGCAGGTAGTAACCAAACGCCTTGGCTTCATCGTTCTTGTAGCCGGCTTCCAGCTGTTCAACCGGGAACTGGTCCACCTGGCCGTTCTTGAATAGCACCTCGTAGAGGGTTCTGCCTTTGTATTCGGGGGCTTTTGCCAGCAGTTCGGCCGGCCAGGCTTCATCGGTGGTAAAGCGTTTGGAGAACTCCACCAGTTGCCACAAGTCCGACTTGGCATCGCCCGGTGCACTGACCAGTTGGTGCCAGAACTGGGTGCGGCGCTCGGCGTTGCCATAGGCGCCTTCTTTCTCCACCCACATGGCGCTGGGCAGAATCAGGTCAGCGGCCTGGGCCGAGACGGTGGGGTACACATCGGAAACGATGACGAAGTTTTCCGGCTTGCGCCAACCGGGCAGCACTTCCTGCATGATGTTGGGCCCGGCATGCATGTTGTTGCTGGCCTGGGTCCAGTAGACGTTGAGCACGCCATCCTTGAGCATTCGGCTCTGTTGCACGGCATGGAAACCGACCTTTTCCTCGATGGTGCCCGCAGGCAGCTTCCAGATCTTTTCGGCGGTGGCGCGGTGCTTGGGATTGGTCACCACCAGGTCGGCGGGCAAGCGGTGGGAGAAGGTCCCGACTTCACGCGCAGTGCCGCAGGCAGAAGGTTGCCCGGTGAGCGAGAAAGGGCTATTGCCGGGTTCGCTGATCTTGCCGGTGAGCAAATGGATGTTGTAGATCAGGTTGTTGGCCCAAACGCCACGGGTGTGCTGGTTGAAACCCATGGTCCAGAACGACACGACCTTGCGCTTGGGGTCGGCATACAGTTCAGCCAGCGCCTTGAGGCGCTCGGCGGGTACACCGGACTCTTTCGCGGTGCGCTCCAGGGTATAAGGGCGGACGAAAGCGGCGAACTGCTCGAAGTCGATGTCGCTCCAGGTATTGGCCTTGTCGGCGTTCTTGGCCCTGGTCTCCAGCGGGTTGTCCGGACGCAGGCCGTAACCGATGTCGTCGGCGCCCTTGGCGAAGCGAGTGTGCTTGCTGATGAAGTCCTTGTTTACCGCGCCGCTTTCGATGATGTGATTGGCGATGTAGTTGAGGATCAGCAGGTCGGTCTGCGGCTTGAACACCATGGGAATGTCGGCCAGTTCGAAGCTGCGGTGTTCGAACGTAGACAGTACCGCGACCTTGACTGTCGGCTGGCTCAGGCGCCGGTCGGTGACCCGGCTCCAGAGGATCGGGTGCATCTCGGCCATGTTCGAGCCCCAGAGCACGAAAGCATCGGTTGCCTCGATGTCGTCGTAGCAGCCCATCGGCTCGTCCATGCCGAAGGTGCGCATGAAGCCCATGACCGCCGAGGCCATGCAGTGACGGGCATTGGGGTCGATATTGTTGCTGCGAAAGCCGGCTTTCATCAGCTTGTTGGCCGCGTAACCTTCCCACACCGTCCATTGTCCGGAACCGAACATGCCGATTGCACTGGGGCCTTTGTTTTTCAAGGCCTCCTTGTACTTGCTGGCCATGATGTCGAAGGCCTTGTCCCAACTGATCGGCTGGAATTCACCCTGTTTGTCGTACTGGCCGTTTTTCATGCGCAGCAGCGGCTGGGTCAGGCGGTCGGTGCCGTACATGATCTTCGACAGGAAGTAGCCCTTGACGCAGTTCAGCCCCCGGTTGACCTCGGCCTTGACGTCACCGTGCGTGGCCACCACGCGGTTGTCGCGCGTGGCGACCATCACGCTGCAGCCAGTGCCGCAGAAACGGCAGGGCGCCTTGTTCCAGTCCAGCGTCACCATGTCTGCTTCGGTGATCAGGTTACTGGCGGTGGTGTAGATCGGCAGGCCGGCCGCAGCGGCAGCAATGGCGGCGGCCTGGGCTTTGGCGAACTCACGGCGGGTCATGCTCATTCGATCTCTCCTGCGGGGTCGAGGAGTTCGTGGTAGATCAACGCCGCATTGAGTACGCCCGGCAAATTGTTGATCTGGTCGATGCGTTGCAGTATTTGATTTTCGTGATTGGCTTCAAGTACGACCACCAACTTTCCGGCAGCACTTTCCTGATGCAGCTCAAGGCCATCGAGCAGGCGCAAGTTGGCTTTTACTGCATCGAGCAGTTCAGGGCGGGCAAGTACTACAAGGCTGGCAATATGCAGCGTGTTATCCATGTGCTGGCTCCAATAGACACAATCGGGTGCCTATCAGCTCGGTGGCCCGGGCGGGCCATAGAGCATTTGTAAAAACCAGATGATGAACCCGTAACCGCCGACAATCGCCACCGACAGCAGGGGGAACAGGCAGGCGACGAGGAAGACGAACAGCAACGCCTCTTTGCGACGCACAGGTTTTTGTTCTTCAGCCGATGGCATGGAACGCGCTCCAGGCAGGTCTGGATTGAGCGTAGACCACACGAGTTGCAAGGTAAATCAAAGCAACTTAATTAGACCGACGGAACGAGTGCTGCAGATCAAGGCGTACAGCAAGTTAGTGTCTGGTGGTAATACGAAATAGACTGATAATTAATGCGAGTTGCGAAATGGCTACTGTGGGTTAGCCCGTAGTTGGTTCTGCAGTGCTTCGTTGATCGCGACCAGTTTTGCAATGTTTTGCCGTGCCTTGACCAGTTCCTGGTTCAGGTACTCGGTTTCGTTGGTCATCAGCACCACCTGGTGCTTCCACATCTCGACCAGGATGGGGGAGGCGATCTCGCCGAAGTCTTCGTCATGAGGGGTCATGGTCTTCACTCACTCGATGGGTTGCTGTATGTATATACAGTAACTGAACGTTGCCCGATTGCGCTAGCCCGGCGAACGAACCGCCCGTCATTTTGTCTGCCAAATGCGCAAGGCCCGAACGTGTCGGGCCCTGGAAGGTGCGCAAGCGGGACGGATCAGAATTTGACCTTGAGCCCCAGTATGCCTTCATAACCGTGGCTGTCGTTGTCCAGGCCTTTCTCGTAGCCGGCCGAGACATGGATCGTGGTTTTCTCGCTCACTTGATAGTCCACGCCCAGGTTCACTTCGGTCCAGGTCCCCCCCAGGTCCGTAGTGAAGGGGACAAAACCATCGTTTGAAGAGAACTCGGTTTTTGGCTGGCTCTTGAACTCGTGCCAGATGCTCGGACGGACCCAGACGTTGGTGCGGTGCAGCTTGCCTTTGTCGTCCTCGCGAAACAGGTCTTTGTCGATCCGCACCCCGAGGCGTCCGGTCAATGAATCAACGTCCTCGAAACGCACGTCGGAGGCCTCGTCGTGGCTGTCGTTGAGTTTGATCCGGGTGACGATCACCTGGGCTTGCGGCTCGATCTTGAGTGATTCGTCCTTGTTCAGCTTGAACGGGTAACCGGCTTCGAGCGAGGCGGAAATGCCTTTTCCCTTGGTTTTGAAGCGCGGCAGGTCTTGCGGACGGGCTTCAACGTCGAAGTGGTTGAGCTGCAGAACGCCGTCCAGATACCACCCCGACGGACCGAAGTGGGTCCAGTAGGCACCCAGGCCGACCGCACGCAGCTTGGCGTCGCCGGCGGCGCTGCCGTCGGTGTGCTCGATATCCCCGGTGACCTTGCCGGCCGACAGGGAAATCCCCGCCTGGTCGGTACTGCCATCGGTGTCCTCGCCGTGGTACAGGTCGATACCGACCTGGAAGGCTTGCTGGTTGTAGTCATAGGCACTGCCATTGCTCAGGCTCTGGTCGCCCTGGCCATAAATCAGACGGCCCCAGCCCAGTGACGGACCGTAGTCGCTTTGTTCCTCTGCCGGCAGTGGGTCGAAATCGTTGCGGACCTCTTCACCCATCCGCTCATGCAGGGTATCGACCAGCATGCGGCTGTAGCGCAGGGTCATGCCGGGGATGGCGCTGTACAGCGAAGTTTCCGGACGGTAGTTAGGTACCTGAGCCGGGCTGGGTTTTGGTGTTGGAGCGACCGGTGTCGGGTTCACCGGTACCGGATCGACAGGCGCTGGATCAACGGGTGTCGGGTCGACAGGCGCCGGATCAACAGGTGTCGGGTCGACAGGCGCCGGATCAACAGGTGTTGGATCGACTGGTGTTGGGTCAACAGGCGTTGGATCGACTGGTGTTGGGTCAACAGGTGTCGGATCAACAGGTGTCGGATCAACAGGCGTGGCGTCCTGGGTCGAGCGCAGGTACCAGGCCTGGCCATTACTGTCGTCCAGGCTGGCTCTGTGCAAGGTGTACTCATACGGCCCAGCCTTGACCCGGCTGAGCAATCTGAAGGCCTGCTCCTGGGTAGTGCCGCCGTTGACGGCGTCGACCACCTGAATGCCGTTGCCGGTTGTCAGGGCGCCTGGGCCACCGGCGTTCTTGATCTGCAGGTTGCTGCTGCCCGTTGCCTGACCGCCATCGATGACCAGTTTGTCGGACGGCGATTGGTCGTCGTACAGGTAGGTATTCAGGGCGATGGTGCCGTTGTCACTTTGGTACTGGTTGACCGTGAGTGTCTTGAAGTTGCCGCCAGTGGGTGCACTGAAGTCGATCAGGCTGTTGTCATTGCGCAGTGAGCTCAGGTTCGAGTTGCCGGTGAGCTTCCACAGGCTGGTGTTGCTCATGGTCAGGTTCGAGGTACTGCCTGCTGCGGTGTTGGCAGCGCCATTGACCTGGGAGCTGGCCAGGCTGATGTTGGCGAGGCCCGGGTCCAGGGTGCCAGCATCGACATGCAGCCATTGGCCGCTGCCGCCGGCGATGACATCCTCAAGCGTGATGTCGGCCAGGCCTTGGACGGAAACAGTTGCACCGTGCAGGTTGTGCAACACGGTGCTGCTCAGGTCTGCCTCGCTGAGGCCGGCTGTGGTGCCTTGCAAGGCCAGGGCCGAGGCGTTGTCACCCGTGGCGCTCACAGTCGATTGTTCGGCGCGCAGCTGTCCGCCGTCCTTGACCAGCATGCCGTGCGAACCGTCACCTTGGGTAATGACACTGGCCTGGCGCAGGGTCGCCGAACTGGGGATTCCGCTGACCAGAACACCATGGGAGCCGGCACCGCTGGTGCTGGCAACGCTGTTGTCGGCGTGCAGCTCGCCGCCGCGTTCAGCCTGCAGGCCTGCTGAGTTGTCACCGTGGGTGCGGATGCTGGAGTCCTTGAGGTTCAGGGTGGCGGTCTGGGCGTCTTTGAAGTTGCGGCTCACCCGGGCACCGGCAGCGTTGGCACCCAGGGTTTCGACGGTCACGCTGTTGGCGTCCAGCACCACGCTGCCGGGTTTGGGCCCGCCGATGCCTGCGTAGAGGCCAATGGAACGGTCGCCTTCGGTTTTCACCGACACGCCGTTGAGCTGCATGCTGCCGCCATCATCCACGGCCGCGCCATAGGCCTGCTGGCCGGTGGTCAGCAGGTGAGTACCGTTGGCGATCAGCAGTGCGCCTTCGTTACGCGAGGCGAGGGCATGCGGGAAGGTCAGGTTGGACTGCACGGGGGAGCCGTTGCCACTGGTGGTGACGGTGCCGCCATTGAGAATCACCGTGGCGTTCAAATTGGCGACCACGCCCATGGCGTTGTCGTCGCCGGCGGTATAAACGTTGACGTTGTCGGCCGTGACGGTGGCATTGCCAGCGCTGATCCCGGTCGAGTAATTGCCCAGGGTACTGACGCTGCCATTGTGGATAGCAATGTCGGCGCCGTTGCCAGCGCTGATGCCGTAACTGGATTTTTGCGAGGTACGCACCTGGCTGTCGCTGAGCACCAGGCTCGCCCCCGCGCCGTCAACCAGCACGCCGGGCGCCCACGGGCCAGCGGCGTTGAGCAAGGCATCGACGGCGATCTGGGTTTTGCTCACCTGGGCCTGGGCGCCGGCCGTTACGTTAAGGCCAATCGCGCGCGCGCCAAGCACCGAAATTTCGCTGCCGGTCACTTGTGCCTGGCTGCCGGGGCCCTCGACCGAGACGCCGTGACCGTAAGTCCCTTGCGCCGTAATGATGCTTTTATCGATGACCAGGCTGCCGCCCGCCATGGCCCGGGCGGCAGCGGCCGGGTTGGTGACGACACCGGCACCGGTGACGCTGATGCGGCTGTCGCTGAGCGTTATGTCACTGGCTTCGGCACGGGCGCCGCCGACGTAATTGCCGCTGGCTGTCACATCCAGGCCCTTGCCGGTGATCGTCGAGCCGTCCAGCGCATGCAGTACCGCAGTGGTCGTGGTGCTGGTGGCAGCGTTGGTGGAATTGAAGGTGCTGTCGGTCAGGGCGATTGTGCTGTTGCGCTCCGCACGGGCACCACTGGCGGCGGCACCGCTGGTGTTGACAGTCACATCGCTGGCGCTGATGCGGCTGCCATTTTCAGCCTTCAGGCCATGGCTGATCGTGGCGCCGCTGACGGCACCGCTGGTGGTGACGGTGGTGCCGTTGCTCAGCGCGATGCTGCCGCCATCCTTGGCCAGTACGCCAATGGACCCCTTGGCCAGCGTGCTGACTGCGCCGCCACTGAAGTCAATGCTGCTGCCGCTACCGCTAGCCAGCAGCCCCACGTTATTGCTGCCGGCCAGGCCACCCATGTTGACCTGACTGTTGTCGAGAACGACCGCGCCGCCATTTTGTGCGATCACACCGGTCATGTTATTGGCGTTGAAGGCAACGCCCAGCGCGGTCTGCGGGAGCATGTCGATACGTACGCCGCTACCGCCGATGGTACCGCCATCGGCCAGCAGGCCTTTCTGGCCATTGGCCGTGGCAGCCGTTACCGCGCCATTGGCGACGGTGCCTTGCTGGAAGCTGATCTGCACACCGGTGTCGGCTTTTACTCCGGTGCTGTTGGCTGCGCGCAGGCTGACGCTGGAGCTGTCTACGGCGCCAGTGGTAATGCCCACCCCGTTGGCCACGGTGACAATGACCGGCGCAGGCACGCCGAGTAATCCCATCAACGACGGATGGCCGATATTCAAGCTGACCAGGGCAGGCACAAACTCGTCCTGGCGCTCGTTGATTGCTGCGTCTTCGGCCTGTGCACCGTGGATCGGCAGGTAGCACAGGGTGCCCAGAATCAGGCTGATTGCCAGGGCCAGGTGGTTATGTGCCAGGTGGTCCAGAGGCAGTGCACGCTCGGTGATGTGTTTCATGGCAACCTCCAACAAAATGTATGTAGGAAGTGTCTGCCTAGGCAGCGAAATGCTCTGTAGGAGTCGCCTTAGCTGCGTGTAGGAGCTTCACTGAAGGCGGTGCTGGTCTAGGCTTGCTTTTCAGGCCCGTGTCGGCCCGAAAGGAGCGCTGTGATGAGTCGGGTAATGATTGTCGAGCCACTGCCGTTGATGCGTCTGGCCATTGCCCAGGTGGTGCAGCGGCTGGGGCATGAGGTGGTCGCTGAGGTCGAAAATGGCCAGGAGGCGCTGGTACACGCACGCAGTGATGGTCCTGAACTGGTGGTGCTTGAACTGGCCATCGAAGGCCTGGGTGGCCTGGACCTGATCCGGCGCTTGAAACTGCGCGATCCGGCACTGCAGTTGCTGGTGTATACGGGGCAAAGCAGCAGTCATTTCGCTCGTTTGTGTGTACAGGCCGGGGCCGATGGCTTCGTCAACAAGCACGACGAACCACTCGAGCTTGAGCGTGGCTTGCAGGCCGTGGTGCACGGACGCCAGTATTTCCCTCGGGAGTCCAGGCGTGCGCCGACGCCGGTTGGCGGCAAAGAGCTGGATACGCTCTCGGCTCGGGAACTGACCGTACTGGAGTTGATCAGCGAGGGACGCTCCAATCAGGCCATCGCCGAGCAGCTGTCGATAAGCTACAAGACCGTTAGTACCTACAAGACCCGCTTGCAGGAAAAGCTTCAGGTCGATTCGCGCCTGGCCCTGGCGACGATCGCCCAGCGCAATGGCATTGGTTCTTCGGGCGTGGCGACGCTGGCTGAGTCCGAGTCGAAGGCTGAGCACTGGCACGACCCGACGCAGCAGGCCCTGATGCGGGCAATGCTCGAGGCCTCACCCAACCCGATGTTCGTGCGTGACCGGGAGGGGCGCCTGCTGTTGTGCAACCAGCCTTTTCTGGCGTGGCACCACGCATCTGTCGAACGCGTGCTCGGTGGCCGGTTAACGGATGCGTTCTGGTTCACCGCAGAGGAGGGCCAGCGGTACCAGGCCCGTTATGATGAGTTGCTCGAGAAAGGCCAGGCATTCACCAACCAGCTCAACATCGAGTTCCTCGGTGAGCCGCATTTCATGCGGTTCTGGGTTGAGCCCTGGCGGGACGCCGAAGGCAATGTACAGGGCATGGTCGGCAGTTTCGAAGACCTGACCGATCGACAGATTCTGCTGGGCCAACTGCGCGATGCACACGAACACGCTCAGGCCAGATACCGGGAGGTGACCGGCTTTGCCCACGTGGTGCATGATGACCTGCTTGAACCACTACAGCGCCTGCAAACCAGCCTTCGGGCAGTCGAAGTGCCGTTGCCAGGCCTGTACGCACTGCACACAGTCACCCATCGCCTGGCGCAGCTACAGCGGCTGCTGAACCTTGATCAGCAGCGTCCGCCACTGGTGCCGGCGCAGCTGGACATCACCCGGTGGCTGGAGGCACGGCTGGCCGCGTTCAGCGCACAGCTGAGCAAGGGCTTTGTTGCGCCGACGCTGGAGATCAAGGAGGTCAACGCCAGGCAGCTCTGGATCGATGGTGAGCGGCTGGGCGCATTGTTCGACTGCCTGCTGGAGTACCTGAGTGAAGCAGCGCCCATGGCGCCGTTGCGGATCAACCTGGCAACACGGCTGCAACTGAACGGTGCAGTCAGCCTGAACCTGGCAGTCACCCTCTGCCGGCCTCTCGAACATCGCCGGGGTATTGCCTTGCAGCTGTGCCGCAACCTGACTCAGTCAATGGACGGCAGTTTCCGGGTGGTGCATGAGAACGGTGAAACGGCGTTCCTGATCGGGCTCGAGTCTGCCGCGGCCTTGTGAAGCTGCGCGCACAAGGCCGTGGCAGCCATCAGAACCCGCTCTCGCGCAGCAGCACTGCCGCCACATGGGTCAAGCCCTCACCCAGCAAACTGCGACGTTCACCGGCAATCTGCAACCGGCCACGGGTTTCGCGCAGGGCAGGTGGGGCGCCTTCCAGTTGCACCAGCACATGAAACAGCGGCGGTGTTGGCAGTAGCTCCTTGCCCCGGCTGGCCACGGTCAATGGCCCGCCGAACCGCGAGGCAAGCATGGCGTGATGCAGCTGACTGACGCGGGTGCTGCCGATGGCCAGCACGGTGCCATTGATCGGCGTCGGCTGACCCTCGGGGTAGAAGTGTACGGCACCGCCCTGCACCAGGCGCTGCACTTCGTCCTGGTCAACGTAAGCATCCACCTGCCAGTGATCGGGGTCTATGAGGATGCCGACGGGCTCACGGCTGCCGATCCACTGACCGGATTGCCAATTGGGGTCCAGGTCAAGCCATAGCCCGTCGAACGGCGCTTGCAGGGTCAGGCGGGCGATTTCCGAGCGGGCGGCCCGCGCCTCTTCGAACTGAACATCCAGGCGTTGACGCGTGGCGATGGCCTGGTCGGCACCGGTCGGGTCGGCCATCAAGCCGCCCAGGCGTGCCTGATAGCTTTTCGCGCTGGCTTCGCTGCTGGTCAGCCGTGAGGCAATATCCGGTTCATCGAGGGTGACCAGCGCCGCCCCGGCCGCGACGTGGCCGGCGGGGTGCAAAGCCTGCAAACGCGCCGGATAGGGTGCAAATACCCGCAACTGGTGCTCGGCGCGGGCCACACCCAGCGCATGGACCTGGGTGCGCCAGGGCACGGCCAGCAGCAACAGGATCAACGCCCCGACGACCCACCAGGCGTGGCGGTGGCCGGCCTTGATGCCTTCGCGGTGTTTCCACCAGTGCTTGAGCTCGCGCCACACCGGCATGACGATGAACCAGGCCACCTCCACGGCAAACAGCACAATCCCCAGCAGCTTGAAGAACAGCAGGTACACCGCCACGGCAATGCCCAGGAACAGCACGAGGCGATACACCCAGGTGACCATGGCGAACGCTACAAGGGCCCGGCGCTTGCCCGGTGGAAACGCCTCGGGCCAGTCCTCGTCGAGCCCCAGCAACACCCGGCGCAAGGTCACCCGGGCGAGGGCCGAGGAGCGTTCGTGCAGGTTGGGGAAGTCCAGCAGGTCGGAGAGGATGAAGTAGCCGTCAAAACGCATGAACGGGCTGGCATTGAGCGCCAGTGACAGCACCCAGCTGGTGGTGGCCAGGTACAGCAGGGCGTTACGCAACGGGCCCGGATCGGACAATGCCCATCCCAGTGTTGCCAGCCCGGCCAACGCGAGCTCGGTGATGATACCGGCCGAGGCAATTGCCAATCGCTGCCTGGCACTGCGCAGCTTCCAGCTTTCGCCGGTGTCGGTGTAGAGCATCGGCCACATCACCACGAAGGCAATGCCCATGTGGCCCACGCGCAGCCCCAGGCGGGTAGCGACCAGGGCGTGGCCCAGCTCATGCAGGGTTTTGGCCAGCGCCAAAGCGATGGCAAAGCTGACCAGCCCCGAGGCCGAGAACGACTCCACCACGGCAGTGGTGAAGGTGTCCCACTGCTGCAACACCAGCAGCACCCCGGTGAGCCCCAACAGCAGCACGATCACACCGGTCAACGGCTGGAACAACCAGTCGAGCTTTTTCGCCAGCGTTTGCAGGTGTTGTTGCGGATGCAGCAACGGTACGCGAAAAAACAGGTAGTGATGCAGCCACCAGCGCCAGCTCAGCCAGGCATTGCCTTCGCTGCGCGCAGCCATGCGAGCCAAGGCCTCGCGGCCAGGGCGCAACAGTTGGTGGTTTTCCAGAAACTGACGAAACTCCACAATTTGCTCCACATCCGGGCGTAGCGCGGTTTCGCTATGGATGGCCTGGCAAATGGCGTTCGGGGTGCGCTCCCAGCGCAGCAAGCATTCGAACTCCAGCCAGCCGATACGGTAAAAGCGGTTGAGTACAGTGTCGTGAATCACCCAGGCGGGTTCACCGCTGCGGTCGGGGGCTGTCTCCAGCAGGCGCAGGTCGTCGCGCAACGGTTGCGACGTCATTTCTGCCGGGTTGGCGCCGATCACAGCCCACTCCAGGCCCGCAATGCGGCGAACGGTCGACGCAGCAGGTAATAGCCCAATACCACGCGTTCACCGTACAGGCGAGCAGTGCCATGAAGGCCCAGGCGCGCGTGTTCGGGTTGCCCCTCGATGCTGGCGAGCAGCCGGTAAGCCACCACGCCTTCTTCGTTGGTGCGCGCCTGGTAGCTGGTTTCCAGCACTTTGCCTTTCAGAGGCGTCAACGGGTAGGCGGTGAGGAACAGGGTGACTTCGGCACCGGGTTCCAGGGCAATGGCATCGGCGACCGGTAACTGGATCTGCATCGCCGGTTGCTGCGGTTCGGCAATCAGCAGAATCCGCTCCCCGGTGGATACCGGTTTGCCCAGCCAGTCGTTGGGGTCGCTGTACACCGCGACACCGGCCCGTGGCGAACGCACCTGAGTACGCTGAAGTTGCGCTTTGACCGCCGCAAGCTCCGCACGGCGCTGCTGCACCCGGCCATTCAACAGGGTCAGTTCGCTTTTGCTTTGCGGGTTGTCGAAAGCACGCTGGCTGGCGGCGGCGAGTTCCGCATCGGCAACCGCGACTTCCTTGCCCAGCACTTCGGCGCGGCTCCTGAGCGTGGTTTCATCCAGGCTGAACAGCAAGGTGTCCTTTTCTACCGGCTGATTGGGGCGGACCTGCATGCGCTCGATCACGCCATCAATGGGCGAGCTGATGATCATGGCTTCGCGCGAGACGATTTCGGCCGGGGCCAGTGCCGTCTGCCGCACCGGCACCAACAGCAGGGCCACGGCCACCGCCAGGGCGATCAGCAGCTGGCGCTTGCTGGGACGCCCGCGCCGCAAGCGGCGCGGGCGAGTGAAGCCGGCCCAGCAATGCGCCCAGGTGCGCCACAGGCCGTCGAACAATGGCTCAAGTGCCGCGGCCGGTGGTGTATCGAGCAGGAACACGACCAGGCCCAGGCGTTGCCCCTCGCGGTCATGCAGGGGGATACACCACAGGCCTTTGGGCCACCACTCGGCCCAGCCTTCTTCGATGTCTGGCGGTGGGGTGACGACATCGCGTCCCAGCCAGCGGGGCTTATCGTCCTCCAGCTGGTCGGCAATCCAGCGTACGGCACGCTGCAGCCAGACCAGGTAGGGCGAGTCTTCACTGGGACGGGCAAGGCCCGACACGCAGAGCAGATCGAGGCCTTGGCCTTGCTGCTGGAACACCAGCGCCTGGTGGTACTGCAGCAAGGGGTAGGGGTCGTTGGCGATGGAAAAACCCAGCGCATTGAGTGAATCGGCGGCCAGGGCTCGGTCGCGCAGGGCTGCAATGGCCAACAGCAACTGCGGGTGCGGTAATGGCTCACTCATTGCTGTCAGGGAACCGTGCAGTACCGCTCATGCCGGCGATCAGTTCCGGATGCGCCGCGTCCAGGCGCGCTTCCAGCTCCACGGTCTGCGCCACAGCGTCGACCCGCGCGTTGATCGCGCTGACATGGGCCGGGTAAGCCTTGCCGGTCTCGAGGATGTCGACTTCCAGCGCCTGGTCCTTCTTGAGCTTGGGCAGCAGGCTTGAGGGCACGTTGAGGCGGACCTTCAGCGCACCGTCACTGACCAGGTCGAACAGCGGGGTGCCGGCCGGTACCGTTTGGAAGGGCTTGGCATGCACCTTGGCAACGCGCCCGGCAAAGGGCGCCTGTACCACGCAATACCCGCTCTGGGCCTGGGCCAGGGCGCGCGCGCCGTCGGCCTTCTGCACCTCGGTGTTGGCCACCGAGACTTCCAGGTCACCGACGGCATCGAGTTTGCGCAAGTTGCGCTTGGCATCCAGGTTCTGCCGGGCCATGGTCAGCTCGGCGGCCGCAACCCGGGCACGGGCCTGGGCTTCGGCACAATCGAAGCGTGCCAGCACGGCGTCCTTGGCCACCGTCTGGCCAAGCGCCGCCTTGAACTCGCCAAGGGTGCCCGCCATCTGGCTGGACAGGGTGGTTTCCAGACTGGCCACCAACAGCACGCGAATCGTGCTGGGCTCGGTGGTGGTCAGGGCTGGCTGGGTATCATCGGCCAGCGCCGGGGTGAGGATCAGGGACAGTATCACTGCGAGCAAACTGCGCTCAGGGCTGTATGACATTCGGCGTTCCTTGCGTGCTAACGAGAAGATTGGCGCGTTCTTGATCATCCAGGGTCCGCTGGATTTCTCGGGCTAATGTCTTGATGTCGTGTTTTTCGATTTCCTTGGGCAGCGTGTCCAGGCCAACCGAGTTGTATAGCCGTCCCCAGGCCGCCTGGGCACTGGAGTAGGCCGCTTCGCGCTGGTAACGCGACAGCAGGTAGCGGCCCTCGGCACGTATCACCTCAAGCTCGGAGCCATAGGAGGTGCTACGGGCTTTTTCAGCGTAGCTCAGCAAACTCTGGTCGACCTGCAGGCTCTGGTCGGCGAACTCCACTTCCTGGCGGGCCAGTTGGTAGCGCAGGGTGCCGACCCGTACCTGGGTAAGGATAGCCATCGACAGTGCCACCCGGCGCATGTCGTCGGTCTTGGTCTGCGACTCGGCGGCGCTGTTGATCGATGGCAACTGCAGCAGACGCAACAGGTTCATCGAGACTTGCACACCGGTTTCGGTCCAGTCGTTGTTGTAGAGGTATTTGTTGGAGTCGTACTTGTAGCCATAGTCGAAGACGACGTTGGGCCACAGTTGCGCCTTGGCGATCTTCAGGTCGTTTTCGTTGACCCGCTTGCGGTACCACTCTTCCATGATTTCCGGGCGGTTCTGCAACGACAGCTGTTCAAGCTTGTCGATGTCCTGGGACATTGACGGCAGCGTCGGCTCCACCTGGTCGGCGAGGATCAGGCGTGAGCCCGGCGGCAACGACATCAGCGCCGACAGTTCGGCGCGGGCGAACTCAAGGTCCTGACGGCGTACGGTCAACAGGTAAATGGAGTCGAGCAGGGCGCGCTGATACGCCAGTACCTCCTGGCGTGGCAGCAAGCCCTGGGTTTCGGCCTGGCGCGCCGAGAGCAAGGCCTGGTTGGTGCGCACCAGCAAGCGGTCGACCTGAGGCATCAGGCGCTGTGCGCTGAGGGCGCGCCAATAGGCGTTGCGCACGTCCTGCAGGACGTTCTGCGCGACTTTGCGCCGACGTTCCTCGGCCATCAGGATCTGGTCGCTTTTCTGCTGGGTGCGGTAATAGGCCACGCCGAAATCCAGCAGGCTCCAGCTCAGGCCCAGTCCATAGAGCTGGCGATAGCGCTCTTCGGAGGTCGATGCGCGCAAGCTTTGCTGGCGGTCTTCGATACCGATCGAGGTGCCACCGGAGTCATTGTTGCGCCCGGCATACCCGGCCGAAGCCACCAGGCGCGGCAGCATCTCGTGGCTGGAGACATCACGCAGGTCGCTGGCCAGCGCGCTTTCCATCAGTTTCAGGCGGTAATCCAGGTTGTATTTCAGGGCCCGTGCCGCGGCTTCATAGAAGGTGATGGGCGTGGTGACGGGCTCCTGGTTCTCATACATCTGCGCCTGGTCGCGAAGAATCCGTTGCCGGGCTTCTTCCTCGGTGTACTCGACAGGCTTGGTCGCAGAGCAGGCGGCCAGCAATAAAGTGGAAGCGATGGCTGTACTCAATACCGTGTGTGGCAGTCTTAGCATGGTCTGTCCTTGTTCCTGGCTTATTCTCTTGTACGGTTGTCCATCGCCCGCAGGCGCTCGGCCGCTTCGCGCAACTGGGCACGGAAACCGGGTGCGGTGCGTGTTTCGGAAGGCGGTGGCAGCTGGGCATCGCCCTGGGTCATGTGCTCGGCGTCGGTGGCAAACACCGACGGGTCGGGCAGCAAGCCGTCGGCGCTGAGGCTGATGCGCGACTGGCGACCCAGTATCCACGCCAGGTCGTTGTCGCTGGCCTGGCGGCTGTCACGCACTGCGCCGCCGACAAACTGGCCGGGTATCAGGCCCAGGCGCTGGTTCAGCGTTTCACTGAGGATCTCCGGTACCCGGCCGTAGCTCAGGTTGCTGCCGTGGGCCGTCCAGCCGGACAGCTCCAGCGCACGCTCCTGGCGTTCGACCACCGGCCCGACGAATACCACCGGCTGTACGTCCGGCAGCGGCAGGTTGCGAAACGGGTCGATCGCGTCGCGGTCGAAGAACGGACCGGCCGGGGCGGGGATGAACGGGGCGGTGATATCCAGAGTAATGGTCAACTGGGCAAGGTCCGTGGCGCCGAGTCGGTCGCTGAGTGTGTAGGTGAAAACATCCTTGAGGACTTGGCCCAGACCCGCTGCGGCCAATACTTCAGGGTTGGTCAGGTCGATGCTGTAGGTGTAGCTGCCATCGGCGTTGATCACAAGTGTGCCGTAGCGTCCAGCCAGCGGCTGGCCGATGACACCGCTGGTACCGCCGCCATTTTCCGCACCGGTACGAATGCCGCTGACAGTCAACTGCTCGCCGCCATCGACATCGCTGTCATTGGGCAGCACGTTGCCGCTGGTCTGGGGGGCGGTGACCTGATCACTGGCAACGTTGCTGTCGTCGCGCGCAACCGGGTTGTCGTTGGCACCTTGAATCAGCACATTGAGCCGCGCCTCGGATTCCGCCCCGGCAGTGTCGCGCATGCGGTAGGTGAACACTTCGCGCAGGGTTTCGCCTGCGGTGCGCAAGGCCTGTACCGTCGGGTTGCTATTGTCTAGCAGGTACTGGTAACTGCCGTCGGCATTGAGCATCAGCTGGCCATAGCGGCCCACCAGCACCTGCCCGGCGAGGGCCGTGTTGCCGGTTTCACTGGTCACCGACAGCACCTGACGGGTTTCACCGAGCGCCGGACTGTCCACGTCGGTGTCGTTGTCCAGCACGTTGCCGGTCGGGTCCCGCCCCGGTTGGTTGTTGCCTACGCCACCGGCTTCGATGGCAATGGTGTCGTCATCCACGGCAATCGGCGTGTCGTTGCGACCGTCGATGGTAATGGTCAGTTGTGCAGCACCTTTGGCCTGGTGTGCGTCAATCAACGAGTAGGTGAAGACGTCGACCAGCACCTGGCCACTGGTGCGCAAGGCTTGCACTGCCGCCAGGCTGTTATCGACGGTATAGGTCCAGCTGCCATCGGCATTCATCACCAGGTCGCCATACTGTCCTCGCAGCACGGTGCCCAGTGTGCCACTTGTACCGGTACCCGTTTCGCTGCCTGTACGGATTGACGTGACCGTCAGGGCGTCATTTTCAAGATCGGTGTCGTTACTCAACACATTGCCACTTGGGTTGAAACCCGGGGTGGCGTTGTTCAGGCCACCAGCTTCGATCGCCGTAGCAGCATCGTCGATTCCGGCAGGTGGATCATTGCGGCCGATGACGATGATCGACAGTTGCGCCAGGTCCGTCAGCCCGCCAAGGTCGGAGACTTCGTAGGTGAAGTGGTCCACCAGCGTTTGCAGCAGGGCCAGGGCAAGGACATCCGGGTTGGTGCTGTCGACGGTGTAGGTGTAGCTGCCGTCGGCATTGATGACCAGCGTGCCGTACTGGCCGATCAGCACGTTGCCGACGGTACCGGCAACGCCTGTGCCCGCTTCAGGGCCGGTACGGATACCGGTGACGGTGAGCCGGTCGCCCTGGTCGACGTCGCTGTCGTTGGGCAGCACGTTGCCGCTGGGGTTGAGGGTCAGGCCATCGCCGTTGTCGGCCACGGCGATGTTGATGTTGTCACGGGCTACCGGTGCGTCCCAGGCACCCTGGATGGTGAGGGTCAGCTGGGCGATGTCCTCGGCGCCTGCAGCGTCGCGCATACGGTAACTGAAGACCTCCTGCAGAGTGTCGCCGGGCTTGAGCGCCTGCACAGCGGCCAGGGTGTTGTCGACCTGGTAGCGATAGTCGCCGTTGGCAAATACGGTCAGGGTGCCATAGGTGCCCTGGATCGCCTGGCTGACGCCGACGGTGGTGAACGCGCCACCCGCCGTCTCGCTGCCGGTACGGATACCGTTGACGATTTTGCTGTCACCGGCATCGACATCGCGGTCATTGGCCACCAGGTTGCCCGTGGGGTCGACCCCGGGCGTGCCGTTGTTGGTGCCGCCAGCTTCCACCGCTGTCGCGGTATCGTCCACCGCCAGCGGGTTGTCATTGCGCCCCTGGATGGTGATGGTCAGGTTGGCCGCGCTGAGGGCGCCCGAGAGGTCACGAATGGTGTAGGTAAAGGACTCGCTGAGGGTATTGGTTGCCGTGCGCAGTGCCTGTACCAGCGGATTGTTGTTGTCGACCAGGTAGGTGTAGCTGCCGTCGGCATTGAGGATCAGGCTGCCGTACTGCCCGGCAAAGCTGCTGCCCACCGTGCCGGCGCTCGGTCCCTGACGGACCGCGACCACAGTCAATGTTTCGCCAAAGCGGTCGACGTCGATGTCGTTGCTCAGCACGTTGCCGCTCGGGTTGATGCCGGGGCTGCCGTTGTTCAAACCACCGGCTTCCACCGCCAGCGCGTTGTCGTCGACGGCCACCGGGGCGTCGTTGGTGCCCTGGATGGTGATCGTCAACAGGGCGATGTCGGTGGCACCGGCGGTGTCGATCACGCTGTAGTTGAACGTCTCGACCAGGGTGTTGCCAGGGCGCAGGGCCTGTACCTCTGCCATGCTGTTGTCCAGGCGGTAGCTGTAGCTGCCGTCGGCATTGAGGGTCAGCCAGCCATAGGTCCCGCGCAGTTCAGTGCCCAGGGTGCCGGCAGTACCTGCCCCCTCGGTCGCGCCGGTGCGTACCGATGCAACCGCCTTGGTTTCGCCATAGTCGATCGGGTCGCCGGCCCCGCCATCGACATCGGTGTCGTTGGTGAGCACATTGCCCCGGGGGTTGAGGCCGCCGCTGGTGTTGTTGATGCCACCGGCTTCCACGGCGGTTGTGGTGTCATTGACACCGATCGGGTTGTCGTTCTGGCCTCGGATGACGATGACCACCTGCGCGCTGTCCGACTCGCCATCGCTGTCGGTGACGGTGTAGGTGAAGACCTCGATCAGCAGGTCATCAATGCCGCGCAGGGCTTGCACTTCGAGGTTGTTGTTGTCGATCCGGTAGCTGTAGGTGCCATCGGCGTTGATCGTCAGTGCCCCATAGCGGCCATTGAGCGCCGAGCCCACCACGCCTGCAGTACCGGTGCCGCCTTCCGGGCCGGTGCGTACTGCAGTAACGCTGACCGGGTCGCCATCGGGGTCGACAAACGTCACCTGACGGCCAGGAGCCGGAGGAACGCCGGGATCGAGGCCGGGCGTCTGGTTGGCGACACCGCCTGCTTCGGTGGCCAGTGCAACGTTGTCCTGGGCATGGGGCGGATTGTTGGCGCCGCGAATGATGATGACCAGCTGCGCTGTATCGGTCAGTCCCGCCGAGTCGACGATCTGGTAGGTGAAGATGACATTGAACGTCGCGCCACGGGGCAGGGCGATGATCGCATCGTTGACGCTGTTGACGTCAAAGCTGAACGAACCGTCGGGGTTGATGGTCAGGGTGCCAAAATCCTGGGCACTGGTCACCGGGACACCGGCGTCGGTCTGGGCGAAGGTCGCGGTGATGGTGACCGCACCGCCGGCCACTGCCGTCAATGCGCCGCCAGCCAGTTCCGGGCCATTGCGAATGCCGTTGACCTGCAGCACGGTGCTCGGCCTGTCAGCGCGGTCGACGTCCAGGTCGACGCCATTGCCACCGGGTTGGTCGATGGTGCCTGGCCGGCTGGGGAACAGGATGACGTTGCCGACCGGGTTGCTTTCGCCGGTATTGTTGTTGACGCCCGCTTGCGCGGTGGCCTGATCGTCGCTGGCCACCGGGTTGTCGTAGTTGCCGACAATGGTGATGCGCAGTTCGGCAAGGTCGTTCAGGCCCAGGGCATCGGTGACCTGGTAGCTGAAAAACTCGGTCAGGGTGTCATTGGGGCCCAGGCGCTGCACGGCGGTGTTGTCGTTATTGATGACGTAGGTGTAGTCGCCGTTGGAGCTGATCGTCAGCACACCGTAGGTGCCGTTGATACTGATGCTGCCGCCCGCCGGCACGTTGGTCAGTGGGCCCGGCACCGCTTCGCGCAACGGCCGCACGCCGGTCACCGACATGGTTTCGCCGTAGTTGATCGGGTCGCCGACGCCACCGTCGACGTCGTTGTCGTTGCTCAGCACGTTGCCGGTGGCATTGCTGCCAGCGACCGGGAAACCTGGCGGCGGCCTGTCGTTGGGTTTGCCGACACCCGTGTTGTTGACGCCACCTTTTTCAATGGCCGTGCCCACGTCATTCACCCCGACCGGGGCGTCGTTGGCACCGTGGATGACCACGGTCAACGTGGCACCGGACTGCAGGGGCGCGCCCCCCAGACCAATGTCGGCGATCCTGTAGCTGAACACTTCGGTCAACTGGTCGCCGGCCAGGCGCAGGGCCTGAACTTCGGCATTGTTGTTGTCGATGATGTACTGATAGGCGCCATTGGCGGAGAGCACCAGCTTGCCATAGCGGCCGGCGATCTCGATCGCACCGATGTTGGGCAGTGACAGCGTTTGACCCAAGGGGGAGGTGACCGAAATGACATTGAGCACATCGCCGTTGGTGGCGATGTCGACATCGGTGTCGTTGTCCAGCAGGTTGCCGCGCGGGTCGACGCCCGGGACTCGGTTGTTGGTACCCCCGGCCTCGGTCGCCGAGGCGTTGTCGTTGACCGCTACCGGCGCATCGTTGACCGGCGCAAGGTTGATCACCAGGAAGTCGCGGTCGGTGCGTGCGTCGGTCGGTTGGCCGGGTACGCCGTTGCCATCGAAATCGCCATAGTTGCCGAGGTCCGAGGTCACCACCTCAAGGAAGTCGTTGCCGTTGAAGTTCAGGTTGCCCAGGTAGCTCAGGCCGGCCAGGGTCGCGTTGATGTCGGCCAGGCGACCCACCAGCACCAGGGTGGTGGTGCCAGCACCGGTCACCGTCACCCCGGTAGTCGGACCGGTCAGCGACAGGGTGCCGTGCGTCACTGTCAGGGTGACCTGGATGGCACGGCCGTTGACGTTCGGGTTGCGTTCGGCATCGACATCACTGACGCTGATGCCGCCGATGGCCAGTGGCGTGTCCTCAAGGCCGCTCTGGAAGCCCGGCAGGCTGTTGACCGGTGCATCGTTGAGCTCGACATAGCCGGAGTTGGCCTGCGCCGTGGCACCTTCGCCGAGGGTCACCTGGACCTGGCCGAGCGTGCCACCGTCGGTGTCGATGCGCATGCGCAGTTCGCCGAACTGGACAATGCTGTTGACCGTGGTCGGTGCATCGAGGCGGTACAAGCCCGAGGGCAGCACGCCAAAGGTGAAGCGGCCGTTGCTGTCGGTGGTGGTAGTGAAGGTCTTGTCGTCACCATTGCCCAGCACGCCATCAAGGCCGGCCCAGATCAGGTTGATGGTCTGGTTGGGAATCGCCAGTTCGTAGGCCGGGGTGCCGGGTACCGGGTCGGCATCCGGGTTGGCATCGTTGGGCAGGGCGGCTGCGGTGCCGGTGTCGTTCCACAGGGTGCCGCTGATGATGCCCAGGCCGGCGCCTTCGCGCAGCACGTAGTTGTTCAGCACCGTGGCGTCCGGGCCGGGGCCATCGGCGCCCGTACGCTCGCCGTCCGCAGTGCCATCGGCACCGACGACGGAGCCGCCCCAGCTGGTGAAGGTTTCCGGCAGGCTGCTCCAGCTCAGGTTGGCGTCGCTGCTGGCGATGGCCGTGCCATTGGGCACATCGACGGTATACACCACACTGATGCGAGTTCCGATATCAATGCGCGCGATGTCGACGGTCAGCCCGCCGGTGGTGCTGAAGGTCACCCCGGCAGGCAGGTTGCCCGGGCCGAAGGTGGTGCCGCCGATGGTGATACTGACCAGGTTGTAGTTGGTGCCGGTGGGAAAACCATCGGTCAGGTGCACGTCGTATGCCGGCAGGCCGCCGCTGGCGGTGAAGCTGACCGAGACGGTGGCGTTGCCCAGGGCGGTTCCGGGGTTGGGGATGAAGTCGGTGACCTGCTTGTTGAAACCGGTAAAGCCGGCTTCGACGATGCGCTCGGTCAAAGTAAGGCTGGTGGCCCGCAGGTTGTTGTTGACCACATCCTGGACGGTGGTGCCGAGCACTACGCCGGCCTGGTTTTCGACGGTGTTGGCCACCCGCGCACTGAATTCGATGACCACGCCTTCGAGGTCGTCATCGTTGCCGTCGTCGCCAGAGCCATGGGCGCCGTTGACCAGATTGCCGAGGTTGAGGGTCACGGTCGGGTTGCCATTGCTATCGGTGCCGAACGAGACATACTTCGAATTGAGCACACCGGTCGGCGCGGCGCCAGAAAGATCGGCGTTTATAAACTGCGCCTCGGGGCTGTTTTCATTGCCCAGAATCTGCAAGGTGCCAGCGGTGATCAGGTCACTAAGATCGGTAACCAGGCCGCCATCGGAGATAAAACCAATGCGCATCGTGGCCAGATCAGCCAGCGTCAGGCCACGCCCAAGGGTAATGACCAGTTGGTAATTGGGGTTGTTGCCCTCAGGTACCAGAACCACGGCGCGATAGCGAATTACTTCGCCCACCGCGACCGTCTCTTGCAAGGCATTGGTGGGATTGGGCGCAGCGGTGTCCGACAGCCCGCCTACCCGCGACAACTTGATGCCCTGGGCCACCGGGATGATCAGGATGCTGTCGCGCCGGTAGTCGTCGACGACGCCGCTGTTGAGCAAGCCTTGCTGACCTGTACGTTCGCCCGCCGGGTCGGCCGTGGTGCTGCTGGTGCCATTGAGGCTGGTCCAGCGTACTTCGGCGAGGTTGTCGAAGGCGGCCACCGAGGCACCGCTGGCATTGACCGTACCGGTAATGCGCAGCACCAGGGTGCCGCCCTTGGCGATATCGATGTCAGCGACGTTGACCAGCGTGCGGCCGTTGGCATCGAGACTGAAACGGGCGGTGATATCGGTGGAGACGCCGTTGACGGTGTAGATCGCGCTGACCAGGGTCAACTGGTCCAGTTCGGGCGGCAGCACGCTGTTGAAGTTGATGTCGAAGGCGTCGTAGTCACTGGCGCCGTTGCCGTTGCGGATGGTGATGGTGTATTCGAGCGGGTCGCCCTGGTCGAAGCCGATTCCCGGCGGGGTGACCAGTTGCTGATCCAGTTGCAGGGTCGGTTCCTGAATGGTGATGGTCGGCTTGCTGCCGGTCAACGCCACATCCCGATCAATCGGCGTCGCGCCATTGGGGGTATTGCCGTCGGGGTCGCGGTAGTTGAGTGTTGCGTCGTTCTGGCGTACGCCGCCGCTCTGGTTGCCAATGACGTTGCTGGCCACCAGGCGCAGGCGGATCACGAAGCTGTTGTTGCCGGTGTTGTTGTCGCCAGTGGTGTTGGCCACGGAAAAAACGAACCGCGCATCGACGCCATCGGCACCCAGCGTACCGCCGGAGCCGCTCAGGCTGCCAACGGTCACGGTGCCGCCAAAGTTCTGCGCCAACAAGCCGCCTGCCGTGGTGATGATCTGATAACCCTGGCCATTGAAGCTGAGGTCCAGGCGCATGCCGGGCGGGATCAGGTCGTCGATGCGCAGGTTCTGCGTGCTGCCCTCGGGCAGGGTGACGACGATGTCGTAGAGCATGCTTTCGCCCACGACCAGGTTCGAGCCGGTGGTGTGGCTGGCACTGGAGTCGCTTTCGTCGAGGCTGCCTCCGGCGTAATTCTTGCTGATGGTCGGTGCGGCCACCTGCTGGCCGGCGATGTCGCTCAACGGCGTAGCGCCGAGGAAGTTCTGTCCGCCTTCGACACTGGCATAGCTGAGCAACTGCCCTGTGGTTTGCAGGGTAGCGCTGGCGGCGATGGTGGCGTTGACGTTTACCTCATAGGTAATCACCACCACGTTGGCGCCACTGTTGTCTGCCGCACTGCCCGGGCGACCGGCCAGCAGGGCGCCGACACCGGGGCCGTCAATGAAGGTGATGGTATTGGTGGCGTTGTTCACGGTGTAGTGAGTGCCCGCAACCAGCAGCGTGCCATCACCGCGGTAAATCTGCAGGTTGGCGGCAGACAGTGTGCCACCGACGAACGACAGTCCCGGCGGCAAGGTGATGCGCGTGCTGACGTCGTAGGCGTTGCCACCGCCGCTGTTTTCAATGGCGGTGGCCAGGCGCAGGCGGTCACTGGCGTCGATCCCGCTGACATCACCGTTAACGGCCGCAATATTGGGGACGCTGCCACCGAAGGGCACGCCGGTGGTGCCGGGCGGGGCCCAGGTGCCGGTGGTGCCGGTCACCGTGCCGTGGCTGGTGGAGACGACACCGTGGGTGATGTTCAGCACCGGTTCGGCGACCGAGGCGATCAAGGTCACGTCATCGGTGGTGAGCAGCACGCTTTTGTCGAGCGTGCGGGTCTGGCTGGACTCACCCAGGACGTTGAAGGCGCGCTGGTCGGCAAACGGCTGGTCACTGACGGTGAGGGTAAAGTCGATGGCCACACGGCTGCCATTGACCCCGGGATTCACGTAGTCGGCAAAGGTGAAGATGATCGAGTTGCCGGGGCCGAGGGTCACCGACGTCGGGCTGTTGGGGTTGGTATTGCCTGTCGCCAGGCGCCAGATGCTGTTGAGGTCGATGCCGGTCAGGTCGAACAGGGGCAGTGGCAGGTACGCGGTGAGCTTGAAGTTCTCGTAGTCACCGGTGACCAGGTCGTAACTCAAGCGGAAGGTGACGCGGTCACCAGGACGTAGCTCGGTGCCCGGGGCCGGCGCGCCGCCGCCGTTGAGGTCGGAGAGGTCGATTTGCACCTGGCTGGTCGGGATGACGGTGGTGGTCGTGGAGCTGTCGCTCTGGTTGTCACCGCTCAGGTTGAGTGCATCGAGCAGGACCGTGGCCGTGACGGTGGCGTTGTTGCCCAACGGGTCGCCTTCGTTGATTTCGCTGTGCGGGTTGCCGGCGGGCGGGGTGTAGCTCTGGCCGATCCGGGCCTGGTAACTGATCACCGCCAGGGTGGCGCCCTGCAGTGTGCTATCGAAGGCCAGGTCGCCATTGAGCCAGTTGGTGAAGAGGAAAGCGTCATTCAACGACTGGGCAATGTCGAAGGCCATCGAGGTACTGCCGTCGGCATTGACCACCGTGGTGCTGACCAAGGTGATGGTTTCGGAGACGCCGTTGATCTGCACGGTCAACGTGGCGGTGCCGGGCACCAGCGTCTGGCCGTCGCTCAGGCGGTCGGCAATCACGAAACTGCCATTGCCGAAGAAGGTCTGGCCAAAGGCAAAATAGTCGGAGATGGCAATGTTCAGGTTGTAGGTGAGGGTATCGCCGGGGCTGATCCCGGCAGTGCCGACGTCAACGCTGACCACCACCTGTTTTTCCAGGGTAATGGACTTGGCGATAAAGCTGACATCGTCGCCCTGGCCGGTGAAATTGATCTGCCCGTTGGTGGCATCACGCGGGTCCAGCGGTACCCAGGAACCGGACGCAGTGGGCGCGTCGAAGGTGATGGTGACATCATCGCCGGTCACCGGATTCAGGATCGGCGCACCGTTGGCGTCGTCATCGGGCACGAAAAACTGCACGCTGGTGCTGGTCGCCGCACTGAGGGTCGGGTAGAGAACGGTGAACGATTCGACATACACATCGTTGTTCAGGTTGCCGTCGTTGTTGAGGGCAAGCGTCGCCTGGATCAGCGCCGGGTCAGTGATGGTACGGCCGTCATACAAGGTAAGCGAAGTCAGGGTGCCGCCCGCACCCGGAGTAATGGTCTTGACAATGACGTTGTCCGGCACCGGCTGGGTGACGCTTACGTTGGTCAGGGTCTGGCCATTGGCCGGAGTGATGGTGGACGTCAGGTTGCGTTCGAAGTTCGGGCCGGTGGCCGTCTCGCCTTCCGGCGTGGTGACTATCTGGTCGACGGTAATCACTGTCGGGTGCACCACGTAGCTGTCGGCGTTGGCGGCAGGCTCGAGGATGCTCGGGTCGGTGGCCGGGTTGTTCAGCGAGTCGTTGCCGTACTGGAAGCCGCTGCGGGCACGGATGGTCAGGTCCGGCGTCGAGCCGGTAAACGAAAAGTCGGTATCGGCCAGGTTGCTCAGGGTTGCCGTCACTTGTACCGGAATGGCCGGCTGGCCCTGGGTGACGCTGGCGAACGGCAGTTCGACGACCACCATCTGGTCGCCTGCGCGCATGCCGAAATCGGCGGCATTGATGATCAGCGGCTTGCCATCGGTGCCCACCGCCAGCGGGTGGCTGGCCTGGCCGTTGGCGTCAAAGGTCAGCACATGGGTGACCAGCGACTGGCCCAGGTAGGTGGCCGAGACAAAGGTAATCCCGTCATCGATTTCGGCCCCGGCGCCGTCCTTGCCGGTGGCCGGGAAGAACAGGTCGATAAATGGCGCATAGCCAGCGTCGCTGGTGTTGTTGGTGAAGGTCACGGTGAAGGTAAAGGTGTTGCCCAGCAGGACATCGGCACCACCGCTCAGGTCGGTGGTGGGGCCGGCGGCCAGCAGGCGGTCATAGCCGGCCATCGCGGTGCTGGACAGGGCAATGGTCTTGTCCAGCAGGCCATTGCTGACCTCCAGGTTCCAGTCGCCCCCGACGCGGGTGCTGCCGGTGTTGTCATCGGAGGCGCCGCCGGCGGCGCCGGTCCAGCGCGCCAGTTCGTCAACCAGGGTTCGGCCGTCCTTGCCTTCGCCGACCTTGCAGCCATACAGCTGAATGTCGGCGCCTTCGCTCAACGACTGGCTCCACTGGCTCAGCGGCTGGGCATATTGGTCGATATTGCTGGCGGTCAGGGTGGTCTTGCCGAGGGTGAATTCGCCGGACGCGCCGTGAGACAGGATCTGAATCGAATCGACCTGGCCCAGCTTGGCCAGGGCGCTGGAGATCGCCGCCAAACCGTCCTGGTTGGCTTCCACCACCAGCACCTCGACGTTGTCGGGCAGGTTGGCGGTGAGCTGTTCACGGCCTTCGATACGGCTGTCGAGCACCAGCAGGTGACGCGCCGCTGAAGGCTGCTGGCCCGGTTCACTGCGGGCATCGGTCGGCGTGGCGTGCGCAGTGTCGGTTTTACCGGCGTCGCCGTTGTCCTGATGCTGCTGATCCGCCGCAGCCGTAGCCGCTGCGCCATCAAACAGAATGCGCGGCTCCAGCGCCAACGCCTGGCGTTGGGGCCTGAATGCCGCTGGAACTGCAATTTGGATCCGGGTCGTCATGTCCACCTCACCACACAAAGCTCCATTGAAGGACCGCTTTGAGCCCTGTAACCGTTCTGTAGTAGCGACGGCTGCTTGTTCCCTGGCCTGATATTTCTGCCCGTTGGCAGCGGCCAAAAGGGAGAACATGCGCTGTCGAATCATTCGCAACATAGAGAGCCTAGACGGTTTTTTTTACATCGTATGAATCTGCTGACAGACGCGTACTACAGCGTTGCGTTGCCTATTTGGCCATCATCCATTTGAGTGGGTCGAAGTGATTGCCAACCTGACAGGTACAAGGACAAAACGACGACTATCCTGACCTTGCCGTTCATCCGGGTGGCAAAGGATTCTGGCTGGAGCAAAGGTTATGGGGAGTTGGATACAGCGCGGGTTTCTGGGTGTGTTTGTGCTGCTGTGGTCGGTTGTTTACATGCCTGGCGTTGTGGCACAAACCGACCCGCACGACGGGGCGGCAGTGACGGCTCCGGCGGTCGAACTGAAAGTGGCCAACCGCAGCATCATGACTTTTCGTGCTACCTGGCTGGGTGAAGCCCCCGAGGCACGGGTGCAACGGGCGCGAACGGTGATCAACGAGATGCTCGCGGGAACCGAAGAGCTCAAGGTGCACCTCGACACGATCCAGGACACCTATCTGGTACTGCTGGGCGGGCGGCGCGCATTCATTGTCACCCCCCAGGACACCGATCCGGACGTGAGCGTTGCCGAGACCGCTGTACAGGCGGCAAAACGCCTCGAACAAGTGGTAGAGGAGTCGCAACAGGCGCGCAGCGTGCGCTTTCTGCTGATTGCAGGTGGCTTCAGTGTGGTCGCGACCTTGCTGTACCTGGGCTTGCTGCGCCTGGCCGCCTACGTGCATCGCAAGCTGCTGTCGTGGCTGCCGAAGAAGATCCGCCGCCATCATGATGTGCTCAAGGTCGGCGAGACGCCCTTGCTCGACACCAGCAACCTGTACCCGCTGATCCGCCGGCTGCTGGCATTGCTGTACTGGTCGGTGGTGGCGCTGCTGACCTACGAATGGCTGACGTTCGTGTTGCAGCGCTTTCCCTACACCCGGCCGTGGGGCGAAAGCCTCGACCATTACCTGCTCAACCTGGTGAGCTACCTGCTCGATGCGATCGTCAGCGCCATTCCGGGGCTGGCGATTGCCTTGATGATCTTTTTCATTGCCCGCGGCATCAGCGCCTTCAGCAAGCGGGTGCTGGACAGGCTGGCCCGGCCCGGCACCATCAGCTGGCTCAACGACGAAACCCTGCAACCCACTACCCGTTTGACCTCACTGGCGATCTGGCTGTTCGCCCTGGCGATGGCTTACCCCTACCTGCCGGGAGCCGGGACCGAGGCGTTCAAGGGCCTGTCCGTGCTGATCGGCCTGATGATCTCACTGGGTGCATCAAGCGTGGTCGGGCAGGCAGCGGCGGGGTTGATCCTGACCTACACCCGCACGCTGCGTCCGGGCGAGTTCGTGCGTATTGGCGAGCATGAAGGCACCGTGACCGAACTGGGCATGTTCACCACCAGTATCCGCACGGGGCTGGGCGAGGTGCTGACCATTCCCAATTCGATGATCACCGGCGCGGTGACGAAGAACTACTCGCGGGTGGTGCAGGGGGCAGGGTACGTGGTCGATACCGTGGTCACCATCGGCTACGACACGCCCTGGCGTCAGGTGGAAGCCATGTTGCTGGAGGCAGCGCGGCGCACAGCGGGCATATTGGAAAAGCCCCGGCCCCAGGTGTTTCAGACCGCGCTCTCGGACTTCTATCCTGAATACCGGCTGGTGGCCCAGGCCGTGCCGAGTGAGCCGCGACCCCGCGCCGAGTTGTTGAGCATGTTGCACGCCAACATCCAGGATGTGTTCAACGAGTACGGCGTGCAGATCATGTCGCCGCACTATCTGGGCGATCCCGAGCAGGAAAAACGCGTACCTCAGGATCAATGGTACGCCGCGCCTGCACAGGCTCCTGAACAAACAAGGGGCGAGCCATGATCGATTTCTTCGTCCATGCACTGCGTGCCGACCCGGAGATCGCCGTGTTCCTGGCCATCGGCCTGGGCGTCCTGGTCGGGCGCATACAGATCGGCAGCTTTCACCTGGGATCGGTAGCCGGGGCCTTGTTGATGGGGTTGATCATCGGCCAGGTCGGCCTGGAGGTTCCTCACGAACTCAAATCGGTGTTTTTCGTGCTGTTCATCTATGCCGTCGGCTTCAAGAGCGGGCCTGAGTTTTTTGGCTGCCTGAACCGCGGCAGCCTGAAACTGGTGCTGTTTTCCGTGGTGCTCTGCGCCACGGCGCTGGGCGCGATATTACTGATGAACGCGATTTACCATTTCGATGCAGGGTTTACCGCAGGGCTGGGGGCCGGTGCGCTGACCGACACTGCCATCATGGGTACCGCCAGCAGTGCCATAGCCCAGCTGGGCATTGATGATGCGGCGAAGAATCAGCTCTACAGCCACATGGCAGTTGCCTACGCCATCACCTATGTGTTCGGCACCGTGGGCCTGGTCGTGTTTGTCGGCACCATTGCCCCCAAGCTGCTTGGCGTGGACTTGCGCGCCTCGGCCAGGGAGCTGGAACTGGAGCTGGGTATTGCCAGCCAGGAAGACATGACCAGCATTCCCTATACCCGCATTGTGGTGCGCGCTCACCTGCTCACCGACAGTGCGGCGCAGGGCATGACGATCAGCGCGCTGGAGCACCTGCACCCGAGCATCACCATTGAACGGGTCGTGCGTGACGCAACGGTGCATGAACGTGACCCGGCGATGCTGCTCAAGCAGGGTGACATCGTCGGGGTCTATGCCTTGCGCGAAGATGTCGGGCAGCTCGGTCAATGGCTGGGTGCCGAAATTGATCACCCGGAGGCGCTGTCGTTTCCCACCCGTTCGGCCGACATTGTGCTGACCAATACCCGCTTTGCCGGCAAGACGGTGCATGACATCCGGGCGGCGCTGGTGGGGAATGCGCGCCTGGGGTGCTTTATCGACAGCATTACCCGCCAAGGCCTGGCATTGCCGCTGCTGCCCAATACCGTGCTGCACAAAGGTGATGTCATTGCCATCACCGGGCGCACCAGCAGCGTGATGATGCTGGCGGCCCAACTGGGGCGGGTGCGCGAGCGCAGCTACAAAAGCGACATTGCCGTGCACAGCCTGGGCATGGTGCTGGGTGCGCTGCTGGGCATGGTCTCGGCCCACATCGGCATGATTCCCATTGAGCTCGGAGTCGGCGGCGGCGTGTTGTTGGTGGCGCTGCTGATCGGCTGGTACAACTCCCGTCACCCGGAGTTCGGCGCCTTGCCGCAAGCGGCCCAGTGGGCGTTTTCCGAGTTCGGCCTGACTGCGTTTGGCGCGGTTGTCGGCCTGCTGGCCGGGCCGCCGGCGATTGCCGCGATGCAGAACGAGGGGGTGGCCTTGCTGATCTCGGGGGTGGTGGTGACCTTGCTGCCGCCGTTGGTGTCGCTGTATTTCGGCCGTTATGTGTTGCGGTTGCACCCGATGGTGCTGTTCGGCGCCCTGGCCGGTGCGCAGACCGAGGCTGCGTCGATGAACAAGATTATCGAGCAGTCCGGGAGCAACACGCCGGTGATTGGTTTTACGGTCTGTTATGCCATTTCCAATGTGTTACTGGCCGTTTGCGGGCCAATCATCGTGTACATCGCCAGCTGACCTGTACAGTTGGCGATAAGGATTATTTCTTTTTTGCATGCCCGCCGAGATTGCGGCAAAAACATGCACTAGGCTGCACTGCGCAGCCGGTAGCAGTACGAACTAAAAAAAGCCCGGCAAAGGGCAAGTTGAATCGACCGTGGAGCAGGGAATGGGGCGTGAGACGTCAGGAACGCGTGTGCTGTTGCGAATTCGGCAGTGGGCACGGTTTGGGGTATTGCTGACAGGGTTTTGCAGCCTGTACCCGGTTTGGGCAGACGACACGACCAGCACGGCACGCGAGGCTGCTCAGGCCGCCCCGGCCGAAGGCTATGTCGCTGCAGCCACCTGCCTCGGTTGCCATGCCGCAGAAGCCGCGCAATGGAAAGATTCCGATCACGGCTGGGCCATGCGTGAAGCCACCGGCACCAATGTGCTGGGCAACTTCAAAGCGGCGCGCTTCGACGAGGCCGGGGTCAAGGCCAGGTTTTTCCGCAAGGGCGAGCGCTTTTTCGTCAACACCGAAGGTGAAGACGGCAAACCGGCAGACTTCGAAATTCAATACACCTTCGGCCACTATCCGCTGCAGCAGTACCTGGTGTCGCTGCCGCGCGGGCGGCTGCAGGCGCTGACCATCGCCTGGGACAGCCGGGACAAGGCACAGGGTGGCCAACGCTGGTTTTCGCTGTACCCGGGCCAGCGATTTGCGCCCAACGACCCTTTGCACTGGACCGGTCGCTACCAGAACTGGAACGGCATGTGCGCCGACTGCCACTCGACCCGGCTGCTGAAAAACTACAACGACCGCGACGACAGCTTTGCCTCCACCTGGCAGGAGCAGAACGTCGGCTGCCAGAGCTGCCACGGCCCAGGCAAGGCCCATGTCGACTGGGCCAAGACGGCCAAACCCGGCGAGAAAAACTACAGCTCGGCGACCGACACAGGGCTGACCGTCGATTACAAGGCACTGGGCAGCCAGGGCCTGGTTGAACAATGCGCCTTCTGTCACAGCCGCCGGCAAACCCTCGGGGTCGGTCAACTGCCGGGCCATCCGCAACTGGACCAGAGCCTGCCGGCGACGCTGCGCACGGGCCTGTACCATGCCGACGGCCAGATCGACGGCGAAGTCTACGAATATGGTTCATTCACCCAGAGCAAGATGTACGCCGCAGGGGTAGGGTGCACCGATTGTCACAACCCGCACACCAACAAGGTGAAGATCGAAGGTAACGGGCTCTGCCTGCAGTGCCACAATAGCCAACCGCCAGTGGCGCGCTTTCCCAGCCTGCAAGCCAAGGACTATGACAGCCAGGCACACCACCATCACCAACCAGGCACGCCGGGCGCCCAGTGTGTGAACTGCCACATGCCGACCAAGACCTACATGGTGGTCGACCCGCGGCGTGACCACAGCCTGCGCATTCCACGCCCCGACCTGGCCAGCAAAGACGCCAGCCCGGACGCCTGCACCAGTTGCCACACCGACCAGAAGCCGCAATGGGCCGCGACTGCCATCGAAGGCTGGTTCGGTACACCTCAACGTCCACCGCACTACGGTGAGAACTTCCACGCGGTGCGCAGCGGCCAGGGGGTGGCCTTGAGCGAGCTCAACGCACTGCTCGCCGACAAAGGCAAGCCGGCCATTGTGCGTGCCACGGCGGCCCAGCAGATGGCCGACCTCGGCCAGCAGTCGGTGATCAGCCTGGGCTGGGCCTTGAAGGACAAGAGCGCGCTGGTGCGCGCCTATGCGGTCTCCGGGTTTTCCAGCGTGCCGCCTGAACAGCGTCTGCAGCCGTTGCTGCCGCTGCTCAAGGACCCGACCCTGGCCGTGCGCGATGAAACCCTGCGGGTACTGGCCGATGTCCCGGCGCAGCAACTGCCCGCCGAGTCGCGCGAAACCTTCACCAGCATGCTTGCCGACTACGAGAAACGCCTGCGCGGCAATGCCGAACTGCCTGGCGGCCGTCTTAACCTGGCGGTGCTGTTGAGTCGCCAGGGACGCACCGGCGAAGCGATGGAGGAGTATCACCAGGCGCTGAAACTGGACCCGTACTTCGTTCCGGCACGGGTCAACCTGGTGACCCTGGCCAGTGGCTCGCAGCAGCTGGACGAAGCCGAGCGCCTGCTGCGTGAAGGGCTGGCGCTGGAAAAAATGCCCGCCACCGACCACGGTAACCTGGCCTACATGCTGGCCTTGTTGCTGGTCGAGCAGGGCAAGCTCGACCAGGCGCCGCAGTGGATGGAAACGGCGGCGCAGGCGTTGCCGCAGAACACCCGTATCCGCTACAACCAGGGGCTGCTGCTGTCGCGACTCAACCGCCGCGATGAAGCGATCAAGGCCCTGCAACAAGGGCTGGCCCAGGCGCCGGAGGACACCGACCTGCTGTATTCGCTGATTTATCTGCATGCCCTGGCGGGGGAGCGCAGCGACGCCTACGAATATGTGCAACGCATGCGCAAGGTGGCGCCGGACGACCCGCGGCTGCAGGCCATCGAACCCTACTGGCAGAAACCCTGAGGCAGGCTAATTATTTGACTCTTCAAGGCATTCCGGGGGGCGGTGGGGGTGTGTTGGGTCGGGTTGGCGAGCTTATCCATTTGATGTGGCGAGGCTTCCGGCCCCTTCCGCCTTTACGGCGGCCTACTTTTTTCTTGGAAAAAGTAGGCAAAACCGCCTGCTCCTGCATACGGCCCTACGCTACGCTCCGGGTCCCTTCGCTCCGGTGCCCTCCAGGGGCATCGCGGCCTACGACTTGCTTCGCCAAGTCTCCGACTCGCGAACTTCGGCTACGGCCGAAGGGTGCTGCGCACCAGCCCCCTCCAGACACCTCCACTCAGCCTCCTGAAGTCGCAAAAGCAATCGGCAGCGCCGATACGGGCGCATCTTCGAAATCAAAACATGGACTGGCTGTTGATCTTGATCCGGCTTTTGATCTTGATCTTCATGCGCGCAAGTTCAGTCGCCGCAGACTGCGACTTCAGGAGGCCGAGTGGAGGTGCCTGTAGGGGCAGTGCGCAGCACCTTCGGCGTAGCCGAAGACGCGAGATGTAGACTTGGCGAAGCAAGTCGTAGGCCGCGTGGCCCCGGAAGGTGCCGGAGGGAGGGGACCCGGAGCGAAGCGTAGGGCCGTATGCAGGAGCGAGCGGTTTTGCTGGTTCTGTCCCTTGGCAGCAGACGCCAAGAAGCTGGGCGTTAAGGCTTGCACTTTAAGTCCTTTGCAAAAGCGTTCGGTGAGCGATAGCCCAGTGCTGAGTGCAGCCGACAGCTGTTGTAAAAACC
>NZ_JADUCM010000002.1 GCF_016009175.1 Pseudomonas alkylphenolica
ACTCGCTGCGATCTCTCGTCAGCGGGAGGCGAATTCTACAGCGTTTCAATCCGCTGTCAACCACCTTTTTCACCGCTGCCGATCTTTCGATCGAAGCCCCTCCGGTACTACCTGGAACATCTAACTCGTTGAATCTCAAGGAGTTTTCCGTTCCGACTGCGCCGGAAGTGGGGCGAATTATAGACAGATCCACAGGGGCGTCAAGGACTTATTTCAAATTTGTTTCAGACGGGGTGTTTTGGCTATATATAAGCAAAGCGGGCGCTCCGCGCCCGCTTATAGCTTGTTGCTTCAAACCACCTTGGACAGTTGCAGCCGCTCAATCTCTGCCGACGTCAGGCCAAGCACCTCGCCCAGTACCTGCTGGGTATGCTCACCCAGCAGCGGTGGTGCATTGCGGTACTCCACAGGCGTCTCGGAAAGCCGGATAGGGCTCGCCACCTGTGGCACGTGCCCGGCCAGCGGATGCGGAATCTCGATGGCCAGCCCGCGCGCCTTGACCTGAGGGTCGGCAAACATCTGCGCCAGATCGTTGATCGGCCCACAGGGCACACCTGCCGTCTCCAGCTGCGCCACCCACTCTGCAGTAGTCTTGAACACAGTAGCCTGGCGAATCAGCGGAATCAGCTCCGCACGGTTGGCGACCCGCTGCTTATTGGTAGCGAAGCGCGGATCATCTGCCCACTGCGGTTGCCCGGCCACTTCAGCGAACTTGCGGAACTGCCCGTCATTACCCACGGTAAGGATGAAGTCACCGTCAGCCGTAGGGAAATCCTGGTACGGCACAATGTTGGGATGCGCATTACCCAGGCGCCTTGGCGGCGTACCCGTGGTCAGGTAGTTCATGGCCTGGTTGGCCAGGCATGCCACCTGCACGTCGAGCAATGCCATATCAATATGCTGACCACCACCGCCATGGTCACGGTGGGCGAGGGCGGCCAGGATCGCCACGGTCGAGTACAGACCAGTGAGAATGTCTGTCAGCGCCACACCCACCTTTACCGGGCCGGCACCGTCTTCACCCTCAGGGCGCCCGGTCAGGCTCATCAGCCCGCCCAGCCCCTGGATCATGAAGTCATAGCCGGCACGCTTGGCGTACGGCCCCGTCTGGCCGAAGCCAGTGATCGAGCAGTAGACCAGTCGCGGATTGAGCGCCTTCAGGCTTTCGTAGTCCAGGCCGTAAGCTGCCAGGCCACCCACCTTGAAGTTCTCGATAACCACATCGGACTTCGCCGCCAGCTCCCGCACCAGGCGTTGCCCTTCGGGCTGGGTGAAGTCGATGGTCACCGAACGCTTGTTGCGATTGGCCGACAGGTAGTAAGCGGCTTCACTGGTGTTCTCGCCGTAGGCGTCCTTGAGGAAGGGTGGCCCCCAGGCACGCGTGTCATCACCGGTTCCCGGGCGCTCGACCTTGATCACTTCGGCTCCGAGGTCAGCGAGGATCTGACCGGACCACGGCCCGGCCAATACACGCGACAGGTCCAGCACCCGCAGATGAGATAGCGCGCCCATGGGCTGGCTCCTTATTAGTAGAAGGACTGGATGCCGGTCTGTGCACGCCCGAGGATCAGGGCATGGACGTCATGGGTACCTTCGTAGGTGTTGACCACTTCCAGGTTGACCAGGTGACGGGCGACGCCAAACTCGTCGGAGATGCCGTTACCACCGAGCATGTCGCGCGCCATACGGGCGATGTCCAGCGCCTTGCCGCACGAGTTGCGCTTCATGATCGAGGTGATTTCGACGGCGGCGGTGCCTTCATCCTTCATCCGACCAAGGCGCAGGCAGCCTTGCAGGGCGAGGGTGATCTCGGTCTGCATGTCGGCCAGCTTCTTCTGGATCAGTTGGTTGGCTGCCAGAGGACGACCGAACTGCTTACGGTCCAGGGTGTACTGGCGGGCAGTGTGCCAGCAAGCTTCCGCAGCGCCCAGGGCACCCCAGGAAATACCGTAGCGAGCAGAGTTCAGGCACGTGAACGGACCTTTCAGGCCACGCACTTCAGGGAACATGTTTTCTTCCGGCACGAACACGTTGTCCATGACGATTTCACCGGTAATCGAGGCGCGCAGGCCAACCTTGCCGTGAATAGCCGGGGCGCTCAGACCCTGCCAGCCTTTTTCCAGCACGAACCCGCGGATATCGCCGGCATCATCCTTGGCCCAGACCACAAACACATCGGCGATCGGGCTGTTGGTGATCCACATCTTGTTGCCGGTCAGGCGGTAGCCACCTTCGACCTTCTTGGCACGGGTGATCATCGATCCCGGGTCGGAACCGTGGTCGGGCTCGGTCAGGCCAAAGCAACCGATCCACTCGCCGCTGGCCAGCTTGGGCAGGTACTTCTGCTTGGTGGCTTCGTTGCCGAATTCGTTGATAGGCACCATCACCAGCGAGGACTGCACGCTCATCATCGAACGGTAGCCGGAGTCGACACGCTCGACTTCACGGGCGATCAGGCCGTAGCACACGTAGTTCAGGCCGCTGCCGCCGTATTGCTCAGGAATGGTGGCGCCAAGCAGGCCCACTTCACCCATCTCGCGGAAAATCGCCGGGTCGGTCTGCTCATGACGGAAGGCCTCCAGCACGCGCGGGGCCAGCTTGTCCTGGGCGAACTGATAAGCGCTGTCACGCACCATGCGCTCTTCTTCAGTGAGCTGTTGGTCGAGCAACAGCGGGTCGATCCAGTTGAAGCTTGCTTTACCGGCCATGAGTGAATCCTCGAATGATGGGAGCAGAGTTGCTGTGCCATTGATCCTAGGCCTGTTCAGTGCACGAGACAAACGAGGAATACGCATGGTCTTGTGATAATTTCTCACTTCGTAATGACTGCAAAGGCCATCTTCAGGCCCTATTAGTGAGGTTGGCGTACATGCGTCGGAAAATCCCCAGCACAACGGCACTCGTCTGCTTTGAGGCCGCCGCCCGCCACGAGAGCTTTACCAAGGCTTCTCAGGAACTGTCGCTGACGCAAGGCGCCGTGTGTCGGCAAATCGCCGGGCTGGAGGAGTTTCTCAACGTCGAGCTGTTTCGCCGCTCACGAAGGGGCGTAAAGCTGACCGAAGCGGGGCTTTCGTACAGCCGTCGGGTGGCCACGCAACTCGATGCGGTGGAGCGCGATACCTTGTCGGTGATGGGTCAGCAGGGCGCCAACGTCATCGAGCTGGCCGTGGTGCCGACCTTCGGCACGCAATGGCTGCTGCCCAGGCTCAAGGACTTTCAGCAACGCCACCCGGAAGTGACCGTCAACCTGACCAACCGCACCCGGCCGTTTCTGTTCGCCGACACCAGCTTCGATGCGGCCATTTATTTCGGTGACGCCGACTGGCCCGGCACCCACTCCCACCGGCTGATGGGCGAGAACCCCGTCCCGGTGTGCAGCCCGGCGTTGCTGGGGGGAGCAGGGCGCCTTGATGCCCAACAGATCGCGCAGCTGCCGTTGCTGCAGCAGACCACCCGTCCCTATGCCTGGCGCCAATGGTTCAACAGCCTGGAAATGACTGTTGCACGCGACATGACGGGGCCACGCTATGAGCTATTCTCGATGCTGGCCCAGGCAGCCATGCACGAGATGGGCGTGGCACTGATTCCACCCTTCCTTATTCAGCGTGAATTGGCTGAAGGGCGCCTGGTGGTGGCCAACCGGCACGCGCTGTCGAGCATCAAGGCGTATTACCTGATGATCCCGGAGCGCAAGGTTGAATCCGCTTCGCTGCGCGCTTTTCGCGATTGGCTGGTGACCGAAGCTCACCGCTACGCCGCAGCACACAAGGATGACAGCTATAACTTGACTCCGTAGTCAAATAAAATGTAACCCTACAGATGTACGGAAATGTCGCAATTGATAAAACTGTTATAACACCCCCTCAAACAGCCCTTAACCCTTCTGGCCATGCGGGTTTCACCGCATAAATCGCGTTTTGTTTCGGGCACCCAGAGAATTCGACGGATTTTTTTAAAAAATCATCGTAATCTCCCTAAAGCCCGTCGTTGACGGGCCCGCAGCCTATTCTTGCGACATTCGGTCACAGGGTGACTTGTAGTTTACTTAGCGTCACCCTTCAAAACTGGTTGAAGCGATTCGAGAATCACCTGCAAAATGCCGCGCCCCGCCTGAATTCGGCGGGATCGTGCTGATCGGCCGCCCCAGACGCACCATCCGTAGTGCGCTGGTTTTCCAAAAAAAGATCACGCAGGAGATTTGACGTGCACATTGGTGTTCCTCTCGAAACGCAGACGGGCGAAACACGGGTTGCTGCAACCCCCGAAACCATCAAGAAATTGATTGGCCAAGGGCATCAGGTCACCGTTCAGAGCGGCGCCGGCATTAACGCCAGCGTCCCGGACAGTGCCTATGAAGCAGCAGGCGCCACTATTGGCAGCGCTGCCGATGCGTTTGGTGCGCAACTTGTTCTTAAAGTTGTGGCACCTGACGATAGCGAACTGACCCAGATCAAGAGCGGCACCGTACTGGTGGGCATGCTCAATCCGTTCAATAACGACATCATCGCCAAGATGGCCGAACGCGGCATTACCGCTTTCGCGCTTGAGGCTGCTCCACGCACCTCACGGGCGCAGAGTCTCGATGTCCTGTCGTCGCAAGCCAACATTGCCGGTTACAAGGCGGTGCTGCTGGCAGCGCATCACTATCCGCGCTTCATGCCGATGCTGATGACCGCCGCCGGTACCGTGAAAGCCGCTCGCGTGCTGATTCTCGGCGCCGGGGTGGCCGGGCTTCAGGCGATCGCCACGGCCAAGCGCCTGGGCGCCGTCATTGAAGCCTCGGACGTCCGTCCGGCGGTGAAGGAACAGATCGAGTCGCTGGGCGCCAAGTTCATCGATGTGCCGTACGAGACAGAAGAAGAGCGCGAGTGCGCGGTAGGGGTCGGCGGTTATGCCCGTCCGATGCCGGCCAGCTGGATGCAGCGCCAGGCTCAGGCGGTGCACGAACGCGCGAAACAGGCCGACATCGTCATCACCACTGCACTGATCCCCGGCCGCAAGGCACCGACGCTGCTCAGCGCCGAAACCGTTGCGCAGATGAAACCAGGCTCGGTGGTCATTGACCTTGCCGCTGCCCAAGGTGGCAACTGCCCGCTGACCGTTGCCGACCAGGTAGTGATCGAGAATGGCGTCACCATCGTCGGCCCGACCAACCTGCCGGCGCAGGTCGGCGCGGATGCTTCGGCACTGTATGCGCGCAACCTGCTCGACTTCATGAAGCTGCTGTTCGACAAAGACAGTCAGCTGGTGATCAACCTCGAAGACGATATCGTCGCCGCGTGCCTGATGTGCCGCGACGGCCAGATCATCCGCAAGAACGGATAAGGAGCCAGACAATGGAAGACATGCTGATCTCTCACGGCGTCTATAACCTGATCATCTTCGTGCTGGCGATCTATGTCGGTTATCACGTGGTATGGAACGTCACCCCTGCACTGCATACCCCCCTGATGGCGGTTACCAACGCCATTTCCGCCATCGTCATCGTCGGCGCCATGCTGGCTGCCGCGCTGACCGTGACCCCGCTGGGCAAGATCATGGGTACCCTCGCGGTGGCCCTGGCAGCGGTCAACGTATTCGGTGGTTTTCTGGTCACCCGGCGCATGCTGGAGATGTTCAAGAAGAAAGCCGCAAAGGCTGAGGGGAAGCAGTAAACATGAGCATGAACCTGGTAACACTTCTCTACCTTGTCGCCTCGATATGCTTTATCCAGGCGCTCAAGGGCCTGTCGCACCCGACCACCTCACGCCGCGGCAACTTCTTCGGCATGCTGGGTATGGCGCTGGCGGTCATCACCACCATCGGCCTGATCTACAAGCTCGGTGCGGAACTGGCCACTGCCGGTATCGGCTACGTGATCGTCGGCCTGCTGATCGGCGGCACCGCCGGTTCGATCATGGCCAAGCGCGTTGAAATGACCAAGATGCCAGAGCTGGTGGCGTTCATGCACAGCATGATCGGCCTGGCGGCGGTGTTCATCGCCATTGCTGCCGTCATCGAGCCGCAGTCGCTGGGTATCGTCTCCAGCATCAGCGACCCGATCCCGACGGGTAACCGCCTGGAACTGTTCCTCGGTGCTGCGATTGGTGCAATCACCTTTTCCGGTTCGGTCATTGCTTTTGGCAAGCTCTCGGGCAAGTACAAGTTCCGCCTGTTCCAGGGCGCGCCTGTGCAGTTCAGCGGCCAGCATCAGTTGAACCTGGTGCTGGGCCTGGCAACCATCGGCCTGGGCCTGGTATTCACCTTCACCGGTAGCTACAGCGCCTTTGCACTGATGCTGATCCTGGCGTTCGTCATGGGCGTGCTGATCATCATCCCGATTGGTGGTGCCGACATGCCGGTAGTGGTGTCGATGCTCAACAGCTACTCGGGTTGGGCGGCAGCGGGTATCGGCTTCTCGCTGAACAACTCGATGCTGATCATTGCCGGCTCACTGGTCGGTTCGTCCGGTGCGATCCTCTCGTACATCATGTGCAAGGCGATGAACCGCTCGTTCTTCAACGTGATCCTCGGCGGCTTCGGTGGCGCCACCGATGCTGGCGGCCCAGCCGGTGCGCAAGAAGCCCGCCCGGTGAAGTCCGGTTCGGCCGACGACGCCACCTTCCTGCTGAGCAATGCCGACACCGTGATCATCGTTCCCGGCTATGGCCTGGCGGTGGCCCGTGCCCAGCACGCGCTCAAGGAACTGACCGAAAAGCTGACCCACAATGGTGTGACCGTGAAGTATGCGATCCACCCGGTGGCAGGCCGTATGCCAGGGCACATGAACGTACTGCTGGCGGAAGCCGAAGTGCCGTACGACCAGGTGTTCGAGATGGAAGACATCAACTCCGAGTTCGGCCAGGCCGACGTGGTGCTGGTGCTCGGTGCCAACGACGTGGTCAACCCGGCCGCCAAGAACGATCCGAAGTCGCCTATCGCCGGCATGCCGATCCTCGAGGCCTTCAAAGCCAAGACCATCATTGTCAACAAGCGGTCGATGGCCAGTGGTTATGCCGGCCTTGATAACGAACTGTTCTACCTGGACAAAACCATGATGGTCTTCGGCGACGCCAAGAAGGTCATTGAAGACATGGTCAAAGCTGTCGACTAAGTCTTTTCCAGGCTGTGACAATTAGCCCCAGCGCGGTACCGGCTGGGGCTTTTTAATGCCCGCCCCGCCGACAGAAGGCTCTGTTTCATGGCTTCGCATTCGACCTTGGTCGCGGGACGCCGGGCTGCTAAATCACTAGACTGCGCATCTAGCTTTAGTAGCCTGAGATAACAATCCATGTACCGTGATCGTATCCGCTTGTCCTCCCTGCACAGCAAGGTAATGAGTGCGGCTGATGCCGCTGGCCTGATCGAGGACGGCATGACCGTCGGCATGAGCGGCTTTACCCGCGCCGGCGAAGCCAAGGCCGTGCCGCATGCACTGGCCGAACGCGCCAAGCAATCGCCGCTGCAAATCAGCCTGATGACCGGTGCCAGCCTGGGTAACGACCTGGACAAACAACTGACCGAAGCCGGTGTACTGGCACGCCGCATGCCTTTCCAGGTCGACAGCACCCTGCGCAAGGCCATCAACGATGGCAAGGTCATGTTCATCGACCAGCACCTGTCGGAAACCGTGGAACAGTTGCGCAACCAGCAACTGAAACTGCCAGACATCGCTGTCATTGAAGCCGTCGCCATCACCGAGCAAGGCCACATCGTGCCGACTACCTCGGTAGGTAACTCGGCCAGCTTCGCCATTTTCGCCAAACAGGTGATCGTCGAGATCAACATGGCCCACAACGCCAACCTGGAAGGCCTGCACGACATCTACATCCCGACCTACCGGCCAACCCGCACGCCGATCCCGCTGGTAAAGGTCGATGACCGCATCGGCAGCACTGCAATCCCGATCGACCCGGCCAAGATCGTCGGTATCGTCATCACCGAGCAACCGGATTCGCCATCTACCGTGCTGCCACCGGATGATGAAACCCAGGGCATCGCCAATCACCTGATCAACTTCTTGAAGCAAGAAGTCGACGCCGGCCGCATGACCAACAAGCTCGGCCCGCTGCAAGCCGGTATCGGCAGCATTGCCAACGCGGTGATGTGCGGCCTGATCGACTCGCCATTCGAAGACCTGACCATGTACTCCGAAGTACTCCAGGACTCGACGTTTGACCTGATCGACGCCGGCAAGCTGAGCTTTGCCTCGGGCAGTTCGATTACCCTGTCGACCCGTCGCAACGCCGACGTGTTCGGCAACCTGGAGCGCTACAAGGACAAACTGGTCCTGCGCCCACAGGAAATCTCCAACCATCCGGAAGTGGTCCGTCGCCTGGGTATCATCGGCATCAACACCGCCCTTGAGTTCGACCTGTATGGCAACGTCAACTCCACGCACGTCTGCGGCACGCGGATGATGAACGGTATCGGGGGCTCCGGTGACTTTGCCCGCAACGCGCACCTGGCCATCTTCGTCACCAAGTCCATCGCCAAGGGCGGTGCGATTTCCAGCGTGGTGCCAATGGTCAGCCATGTCGACCACACCGAGCATGACGTCGATATCCTCGTCACTGAACAAGGCCTGGCCGACCTGCGTGGCCTGGCACCTCGCGAACGTGCCCGGGTGATCATCGACAACTGCGTGCATCCGGATTATCGCGAAGCGCTCAACGACTACTTCACCCGCGCCTGCGAGCGTGGTGGTCATACCCCGCACATCCTGCGCGAAGCGCTGGCATGGCATGAAAACCTGGAAGAAACCGGGCGCATGCTGGCCAGCTAAGCCTCACTGTTTCAGCCGGTTGGGTGCAATGCTCACCGGCTGAAAACAGTTGCCACCAATCATCAGTCAAAAACTGTTCTACTGTACCGGTGTTTTAGCCTCAATTCTCCGACCCCCAACCTCCCTCTCATTCAAAAACGCACCACATAAGTGCGCACCAGTACAGTTGCGTCTATTTTGAGTGCAACAGTGCTCTAAAACAGTTAACTGGCCCATCACAATGTAAGTGAACTGTATCTACTGTTCTGGACGACAGAGGAGGATCATTGGCATCAGTTAAATCACTACCTAATGCCGCCACAAGCGGAAGGATGACATCATGGAACGTACCCTCAGTTCCGATCTGGTTTTCGAAAACACCGCCCAACAATCCAAGGCTGCACTGCCGCTGCGCCTGCTGGCCAACCTGATGCTGTGGCAACGCCGCATCGCCAGCCGCCACCAGCTGGCTCGCCTGGATTCTCGCCTGCTGGCCGATGCAGGTATCAGCGAAGCACAGCGTTACGAAGAACTGAGCAAACCGTTCTGGCGTTGATGCAAGGCTGGTCGGCCGATGCCGACACCTTGAATTCCCAAAACCCGTCGCAGGTGACTGCTGACGGGTTTTGTCGTTCTGGAGCCGCGTAATAGAGCGGCCGCCAACATCACAGGTACAGTTGTAAAAGAGTTATTTTTTATAAGTACAGTTGATACTTTTGCCTGCGACACTGTCGAAGCTCGCAGGCACAATTGGCGTGATAACCTTAAGGCACCCAGCTTGGTGAAAAGTAGCGCAACCAGCTGAGCGTGCGTCTGACACAAACGAACCCGCTTAATCAGGAGATCGACCATGTTCCGTTCACGCTTGTTTGGCGCCGCGCTGGTGCTGGCCGTGGCTTCCACTGCCAATGCAACCAGTTTCGTCGTAACAACTGACACCGTGGTACGCGGTGTTGCCGCTTCCACCGACGCCACGTCCGATGTGACCTCGTCCTTCAAGGACGACAAGGTCGTGCGCGCCGCCCGTGACGACGCGGCCAGCTTTGTTGCCAGCCAAGGTAATATCCGCGGCGTAAAACTCGAAAGCGCATTCGCCCACATCCGCCAGCAGGCCCCAACCCTGCAGGCCAGCGACGCCCAACTGGCCCAGGCTATCCTGGCGCTCTGAGGTCGTCTGTCACCGGCTTCAAGCATGTAACAACATGCAATGAAGCCGGGCACCCTGTGCTGGTCCTTGCCGGCGCATTGGGATAGCCTTTGCGGCCAGTTTCACCGGCCTTGCGAGACCCATGCGCTATCTGTCATTGCTGTTGCTTGTATGCTGCTGGAGCAGTACCGCCCAGGCGTTTGACCTGACTACCAACACCCTGGTCGTCAGCGGCTATGTCACCAGCAAGGTGACCTCGGCGCCCTTCGATCGCAAATTGATACTGCATGCCCAGGATGACGCGGCCATGTTTGTCGCGAGCGACGGCACGGTGCGCGGTGTTCGACTGCAGGCAGCCTTGAATCAGTTACGCCAGGCCTACCCCAAACTTCATGCCGGCGACCTTGAACTGGCGCAGGCAATTCTCGTCCAATGATTACCCATGTTTTTCCGGAGATGTTCCATGCGTAACCCGCTGATTGCCGCCACTCTTGGCTTTCTGTTGCTGGCCGATGTGGCCCAGGCACAAACCCTGGTGGCCACCAGCAACATCATCGTGCGCGCGTTCGGCCGTTCAATCGACTTCACGTCCGATACCACCACCTCGATCCGTGATTCCAAGGTCGTGCGTGAGGCCCGTGACGATGCCGCCAGCTACGTTGCCAGCCGCGGTGAAATCCGTGGAGCACAACTGGAAGCCGCCTTCGATACGTTGCGTCAGCGTGTGCCCGAAGCGCGCCTGGCCAGCGATCAAGACCTGGCTGAAGCCATTCTCGCTCTGTGAGAAACCTGCGCGCCTGGCTATTCGGTGGCCTGCTGACACTACTGGCAGGCCCGGCGCTGGCCGATTTGCAGCTGCAGTTGCAAACCGACGGGCTTGGGCCCGCGCAGCAACGTGCCAGCCAGGCATTGCTGGATGAAGCCATGCAGGCACTGCCGCCCAGCTTCAAGGCGCGCCTGGACCGTCGCGTCCAGGTCAGCTGGAGCGCAAACATGCCGGAAGATGCCTATGGACAGGCCTCGCTGGTATCAACCCTGACGCTCAATAGCCGGCTTCTGCCTGGCCTTGTCGATGGCAGTGCTGCCACCCGCAAGACGGGGCGGCCCCACGGCACCGTGCGCCAGGAGCTGTTGGCTACGGTGCTGCACGAACTGACCCATATCTATGATCGCGCCCGCCTGTGGCAGGGCGCCGAACGCCAGTTGATCAGTCGCTGCACGCAGCAGTTGAACAGCCTGGGCAAGGTTGGCCTGCCCGAGCCATGCCGCGGGCAAACCGAACGACGCTTCACCCTCAGCGATGACCCGCGCCTGCTCGACCTGGCCGGGTGGCCGCAATATGTGGGCAGGCGAGGGGAGCGCGAGCAGTACAACCGTCAAGTCGCGCGCAGTCCTGACAGCTATGAGCTGAGCAGCCCCAAGGAATTCATTGCGGTCAACATGGAGTACTTCCTTCTTGACCCTGGCTTCGCCTGCCGGCGGCCAGCGCTGCACAGCTACCTGAAAGCGCATTTCGACTGGGCTCCGGAGCACCCGGCCTGCCCGCAGCAGCTGCCTTTTCTCAATGCCGGCAACGACTTCGAGAAAGCCCCATTGGGAGAGATCGACCCTGAACGGGTCTACTCCGTGGACTATCTGCTGGCCGAAGCGAACCAGAACCTGGTGAGCCGCTGGGGGCACAGCATGCTGCGCCTGGTGATCTGCGCCCCGGGGCGGCCACGCGGGCCTGACTGCCGACTCGATCTCGACCAGCACCTGGTGTTGTCGTATCGGGCCTTCGTCAACGATGTGCAGCTGTCGAGCTGGGGCGGCCTGACCGGCGCCTATCCGTCACGGTTGTTTGTTCTGCCCCTGGCGCAGGTTATCGACGAGTACACCAAGACCGAGCTGCGTAGCCTCGCTTCCATCCCGCTCAAGCTTGATCGCACCGAGCTGGAAAACCTGGTACGCCAAGCCGCCGAGATGCACTGGAGCTATGACGGCAACTACTACTTCCTGTCCAACAACTGTGCAGTGGAAACCCTCAAGCTGCTGCGCAGCGGCACTGCCAACCCGCGCCTTACAGACCTGGACAACATCATGCCCAATGGCTTGCTCGAGGTGCTGCAAGGGCGTGGCCTGGCCGATACCAGCGTCCTTGATGATCCCCATGAGGCGCTGCGCCTGGGGTATCGCTTCGATTCCTACCGTGACCGCTACCAGGCCATGTTCCTGGTGCTCAAGCAGCAACTGCCGGTGCCACAAGACACGGTCGAAGCCTGGCTTGAGCTATCTGCCAGGCAGCGCCAGCCATGGTTCGAAAAGGCCGACCTGCGCACCAGCGCAGCCCTGTTGCTGCTGGAGCAGGCCAGTTTGCGCCAGCAACTGCTGCTGGCACAGGAAGAGGTCAAGCAACGCTACCTGACCGGTCGTGAAGCGAACGACGCCAGCGTCGCCAAGGCCAACGGCACGCTGCAGCAGATTCTCGCCAACAGCGGCTTTCTCAGCCGGCCGGCCGAGCTGTTGGGCACCAGTGGCTACGGGTTGCCGCAGGCCAGTGAACAGGCGCTGTTACGCCAGGAAACCAACCTGCGGCAGAAGCAGCTGCAAACGCTCACCGCCGAGCTGGACAAGGAAGTACGCGCACTGCTCGGCCCGGAGCGGGCGGCCGAAATCGCCGCCGTCGAGGCCAACATCAAGCAGGTTGGCGAACACCTGCGGGCCCTGCACAAGGCTGCTGGTGGTTTGCAACTGCCCTGAACCCGGCACCTAGAGCGTCTCTTCGGCCTCACCGGGGAGATGCTCATCCAGGTGCAGCCAGGGCAGACGGTTGCTGGTCCAGATGTGCTTTCGCGGCGTTACGCGCTCGGGCTCATCCAGGGAGGTAACGGTGATGTCGATGGTTTCCGGGCTCAGGTCGGTGCTCAATGCCAGGTGGGCACCACAGCGGCTACAGAAGTAGCGCACGCAGCTGGGTGACGAGTCGTAACACTGCGGCGTGCCGCTGAGCCACTGGAAGTCAGTACAGGGCAGGGTGGCCCAGGTCACCAGCAGCCCGCCACTGACCCGGCGGCACACCGAACAATGACAGTGAGCGACGTCCGTCAACGGCCCTTGCACCCGGTAGCGCAGGGCGCCGCAATGGCATCCACCTTCATACGTCTCGCGCATCGTTTCCTCCGCTTCCCGTAACTGCAGTTGATTGATACTCAACAATGCACCTCTCGTCGCCTTTGAGCCAGCGAAAGCTGGCTGAAAGCTTCCCGACTTAGCATTGCAATCACCACCGGCACAGACCGGTCAGCCAGGGCACCCGATTCGCCCGGCCCAATTAACAAAAACAATGGTGATACTGATGTCCTTCTACGCCCGCCTTCTCGCTGCACGCCCGCCATTACTCCCTGCGCCGCGCCTCACGCGCTGATCCCGCCCGACTCGTTCCTTTTCGACGCGATACGCCTGGAGTACTCCCATGCTGACCTTCCTCGGCTTTGCCATGGTCCTTACCTTTATGTACCTGATCATGACCAAGCGCCTTTCGGCCTTGATCGCCCTGATTCTGGTACCAATCCTGTTCGCCCTGTTCGGCGGTTTCTCGGGCGATATCGGCCCGATGATGCTGCAAGGCATCACCAAACTGGCCCCCACCGGGGTGATGCTGATGTTCGCCATCCTGTATTTCGGCCTGATGATCGACTCCGGGTTGTTCGACCCGGCAGTGCGCAAGATCCTCAAGCTGGTCAAGGGTGACCCACTGAAAGTCTCGGTCGGCACAGCTGCACTGGCCCTGATCGTGTCGCTGGACGGCGACGGTGCCACCACCTACATGATCTGCGTGGCGGCGATGCTGCCGCTCTACAGCCGCCTGGGCATGAGCCCGCGGATCATGGCCGGCCTGATCATCCTCGCCGGCGGCGTTATGAACATGACCCCTTGGGGCGGCCCGACCGCACGTGCCGCCAGCGCCCTGCATGTCGACCCTTCGGATATCTTCGTACCGATGATCCCGGCGATGCTTGCCGGCGTAGTAGCAATCCTTGCCATTGCCTACATGTACGGCAAGCGCGAGCGTGCCCGCCTGGGCGAACTGCACCTGCCAGGCGACGAGATCGATCACAGCGAAATCAGCGTTTCGCAGTTTCCTGACGCCCGTCGCCCGAAAATGATCTGGTTCAACGGCGCACTGACCGCAGCACTGATGGTGACCCTGGTCCTCGGCCTGCTGCCGTTGCCGGTGCTGTTCATGGTCGCCTTCAGTATCGCCATGATTGCCAACTACCCTTGCCTGCAACAGCAGAAAGACCGTGTGGCGGCCCACTCCGGTAGCGTGCTGGCCGTGGTCGGCCTGATTTTCGCCGCCGGTATCTTCACCGGCATCCTCTCGGGCACCGGTATGGTCGAGGCCATGTCCAAGAGCCTGCTGGCGGTGATTCCTGAAGCGCTGGGCCCATACCTGGCGGTGATCACCGCAATCGTGAGCATGCCGTTTACCTTCTTCATGTCTAACGATGCCTTCTACTACGGGGTTCTGCCTGTGCTTGCAGAGGCCGCCAGCCACTACGGCATCACGCCGGTAGAAATGGCCCGTGCGTCGATCGTCGGCCAGCCGGTTCACCTGCTCAGCCCACTGGTACCCTCTACTTACCTGCTGGTAGCCCTGGCTGGCATCGAGTTTGGCGATCATCAGCGCTTTACCCTGAAGTGGGCAGTGCTGGTCTGCCTGTGCATAATGTTCGCCGCGCTGCTCATGGGAATTTTCCCGCTGTTCAGCAGCCTATAAGGCTACAGATTCATCTAACCGCAGCGGCGCTCCTTGCCCGGGCGCCCTGCATTTATCGCTTGAAGGAATACACATGGAATGGCTGACCAGCCCAGAGATCTGGGTTGCCTTTTTCACACTGACTGCACTTGAGATCGTTCTCGGCATCGACAACATCATCATGATCTCGATCCTGGTCAGCCGCATGCCCAAGCACATGCAGCCACGCACCCGGATTTTCGGCCTGGCCCTGGCCATGGTTACCCGCATTTTGCTGCTGCTGTCGATTACCTGGGTCATGCGCCTGACCACCGACCTGTTCGTGGTCTTCGAACATGGCATTTCCGGACGTGACCTGATTCTGTTCTTCGGTGGCCTGTTCCTGCTGTGGAAAAGCTCCCAGGAGATCTACCACGGCCTGGAAGGCGAAGATGAATCGCCTGATGAGCCGACCAGCAAAGGTGGCAAGTTCTTCTACACCATCATTCAGATCGCCATTATCGACATCGTGTTCTCCCTGGACTCGGTGATTACCGCCGTCGGCATGGTTTCCCACGTGCCGGTCATGATTGCCGCCATCGTTGTCGCCGTGCTGGTGATGATGCTGTGCGCCGGTGCCATCAGTAACTTCATCGACAAGCACCCGTCGCTGAAGATGCTCGCCCTGTCGTTCCTGATCGTGGTCGGTACCGTGCTGATCGCCGAAGCCTTTGATGTCCACGTGCCGAAGGGCTACGTCTACTTCGCCATGGCGTTCTCCCTGGCGGTCGAAGCCATCAACATCAAGATGCGCACGGCCATGGCCCGGAAGAAAAACCAGGAGCAAACCGAGCCGGTGAAACTTCGCAAGGACATTCCGGGTCAATAAACCTGGTTTGGCAACAGAAAAGGGCCCTGCGGGGCCCTTTTTCATGGGCGTTCATGACGGTTTTGTTTCAAAGGCCACATTGCCTATGCCATGCTGGCGCCCAGGCCTTGGGCCGACTACAGCTTAAGTGAGCACTGGGAAAAACCGCCTGTCACCAGGCCAGGCTCACCGCTTCATCCATTTGCCCCCGCTGGGGCACGCCAACAGGGGGCCCGACCAATGCTGACCCTGCTCAATCTGCTCTCCGCTGTGGCACTGCTGATCTGGGGGACGCACATTGTGCGTACCGGCATCCTGCGCGTGTACGGTTCCAACCTGCGGCGCGTGCTGAGCCAGAACATGTCCAAGCGACCGCTGGCGTTTGTCGCCGGCATTCTGGTGACCGCCCTGGTCCAGAGCAGCAACGCCACCGCCATGCTGGTGACGTCGTTTGTCGGTCAGGGCCTGATGACGCTGACCCCGGCCCTGGCGATCATGCTCGGCGCCGATGTCGGTACGGCGTTGATGGCGCGGGTACTGACATTCGACCTGTCGTGGCTGTCGCCGCTGCTGATCTTCCTCGGCGTGATCTTCTTTCTGTCGCGCAAGCAGACCCGCGCCGGGCAATTGGGTCGTGTCGGCATCGGCCTGGGCCTGATCATTCTCGCTTTGCAGCTTATCGTTGAGGCGGCCGCGCCGATCACCCACGCCCAAGGTGTGCGCGTGCTGTTCGCCTCGCTTACCGGCGACATTCTCCTCGATGCCCTGGTCGGTGCGCTGTTTGCGCTGATTTCCTATTCGAGCCTCGCCGCCGTGCTGCTCACGGCGACCCTGGCCGGCGCCGGGCTTATCAGTCTTCCAGTGGCCATTGGCCTGGTTATCGGTGCCAACATCGGTAGCGGCTTGCTGGCATTTCTCAGCACCAGCATGCAGAACGCGGCCGGGCGCCAGGTAGCGCTGGGCAGCCTGCTGTACAAGCTTATTGGTCTGATCCTGATCATTCCGGTGCTCAAACCGCTGGTGAGCTGGATGGACAGCCTGAGCTTCAGCCCCCAGGAACTGGTGATCGGCTTTCACCTGCTCTACAACAGCCTGCGTTGCCTGATCATGCTGCCAACTGTTACCCCGATGTCGCGCCTGTGCGCCTGGCTGCTGCCTGAACGGCCAGAAACCAATGGCAGGGCTCGCCCCCGTCATCTGGACCCGGCAGCGCTGGGCACCCCGAGCCTGGCCCTGGCCAACGCGGTGCGCGAAACCCTGCGCATGGGCGACCTGATCGACACCATGCTCGACACCATGCAGGACGTGCTGAAGGGCAAGCAAACGGCGATGACCCAACAGATGCGCAGCCTGGGTGAAGATGTCGAAGCCTTGAACAATGCGATCAAACTGTACCTGGCGCAGATGCCGCGCGAAGACCTCAGCGCGCAGGACAGTAAACGCTGGGCAGAAATCATTGAGCTGGCGATCAACCTCAAGCTGGCGGCCGACCTGATCGAGCGCATGCTGCGCAAGGTGCAGCAGCAAAAGACCTCACAACGCCGGGAGTTCTCCGACGTGGGCCTTGAGGAACTGACCGGGCTGCAAAGCCAATTGCTGTCCAACCTGCGCCTGGGCCTGTCGGTATTCCTCAGTGCCGACCCGGAAAGTGCCCGGCAACTGTTGCGGGAAAAACGTCGCTTTCGCGCCCAGGAGCGGCGCCTTGCCCATGCTCATGTCAGCCGGTTGCAACGTAAAGTGGTACAAAGTATCGAAACCAGCGCCTTGCACCTGGAGCTGATTGCCGATATGAAACGATTGAACTCCTTGTTTTGCAGCAGTGCCTATGTAGTGTTGGGTAGCGCCGATACGGGCGGTCTGTTGCTCGACAGCGTCCCGGACGATGCCCATTCACCCTGACTGTTGCCACCCAGAACTCCCGCAAGGAAGCTCGACATGCGTTGCCTGATGTTCCTGTGCCTGCTGCTGGGCGCGATGCCCGGCTTTGCCCTCGACCGTTCGCAGGTCGAAGGCTACCTGCTGCCCAACGGCTTGCAGGTGCTGCTCAAGTCAGGCTATGAACGCAACCATGTGTCGATTCGCCTGGTGGTCGGCGTCGGCTTCGATGACTTTCCTTGCGAGCAGCAAGAGTTGCCCCACTTGCTGGAGCACCTGTTGTTCAGTGGCATCGACGACGGCGGTGAAGGCGGGCTGGAAAAACGCATGCAGGCGCTGGGCGGAGAATGGAACGCCTACACCAGTAGCGCCGATACCACCTTTGTCATTGAGGCGCCGGCGCGCAACCAGCGCAAAGTGCTGGACCTGCTGCTGACGGTAATCAAAGACACCCGCTTCGACGAAAAGGCCCTGGCGCTGTCGAAGAAAATCATCGAGCGCGAAGACGGTGGTCACTATTCCCGCCTGCAACGCTGGCTGGACCGCCAGGACATCGGCCACCGTGCCAGCGATCAACTGGCCATCGAACTGGGCCTGAAGTGCCCGGAACGCTCATCGGTGGCCGACATGACCCTGGAGCAGGTCAACGACCTGCGCCAGCACTGGTACGCCGCCAACAACATGAGCCTGATCGTGGTGGGTGGCCTGGACCGCTTGTTGCCGGCCTACCTTGAGCGCTCCTATGGCGAGCTACCCCCGGCCGAACCCGGCGAGCGCCGGGCACTGGACGGGGTCACCGGCAAAGCCGAATTTCGTCGAGAGCTGGTCCGTGGCTGGCTGGGTGACAGTGCCCGCTTGCACTGGTTGTTCCTGGAGCCGGTACTCGACAACGATCACGGGCAAACCTTCGACCTGCTGCAACGCTACCTGGACTGGGCCCTGTACGAAGAGCTGCGGCTCAAGCACGGGCTGTCTTATGGCCCCTCGAGCCAACGGGAAAGTTTCGGTGACAGCGGCATGATGAGCCTTGATGCCGACCTGGACCGCGCCGATGTCAAAGAGGCCGAGCAGGTGCTGGGCGACATGCTCGACCAGCTGCGCAAGCACGGCCTGGACCCCGCCACCTTTGCGCGGGTCAAACAGGCAACCATTGACCGTGAGGCCTGGAGCACCCAAGGCAACGCAGCGTTGGCGGACTATTACTGGGGTTCGCTGAACGACTACCTCGATGGCCGCTTTGCAGACCCGGTGCGCGCGCTGCGGCGCGTCAGCCTCCACGATGCCAACCGGGCGCTGCAACAGTTGCTGGCGGAACCCGGGTACGTGCGGATCGAGCAACCGCTGATCAGTTACGACGAACTGTATGGCGGGGTAGCGCTAGGGTTTGGAGTGTTGCTTGCCGGTGGCCTCGTCTGGAGCAGGCGGCGCCGTCACTGACGCTATGGCGGGGTAGGCCCGTGTTGCGATCAGCGCCTGCCTGGCGAGGCAAACCGGAGTATCCTTAAGCGGTTTTTACCTGACCCTGCGAACACCTTCATGCCTCTCTACCTTCAGCGCCTGATCGAATTGATCAAGCGCTATCCCGGCGTCATTGCCCTCGGTGGCTTTATCTCCGGTATTGCCAGTTTCATCCTGGTTGACCGCCAGGAAAGCCTGGCCAGCTGGATCGCTATCGTAATGCTCATCAGCTGGGTCTGGCTGATGCTGGAAAACACCTTCACCCAGCTGTTCGCCAAGGTGTTCAAGCGCGAAATTCCGCAGCCGTTGCTGCGCTACGCGACCCAGATGATCCACCAGGAAAGCCTGTTCTTCGTCCTGCCGTTCTTTTTCGTCACCACCACCTGGAACAGTGGCCAGCTGGTGTTTACCGGCCTGCTCGGTGCAGCCGGCCTGATCGCGATCATCGACCCGCTGTACTACAAATGGCTGGCCCCTCGCCGCTGGCTGTTTCTCGCACTGCACACCCTGACCCTGTTCGCCGCTTTGCTCACCGCACTGCCGATCATCCTGCACCTGACCACCTCGCAAAGCTTCAAGCTGGCCCTGATAGCAGCCATGGTGCTGTCGTTCCCAAGCCTGGCCAGCAGCTTTCCGATCAATCACTGGCGCCGGGCGGTAATGCTGGTAGTGGTGACCCTGGCCGTCGGCGCCAGTGGCTGGATGCTGCGCTCCTGGGTGCCGCCAGCCACACTGTGGATGACCGAGGTGGCGGTCAGCACCCAGGTGGAAAACCGTACACCCGGCAAGAGCCTGACAGAACTGAAGGCCAGTGAAATCCGTGCCGGGCTCTATGCATTTACCGCGATCAACGCCCCGCGTGGGCTGAACGAGCGCATTTACCACGTCTGGCAATTCAACGGCAAAGAAGTCGACCGGATTGCCCTGGACATTCATGGCGGGCGCAAGGAAGGCTACCGGGCCTGGACCCACAAGCAGAACTTCCCTGGCAATCCGGTTGGGCGTTGGCAGGTGAGGGTGCTGACCGAAGATGGCCAGGTCATTGGCGTGTTGCGTTTCCGTGTGGTTGACGACGGTCAAGCGCCAACGACCGAGTGACGCTATGCTCAGGGGCTGCGAACCGTTGGTCTGACTGCATGGAGCCTATGACTACACAAGCCGGTGCAACCCTGGACACCACGAGCAGCCCCGCGTGCCTGCGGATTGTGGGTGACTGGACGCTGGCCAACTACACAAGCCTAAAGCGCGACAATGAGGCCTTGATCGGCCAGTACGATACGGGCACCGACGTCGACCTGAAGCAGCTCGGCCAACTGGACACCGCAGGCGCCGCACTGTTGGTCGAACTGCTGGGCCCCGAACGGCTGGCCCAGTTGCTCAAGGGTAACCAGCTACCAGAGGCCAGCCGCGCACTGCTGCAAACGGTGCACTGCTCGGTGCAGGACTACTGCATTCCGCAGAAGCAGCCGGAACAACCTCTTTTCATCCAGCTGCTCAGCCGCATCGGCTGCGCTGTCGATACCGCCTGGCAAGACACCCTGCAACTGCTGGGGTTTGTCGGCCTTATCCTGCAAACCCTGTTTCTGCGCCTGTTCCAGCCTCATCGATGGCGTATCACCTCGGTGGTCGCGCACATCGAGCAGACCGGCCTGGATGCCGCGCCGATCATTGCCTTGCTGACCTTTCTGGTGGGCGCCGTCGTCGCCTTCCTCGGCGCGACCGTGCTGGCCAGCTTCGGGGCCAGCATCTTCACCGTCGATCTGGTCGCCTTTTCCTTCCTGCGTGAATTCGGTGTGTTGCTCACCGCCATCCTGATGGCGGGGCGCACCGCCAGTGCCTTCACCGCACAGATCGGCTCGATGAAGGCCAACGAAGAAATCGACGCCATTCGTACCCTGGGCCTGGACCCGGTCGAATTGCTGGTCGTGCCACGAGTGGTGGCGCTGCTGATCGCCCTGCCGTTGCTGACCTTCATTGCGATGATCTGCGGCATTGTCGGGGGGGCCGTGGTCTGTGCGCTGTCACTGGGCATCTCGCCGGCGATGTTCCTGTCACTGCTGCAAAGCGATATCGGCGTGCAGCATTTTCTTGTCGGTTTGGCCAAAGCTCCGTTCTTTGCCTTTCTGATTGCCGCCATTGGTTGCCTGGAAGGCTTCAAAGTCAGCGGTAGCGCCGAATCGGTTGGCGCCCACACCACCTCCAGCGTCGTCCAGTCGATCTTTGTGGTGATCGTGCTCGATGCCATCGCCGCGCTGTTCTACATGGAGATGGGCTGGTGAACCCGACGATCCCTACCCCCCCCGCCACACGCGAGACCGTGATCGAAGCGCGCGGCATCTGCAACCGCTTTGGCACCCAGAGCGTGCACGAGCAACTGGACCTGGACCTGTACCGCGGCGAGATTCTCGCCGTGGTCGGTGGCTCCGGCAGCGGCAAGTCGGTACTGCTGCGCAGCATCATCGGCTTGCGCAGGCCCAACGAAGGGCAGGTGAAGGTCTTCGGCGAAGACCTTGTCACTCTCAACGACGAGCAGCGCTCGAAGGTCGAGCGGCGCTTTGGCGTACTGTTTCAGAAAGGCGCGCTGTTTTCGTCACTGACGGTGACCGAAAACGTTGCCTTGCCCCTGATTGAACATGCCGGCCTGTCGCGCGCCGACGCCGAACACCTGGCCGGGGTCAAGCTGGCGTTGGCCGGCTTGCCGATCTCCGCGGCCGATAAATACCCCTCATCGCTGTCAGGCGGCATGATCAAGCGCGCCGCGCTCGCTCGGGCCCTGGCCCTGGACCCGGACATCCTGTTTCTCGACGAACCCACCGCCGGCCTGGACCCCATCGGTGCCGCTGCGTTCGACCAACTGATCCTGACCCTGCGCGACGCATTGGGGCTGAGCGTGTTCCTGATCACCCACGACCTGGACACGCTCTACACCATCACCGACCGGGTGGCCGTGCTCTCGCAGAAGAAAGTGCTGGTGGCAGGCCCGATTGCCCAGGTCGAAGACACCGACGACCCCTGGATTCACGACTACTTTCATGGCCCGCGTGGCCGCGCGGCGTATCAGGCCGCCACAGCGGCAAAGGAGAACTGAGATGGAAACCCGCGCACATCACGTGCTGATCGGCCTGGTCTCGGTCATTGTGGTCGTCGGCGCCATGCTGTTCGGCCTGTGGCTGACCAAGTCCAGCGTCGACAGCACCTTCAAGGACTACGAGGTGGTGTTCAACGAAGCCGTCTCCGGTTTGTCCAAAGGCAGCTCGGTGCAGTACAGCGGGATCAAGGTCGGTGACGTCACCAGCCTGCGCCTGGACCCTGCAGACCCGCGCCGGGTGCTGGCACGTATACGCCTGAGCGCCGATACTCCGGTCAAGGAAGACACCCGCGCCAAATTGACCCTCACCGGTATCACCGGCACCTCGTTCATCCAGCTCAGCGGTGGCACCCCGCAAAGCCCCGAGCTCAAGGGCAAGAGCGGCAAGCTGCCAGTGATAGTCGCCTCGCCTTCGCCGATCGCGCGCCTGCTCGACAACAGCAGCGACCTGCTGACCAACATCAACGTGCTGGTGCACAACGCCAACGAACTGTTTTCCGAGGACAACGCCGCGCACCTGAGCAAGACCCTCACCAACCTGGAGCAGACCACCGCCGTATTCAGTGAGCAGCGCGACGACATCCGAACTGCCATCCAGCAGCTGTCGCAACTGGGCAATCAGGCCAGCGCCATGCTCAAGCAGACCAACGACCTGGTGCGCAACGCCAATGGCCTGCTCAGCACCCAAGGCAAGCAGACTTTCGGCAGCGCCGAACAGGCGATGCAGTCGCTGGCCCAGAGCACGGCCACCCTCAACAGCTTGCTCAACGACAACCGCGAGGCCCTGAGCGGCGGCGCACAGGGCCTGAACCAGCTGGCGCCGGCGATTCGCGAGCTGCGCCAGACCCTGACCGCACTCAAGGCGATTTCCCAGCGCCTGGAAGCCAACCCCAGCGGCTATCTGCTTGGCCGTGAAACCAACAAGGAGTTCGAGCCATGAGTCGTCCTTGCCGTTACCTGGCCCTGGCCGTGGCGCTGAGCCTGGCCAGTGCCTGCTCGATCCTGCCCAAGGCGGAGCCTTCCGACGTCTATCGCCTGCCTTCGGCTGCAACCAGCCGGGCAACACAGGGCCCCGTGGCCGACTGGTCGTTACGGCTGAACAAGCCCCTGGCCAGCCACGCCCTCGACAACCCGAAGATTGCCGTCGTGCCTCAGGGTGACCTGATCAGCAACTACAAGGGCGCCCGCTGGAGTGATCCGACCCCGTTGCTGGTGCGCAACCGCCTGCTCGATGCCTTCCAGCGCGATGGCCGGGTTCCGCGCCTGAGTGCCGACGACAGCAACCTGCAGGCCGATTACGAGCTGGCAGGCGAGCTACAGGCCTTTCAGAGCGAGTACAGCAACGATGGCCTGGCGGTGGTGATCCGCTATGACGCGCGGCTTGTAGAGGGGCGCAACCAGCGCATCCTTGCCAGCCGGCGCTTTGAAGTTCGTCAGCCATTGACTGACAAGCAGGTTCCGGCAGTGGTCAGCGGCTTTGGTGTCGCCAGCGACCGCCTGATGGCGCAACTGGTCGACTGGACCTATGCCCAGGCCAACCAGGCGCAACGTCAGGCAAAGAACCAGTAGCAGACACAAATGGCGGCAATCACCCCGGACAGCTCGGCGAGCAGCGCACAGCCCACTGCGTGGCGGGCACGCTGGATTCCGACAGCACCGAAATACACCGCTAGCACATAGAAAGTGGTTTCCGTGCTGCCTTGAATGGTCGCCGCCACCAGCGCCGGGAAGCTGTCGACACCGTGAGTCTGCATGGTTTCGATCAGCATCGCCCGTGCCGCGCTGCCTGAAAACGGCTTGACCAGTGCGGTGGGCAGGCCCTCGACAAAGCGCGTATCCATTCCCAGCCATTCCACCACGTGACGGATGCCGTCCAGGCTCAACTCCAGGGCCCCTGAGGCGCGCAGCACGCCGACCGCGCAGAGCATGGCCACCAGATACGGCAGCAGGCTCTTGGCGACGTCAAAGCCCTCCTTGGCGCCCTCTACGAAGGTTTCATAGACCTTCACGCGCTTGAAGGCGCCAATCACCAGGAACAGGATGATCAGGCCGAACAGGGTCAGGTTGCCCAGGATCGACGACAGCCCGGCCAGCGCCGAAGCCGACAAGGTGCCGAGAAAGGCCATGAAGCCGCCCAGCAGCAGGGCGCCGGGTATCAGGTACGCCAGCACCACCGGGTCCCACAGCCGCAACCGTTGCATCACCGCCACCGAGAGCAGGCCGACCAGGGTCGAGGCACTGGTTGCCAACAGGATGGGCAGGAACACCAGCGTCGGGTCCATCGCGCCTTGCTGTGCGCGGTACATGAAGATGGTCACCGGCAGCAGGGTCAGGGAAGAGGCGTTGAGTACCAGGAACAGGATCTGTGCGTTACTGGCGGTCGTCGAGCTGGGGTTGAGCTCCTGTAACGCACGCATGGCTTTGAGGCCAATGGGCGTGGCCGCATTGTCCAGGCCCAGGCCATTGGCGGCGAAGTTCAGGGTAATCAGGCCCAGCGCCGGGTGACCGGGCGGGACTTCCGGCATCAGCCGGGCGAACAGCGGGCCGAGAATTTTCGCCAGCCAGTCGACGATACCGGCCTTTTCGGCGATCTTCAGAAAACCCAGCCACAGGGTCAGGGTGCCGAACAGCAGGACCATCACCTCGACCGACAGCTTGGCCATGGCAAAGATGCTCTCGACCATCGCGGCGAAAATCCCGGCGTTGCCGCCCACCAGCCATTGCGCCAGCGCGGAGACGGCCGCGACCAAGAAGAAACCAAGCCAAAGGCCGTTGAGCATCCGTTATTCCCCCACACAGTTGCGACGCATGATAGCGGTAGCGGTCGAGCAATGCACCGCTGCGGCCAATCGACTGCAGAAACGAAAAAGCCCCGACCAGGTCGGGGCTCTTCGTTCAGCCGGACTGCACCTTAGTGGTTGGCAGTCTTGCCGGCAGTTGCAGCTTCTTTGCTGCGCCAGTGCGGCAGCGAGTTCCAGTAGCGCTGGCCTTTGGCATCGTCGTACATGCCTTCCCAGCGAGCGATAACCAGTACCGCCAGGGCGTTACCAATCACGTTCAGTGCGGTACGGGCCATGTCCATGATGCGGTCGACACCGGCGATGAAGGCCAGGCCTTCCAGCGGGATACCCACGCTGCCCAGGGTCGCCAGCAGTACCACGAAGGATACGCCCGGCACACCGGCAATACCTTTGGAGGTAACCATCAGGGTCAGCACCAGCAGCAACTGCTGGCTGATCGACAGGTCGATGCCGTACAGCTGGGCAATGAAGATTGCCGCGATGCTCTGGTACAGGGTCGAGCCGTCAAGGTTGAACGAGTAGCCGGTTGGAACCACGAAGCTGCAGATGGCTTTTGGCGCACCGTAGGCTTCCATCTTCTCGATCACGCGCGGCAGCACGGTCTCGGAACTGGCGGTGGAGTAGGCCAGCACCAGCTCATCCTTGAAGATGCGCATCAGCTTCAGGATCGAGAAGCCGAACAGGCGGGCAATCAGGCCCAACACCATGAAGCCGAAGAAGGCGATGGCGAAGTACACCAGCAACACCAGCTTGGCCAGCGGCAGCAGCGAGGCGAAACCGAAGTTGGCAACTGTCACCGCGATCAGCGCGAACACACCGATTGGCGCGTAGTTCATGATCATGTGAGTGACCTTGAACATGGCTTCGGATACGCCCTGGAAGGTTTTCACCAGCGGGTCGCGGATGTCTGCCTGCAGGCTCGACAGGCCCAGGCCGAACAATACCGAGAAGAAGATGATCGGCAGCATTTCGCCACGCATCAGCGCTGCGAAGATGTTCGACGGAATCAGGTTGAGGATGGTCTCGATGAACGCGTGTTCATGCTGAACCTCAGCCGCAGTCGCCTGGTACTTGGAGATATCGACGGTACCCAGAGTACTCATGTCGATACCTGCACCCGGATGGAACAGGTTGGCCAGCACCAGACCGACGACGATCGCGATGGTGGTCACCACCTCGAAGTAGATGATGGTTTTCAGGCCGATACTGCCCAGTTTTTTCGCGTCGCCTACCCCGGCGATACCCACGATCAGCGACGAAATCACGATCGGGATGACGATCATCTTGATCAGGCGAATGAAGATGTCACCGGCAGGTTGCAGGACGTTACTGATCCACCATGCCTTTTCTGCACTGAAATGATTCAGTAAAGCGCCGATTGCAATCCCCAATACCAGACCGATGAGGATCTGCCAGGCGAGGCTTAGCTTTGCCTTCTTCATGTCATTACCTTTTCTTCAAGTGGACACGGGCACCTGGCTGACAACCGCGATCCAGAGCTGTTTCCAGCGTCAATTGATCGTTGATGGTATCGACAGGCGACTCCGTAGAAGGTCACCGCAAGCGAGCGTAGGAACGCTCAGGCCAGCGAAAAAAGGCGCAACTATTCCCACGTGAAGGGGGGGCGTCTAATGCCGTAAACGACTACCCTATGCCGAATCGGCATGACGCTTTCGGATCAAAACGAGCGTCCCAGAGCGTTTTTCGAACCGCGTTCGGAATTCCGACGATGGCCAAAGCGCCACATTTCGGCCGATTTGGACGTATCCACCTGAGTGGAATCACTCACTGTTCGACAATCCGAATGCGTGAAATCACCTGCACCGACACACCCGGACGGGGTGAAAAAATATCGATGTACGGTCACCCGAAAATATGCGTCGCCGCACTCGGAAGGAAAAGAGGATAGGTAGCGTAGGACGATGGAGTGATGAACAAAGCGTTACGGAAGTCAGATCAAGCATCTCCCGGCAGGGTGACGCCCGACCTGTAACTTCCGCTACCGCTCAACCCGACCCGGCCCTCATCGGAGGTACTCCATGTACCCCTAGGCCTCTCCGATCCTGAAACAATCAGAGCAGCCCGGCCCCTTGGTCGTGCGCCGGCCTTCCTCAGGCGGGCGCAACATAGAAGCCTGAAATGGAAAAAGGTTCAGCTTCTATATATGTACTGAATGCCGGAGCGCATTCAGTACCAGTTGGGATCACGTTTGAGTTGCTCCTTCAACAGCGCCTGCATGCCCGAATCCGGCTTGCCCAACCACCGGTAGTCGGCATGACGGGTCGGGGATTTTTCGCCCGGCAGCCCCTCCGGTACCTCGACCAGCATGGCGTAGGCGTCCTCCTTGTCCCAGCTGAAGGCAACGATCAAGCGCTTGTTCAGGCACTTCTGCGCGGCTTCACACAGTGGCCCGACCAAAAACTTGTCGCCATCTTCCACTTCGCCAGACATTTGTTGCTCAGAAACGCCAGAGAGGTTGAGCACCCATTCGGGCAGACGCTCTTCCTTCTCGACCACCTTTTGCCACGTGCTCTGGTATTCGGGGTCCGAAGCCAGCAGCTGGTTGACTCGTACCTGGCCATCACTGGCCGCCATCGCCCAACCGCTGCCGCCCACGAGCAGGGCGGCAGCCAAGGCGTTGTACAGCGTCCCTTTCATGTTCAACCCCTGCCGCGACGACCAAAGAAGAAGGAAGCCACAAACAGCACCAGGAAGATAATGAAGAGGATCTTCGCGATGCCGGTAGCGGCGCCAGCAATACCACCAAAGCCCAGTACGGCTGCGATAATGGCGATGATCAGGAAGGTGATAGCCCAACTCAACATGGTGATTCTCCTTACCGTTCTAGAAAAAATCGCTGCAGTCTCAGAACACCCAGCGCTCACGTACCACGCTGCTTTCAACTGGAGCGGTGGTTGCCACGGCTGACCGCGACTGCATCACGGCCATGGGGGTCGGCTTCGGCACTGTAATCGCCTGTACCGTCCCGACTGCATCACTGGCATCCCCGGCAACCTGCACGCTGCAATAGAGGTGGCCAGCAATCAGGGTCAGCAGCAGCGCCAGACTCAAGAACAACCCTTGGCGTACCAGAAGCGGGGAAACCTGCATTCGGGTGGCGGGTACGTGGTTCATTGCCGGGCTCCTCCTGCTGCATTTATCGATGTCTTGCAGGGGTAGTTGCAGCGTGCATGCCAGCCATAGGAAATTTAATTTCCCTTATTAATCAATATGTTGTTTTGAGTTCTGAATTTCAGCAGGGCGTATCCTGCACGATGCGCCTTGTGACGTCGGGCGTTTTGCATGATTTGTCCGAAACCAGCGACTACCATGCAGGCATTGAAGTAATTCGGTAGCAGGCATGCAACTTGCCCGACTTCTCCGGCACTAATAGAGATCATTCTTAAAAGGAGCGTAGGAAATGGATGCACCCCAGGAACATCAAGGTCGTATCCTGTTGGTCGACGACGAATCTGCCATCCTTCGCACCTTTCGCTACTGCCTGGAAGATGAAGGCTACAGCGTGGCCACCGCCAACAACGCGGCCCAGGCAGAGAGCCTGTTGCAGCGCCAGGTCTTCGACCTGTGCTTTCTCGACCTGCGCCTGGGTGATGACAACGGCCTGGATGTACTGGCGCAGATGCGTATCCAGGCGCCGTGGATGCGCATCGTGATCGTCACGGCCCACTCGGCCGTCGATACGGCCGTCGACGCCATTCAGGCAGGCGCTGCCGACTACCTGGTAAAACCCTGCAGCCCTGACCAATTGCGCCTGGCCGCCGCCAAACAACTGGAAGTACGTCAGCTGTCGGCACGCCTTGAAGCGCTCGAAGGTGAAGTGAACAAACCCAAGGACGGCCTGGACTCCCACAGCCCGGCCATGATGGTGGTGTTGGAGACCGCCCGGCAAGTCGCCACCACCGATGCCAACATCCTGATACTGGGTGAGTCGGGTACCGGCAAGGGCGAACTGGCCCGGGCCATTCACGGCTGGAGCAAACGCGCGCGAAAAGCCTGCGTAACCATCAACTGCCCGTCGCTGACAACGGAATTGATGGAAAGCGAACTGTTCGGCCATAGCCGCGGGGCCTTTACCGGCGCCAGTGAAAGCACCTTGGGGCGGGTCAACCAGGCCGATGGTGGCACGCTGTTTCTCGACGAGATCGGCGACTTCCCGCTGCCGCTGCAGCCCAAACTGCTGCGTTTTATCCAGGATAAGGAATATGAAAGGGTCGGCGACCCGGTAACCCGCCGTGCCGATGTACGCATCCTGGCCGCGACCAACCTCAACCTTGAAGACATGGTTCGCGATGGGCGCTTTCGCGAAGACCTGCTCTATCGCCTGAACGTCATCACCTTGCACCTGCCGCCCTTGCGCGAGCGCAGCGAGGACATCCTGACCCTGGCCGATCGCTTTCTTGCCCGGTTCGTCAAAGAGTACTCACGCCCGGCACGCGGCTTCAGTGACGAGGCACGGGCGGCGCTGCTCAACTACCGCTGGCCAGGCAACATTCGTGAACTGCGTAACGTGGTTGAACGTGCCAGCATCATTTGCCCGCAGGAGCGGGTCGAGATCAGCCACCTGGGCATGGCAGAGCAACCGGCAAGCAACACCCCGCGCATCGGCGCGGCGCTGAGCCTCGATGAGCTGGAGCGCGCCCATATTGAAGCCGTTCTGGCTACCGCCGAAACCCTTGATCAGGCCGCCAAGACCCTGGGCATCGATGCCTCGACCCTGTACCGCAAGCGCAAGCAGTACAACTTATGAAATGGGCGATGAAGCTGCGTACGCGGCTTTTCCTCAGTATCTCGGCGCTGATTACCGTGGCGTTGCTCGGCTTGTTGCTCGGCCTGGTCAGTGTCGTACAAATGGCCAGTTCGCAGCAGGTACTGATCCGTGAGAATGCCGTAGTCCTGGACCTTGGCCTGGAGCTACGGCGAAATCTCGGAGAGCAACTGACCCTGATACTCAATGCATCCCCCGACCCCGCCTTGCTGGAGAGCCTGCAGGCACGCTTTCAGGCATCGCTGGACGAAGGGATCAGGCTGGAGAGCGAGCAGGGCACCGACAAAGGCTTTGCCGACACCAACAACCATTACCAACACTATCTCCAGGTGCTTCGCGACACACCTACACCGCGCAACCTGGGCGCAGATCAACCGCTGGGCAAAGCCTTCAGTGCGCTTCGCAGTGACCTGCTCGAGGCACACAAGCGCGCTCTTGAGCACATCAGTCAAAGCCAGCAGCAGACCTACGACCGCGCCTTGTTGATTGCTGGAGTACTGGGCCTGGTAGGCCTGGCCGTCTTGATTCTGGGGTTCGTGACCGCTCACGGCATCGCCCGGCGTTTTGGTCAGCCCATTGAAGCTTTGGCCAAGGCGGCAGACCAGATAGGCCAAGGCGACTTCGACGTTACCCTGCCCGTGTCCCAGTCGCAGGAAATGAACCTGTTGACCCGGCGTTTCGGCCTGATGGCGCAAGCCCTGCGCAAGCATCAGGCTACCAACGTCGACGAACTGCTCGCTGGCCAACAACGCCTGCAAGCGGTACTCGACAGCATCGATGACGGTTTGTTGATCATCGACCGTCAGGGTCACATCGAGCACATCAACCCGGTCGCGCAACGGCAACTGAGCTGGGACGACAGCCGCCTGGGGATCGGGCTGGGGGAAGCGCTACAGCGTCCTGCGCTGGATGAGCAGCTGCGCCTGGTATTGCGCGGCGCCAGCCTCGACCGGGTGCCCGAAGACCTGAGCCTGGATATAGAAGAAGAGCCCCGCCTGCTGGCTTACAGCCTGACACCGGTCTGCCATCCCGACGGCCAGATTCTCGGCGCCGTCATGGTGCTGCATGACGTGACCGAGCAACGGGCCTTCGAGCGGGTACGCAGCGAGTTCGTCCTGCGCGCCTCGCACGAACTGCGTACACCCATTACTGGCATGCACATGGCCTTCGGCCTGCTGCGTGAGCGCCTGACCTTTGCGCCACAGGCGCGTGAAGCCGATCTGGTCGACACCATCAGCGATGAAATGCAGCGCCTTACCCAGTTGATCAACGACCTGCTGAACTTTTCCCGCTACCAGAGTGGCCAGCAAAAGCTCGAACTCATGCCCTGTGCCGTGGACCAACTATTGGCCAGAGCCAGCGACCGCTTCGCCGCCGTTGCAAGCGACAAGCAGATCAACATCCAGGTGGAATTGGTGACACCACTGCCCCATATCCAGGCCGACGCGACGCAACTGGACCGGGTGATGGACAATCTGCTTGATAATGCCGTGCGCCATACCCCCGTGGCCGGCTGTATCCGCCTGCACGCCAGGCGTAATGCCGAGCGGGTCATCATCAGCATCGAAGACAATGGTGAGGGCATTGCCTACAGCCAGCAGGGACGAATCTTTGAACCGTTCGTCCAGGTCGGGCGCAAGAAAGGTGGGGCAGGGCTTGGGCTGGCGCTGTGCAAGGAAATCGTTCTGCTGCATGGCGGGCGCATGGGCGTCTACTCTCGTCCCGGCCAGGGTACCCAGTTCTACATGGCCTTGCCCGTTTGAAGGCGTTCCGTATCACGCCTCATCATCGAGTCGCCGCGGCGTCATGCGTCGGCCCCGGGTAATCAGCTCGACAAATTGTCGGGCACTCAAGGGGTGGGCGAACAGCCAGCCCTGACCGTAATTCACCCCTTCGCTGTTGAGCAGCATGGCCTGGTTCTCAAACTCGATACCCTCGGCAATCACCCGCAACTGCAGGGCATGCGCCATGCGGATGATGTGCGGCGCCACACCGCTGCTGGCCGCGTCATGCCCCAGCGCATCAATGAAGGCCTTGTCGATTTTCAGGCAGTCCACGGGCAGCGTCTGCAGATAGGCCAGGCTGCAATAGCCGGTGCCAAAATCGTCGATCAGCACTTGATGGCCGACTGCGCGCAACGCTTGCAGGTTATCGCGGGCGACCACCACGTCGATCAGGCCACGCTCGGTAACCTCAAAGGCGATCTGGCTGGCAGCTACATGGTGCAACGCCAGCAGCCGTGCGGCCACCGGGCCTATCCTCGGCACCATGACATCGCACGCAGCGAGGTTGACGGAGATATAGAGTTGCCGGTTGGCACGCAATACCTGGCCCAGCTGCTCAAGCACGCGTTGCAAGACAAAATCGGTGATCTGCCGGATCTGGCCGGTATTTTCTGCCAACGGGATAAACAGATCCGGGCTGGTCAAGGTACCATCCGGCCGCCGCCAGCGCACCAGGGCCTCAGCTCCAACGCAGCGTCGGCTATTGAGCTCGAAGATTGGCTGATACAGCACCTGCAACTCACCCCGACGCAACGCACCTTGCAGCTCTGAACTCATCGAGCGGTGCTGACGGACCAGTTGCAGTACCAGCCAGCCAATACACCACGCCAGCACCAGGCTGCCAGGGAACAATAGCCAAAGCACACCGTTCATCTTCAACGGCAGGCTGGCACGCGGGGCAATCAACACCAGTTGATAATCCGGCGACTTGGTCGGCATGCGGTAGATCAGGCGATCAGGCAGCTCCAGCAACGCATCCAGGGATTTGGGCGGCCAGTGGCTGGAAGGCGGCCAGGCCTGGGGTGGCCCCAGCACCGGTACCGCACGCGCGCCGTTGTCCAGCACCACCAGCAGGCTGCCATTGGGCGGAAGATCGACGACATCGGTCAAATGCCCACGGGACGTCGACACCAGAAACTTGCCTCGCCCCAGCATCAGTGCGGCGAGGTTGTCATCCGGTTCGGTGGTGGTGTTGAGCCAGTAGCTGTAGGTCGGCCCCTGAATGTCCGGGGCCCGCAACGGGTTGATGGTGCGCTGGCCAATGCGATTGGAACAGGCAAGCGTGCCATCGACGTAGGCCGCCTCATACACAAAGCGGTAGCTGAACCCCACATACTGGAGCACCTTGAGCATTTCGGTGCTACAGCCACGCAGGGGTTGAGCCTGGAGTTCGTCGACACCTTCGCGCAGCTGCCCGAAAATCTGCTCCAGGCGCTCAAGAAAACGCTCGCCCTTCGCGTTCATCTGCTCGCTTTCACTTACCTGTACCTGGTGCATCGCCACACCGATACTGGCCAGCAGCAATAGGATTGCGCTGGCCGAAGCCGCGAGTGTGGCCAATAACCAGGGACGATAGAGCAAGTGGCGCAGCACGGATAAGGCAGCTGACATCAAGTAACATCCAGTTGAATACCAAGAGGTATAGCAACTGTCGGACAAGTCAGCCTGGCCGTTTGGCGGCGCCGGTGATCAACGACTGTTGAGCACCTGCAGCATCGCCGCCGTTTGTGCGTCAGGTACCCCGTCAAAACGCTGGGGCCGGAAGCGCATCTGGAAGGCGGCCAGCACATGCTTGGTGCTGACGTCGTAGACGCCGGTCTGCTCAATGGCATAACCAAATCGCGCCAACTGCTGCTGATACCAGGTGATGCTCGGCGGGTTTACGTTGAACCGCGCCTGCTGCTGGGCCACCGCCCGCGCATCCGGCCAGACGCCCAGGCCGGCATCCGCCAGTCGCTTCCAGGGGAACAACGGGCCCGGATCGAGCTTGCGCAACGGTGCGATGTCGCTGTGGCCGATGATGTAGCGAGGCGCGATATTGTTACGCTTGACGATGTCTTTGAGCAGCACGATCAGCGCCTGGATCTGCTCTTCGGTATAGGGATGCCAGACCCGGCCGTTCGGCGAGTCGGTAAAGCCCGGATTGACGATCTCGATGCCGATGGAACTGGAGTTGAGCCAGGTACGGCCATCCCACTGGCTGTCACCGGCATGCCAGGCGCGACGACTTTCGTCGACCAGTTGATAGACGGTCGCCGGCGAATCACCGATCAGGTAATGGGCGCTCACTTCGCCATGCGTCAGCAACGACAACGAACGCTCAAGCGAGGCATTGGTGTAGTGCAGGACAACGAACTGGATACGGCTGTCCTGATTGACCGAAGGGTGGCTGCGGTCGATCCGCAGGCCACTGCTGCAGCCTGCCAGGGTCAGTAGCAGCAGCGCAGTAAAAAAGGCTTTCATCGGGTAGGGCACATGTGGTGATCTGTAATGCAATAGCATAACGTATCCTCCTTGTTGCCACTCAGCCCTGTTCGATCCGATTTCTACCCAGATGTTTCGCGCGATACAGGGCTTCATCAGCGCGCTTGAGCACCACGTCGCTACGCTCCCCGGAGCGAAATGCACTGATGCCGATCGACAGGGTGATGGTGACCCGCTCGCCTTTGAAATGGAACGGGCAGGCCTCAATCGCCGCCCGCAAGGCTTCGGCCAACTGACAACCGGCCGCCATCCCGGTCTGCGGGATCAGCAAGACAAACTCCTCGCCGCCGAAACGGGCAATGAAATCCCGCGTTCGCAGGCGCTTTCTCAGCACGTTGGCGACAATTTTCAGTACCTTGTCGCCAGCCTGATGGCCATAGCTGTCGTTGATCCGCTTGAAATGATCAAGGTCGAGGATGGCCATCAGCAAATGCCCACCCTGTTCCTGCCACTGCTGCACTTCCTGGTCCACGCGCTCTGACCAGGCCGCTCGATTGGGCAGACCGGTAAGCGGATCGATCAAGGCTTTTTGCCGTTGCTCTTCCAGGTGTTCACGATAGCCCATGGCTTCCTGCTCCATGCTGGCTACCCGTTCAGCCAGGCCTTGAAGGCGACTGGCCATTTCCTGTTCGCGCTGATCACGCTGCTGCTGGTGCTCATCCATCGTGCCCAGCAGGCCTTCGAGGCGGTTTTCCAGAATATGCTTGAGGCTGCCCAGGTCAGCAGCACCTTGCACGCTGCTTTGCAGCCCATCGACCTGCTCGCGCAACTGGCTGTCGAGGTGGCGGGCGGCCGTGCTGTTGTCCGCGTGCCCTTCGCTGGCTTCCTGCAAGTGACTCTGAAACGATTCCAGCCGCTCGTTGAGTTGCTGCAGGTACTCTTCGAATTCGTGCTGGCCACTGTCGTTGATGGCCAACATGAGGACGGCCAGGTCGTCGAGTACCGGCAGCAGTTCATACCAGTTCAGGCCATGTTCCAGGCGCTCACGCACATGCTGCGCCTGGGCTTTGTGCCGCTCTGGAAAGTTCAGGTCGTCGAGCAACCCCAGCAGGGTTTCTTCGATGTGCGCGGCGACTGAACTGTAGCTTGGCTCAGTGCCATCGGGCAGGGCATAGTGGATCGACTCTTCCAGCAGCTCGGCGGCGTGCTCCGGTGCCTCGGACGGGGCTTCTGCTACCGACGCCTGCGGCCCAGGCGCTTGCAGTTCAGCCTCGGGCGCCTGCGCCGGTTCGCTCGCCGCCGGCTCAAGGCTAATCTGTTCCGCTTCGGCTTCGGCTTCGGCTTCGGCTTCGGCTTCGGCAACAAGAGTCTCAGGTTCAGCCTCAATCAGCGGCTGCAATTCATCGACATCCACCGGCTCATCACGGGCAACAGCGGGTTCGGCAGACGCCACGGGTGGAGGCGCTGCAACAGCACTCGACAACACCTGCGCCTCACCTGCCAACACCGGCTGCAACCCCTCGGCTTCCAGCTCCCTGCCACCAAACAGACGCTGCAGCAGACCGGGGCGTTGTGCCGCTTCTGGCCGCTCCAGTGCCGCCAGCGCCTGGCCCTGCAAGCCACTGAGCTCGCCCAGCAACAATGGCATTTCCCGTGACTGAGTGGCCCGCGAATCCAGTTGCTTGGCGAACTTCTTCAACGGACGACTGACATCGCTGGGCAATGGCAGGCTTTGTAACTGGCTTACCAGCGAATTCAGCGCGGTGCTGACCTGGCCAATACGCGTTTCACGACGTTGTTCGGAATCCAGTACTGCTTTTTCCAGGCGTGGAATAAGCCCCGCCAGCGCCGCGTCCATGTTGTCGGTACGAATGACCTCGCGCATTTCCTTCATGCACTGGTCCACGGCGCGGTCGCTGCCTTCAGCCGCCAGGGTGCTGCGCACCAGGCCACGGCGCAACAAGTCGAGCCGCGCTTCCCAACGGCGCTCGAGCTTCTCTTGCTGTTCGATACTCTTGAGGTATTTTTCTTTCCAGCGCTGGGCTTCGTCGGTCATGCCTGGGTCCACAAAGGGGTGATGGCAATTAGCTCAAAGCGGGCAGCGTATCCACAGCGAGAGCTTCAGGCAAACGAATCTCAACTGCGACCGGAAGATGATCGGAAATGGGCTGGGCCAGCACCTCGACCCGCTCCAGGGTCAGGCTCGGGCTGAGCAGAATATGATCAAGGCAACGCTGTGGCCGCCAGCTGGGGAAGGTGGCTTGCACTTGAGGCGCAATCAGGCCGAGGTCGCGCAGGGGCGAATGCTCGAGCAAGTCGGTGGCATGCGTGTTCATGTCGCCCATCAACACCTGGTGCCGATAGCCGCCGATCAGTTCGCGGATATAGGCCAGTTGCAGGGCACGGGTCTTGGAGCCTAGCGCCAGGTGCATCATGACCACCACCAGCGCATCTTCACCCTCGCCAAAACGCACGAGAATGGCACCGCGGCCGGCCGGGCCGGGCAGCGGGTGATCTTCAAGCAGTTGCGGCTTGAGGCGGCTGAGTACACCGTTGCTGTGCTGGGCAAAACGCCCCAGGTTACGGTTCAGCTGCTGGTACCAGTAAGGAAAGGCGCCCAACTGGGCCAGGTGTTCGACCTGATTGATGTAGCCGGAGCGCAGGCTGCCACCATCGGCTTCCTGCAGTGCCACCAGGTCGAAATCGCCGAGCAGCGAGCCGATCTTCTGCAGGTTGCCGGCACGACCGTTGTGCGGCAGCAGGTGTTGCCAGCTCTTGGTCAGGTAATGCCGGTAACGCTCAGTGCTGATGCCCACCTGGATGTTGAAACTGAGCAGGCGCAGCCGCCCATCCTCTGGCAGGCCGTTAGCCTGCAGGTGATGTTCGTTGACCCGCGGATCGTGCAGGCCAACGCCTCGCTCAGCTTTCCAGCGGCGCATGGTGGTCGCCGCTTACTTGGCGGCGCGCTCCTTGGCGATCAGCTGGTCGGCAACGTCCAGGACGCCTTCAGGACCGCCTGCGCTGCCCAGGTCGAAGCGGTACTTGCCGTTGACCACCAGGCTAGGAACGCCGGTGATCTCATATTTCTTGGCAAGCTCTTTGGCCTGCTTTACCTGACCTTTGATGGCAAAGGAGTTGAAGGTGGACAGGAACTTGTCCTTGTCGACACCCTGGGTCGCCAGGAAATCGGCCATGTCTTCAGGCTTGGTCAGTTGCTTGCGCTGGTTCTGGATGGCGTCGAATACCGCCGCATGGACCTTGTGCTCAACACCCATGGATTCCAGGGTCAGGAACATCTGGCCGTGGGCATCCCAAGGGCCGCCGAACATGGCAGGCACGCGCTTGAAGTTGACGTCGGCCGGCAGCTTGTCCGCCCATGGATTGATGGTCGGTTCGAAGTGATAGCAGTGCGGGCAGCCGTACCAGAACAGCTCAACCACTTCGATCTTGCCAGGCACCGACACCGGAACCGGGTTGCTCAGCTCGATATACTGCTTGCCGGCTTCGATAGGCTCCGCGGCCTGGGCGGTCATACCGAATACGCTGGCAGCCACCAGCGCAGCGCTGAGAATCAGTTTACGCATGCTTCACTCCTGAGCAGTCAATTTGGTCGCCTCTACGCGACCTGCCGTGAGACAGGTCGAAGCGGGCCCGAGTTCGTTAGTGTAACGGCAGCGGGCATAAAAAAGGGTGGCCCAAGCCACCCTTTTCATCATTACGCCGCAGTATTAACCCAGCGTTAACGTTGCCACCGGGATCAGTGCAGACCCTGGATGTAGCTGGACAGTGCTTCGATGTCCTTGTTGCTCAACTTGGCGGCGATGGTACGCATGGTGGTGGCATCACCATCGTTGGTACGGTTGCCTTCACGGAAGTCGGTCAGCTGCTTGGCCACGTAGGTTGCATGCTGGCCGCCCAGGTGCGGGAAGCCCGCCAGGGCGATGCCGGCACCGTTTGGAGAGTGGCAACCGGTGCAGGCTGGCAGGCCCTTGTCGATGTCACCACCGCGAAACAGTGCTTCGCCCCGCTCTACCAGTTTCGGATCAGCAGCACCCACGCTGCCTTTCTGGCTGGAGAAGTACGCGGCAATGTCGGCCAGGTCCTGATCGCTGAAGGCTGCGAGCATACCGGTCATTTCCAGTACGGTGCGCTTGCCCGACTTGATGTCGTGAAGCTGTTTCTCCAGGTACCGCTCACCCTGGCCGGCAAGTTTCGGGAAGTTCGGCGCCATGCTGTTGCCGTCCGGATTATGACACGCGCCACATACAGCAGTTTTGGCCTGACCAGCCGCGGCATCGCCTGTAAGATTGCCTGCGGCATTGGCTACACCGGTGACGCCCAAGGTCAACAGCAGACTCACGAGTAGTTTGTTCATCAGCTAATCCAACTACGGCTAAGGGTGAAAGAGTTATGTATCGGGACTCCGGCTCATCCACTGGATGATCGCCTGATAGTCCTCGGCACTGCAGTCCATGCACAATCCACGCGGCGGCATAGCCTTGAAACCCTGTGTGACATGCTTCACCAGCGTCTCCATCCCCTGCGCCAGCCGTGGCTCCCACGCCGCCTGGTCACCCGGTTGCGGCGCCTGCGGTAGCTGTCCGGCATGGCAAGCGACACATGCTCGCTTGTACACTGCCTGGGGATCCTGTGTAGCCTGAGCGCTGAAAAACGGTATCAAGACACCTAGAGCAAGCAGCCATTTCGTCATACGAACGACCTTTCAGGGTTGGCGGTTGCACTGCGTTCTACCGCGCAAGCTTGATTCAACCGCCCTCGTGCACATCCTCCTACGCTGGGATAATGCGCACACAAAAACTGGGGCATTATATACTCCCGTTACTGAAACGGAAACGACACCGCTTGCCGAGACGCCCTCGTGCAACGCCCAACCGGATAAACCATGCAAGTCAAAAACCCCATCCTCGGTCTCTGCCAACAGGCCAAATTCGCTCTCAGCGCTGCCAAGGTCGACCAGTGCCCGGAAGACCAGGGTTATGAAGTAGCCTTCGCCGGCCGCTCCAACGCCGGCAAGTCCAGCGCGCTGAATACCTTGACCCACGCCAGCCTGGCCCGTACCTCGAAAACTCCGGGACGCACCCAGCTGTTGAATTTCTTCAGTCTGGACGATGAACGGCGTTTGGTCGACTTGCCGGGCTACGGATATGCAAAAGTTCCTATTCCGCTCAAGCAACACTGGCAAAAGCACCTGGAGGCCTACCTGGGCAGCCGTGAGTGCCTCAAGGGCCTGATCCTGATGATGGACGTGCGCCATCCGATGACCGACTTCGACAAAATGATGCTCGATTGGTCGCAGGCCGCCGGCATGCCGATGCATATCCTGCTGACCAAGGCCGACAAGCTGACCTTCGGCGCGGCCAAGAACACCTTGCTCAAGGTGCAGTCGGAAATCCGCAAAGGCTGGGGTGATGCGGTGACCATCCAGCTGTTCTCGGCACCAAAACGCCAAGGCCTGGAAGAGGCCTACGGTGTGCTGGCGAACTGGATGGAACTGCCTGACAAGCCCGCAGAATAAGGGCTGCCCGGCAAACGCCGGGCAAAAAAAACCCCGGACTTCGTATGGGGAGGGGGAAGTTCGGGGTCCAAGTTCCGGACCGCTAGGGCGGGGTCCAGATATCTGCCAACACTTAACACAACATAGGAGCATCGAAGGGCTTCACCAGCCATTCAGTTACTCTGAGTCGTGGTTCACCGGTTTAGTTCCGAAGGTTTAGAAACTATTTGCGATAACGCAAAAAAACTTCATTTAGCCCGCTTATAAACGCAGAGAAAGCCGCGACGATATGCCGCAACGTTTCCCTGCATTTAGCTGCTTTTTTAGTGAGCTTCGTCCCAGTTCGCCCCTGTTCCGACCTCAACCAGCAGCGGCACATCCAATTGGGCCGCATTGCTCATGTGCGGACGAATTTGTTCCTTCACCTGCTCAAGCAAATCCTCGCGAACCTCCAGAACCAGTTCGTCGTGTACCTGCAGGATCACGCGGGCATCAAGGCCCGAGTCGGTCAGCCAGTTATCCACAGCAACCATGGCGCGCTTGATGATGTCTGCCGCCGTCCCCTGCATCGGTGCGTTGATCGCCGTGCGTTCCGCGCCCTTGCGCAAGGCCGGGTTCTTCGCATTGATCTCCGGCAGGTACAGCCGACGCCCGAACAGGGTCTCGACAAAGCCTTGCTCGGCGGCTTGCGCGCGGGTGCGCTCCATGTAGGCCAGCACCCCTGGGTAGCGGGCGAAATAGCGATCGATATAAGCCTGTGACTGTTTGCGGTCGACACCGATCTGTTTCGCCAGACCAAAGGCACTCATGCCGTAGATCAGGCCAAAGTTGATCGCCTTGGCACTGCGCCGCTGGTCGGTGGTGACATCCGCCAGGTCGACCCCAAAGACTTCGGCCGCCGTGGCCCGGTGCACGTCCAGGTCGTTGCGGAAGGCATGCAGCAGCCCTTCGTCCTTGGCCAGGTGGGCCATGATGCGCAGTTCGATCTGCGAGTAGTCCGCTGCCAGCAGCTTGTAGCCGGGCGCTGCAATGAACGCCTGACGAATCCTGCGGCCTTCGGCGGTACGGATCGGGATGTTCTGCAGGTTCGGATCACTGGATGACAAACGGCCAGTCGCCGCCACAGCCTGCTGGTAGGAGGTGTGGATACGTCCGGTACGCGGGTTGATCTGCTCCGGCAAGCGGTCGGTATAGGTGCTTTTGAGCTTGCTCAGCGAGCGGTACTGCATCAGCACCTTGGGCAGCGGGAACTCCATCTCGGCCAGTTCCGCCAGCACTGCTTCAGCCGTGGACGCCTGGCCCTTGGCAGTCTTGTTGAGCACCGGCATACCGAGTTTTTCGTAAAGGATCACCCCCAGCTGCTTGGGCGAACCGAGGTTGAACGCTTCACCAGCGATGTCGAAGGCTTCGCGCTCCAGCTGCACCAGCTTCTCGCCCAGTTCGACACTCTGGATGCCGAGCAGGTTGGCATCCACCAAGGCGCCCTGACGCTCGATCTTCGCCAGTACGGGCACCAGCGGCATCTCGATATCGGTCAGTACCGGCAGGACGCTAGGCGTCTTCGCCAGTTTCTGTTGCAGCGCCTGGTGCAGGCGCAGAGTGACGTCGGCGTCCTCGGCGGCATAGGGGCCGGCCTGTTCCAGGTTGATCTGGTCGAAGGTCAGCTGCTTGGCGCCCTTGCCGGCGATGTCGGTAAAACCGATCGTGGTGTGGTTCAGGTACTTGAGCGCCAGGCTGTCCATGTCGTGACGGGTAGCCGTCGAATCGAGCACATAGGATTCAAGCATGGTGTCGTACGCCACGCCCTGCATCTGAATGCCGTTGGCGATATCGCCGCCGATGGCGCAGTTGGCGAGGATGTTCATGTCGTACTTGGCGTTCTGCCCGACCTTGAGCTTTTTCGGGTCTTCGAGCAGCGGTTTCAGCGCCAGCAGTACCGTGTCGCGATCCAGTTGCTCAGGCACGCCCATGTACGTGTGGGTCAGCGGCACATAAGCGGCCTCGTGGGCCTGCACGGCGAACGACAGGCCAACCAGCTGCGCTTGCTGTGCATCCAGGCCGGTGGTCTCGGTATCGAAGGCGAACAGCGGCGCGTTACGCAGCTTTTCCAGCCAGACGTCGAAGCGGGCCTGGTCAAGGATGGTTTCGTACTTGGCTTCGACGACCGCCTCAGGCTCGTCAGCGACGATCTCCTGCCCGGCCCGCTTGGCCTCGCGCTGCACCTCATCGATCCAGCTCTTGAATTCCATCTCGGTGTACAGCTCAAGCAACGCCTCACGGTCCGGCTCGCCGCAGACCAGCTCATCGACTTGCACGTCCAGCGGCACATCAATCTTGATGGTCGCCAGTTCGTAGGAAAGGAAGGCGGCATCACGGTGTTCTTCGAGCTTTGCCGGCAAGGTCTTGGCGCCACGAATGGCCAGGCCGGGAACCTTGTCGAGGTTCTCGTACAGCTCGCGCAGACCACCGCCGATGCCAGTGAGCAGACCCACGGCAGTCTTTTCGCCAACACCGGGTACGCCCGGGATGTTGTCGACCTTGTCGCCCATCAGGGCGAGAAAATCGATGATGTGCTCAGGGCCGACGCCGAATTTCTCATGGACGCCCGGCACATCCAGCACGGTGCCGGTCATGGTATTGACCAGGGTAATGTGGCCATCCACCAGCTGGGCCATGTCCTTGTCGCCGGTGGAAATCACCACCGGGCGCCCGGCAGCGGCGCTGCTGCGGGCGAGGGTGCCGATCACGTCGTCGGCTTCGACGCCTTCGACACACAGAAGCGGGTACCCCAGCGCGCGGACGCTGGCGTGCAACGGCTCGATCTGCACCCGCAGATCGTCCGGCATGCTCGGCCGGTTGGCCTTGTACTCGGCAAACATTTCGTCGCGGAACGTGCCGCCCTTGGCATCGAAGACAACCGCGAACAAACTGTCCGGGTACTGCTTGCGCAGGCTCTTGAGCATGTTCAGCACGCCTTTGACTGCACCGGTCGGCATGCCCTTGGACGTAGTCAGCGGCGGCAGCGCATGAAAGGCGCGATAGAGGTATGAGGAACCGTCCACCAGGACGAGGGGAGCTTGGCTCATGAGCAGAATCAACCTTTTCGACGGGCCCGGCGCTAGAATGTCCGGAACATTGACGACAAAGGGACAAGGTTATCATGCGTACACTAAATCGCCTGTTGCTGCTCAGCCTGTTGGCAGTCACGCCGGTCGTCGCGCTGGCAGCGGATGACGCACCAACGGCCGAACCCGATGTAACCATTCGCCAGGAAGGCGATAAAACCATTCAGGAATACCGCCAGAATGGCTTTTTGTACGCAATCAAGGTCACCCCGAAAGGGGGCAAGCCTTATTTCCTGGTGCGCGCCGATGGTACGGAGGAAAACTATATCCGCTCCGACCAGCCGAACATGCTGATTCCGTCGTGGAAAATCTTCGAGTGGAAATAAGCCGTACCTTTCCTATCAACCCGGCACTTCCCAGTAGAAGTGCCCGTATGGGCAATTTTTGATCATGTCAGTCTTCACCCCCCTGACCCGGCCTGAGCTGGAAACTTTTCTGGCGCCGTATGGCCTGGGTCGCCTGCGGGACTTCCAGGGCATCGCCGCCGGTACCGAGAACAGCAACTTCTTTGTCAGCCTGGAGCAGGGGGAGTACGTGCTGACGCTGGTCGAACGTGGCCCGATTCAGGACCTGCCGTTCTTCATCGAGTTGCTCGACGTGCTGCACGAGGCCGACCTGCCGGTGCCTTACGCCCTGCGCGGGAATGATGGCGTGGCCCTGCGCGAGCTGGCCGGCAAACCGGCGTTGCTGCAGCCACGCCTGCCGGGCAAACACATCAAGGACGTCAACAACCAGCACTGTGTGCAGATCGGCGAGCTGCTCGGCCACTTGCACCTGGCCACGCGCGACAAGGTCCTGGAGCGCAAGACTGACCGCGGCCTGGACTGGATGCTGGAGACCGGCGCCGAGCTCATGCCGCGCCTGGCCCCGGAGCAGCAGGCATTGCTACAGGGCTGCCTGGACGAAATCGCCGAGCACAAGGCGCAGATCATGGCCCTGCCACGGGCTAACCTGCATGCCGACCTGTTCCGCGACAACGTGCTGTTCGAAGGCACGCACCTGACCGGCCTCATCGACTTCTACAACGCCTGTTCGGGCCCGATGCTCTACGACCTGGCGATCACCCTGAATGACTGGTGCTGCGACGACGCCGGCCACATCGATGCGCCACGAGCACGTGCACTGCTGGGTGCCTATGCGTCGCTGCGGCCGTTCACCTCGGCGGAAGCGCAGGTGTGGCCGGTGATGTTGCGCATCGCCTGCGTGCGCTTCTGGCTGTCGCGTCTGATCGCCGCAGAGTCGTTTGCCGGAATGGACGTATTGATCCACGATCCGGCAGATTTCGAAGTGCGCCTGGCAGCGCGCCAGCAGGTGAGCATCGCCTTGCCGTTTGCCTTGTAACCAGGCTTGGCCCCGGGGGCTGCTGTGCAGCCCATCGCCGGCGCTGCCGGCTCCCACAATGATTCGCATGTGGGAGCTGGCGCAGCCTGCGATCGAGCGCGAAGCGGTCGCAATCCGGAACCGAAATATCAAGTGCTATTAACCCAGCGCCCAACCGGTCTGAGACAACTATCCTGCACGCTCCTTCTCATGGAGCACGACATGGACCGTCCAGCTTCCCATCGCCTGCGCCAAGGCCGGGTATCAATCCCGGGTCAGGTGTATCTGCTGACCACCACGGTGGAACATCGCAAACCTGTGTTTGCCGACTTCCACCTGGCCAGAATGGTTGTCGAGCAACTACGACAAACTCAAGACTGCAACCTGGCCAAATCCCTGGCATGGGTGGTGATGCCCGACCATATACACTGGCTCGTCGAATTGCAGCACGTCACGCTGGATGCACTGATGCGGCGAATGAAATGTCGCAGCACAGGTCTGATCAACAAATCCAGCAACCGGCACGGCCGATTATGGCAGAAAGGATTTCACGACCGGGCCCTGCGCCGGGAGGACGATATTTTGGCCGTAGCTCGCTATATCGTCGCCAATCCTTTAAGAGCCGGGCTCGTATCGCGGGTCGGAGATTATCCGCATTGGGATGCGTGCTGGCTCTAAACCGCAAAGCGGCTGTCAGAGCTTCTCCAGACACCCCGCCAGATCATTCCCCAACTTCTCCAGCAGTTGCTCATAGCCCTGAGCACTGGCCGGCTCAGTGCCGCCCAGCGCATCCAGTTCGGCAAGCGTCACCGGCAGGCCCGCTGTCAGGGTTTCGGCCAGGCGCGGACGCATTGGCGGCTCGCTGAACACACAGGTCTTGCCGACTGCCTGCAGGCGCTTGCGCATCGCTGCCACATGCTGGGCACCCGGCTGCACCTCGGCCGCGACACTGAAAACCCCGGTGTGCTTCAGACCATAAGCCGACTCGAAGTAATCGAACGCTTCATGAAAAACAAAGAACGGCTTGCCACTGATCCCGGCCAGGCGCTTTTGCAGGCGTGCATCGAGGGCGTCGAGACGCGCGTCGAAGGCTTTCAGGTTGCTCTGGTAGCGGGCAGCATTGGCCGGATCGGCTGCACTGAGGTCGGCGACCATTTTTGCCGCGATTACCCGGGCATTGGCGGACGACAACCACAGGTGCGCATCAAGGCTACCGGGGCGATGGTCGTGATCGTGCTCGTCGCCATCGTCGTCATGCTCGTGCGAGTGGCTGTCTTCGCCAAAGTGGCGCAACTGCAAGCCGGGCAGGTCCTGCACGGCCACGGTGGTCTTGCTGCGCCCTTTAAGTACCCGAGGCAGGAAGCCTTCCATGTCCGGTCCGATCCAGTACAACAGCTCGACATCGCTCACCTTGCGCACGTCGGACGGGCGCAAGGCGTAGTGATGCGGTGAGGCGCCCGGTGGCAATAGCACGTCAGGGCTGCCAACACCGTCCTGGACCGCCGCCGCGATCTGCTGCAAAGGCTTGATGCTGGCCAGGACGCGGACCTCGGCCTGAACCTGAGCCATCATCACGGTGGCGATAAAAGCGACAAAAAGGGCAAAAAATCGGGACACGATGACCACTCTCAGGGGCAGGAACAGGTAACATAATAACGTCTCTAATCAGAACCGTCGCCGCCCATGCCCAATACTCCGCTGGCCAACCGCCCCCACGACCACTCCCACTGCGTTCACAGCGCGCTGGCCGAGGCCGATGCCCTGTGCGCGCGCCAAGGCTTGCGCCTGACCGCCTTGCGCCGGCGCGTGCTGGAGCTGGTCTGGCAGAGTCACAAGCCACTGGGCGCCTACGACATTCTTGCTGTGCTGAGCGAGCAGGATGGTCGCCGGGCGGCGCCGCCTACCGTGTACCGGGCCCTGGATTTCCTGCTGGAGAACAGCCTGGTACACCGCATTGCATCGCTGAACGCCTTTATCGGCTGCAGCCACCCGGAGCATGCCCACCAGGGGCAATTTCTGATCTGCCGCGAGTGCCACATTGCAATCGAGCTGGAGCAGACCAGCATCAGCGATGCCATTGTCGCCAGCGCCAAGGACGTCGGTTTCAGCGTTGAAGCGCAAACCGTCGAAGTCGTCGGCCTGTGCAGCACCTGCCGGAGCGCCTGATGAGCAACGCGCTGATTCGCCTCGAACAGGTCGGCGTAGCGTTCTCGGGTCAAGCGGTGCTCGACAGCATTGACCTGGCCGTCGAACCGGGACAGATCGTTACCCTGATCGGCCCCAACGGCGCCGGCAAGACCACGTTGGTGCGCGCGGTGCTTGGGCTGCTCAAGCCCCACACCGGCTCTGTATGGCGCAAGCCGCGCCTGCGCATTGGCTACATGCCGCAAAAGCTGCAGGTGGATGCCACGTTACCGTTGTCGGTGTTGCGCTTTCTGCGCCTGGTGCCAGGTGTGGACCGTGCCGCAGCGTTGAGCGCGCTGCAGGAAGTGGGTGCCGAACAGGTCATCGACAGCCCGATCCAGACGATTTCCGGCGGTGAAATGCAGCGGGTGCTGCTTGCCCGTGCCTTGCTGCGCGAACCTGAACTACTGGTGCTCGACGAGCCGGTACAAGGTGTCGATGTGGCCGGCCAGGCTGAGCTGTACGGCCTGATAACCCGCCTGCGCGACCGCCATGGTTGCGGCGTGCTGATGGTCTCTCACGACCTGCACCTGGTCATGAGTACCACCGACCAGGTGGTCTGCCTGAACCGTCATGTGTGCTGCTCCGGTCACCCGGAGCAGGTCAGCGGCGACCCGGCCTTCGTCGAGTTGTTCGGCAACAATGCGCCAAGCCTGGCGATCTACCACCACCATCACGACCACGCCCACGACCTGCACGGTTCGGTGGTTACCCCGGCCGCCGGTGGCCACGTACACGGAGAACACTGCAAGCATGGCTGATTTTCTGCTTTACGCCCTGCTTGCAGGACTGGCCCTGGCGGTGGTCGCAGGCCCCCTCGGCTCATTCGTGGTCTGGCGGCGCATGGCGTACTTTGGCGACACGCTGTCCCATGCCGCACTGCTAGGCGTAGCCCTGGGTTTCGTGCTGGATATCAGCCCGGCCCTGGCGGTCACGGTCGGCTGCCTGTTATTGGCGCTGCTGCTGGTTACCCTGCAACAGCGCCAGCCGCTGGCGTCCGATACGCTGTTGGGGATTCTGGCGCCGAGCACCTTGTCACTGGGCCTTGTGGTGCTGAGCTTCATGCACGATGTGCGCATCGACCTGATGGCCTACCTGTTCGGCGACCTGCTGGCGATCAGCCCTGGCGACCTGGCGTGGATCCTCGGTGGCAGTGCTGCCGTCCTGCTGTTGCTGGTTGCACTCTGGCGCCCCTTGCTGGCGGTGACCGTGCATGAAGAGCTGGCCATGGTTGAAGGCTTGCCTGTCGCCGCCCTGCGCCTGGCACTGATGCTGTTGATCGCGGTGGTGATTGCCGTGGCGATGAAGATCGTCGGTGTATTGCTGATCACCTCGCTGCTGATCATCCCGGCCGCTGCGGCGCAACGTCACGCCCGCTCCCCGGAGCAAATGGCCCTGGGCGCCAGTTTGCTGGGGGTTACCGCGGTGTGTGGCGGCCTTGCATTGTCCTGGTTCAAGGACACCCCGGCAGGCCCCTCGATCGTGGTCTGCGCAGCAGTGCTATTCTTGCTGAGCCTGGCGTTACCTCGGCGTTGATAGCCAGGGTGCAGCCCCGGCGGTTGCACCCTGCATCAGTTAAATCATGCGGGGCCCTGAAGATTTATTTTCGAGTCTGCGGTCAGGGTGTAGACTTGCTCGCTTTTTGCGCAAATAGAGAGTCGCAGGAATGAAGCCGTTCGCCTCCCGTTATCTACTCCTTGCCGCGTTCTCGCTGATCCTGACCGCGTGCTCCAGCACGCCGGCCGACAACGTCGCACCTGCCCAGCCCGATGCCTGGCAGCAACTGGAGCAAAGCATCGCCAGCAGTGAGCTGGCAACCGCAGAAGACCAGCTCGCCGCCTTGCAAGCCCAAGACCCCAACGACAGCCGGGTAGAGCAGCACCAGCGGCAACTGGCCGAAGCCTATCTGCAACGCAGCCAGATCGTCTTGCAAAAGGGTGACGTCAACGCCGCCGCCACAGCGCTGAGCCGTGCCCGTGCCCTGATGCCCAAGGCGCCGGCCTTGACCGGTGGCGTCAACGGTGCCATTGCCCAGGCCCGCAAGGCTGAGCTGGAACAGGCCGAAGCGGCCCTCAAGGCTGCCGAAGCACGGCCGAAGGCCAAGCTGATCGACCCGACTGCACCGAGCACCGTGGTGGCGTTGAAAACCACCAATATTCGCGAAATGCGTCGGCAACTCGACGACATCGCCGCGGATGTGGTGAATTACCAGTGCGACGTGGTGTTCCAGGTACCGCGCAAAGATGACGCGCCGTGGCTCAAGACCCTGCTGGGCAAGCGCGTGCAAAAGCTCGACCACGCGTTCGCCCTGCAGCAATCCCACGAGATTCACCGCAACCAGCCTGCCCAGGCGGTGTTGATCCCACGCCGTCCTTGAGCGACAGGGTGCCCATATGGGCACCCTGACCTGACCCTCAGGCGGGAATCGCCTGAGCCGCTGCCTCCCGCGCCCACACCCGATGCTTGCTGATGGCCTTGATGAAGGCTTTGCAGGCTTTCGCGTCGCTGCCCAGCAACAAGCCGCTGTCGGTCTTCAGGCCCAGTTTGTCGAGCAACGGTTGCGCCTCGCTGGCAAGCCCCATGGGTTTCAGATGCTTGTAAGCCTCGAGGACAAAATGCAGGGCTGTACCGCTGTTCAGCAACGTTTGCAGCGAAGCCTTGCCGGCCGGAATCCATACTGCATCGAAGGCCACGGAAGGCATGCCTTCAATTGACGCATCGACCTCCAGTGATTTGCCCTGAGCCGTTTTCACCGCAGCCGACGTCGGCCCCAGCAGCTTGATCTGCGCACTTTCTGCCTGCAGTGCCTTGACCACGGCATCGACATGCTCGCCATCCACGCCATCCGCAACCAGCATCGCGACCTTGCGGCCCTTGATGCCTTCCCCCAGCAGATTCATCTGGCTCAAGGCCGGCGACTGCTTCAAGCCCGGCGCAGGCACCTCGACCGTGGCCTTTTTCGGCGCCGGCAACCCGAGATTCGCCGCTACCCGCGCCGCCAGCTTCAGGTCGATATTGGCCAGAATCTCATTCACCACCCGCGTGCGGATGGGCACTCGCTCAACTTTGCCCAGCTCAAAGCTGTAGGCACTGACAATGTGCGCCTGCTCAGTCGCGCTCATGCTGTGGAAGAACAGCCGCGCCTGGGAAAAGTGATCGGCAAACGAGGGGCTGCGCTGACGCACTTTGTGCGCCTCGATCCGCTCAGGGTAGGACTCGAAGCCCCCATTGCTGGCCGCTGCCGGAGTTTCCTTCGGCCAACCACCATCGATCGAGTTGGGTTCGTAGGATGCGCGGCCCTTGTCCAGCGTGACCCGATGCTGGGCATCGCGCTGACCATTGTGGTTGGGCGCCAGCGGACGATTGATCGGGATTTCGTGGAAGTTAGGGCCACCAAGGCGGCTGATCTGGGTATCGGTGTAGGAAAATAGCCGCCCCTGCAGCAACGGGTCATTGGAAAAGTCGATACCGGGGACGATATGCCCGGGGCAGAAGGCGATCTGCTCGGTTTCGGCGAAAAAATTGTCCGGGTTACGGTTGAGCACCATCTTGCCCAAAGGGGTCACCGGCACCAGCTCTTCGGGGATGAGCTTGGTCGGGTCGAGCAGATCGAAGTCGAATTTGTGCTCATCTTCTTCAGCGACGATCTGCACCCCGAACTCCCACTCCGGATAATTGCCGGTCTCGATCGCTTCCCAGAGGTCACGGCGGTGGTAATCGGTGTCCTTGCCGGCAAGCTTCTGTGCTTCGTCCCAGAGCAGCGAACAGACCCCTGCTTTGGGCTTCCAGTGGAATTTGACGAAACTCGACCTGCCTTCAGCGTTTATCAGCCTGAAGGTATGCACGCCAAAGCCCTGCATGGTGCGCAGGCTCTTTGGAATGGCACGGTCAGACATTGCCCAGATCACCATGTGCGCCGACTCCGGCACCAGCGAGACAAAGTCCCAGAAGGTGTCGTGGGCTGAGCCACCGGTGGGCATTTCATTGTGCGGTTCGGGTTTCACTGCATGGACAAAGTCGGGGAACTTGATGGCGTCCTGGATGAAAAACACCGGCATGTTGTTGCCGACCAGGTCGAAATTACCTTCATCGGTGAAGAATTTGACCGCAAAGCCACGCACGTCGCGCACAGTGTCGCCCGATCCGCGCGGCCCTTGCACCGTGGAAAAGCGCACGAACACCGGGGTGATCTTCTCCGGGTCCTGAAGGAATCCGGCCTTGGTCAGCGCGGCATGGGATGTGTACGACTGGAAATAGCCGTGGGCGCCGCTGCCCCGGGCATGCACGATACGCTCAGGGATGCGCTCATGGTCAAAGTGCGTGATTTTCTCACGCATGATGAAGTCTTCCAGCAACGACGGGCCACGCGCACCGGCCCGCAGGCTATTCTGGTTGTCGGCGATCTTGACGCCCTGATTGGTACGCAACGCCTGGTCGGTGGCATCGCTGCGAAAGGCTTCCAAGCTTTGCAGCTTGGCGTTGGTGTTGGCCCGGTCGGGGGTCTGGGTGCCGGCCAGTTGACTTTCCTTGGACGGTTTCTTCGTGCTGGGCATTGGAACGCTCTCCTCGATCAGTCGCGGTTCGGCCCCAGGCAGGGCCCTTGCAGTAGTGACCGGGTGTTGACGGCGAGCGTTCATTTGGATTGACCACTGATCGCGTTATTCCTGCAGCATTGGTCAATTGCGAAATAAATGCTAAGAACCTCTATATGAACAGGCTAAAATGCCGGCCCCGGCTAACCGCTGACCCTTATTCCATGCGCCCCACAAGGTTCGCTACGTGATCGAGTTCCAAAATGTGCATAAAACCTACCGCGTCGCCGGTAGGGACATCCCCGCGCTGCACCCGACCAACCTGAGTGTCGAAGACGGCCAGGTGTTCGGACTGATCGGCCACTCCGGTGCCGGCAAAAGTACCCTGCTGCGCCTGATCAACCGCCTTGAGGCCCCAAGCGGCGGCAAGATCATCGTTGACGGTGAAGATGTCACCGCGTTCAACGCCAATGACCTGCGCCGCTTCCGCCAACAGGTCGGGATGATTTTCCAGCACTTCAACCTGCTGGCCTCCAAGACTGTCGCCGACAACGTCGCGCTGCCACTGACCCTGGCCGGCGAGCTGTCGCGCAAGGAGATCGACGCCCGCGTCAGCGAACTGCTGGCCCGCGTTGGCCTGTCGGAACATGCGAAGAAGTACCCCGCGCAGCTTTCCGGTGGCCAGAAGCAACGCGTCGGTATTGCCCGTGCCCTGGCGACCAAGCCGAAAATCCTCCTGTGCGACGAAGCCACCAGTGCGCTGGACCCGCAAACCACCGCCTCGGTGCTGCAACTGCTGGCGGAGATCAACCGCGAGCTCAAGCTCACCATCGTGCTGATCACCCATGAAATGGACGTGATCCGCCGGGTCTGTGACCGGGTAGCCGTGATGGACGCCGGGAAAATTGTCGAAGAAGGGCCGGTGGCCGATGTCTTCCTGCATCCGCAGCACCCGACCACCAAGCGCTTCGTCCAGGAAGACGAGCAAATCGACGAGAACGAGCAGCGCGACGACTTCGCCCATGTGCCGGGTCGCATCGTGCGCCTGACGTTCCAGGGCGACTCCACGTACGCGCCGCTGCTGGGCACCGTCGCCCGCGAAACCGGGGTGGACTACAGCATCCTCGCCGGCCGCATCGACCGTATCAAAGACACCCCGTATGGGCAGCTGACCCTGGCCGTCACTGGCGGCGACATGGAAGCGGCGTTCGCCCGCTTCACGGCGGCTGATGTTCATATGGAGGTACTGCGTTAATGGACGCTCTGAGTTTCTTTGCCAACGTCGACTGGGCCGAAATCTGGCTGGCAACGATCGACACCATGGTCATGCTGTTCGGCTCGCTGCTGTTCACCGTGCTGCTGGGCCTGCCCCTGGGCGTGCTGCTGTTCCTTTGCGGCCCACGCCAGCTGTTTGAGCAGAAGGGCGTGTATGCCCTGCTGTCGTTTGTGGTCAACGTGCTGCGCTCGCTGCCGTTCATCATCCTGCTGATCGTGATGATTCCGTTCACGGTGCTGATCACCGGCACCTCGCTGGGCGTCGCCGGGGCCATTCCGCCGCTGGTGGTGGGGGCTACGCCGTTCTTCGCGCGCCTGGTGGAAACCGCGCTGCGCGAGGTTGATCGCGGCATTATCGAAGCGACCCAGTCGATGGGCGCAACCACTCGCCAGATCATCATGAATGCATTGCTGCCCGAGGCGCGCCCGGGCATCTTCGCCGCCATCACTGTAACGGCCATTACCCTGGTGTCCTACACCGCAATGGCCGGTGTGGTCGGCGCGGGAGGCCTGGGTGACCTGGCGATCCGCTTTGGCTACCAGCGTTTCCAGACCGATGTCATGGTCGTCACCGTGGTGCTGCTGTTGATTCTGGTTCAAGTGCTGCAGAGCGTGGGCGACAAACTGGTTGTACATTTCTCCCGTAAATAACCCCATGGGTCGGCAATGCCGACGCACCGGGGGCCGGACCGGCCCTCACAAGGAGTGATTTGATGAAAAAGCTGCTTGCTGTTGTCGCCGCCGTTGCGGCCTTCTCGGCTCAGGCCGAAACCCTGACCGTTGCCGCCACCCCGGTACCGCACGCCGAGATCCTCGAGTTCGTCAAACCGGTGCTGGCCAAAGAAGGCGTGGACCTGAAGGTGAAGGTATTCACCGACTACATCCAGCCCAACGTGCAGGTTGCCGAGAAGCGCCTTGACGCCAACTTCTTCCAGCACCAGCCGTACCTGGATGAGTTCAACAAGGCCAAGGGCACCCATCTGGTCAGCGTTGCCGGTGTGCACCTGGAGCCGCTGGGCGCTTATTCCAGCAAGTTCAAGACCCTCGCCGAACTGCCATCGACCGCCGCCGTGGTCATCCCCAACGACGCCACCAACGGCGGTCGTGCCTTGCTGCTGCTGGACAAGGCCGGTGTGATCAAGCTCAAGGACAACACCAACATCCTCTCGACTGTCAAAGACATCGCCGAGAACCCGAAGAACCTCAAGTTCCGTGAGCTGGAAGCGGCCACCATCCCGCGTGTGTTGACCCAGGTCGACCTGGCGCTGATCAACACCAACTACGCGCTGGAAGCCAAGCTGGACCCGAGCAAGGATGCCCTGGTCATTGAAGGCGCTGATTCGCCGTACGTGAACATCCTGGTCACCCGTGAAGACAACAAGGATGCCGAGGCCGTGAAGAAGCTGGTTGCAGCCTTGCACACCCCGGAAGTGAAGAAGTTCATCGAAGAGAAGTACAAGGGCGCGGTCAAGCCGGCGTTCTGACCTGACAGCCTTTCGCGGGGCGACTTGCCCCGCGATGCTTTCAATCGCGCTTGACCAATCCCGGCAGTTGCGCCACCAGCTTCTGATTGTTGAACGGCGCACGAATAAAGCCACGCTGCTTGCCATCCGGCCCCAGCAGCGCCAGGTTGCCGCTGTGATCCACCGTGTAGTTCGGCTTGCTGGTATCGGCCGGAATAAACGGAATGCTCACTGCATTGGCCAGCTTCTGGGTGTTGTCCAGCGAGCCGGTCAACCCGCGAAAATCCTTGTCGAAATACCCCAGGTACTGCTTGAGCTGCGCCGGTGTGTCCCGGTTCGGGTCGACGCTGACCAGCACCACCTGCAGCCGCTCCACCGCCTCTTTGGGCAACTCGCTCTTCACCTGACGCAACTGCGCAAGCGTCGTCGGGCAAATGTCCGGGCAGAAGGTGTAGCCGAAGAACAGCAGCGACCATTTGCCCTTGAGCTCATCCATCTGCACCGGCTGACCGTTCTCATCGGTCATTTCCAGGCCCGGTACCGTGCGGCTTTGCGGCAGCAGGATAATGCCCGCATCGATCAGTTCAGTCGGGTTGCCCTGGCTACGGCCGCTGAGCACCTTGTTGACGGTAAGCCCAAGGATCACGGCGACCAGGGCAACGAGAATGAAGACGGTTTTCTGGGTTCGAGTCATAGGTTCAACAATAAGTAGTGGTCTACAAGCAGCGCGATGAACAGCAAAAACAGGTACCCGATAGAGTACTTGAAGGTCTTGATCGCCGCGTGCGGCCGGCTGCCACGGTACAACACCCAGGCCCATTGCAGGAAGCGTGCGCCCAGTAGCACGGCACACACCAGGTACAGCGGCCCGCTCATGTGAATGGCGTAAGGCAGCAGGCTGACGGCCAGCAGCACCAGGGTGTAAAGCAGGATGTGCAGCTTGGTGTAGGTCTCGCCGTGGGTCACCGGCAGCATCGGGATATCAGCCTTGGCGTACTCTTCCTTGCGGTGGATGGCCAGCGCCCAGAAATGCGGTGGGGTCCAGGCAAAGATGATCAGCACCAGCAACAAGGGCTCGGCACTGATGTGACCACTGACCGCCACCCATCCCAGCAACGGTGGGGCCGCGCCAGCCAACCCGCCAATGACGATGTTCTGCGGTGTCGCGCGCTTGAGAAAACCGGTGTAGATCACCGCATACCCGAGCAACGAGGCCAGCGTCAGCCAGGCGGTGAGGGCGTTGGTGAAGACCAGCAGCAAAGCCATGCCCAGCAGGCACAACAGCAGGGCGAAGGTCAGGGCAGCGGCTGGCGCCACCCGGCCCTCTGCCAGTGGGCGCTTGTGGGTACGGGCCATCAGCGCATCGATTCGCCGGTCGACCACATGGTTGACGACTGCAGCGCCACCCGCACAGCAGGCAATGCCCAGGTTGCCGAACAGCAAAATCGTCCAGGGCACGCCGGCACGGGTCGCGAGAAACATGCCGACCAGCGAGGTGATCAGCATCAACACCACGACCTTGGGCTTTGTCAGCTCCAGGTAGTCAGCCCAACCCGCCTGCAGTTTGCGTCCGCTTAAAAGCGTCGCCATGAGTTATCTCCCAGATAATGGACGACACCGCCACTGCTCAGCGGTGTCAGGCGCCAACCCTGGCTGACTCGGCGCACTTTCGCCTTGGCCACCAGGCGAATGCGGTAATTGACCAGGACCATGCACAACAACAGCATGGCGCCCCCGGCGTTGTGTGCCACCGCAACGGGCAGCGGCAGGTGGAACAGCACATTGCTGATGCCCAGCCCAACCTGAACCGCCAGGGCCAGTAGCACCAGCCGGGCCAGCCGGCCAAGCCCATGGCGATGCAGCTTCCAGCTCAACAGCAACAGCACGCCGGTCACCATCAGCGCTCCCAGCCGGTGACTGATGTGAATGGCCGTGCGCGCATCGCTGTCCAGTTGGCCCCCGAGGTAGTTGGGGCCGATGTGCTGGGTGAGGTGAAAGCCATTGGCGAAATCCGCCTGAGGCCACCACTGGCCGTGGCAGGTAGGCAGGTCGATGCAGGCAACCGCCGCATAGTTGGCGCTGACCCAGCCGCCCAGGGCGATCTGGCCGATGACCACCAGCAAGCCCAGGGCCGCCACGCGCCGTACGCTCAGCGGCAACTTGGGCAACGGCGCAAATGCCCGTGACAAGCGCAGGCTGAGCAAAAACAACAGGCTCAAGGTCGTGAAGCCGCCCAACAAGTGGGCGGTGACCACCTGCGGCCACAGCTTGAGGGTAACGGTCCACATGCCGAAGGCTGCCTGGGCGAACACCACCCCCAACAGCAACACCGGCAGGCGATAGGGCTGTCCGTTCCGGCCATGGCGGCGCCAGGCTTGCCAGGCAAGCAGGGTGATCACCAGCGCCAGGGTACCGGCGAAGTAGCGATGCACCATTTCGTTACGACCCTTGTGCGCCTCCACCGGGGTGTCGGGAAAGTGCCGCTCGGCATGCGCCAGCTGGGCTTCGGTCTTGGGCACGCTGATGAACCCGTAACACCCCGGCCAGTCCGGACAGCCCAGTCCGGCATGAGTGAGGCGGGTATAGGCACCGAGCAGCACCACCACCAGTGCCAGCGCGGTGGCAAACACGGCAAGGCGAAATCCAGGTCTGGCCATGATGATGTCCTACCCGATGTTGGACAGTTTCAACAGATGACGGAGGTCATTGAGCAAATCCTTGCCTTTGACCCGGGCGTCGTAGCGCAGCACCAGGTTGCCATGCGGGTCGACGATCCACAGCTGCGCATCCGCTTTGCCGTTGCTCGCGGCGCCGTACTTGTCCAGGTCCAGCGCATAGCGCTGCAGCTGCGGGTATTCACGCTCAAGCCGGGCTTGAAAGTCGCCACTGAGCGGCTGCGCCGTCGCCAGGGCATGGCTGGCGCGACTGGCATCGCGGCCCAGGCCGATCTGGATCTGCCGGGCCAGGTACACCAGTTGCTGGCAGTCCAGCCCGCACTCCCTGGGCGCACTGACCAGCAACTGCCAGCGCTGTTCATCGGCGCTCACCCCTAGGTCGGCGCGGCTCTGGCCGTCGCCAATCATTTCGCCGTGGTAATTGCGGCTGTCCGGTACCCAGAACTGAAACTTGTACATGCCGGTCGCCAGCATCATCGGCCCGATGACCACCAGCAGGATCAGGATCAGTTGCAGGCGCCCCCGCGCCCGCCCTGGCGGCACCTTGCCTTCAGACATGTTGAGAGGACTCGTGACGACTCCCATGCTGTTTCTCCTTGTTTTTATGCCAGCCGAAGTAGAGGTAAAGCAGGACCAACGCCAGCGCCAGGGCAAACCATTGCACGGCGTAGCCAAGGTGTTTTTCCGGCCCCATGGCGACCACCGGCCAGTCCAGGCGATAGCTGGCCGGGCCCGCTTCGAGGCGCAATTCATGAGCAAAGCCTTCACGGGCCAGCTGTGGCCACAGGTGACTGGCATCAACGGCGGTCAACAGATGCGGCCAGCTGCCGCCTTCGGGATCGGCATGCAGCTGGAACGTTGCCCCGGGAGCAACATAGACCCAGGCATCCAGGCTCAACGCCTGGTCGGGAGTGGAGAACTGCACCGGATTTCGTCGATCCGGCCAGGGCAGCCAGCCGCGATTGACCAGCACCCAGAGCCCGCTAGCCTGGTCGAGAAAGGGTTGCAGCAGCTCGACGCCCACCTGGCCATTGCGCACGCGGTTATCCAGCAACAGGCTGTGCTCGGCATCGAAATGGCCAAACAGCTGTACCCGGCGAAAGGCGGGATCGTCCATCGCGGGCAGTTCGCCAGCGCGCACTTGCTCCCCGGCCTGCCGTTCGGCATAACTGGCCAGCAGCACGCGCTTTTCCTGGGCGCGCCCAAGCTGCCAGCAGCCCAGTGCAATCAGCCCGGGCAACAGCATCAGCACGACCAGGGTGGGCACCCAGCCGGGGCGAAAGTGCTTCACCTGATCACCACAGGGTCAGTCGCTATACTTGAACTCATCGATGCATCCCCCCGGAGTTTCGCCATGCTTAAAGCTGCGATTGTCCTGATGCTGCTGGCAACCATTGCCAGTCTGTTCAGTGGCCTGTTCTTTCTGGTCAAGGACGATGGGCACTCCACGCGTCTGCTCAAAGCGCTCACCGTGCGGGTCAGCCTCGCTGCACTGACCCTTGCGCTGATTACCTGGGGCTTCTACAGCGGCCAGTTGGTCTCCCACGCGCCTTTCTGAACAGCGCTACAGCACATAAACGAAGATAAACAGTCCCACCCAGACCACATCGACAAAGTGCCAATACCAACTGGCAGCCTCGAAACCAAAGTGTTTGTCAGCGTTGAAGTGCCCGCGCATGATCCGCACCAGCATCACGATCAGGATCAGGGTGCCCATGGTCACGTGGGCGCCGTGAAAACCCGTGAGCATGAAGAAGGTCGCGCCATAGATGCCCGAGCCCAAGGTCAGGCCCAGCTCGGTGTAGGCCTCGTGGTACTCGTAGGCTTGCAGAATCAGGAAGCTGATGCCCAGGAGAATGGTCAGCGCCAGCCAGAATTTCAGCGCACCGCGGTGATCCTTGCGCAATGCGTGGTGGGCGATGGTCACGGTGACACTGGAACTGACCAGCAAGATGGTGTTGATCAGCGGCAGGTGCCACGGATCAATGACCTCCCTCGGAGGCGGGAAAAGTTTCGGATCCGGCGTATTGAGCAGCGGCCAGGAAAACTCGAAATTCGGCCAGAGCATGTGCGCCACGCCTTTCGCGCCTTCCCCACCCAGCCAGGGCCCGGCCAGGTTGCGCACATAGAACAGCGCACCGAAAAAGGCGATGAAGAACATCACCTCGGAAAAGATGAACCAGGACATGCCCCAGCGAAACGAGCGATCCAGTTGCGGGCTGTACAGTCCGGCTCGGCTCTCCTTGATCACCGCGCCAAACCAGCCGAAGAACATGTACACCAGGCACAGCATGCCGAAGAAAAAAATCCACGGCCCATGCGACTCCGGATGCCCGGCCTTGAGGTCGTTGAACCAGGTGCCCAGGCCAAACACGGTGATGAACATGCCGATAGTGGCAATGATCGGCCACTTGCTTTGCGCCGGTACGTAATAGTGCTGATGCGAAGCCATGGTGCGTTCTCCTTATCGGGCGCCCTGTGCGGCCGGGCCCGCCACCTGTGCAACCGGCGGATGGCGAGCGGTGATATCAAACAGCGTGTAAGCCAGTGTCAGGTGTTTCACATCGCTGGGCAGGTCACGGTCGACGATGAAGCGCACCGGCATCTCGATGCGTTCCCCCGGCTGCAATACCTGCTGGGTAAAGCAGAAGCATTCGGTCTTGTGAAAATACGCGGCGGCCTCGGCCGGGGTAATGCTGGGGATTGCCTGGGCACTCATGGGCTTGTCGGTCGGATTGCGGGCAACAAAGATCATCTGGTTGACCGCCCCGGGATTGACGTCGATCTGGTCGGCGGTTGAATAGAAGTCCCAGACCATATCGCTGGCATTGGTCGACATGAACTGCACCTTCACGCTTCTGTTCGGGTCGCTGACCTGCGTCCCTTCGTATTGCCCGCCCGTCTTGCCGTTGATTCCGAAGGCCTTGCACATCACGTCATAGATCGGCACCAGGGCAAACCCAAAGGCGAACATCACCACGGTCAGCAGCAACAGCCGCGCAACCAGGCGCTTAAGCGATGTCCCTTCACTCATGGCAGCCTCCTTGGGCCTGTGCCGTTCACTTCACTTCCGGTGGGGTCTGGAACGTGTGATAGGGGGCTGGAGACGGCACTGACCACTCCAGACCCTCGGCGCCGTCCCAGGGTTTGGCCGGTGCAGGTTTACCGCCACGAATGCACTTGATGACAATGAACAGGAAGAAAATCTGCGTGGCACCGAAGGTGAATGCACCGATCGACGAGACCATGTTGAAGTCGGCGAACTGCAGGTTGTAGTCTGGAATCCGCCGCGGCATCCCGGCCAGGCCGACAAAATGCATCGGGAAAAACGCCATGTTCATGCCAATGAAAGAAAGCCAGAAATGCAGCTTGCCCAGGGTTTCGTCATACATGTGCCCGGTCCATTTCGGCAGCCAGTAGTAGGCCGAGGCAAAGATGCCGAAGATCGCCCCGGGCACCAGCACGTAATGGAAGTGAGCCACCACGAAGTAAGTGTCGTGGTACTGGAAATCCGCCGGGGCAATGGCCAGCATCAACCCAGAGAAACCGCCGATGGTGAACAGGATGACGAAGGCAATGGCGAACAGCATCGGCGTTTCGAAGGTCAGCGAGCCTTCCCACATGGTGCTGACCCAGTTGAATACCTTCACCCCGGTGGGCACGGCAATGAGCATGGTGGCGTACATGAAGAACAGCTCGCCGACCACCGGAATGCCGACCACGAACATGTGGTGGGCCCAGACAATAAAGGACAGGAACGCAATCGCCCCGGTGGCATAGACCATCGAGGTGTAACCGAACAGCGGCTTGCGCGAAAACGCCGGGATGATCGAGCTGACCGCGCCGAACGCCGGCAGGATCATGATGTACACCTCGGGGTGGCCGAAGAACCAGAACACATGCTGGAACAACACCGGATCACCGCCACCGGCGGCACTGAAGAAGCTGGTGCCGAAGTGGATATCCATCAGCATCATGGTCACCACCCCCGCCAGCACCGGCATCACCGCGATCAAAAGAAACGCAGTGATCAGCCAGGTCCAGACGAACAGCGGCATTTTCATCAGGGTCATGCCCGGGGCACGCAAGTTGAGGATGGTGGCGATAACGTTGATCGCGCCCATGATCGAGCTGATGCCCATCAGGTGAATGGCAAAAATGAAGAAGGTCACGCTTGCCGGTGCGTAGGTGGTGGAGAGCGGGGCGTAGAAGGTCCAGCCGAAGTTCGGTCCGCCACCGGGCATGAACAGGGTCGAAACCAACAGCAAGAAGGCCGCTGGCAGCAGCCAGAAGCTGAAGTTGTTCATCCGCGGCAGGGCCATGTCCGGCGCACCGATCATCAACGGGATCATCCAGTTGGCCAGGCCGACGAAGGCTGGCATCACCGCACCGAAGACCATCACCAGGCCATGCATGGTGGTCATCTGGTTGAAAAATTCCGGCTGGACGATCTGCAGGCCAGGCTGGAACAGCTCGGCGCGGATGACCATGGCGAAGGAGCCACCCAACAGGAAGGCGATGAAACTGAACCACAGGTACATGGTGCCGATGTCTTTGTGGTTGGTGGTCAGCACCCAGCGCATCAGGCCCTTGGCCGGTCCGTGGGCGTGCTCATGACCCTGGCTGTGGTCGTCGATCACTGCGCTCATGTCCTGTCTCCTGCAATCCGGTGGCTGGTGCGGGAAAAGCCTTCAGGCCGGCTCATTTGCTTTCTGCCTGTTTGATCGCCAACACGTCCTTGGGTGTGACCATGTCACCCTTGTTGTTGCCCCAGGCGTTGCGCTCGTAGGTCACCACGGCAGCGATATCCACTTCCGACAGCTGCTTGCCAAACGCGGCCATGGCCGTGCCCGGTTTGCCGTGGAAGACAAGGCTCAGGTGATCTTCCTTGGGACCGGTGGCGACTTTCGAGCCCTTGAGCGCCGGGAACATCGGCGGCAGGCCCTGGCCTTCGGCCTGGTGACAGGCCACGCAGGTGGTGTGGTAGACCTTGTCACCGCGCTCGACCAACTCCTGCAGGGTCCATTCCTTGCTGGTCAGCTCCTTGAGTTTGGCGGCCTCGGCCTTGCGTTCGGCGAGCCAGGTGTCGTAGTCGGCCTTGGACTTGACCTCGACCACCACTGGCATGAAGCCGTGGTCCTTGCCGCACAGTTCAGTGCATTGACCGCGATAGATGCCGGGCTTCTCGACCCGGGTCCAGGCCTCGTTGACGAAACCGGGGATGGCGTCACGCTTGACCGCGAACGCCGGCACCCACCAGGAGTGGATGACGTCGGCGGCAGTCACCAGAAAGCGCACCTTGGCGCCGACGGGCAGCACCAGCGGCTGATCGACTTCGAGCAGGTAATGTTCGTCTTTGGGGGCTTTGTTGTGAATCTGGTCGGCAGGGGTGGCCAGGTTGCTGAAGAACTCGACGTCCTGGCCCAGGTATTTGTAGTGCCACTTCCACTGGTAGCCGGTGACCTGGATATCGATGTCCGATTCGCTGGCATCGTAGATATCGATCAGGGTTTTGGTCGCCGGAATGGCCATGGCAACCAGGATCAGGAACGGTACCACCGTCCACATGATCTCGACCCAGGTGTGCTCATGAAAATGTGCAGGCTGCTGCCCTGTGGAACGACGGTGGATGATCATCGACCAGAACATTGCGCCAAAGACCACCACGCCGATGATCACGCAGATCCAGAAAATGGTCATGTGCAGATCGAATACGGCGTTGCTGACTTCCGTCGCCCCTGGCGCCATGTTCACCGTCCAGGCCGCATTGGCCTGTCCGATTATCGACCACAACAGAAGGCCCATCCATACGCGTGGATGTCGCATCATTGCGGGTTCCCCTTATCGTTCTTGTTATCCCGGAGGCATGGACCTACGGCTAAGGGTACGGCGGCCAAGACTGCTAACTTCGACAACCACCCCCCTGCGAACTGCAGTCGGGCCTCATCAGCACATCACTTTCAACCGGAGTATAGACAGCGACCTCGACCACGCAACGCGACAGGAAAATTCAACTTGCTCAAGTTGATCGTTTGCGTCTCAGGCCGCGAACCACGCGGGCTGGGGCACAATGATGGCACATTGATATAATTGCCGAGCATTAAATGGCTTTCGGTTATGCAAAATGCGTCTTAAACATCTGCAGAACCGAGCTACCTTATGTCTTCCGTTTGTCACGCCTTTACCCTGGAGTTGTCATGAACATCGCCGCTTTGCGCGAGCAGATTACCCGTGCCCATCAACATGAGACCGAAACCGGCCAACTGAAACAGCAGCTCGACACTCAATTGCCACACCTGCACCCGTCGATCCAGCTTCCTGAAAACGATGCCAAGGGTGCATTGGTACGCTTCGTCACTGCCTACATCGAGCAGGTTCCGGAACTCCTTGAGGCCGCCAATGAAGTGGCCCGCGAAGCCGGTATCGAATCGCAGATCAAGCCGGTGCTGAAAATCGCCGAAGAGTATTTTCTGCAGCCACCGCAAATCATGAATGGCCATGTCGGCCTTGATTGCCTGCTGGACGAAGCCTACCTGGCTCACCGCCTGGTGGAAGAAGTAAACGATCTGTACATCAAGCATTTTCAGCAGCCGCTGATCCCGCTGGACACCACCGTGGCCAACCTGATCGCCCACCAGCTGATCGGCGAAGAATTCGCCAACCAGCTGGATGAAGTGGTTCACCACTCAGTGGACGAAATGCTCAATGAAGAGAGCTTTGCCCTGGAATCGGTGGAGCAATACCGCGACAAACTCAGCAGCCCGGACACCGGCGCCGCGTGGAAACGCTGGCCTTGCCTGTCGCGGCAGTTGGGGGTTGGACTGGAGCTGGATCAGCCGGCTTGAAGCACGCTCACCGGGTCAGAATCAGGCGCCCAACCCGACCGTTGTGCGCGCCCGGCCTTCGACCCGGCGCTTGAGCCTGCGCTGTTCAATCACCAGGCGTGAGCCGTTGCCGGCATTGGCGCGCCCCCAATCTTCCAGCAGCTCCAGGCAGGAATGGTCGATGTAGCTGAGGTTGGCCAGCGGCACATGCAGCGTGGTGCCGGGCGCAATGCCTTCGAGCACCTGCGCCAGCGCCGGTACCTTGAGAAAGGTTGCCGCGCCGCTCAACCGCAGTTCCATGTGTCCCGGGGCCTCCAGGCTGGCAACACTGATCTTCAAGCGCGCCGCCTTGAGCGCCAGCTTGAGCAAGGTCAAGGCAAAGCCAAGCAGCACACCGGTCAACAAGTCGGTGAAGATGATCGCCAGGGCCGTCGCGGCATAGGTGAACATCGGCATCCGGCCATAGCGGCCCAGGCCACGAAAGGCTTTGAAGTCGACCAGCTTGATGCCGGTATACACCAGTACACCTGCCAGACTGGCAACCGGAATCTGTTGCAGCACCGCACTGAGTGCGACCACAAACGCCAGTAGCCAGCAGCCATGCAGGACGGCTGACAAACGCGTCCGGGCGCCTGCCTGAACATTGGCCGAGCTGCGTACGATCACCCCCGTCATCGGCAACGCACCGAGTACACCGCAAAGCATATTGCCCAACCCTTGAGCGGACAGTTCGCGGTCGAAGTCCGAGCGCTGGCCGTTGTGCATACGGTCAACGGCAGCTGCCGACAACAACGTTTCGGCACTGGCGATGAAGGCCAGGGCGAAGGCCGCAACCAGCAGGTCCGGGTTGGCAAGATTGAGCAGGTCGACCGGGTTCAGCCAGTCGACTGCCTCACTCAGGTCAGCAGGCACCTGAACGCGGTTTACCGGCAGCGCCAGCCAGAGACTGATGGCGGTCATCGACGCCACGCCGAGCAAGGCCCCTGGTACAAAACGCAGTGACTGCGGCCGAAAGCGTTCCCACCCCCACATCACCGCAATCGTGCCAAGGCCCAATGCAGCAGCCTTCCAGCCATTACCCCGGGCTTCCAGCGGCAATGCCTGACTGACCGTGGCGGGAAAACCCAGCAGGTTGGCCAGGCCTGAAGGTTGCGGTGCACTGTCGAACATCACATGGACTTGCGACAGCACGATCAGCACGCCGATACCGGCCAGCATGCCGTAGACCACGGCCGGTGCCGTGACCCGAAACCAGCAGCCCAGGCGCAAGCGCCCGGCCAGCAGTTGCAGCAAACCGGCCAGCAGCAGAATCGGTCCCAGCATCGCCACGCCATGCTGGCGCACCAGCTCGAACACCAGTACTGCCAGGCCTGCGGCCGGCCCACTGACCTGAAGCGGCGAACCGGCCAGCCAGCCGACCACGATGCCGCCAATGATTCCGGTAATCAGGCCCTTGGCCGGCGGCATGCCGGAAGCAATGGCGATCCCCATGCACAGCGGCAGGGCAACCAGAAACACCACCACCGAAGCCAGTAATTCACGCGGCAATGCCGCTTTGATCTGTGTTTTGTTCACCGTGTTACTCCTTCTTTCACGTTCAAGGCCATTCCTGGGGCCAAAGGCACACCCCTGACGTGCGCGCAGGTGCAAACCGCCAGCAAGCCGGCAGGCAGTCAGGGAAATTCAAGGCAGCCGATGACCAGGCCGCACCGGTCAGGTGCAGCCGTCAATCAGCTTGTTGCGGGGGGTGTCAGGGACGCTTAGTAGCGTCCTCTCGGCGTAGCGCAGGGGATTGGCTGACCCGCAGCCAGGGGCAGGAAACGATCGCTTTCTGCGTCGTACGCTTCGATCTGGCTGGACTCGATGTCATAGATCCAGCCATGGATGTACAACTGACCGGCAGCCAGACGCGAGGCCACCGAAGGGTGCGTGCGCAGGTGGTGCAACTGGGCGATGACGTTTTCTTTGGTCAGCACCTGCATGCTTTCATGCTCAGTGCCGCACGAGCAGTTGTCTTCAACCACGGTGCGGGCCACTTCGGCATGGCGCAACCAGGCTTTGACCGTCGGCATCTTCTCCAGCGACTGCGGGTTGAGTACCGCGCGCATGGCTCCGCAATCGGAGTGACCGCAAATGATGATGTGGTGTACGCCCAGCGCCAGCACGGCGTATTCGATGGCGGTGGATACGCCACCGTTCATCTGTCCGTAGGGAGGAACGACGTTACCTACGTTACGGGTAACGAACAGGTCGCCAGGGGAGCTCTGGGTGATCAACTCGGGGACGATGCGTGAGTCGGCGCAGGTGATGAACATCGCACGGGGCTTTTGCGCGGTGGCGAGCTTCTTGAACAGCTCTTGCTGTTCTGGGAAGACATCGTGATGAAAGCGCAGAAAGCCGTCGACAATATGCTTGAGCGCAGCATCGGCGCTCTCGGCAGGTACGTCTGGAACAACCTTGGATGGGTCCTTGACGGGCATGATTCATCCTCTTTGACGGTTTGGGTTAAATCCATTTTACCGGGTTGATGATTCAAACGGCGTATGTCATTTGGATGACACGTGCGCACCAACAATCACATCAGTTGCTGGCTGAATTCCTACGCTACCCGGCGAAACTTAACTCAAACTGAATGCAGAGGCTCTAGAACGGGCATTACAAGCCTGCAAAGAGTGGCAGAAACGATATCAAAAAAACATCAATGGCCAATACCCACTATCCAGATCAGAGCAACGACATCTGCCTGCCGGGCGGGCAAAAGGCACTGCAATCAAGGGCATAGCCTTCACGCTGATTCAAACCCAAACGGCGAATCGCCTTGCTGAAACGCTGTGCCAGCAGATCGGCAAATATCCCCTCACCGCGCATGCGTGCACCGAATCGGCTGTCGTACAACTCGCCGCCGCGGCTCTGGCGGATCAGGCTCAGGACGTGCTCGGCCCGCTGCGGGTAATGATCCTGCAGCCACTGCTCGAACAACGGCGCGACCTCCAGCGGCAGGCGCAACATCATGTAGGCGGCACTGCGCGCGCCGGCGTCCTTGGCGGCTTCCAGCAAGCGCTCCAGCTCGCTGTCGTTGATCATCGGGATCATCGGTGAGCACAGCACTCCAACGGGAATGCCGGCTTCACTGAGCACGCGAATGGCCCGCAAGCGGGCCTTGGGCGCCGCTGCGCGAGGCTCCAGGGTGCGTTTGAGTTCGTCGTCCAGCGTCGTCAGGCTGATCATCACGCTGACCAGACGCTGGTGCGCCAGCTCGGTGAGCAGGTCGAGGTCGCGCAGAACCAGCGAGCCTTTGGTGACGATGGTGACCGGGTGCCGGTAGCGCAGCAGTACCTCCAGCAAACGCCGGGTCAGTTGTTGTTCACGCTCAATGGGTTGATACGGGTCGGTGTTTGAACCCAGGTTGATCGGCGCACAGACATAGCCGGGCTTGCTCAGTTGCTGCTCAAGCACAGTGGCAGCGTTGGTCTTGGCGATCAGCTTGGTTTCAAAATCCAGCCCCGGGGACAAATCCCAATAGGCATGGCTGGGGCGCGCATAGCAGTAAATGCAGCCATGTTCACAGCCACGGTAGGGATTGATCGAGCGGTCGAAGGGCAGGTCGGGAGAGCTGTTGCGGGTGATGATGCTCTTGGCCGTTTCAATGCGCACCTCGGTACCCTGGGTCAGCGGTACTTCCTGGTACCAGCCGTCATCCTCGGCGACCGACTGGCGTGGGGCGAAACGATTGTGAGGGTTGCTGGTGGTGCCACGCCCGCGTTGCGGCCCTTGTGGAGGGAACATTGAACGACACCCCGGATACTGTTTTTATATACAGTACCCGAGGTGCGTTACTGGTTCCAGTACCACCGATCGCGCTTACTCAGCCGGCTTCTTCAGCTTGGGGTTGGGGAAGAACTGTACCGTCTGCACCTTGGCCTCGGCCGCTTTCACTTCGACCTTGTTGACCCGGGTACCCAGCTCCTTGGGCACCGACAAACCCTGCTCGTTGAGGGTGTCGGAGAACCCGCATGCCACGCATTCACGGTGCGGAACGCTGTCTTCGCTCCACATCATCAATTTGTCCGGCTCGCTGCACGCCGGGCAGACAGCCCCGGCGATAAAGCGTTTTTTCGTCTTGATCACGGGCGCATCGCTCATGCCGCCACTTCCTCACTCAGGCCACTGTGACGCAAGAGTGCATCGATTGACGGCTCACGGCCACGGAAGTCGACGAACAGCAGCATCGGCTCCTGGGAACCACCGCGAGCCAGGATGGCTTCACGGAAGGCGCGACCGGTCTGCGCGTTGAGCACACCTTCTTCCTCGAAGCGCGAGAACGCATCGGCAGATAGCACTTCAGCCCACTTGTAGCTGTAGTAACCCGCGGCGTAACCGCCGGCAAAGATATGCGCAAAGCTGTTGGGGAAGCGGTTGTACGCCGGTGGACGCATGACCGAGACCTCGTCACGCACGCCTTCAAGTACCTCAAGCACACTGCGGCCGTCGCCATGGCTGGCATGCAGTTCGAAGTCGAACAGCGAGAATTCCAGCTGGCGGACCATCATCAGGCCGGACTGGAAGTTTTTCGCCGCCAGCATTTTTTCCAGCAGGTCCTGCGGCAGGGCGTCGCCGCTTTCGTAGTGCGCGGAAATCAGCGCCAGGCCTTCAGGCTCCCAGCACCAGTTTTCCATGAACTGGCTCGGCAGCTCCACGGCATCCCAGGCGACGCCATTGATCCCGGACACACCGGCGTGATCGATACGCGTCAGCAGGTGGTGCAGACCGTGACCGAACTCGTGGAACAGCGTAGTGACTTCATCGTGGGTCAGCAGCGCAGGCTTGCCCGGTGATGCCGGGGTGAAGTTGCACACCAGGTTGGCCACCGGGCTTTGCAGCTCGCCTGCTTCGGTACGGCGACGATCGCGCGCGCCGTCCATCCAGGCACCGCCCCGCTTGTTGGCGCGGGCATACAGGTCGAAGAAGAACCGCCCGACGTGCTGGCCGTGCTCTTTGATTTCGAACAGGCGAACGTCCGGATGCCAGGTGTCAAAGCCCTTGAGTTCGGCAATTTCGATACCGTACAGGCGCTGAACAATGGCAAACAGGCCGGACAGCACCTTGTCGATCGGGAAGTAGGCACGCAGGGTTTCCTGGGAAACGCTGTAACGCTGCTCACGCAGTTTCTCCCCGTAGAAGCCGCTGTCCCAGCTTTGCAGGTCCGGGCAGCCTTGCTCGGCGGCATACGCCTTGAGCTGGACCAGGTCCTGGGCGGCAAACGGCTTGCTGCGCCTGGCCAGGTCACGCAGGAAGCTCAGCACCTGGTCACTGGACTCGGCCATTTTGGTCGCCAGGCTCAGCTCGGCGTAGTTGGCATAGCCCAGCAGCTCGGCCAGTTCTTGACGCAGGTCGAGGATTTCGCGCATTACCGGGCCGTTGTCGAACTGACCGGCATTTGGCCCTTGGTCGGAGGCACGGGTGCAGTAAGCCGCGTACAGCTCTTCACGCAGGGCGCGGTCTTCGGCGTAGGTCATTACCGCGTAGTAGCTGGGGAATTCCAGGCTAATCAACCAGCCATCCAGGCCTTTTGCTTGGGCGGCGGCGGCCATCTGTGCCTTGGCCGAGTCGGTCAGGCCGGCCAGCGCGGCTTCATCGGCCACGTGCTTGGTCCAGGCCTGGGTGGCGTCGAGCAGTTGGTTGGAGAAACGGCTGCCCAGTTCGCTGAGCTTGCTCTGCACTTCGGCATAACGCTTTTGTTTATCCGCCGGCAGGTCGATACCCGACAGGCGGAAGTCACGCAGGGCGTGTTCCAGAATAGTCTTCTGGGCGACATCGAAGCCGGCGGCCTCAGGGCTGGCAATCAGCGCCTCATACGCCTTGAACAGCTCGCGGTTCTGCCCCAGTTCGGTGGCATAGGCACTCAATGCTGGCAGGCAGCCTTCATAGGCTTCGCGCAGTTCGGCGCTGTTGCACACGGCATTGAGGTGGCTGACCGGGCTCCAGGCAGCGCCCAGGCGGTCATTGAGTTCGTCCATGGCCAGCACCAGGCCGGCCCAGCTTGGCTGCTGGCTCTGGGACTTGAGAATGTTGGCAATGGCGGTACGGTTGTCGGCCAGGATCTGTTCAATCGCCGGCTGCACATGCTCGGCGCGGATTGCCGAGAAGGGCGGCAAGTCATAAGGCTGCAGTAGCGGGTTGTTCGCACTCACGGTTAAACACCTTGGCAGAAGAAACACGCGACCATCTTAATTACAATCGACGCCGACCGCAGCCCTATCAACACTAAAGAGAGTCCCTATCATGGCCATCCGTAGCTTCCAGAACCATTCCCCCCGCCTGGGCGAACGCGCCTTCGTGGACCGCAGTGCGGTGGTGCTGGGGGATGTCGAGATCGGCGCAGACAGCTCGGTATGGCCATTGACCGTGATACGCGGCGACATGCACCGTATCCGTATCGGTGCGCGCACCAGTGTGCAGGACGGCAGCGTGTTGCACATTACCCACGCCGGGCCCTTCAACCCTGACGGTTTTCCGTTGCTGATCGGCGACGAAGTGACCATCGGTCACAAAGTGATGCTGCACGGCTGTACCCTGGGTAACCGGATTCTGGTCGGTATGGGCAGCACCATCATGGACGGTGCGGTGGTCGAAGACGAGGTGATCATCGGTGCCGGCAGCCTGGTGCCGCCGGGCAAGCGCCTGCAAAGCGGCTTTCTGTATGTCGGCAGTCCGGTCAAGCAGGCCCGCGCCCTGACCGAGAAGGAACGCGCCTTCTTCCCCTACAGCGCCAGCAACTACGTGAAACTCAAGGATCAGCATCTGGCCGAAGGCTACCACCTGCCTGAATGAGCCTGCCGACAGCCACTAGCGAGACCACCATGCACCAGCAAAACATCCTTTTCGACCTCGACGGCACCCTCACCGACCCGCGCCTGGGCATCACCCGTTCGATCCAGTACGCCCTGGCCAAGCTCGGTATCGACGAGCCGGACCTGGCGCGCCTTGAGCACTTCATCGGCCCGCCGCTGCTGCAGGCATTCATGCAGTTCTACAGCTTCGACGAGGCCAAGGCCTGGCAGGCCGTCAACTTCTACCGTGAACGCTTCAAGGTCACCGGCTTGTACGAGAACCTGGTGTTCGACGGTGTCCAGCCGTTGCTTGAAGCCTTGAACGGGCAGGGCAGGACGCTGTACATCGCCACGTCAAAACCCTGGGAATTCGCCCGCGAGATTGCCCGGCACTTCGAATTCGATCATCACTTCAAGGTGATCTACGGCAGCGAACTCGACGGCACCCGTACCAACAAGGTCGAGCTGATCGCACACCTGCTGGCCGAAGAACAGCTGGACCCTGCGCAGACGCTGATGATCGGCGACCGCAAACACGACCTGATCGGTGCCCGCAGCAATGGCCTGGAGGCCGTGGCGGTGGGCTATGGCTTTGGTAGTCATGAAGAGCTGACCGCCGAGCAGCCTGCTTACCACTTCGCCACGCTGCATGAACTGCATCAGGCATTTCTGCGCGCTTGATGGCCATGCCCCCTGTAGGAGCGAGGCTTGCCCGCGAACAACGATGACGCGGTGTAGCAGGTACACCGCAGCGTCCGGTTCGCGGGCAAATCGGAGCCCCGCCCGCTCGCTCCTACAGTGGTCGGGAATCTGGATCGAGATCTTTCAACGCCTGCCGACGCTGCTCATGCGGCAACTTGCCCAGCGCCTCAACCCGCCGATAAAACACTTCCCAGTCCCTGCCGGCCTGAACAAAAAGCTGCGCAAACGCCGGTACCCACTGGTCGTACAAACCAAAAGGCAGCAGCTTGGCATTGTTCATCGGCGCATTGATCCAGCCGTCATACCGCCCCTTACCCTGCCACTGGCTGTCACGCAGCGCCCGGTAGTCACGGCGTAGCCGTTCAAACTCAGCCTGCTTGCCGGCGCGTTTGGCGGGCGCGGTCAGCGGTGATGCATACAGCGCCTTGAGCCGTTCCCGGCTGGCCAGCACCAGCGCGACGAACTGGTCGCGTTGCTGTCCGTCATGCTCGGATTGCGCCGGCAGGCCACGCGACGCCCGCCACTGGCGGGTGCCTTCCTGCTCCACGAAGGTGGCAAAGGATTCGTTGAACGCGGTGTCGTCGCGCACATACACACGCTGGTGCGCCAGCTCATGAAAGATCACCGTCGCCAGGCGCTCGTCGCCCCAACCAAGCATGGAGCTGAGGATCGGGTCATCGAACCAGCCCAGGGTCGAATAGGCCTCCACGCCGCCGACATACACGTCCAGCCCCTGCTGTTTCTGCAGCGCTGCGGCACCTCGCGCCGCACCCTGGCTGTAGTAGCCGCGGTAGGCGACACAACCGGCAATCGGGAAGCAGTGGGTGTGCGGCTCGAGAGAAAACTCCGGCGTGGCGAACACATTCCACACCACGAACGGCCGGCCTATGTCGGCATACACCCGGTAACTGCGGTTATCCGGCAATCGAAGCTGCGCACTGGCGAAACTCCTGGCCTGCTCGGCCTGCAACAGGTGCTGACGCAGTTTTGCCGGGGTCGCGGGGTCGGCTACCACTTCAGCCACCGGTTTTCGCGCCTGCAACAGTTGCAGTTGCCCGCTGGCCAGTTGCCCGTAGTAATCGAGGCTGGAACAACCGTTCAGCAGCCCGAGTAGCAACAGGGGAACCAAGTAGCAAAAAAAATGGTCGAGTGCCCCAAGACTTGAGCGCAATAAAAGAAATAGTCGAAGCATCCGTCCCGTCGTCTCGCTCAAGTGCTCATCCGCTTCAAGACTATCCTGCCCAGCTGGAGTTTTACCATGCGTACACTGCTCGTCCTTGGCGGTATGGTGCTGTTGACCGGCTGCGCCGTCTTGCCCCCTGCCGATCCCAACCAGGCCTGGATTGACCTTGCGCCCAATCCGGACGAATCCCTGCATGCCCTGCAGGTGGATGATCGCGACTGGGCAGACAAGCGCTATTTCGAAGTCCAGCCCGGCAGCCACGAATTGACCGTGCGTTATCAGTTTCTAGTAACGCCAAGCAACATCGGCCCAAGCAGCGAACCGCTATGGCGCGATTGCCAGCTGAATGTGAAATTCAAGGATTTCAGTGCTGGGCAACGCTATCAGATCGAAGCCGGAAGTATCGGTTTCCGGCCTTGGGCCAAGCTCTACGACGAACAGCGAAACCTGGTCAGCAAAGGGCTACCGGCGGGCTGCCAACGTACCTGATAGCGTGAATGGCGCTATGCTTGTGCTTTGTAGTTTGCAATCTGGAGTGTGCCATGCGCCAGCCAATGATGCTGATCGCCCTCAGTGCCCTGGGGGCTTGCGCTAGCCCATTGCCCCCAGTCGACAGCAAACAGGCATGGATCGACTTGTACACCATGACCCCAGGCAAGCTGGTCATGGCCGACCGACTCGATGGCGAACGCCTCAAGGACGGACGTTTTTTCCAGGTCACGCCCGGTAGCCACGAGCTGACCGTGCGCTTCGACTTCGAAGTGTACGGTGGTCGTTTGTCGCTCAACCCCGTGGAGCGAACCTGTTACCTGAAGGTGAACTACGACCACTTCGAAGCCGGCAAGCGCTATCGCCTGGAAGCACGGGCACCGGCCATGCAGCCCAGTGCCTACCTTTATGACGCCCAGCGCAAGCTGCTGGCAGAAGAAAAGAACGACATCTTCTGCATACCTTGAGGCCTAGCGGTCATTCTTCTGGTAGATGATTTTCTTGGTGCCACCCTCACAGCTGCCCACCACCATGTTCTGGTCGTGGACTTCGTCGTTGCGCACGATTTCCAGGGTGTAGGAACTCACATTGTTGGCCTGGATCTTCGCTTCGATCTCGGCCTTGAGCGCTTCGCAGGGCTTGGGCGCAGCCAGGGCAGCGGTGGCCAGCATCGATGCCAGCACAGCGATTGCAACACGGGTCATGAGACAGCTCCTTGTGGCGGCAGAGAGTTTGCCGACTCCCATTTGACCACAAGAAGCGCGTCGCAGTTCTACTTCAACCCGCCAGCGTGGCGTCCAGGCTGATGGTCGCGTTGAGCACTTTTGATACCGGGCAACCTGCCTTGGCCTTGTTCGCCACCTCCAGGAACTGCGCTTCGCTGGCGCCGGGCACCTTGGCGTTGAGAATCAGGTGAACGGCGGTAATAGCGAAACCATCAGCCTGTTTTTCCAGGGTGACTTCAGCCGTGGTGTCGATGCGCTCGGCAGTGAAACCTGCCTCACCCAGCATCATCGACAGGGCCATGGAAAAGCACCCTGCGTGGGCGGCGCCAATCAGTTCTTCCGGGTTGGTGCCAGGTTGGCCCTCGAAACGGGTGTTGAATCCGTACGGATTGTCCTTGAGCGCCCCACTTTCGGTGGATATCAGCCCCTTGCCGTCCTTCAGGCCACCTTGCCAGATTGCCGATGCTGTCTTTTTCATAGTGCCTCCCGAGTACCTACAGGGCGCAGGTTTGCGCAGCCTAAAATTCAGAGGCCAGCTGCCCGGGCAAGTTCAGCTTGATTGCACCCCAGGCATTGAATCCTCAGGATGTGCCCATACAACGATCACAAGGTTCCGGTCTTATGCCGGGCGAACGACTGCCCTGGAGGCTCATCAGCCCATGAAGCGACTTGCGGATATCAAATTCTCCACCCTCGACCTGGTACCGGTTCGCGAAGACAGCGGCCCGGCACAATCCCTGCGCAACTCCCTGGACCTGGCACAGCACGTAGAGAAGTTCGGCTTCAACCGCTTCTGGGTCGCTGAACACCACAACATGGACGGCATTGCCAGTTCGGCGACCTCTGTGTTGCTCAGCTACCTGGCCGGCGGCACCTCGACAATCCGGGTAGGGGCGGGCGGGGTCATGCTGCCCAACCACGCGCCGTTGGTCATTGCCGAACAGTTCGGCACCCTCGCCAGCCTGTATCCCGGCCGTATCGACCTTGGCCTGGGACGCGCGCCGGGTTCCGACCAGATGACCGCGCGGGCCCTGCGCCGCGAGCGCTCAGGCAGCGCCGATGATTTTCCCGACGACGTCGAGGAACTGGTGCGTTACCTCGGGCCGCGCACCCCGGATCAGAAAGTCATCGCCGTGCCCGGCTACGGCACCGAGGTACCGATCTGGTTGCTCGGCTCAAGCCTGTTCAGTGCCCAGCTGGCCGGTATGCGCGGCCTGCCGTACGCCTTTGCCTCACATTTCGCCCCGCGCTACATGCACGAGGCCATTCGGGTCTATCGCAACCACTTCCAACCCTCCGCGGTGCTCGACAAGCCCTACGTCATGCTCGGTGTACCGCTGGTGGCTGCCGACAGCGACGAAAAGGCCGACTACCTGGCGACCTCGGTGTACCAGCGCATCCTTGCTCTGATGCGCGGCCAGAGCCTGATGCAGCGTCCACCGGTAGAAAGCATGGATGGTTTGTGGCTGCCTCACGAGCGCGAGGCAGTAGGTAACTTCCTGGGGCTGGCGATGGTCGGCGGCCCGGAGAAGATTCGCGCCAAACTCGAGGTTCTGCTCGAGCAGACACAAGCCGACGAGCTGATCTTCACCTGTGACCTGTACGAACATGCGGACCGGATCCGCTCCTACGAGCTGCTGTCGCAGGTGATGCGCGGCAACTGATAAGCCTCATCGCCAGCCATGCTGGCTCCCACATGGAGTGCAACTGCATCGATCTGTGGGAGCCGGCAGGACCGGCAATGAAGTCATTGCATCGCTGGTGCGGATGCCGTGATTAGCGCTTGTAGACGATTTCCTTGGTGCCACCTTCGCAGGTACCTACGACCTTGCCGCCTGCCGCCGCGCCCTTGTCGACGATCTCCAGCGAATAGCCGCTGACGCCCTTGGCATCGAGCTTGGCTGCTATTTCGCCCTTCAATTCTTCACAGGGTTTGCCCGCGGCCAGCGCAGTGCCGGCCAGCATCATCAAACCCAGTGCAACTACCAACTTCTTCATCGATCGCTTTCCTTGTTCAGATCAAAGTGGAGGGTGGCGCCGGAGCCGGTCCAGGCGCCTCAGAACTGTGTAACTCAATTGACCCGGACATGCCAGCGCAATGCTTTCAGCTGTTGGCGATACGGAACCCGACCTTGAGGGTTACCTGAAAATGCGCCGCCTTGTTGTCCTTGATGTGCCCGCGGGTTTCGAGCACTTCGAACCATTCGAGGTGCTTGATGCTTTTGCCCGCTTCGGCCAGGGCATTGTTGATGGCCTCTTCGATGCTGGTGGGCGATGAGCCAACCAGCTCGATTTTCTTGTAGGTGTGATGATCGGACATGACCTGTCTCCTGCGCAGATATGAACTTTCAGCCTAGCAGCGCCAGCCTGATTTACCTGCGCGCCCGCCACCCGAACACTTCGCACTGCACTTTCTCGCCTGGCTGAAGTCGGAACCATAACAACTCAATCACACCTCGAAGGAGGAGAGTCACCATGACCAACCACTCGCTGCGTCAGGCGTCGCTGCAAAGTATGGAAGCGGAGATCGAAAACCTTCTGAAAACATTGGAAACCCTCAAGGACGACGCCTCGGACGAGTCGCGCAAAACCTTGAAAACACTCAAGAGCAACGCCGAAAGCGCGTTACGCCACTCCCGCAGCCTGCTGGGCGACGCCTATGCGGAGGTGAAAAGCAAAACCCGCGAGACCGGGCTGGCCACGCGCGATTACGCCCAGGAGCACCCGTGGACGACGGCGGGGGTGGCTGTCGGCGCCCTGGGCCTGCTGGCGGCGTACCTGATGTGCAGCCGCCGCTAATCGGCCTGGCGCGCCAGCTCGGCGCGTAGCCATCCGGCCAACTGCTCGGCGCGCCCATCTGCGGCGCGTCGGGGCACCCACAACGCCAGCACCGCCTCGGTTTCACAAAATCCCCACGGCGCCGCCAGACGCCCGGCGCGCAGGTCGTCGGCGACCAGCGGTTGCGGGGCGATGGCCACCCCCAGACCGGCAACGGCGGCTTCGAGCAAGTAATACAGGTGCTCGAAATCCTGGCCGTAGCGCAGTGCCTCGGGATCGATGTGCTGTTGCACAGCCCAGTTGGGCCAGGCCTGAGGGCGTGATGTGGTCTGCAGCAGGGCTTCTTCGAGCAAGGCCGACGCCGGTGCCTGGCACAGGCGGGCGAAGCCGGGAAAATGCGGGCTCAGCACCGGGCCGATACGTTCCTGCGCCAACACATGCACCTGCATGTCCGCCGGCCATGGCGGCTCGGCAAACACCAGCAATGCATCCAGCCCGGGACGACGCGGGTCCAGGTCACCCTCACCGGCCGACAGGTGCAGGCGCAGTTCCGGCAGGTCTGCCTTGAGCCTGCCCAGGCGGGGAATGAACCAGCGCGCCAGCAAACTGCCAGAGCAACCGAGGACGAACGGCGCGTCGTCACCGCTTTGACTCAACTCGGCGCACACGCTGCGCAAGCGATCAAAAGCGTCGGCACTGGCATCGCGCAGGCGTACACCGGCATCTGTGAGTTTAATGCCGCGCCCGTCCTTGACGAACAGGCTGACCCCGAGAAATTCCTCCAGCACTTTCAACTGGCGGCTAACGGCGCCATGGGTCACATGCAGTTGCTCGGCGGCCTGGCTGACGCTGTTGAGCCTGGCAGTGGCTTCGAACGCCCGCAGGGCATTGAGGGGAGGCAGGTCCTGGCGCATGACGTGTGAGATTTCCTGACATGTTGCAGCAATCTTATCGGTTTTCAGCCGGGCCTGTCGTGGGTAGAGTAAAGCCATTCCCAGATTTCATTACGCCCTGGAGCGACCCATGACCCAGACCAACTTCCGCGCCGGCCCTGATGCCAATGGCCTGTTTGGCGCATTCGGCGGCCGTTACGTGGCTGAAACCCTGATGCCCCTGGTGCTCGACCTTGCCCGCGAATACGAAGCAGCCAAAGCCGACCCAGAGTTCCTCGAGCAACTGGCGTACTTTCAGCGCGACTACATCGGTCGCCCCAATCCGCTGTACTTCGCCGAGCGTCTGACCGAACACTGCGGCGGTGCGAAGATTTTCTTCAAACGTGAAGAACTCAACCACACCGGCGCGCACAAAGTTAACAACTGCATCGGCCAGGTGTTATTGGCCAAGCGCATGGGTAAAAAGCGCCTGATCGCCGAAACCGGTGCCGGTATGCACGGTGTTGCCACGGCCACGGTTGCTGCCCGTTTTGGCCTGCCTTGCGTCATCTACATGGGCGCCACCGACATCGAGCGCCAACAGGCCAACGTGTTCCGCATGAAGCTGCTGGGCGCCGAGATCGTCCCGGTGACCTCCGGTACCGGCACCCTCAAAGACGCCATGAACGAAGCCCTGCGCGACTGGGTGACCAACGTCGATGACACCTTCTACCTGATCGGTACCGTGGCCGGCCCGCACCCGTACCCGGCGATGGTCCGCGACTTCCAGTCGATCATCGGCAAGGAAACCCGCGCCCAGTTGCAGGAAAAGGAAGGGCGCCTGCCCGACAGCCTGATCGCCTGCGTCGGCGGCGGCTCCAACGCCATGGGCCTGTTCCACGACTTCCTTGATGACAGCAGTGTGCAGATCATCGGCGTCGAAGCCGGTGGCCACGGTGTCGAAACCGACAAGCATGCCGCCAGCCTCACCGGCGGTATCCCGGGCGTACTGCATGGCAACCGCACCTACCTGCTGCAGGACGCTGACGGCCAGATCACCGACGCCCACTCGATTTCCGCCGGCCTCGACTACCCGGGCATCGGCCCTGAGCACGCCTGGTTGCACGAGGTGAAACGCGTCGAGTACGTCAGCATCAACGACGAAGAAGCCCTGGCTGCGTTCCACACCACCTGCCGCCTGGAAGGCATCATTCCGGCCCTGGAAACCTCCCATGCCCTGGCCGAAGCGATCAAACGCGCCCCGACCCTGCCGAAGGATCACCTGATGGTGGTGTGCCTGTCCGGGCGTGGTGACAAAGACATGCAAACCGTGATGAGCCATATGGCCGCCCAGGAGAAACAGGCATGAGCCGTATTGAACAACGCTTCTCCGAACTGAAGGCCGAAGGCCGCTCGGCACTGGTTACCTTCATCACTGCCGGCGACCCTGGCTACGATGCCTCGCTGGCAATTCTCAAAGGCCTGCCGGCTGCGGGCGCCGACGTCATCGAACTGGGCATGCCGTTCACCGACCCGATGGCTGACGGCGTGTCCATCCAGCTCGCTACCCTGCGCGCCCTGGAGGCCGGCCAGACTCTGGCGAAAACCCTGCAGATGGTGCGCGAGTTCCGTGTAGACAACCAGACGACTCCGATCGTGCTGATGGGCTACTACAACCCGATTCACCGCTTTGGCGTCGAAGCTTTCGTTGCCCAGGCCAAGGCAGCCGGTGTCGATGGCCTGATCATTGTCGACCTGCCACCTGAGCATGACGCCGAGCTGGCTACTCCGGCCCAGGCAGCCGGTATCGACTTCATCCGCCTGACCACGCCGACCACCGACGACGTGCGTCTGCCACGGGTACTGGAACGCAGCTCCGGCTTCGTCTACTACGTCTCGGTGGCGGGCGTCACCGGTGCCGGTTCGGCCACTTCCGAACAGGTCAGCAACGCCATCGAGCGCCTGCGCCGGCATACCGACCTGCCGATCAGCGTCGGCTTCGGTATCCGTACCCCCGAGCAGGCAGCGGCCATTGCCAGGCTGTCGGATGGCGTGGTGGTCGGTTCGGCACTGGTCGACAAGATTGCCCAGGCCAAATCGGCTGACCAGGCGGTTGGCGATGTGCTGGAGCTGTGCTCGGCGCTGGCCCAGGGTGTGCGGACCGCGCGCAAGGCCTGATTTTTTAGCCCAGCTCCTACGGATCACCCCACCGTAGGAGCGAGGCTTGCCCGCGAAGCTCGCTCAAGAGGGCTCGAAGATCGACAGATCCAGCGGCCGGATCGCCCCCATCCAGATCGCATGATCGCGATGATCCGCCAACTCGTCTCCGGTCAGCGGATGCAGGAACACCACCAGCCCGTGGCGATACAGCGCCAGCCAGGGCAACACCACCCCCACCAGCTCCGGCCCGAACGCCAACTGGCAGCTCCAGTCCGGATGCGGCCCGACCGGATTCTGGTGCATCCGCCCCATCGTCACGCCAAACAGCGTGGCAGCCTCTTCACAGAGCTGCCGAGCCTGTTCCATAGTGTTGGCATCATAGTAAACGTGGGCGTGATAGCCCTTGATCCTCTGCACGAATACTCCTGAGTCACAAGAACCCCAAGCCAGCCCCGGGGTCAAATGATCACCCGCATCAAAGGGAGTGATCTGGTGAAAAATGCCGAAACCCCAGTGTTCAAACTGATCCTGATCGGCGGTTTGAGCAGCCTGGGCAGCGCCCTGATGGCAGAACTGCTCAAGCGCCAGCATGAAGTGATCTCCGTGGTCGACGACCTCAACACCTTGGCACCACGCCCGGGCCTGCACTTCAAGATCGGCGGCCTGAACACCGCGGCGCAAGCCGAACAAAGCGTGGCTGGCGGTTCGGCGGTGGTCTGCCTGCTGACTGCGCTGGCACCCGACGATTTCGCCGCACAGTGGCGCATGAGCCAGGCACTGATAGCCGGAATGTCGCACACAACTATACGCCGGCTGTTACTGGTGGGCGATTTCAGCGTACTCGACAATAGCGAAGGGCATAGCGAGCAGCAACGTGCTTGCGCCGAGCAGATTGTCGATACGCTGCAACGCAGCCCGCTGCAGTGGACCCTGGTAAACATGCCGCAGCAGGTTGCCGACCTGGGTATTGAACATTTCCACCACACCCGCGGCACGCTCGAACCCGGTCTTGCCGAACCGCTGCAACGCCTGGCCCGGGTAGCCGCCGGCATGACCGATTGCCTTGAGCTCAAACTCCACGTTGGCGAGCATGTGAACTTCGTCTGCTGATGTGGTTTCACGTAAGGGAAACAGCGCTTCGACTTGCACCGGCACGCCAGACATCGCACCCTGAGCAGCTCTTCTGCTTGCGATAGAGACTGTCCATGCTCCGGCTTGACCGCTACCGTCTGCTGCCTTTTCTACGCTGGCTGCCCCTGCAGACCCGTGGCAGCGTCCGCCGTGATCTGCTGGTGGGCCTGAGCGGCGCCATTCTGGCCTTGCCGCAATCGATCGCCTACGCCTTGATCGCTGGCCTGCCCGCCGAATACGGGCTTTACGCCGCCATCGTCCCGGTGCTGATTGCCTGCCTGTGGGGATCTTCCTGGCACCTGATCTGCGGGCCGACCGCGGCGATTTCCATCGTCCTCTATGCCAGCGTCAGCCCCCTGGCAGTTAGTGGTAGCGACGACTACATCACCCTGATTCTGCTGCTGACATTCCTCGCCGGGGTGTTTCAGTGGTTACTGGGGATGTTGCGTTTCGGTGCGCTGGTCAACTTCGTTTCGCACGCCGTGGTGCTGGGTTTCACCCTCGGTGCCGCCGTGGTCATTGCCCTGGGGCAATTGCCAAACCTGATGGGGATGGACCTGCCCAGCCAGGCTACCGCATTGAAAACCCTGGGAAGCCTCCTGGAGCATGCAGGCGAAGTAGATTGGCCCTCAGTTGGAGTAGGGCTGGGTACCCTGATACTCGGGATCGCCCTTAAGCTGCTAAGGCCGCGCTGGCCCGGCCTGTTGATAACCCTGAGCATTGCCAGCCTGCTGGTCTGGTTGCTGCCCGGCATGTTCGCGCATGTGCAGCTGGTACCCGGCTTCGTTGGTCAGTTGCCACCCCTGAGCCCGTTGCCGCTGCTGGATGCCGAACTGATCCTGCGCCTGCTGCCCAGTGCCGTGGCGGTTGGCATGCTGGGGCTGGTCACCAGCCTGTCGATTGCCCGGTCGCTGTCGTCACGTTCGGAACAACTGATCGACGCCAACCAGGAAATCCGCGGCCAGGGCCTGTCGAACATGGTTGGCAGCTGGTTTTCCGGTTACCTGTCTTCAGGCTCCTTTACCCGATCGGGGCTCAGTTACGAAGCCGGTGCGCGCTCGCCCTTGGCCGGAGTGTTCTCGGCGCTCTGGGTGGCGCTGTTCGCAGTGGCCGGCGCGCGGCTGATCGCGCATATCCCCATCCCGGCCATGGCTGGCAGCATCCTGTTGATCTGTTGGGGGTTGGTTGACCTGCGGGCAATACGTGCGCTGTTCCGGGTCAGCCGTGCCGAGTTCCTGGTCATGGCCCTGACCGCGACGGCCACCTTACTGCTGGAGCTGCAAACGGCGATCTATGCCGGGGTCCTGGCCTCGCTGTTTTTCTACCTCAAGCGCACCTCGCGCCCACGGGTGCAGCAAACGCGCGAGGGCAATGCCGACGTGCTGCGCGTGGGCGGCTCGATTTTCTTTGGTGCCAGCCATTACCTGCAGGTGCGCCTGCAACGTTGCCAGGGTCCCGATGTGGTGATCGATGCCCGGCAGATCAACTTCATCGACTATTCCGGCGTCGACATGCTTCACCGCGAAGCCCGTCGACTTGCCCGGGCAGGCGGCAGCCTGACGTTGCATCGCGCACGCCCGCAGGTGATCGAGGAGTTATACAAGCTGGAAGGGGCAGCGCACTGCCCGATCCGCTTCGACGAGTGAGGCTAGCGCCGGGAAGCGCTTAGGCCCGCGCCAATTGACGGCGCAGCTCGTCCAGAACCGGAGCGGTGTCCGGTCGCACACCACGCCAGATGAAGAAGGCCTCGGCAGCCTGCTCGGCAAGCATACCCAGCCCATCCAGGACCTTGGCAGCCTTGTGTTCTGTGGCCCAACGGCAAAAGGGCGTCGGCTCTTTGCCATACATCATGTCGTAGCACACGGTTTTACCCGGCGCGATCAAGTCTGCCGAGATCGGCGGCAGCTCGCCGGCAAGGCTGGCGGAGGTGGCATTGATGATCAGGTCCACCGGCTCTTGCAGCCAGTTGAAGCCGCTGGCTGCCACCGGGCCGAGGTCGGCGAATTCGCGAGCCAGTTGCTCGGCCTTCTCAACCGTGCGGTTGGCGATGACCAGGGATGCCGGCTTGTGTGCCAGCAATGGCTCCAGCACGCCGCGCACGGCCCCGCCAGCCCCGAGCAAGAGGATGCGTTTGCCTTCCAGCTGCACACCGGCATTGACTGTCAGGTCACGCACCAGCCCGGCGCCGTCGGTGTTATCACCCTGCAGGGTGCCATCCGCCAGCTTGCTCAAGGTATTGACCGCACCCGCCCGCCGGGCGCGAGGTGTCAGGCTATCGACCAGGCGATAGGCTTCTTCCTTGAAGGGCACCGTGACGTTGGCCCCCAGGCCCTGCTTGAAAAAGCCCTGGGCGCACATGCTGAAATCGTCCAGTGGCGCCAGCAAAGTGCTGTATTCCAGCTGTTGGCCGGTCTGGTCGGCAAACAGCCGGTGAATCAACGGTGACTTGCTGTGGCCGATCGGGTTGCCAAATACAACGTACTGGTCCATTCACGCGGTTCCTGAGTCAAAATCAAGCGGGCCGGAAGTTATCCACAAGGCATCAGTGAGCGGCTTTGGCCTCGCCAAGCCAGTCGCGGTCCTGCAGGAAGTACTCGGTCAGGCGGGCTTCTTCACTGCCAGGGGCGGCCTTCCAATCGTACCCCCAACGCACTTGCGGTGGCAGCGACATGAGGATCGATTCGGTCCGACCGCCCGACTGCAGGCCGAACAGGGTGCCACGGTCGTAGACCAGGTTGAACTCGACATAGCGGCCGCGACGGAATTCCTGGAATTCGCGCTGCTCGGCGGTGTAGGCGATGGCCTTGCGGCGCTGGACGATGGGCAGGTAAGCCTCGATGTAAGCGTCGCCAATGGCACGAATGAAGGCAAAGCAGGTATCGAAGTCCCACTCGTTGAGGTCATCGAAGAACAGGCCGCCGATGCCGCGAGGCTCGCCACGGTGCTTGAGGTGGAAGTAGCGGTCGCACCAGGCCTTGTAGCGCGGGTAGACGTCAGCCCCGAACGGCGCACAGGCGCGCTCGGCGACCTGATGCCAGTGCAGGCAGTCTTCTTCGTTGCCATAGTAGGGCGTCAGGTCGAAACCACCGCCGAACCACCAGACCGCTTCCTCGCCTTCTTTCTCGGCAATGAAGAACCGCACATTGGCATGCGAGGTTGGCACATGCGGGTTGTGCGGGTGGATCACCAGCGATACGCCCAGGGCTTCAAAACCACGCCCGGCCAGTTCCGGCCGATGGGCACTGGCCGACGGTGGCAGGCCGCTGCCGAACACGTGAGAGAAGTTCACGCCGCCTTTTTCGACGACATTGCCATTTCCGATCACCCGGGTCCGTCCACCGCCGCCAGCCTCACGCGTCCAGGCATCTTCGACAAAGCGGGCACCACCGTCTTCAGCTTCGAGGGCGGCACAAATACGGTCTTGCAGGTCGAGCAGGTAGGCTTTCACGGCCTCGGTGCGGCTAGTCATCAGGTCACCTGGAAGCGGGCTTGAGCAAATTCGGCGCGTAGCATACCACCGGCTGCAGGCCGGTCGCAGTTGACGGCGATCAAGCAAAAGCGTCCGATAAGGGTTTTCGAGCCTGAAGGGAGAGTGCAGATGGCCAAGCGTATCCAGTTCAGCCAGCATGGGGGCCCGGAGGTCCTGCAGCTGGTCGATTTCGAACCCGCCGAGCCAGGCCCGCAGCAGGTCCGCGTACGCAATCAGGCCATTGGTCTGAACTTCATCGACACCTACTTCCGTAGCGGCCTGTATTCACCCCCGGCGCTGCCGTCAGGCTTGGGGACCGAAGGCGCCGGCGTGGTTGAAGCGGTCGGCGAGCAGGTCACGCGGTTCAAGGTCGGTGACCGTGTGGCCTATGGCAGCGGCCCGCTCGGCGCCTACAGCGAAGTGCACGTGTTACCTGAAGCCAATCTGGTCAAACTCCCCGACACCATCAGCTTCGAACAGGCTGCCGCCGTCATGCTCAAAGGCCTGACCGTACAGTACCTGTTCAAACAGACCTACGCCGTACAAGCGGGCGACATTGTTCTGTTCCACGCCGCTGCCGGCGGCGTCGGCTCGCTGGCCTGCCAATGGGCCAAGGCCCTGGGCGCCAAACTGATCGGCACCGTGAGCTCGGCAGAAAAAGCCGAACGCGCCAAAGCACTGGGTGCCTGGGCCACCATCGATTACAGCCGTGAAGACGTTGCGCAGCGGGTACTGGAGCTGACCGACGGCAAGAAATGCCCGGTGGTGTATGACGGTGTTGGTCAGGACACCTGGCTGACATCGCTGGACTGCCTGGCACCGCGCGGCCTGCTGGTCAGCTTCGGCAATGCATCGGGTGCCGTCAGTGGGGTCAACCTGGGGATTCTGGCGCAGAAGGGCTCGCTGTACGTCACCCGACCTACCCTGGCCAGCTACGCCAATACCGCCGAGAACACCCAGGCAATGGCAGATGACCTGTTTGCGATGATCGCCAGCGGCAAGCTGGTGGTGGATATCCAGCAGCGTTACCCACTGAGCGAAGCGGCCAAGGCGCAAGCCGAGCTGTCAGCGCGGCGGACCGTGGGGTCTACCGTGCTGTTGCCATAAAAACCTGTAGGAGCCAGCGGGCGGGCGAGGCAGCGTCAACCCGCCCGGACAACTTCCCCGGTGGCCAGATCACGAATCACACTGGGGTTGCGCCGACCGCCCAACGCGCCGCCCAGCACCAGGTCAAGCTGCCCACGGAAGTACTGCTCCACGCGCAAACGCGACTTCGCCGCAGGGCGCCCCTGCGGGTTGGCCGAAGTCGAAACCAGCGGGCCAACCAGCGAACACAGCTCACGCACCACCGGATGATCACTGACACGCAGGGCAACCGTGTCGTGCTGTCCGGTGATCCATTCCGGCAACAGGTTCTGGTGCGGCACCAGCCAGGTATTGGGGCCCGGCCAGGTACTGCCCATGCGGTCCAGCCAGACCTCGGGGAAATCTTCAAACAGGAAGTCGAACTGGCGGATATTGTCGGCAATCAGGATCAACCCTTTGTCGACCGAGCGCGACTTTATCGCCAGCAGGCGATCCACCGCTTCCTCGTTCCAGGGATCACAGCCCAGCCCCCAGACGGCCTCGGTTGGATAGGCAATCACCGCACCGGCCCGAATTTCACGCGCGGCTTGTTGCACACGCCAACTGCTCACCATTGCTATCTCTCCGCATAAAGGCTGATGAGCAGTGTACTTAGCCCGGCCGGGCAAACCAACGCCCAGCTTCATTACACACGCGTCCCGTCACTTCCAGTTCGGTCAACGCCGCCAGTACCTTGGGCAGCGGCCAACCGCTGCTGCTAGCCAGCGCTTCGCTGCTGAGCGGGGCAGCCAGCAGCAACGCTTCAAGCAGGTGTCGACTGCCAGCCGCTTCAACGTCCTGGAGTGGTGGCAGGCGCTGCCACCCTTGCAGCGTCTCGACAATCTGCTCGACGTTTTCCACCAGCAATGCGCCATCGCGAATCAGCTGATGACAGCCCTTGGCCCCCGGGTGGTGGATCGAGCCCGGGATGGCATACACCTCACGCCCCTGTTCAGCGGCCAGCCGCGCAGTAATCAACGAACCGCTGGCCAGGCTCGCCTCGACCACCAGCACGCCCAGCGACAGGCCACTGATGATGCGGTTGCGTCGGGGAAAGTTGCCCGCCACCGGCCCGGCATCGAGCGGAAACTCGGAAACGACGGCGCTGCCTTGCTCGATCATCGCCGCCGCCAGCGCCCGATGCCGTTGTGGATAAAATTTCTGCAGCCCGGTACCCAACACCCCGACGGTTTGCCCGCCGACGTCCATTGCGCCCTGGTGAGCCGCACCGTCGACGCCCAGGGCCAGACCGCTGGTTATGACAAACCCGGCCTGAGCCAGGTGACGGGAAAAGGCCGCCGCCGTGTCCAGCGCCGGGCGTGAGGCGCGGCGGCTGCCGACAATTGCCAGTTGCGGTTTTTCCAGCAGGGCGGGGTTGCCGGCCACAAACAACAGGGGTGGCGCGCTGTCCACTTCCGCCAGCAAGGCAGGGTAGGCGGGCTCGTCCCACATCAACACATGACGGTCGCGGCGCTCTAGCCAGGCCAATGCAGCCGCAGCCCCATCACGCACTTCATGGCTGCGCCGGGCTTCGGCACTCTCCAAGGGGAGCTTTAGCGAACGCCAGGCACTGGCTGGCGCGCTGAGCGCTGCCGAGGCACTGCCGAAGGCTTGGAGCAGTGCATGAAAACGTTGTGGACCTAGCGCCGGCAGACGGTGCAGGCGCAATCGCGCCTCAAGTTCGGCCGGCGAACACGCTTGCGAGGCAAACTGTGGCATGACGATCATCCTTGATCGGGCGAGCTGGCCACCGCGAGAACAAGCTGTGGATAACTCTGTTGATAATACTTTGACAACCGGTTGATGGATTTCTGCCAATGGCGGCCATCCTGGTGTGCCGAAGCAGGGTGGGAAACGCTGCCTGAAACCTTAGCTGACCTTTGCCAGGTGCCGAATGCGCCGATTCCCTTTATTATGTGTATTCATGTTTGAAATTCATCGCACAGTGCAGCTCATACGCTTATGGCCATTCTGAACATTCTCGAATTCCCGGACCCGCGCCTTCGCACCATCGCCAAACCGGTGACGGAAGTCGACGACAGCATCCGCCAGTTGGTCGACGACATGTTTGAAACCATGTACGAAGCCCCTGGCATCGGCCTGGCCGCGACCCAGATCAACGTGCACAAGCGCGTCGTGGTCATGGACCTGAGCGAAGATCGCAGCGAGCCACGGGTGTTCATCAACCCTGAGCTCGAGATGCTGACCGACGAAATGGATCAGTACCAGGAAGGCTGCCTGTCGGTGCCCGGTTTCTACGAAAACGTCGATCGCCCGGTACGGGTCAGGATCAAGGCGCTGGACCGTGACGGCAAGCCCTTCGAAGAAATCGCCGAAGGCTTGTTGGCCGTGTGCATCCAGCACGAATGTGATCACCTCAACGGCAAGTTGTTCGTCGACTACCTGTCGACGCTCAAACGCGACCGGATCAAGAAAAAGCTGGAAAAGCAGCACCGCCAGCAAGCTTGATCCCTTCTTTCAGAAGGCTTGCTCCGGCAAGCCTTTTTCTTTTTAAGCGAGAACTCCATGCGCATTGTCTTCGCAGGCACCCCAGAGTTTGCCGCCGAACACCTCAAGGCCCTGATCGACAGCCCCTATGAGGTGGTTGCCGTATACACCCAACCGGACCGGCCGGCCGGGCGTGGGCAGAAACTGATGCCCAGTGCCGTGAAACAGCTGGCTGTGGATAACGGCATCCAGGTCCTGCAGCCGCCAACCCTGCGCAATGCCGAGGCTCAAGCGGAGCTCGCCGCCCTCAAGCCCGACCTGATGGTGGTGGTCGCCTATGGCCTGATCCTGCCGCAAGCGGTGCTGGACATCCCGCCCCTGGGTTGCATCAACAGCCACGCCTCGCTGCTGCCGCGCTGGCGCGGTGCCGCACCGATCCAGCGTGCGGTCGAGGCCGGTGACAGCGAAAGCGGTGTAACCGTGATGCGCATGGAGGCCGGGCTCGATACCGGCCCGATGCTGCTCAAGGTCAGCACCCCGATCAGCACCAGCGATACCGGTGGCAGCCTGCACGACCGTCTCGCCGAAATGGGCCCTCCGGCCGTACTGCAAGCGGTGGCAGGCCTGGCTGACGGTACGCTGCAAGGTGAGGTCCAGGACGACAGCCTGGCCACTTATGCACACAAGCTGAACAAGGACGAGGCACGCATCGACTGGAGCCGACCGGCTGTCGAGCTTGAGCGCCTGATTCGCGCCTTCAATCCCTGGCCAATCTGCCACAGCACCCTCAATGGCGAAGCCGTAAAGGTGCTGGCCGCCAACTTATCCACAGGCAGCGGCGAACCCGGTGAAATCCTCGGTGCCAGCAAAGACGGCCTGGTCGTCGCCTGCGGTGAGCAGGCCCTGTGCCTGACCCGCCTGCAACTGCCCGGTGGCAAGGCGCTGAATTTCAGTGACCTGTTCAATAGCCGTCGCGAGAAATTCGCCGTCGGTATGGTGCTGGGACAATGAATCCTCGTCTGGCGGCCGCCCGTGCCCTGGCGGCAGTACTCAGCGGCAAGGCCTCGCTGAACAGTTCGTTGCCCGCGCAACTGGACAAGGTCGAGCTACGTGACCGTGGCCTCACTCAGGACCTGGCATTTGGCACCGCACGCTGGCAGCCACGGCTGTCGGCCCTGGCCGAGCGCCTGCTGCAAAAGCCGTTCAAGAAGGCCGACGCCGATGTCGAGGCGCTGTTGCTGGTCGGTCTTTATCAGCTGCTGTACACCCGCATCCCGGCCCATGCGGCCCTGGGTGAAACCGTAGGCTGTGCCGACAAGCTGAAAAAGCCTTGGGCCAAGGCGTTGCTCAATGCCGTACTGCGCCGTGCCCAGCGCGAGAGCAGTGAGATCCTCGCCGAACTTGAGCGTGATCCGGTGGTGCGTACCGCCCACCCGCGCTGGTTGCAGAAGTCGCTCAAGGCGTTCTGGCCAGAACAATGGGAAGCCATCTGCGCCGCCAACAATGCCCACCCGCCGATGATCCTGCGGGTCAATCGCCGTCATCACAGCCGTGACGCCTACCTGGCACTGCTACGCGAAGCCGGTACCGAAGCGGACCCGTGCCAGTACAGCATCGACGCCATTGTGCTGGCGCAAGCCTGCGATGTGCGCAGCCTGCCCGGCTTTGATCAAGGCTGGATCAGCGTGCAGGACGAAGCCGCACAACTGGCTGCCGACCTGCTTGACCTCGCCCCCGGCCAGCGCGTGCTCGATGCCTGCTGTGCCCCAGGCGGCAAGACCTGCCACCTGCTCGAAGCCCAGGCCGGTCTCGACGCCGTGGTCGCCATCGACCTCGAGGCCAAGCGCCTGACCCGCGTGCGCGAAAACCTCGACCGTCTTGGCCTGGATGCCCAACTGATCGCCTGCGATGCCCGCGACACCGCCAGTTGGTGGGACGGCAAGGGTTTCCAGCGCATCCTGCTGGACGCACCGTGCTCGGCGACCGGCGTGATTCGCCGGCATCCGGACATCAAGATGACTCGCCAGGCGGAAGACATTCCGGCCCTGGCCAGCCTGCAGGGAGAGTTGCTCGACGCTCTGTGGCCAACCCTCGAAGTCGGCGGCATCCTCCTGTATGCCACCTGCTCGACGCTGCCAACGGAAAACACCGAAGTCATCGCGGCCTTCCTCGCGCGCACCCCGGGTGCCCGTGAGCTGGACCTGGCGACCCAGGCCGGCCTGCGTCAGCCCCATGGCCGCCAGTTGCTGGCCCAGGAAGGCGGACACGATGGCTTCTACTATGCCAAGCTGATCAAAATCGCCGCCGCGCGCGGATAACCACAGAAGGGAAGAGTGGATGAAGATCATCATCCTCGGCGCAGGGCAGGTCGGCGGTACGCTGGCCGAGCACCTGGCCAGCGAAGCCAACGACATCACCGTGGTCGACACCGATGGCGACCGCCTGCGCGACCTCGGCGACCGCCTGGACATCCGTACCGTCCAGGGTCGCGCCTCGTTCCCGACTGTATTGCGCCAGGCCGGCGCCGACGACGCCGACATGCTGGTAGCGGTGACCAACAGTGACGAGACCAACATGGTCGCCTGCCAGGTTGCCTACACCCTGTTCCACACCCCAACCAAGATCGCGCGCGTGCGTGAGTCGGCCTACCTGACCCGCGCCGGGCTGTTCGACAACGACGCCATTCCGGTGGACGTGCTGATCAGCCCCGAGCAGGTGGTGACCCATTACATCAAGCGCCTGATCGAGCACCCGGGTGCGCTGCAGGTGATCGACTTTGCCGAAGGCAAGGCCCAGCTGGTTGCGGTCAAGGCCTACTACGGCGGTCCGCTGGTCGGTCAGCAACTGCGCCAGATCCGCGAGCACATGCCCAACGTCGACACCCGCGTGGCGGCCATTTTCCGCCGCGACCGCCCGATCCTGCCCCAGGGCGATACCGTGATCGAGGCCGACGACGAGGTGTTCTTCATTGCTGCCAAAGCCCACATCCGCGCGGTAATGGGTGAGTTGCGGCGCATCGACGAAACCAACAAGCGGGTGGTCATCGCCGGTGGCGGGCAGATCGGCGAGCGCCTGGCCGAAGCCATCGAAAGCCGTTACCAGGTCAAGATCATCGAGATGAACCCGGCACGCTGCCGCTACCTCTCCGATACCCTGGACAGCACCGTGGTGTTGCAAGGCAGCGCCTCGGACCGCGACCTGATGCTCGAAGAGAACATTGCCGAGGCCGACATCTTCCTGGCGCTGACCAACGACGACGAAGCCAACATCATGTCCTCGCTGCTGGCCAAACGCCTGGGCGCACGCAAGGTCATGACCATCATCAACAACCCGGCGTATGTCGACCTGGTTCAGGGCGGCGACATCGATATTGCCATCAGCCCCCAGCTGGCCACTATCGGTACCTTGCTCGCCCACGTGCGCCGTGGCGATATCGTCAGCGTGCACTCACTGCGCCGTGGCGCGGCCGAGGCCATCGAAGCGATTGCCCATGGCGACTCGAAGTCGAGCAAGGTCATCGGCAAGGCCATTGAAGACATCGCCCTGCCGCCGGGCACCACCATTGGCGCGATCATCCGTGACGAAGAAGTGCTGATTGCCCACGACGACACAGTGATCGAAGCCGGCGACCATGTAATCCTCTTCGTTGTGGATAAAAAGTACATCCGTGACGTCGAGAAGCTGTTCCATGTAGGGTTGAGCTTCTTCTGAAGGAGCAGCACATGCGCGAATCACTGGAAAAGATGCTGGCCAAGGGTGTGGATAACGCCCTGCTGCGCTTTGGCCTGGGCAAGGCCTGGCTGGACGAAGGCAACGGTGCCGAGGCGGCAGTGCACCTGCAACGCTGCGTCGAACTCGACCCGAAGTATTCGGCGGCGTGGAAGCTGCTGGGCAAGGCGCATCAATTGCACGGCGATAAAGCGGCAGCGCGCCAGGCCTGGGAACAAGGCCTGGAAGCAGCCAGGACCCACGGTGACAAGCAGGCCGAGAAAGAGATGACGGTGTTTCTCAAAAAGCTGGATAAGACCCTGTAGGAGCTGGTTTACCTGCGATCGGCGGCGAAGCCGTCGTAAATCCTGAGTCCCGGTTGCATCTGTCAAACCGGGGATTCAGGTGTTGCGGCCGCTGCGCGCCCGATCGCAGGTAAACCAGCTCCCACAAAAGCGTAACAACCCTCAGTACCAGCGCGCCTCGCCTGGCGGTCGCTTCTTGAAGCGCTTCATGCTCCACATGTACTGGCTCGGATACGCCCGGACATAGCGCTCGACCACCTGGCTCATGGCAGCCGCCGAGGTCTCGGTGTCTTCGCTGTACATAGCCTCCGGCGCCGCTTCCAGAATCACCTTGAAACCGGAACCGTCGGGCAGACGCAGGGCATGCAGGAACACCCCGACCGCCTTGCCGCCCGCCAGCATGTTGGGGACGAATTTGCTGGTCAGGGCCTTGGTGGCGAAGAACGGCACAAAGATACCTGCCGATTCGGCCGGCTCCGGATCCGCTGGAATGCCCACCTGGCCGCCTTTGCGCACTTCCTTGATGATGCTCAGGATGCCTTCTTTGGTCGACGCCGCCACGCGGTTGCCCAGTTGCACGCGTTGTTCGCGCAACAGGTCATCAACGGCCTTGAGCTTGGGCGGGCGGTAGAAAATGATCGGTTTGCACTGGTTGCAATAGAAGTGGTTGAGCACTTCCCAGTTACCCAGGTGACTGGTAATGCCGACCACACCCTTGCCTGAAGCCAGGGCCGCCTGCAGCACTTCCAGGCCTTCGACTTCACGAACCAGGGCAATCGAGCGCTGGGCCGGCCAGATCCAGGCACAGGCGCTTTCGGTAAAGGATTTGCCGATGTCCATCAGGGTACGGCCGACCAGTTGCTCGCGTGCTGCCGGGTCCATCTCGGGAAAACACTTGGCCAGGTTGATGCGCACCACGTTGCGTGAACTGTTGGGCACCTTCCACATGATCCAGCCGATGGCTGCGCCGACCCGCTGCACCGCGCCCCAGGGGAGCTTGGCAAACAACCGCAACGCCCCGACCATCAAGGCGCCTTTGAATTTATCCACAGGCTGGTTCCTCTCTTTGCAAGCCGGCCATTGTACCCCTCAGCGCAGCAAAGCGGCGTAGCGATCACAATCGGTGGTGTGGTCCATCACCATGCCGGTTGCCTGCATGAAGGCATAACAGATCGTCGGGCCGACGAAGGTGAAGCCGGCTTTTTGCAACGCCTTGCTCATGGCCTTGGCCTCATCGGTAACCGCCGGCACGTCGCTGCGCTGGCTGAAATGGTTGATTTTCGGCGCGCCGCCGACAAACGACCAGAGCCATTCCCCCGGGCGCTCCAGCGCCAGCCAGGCACGCGCATTGCGCCGCGCGGCATTGAGCTTGAGACGGTTGCGAATGATGCCGGGATCGAGCATCCGCTCTTCGATTTCATCGTCGCTCATCTGCGCCAGGCGTTCGGGATCGAAGCCGAACAGCACCTCGCGGTAGCGTTCGCGCTTTTTCAGCACGGTGATCCACGACAGCCCGGCCTGGAAGCCTTCGAGCAACAGCATCTCGAACAGCTGCGCCGGGTCGCGCTGTGGCGTGCCCCACTCCTGATCGTGATACGCCTGGTAAAGCGGATCGTCGGTACACCAAAAGCAACGTGGCATAAGGCCCCAAGGGTAGAGGCTCGAGCGAATCGGGTTATACTCCCGCTCTTTATATTCGCAGCCCTAGAAACAGGTGAATTTCGTGAGCCAGCCTACGCCAGCCGTGCGTACCTTCCAAGACTTGATCCTCGCCCTGCAAAACTACTGGGCGGAGCAAGGTTGTGTGGTGCTTCAGCCCTACGATATGGAAGTAGGCGCCGGCACTTTCCATACCGCCACGTTCCTGCGCGCCGTCGGCCCGGAAACCTGGAACGCCGCCTACGTACAGCCGAGCCGTCGTCCGGCTGACGGTCGTTACGGCGAAAACCCCAACCGTTTGCAGCACTACTACCAGTTCCAGGTCGTACTGAAGCCGAACCCGGCGAACTTCCAGGAACTGTACCTGGGTTCGCTCAAAGCCATCGGCCTCGACCCGCTGGTCCACGACATCCGTTTCGTCGAAGACAACTGGGAATCGCCAACCCTCGGCGCCTGGGGTCTGGGTTGGGAAATCTGGCTCAACGGCATGGAAGTCACCCAGTTCACCTACTTCCAGCAAGTAGGCGGCATCGAGTGCATGCCGGTCACCGGTGAAATCACCTATGGCCTCGAGCGTCTGGCCATGTACCTGCAGGGCGTCGACTCGGTCTACGACCTGGTCTGGGCCGACGGTCCGTTCGGCAAGGTGACCTACGGCGACGTGTTCCACCAGAACGAAGTGGAGCAGTCGACCTACAACTTCGAACACGCCAACGTCGAGAAACTGTTCGAGCTGTTCGACTTCTATGAAAGCGAAGCCAACCGCCTGATCGAGCTGGAGCTGCCGCTGCCGACCTACGAAATGGTCCTCAAGGCGTCGCATACCTTCAACCTGCTCGATGCTCGCCGTGCCATTTCGGTCACCGCGCGCCAGCAGTACATCCTGCGCGTACGTACCCTGGCCCGGGCCGTGGCGCAAAGCTACCTGCAAGCCCGCGCCAAGCTGGGCTTCCCGATGGCGACCCCTGAATTGCGTGATGAAGCATTGGCCAAGCTGGAGGCTGCACAATGAGTGCTCAAGATTTCCTGGTTGAACTGGGCACCGAAGAACTGCCGCCAAAAGCCCTCGGCGCCCTGGCCGACGCGTTCCTCGCCGGTATCGAAAAAGGCCTGCAGGCCGCGGGCCTGAACTACACCGGTAAACAGGTCTACGCTGCCCCGCGTCGCCTGGCCGTACTGATTCGTCAGCTCGATACCCAGCAGCCAGATCGCAGCATCAACGTTGACGGCCCACCCCGTCAGGCCGCGTTCGATGCCGAAGGCAACCCAACCCAGGCTGCCCTTGGCTTCGCCAAGAAGTGCGGCGTAGAGCTGTCGGATATCGACCAAAGCGGTCCGAAGCTGCGCTTCTCCCAGCACATCCCGGGTAAAGCCACCGCCAGCCTGCTGCCGACCATTGTCGAAGACTCGCTGAACGACCTGCCGATCCCGAAACGCATGCGTTGGGGTGCCCGCAAGGAAGAGTTCGTGCGTCCGACCCAATGGCTGGTCATGCTGCTCGGTGACGACGTCGTCGACTGCACCATCCTTGCCCAGACTGCCGGCCGCCACTCCCGTGGCCACCGCTTCCACCACCCGGAAGACGTACGCATCAGCGCCCCGGCCAACTACCTGGACGACCTGCGCAAAGCCTACGTGCTGGCCGACTTCGCCGAGCGTCGCGAGATCATCAGCAAACGCACCGCCGAACTGGCGATGCAGCAGGAAGGCACTGCCATCGTGCCACCTGCGCTGCTCGATGAAGTGACCGCGCTGGTTGAATGGCCGGTGCCGCTGGTGTGCTCGTTCGAGGAACGTTTCCTTGAAGTGCCGCAAGAAGCCCTGATCACCACCATGCAGGACAACCAGAAGTACTTCTGCCTGCTGGATGTCGACGGCAAGCTGCTGCCGCGCTTCATCACCGTCGCCAACGTCGAGAGCCGCGATCCGAAGCAGATCGTCGAAGGTAACGAGAAAGTTGTGCGCCCGCGCCTGACCGACGCCGAGTTCTTCTTCAAGCAAGACAAGAAACAGCCGCTGGAAAGCTTCAACGAGCGCCTCAAGAACGTGGTGTTCCAGGCACAGCTGGGCAGCGTCTACGACAAGGCCGTACGCGTCGGCAAACTGGCCGCCTTCATTGCCCAGCGTATCGGCGGCGACGCCCAGCGCGCATCCCGCGCAGGCCTGCTGTCGAAATGCGACCTGGCCACCGAGATGGTCGGCGAGTTCCCGGAAATGCAGGGTGTGGCCGGCTACTACTACGCCCTCAACGATGGCGAGCCGGAAGATGTCGCCCTGGCCCTGAACGAGCAGTACATGCCGCGCGGTGCCGGTGCCGAACTGCCGTCGACCCTGACCGGTGCGGCCGTGGCGATTGCCGACAAGCTCGACACCCTGGTCGGTATCTTCGGTATCGGCATGCTGCCAACCGGTAGCAAAGACCCTTACGCCCTGCGCCGCGCAGCGCTGGGCGTGCTGCGTATCCTGATCGAGAAGCAGCTGGACCTGAACCTGAACGAAGCGGTGGAGTTCGCCGTTACCCAGTTCGGTGGCAACGTCAAAGCTGCTGGCCTGGCCGACCAGGTACAGGAGTTCATCTTCGACCGCCTGCGTGCCCGTTACGAAGACGAAGGCATCGATGTGGCCACTTACCTGTCGGTACGTGCCTTGAAGCCAGGCTCGGCACTGGACTTCGACCAGCGCGTGCAGGCCGTGCAGGCCTTCCGTCAGCTGCCTGAAGCCGCCGCCCTGGCCGCGGTGAACAAGCGCGTGTCGAACCTGTTGAGCAAGGCCGAAGGCGCCGTCGCGGCCACCGTCGAGCCGAAGTACTTCGACAATGCCAACGAGTTCTCGCTGTACTCGGCCATCCAGCAAGCCGACCAGGCCGTACAGCCCATGGCTGCTGCGCGTCAGTACAGTGAGTCGCTGGCACGTCTGGCAGCCCTGCGTGAACCGGTCGACGCCTTCTTCGAGGCGGTGATGGTCAACGCCGAGGACGCCAATGTACGGGCCAACCGTTACGCCTTGCTCAGCCGCCTGCGCGGTCTGTTCCTGGGCGTAGCCGACATCTCGCTGCTGGGGTAAGTCTTGAAACTGCTGATTCTCGATCGTGACGGGGTGATCAACCAGGACTCCGACGCCTACATCAAGTCGCTGGACGAGTGGATACCGATCCCTGGATCGATCGAGGCCATCGCGCAGTTGAGCAAGGCCGGCTGGACGGTGGCGGTTGCCACCAACCAGTCCGGCATCGCCCGTGGTTACTACGACCTGGCCACCCTCGAGGCCATGCATGCGCGCCTGCGCAGGCTGGTGGCCGAGCAGGGTGGCGAGGTTGGCCTGATCGTCTATTGCCCGCATGGCCCGGATGAAGGCTGCGATTGCCGCAAGCCGAAGCCGGGCATGTTGCGAACCATTGCCTGTCATTACCAGTCTGATCTGGCCGGCGTATGGTTTGTCGGTGATAGTAAGGGTGACCTGGAAGCCGCATTGACCGTCGATGCTCAACCGATTCTGGTAAAAACCGGAAAAGGCGAGAAGACCCTGAGCAAGGGCATTCCGCAAGGAACATTGATTTTCGATGATCTGGCAGCCATCGCCAGAGAACTTATCCACAAATAGCGCGTCTGCGAACCAGGCGCACTTTTACTAGGCGGGCAAGCCCGCAACGGTACATGCCGCTATGTCGATCCTGCAGGCGATCAGAATCTTTCTTTTTTACCTGCTACTGGGTACCAGCTCGTTGCTGTGGTGCACCCTGAGCTTTTTTATCGCGCCGTTTCTGCCGTTCAGTGCCCGTTATCGCTTCATCAACGTTTACTGGTGCCGCTTCGCACTGGTGTTGGTGCGGGTGTTCCTGAACATCAAGGTCAAGGTCAGCGGGGCTGAAAACATCCCCAAACAACCCTGTGTGATCCTCTCCAACCACCAGAGCACCTGGGAAACCTTCTTCCTTTCTGCCTATTTTTCGCCCTTGAGCCAGGTGCTCAAGCGTGAATTGCTGTACGTGCCGTTCTTCGGCTGGGCAATGGCCATGCTGCGCCCGATTGCCATTGACCGCGACAACCCCAAGGCAGCCCTCAAGCAGGTGGCCAGCGAAGGCGACAAGCTGCTTAAAGATGGCGTCTGGGTACTGATCTTCCCGGAGGGCACCCGCGTGCCTTTCGGTCAGATCGGCAAATTCTCCCGCGGCGGTACCGCCCTGGCGGTCAACGCAGGTCTGCCGGTACTGCCGATTGCGCACAACGCCGGCAAGTTCTGGCCCAAGCAAGGGTGGGGCAAGCGCGCCGGTACCATCGAAGTGGTCATCGGTGCTCCGATGTACGCAGAAGGCACCGGCCCACGGGCCATTGCCGAGCTCAACGACCGTGCCGCAGCCTGGAACGAACAGACCCAGCGCGACATGGGATCGTTGCCTGCGGCGGCACCCAATGCTGCCAAAGGTGTTGCCTGACGATCTGTGGATAACTTGTGTACAGTATTTTGAATATTTCCCGCGAAATGACCTAAGTTACTAATTTTTATACTTATTTCTTCGCATGACAATTTTCTGACAATCGTGCATAAGTTTTTTCGCGGCATAAAAAAACCGGCGCTTACGCCGGTTTTTTTGCCCGCAGATCACTCAGACCTTGTCGAGGTCCACATTGCGGGTTTCCTTGAGACAGAACAGCCCGACCACCAGGCTGACACCGGTCACCAGCACCGGGTACCAGAGCCCGTAGAAGATGTCGCCGGTGTACACCACCAGGGCAAACGACACCGTGGGCAGGAAGCCGCCAAACCAGCCGTTGCCAATGTGATACGGCAGCGACATCGAGGTGTAGCGGATGCGGGTCGGAAACAGCTCGACCATCACCGCCGCCAACGGGCCATAGGTCATGGTGGCGATCAGGATCATGGCCACGATCAACACCACCACCATGGTTTCGTTGACACTGGCAGGGTCTGCCTTGGCCGGGTAGCCGGCTTTTTCGATCGCGGCACGCAGCGCCGCTTCATCAAAGCCGTTGATGCGCTGCTCGCCTACGGTCACCACCACTTCACTGCCTGGCGCAACGGATTCGGAGCTGTACGGCAGGCCTTGCTTGACCAGGAAGGTCTTGACCTTGTCGCATGGGCTGTCAAAACGTGCCTTGCCGACCGGGTCGAACTGGAAGGTGCAGCCTTGCGGATCGGCCATCACCACAATCGGCGCCTGGCGGCTGGCCGCGTCGATTTGCGGGTTGGCGTAATGGCTCAGCGCCTTGAACAACGGGAAGTAGAGCAGGGTAGCTAACAGCAGGCCGAGCATCAGGATGGGTTTACGGCCGATGCGGTCCGACAGCCAGCCGAAGAATACAAAGAACGGCGCGCCGATGATCACGCTGATAATCAGCAAGGTATTGGCCTGGGCCGGGTCCATCTTGAGCATCTGCGTGAGGAAGAACAGCACGTAGAACTGCGCGGTGTAGAAAGTGACGGCTTGCCCTGCGTTGATGCTGAACAGCGCCGTGAGTACGATCTTGAGGTTGGCCCAGGACCCGAACGACTCACGGATCGGCGCCTTGCTGGTCTTGCCCTGGGCCTTCATTTTCACGAAAGCCGGTGATTCGTGCATGCTCATGCGAATCCAGGTGGAGATCGCCAGCAACACGATCGACAGCAGGAACGGCAGGCGCCAGCCCCAGACTTCGAACTGATCACCGCTGATGTAACGGCTTCCCAGCACCACCAGCAGCGACAGCAACAAGCCCAGGGTCGCCGTGGACTGGATGAAGCCGGTATGGAAACCCCGCTTGCCCGGCGGTGCGTGTTCCGCCACATAGGTCGCTGCGCCACCATATTCACCGCCCAGTGCCAGCCCCTGAAGCATCCGCAGGATCACCAGAATGATCGGTGCTGCAATACCGATGCTGGCGTAGGTGGGAAGCAGGCCAACGGCAAACGTCGACAAGCCCATCAGCACGATGGTCACCAGGAAGGTGTACTTGCGTCCGATCATGTCCCCCAGGCGACCGAACACCAGTGCACCGAACGGCCGCACCAGAAAGCCGGCGGCGAAGGCCATCAAGGCAAAAATGAAGGCAGTGGTGTCGTTCACCCCGGCAAAGAACTGCTTGCTGATGACCGCGGCCAGTGCCCCGTACAAGAAAAAGTCATACCACTCGAACACTGTCCCGAGGGATGACGCGAAAATGATCTTGCGCTCTTCACGGCGGCTACTGCTGGCCGCGACCGCGCCCTGCTCCTGAATGTAATCCGACATCGTTGCTGTCCTCGGCCTTTAGGCCACAGTGATTATTCTTGTTGTTCCACTGCCGACGTCGGCAGACTGCGTCCGACGTCGTTGTTGCTACGCACCCTGATCAGGGCGTCGGTACGGCATTTTCTTCATCGCTTCGGGCTGTGGATAACGTCCCCCGGGTAATCAGTTGTGCCGCCTTTTCGGCAATCATCAAGGTCGGTGAGCAGGTATTGCCGGAGACAATCTGCGGCATGATCGAAGCATCGGCGATACGCAGCCCCGGTATGCCGTGCACGCGTAACTGGTCATCCACCACATCCAGCGGCCCATGGCCCATTCGGCAGGTACCGACAGGGTGGAAGATGGTCGTGCCGATCTGGCCGGCGGCTTCGTGCAGTTGCTCTTCGCTCTGCAACTCGGGACCAGGCAGGTATTCACGCGGGCTGAATGCCGCCAGGGCAGGGGCCTGGACGATGGTACGGGTGAGTCGAATGGCTTGCGCGGCGACCTTCAGGTCTTGCGGGTCGCTCAGGTAGTTGGGGTCGATCAGCGGAGCGTCGTCCGGGTTGGCCGAGCGGATGTCGATACGCCCGCGACTCGCCGGACGCAAGTTGCACACCGAGGCGGTAAATGCCGGGAAGCGATGCAACGGCTCGCCGAAACGTTCGAGCGACAGCGGCTGAACATGGTATTGCAGGTTGGCCGACGCCTGTTCCGGCCCGGAGCGAACAAAGGCCCCCAACTGGCTCGGCGCCATGGCCAGCGGGCCACTGCGGTCATAGAGGTAGCGCAGGCCCATGCCCAACTTGCCCCAGGCACTGTTGGCCACCTGATTGAGGGTGCGCGCACCGTTAACCTGGTAGATCAGCCGCAGTTGCAGGTGGTCCTGCAGGTTGCCGCCCACTCCCGGCAATTCATGCCGGACAGTTATCCCCAGGCTCTCCAGCAAACTGCGCGGGCCGATGCCGGAGCGTTGCAGAATGCCAGGAGAACCTACCGCACCGGCACAAAGGATAATCTCGCGGCGGGCACTGAAGTTTTGCCAGCTGCCTTGCCAGCGCGCCTTTACCGCAGAGGCGCGACCGGCATCAAGAATGACCTGATCGACCAGCACGTCGGTCAGCACGGTCAGGTTAGGGCGATTGCGTACCGGGCGAAGAAAGGCCTTGGCCGAATTCCAGCGCACCCCGGATCGCTGGTTGACCTGAAAGTATCCACAGCCCTGGTTATCCCCAGTGTTGAAGTCAGCCACGCTTTGAATACCGCTTTGCGCGGCCGCTTCGCGAAACGCATCGAGGATCGGCCAGGCATAGCGTTGCTGCTCGACCCGCCATTCGCCTTGATCACCGTGTGCCTCACTGGCACCGGCAAAATGATGTTCACTGGCCTTGAACAGTGGCAACACGTCTTTCCAGGCCCAACCGGCATTGCCCTGCTCGGCCCAGCGATCGTAATCGCCGGCCTGGCCGCGCATGTAAATCATGCCGTTGATGGAGGAGCAGCCACCCAGCACCTTGCCCCTTGGATAACCCAGGGCACGCCCGTTGAGGCCGGTTTGCGCTTCGGTCTTGAAGCACCAGTCGGTACGCGGGTTACCGATGCAATAGAGGTAACCCACCGGGATGTGAATCCAGGGATAGTTATCGCGACCGCCCGCCTCAAGCAACAACACCCGGCAGCCCGGGTCGGCAGACAATCGATTGGCCAGCAGGCATCCTGCAGGGCCGGCACCCACGACCACATAGTCGTAGACAGGATCGGCTGATGGCATGGCAACCTCGCGCCTGATTATTATTCTTGTCGCAGTCCATGTTATTGATTAATTTCGAGATGAAAACGTTAGATTTCACTCAAGTGCTGTGCGTTTTAACACAACGTTCGTGAACACCTGATTCACAAGGAAAAGCATGTTCGACTGGAATGATCTGCGGTTTTTTCTCGAGTTGCAGCGTAGCGGACGGTTGCTGACTGCAGCCAAGCGCCTCAACACCACCCACAGCACTGTCGCCCGGCACATCGAGAATATCGAGCAGAGCCTGGGCACCGCCTTGTTCGTCCAGCACGCCCAGGGCTACGAACTGACACCTTCCGGCCAGGCGTTGCTCAAGCATGCCGAAGCCATGGAAAACGTCGCACTGCTGGCCCAGGAGGAAATCACCCAGGCCATCACCCCGCTGGGCAAGATCCGCCTGGGGGTCACCGAAGGCATCGGCATCATGTTCTTCACACCGCGCATGGGCAGCCTGTTCGAACGCTATCCGGGGCTGGAGGTGGAGTTGGTGGCCGTACCCAGGTTCGTCAGCATCCTCAACCGCGAAGCGGAAATCAGCATTCATCTGGAACGGCCGAATGCCGACCTGTTGATCACCCGCAAACTCACGGACTATCGCCTGGCGTTGTACGCCAGCCCCGAATACCTGGTCAACGCGCCCGCCCTCGAACATCGCGAGGACCTGGCCAGGCACAGCTGGATTGGCTATGTCGACGATCTGTTGTTCAGCCAGGAGCTGTTGTTTCTAAACAGCTTCTGCCGGGCACCGAATGTCGTGTTTCGCAGCACCAGCGTGATTGCCCAGCAGCAGGCCGCCCGGGCCGGTTTGGGCATCGCCGTACTGCCCAACTACATGGCCCGGCATGACCCGGCGCTGGTCCGGGTGCTGCCCAGCGAGACCATTCAGCGCAGCTACTGGATCTGCACCCGCCGCGAACTGCACAAATCAGTGCGCCTGCGGGTGGTCTGGGATTTTCTCCTGGAACTGTGCGCACAAGAGCAAGACGCGCTGCTGGCGGAGTAGGGCTCATCCTCCCAGGGTTTTCACCACCAGCAGCAGCGCGGCGCAAATGCCAACGGTGGCGAACAGTTGCTGCAGGCGCGGCCCGGCCAGGCGACTGGCAAACTGCCGGGCGATCAACAGCCCGAGCACCGCACCTGCAGCAAAGGGTGCGCCTACGCTCCAGTGCATCACTCCGCCGACACTGGCACTGATGACGCTCCCGGTAGACACCAGGGCAATCACCGCCAGCGAAGTGGCGACGATGCTTTTCATGTCCAGGTTGGTGTAGCGACTCAGCGCCGGGATGATCACAAAGCCGCCACCGACGCCAAGCAATCCTGAGAGCAACCCGGACAGTGCACCGGTAAAGGCCAGAGCCCGGGCGCAGGGCAGGGTCCAGCGCAGGCGGCCCTGCAAGGGGTTGAGCACACAGGGCATGAGCGTGCGCTTGCCCAGGGGCGGCTCGCCGCGAAGCTCGCGGCGCGCCTTGAGCAACATGCGCGCGCAGGCGTATACCAACACCACCGAGAAGGTGAGGGCGAGCGGCGCATTGGGTAGCCGGTGAGCCAGCATCAAGCCGAAGGGCGCCGCAACAATACCGATTGCTGCCACAAACGCCGCCGCGCGGTAGCGCACCACACCCTGACGCAACCCCAGCAAGGCGCCGACGGCGGCGGCCATACCAACGGCCAGCAGGCCGACTGGTGCAGCTTCCACCATCGACAGACCAAGACCAAACACCAACAACGGCACCGCCAGGATGCCGCCTCCTGCGCCGGTCAGCGCCAGCACGGCACCGATGATCGCGCCGAGCCCTGCGGCCAGTAGTTCGTGTTCGATCACTGCCCGACCTCGACAACCGTTTGTGGTTTGGCCAGCCATTCGCGGCCTTTGAGCATGCAGCGCCAGTACAGTGGCGGCAGGATCTGCGCCTTGAGCAACCACGCCAGGCGGGTGGGCCTGCGGCCATCCAGCAGCCAGCGCGGGAAGCTCGGCGCCAGCTTGCCGCCGTAGGTAAACTCGGCCAAGACGATCTTGCCGCGCTCAACGGTCAGCGGGCAGGAACCGTAGCCGTCGTAATGTGCCAGTCTCGGTAAGCGGCCCAGAGCAACCAATACGTTATTAGCGACCACAGGTGCCTGTTTGCGCGCGGCTGCAGCGGTCTTGGCATTGCTGGTATTGATCACATCCCCCAGGCCGTGAACGTTGGCAAACTGGCGATGACGCAAGGTTGCCGGGTCAACATCGACCCAGCCGGCAGCGTCGGCCAATGGGCTGCTGCGGATGAAATCAGGGGCGACTTGCGGCGGGACCACGTGCAGCATGTCGAAGGGCTGTACCCGGGTTTCGCTGCTGCCATCGGGCAGGGTGCGAACAAAAGTGGCCTGGCGGGCCGGACCATCGACGGCAACCAGGCGATGGTTGTACTGGAGGTCAACGGCATACTTGTCGATGTATTTCATCAACGCCGGTACGTAGTCGGCCACACCGAACAACACCGCCCCGGCATTGAAGAACTGCGCCTGGATGTTGCCCAGGCGGCCGCTGCGTAGCCAATGGTCACAGGACAAGTACAGTGCTTTCTGCGGTGCCCCTGCGCACTTGATCGGCATCGGCGGCTGGCTGAACACGGCGCGGCCTTCGCGCAGGTTCTGCACAAGCTGCCAGGTGTAGGGGGCAAGGTCGTAACGGTAGTTGGAGGTCACGCCGTTGCGACCGAGCGTTTCGCTCAAGCCTTCAATCGCCTGCCAGTCGAGCTTGAGGCCAGGACACACAATCAACTGCTCGTAGCTCAGCACACTGGCATCATCCAGGGTCACCGTCTGGGCGTTGGGGGCAAACTGCTCGACCCGTGCCTTGATCCAGCGAACACCTTTCGGCAGGGCTGATGCCATTGGCTTGGCGGTACTGGCTGGCGAGAAGACACCCGCTCCCACCATGGTCCAGCCGGGCTGATAGTAGTGAGTGTCGGCCGGGTCAACGAGGGCAATGTCCAACGAGGGATCGCGGCGAATCAGGCTGGAAGCCACGGCAATGCCGGCAGCTCCTGCGCCGACAATCAGGACTTTGTGATGATCGCTTTTCAGCGACGGGGAGAGGGCAGGCATGGCAGGTGTTCCTTTAATAATAATTCTGGGTAGTGCTCAGAGCGCGTTCAGCGGAATCTTCAGGTAGCGCACGCCGTTTTCTTCGGGTTCCGGCAACTGCCCGCTGCGCATGTTGATCTGCACCGACGGCAGGATCAGCACCGGCATGTCGAGGGTTGCATCGCGGGCTTCGCGCATGGCGACAAACGCGTCTTCACTGATGCCCTCGCGCACATGAATATTGCTGGCGCGTTGTTCCGCCACCGTGGTCATGTAACGCAGCTCACGGCCACCCGGCAGGTAGTCATGGCACATGAACAATCGGGTTTCAGAGGGGAGGGCGAGAATGCGCTGGATCGAGCGGTACAGCGTGCGCGCGCTGGCACCGGGGAAATCGCATCGCGCCGTGCCGTAGTCCGGCATGAACAGCGTGTCACCGACAAAGGCAATGCTTTGCCCCTCACTCTCTACCACGTAGGTCATGCAGGCCGGCGTATGGCCCGGTGTGTGCAGCGCCCTGGCGCGCAAACCACCGATGGCAAACACCTGCTCATCCTCGAACAGTACATCGAACTGGCTGCCATCGCGGGCGAACGATGGCTCGGCATTGAACAGCGATCCGAATACTTTCTGCACCTGGGTGATCTGGCTGCCGATCGCTACCTGACCACCCAGCGCCTGCTTGAGGTACGCCGCCGCCGACAGGTGATCGGCATGCACATGGGTTTCCAGAATCCACTGGACCTTGGCCCCCAGTTCCTGAACCCGGGCGATCAGGGCGTCAGCCGAGGCCGTGCTGGTACGACCGGCCTTGGGGTCATAGTCGAGCACGCTGTCGATCAGGGCACATTGACCGCTACCACGATCCATCACCAGATAACTGATGGTCGAGGTTGCACTGTCGAACAGCGCCTCCACATGCATATTGCCGCCGATGATCATTACCGCTCTCCAGAGTTATCCGTGTGCCATGGCGTAAAGCCGTGCGCGCATTGATGAGCCTGATATCAAGATGCGTGCCACCCCTTGAAGCGGCCTTTTTCCAGGCTAAAGCGCCGGTTTCATTGACTGCCAGTGAACTGCCAACTGGCAGACTGCCGTTGTTTCTGCCAGGTCATGGCAGTCCCTGGCAGTTTTTGGCAGTCCCTCTCGCCTTCAGTTAAGCTGCTCGGGAGATTTCCCTGGTGTCTTATGGCTTATTCTTCGCAAGAAATTCCTGATCCTACCGTTCAGTCGTTGGTGTCCTATCTCGAACATGACCCGCAACCGACCATCGTGCTGGACACCGACTACAACATCCTGGCGGCCAACGCGGCCTATCAGCGTCAGTTCACCGCAGGCGAGCAATCGCCCGTCGGTGGCAAATGCCATCGGGTGTCCCATCACTACGCCGTGCCCTGCGATCAGGCGGGCGAGTTGTGCCCGATGCGCAAAGCCTGGGACAGCCGCGCCCCGGAACGGGTACTGCATGTACATCACACCCCGCGCGGGCCGGAGCACGTGGATGTCGAGTTGCGGCCGATCCTGAACGCGAAAGGTGAAGTGGTGGCCTTTGTCGAACGCCTCACCAGCATTGCCGTGGCGTCCGCACAACCTCAACAACAAGGTCTGGTCGGTCGCTCGAGCGCGTTCACCGACGCTTTGTCCAGCCTGCAACGCGCCGCGCCCGCGCAGATCCCGGTGCTGCTGCAGGGCGAATCAGGCACCGGCAAAGAACTCTTTGCCCGCGCCTTGCATCTGGGCAGCCCCCGCGCCAACGGCCCGCTGGTCGTCGTCGACTGCACCGGGCTGAACGAGTCATTGTTCGAGAGTGAGCTGTTCGGGTACGAGAAAGGTGCATTCACCGGCGCGCTGCAACGCAAGATCGGCCTGGCTGAAGCAGCCCATGGCGGCACCCTGTTTCTCGATGAAATCGGCGAAGTACCGCTGGCCATGCAAGTCAAACTGCTGCGCCTGATCGAGTCCGGCAGCTTCCGTCCGGTCGGTAGCCTGCGCACTGTTCATTCGGATTTCAGGCTGGTGTCGGCCACGCATAAGCCTCTCAAGGAAATGGTGGCCGGGGGCAGCTTTCGCGAAGACCTGTATTACCGAATCAGCGGCTTTCCCATTCGGTTGCCGGCGCTCAGAGAGCGGGTCGATGACTTGCCGTTGCTGATCGAGAGTTTGTTGCAGCGCATCGCAGGCAAGCCAGTGCCAACGGTCGACAGCGACGCCATGAAGCGACTGAGCCTGCACAGTTACCCCGGGAATATTCGCGAACTGCGCAACATCCTTGAGCGGGCGAGGTTGTTTGCCGACGAGGGCGTTATCCGTACCGAGCACTTGCCGGCAGATCTGCGTGGCCAGAATGAAAACCTGAACCTGCCAATGCCGCGACGCAGTAAAGAAAACCTGGGGCAATTGGCTCAAGCGCTGGAGAGCTTTGATGGCTCGCGCAGTGCGTTGGCCGAGCATCTGGGTATGAGTGAGCGAACCCTCTATCGACGCTTGCGCGAACTCGGAAGTTGATCCTTCAGAAACAACAAACCCCGGCCAGACCGGGGTTTGTGTACTGCATCAAGCCTGATGTAGGTTCTCAGAAAAGTTGAGAAAACCCTATTCGCTTTTCACAATATTTGGTTCCACGTGGAACAAGTAGATATAACCTCGGGTTACGGAGTGGCTTGCCCCTACCGCCTAGCCGGCTTAAGGCAAGGAGGTATCTACCAAACCCTGCGTCAGGCAGGGGATCGGTGACGGAGGGGGTTTACCACTTGTAGGAGAGTTCGGCGACTACGCTGCGTTCTTCGCCCAGGTTGCACGCCTGGTAGAAGAAGCATGTGGCGACGTAGTACTTGTTGGTCAGGTTATTGACGTTGACGGCGGCTTGGGCCCCACGCAGGCTCGGGTCGAGCTTGCCAAGCTCGTAACGCACGGCGGCGTCATACAGGGTGTAGGACGGTACCTTGAAGGTGTTCATGCTGTCGCCAAAGGTCCAGCCGGTGTAGCGCACGCCAAAACCGACGCTCAGGCCCTGCAGCGGGTCGAACGGGATGGCGTAGTCAGCCCACAGCGAGGCCAGTTTGGCAGGAACCTTGTATGGGCGCTTGTCTTCGTTGCCGTCGTTGCTCTTGGTCACTTTTACGTCGCTGTAGGACAGCGATCCGATCAGTTTAAGGTCGTCCATCACGGTGGTGATGGCTTCCAGCTCTATCCCCTTCGAGCGAATCTCGCCGGTCTGGATGCTGTTGAACAGGTCGTTCGGATCGGTAGTGACCGCGTTTTGCTTGGTCAGGTCGTAGGCCGACAAGGTGATCTGGGTATCCGTGCCTGGCGGCTGGTAGCGCACGCCCACTTCATACTGCTTGGCGGTTTCTGGCTCGAAAGGCTTGCTGCCACGGGCTGGGCCGGTGGAGCCGACGACCGGATTGAACGATTCGCTGTAGCTGACGTACGGTGCAAAGCCACTGTCGAACAGGTAAACCAGGCCAGCACGGCCAGTGAAGTCATGCCAGTCCTGATCGGCCGTCTCGCTGTCGGTGAAGCGATTTTCGGTGCGGATGCGCGCGCGATCCTCGCGGCCGCCCACGGTCAGCACCCAGCGATCCCATTTGAGCTGGTCCTGAAAGTAGTAGCCAATCTGGGTGGTGCGCTGCAGGTTGTTGACCCAACTGGTGTTAACCGAGGTGTCAACCGGGCTGCCGTAGGACGGATCGAACACGTTGATTGGCGTGGCACTGCCCCAGCGCTCGTTTCGCACCGCCTTGCTCCAGCTGTAATCGATACCAAACAGCGCGGTGTGAGCAATCGGGCCTGTATCGAAGCTAGCCTGCAACTGGTTGTCCAGTGCCAAGTGGCTGCCGTAGGCGTGGCGGATCTGCCACTCGCGGTTGATTGAGGCGCCGGGAACCCCATCGGGGCCGGTGATCAGACCGGTCGCACTGGCACCGAAGGAACGTGCCAGGTAATTCTCCTGATTGTCGAAGTCGGCCCAGCGTACGTTCTGGCGCACGGCCCAGGTATCGTTGAACTCATGGCTGAACTCGTAGCCAAGCGAGGTGCTTTCAACTTCCTCGAAATCGAAGTCCGGCTCGCCGAGGAAGCGGCCCATGGGTACCTTGCCATAGGGGCTGGAGCCGTTGACGGCGGCCCAGGGAATGGTGGTAGGGGCCAGACCCTTGTTCTTCTGGTACGACGCCAATACGGTCAGGCGGGTCTGGTCATTGGGGCGCCAGGTGAAGCTGGGTGCGATGTAACCGCGATCGTCATCGGTGTGGTCGTACAGGCCATCGGCCTCACGGCCTAGGCCGACCAGGCGGTACATCAGGGTCTTTTCGTCGTTCAGCGCGCCGCTCACGTCGAACTTGGCCTGGCGACGGTGGCCATTACCCACGGAAACACCGATCTCGCCACGGTCATAGTCGGTGGGGCGCTTGGAAATCGAGTTGATCATGCCGCCCGGCTCTGCCTGGCCGTAGAGGATCGAGCTCGGACCCTTGAGCACCTCGATGCGCTCGATGCCGTACGGCTCTTCGCTGAACATTCCGAAGAAGCCCAGTGGCCGCAGACGCAGACCATCGCGGTATGTGAGCGAAATGGCGTAGCCACGCAGGAAGATGTTGTCGGCGGCGTTGCTGGCGCCGCCGCTGTCGGAGCGAACACCCGAGGTGTAGCGCAGCGCCTGGTCTAGGCGCTGTACACCCATATCCTCCATTTGCTCGCGGGTCACCACCGAGATGGCCTGGGGGGCTTCCAGCATTGAAGTGTCTGTCTTGGTTGCCGTGGCGATACGGCGGGCAACGTAGCCGTCTACCGGATCCCAGGCGCTTTCAAGGTTCGCCGGAGCGAAAACGGTGCTGGGGGCGAGAGTGAGTGCATCACCAGCGGGTTGAAGACTGTAGTTGCCGCCTGCGCTTGGCACCACTTGCAAGCCACTGCCCAGGAGCAATTGCGCGAACCCCTGATCCACGCTGTAGTTGCCCTGCAGTCCCTGACTGCTCTTGCCGTTAGTCAACGCGGCATCGAACGACAGCACTACACCCGCCTCGTTGGCGAAACGGCTGAGCACCGAGCCCAGGGTGCCAGCAGCGATGGCGTAGGCCTTTACCGCCTCTTCAGCATGGACCTTGCTGGCGTCGCTCAACAGCGGCTGGATAAAGCCAGCGTGCAGAGCCAGGGTGGCGCCGAGGATGGCGATGGCCAGAGGCTTTCTGGGGTGCTGGTGCATATGCGACATGAGGGCTCCTTCAAATGCCGGTAAGGCGGTTTGCAAGAGAGGTCGAGCGAGATTGGAAAACCGACAATCGCTAATGAAAAATATTTTCACTTGCTCGCTTTGATGCTCACCCAGTAGCGCGTGCGGGTTTCGATGCGCACCGGCAGCGCCTGGGCGATGGCGGTCAAGGCGCGGTCGGTATCGTCCAGCGGGTAGGCGCCGGACAGACGCAGGCCGGCGACCTCATCGGCACACGCGATAACACCAGGACGGTAGCGCTGCAATTCGGCAAGGGTGCGGTCCAGGCGCCAGTCATCGATCACCAGGCGCCCTTGGCTCCAGGCGCTCTGGTTGGTATCGATAGGGTGCGGGGCGGCCATTGCGCCAGCGGCGAAGTCGAGCCCCATGCCGCTCTCGACACGGACTTCTTCACGGCCCGGGGCGTTGCGCACGGCGACGGCATGCTCCAGCACACTGAGTGCGGTGCGATCTTCATGCTGACGCACGTTAAAGCGCGTGCCCAAGGAGCGCATCTCGCCATGGGCGCTGCGCACCTTGAACGGGCGCGAATCCTTGGCCGTCTCAACGAGGATCTCACCAGCACGCAGGATGATCAGCCGCTGTTCGGCGTCGAAACGGATATCCACCGCAGTGGCGGTATTGAGGGTCAGCCGGGTGCCGTCCGGCAGGGTCAGGCTGCGTCGCTCGCCGGTGGCGGTGCGTTGATCGGCGAGCCAGATCGGCGTCTGCCGATAGCCCGTCCAGGCCAGGCCGGAAACACCCAGGCCGAGTACCAGGCCCTTGAGCAGCGTGCGCCGAGTCGCCTGCACACTCCCACCCATGGCGCGACGCGCCAATGGCCCCGGCAGACCGTGGAGTTCAGCCTGTAGATTTTCCAGACGCTGCCAGGCCCATTGGTGCAAGGCGTTCTGTTGGTGCCAGAGCTGCCATTGCTGCTGGGTGCTCCGGCAATCCGGCGCGGCGCCGAGGCGCGCATGCCATTGGGCCGCATCACGCAGCGCCAGGCGCTGTTCGGCGGGATTGTTCACCCTTCGGCATCCAGGGCGAACAGCAGGCACTGCTCGGTGGCCTTGGCCATGTACTTGGTCACCGAACTGACGGAAACATCCAGACGCTGGGCGATCTCGGCATAGCTCAGGCCTTCCAGTTGCGCGAACAGAAACGCCTGGCGCACCTTGAGGCCGAGGCCGTCGAGCATGGCGTCGAGTTGCAGCAGGGTTTCCAGCATCAGCAGGCGCTTTTCCGGCGAGCACTCCTGCAGTTCCGGCTCCCGCGCCAGGGCTTCCAGATAGGCCTGCTCTAGGCTACGCCGACGCAGATGATCGACCATCGCCCGCTTGGCCACGGTCGCCAGAAAGCTGCGCGGCTCGCGCAATGGATAAGCCACGGTGGAGGCGATCAGGCGCACGAAAGTGTCATGGGAAATATCCTCCGCACGCTGCCGATCGCCCAAGCGTTTGCGCAGCCATCCTTGCAGCCAGCCGGCGTGATCGCGATAGAGGCAGTGCATTTCATCGTGCAGCGAGGCGCGGGACACCCGGATCTTCCTTGTAAAAAAAACGATGCGGATAAGAATTAATCGCGATTGTATTCGGATGGCCAAGGTGATGGCAATTGCGCCGTGGTACTGTGCCGACGCAGAGGTTTGTGGGGATGCGGAGTGTCCTGGGATGGGCTGCTGCTTTGGGAACCGATACGCCCACCGACAGGGAGTGGGAGCAAGCCCGCAGATTCAAGACGAAAAAAAGCCCGCTTTCGCGGGCTTGGTGTTAACTGGGTCACCGTGGGAGTCAGAGGCGGCCGGTCATCTTTTTGAAAATCCGGTCACCTTTTCTGCAACCCTACACCTGATCAGAAGTCCAGGTTAGACACCGCCAACGCGTTGCTCTCGATGAACTCACGACGCGGTTCAACGGCATCGCCCATCAGGGTGTTGAAGATCTGATCGGCAGCGATCGCGTCTTCGATGGTCACCTTGAGCATGCGGCGCACGGTTGGGTCCATGGTGGTTTCCCACAGCTGGTCCGGGTTCATCTCACCCAGCCCTTTGTAGCGCTGGATGGTGTGGCGCTTGGTGCTTTCGGTCATCAGCCAGTCGAGTGCTTCCTTGAACTCGGTGACTGCCTTCTTGCGCTCGCCACGTTGCACGTAAGCACCTTCGCCGAGCAGGGTGCTCAGTTGTGCGCCCAGTGCCGTGACAGTGCGGTAGTCGTTACTGCCGAAGAAGTCACGGTTGAAGGTGACGTAGCTGGCCAGGCCATGGGAGGTGATTTCCACTTCCGGCAACCAGACATTGCGTTCCTTGTCTTCACGCAGGCTGGCCTTGTACAGCAAGCCGGACTTCTCGACGCTGCGCAGACGCTCTTCGAACTTGCCCAACCACGCCTCCATGGCAGCATGGTCGCCCAGTTGCTCCAGAGGAACGGCTGGCAGGTAGACGAAGTGCTCGGTCAGTTCCTGAGGGTACAGGCGCGACAGACGCTTGAGGGTCTTCATCACGGTACGGAATTCGTTGACCAGGCGTTCAAGCTCGACACCGGAAACTGGTGGCGCCGATTCGTCCAGGTGCAGGCTGGCGTCTTCCAGGGCCGACTGGGTCATGTACTCTTCCATGGCCTCGTCGTCTTTGATGTACTGCTCCTGCTTGCCTTTCTTGACCTTGTACAGCGGTGGCTGAGCGATGTAGATGTAGCCGCGCTCGACCAGCTCTGGCAGCTGACGGAAGAAGAAGGTCAGCAGCAAGGTACGAATGTGTGAACCGTCAACGTCAGCATCGGTCATGATGATGATGTTGTGATAGCGTAGTTTTTCGATGTTGTACTCTTCGCGACCGATACCACAGCCCAGTGCAGTAATCAGGGTGCCGACTTCCTGGGAAGAGATCATCTTGTCGAAACGTGCTTTCTCGACGTTGAGGATCTTACCCTTGAGCGGAAGGATGGCCTGGGTCTTACGGTTACGACCCTGCTTGGCCGAACCACCTGCGGAGTCACCCTCCACCAGGTAGAGTTCGGAAAGGGCAGGGTCCTTTTCCTGGCAGTCAGCCAGTTTGCCTGGCAGGCCGGCGATATCCAGCGCACCTTTGCGGCGGGTCATTTCCCGCGCTTTGCGCGCTGCTTCACGAGCACGTGCGGCGTCGATCATTTTGCCAACGACAGCTTTGGCTTCGTTCGGGTTCTCCAGCAGGAAGTCGGAGAAGTACTTGCCCATCTCCTGTTCCACGGCTGTTTTGACTTCCGAGGACACCAGCTTGTCTTTGGTCTGCGAGCTGAACTTTGGATCTGGAACCTTAACCGAGATGATCGCAGTCAGACCTTCACGGGCGTCGTCGCCAGTGGTCGAAACCTTGTTCTTCTTGGCCAGGCCTTCCTGCTCGATGTAGTTGTTCAGGTTACGGGTCAACGCCGAGCGGAAGCCGACCAGGTGGGTACCACCGTCGCGCTGCGGAATGTTGTTGGTGAAGCACAACAGGTTCTCGTTGAAGCTGTCGTTCCACTGCAGGGCGATCTCTACGCCCACACCGTCTTCACGCTGAACATTGAAGTGGAACACCTGGTTGACCGGGGTCTTGTTGGTGTTCAGGTACTCGACGAAGGCACGCAGGCCGCCTTCATACTTGAAGTACTCCTCTTTACCCGAGCGCTCATCCTTGAGGAGGATGCCAACACCGGAGTTGAGGAACGACAGTTCACGAATCCGCTTGGCCAGGATGTCCCAGCTGAAGTGGATGTTCTTGAAGGTTTCGGCCGACGGCTTGAAGTGGATATGAGTACCGGTGGTCTCACTCTCACCAACGATTTTCATCGGCGCTTGTGGAACACCGTGAACGTAGGTCTGCTCCCAGATCTTGCCGCTACGACGCACCGTCAGAATCAACTGCTCGGACAGGGCGTTTACCACCGACACACCTACGCCGTGCAGGCCGCCGGAAACTTTATAGGAGTTGTCGTCAAACTTACCGCCAGCGTGCAAGACGGTCATGATGACCTCGGCGGCGGAGACGCCTTCCTCTTTGTGCACGTCGACTGGAATGCCGCGACCGTTGTCGCGAACACTGATGGATTCGTCCGGGTGAATGATTACGGTGATGTCATCACAGTGGCCGGCGAGTGCCTCGTCGATCGAGTTATCGACCACCTCGAACACCATGTGGTGCAGGCCGCTACCATCATCGGTGTCGCCAATGTACATACCGGGACGCTTGCGCACGGCATCTAGCCCTTTCAGCACCTTGATGCTGGAGGAGTCGTACGTTTGATTTTCGCTCATGCCTTCACTCCCGATGGTCGTGGGTCTGGGTGATACGGCCCTGTTCCACGTGGAACAAAGCAACTGGCGTTTCCGTCTGCCAGCCTTCCCTCAATAATTCTTGATCTACACAGGTGATAAAAACCTGGCAGCGTAAGTCTTCCAACAAGCGACATAGTGCGAGACGGTGCTGCTCGTCCAGCTCGGACGGCAAGTCATCCACCAGATAAATACATTGGCCGCGTCGAGCCTGGCTAACCAAATGCCCCTGGGCGATGCGCAATGCACAGACCACAAGCTTCTGTTGGCCCCGAGACAGAATATCGGCAGCATTGTGAGCGCCGAGTCTCAGACGCAAATCAGCGCGTTGAGGTCCGGCCTGGGTATGGCCCATGTGCTGATCACGTTGCAAGGAGGAGGCGAGTACTTCACTGAGTTCTCGATCCTTGTCCCAGCCACGGTAGTAACTCAGGGTCAGCCCTTCGAGTTCGACCAAATCGCTCAGGGTTTGCTCGAAGACTGGCTTCAAGGCCTTGATGTAATTTCGGCGGTATTCATCTATTTCAGCACTGGCCAGGCAGAGTTCCCGGTCCCAGGCCGCTTGTGAAACAGCGTCAAGTGTACCATGCCGCAACCATGAGTTCCGCTGCCGCAAAGCCTTCTGCAGGCGTTGCCATGTGGCCATAAAGCGTGGTTCCACGTGGAACACACCCCAATCCAGGAACTGTCGGCGAATTTTCGGCGCACCTTCGAGCAGCCGAAAGCTGTCCGGGTTGATCAATTGCAGTGGCAGAATCTCTGCCAATTGCGCAGCGCTGCGAGCATTCTGCCCGTCGATGCGAATGGTGAATTCACCTTGCCGGTCCCGCGAAATGCCCAGGTTGCTTGAACCACCTTCGCTGAGTTCGACCTGACCGAACACGGTACAAGCCAACTGCTCGTACTGGATTACGGGGGTGAGCCGAGTACTGCGAAAGGAACGGGCCAGGCCTAACAAATGAACAGCTTCCAGCACGCTGGTTTTGCCACTGCCGTTGGCGCCGTACAAGATATTGATGCGGGGGGAGGGAGAGAAGGTCACCGGGTGCAGGTTACGCACCGCGGTGACTGAAACACGACTGAGGGACATCTAGAGTCTGCTGGACAATTTACAGGCGCATCGGCATGACAACGTAAGCGGAGTCGTCATTGCCAGCTTCCTGCAGCAGCGCACTGCTGTTGGAATCCGACAGGATCAGGCGAACTTGCTCGGTAGTCATGACGCCCAGAACGTCCAGCAGGTAGCTGACGTTGAAGCCGATCTCCAGCGAACTACCGTTGTAGTCAACGCTGATTTCTTCTTCTGCTTCTTCCTGCTCAGGGTTGTTCGCCTGGATCTTCAGCTGGGCATTGGCCAACTGCAAACGAATACCGCGGTACTTCTCGTTCGACAGAATGGCGGTACGGCTGAATGCCTCACGCAGCGCCTGGCGATCACCCACTACCAACTTGTCACCACCTTTAGGCAGTACGCGCTCGTAGTCCGGGAACTTGCCGTCGACCAGCTTGGAAGTGAAGGTGAACTCACCAGTAGTCGCGCGAATGTGATGCTGGCCCAGTACGATGCTGACCATACCATCCGGCTCGGTGAGCAGGCGCGCCAGCTCCAGGATACCTTTGCGCGGCACGATGACCTGATGGCGATCGGCCTGGCCAATGTCGGCGCTCATCGAGCACATAGCCAGACGGTGACCGTCGGTGGCGACAGCACGCAGGGTGTTGGTGGACACTTCCAGCAGCATACCGTTGAGGTAGTAGCGCACGTCCTGCTGGGCCATGGCGAAGCTGGTGCGTTCGATCAGGCGACGCAGGCGGCTTTGCTCAAGGTTGCAGGTCAGCGAGCCCGGGCCTTCCTCAACCGTCGGGAAATCGTTGGCTGGCAGCGTAGACAGGGTGAAACGGCTACGACCGGCCTTTACCACGATCTTCTGTTCGTCGAGCTTGATGTCGATCAGCGCGTCGTTCGGCAAGCTCTTGCAGATATCCATCAGCTTGCGTGCAGGCACGGTGATCTCGCCTGGCTCGGCAGGCTCTTCCAGTTGAACACGGCCAACCAGTTCCACTTCCAGGTCAGTACCGGTAAGCGACAGTTGCTGGCCCTGAACAACCAACAGTACGTTGGAAAGTACCGGCAAGGTCTGGCGGCGCTCAACGACGCCTGCGACCAGTTGCAGGGGTTTCAACAAGGCTTCGCGTTGAATGGTGAAATGCATGGTCTAGTCCCTTGCCTTAATAAGCTGCGCTGACGTTAATCACGTCGTCAGCGTCCGCAGCAGGTTCTTGTAGTCCTCGCGGATATCCGCGTCGGATTCCTTGAGTTCGTTGATCTTACGGCACGCGTGCAACACGGTAGTGTGGTCGCGGCCGCCAAAGACATCACCAATTTCCGGCAGGCTGTGGTTGGTCAGCTCTTTGGAGAGTGCCATGGCCACTTGTCGAGGCCGTGCCACTGAACGCGAGCGACGCTTGGACAGCAGGTCGGAAATCTTGATCTTGTAGTACTCGGCAACGGTGCGCTGGATGTTATCCACACTCACCAGCTTGTCCTGAAGTGCCAGAAGATCCTTGAGCGATTCACGAATCAGCTCGATGGTGATGTCGCGTCCCATGAAGTGAGAGTGCGCGATGACACGTTTCAATGCGCCTTCAAGTTCACGGACGTTGGAGCGAATACGCTGGGCAATAAAGAACGCGGCGTCATGAGGCAGATCGACCTTCGCCTGGTCGGCCTTCTTCATCAGGATCGCAACGCGTGTTTCCAGTTCGGGTGGCTCGACCGCCACGGTCAGGCCCCAACCGAAACGCGATTTCAGTCGTTCTTCCAGACCTTCGATCTCTTTCGGGTAACGGTCACTGGTAAGAATGACCTGCTGACCGCCTTCGAGCAGGGCGTTGAAGGTGTGGAAAAACTCTTCCTGCGAACGCTCTTTGCGGGCGAAGAACTGAATGTCATCGATGAGCAGCGCGTCCACCGAACGGTAGAAACGCTTGAACTCGTTGATAGCGTTCAGCTGTAGCGCCTTGACCATGTCGGCAACGAAACGCTCGGAATGCAGGTAAACCACTTTTGCATTCGGGTTCTTCTTGAGCAGGTGGTTACCCACAGCGTGCATCAAGTGCGTTTTACCCAAGCCTACACCGCCATAAAGGAACAGCGGGTTATAGCCATGCTTGGGGTTGTCGGCAACCTGCCAGGCAGCCGCGCGGGCCAACTGGTTGGATTTACCCTCGACGAAGTTCTCGAAGGTAAAGGTACGGTTCAGGTAGCTGGTGTGCTTGAGCGCACCTTCGACCTGCACGGTACGTTGTTCGGTACGACCACTGGGTGCCGGCGCAGGCGCGGACTCGCCCATCGAATCGAAGCTGTCCCGCGAAGGCGCTTGCTCGACTTCAGCTGCGACGGGCGCAGCCACGGGAGCGGCAACCGGCTCGTTGACCACCGCCGCCTGTGCCTGGGATGCAGCAACAGCGGCAGCCAGCGGTGCGTTAGGGGCGGCACGGGGAGCCGAGCTGCGTCGACTGCCTATTAATAAGGAAAGGGCGGGCGCGATGCCGTTGCCATGTTCCCCGAGCAGCTCGAGCAAACGGCTGAGGTATTTTTCATTGACCCAATCGAGAACGAAACGGTTGGGCGCATAGACGCGCAACTCGTCGCCTTCGGCTTCGACCTGTAGCGGACGGATCCAGGTGTTGAATTGCTGGGCAGGCAGTTCATCGCGCAGAAGCTCCACGCACTGCTGCCAAAGTTCCACTGACACGGATATCCCCTGAGTTGAAAGCCGGTGAGGCAAAAACAAGCCCCCATTGTACCGAGCAGCCGCGCAGTTATCCACATGCAGGTGCGTTGAGGGTGGCGATAAATCAGCAGCTTAGTGACCAAAATGACCTTGCTGTGCTGTGAATAAGCTCTGTGGATAACCACGCCTGAGGTCTTTGCACAACTGGGGGTCGAAATCGGTGGATAACCGACCTGTGGATAACCATCGATTTGATCCACAGCTTTTCCGAGGCTTCGACACAGCCAGAGCACCTCTTCTCGACAACCTTTCAGTTCTCTGTACATTACGTGAATAAAGGCCTGTAGCGTTTTATCCACAGATATCTGCTGCTTAAGTTTTATAAGTTTTACAGAAAAGCTTTAAATAATTCCTCTCTCTTTTTTTATGTTTAAGCGTGTGATGGTCCTCCGCCGTGAGGCCCCAACCTGAAACGGCGAGTTTCCCGTCTATAAGGAAAAGCTGGTTGGAAATTGACCTATGGCTGCGCTTTCTCTAGAATCGCCGGTCTCTTAAAACGGGGGCCATTCCGGCCCGTTGTCGACGAACCAGGTAACACGCCATGAAACGTACTTTCCAACCAAGCACCATCAAGCGCGCTCGCACTCACGGTTTCCGTGCCCGTATGGCCACCAAGAACGGTCGTGCCGTTCTGTCGCGTCGCCGTGCCAAAGGCCGTAAGCGTCTGGCAGTTTGATTTTTCGGCACTGGTGGTGAGTCAGGACTTCAGTCGGGAAAAGCGTCTGCTTGTTCCCCGACACTTCAAAGCGGTCTTCGACTCCCCAACCGGCAAGGTCCCAGGGAAAAACCTGCTGCTCCTTGCCCGCGAGAACGGTCTTGATCACCCCCGCCTGGGGCTTGTGATCGGGAAAAAGAGCGTCAAGCTCTCCGTTCAACGCAATCGCCTGAAACGCCTGATGCGCGATTCGTTTCGCCTGAACCAGCACTTGCTTGCAGGTTGGGATATCGTGATCGTCGCGCGCAAAGGGTTGGGCGAGATTGAAAACCCAGAATTGCACCAACATTTTGGCAAGCTCTGGAAGCGCCTCGCACGCAGTCGGCCCGCTCCAGTGGTGAACACCGACTCTGTGGGGGTAGACAGTCAAGATGCGTAAACTGGCACTCGTTCCGATCCAGTTTTACCGTTACGCCATTAGTCCACTGATGGCCAATCACTGTCGTTTCTACCCCAGTTGCTCCTGTTACGCATTGGAAGCCATCGAAAATCATGGCCTACTGCGTGGTGGGTGGCTAACCGTTCGTCGCCTGGGGCGTTGTCATCCGTGGAATGCCGGCGGTTTTGACCCGGTTCCGCCAGCTCCCTCTTCCCGTTCTTCTTCGATAGCCGAGTAATCATGGATATTAAACGCACGATCCTGATCGTCGCCCTGGCAATCGTGTCCTACGTCATGGTCCTTAACTGGAACCAGGACTACGGCCAGGCTGCCCTGCCGACTCAGAATACTGCTGCCAGCAACGTTAGCCCGGCATTGCCGGACACCGCGCAGGCCGGCAACACTGGCGCCAGCGCCGATGTGCCGAGCGCCAACGCTGAATCCAGCCCAGCCGAACTGGCTCCGGTTGCCGTCAGCAAGGACCTGATTCGGGTCAAAACTGACGTTCTCGACCTGGCTATCGATCCAAACGGTGGTGACATCGCCCAGCTGATGCTGCCCAAGTACCCACGCCGTCAGGATCATCCGGACATTCCGTTCCAGCTGTTCGACAACGGAAACGAGCGTACTTACCTGGCGCAAAGCGGCCTGACCGGTACCAACGGTCCGGATGCACGGTCGGCCGGTCGCCCGCTGTACGCCGCCGATCAGAAAAGTTATCAACTGGCTGATGGTCAGGACCAACTGGTCGTCGACCTCAAGTTCAGCGACAACGGCGTCAACTACATCAAGCGCTTCAGCTTCAAGCGCGGTGAGTACGACCTGACCGTTACCTACCTGATCGACAACCAGAGTGCACAGCCGTGGACCGGTAACCTGTTCGCGCAACTCAAGCGCGATGCAAGCTCCGATCCTTCCTCGAGCACTGCTACAGGTACCGCGACTTACCTGGGCGCCGCCCTGTGGACAAGTTCAGAACCCTACAAAAAAGTGTCGATGAAAGACATCGACAAGGGAAATCTGAAAGAAAATGTTTCCGGTGGTTGGGTAGCCTGGCTGCAGCACTACTTCGTTACCGCCTGGATTCCAAACAAGTCTGACAACAACATTGTCCAGACCCGTAAGGACAGCCAGGGTAACTACATCATCGGTTTCACTGGCCCGGCGCTGAACGTAGCCGCTGGTGCCAAAGGCGAAACCAGTGCCATGCTGTACGCCGGTCCGAAGATCCAGGACAAGCTCAAAGAGTTGTCCCCAGGCCTGGAACTGACTGTCGACTACGGCATTCTGTGGTTCATCGCCCAGCCGATTTTCTGGCTGCTGCAACATATCCACAGCCTGCTCGGCAACTGGGGCTGGTCGATCATCGTCCTGACCATGCTGATCAAGCTGCTGTTCTTCCCGCTGTCTGCCGCCAGCTACAAGTCGATGGCGCGCATGCGTGCCGTGGCACCGAAACTGGCAGCCCTGAAAGAACAGCATGGCGATGACCGGCAGAAAATGTCGCAAGCCATGATGGAGCTGTACAAGAAAGAGAAGATCAACCCACTGGGCGGCTGCCTGCCGATCCTGGTGCAGATGCCGGTCTTCCTCTCGCTGTACTGGGTGTTGCTGGAAAGCGTCGAGATGCGCCAGGCGCCATGGATGTTCTGGATCACCGACCTGTCGATCAAGGATCCGTTCTTCATCCTGCCGATCATTATGGGCGCGACCATGTTCATTCAGCAGCGTCTGAACCCGACACCGCCGGATCCGATGCAGGCCAAGGTGATGAAGCTGATGCCGATCATCTTCACCTTCTTCTTCCTGTGGTTCCCGGCTGGTCTGGTGCTGTACTGGGTTGTGAACAACTGCCTGTCGATCGCACAGCAGTGGTACATCACCAACAGCATCGAAAAGGCTGCCAAGAAAGCCGCTGCATAACGGGTTAGCCAGCTAACCTGTGGATAAACGCCCCCTCGTGGGGCGTTTTGCTATCTGTCGTTTTTGTCGTGAGGCTTCCGAGCATGAACACTGTGCGTGAAACCATTGCCGCCATCGCTACCGCCCAGGGACGTGGGGGCGTGGGGATCGTGCGGCTTTCCGGTCCCCTGGCCGCGCAAGCCGGGTTGGCCATCTGTGGAAAAGCGCTGACACCGCGGCATGCCCATTACGGGCCGTTCCGTGCCGATGACGGCCTGGTGCTCGATGAAGGCATTGCGCTGTTTTTCCCTGGGCCAAACTCCTTCACCGGTGAAGATGTGCTCGAGCTGCAGGGCCACGGAGGACCGGTGGTGCTGGATATGCTCCTGCAGCGCTGTGTACAACTTGGCTGCCGTCTGGCGCGGCCGGGCGAATTCAGTGAGCGCGCATTCCTCAATGACAAGCTCGACCTGGCGCAGGCCGAAGCAATCGCCGACCTGATCGAAGCCAGTTCGGCACAAGCGGCGCGCAATGCCTTGCGCTCGCTCCAGGGCGAATTTTCCCGCCGTGTGGATAACCTCACCGAAAAACTGATCAGCCTGCGGATCTACGTGGAAGCGGCAATCGACTTCCCCGAGGAAGAAATCGACTTTCTCGCCGATGGTCACGTGTTGAGCATGCTCGATGATGTCCGCAGCAATCTATCCACAGTGCAGCGTGAAGCCGGGCAGGGTGCGTTGTTGCGCGATGGCATGACAGTTGTGATCGCCGGTCGGCCGAATGCCGGCAAATCGAGTCTGCTCAATGTACTGGCCGGGCGTGAGGCTGCCATAGTCACTGATATCGCCGGCACCACCCGGGACATCCTGCGTGAACATATCCACATCGATGGCATGCCGTTGCACGTTGTCGACACTGCCGGCCTGCGCGATACCGACGACCATGTGGAAAAGATTGGCGTGGAGCGCGCGCTCAAGGCCATCAACGAAGCTGACCGGGTGTTGCTGGTGGTTGATTCGACGGCGCCGGAGGCCAGCGATCCCTTTGCACTGTGGCCGGAGTTTCTCGATCTGCGCCCGGATCCTGCCAAAGTTACGCTGATTCGTAACAAGGCCGACCTCAGTGGTGAGACGGTCGCCATGGAGCAAAGTGCAGATGGCCACGTCACCATTACCCTCAGTGCCAAGGATGCCGACATGGGCCTTGAGCTGTTGCGCGAGCACCTGAAGGCCTGCATGGGTTACGAACAGACCGCTGAAAGCAGCTTCAGCGCGCGCAGGCGCCACCTGGAGGCATTGCGCCAGGCCAGCACGCACCTCGAGCACGGTCGAGCGCAATTGACCCTGGCAGGTGCCGGTGAACTCCTTGCCGAAGACCTGCGTCAGGCTCAGCAAGCCTTGGGCGAAATTACCGGCGCCTTTAGTTCCGACGACTTGCTGGGTCGGATCTTCTCCAGCTTCTGCATCGGCAAGTAAGCGTCTTTATCCACAGCCAGGTCTGCAATGGACCTGGCTGCTGCCCTTTCCCCTGAGTTTTTCTCCCCCTGCCAGGACAACCCACGCGTTGATCCTGCGTACCCGCCTGCGCGTCTGTCCACAATTCTGTGAAATAAGCCCTGTGGAAAACCTGGCTTCAGCTCCGTTGATAACTAACCCTCAAAGCTGGAGATAAACTCGGCTGTGGGTAAGTAGGCATTTCATCCACAGGCTTAAAGCGCTTATCCAGAACGCTCATGGCCGGTAGACCACAGGGTTTTGAACCTCTGTACATACCGTAGATAAAGGCCTGTAGAGCTTTATCCACAGAAAGGTAGGTGCATAAGAATAAACATAAAAACAAAGCTTTAATAAATTTCTCTCTTTTAATTTCTATTGCTCACCACTCATCCACAGGCTGGTTAAATTTTGTGCAAAAGGTTCCTATAGAGGGGGGTAAGTCCCTATACTGGTGCGTTATCCCTATCTATTCCCGAAACAGGCACGAGGTGCGTGGTGGATTTCCCTTCCCGTTTTGAAGTGATCGTCATCGGCGGCGGCCATGCCGGTACCGAGGCTGCGCTTGCGTCTGCTCGCATGGGCGTAAAAACCCTGCTGCTGACCCATAACGTGGAAACCCTCGGTCATATGAGTTGCAACCCGGCTATCGGTGGCATCGGCAAGAGCCATCTGGTCAAGGAGATCGATGCGCTCGGCGGCGCCATGGCGCTGGCTACTGACAAGAGCGGTATCCAATTCCGTGTTTTGAACAACCGCAAAGGCCCGGCAGTGCGCGCTACCCGCGCCCAGGCCGACCGCGCCATCTACAAGGCGGTTGTGCGTGAAATTCTCGAGAACCAGCCCAACCTGTGGATATTCCAGCAGTCCTGCGATGACCTGATCGTCGAGCAGGACCAGGTACGCGGTGTGGTGACTCAAATGGGTCTGCGTTTCTTCGCCGACTCCGTGGTACTGACCACCGGTACTTTCCTCGCTGGACTTATCCACATCGGTTTGCAGAATTACTCCGGCGGTCGCGCCGGTGATCCGCCCGCGATCGCCCTGGCCCATCGTCTGCGAGAATTGCCGCTGCGCGTAGGCCGTCTGAAAACCGGTACGCCGCCGCGTATCGATGGGCGCTCTGTGGATTTCTCGGTCATGACCGAGCAGCCGGGCGATACCCCGATTCCGGTGATGTCGTTCATGGGTGACAAAGCCATGCACCCGCGGCAGGTCAGTTGCTGGATTACCCACACCAACGCGCGTACCCACGAGATCATCGCGTCGAACCTGGATCGTTCACCGATGTACTCCGGGGTTATCGAAGGTATCGGCCCGCGCTACTGCCCGTCGATCGAAGACAAGATCCATCGCTTTGCCGACAAGGAAAGCCACCAGGTGTTCATCGAGCCGGAAGGCCTGAACACTCACGAGCTGTACCCGAACGGGATATCCACATCCTTGCCGTTCGATGTGCAGCTGCAGATCGTCCGTTCGATTCGCGGCATGGAAAACGCGCACATCGTGCGCCCGGGCTACGCCATCGAGTACGACTACTTCGACCCGCGTGACCTCAAGTACAGCCTGGAAACCAAAGTGATCGGCGGGCTGTTCTTCGCCGGCCAGATCAACGGCACCACCGGCTACGAAGAGGCCGGTGCGCAAGGTTTGCTCGCCGGTACCAACGCCGCACTGCGTGCGCAGGGCCGCGAAAGCTGGTGCCCCCGCCGCGATGAGGCGTACATCGGCGTGCTGGTCGACGACCTGATTACCCTCGGTACCCAAGAGCCGTACCGGATGTTCACTTCGCGCGCCGAATACCGGCTGATCCTGCGTGAAGACAACGCCGATTTGCGCTTGACCGAAAAAGGCCGTGAGCTGGGCCTGATCGACGACGAACGCTGGGCGGCGTTCAGCGCCAAGCGCGAAGGCATTGCCCTGGAAGAGCAACGGCTGAAATCCACCTGGGTTCGTCCGGACACCGCACAAGGCCAGGCGATTGCCGAGAAATTCGGCACGCCGTTGAGCCATGAATACAATTTGCTCAACCTGCTGACCCGTCCGGAAATCGACTACGCTGGCCTGATGGAAGTGACCGGCGGTGCCGAAATCAATCCACAGGTCGCCGAACAGGTCGAGATCAAGACCAAGTACGCCGGTTACATCGACCGGCAACAGGACGAAATCGCTCGCCTGCGTGCCAGCGAAGACACTCGCCTGCCTGAAGACATCGACTACAGCGGTATTTCCGGCCTGTCCAAGGAAATCCAGAGCAAACTGGGTCAGACCCGGCCCGAGACCCTGGGCCAGGCTTCGCGTATTCCCGGCGTGACCCCGGCAGCGATTTCCCTGCTGCTGATTCATCTGAAAAAACGCGGCGCTGGCCGCGAGTTGGAGCAAAGCGCTTGAGTTCTATGGTCACCCCTCAACACGCCGAAGAGTTGTCCACAGGTGCCCGCCAGCTGGGTGTTGAGCTGAGCGAGGCGCAACACGCGCAATTGCTGGCGTACCTTGCCCTGTTGATAAAGTGGAACAAGGCTTACAACCTGACCGCGGTGCGCAATCCGGACGAAATGGTCTCCCGTCATCTGCTCGACAGTTTGAGCGTGATGCCGTTTATCCACAGCGCGCGCTGGCTGGATGTCGGCAGCGGTGGCGGTATGCCGGGTATTCCCCTGGCCATCCTGCATCCGGAAAAGCAAGTCACCGTGCTTGACAGCAATGGCAAGAAAACCCGCTTCCTCACGCAGGTAAAGCTTGAACTGAAACTGGACAACCTGACAGTTATCCACAAGCGGGTCGAAGAGTTCCAACCTGAGCTGCCGTTTACCGGAATTGTTTCCCGGGCTTTCAGCAGCATGGAGAACTTCACCAACGGGACGCGCCACCTTGGCGACGAGCAGACGCAGTGGCTGGCAATGAAAGGGCTGCATCCTGCCGACGAGCTGGTAGCATTGCCGGCAGATTTCAGAGTAGATAGCGAGCAGGCCTTGACCGTTCCGGGTTGCCAAGGCCAGCGCCATCTGCTGATACTGCGCCGCACGGCATGATTGGGAACACAAGCAAGAATGGCTAAGGTATTCGCTATCGCGAACCAGAAAGGTGGTGTGGGCAAGACCACCACCTGTATCAACCTCGCAGCATCGCTGGTTGCGACCAAGCGACGCGTGCTGCTGATCGATCTCGATCCACAGGGCAACGCCACCATGGGTAGCGGTGTGGATAAACACGTCCTGGAGCATTCGGTCTACGACCTGCTGATCGGTGAATGCGATCTGACCCAGGCCATGCACGTCTCCGAGCACGGTGGTTATCAACTGCTGCCGGCCAACCGCGACCTGACGGCGGCTGAAGTGGTGCTGCTGGAAATGCAGATGAAGGAGAGCCGTCTGCGCACGGCACTGGCGCCGATCCGGGAAAGTTACGACTACATCCTGATCGACTGCCCGCCGTCGCTGTCGATGCTGACCCTCAACGCCCTGGTGGCTGCCGATGGCGTCATCATTCCGATGCAGTGCGAGTACTTTGCACTGGAAGGCTTGAGTGACCTTGTGGATAACATCAAGCGCATCGGTGAGCGCCTGAACCCTCAGCTGAAGGTCGAAGGCCTGCTGCGGACCATGTACGACCCGCGCTTGAGCCTGATCAACGATGTTTCTGCGCAACTCAAGGAACACTTCGGCGACCAGCTGTACGACACCGTGATCCCACGCAACATCCGCCTGGCCGAGGCACCGAGTTTCGGCATGCCGGCACTGGCGTATGACAAGCAATCGCGTGGCGCTCTGGCTTATCTGGCCCTGGCCGGGGAACTCGTACGCCGTCAGCGCCGTCCATCACGCACTGCACAAACAACTTAAGGAATCCGTATGGCCGTTAAGAAACGGGGTCTCGGACGTGGGTTGGATGCACTGCTCAGTGGTCCTACCGTCAGCGCGCTCGAAGAGCAGGCTGTGAAGGTCGACCAGAAAGAACTGCAACACCTCCCGCTCGACCTGATCGAGCGCGGCAAGTACCAGCCACGTCGGGACATGGACCCGCAAGCGCTGGAAGAGCTGGCTCACTCGATCAAGAATCAGGGCGTGATGCAGCCGATCGTGGTCCGCCCGGTTGGCGAGAACCGCTTTGAGATCATCGCCGGTGAACGCCGCTGGCGCGCGAGCCAGCAGGCGGGCATGGAAACCATCCCGGCCATGGTCCGCGATGTGCCCGATGAGGCTGCCATTGCCATGGCTCTGATCGAGAACATTCAGCGCGAAGACCTCAACCCGGTGGAAGAGGCGATCGCCCTGCAGCGTTTGCAGCAGGAGTTCCAGCTCACTCAGCAGCAGGTTGCCGATGCTGTGGGTAAGTCGCGGGTGACCGTGGCCAACCTGCTGCGCCTGATTTCATTGCCGGAAGTGATCAAGACCATGCTGTCGCATGGCGATCTGGAGATGGGCCACGCCCGGGCACTGCTTGGCCTGCCGGATGAGCAGCAGGTGGAAGGGGCGCGTCATGTTGTCGCACGTGGTCTCACCGTGCGCCAAACCGAAGCACTGGTTCGCCAGTGGCTCAATGGCAAGCCGGAACCGGTCGAACCAGCCAAACCCGATCCGGACATCACCCGCCTTGAACAGCGGCTGGCAGAGCGTTTGGGCTCGTCAGTACAGATACGCCACGGCAACAAGGGCAAGGGTCAGTTAGTTATCCGCTACAACTCGTTAGATGAGTTGCAAGGCGTGCTTGCTCACATCCGCTGAAACAATTGCTTTTGTAGCGCGCAGTCGGAAATCACTACCCGGCAGTTGAATAGGGGTTAATCCGCCCCTATACTCTGCGCGCATTTTGTCGGCACAAATTATGCCAAGTCATAGCTGACTGGTTGGTCGACTTTCGAGGAGCAGTTTTGATGGAAACCCGCACGCCAAACCGCTTGCCTTTCCATCGCTGGGCAGTTTTCCCAGTACTGCTGGCTCAGTGTGTTGTGTTTTTGCTCGCAACTTTGGTGGTGTGGCAGTGGCACGGGGCGGTCAGTGGATATTCAGCACTCTGCGGAGGGTTGATTGCCTGGCTGCCTAATGTGTATTTCGCCTGGAAGGCGTTCCGTTACACGGGGGCCAGGGCGGCGCAGGCTATCGTCAAGTCGTTTTACGCTGGCGAAGCAGGCAAATTGATTTTGACGGCAGTGCTGTTTGCACTGACGTTTGCAGGAGTGAAGCCATTGGCGCCGCTAGCAGTATTCGGCGTCTTTCTGCTGACCCAGTTGGTCAGCTGGTTCGCGCCCCTGCTGATGAATATAAGACTTTCGAGACCTTAGGGCGTTTGAGGCAACCATGGCAGCAGAAACCGCTTCGGGCTATATCCAGCACCACTTGCAGAACTTGACCTTCGGTCAACTACCAGACGGCGGTTGGGGCTTTGCCCATTCCGCAGCAGAAGCCAAAGCAATGGGCTTCTGGGCTTTCCACCTGGATACCCTGGGTTGGTCGGTCGCATTGGGTCTGCTTTTCGTATTCCTGTTCCGTATGGCAGCAAAAAAGGCGACCTCCGGTCAGCCTGGCGGCCTGCAGAACTTCGTTGAAGTGCTGGTTGAGTTCGTTGACGGCAGCGTCAAGGACAGCTTCCACGGTCGCAGCCCGGTGATCGCCCCACTGGCGCTGACCATTTTCGTCTGGGTCTTCCTGATGAACGCCGTCGACCTGATCCCGGTCGACTGGATTCCTCAGCTGGCCATCCTGATCTCCGGTGATCCGCACATTCCGTTCCGCGCGGTCTCGACCACCGACCCGAACGCGACCCTGGCCATGGCCTTCAGCGTGTTCGCCCTGATCATTTTCTACAGCATCAAGGTCAAGGGTATCGGCGGTTTCATCGGCGAACTGACCCTGCACCCGTTCGGCAGCAAGAACATCTTCGTTCAGATCCTGCTGATTCCGGTCAACTTCCTGCTTGAATTCGTCACCCTGATCGCCAAGCCAATCTCGCTGGCACTGCGTCTGTTCGGCAACATGTATGCCGGCGAACTGGTGTTCATCCTGATTGCCGTGATGTTCGGCAGCGGTCTGCTGTGGCTGAGCGGCCTGGGTGTGGTGCTGCAATGGGCGTGGGCTGTGTTCCACATCCTGATCATCACCCTGCAAGCGTTCATCTTCATGATGCTTACCATCGTCTACCTGTCGATGGCTCACGAAGATAACCATTAAGACCGCCTGGCGTGTCTGATGACCCTTTCGCAGGTACTGGGGAGGGTCGAAAAAGTCCGCAAGGGCAGCTGTACCAAACGATTTTGTTTTACCGCTTCAAACTAAAAAACCTAACCAATACGACGTAAAAGTCGGGAGGAAAGATGGAAACTGTAGTTGGTCTTACCGCTATCGCTGTTGCTCTGCTGATCGGCCTGGGTGCCCTGGGTACCGCCATTGGTTTCGGCCTGCTGGGCGGCAAGTTCCTGGAAGGCGCTGCTCGCCAGCCAGAGATGGTTCCAATGCTGCAAGTTAAAATGTTCATCGTTGCCGGTCTGCTCGACGCCGTAACCATGATCGGTGTTGGTATCGCTCTGTTCTTCACCTTCGCTAATCCTTTCGTTGGTCAACTCGCTGGCTAATCACTCGGATTTCCGAGTGGTTTGGTGTGTTGGACAAAGAACGAGCGAGGTGTTGGCGTGAACATTAATGCAACCCTGATTGGCCAGTCCGTTGCGTTCTTCATCTTTGTACTGTTCTGCATGAAGTTCGTGTGGCCTCCGGTCATCGCGGCATTGCAAGAACGTCAGAAGAAGATCGCGGATGGACTGGACGCTGCCAACCGAGCAGCTCGCGACCTGGAGTTGGCCCAAGATAAAGTGGGTCAGCAACTGCGCGAAGCGAAGGCTCAGGCAGCTGAAATCATTGAGCAAGCCAAGAAACGCGGTGCTCAGATCGTCGAGGAAGCCCGTGATCAGGCCCGCGTCGAAGCTGACCGTGTGAAGGCTCAGGCTCAGGCCGAGATCGAACAGGAAATTAACGGTGTCAAAGACGCGCTGCGCGCCCAAGTGGGTAGCCTGGCCGTTGACGGTGCTGAAAAGATCCTTGGCGCCACAATCGATCAAAACGCGCATGCGGAGCTGGTTAACAAACTGGCCGCTGAAATTTAAGCGAGGGCGATCATGGCAGAACTGACCACGTTGGCCCGACCTTACGCTAAGGCTGCCTTTGAGCATGCCCAGGCCCATCAGCAACTGGCCAATTGGTCAGCCATGCTCGGCCTGGCTGCTGCGGTGTCGCAAGACGACACCATGCAGCGCCTGCTCAAGGCCCCGCGACTGACGAGCGCAGAAAAGGCCGCCACTTTTGTTGAAGTGTGCGGTGACAAGTTTGATGCACAGGCAAAGAGTTTCATCCAAGTTGCCGCGGAAAACGAACGTCTCCTGCTGTTGCCGGAGATTTCGGCGTTGTTCGAGCTGTACAAGGCCGAACAAGAGAAATCCGTGGACGTGGAAGTCACCAGTGCTTTTGCGTTGAACCAAGAACAGCAAGACAAACTCGCCAAGGTTCTCAGTGCACGGCTCGACCGGGAAGTGCGCCTGCAAGTGTCGGAGGATGCCAGCCTGATCGGTGGCGTCGTAATCCGCGCCGGCGACCTGGTTATCGATGGCTCAGTCCGCGGCAAAATCGCGAAACTGGCCGAAGCATTGAAATCTTGAGTTTGAAGGGGCAGCAGAGCAATGCAGCAACTCAATCCTTCCGAAATTAGTGAAATCATCAAGGGCCGCATCGAGAATCTCGATGTAGCCTCTCAAGCTCGCAACGAAGGTACTGTCGTCAGCGTTTCTGACGGCATCGTGCGGATTTACGGTCTGGCCGACGTCATGTACGGCGAAATGATCGAATTTCCAGGCGGCGTCTACGGTATGGCCCTCAACCTGGAGCAAGACTCCGTTGGTGCGGTAGTACTGGGCGCTTACGACACCCTCGCTGAAGGCATGAGCGCCAAGTGCACCGGCCGCATCCTCGAAGTTCCAGTTGGTAAGGAACTGCTGGGTCGCGTTGTCGACGCACTGGGTAACCCAATCGACGGCAAAGGCCCGCTGGGCAACACCGAGACCGACGCGGTCGAGAAAGTTGCTCCGGGCGTGATCTGGCGTAAGTCGGTAGACCAGCCTGTACAGACTGGCTACAAATCCGTCGACGCCATGATCCCAGTCGGCCGTGGTCAGCGTGAGCTGATCATCGGTGACCGTCAGATCGGTAAGACCGCCATGGCGATCGACGCCATCATCAACCAGAAAGACTCCGGTATTTTCTGTGTTTATGTTGCTGTCGGCCAAAAGCGTTCCACCGTTGCCAACATCGTTCGCAAGCTGGAAGAAAACGGCGCCCTGGCCAACACCATCGTGGTTGTTGCCAGTGCTTCGGAATCCGCCGCACTGCAATTCCTGGCGCCATACGCCGGTTGCACCATGGGCGAGTTCTTCCGTGACCGCGGTGAAGACGCGCTGATCGTATACGATGACCTGTCCAAGCAGGCCGTTGCCTACCGTCAGATCTCCCTGCTGCTGCGCCGTCCACCAGGACGTGAAGCGTACCCAGGTGACGTGTTCTATCTCCACTCCCGTCTGCTGGAGCGTGCATCGCGCGTTTCCGAAGAGTACGTCGAGAAGTTCACCAACGGTGCTGTAACTGGCAAGACCGGTTCCCTGACCGCACTGCCGATCATCGAAACCCAGGCTGGCGACGTTTCCGCGTTCGTTCCGACCAACGTGATTTCCATCACCGACGGTCAGATCTTCCTGGAATCGGCCATGTTCAACTCGGGCATCCGCCCTGCAGTTAACGCCGGTGTTTCGGTATCCCGTGTGGGTGGTGCCGCTCAGACCAAGATCATCAAGAAGCTCTCCGGTGGTATCCGTACCGCTCTGGCTCAGTACCGTGAACTGGCAGCATTCGCCCAGTTCGCTTCTGACCTGGACGAAGCCACCCGTAAGCAACTCGAACACGGTCAACGTGTAACCGAGCTGATGAAGCAGAAGCAATACGCTCCAATGTCCATCGCGGACATGGCGCTGTCGCTGTATGCCGCTGAGCGTGGGTTCCTGACCGACGTTGAAATCGCCAAAGTCGGCAGCTTTGAACAAGCGCTGATTTCCTACTTCAACCGTGATCACGCCGAACTGATGGCGAAGATCAACGTGAAGGGTGACTTCAACGACGAAATCGACGCTGGCATCAAAGCCGGTATCGAGAAGTTCAAGGCCACCCAAACCTGGTAAGCCGCAGCGGGGGCTTTGCAGCCCCCGCTTGCTAACCTGATAGGTGTTACATGGCAGGCGCAAAAGAGATTCGCAGTAAGATTGCGAGCATCAAAAGCACGCAAAAAATTACCAGCGCCATGGAAAAAGTGGCGGTCAGCAAAATGCGCAAGGCTCAAATGCGCATGGCTGCTAGCCGTCCTTATGCGGAGCGTATCCGCCAGGTTATTGGTCATCTGGCCAACGCCAACCCGGAATACCGCCACCCGTTCATGATCGATCGCCCTGTAAAGCGCGTCGGTTATGTTGTGGTGAGCAGTGACCGTGGTCTGTGTGGTGGCTTGAACACCAACCTGTTCAAGGCCCTGGTCAAGGACATGGCGGCCAACCGCGAGCAAGGGATCGAGATCGATCTCTGCGTAGTTGGTAGCAAGGGTGCGGCGTTTTTCCGCAGCTTCGGCGGCAACGTCGTTGCAGCAATCAGCCACCTGGGCGAAGAGCCGTCGATCAATGATCTGATCGGCAGCGTCAAGGTTATGCTGGATGCTTACCTGGACGGTCGTATCGATCGTCTGTCCGTGGTATCGAACAAGTTCATCAATACCATGACTCAAACTCCAACGGTCGAGCAGTTGATTCCGTTGGTGGCAACCCCGGATCAAGAACTCAAGCACCACTGGGACTACCTCTACGAACCTGACGCCAAAGAGCTGCTGGACGGCCTGATGGTGCGTTACGTGGAGTCGCAGGTCTACCAGGCGGTGGTCGAGAACAACGCAGCTGAACAAGCTGCCCGGATGATCGCGATGAAGAACGCCACCGACAACGCCGGTGATTTGATCAGCGAATTGCAGCTGATCTACAACAAGGCGCGTCAGGCTGCGATCACCCAAGAGATCTCGGAAATCGTCGGCGGCGCTGCCGCGGTTTAACGGTTCAAATATTCAGAGGATCCAGCTATGAGTAGCGGACGTATCGTTCAAATCATCGGCGCCGTCATCGACGTGGAATTTCCACGTGACAGCGTACCGAGTGTCTATAACGCGCTGAAAGTAGTTGGCGCGGAAACCACCCTGGAAGTTCAGCAGCAGCTGGGCGACGGCGTGGTTCGTACCATTGCGATGGGTTCCACCGAAGGCCTGAAACGCGGCCTGGACGTAAACGACACTGGCGCAGCGATCTCGGTACCGGTCGGTAAAGCGACCCTGGGCCGTATCATGGACGTCCTGGGTAACCCAATCGACGAAGCCGGCCCGATCGGTGAAGAAGAGCGCTGGGGCATCCACCGTGATGCACCTTCGTTCGCTGACCAGGCAGGCGGCAACGACCTGCTGGAAACCGGCATCAAGGTTATCGACCTGGTTTGCCCGTTCGCCAAGGGTGGTAAAGTCGGTCTGTTCGGTGGTGCCGGTGTAGGCAAAACCGTAAACATGATGGAACTGATCCGTAACATCGCCATCGAGCACAGCGGTTATTCCGTGTTCGCCGGTGTGGGTGAGCGTACTCGTGAGGGTAACGACTTCTACCACGAGATGAAGGATTCCAACGTACTGGACAAGGTTGCTCTGGTATACGGCCAAATGAACGAGCCACCAGGAAACCGTCTGCGCGTAGCGCTGACCGGCCTGACCATGGCTGAGAAGTTCCGTGACGAAGGTAACGACGTTCTGCTGTTCGTCGACAACATCTATCGTTACACCCTGGCCGGTACTGAAGTATCCGCACTGCTGGGCCGTATGCCTTCGGCAGTAGGTTACCAGCCGACTCTGGCCGAAGAGATGGGCGTTCTGCAAGAGCGTATCACTTCGACCAAAGAAGGTTCGATCACCTCGATCCAGGCCGTATACGTACCTGCGGACGACCTGACCGACCCGTCGCCAGCGACCACCTTCGCCCACTTGGACGCCACCGTCGTACTGTCCCGTGACATCGCCTCCCTGGGTATCTACCCAGCGGTCGATCCACTGGACTCGACTTCGCGCCAGCTGGACCCGAACGTCATCGGCAACGAGCACTACGACACCGCCCGCGGCGTTCAGTACGTGCTGCAGCGCTACAAAGAGCTGAAGGACATCATTGCGATTCTGGGTATGGACGAACTGTCCGAAGCAGACAAGCAGCTGGTATCCCGTGCTCGTAAGATCCAGCGCTTCCTGTCCCAGCCGTTCTTCGTGGCAGAAGTCTTCACTGGTTCCCCAGGTAAATACGTTTCCCTGAAAGACACCATTGCTGGCTTCAGCGGCATCCTCAAAGGTGACTACGACCACCTGCCAGAACAAGCGTTCTACATGGTCGGCGGCATCGAAGAAGCGGTCGAGAAAGCCAAGAAACTGTAATCCCGGCGCCCCGAAAGGGGCGCTAATCAGGTTGAGGCAAGCAGATGGCTATGACAGTCCATTGCGATATCGTCAGCGCGGAAGGAGAGATTTTCTCCGGTCTGGTCGAGATGGTGGTTGCGCACGGTAACCTGGGTGATCTTGGTATCGCTCCAGGCCACGCGCCGCTGATCACTAATCTGAAGCCAGGTCCGATCACGCTGACCAAGCAGGGTGGCGCCCAAGAGGTGTTCTACATCTCTGGTGGTTTCCTCGAGGTCCAGCCGAACATGGTCAAGGTGCTTGCCGATACCGTGCAACGTGCTGCCGACCTGGACGAGGCCCAGGCTCAGGATGCCGTCAAGGCAGCTGAGCAAGCCCTGCACGAAAAGAGCGCGGATTTCGACTACAGTGCCGCCGCTGCACGTCTGGCCGAGGCCGCAGCTCAGCTGCGTACCGTCCAGCAAATGCGCAAGAAGTAATACGGTTTTCGAACCTGTCACTTTTAGCATGATTGAGTTAAAGGGTAGCCTCGGCTACCCTTTTTCTTTTTCTGCGATTTATATTCTGGTCACCTCACTGACCTTCCAGGATTGGTAGCCCGTCAATGTCTCTCGATATCGTTATTCTCGCCGCAGGCCAAGGTACCCGCATGCGCTCCGCGCTGCCCAAGGTGCTGCACCCGGTCGCCGGCGATTCCATGCTTGGCCATGTTATCCACAGCGCCCGTCAGCTACAGCCGCAAGGTATCCACGTAGTGATTGGGCACGGCGCCGAGCTGGTGCGTGAGCGTCTGGCGGCTGACGACCTTAGTTTTGTATTGCAAGACAAGCAGCTGGGTACTGGCCATGCGGTAGCGCAGGCGTTGCCAGCGCTGACAGCCGACACCGTGCTGATTCTCTACGGCGATGTGCCGCTGATCGAAGTCGACACCCTCAAGCGCCTGCTGGCAAAAGTTAGCGCCGAGCAGTTGGGCCTGTTGACGGTCAACCTCGCCGACCCAACGGGCTACGGGCGTATCGTCCGTGATGCCCAGGGGCAGGTGGCGGCGATCGTTGAGCACAAGGATGCCAGCGACGCGCAAAAAGCCATCAACGAAGGCAACACCGGCATTCTCGCCGTCCCAGGCGCTCGCCTGGCGCAGTGGCTGGGGCGTCTGTCGAACAACAACGCCCAGGGTGAGTACTACCTGACCGACGTCATTGCCATGGCCGTTGCCGATGGCCTGGTGGTTGCCACCGAACAGCCGCATGACCCGATGGAAGTGCAGGGCGCCAACGACCGTCGCCAACTGGCCGAGCTTGAGCGGCACTATCAGTTGCGTGAAGGCCGCCGACTGATGGCCCAGGGCGTAACCCTGCGTGACCCGGCACGTTTCGACGTGCGTGGCGAGGTTACCGTTGGCCGCGATGTGCTGATCGACATCAACGTCATTCTTGAAGGCCGGGTCGTCATTGAAGACGATGTGGTCATCGGCCCGAACTGCGTGATCAAGAACAGCACCTTGCGCAAAGGTGTGGTGATCAAGGCCAACAGCCACCTTGAAGGCGCAATCATGGGCGAAGGTAGCGATGCCGGCCCGTTCGCACGTTTGCGTCCAGGTAGCGAGTTGGGCGCCCGTGCCCATGTGGGTAACTTTGTCGAACTGAAGAACGCCCGCCTGGGTGAAGGCGCCAAAGCCGGCCACCTGGCCTACCTGGGCGATGCCGAGATCGGTGCACGCACCAATATTGGTGCCGGTACCATCACCTGCAACTACGATGGCGCGAACAAGTTCAAGACCACCCTCGGTGAGGACGTGTTCATCGGCTCGAACAACTCGCTGGTAGCGCCTGTGGATATCCTGGATGGCGCTACCACTGCCGCCGGTTCGACCATCACCCAGAATGTAGAAGCGGGCCAACTCGCTGTTGGTCGCGCGCGTCAGCGCAACATCGACGGCTGGAAGCGGCCGGAGAAAATCAAGAAGAGCTGAGTTATCCACAAATGTAAAAAAGGCCGACTGTACAGTGTATAAGTCGGCCTTTTTTCATTCTGCGGATAAATTGTCTTCGCGGAGTAAGTTATGCACAGATGGGTTTTCGTCGGATCTGCTTGACGCATTTAACGCTTTAGGTTTTGATTGGCATCATTAACTTTCGAAACGAAACTTAAAGACGCCATGTCGAAACGTAACACCCCCCAGCGCCGCCACAACATCCTCGCCTTGCTCAATGAGCAGGGGGAGGTGAGCGTTGATGCGCTGGCCAAGCGTTTCGAAACCTCAGAGGTGACCATCCGCAAGGATCTCGCCGCCCTCGAAGCCAACGGCTTGCTGCTGCGTCGCTACGGTGGCGCGGTGACCCTGCCGCAGGAACTGATCGCCGATCAGGCGCAACCGGTCTCGCTGTACAAGCAGGCGATCGCCAAGGCTGCTGTCGGGCGCATTCGTGAACACGCGCGCATCATCATCGACAGTGGCAGCACCACGGCAGCGATGATTCCCGAGCTGGGCCATCAGCCGGGCCTGGTGGTGATGACCAACTCGCTGAATGTAGCCCGCGCCCTGAGTGAACTGGAGCACGAGCCGGTGCTGTTGATGACCGGCGGTACCTGGGACCCGCATTCCGAATCCTTCCAGGGACAGGTCGCCGAGCAGGTATTGCGCTCCTACGATTTTGACCAGTTGTTCATTGGTGCCGATGGCATCGATCTGACCCGCGGCACCACCACCTTCAATGAGCTGCTGGGGTTGAGCCGGGTGATGGCGGAAGTGGCGCGTGAAGTGATTGTGATGGTCGAGTCCGACAAGGTCGGGCGCAAGATCCCCAACCTCGAACTGCCCTGGGGCAGCGTCAACACCCTGATTACCGATGAGCGCCTGCCTGTAGCGGCGCGTGAACAAATTGAAGCCCGCGGCGTCCATGTGATCTGTGCCGCACTCTCCAAGGAGCATGACTAATGTGTGGAATCGTTGGCGCCGTCGCCGAGCGTAATATCACGACCATCCTGATCGAAGGCCTCAAGCGCCTGGAATACCGCGGCTACGACAGCGCAGGCCTCGCCGTTTACACCCAGCAAGGCAACCTGGAGCGTCGCCGTCGTATCGGTAAGGTCAGCGAGCTTGAAGCGGCCGTTGCCGCGGATCCGCTGGCTGGGAATCTGGGCATTGCTCACACCCGCTGGGCCACCCACGGTGCGCCCACCGAGCACAATGCCCACCCGCATTTTTCCGATCAGGAACTGGCGGTGGTGCACAACGGCATCATCGAGAACCACGAAGAACTGCGTGAACAGCTCAAAGGCCTTGGCTACCTGTTCAGCTCCGAAACCGACACCGAAGTCATCGTCCACCTGTTGCACCACACCCTGAAAACTGTTCCGGACCTCGCCGATGCCCTCAAGGCTGCCGTCAAGCAACTGCACGGCGCCTATGGCCTGGCGGTAATCAGTGTGCACCAGCCTGACCGCCTGCTGGCCGCCCGCAGTGGCAGCCCGCTGGTGATTGGCCTGGGCCATGGCGAAAACTTCCTGGCTTCGGACCAACTGGCGCTGCGTCAGGTGACTGACCGCTTCATGTACCTGGAAGAAGGTGACATCGCTGAAATTCGTCGCGATCAGGTAGCGATCTGGGATGTAACCGGAACCAAGGTTCAGCGCGAGACCGTGCAGTACCACGAAGGTGCCGAAGCGGCTGACAAGGGCGAGTATCGCCACTTCATGCTCAAGGAAATCCACGAGCAACCGGCTGTGGTTCAGCGCACCCTGGAAGGCCGGCTGGGCAAGGACCATGTACTGGTCCAGGCCTTCGGTCCACAAGCGGCCGACCTGTTCGCCAAAGTGCGCAATGTGCAGATTGTCGCCTGTGGTACCAGCTATCATGCCGGTATGGTTGCGCGTTACTGGCTTGAAGAGCTGGCCGGCATTCCGTGCCAGGTGGAAGTGGCCAGCGAGTTCCGATACCGCAAGGTTGTGGTTCAGCCAGATACCCTGTTCGTGTCGATTTCGCAATCCGGTGAAACTGCAGACACCCTGGCTGCTCTGCGCAATGCCAAACAACTGGGCTTCCTTGGTAGCCTGGCGATCTGCAACGTCGGCATCAGCTCGCTGGTTCGCGAGTCCGACCTGACCCTGCTGACCCAGGCCGGTCCGGAAATCGGTGTGGCGTCGACCAAGGCGTTCACCACGCAACTGGTATCGCTGATGCTGCTGACCCTGTCGTTGGGTCAGGTGCGTGGCACCCTGGCAGCCGGTGTGGAAGCCGAACTGGTCGAAGAACTGCGTCGTCTGCCGACTCGCCTGGGCGAAGCCTTGGCCATGGACGCGGTAGTCGAGAAGACCGCCGAGCTGTTCGCCGACAAGCACCACACCCTGTTCCTGGGCCGCGGCGCACAGTTCCCGGTAGCGATGGAAGGCGCGCTGAAGCTCAAGGAAATTTCCTATATCCACGCCGAAGCCTACCCCGCGGGTGAACTCAAGCATGGCCCGCTGGCTTTGGTCGACAGTGACATGCCGGTGGTCACCGTGGCGCCAAACAACGAACTGCTGGAGAAGCTCAAGTCCAACCTGCAGGAAGTGCGCGCCCGTGGCGGTCAACTGATTGTCTTCGCCGACGAGGCCGCTGGCATGAGCAACGGTGAAGGTACTCACGTGATTGCCGTGCCGCATATCATCGATGCCCTGGCACCGATCCTTTACACCATTCCGTTGCAATTGCTGTCGTACTACGTGGCGGTGCTCAAAGGTACCGACGTCGACCAGCCGCGTAACCTGGCCAAGTCGGTCACTGTAGAGTAACCATCTCTACGGTTAACAACATATGGATTTAGAGAATAAAAACTGTCGCAGATGGGTCCCGTCTTCCGTGGCTTGCAGCCTCTTGGAGAGAAAACGCAAAACTGTCGCAATAGCGCAAAACGCCGGTTCGGACTGATGAGCTAGAGAATAAAAACTGTCGCAGCCAGGGACGACAAGGCTTTGGGGTGGTTTTACAGCACCGGCGGCTGGCAATGATTCATAGACGAAGGATTAAGTAGGCAACGAGACTGATGGTCATGAACCAGACGTGTTCCAGCTTGGGAACAAACGGTGCGGCCCCAGTCGGCGACCGCCCCGTAAACGATGTACAAAATGACTCAGAATGAAACTCCCAGTATCAGCTGGCTGTAAAGATTGCGGTCATTATTGCCAAGCTGGGTGCCGCCTTCCTCGGCACTCTTGTCCGGCTGGTAGAGACCTAACAGCGGCATCAGGATCACGTTAGGCGTGATGCACCACTGGGCGTATAGATCGATCTCTTTGCCATCGGTGTTGCCCATGCCTTTGTCCACTGTATTGAAGTCATACCACAGCAGACCGAGGTTCACCGTCTCCAGTGGCGAGGCCTTGAAGCCAATTTGCTGGATTACGCTGTTGCTGTTGAACGGCCCGGCATAGTTGGCGGCCACCTCACCCTGGAACCAGGTACCGTAACCCCGCACCTGGCCGAAGAATAGGGTGTCGTAACCTTGCGAAAAGCGGCTGTAGCGATAGCTGGCGCCCGGCGACCAGGGTGTGTCCTTGAACGTCCAGCCGGCCTCCAGGTACCAGCCGCTTTCGTTGTCTGCATCACGCTTGTCCTGCCAGGCGTATTCGCCGGAAAGGAACAGGTTCTCCACGCCGGCATTGCCTTGCGCACGCAGGCTGTAGGTCTTCATGTCCTTGCGGTCGAGCTGGAGCGGCGTGGCGAATGCCTCGTCCACATCGGTGACATCTATGTAGGTCAGGCCAATGGTGCCTGCATCGGCCACATGTTCCAGGGTGCCGACATGCAGTTCGGACTTGGCCTGGGCCGGGTTGTCCGACTTCAGCCACATCAGGTCACCGCGCCAGCCTTGCTTGCCACCCAGTCGCAGCACAGCTGTCTCGTCGAAATTCTTGCGAGGCGCGAGATAGTAGGCGCCACCCCGGTTGAGCTCGCCGTCGGCGACTCGCTTGCCCATGTTCAACGCATCACCGCCAATCAGGAAGGCATCGCCGACCGTGACGTTCTGCCGACCGAAGGACACATCCACACCATCTTCGCCAAGCGCTGGAACCAATGTGTCTGAGCGCCAGCCCAGGGAGGCATCCTCAATCTTGGTGGTGCGCTCGGTGCCGTCACTGATCCCTGCGGCATCGCCGTCGCCCCAGGAGGCGCTGCTGAGGAAACCGAATGCGCCATAGACGGTACCGGCGCCAGTCAGGCCCTGGTCAAAGCTCAGGCCGTACTTGATGTAGCCTTCCTGCCAGGCTGAAGAACCTTCGTCCAGGGTACCCGCTGTTGCGTAGTTCTCCTGGCTGTGGAACAGGGCATAGACTGCTTCCAAGTTGGCGCTCAGGTGGGTGTCTTCGTCGGTATAGACTTCATGGGCGCCGGCATTGGCGGCGCTGATCAGCAATGCGAGAGTAGACAGGCGAAGTAGAGGCGACTTGCTCATGGAGAGGCATCCGTTCTTGTTAGTGTCGGCGGGCTTGCTTGATTTCATGTTTCGGATCCACGCCGCGACCCCTGATGGCCCCTGCACTGGCTGACCACCGGCTGTTTGTCGTTGAAGTTGATCGGCGAAGAGTTGCCCGTAAACGCGCCGACCGCCCGGCCTTGCTCCGGTACAGTCGGCGGCGGGAGGATCAGTTGAGGGTGCTGTCCAGGAACTCCCGAGCCAGCTGGCAGGTTCGCTCCACCACCAACGGACCGAGCTCGGCGTTGATTTCAGCGTTCTGCCGGGTGTGCAGCCAGCCAAGGTAGGTCATGCCGCGCAACGCTAGGAAGAGCGGCAGTGCGGCGCGATCGGCAGTCGTCAGCGGCTTGACCGAGTGGTAGCCATCGAGCAGCGCAGCCTCGATCTGGGCGAAGCGTGGGTCATCCAGGCAGAAGAACAATGCAGTGGCCAGCTCGAACATGTGCCAGCCGAAGCCAGAGTCGTCGAAGTCGATTAACTGCAGGCGCGTACCGTCGAGCATCAGATTTTCCGGGATGAAGTCGGCATGGATCATGCCGAAGTTGTCCAGTGTGCGGCCGTACCGGCGCAGCGCCAGGCGCGCTTCCAGGCGGACCTCTTGGATCAGCTGGCGCTGGTGCGGATCAAGCATCTCGAAATCCCAGAAACGACCCCATAGCGGATCGGCACCGACCAGTCCTTCTTCGTCCCAGGCATGGCGGGTGAACTCGTTGGGCTGGCGCCATTTTGCCGACTGCAGGTGGATGCGTGCCGCCACCGCGCCGGCCTCAAAAAACAGCGCTCCGACATCGGCATCCGCCCGAATGCCCTGTTCGGCCGAACCCATGGTGCTGCCGGCAAGCCAGCCGAGCATGTCCACATGGCGCGACTCGGCAAGCTCTTCACTGTGCACATGGGCCAGATGGTCGCCTTCACGGGTGCGAATGATCTGCGGCACGCCGATACCACCGGCAGCGAGTTGCTCCATCCAAGTCAGCTCCGAGCGCAGAGATGCCTCGCAGTGGTAACCGGCGCGATGTACGCGCAGAGCACTACGTACACCGTCGGCGCGGGTAGCGCAGAACACGGCATTCTCGCGGTACTTGATCAGCTCCAGGCTGACGAAATCGCCTTCCCAGTGGGCCAGTGCGCGCTGCGCCAGACGTTGCAGGCTGGCGACCTGCTGGTCGTGATCGAGGGTGGAAAAGACGCTCATTGCTGTGCTCCTTGGGCATTGCCCAGGACACTGTCCAGGGTTTCGAGGAAGAACTCGCAGTTGGCAGTGCTGAACACCAGCGGCGGGCGAACCTTGAGGATATTGTCGCCCGCGCCGATCTTGCTGATCAGCACGCCGCGCCGGCGCATTTCATTGACGATGCGGCGCGCCTCGGCGCCTGCCGGCTCACGGGTACGCCGGTCGCGGACCAGTTCCACTGCGTAGAACAGACCCTTGCCACGCACATCACCGATGACCGGGTAGCGTGAGGCTAGCTGCTGCAGACCGGCCTGCAGTTGTGCACCGACCCGCCGGGCGTTCTCCAGCAGCCCTTCGTCCCGAATGACATTGAGTACGGCCAAGCCGACGGCGGCGGCCACGGGTGATCCGCCAAAGGTGTTGAAGTACATATTGCTCTGGCCGAACGACTCGACCAGCTCGCGCCGCGCCACAACGCCCGCCAGGGGGAAACCGTTGCCCATAGGTTTGCCCAAAGTGACGATGTCGGGCACCAGCGGGTGGGCCTGGTGGCCCCACATATGATCCCCGGTGCGGGCGAAACCGGCCTGGACTTCGTCGGCAATCAGCAAACCACCGGCATCACGCACCAGCGTTGCAACGCGCTGCAAATAGCCGTCTGGCAAGCGAGGAATACCTTCGTTGGCAAACAGAGTATCGATGAGCATGGCTGCCACGCCGACGCCCGCCGCCTGTAGTGAAGCGATGGCTTCGGCGACCTTGGCGACATAGCGCTCAGCAACCTGCTCTTCGCTGCCCTCTGCGTGGTAAAGGCAGGGAATCGGTACAGCACGGGCATGCGCCGCGAAAGGCTCGGAACCGGAAATGGCAGTGGTCACTTCGGCCAGGCTGGTGGTGTTGCCATGGTAGTTGTAGTCCGTGACGATCACCCCTTTGTTGCCGCTGGCAAAGCGTGCCATCCGCAGCGCCACTTCATTGGACTCGCTGCCGGTACAGGTAAACATCACGCTGTTCAACGGCTCGGCGAACGTCGCGGTGAGGCGTTCGGCATAGTTCACGATGAGTTCGTTGAGGTAGCGGGTATGGATGTTCAACGTCGCAGCCTGCCCGGCCATGGCCTCCACCACCCTGGGGTGGCAGTGGCCGACACTAGGAACATTGTTGTAGACGTCCAGGTAGCGTTTACCGTCGCGATCGATCAGCCAGACCCCTTCGCCCTTAACCAGCTCCAATGGTTCGTCATAGAACAGCGGCGATGCGCTGCCCATGACCTGGTGCCGACGATGCAGCAAAGTTGCTTCAGACATATTTTGAAACCTCCAGGGTCTTACCGGCGTTTTTGCTTCGCAGCAGGTAGTTGAGAACCAGGACCACGACCACCAGGGCCAGGGCGGTGAGAAGGAAGAGTTCCAGCTGGAAGCACGCAGTGATCACCACAAGAGTCAGCAGCATGCCGACTGTCGCCACCACCGGCCCGCCGCGCAGGCGAAATGGCCGAGCGAGTTGCGATTGGCTGCGGCGCAGGCGCAGGTAGGCGGCGAACAGCACCAGGTAGCAACTGCACATCAGCAGCACCAAACCGAGCATCATTTGCTCCGGTGGCACCACGGTAAGCGGCAGGCCGATCAGGGTCAGCACAAGCAGCGCGACATAAGGCGAACCGCGGCGGTTGGTGCGTGTCAGCACTGCCGGGAAATAGCCGTCCCGGGCCAGGGCGTAGATTTGCCGGGAGGCGGAGTAGACCAGCGAGAAGAGTGTCGCCAGCAGCCCGCATACGGCGCCGGAACCGACCAGTAGTGGCAGCCAGTCCTGCTCGGTGTACAGCCCACCGTGGGTCATCGCAGCATACAGCGGATCGGCAGCAGCACTAACCGTATCCAGGCCTGCCACACCCGGCGCGGCGACCGCAACAGTCAGCGCGGTCACCAACAATGTGAGCATGGCAGCGATGATACCCCGGGGCATAGTGCGAGCCGGCTCAGCCGCTTCTTCGGCTGCAGAACTCACCTGCTCCACGCAGAAGAACATCCAGATGGCGAAGGGCACGCAGGCAAACACCCCGGCCAGGCTCAGGCTCTCAGCCAGTCCGCTGGCGGGCAACAGATTGCTCCATTGCAGGTGCGGCAACATGGTCCCGCCGAACGCCAACAGCGCGACGGCAGCCACCACGCCACCCAGCAAGGTAAGGCCCAGAGCTTCGCCGACACCTATGATGTGAATGCCAATGATCAGCACGAACAGGCCGATACGTACCGGCCAGCCACCGAAACCAAACACCGAGTCCATGTACGCGGTGAGAAAGTTGGCAACCGTGCCGGTACCGATTGACAGTGCCAAAGCGCAACTGGCGCCGACCATGTAGCCAACGAAGGGGCCGAAGGCCAGTTGCGCATAGGCGAACACCCCACCAGCGTGCGGTTGGGCGGTGGAAAGTTCGGCAACGCACAGTGCCAGGCCTCCGCAGAGCACAGCCATCAGCAGCATGGCCATCAGCATGTTGGGCCAGCCATTGGCCAGCCCGTAGTTCCAGCCGGAGAACTGCCCGGCAATCACCAGAGAAATGCCAAGCCCGGCAATCTGGGGCCAGCGAAGAACACCTTGTTTGAGCATGGTGGCGAACCCTTCTTATGTTCTTGTATAGGGAATAAATTCACGACAAGGCAGCCTGGGCCCACAGCAGTAAGCCGGGCGCCTGGAAATCAGCTCATTTGGATGCAGCTGGGCTGGTCTGCCCTAGGCCATCAGTTTTTCTAGCAGCGGGTAACCGAAGCCGGCGCTCAAGCCGCCGTCCAAGGGGATGGCCGCGCCGTTGAGGTAGCGGCAATCGTCACTGGCCAAGAAGTGCACCAGGGCCGCCACTTCCTCGGGCTCACCGATGCGCTGTTGGGGGCACAGGGTTTTGACGATATCCACCTCGGGATGATCGGCTGGAAGCATCTCGGACCAGATCGATCCAGGGCAAATGGCATTCACCCGGATCCCGCGCGGCGCCAGCTCCAGCGCGGCGGTACGGGTAAGGGAAATGACACCCGCCTTCATCGCCGAATACTGCGAATAACCGGGCAATTGAATCAGCCCGGCGACCGATGCCGTGTTGATGATGGAGCCACCGTCGCGCATGCGCGAGGGGGCATGGTGCAACAGTGCATAGGGCGCTTTCAGGTCGCAATCGAACAAGACTTGAAATGCAGACGCCGGCGCTTCTTCGATGGTAGGACCGGTATTCTCGATGCCTGCGTTGTTCAGCAGAATGTCAATCTTTCCCAGGGCTTGGACAGCAGCATCCAGCGCCGTGACAATATTGCGCTCATCCAGCACATCCAGCCTGTGGAACAGCGCGCCGATCTCGTCGGCGATCCGGACACCTTCCTCCCGCCGACCGACGATCATGACCCGAACACCGGCCGCGATGAGGCGTTTGGCACACGCCAAGCCGATACCCGCTGTGCCACCGGTGATGAAAGCGGTTTTGCCTTTCAAGCTGAACATTTGCCGACTCCTTTATTGTTGTTTGGGTGCAAAGGCATATGTGCTGGCTCGGATGCTAATCAAACTTTGCGAGCCAATGGTGTCGAATTCGGAAAGACAAGGGGTTATATTCGGAAGCTCTTTATCTAACGGACCAACAGGGCGACAGGCATCCCCATGGCACGTGACCAAGGCTCCCTTCCACCACGCGTTGTAGATGCGCCGCAGCAGGCCTGGATGGTTCCCGCCATCAACGTCCTACTCGTGCGGGATATGCTGAAAGCCGAAAATGTCAGCGAGCTGGAGCTGTTGAGAGGCACCGGGACGTCCCCACGGGACATTCAGAGCAACGATGCGCTACTCACCTTCGATCAAGTGACGTCGATTATGGCCAACGCCGCCCGGCTGACTCGCACACCAGGGCTGGGGCTGATCATAGGCAGTCACGAATCCCTTTCGGACTGGGGCACGCTAGGCTATGCCCTGCTCAGTTGCGTGAGCATTGGCGAAGCCATCAGAACTATATTGAAGTTCCATCAAACCGCCGCTAGCATGGTCGAAATCTTCCTGATCCAGGAGGGTAGTCTGGCGATCCTGGACCTTAGCCCTCCCAAACCGCTCCATACGGCGCTGCCCTTGATTCTCGAGGAACACCTAGTAGCGACGAAGAAGTTGCTCGAATTGTTGGCAGAAAAGGCCATGCCCATGGTGCAGTTGAACCTGGGTTACGACCGACCGAACTACCATCGCCTTTATCAGCGTTATTTTGATTGCCCGGTGCTCTTTGCATCTTCGCGCAATCAGCTGATTTTCGAGGCAAGCTTCCTTGAGCAGCCCATTTCCCGCAGCAACCCCTTCGGTGCCAAGCTTGCTCAGCAGGTCTGCAATGAACAACTGGCGCGGCAGATTTGCGTTACGGAATTCCTCACTCAAGTGCGTAACCTGATCCTGCTATCGGGAAATGATTTCCCGAGTGCAGAACAAATAGCGGCCAAGCTGAACATCACGTCGAGAACCCTTCGCAATCGCTTGAAGCACCATGGCACCTCTTTCCAATCACTACTCGACGCCACGCGCAAGCAGTTGTCCTGCAGCTACCTCAGTTCGACACGAATACCCATAGACGACATAGCCAGACTGCTGAATTTCTCGGACCGCAGTAATTTTCGCAGAGCATTCAAAGCGTGGGTCGGTGTAACGCCCAGCGAGTATCGTCAACAGCAGATGCGTCAGCGCGGCTGAGGATGCCATGGGTTCGCGTGTTTCGAGTCTAGGGAACAGGCGCAGTGCCCAACCCACGTCCATGTTGTTTCAGCGTGCACCATGAATCAGGTATCGAAGTATTTAAAGTAACTATCAGACTACCCGAACAGCTGGCTCATCAGGACGTGGAGCCATATCTCTACAGTTTGTCTTGAATATCCGCATTGCTTCGATTGTGCCCGCCACAATAAGCAGCTATCGGCTAATTGATGACCCTTCGTGAAGGGCTAAGTTCGACCCATTGCAACCCGTCGCATCAGGCATAAGCGGCCAAAGTGGTCATTAGCCCAGGGTTAATAGAATTAGGGGTGATTCACTTGTACGATCGTACGAACGTACGACATGCATTCCTAATTGCGTCTAATTGTCGCCCCCTTCATGCCCATTGAAACTGGCCAGCATTCCACTAGCCAGGGGCTCACAATGAAGCTAACTATTACCCCGCCATTAAAGCCCAGCCACTGGATGGCCGCGACTGACTTGGCCGACCGCGCAACGCTGCCTCTCAAGGGCGACCATGCTGTCGATGTTGTCATCATCGGTGGTGGCTTTGTTGGGCTCTGGACTGCCATAACGATCAAGGAGCAGGAGCCTGACGCCCGCGTCATGGTGCTTGAGCAGCACGTGTGCGGGGGTGGCGCTTCGGGTCGCAACGGTGGTTTTGTCATGTCCTGGTGGCCGAAGATTGGCACCCTGCGCGGTTTCTGCAATGAAGAACAAGCCCTGTTCCTGGGCAACAGTGCTGAGTACGCGATCACGGAGTTGGGCGAATTTTGTGAGCGTCATCGCATCGATGCCCACTTCCAGCAAAGCGGCTGGCTGTGGACCGCAACAACCCCTCAACACGTCGACACCTGGAATGGCACTCTTGCCGCCTGCGAGCGTTTGGGTGTGCATCCGTTCGAGCGTCTTGATGCCCGTGAAGTGGCCCGGCGCACTGGTTCAGCAGTACACCTGGCGGGGGTTTTCGAGCGCAGTAATGCTACCGTACAACCCGCGCTCTTGGTTGAGGGCATGCGTCGGGTGGCGTTGGCCAGTGGCGTTGAGATTCATGAAGGCACAGGAGTGACCGACGTCGAGCCGGGTCAACCTGCCCTGGTGAAAACCCCTCAGGCTAACATTCGTGCGCGCTCTGTCGTACTAGCGGTCAATGCTTGGGCCGCAGCAATGCCAGCGTTGGCGAGGCTCATCGTGCCGGTCAACAGTTCAATCGTAGCCACCGAAGCCATCCCGCAACACCTCGCACAAATCGGCTGGACCGGAGGCGAATCCATTACCGACTCGCAACTGATGGTGGATTACTACCGCACCACGCGCGACGGTCGAATCGCTTTCGGCAAAGGCACTGGCGCTTTGAGCTTCGGTTCGAAAATCGGCGATGTGTTCAGCGAGGATGCGCAGAGCCTGGCGTTAACCGAAGCCGACTTGCGTCGTACCTATCCCATGCTCGGCAATGCACGCATCGCGGCGCAGTGGTCTGGTCCGATTGACCGAACCTACGACAGCCTGCCGGTGTTTGGCCGGCTTAGCGGCCAGGACAATATTCACTACGGTATAGGCTGGAGCGGCAACGGCGTGGGCCCGAGTCGACTGGGCGGGCGTATTCTCGCCAGTTTGACTCTGGGACGTAAAGACGCCTGGAGCACGTGCCCGCTGGTGGAGCGCAACTGTCGCACATTCCCTCCCGAGCCAATTCGCTATTGGGGCGGCTCTCTCGTCCGTAATGCCGTGATGCGCAAAGAACGCTCGGAACTGGCCGGACATACGCCATCCGTGATGGACCTTTTTCTGGCCCGCTTCGCGCCGGCCGGACTCGAAGACAAAGTCTGAGGAATCAAACCATGTCGATTGTTCGTATCCCCGCCAGTGCACCACTTACCTTCGGCGAAGCCACTCCACTCGGAAATCCACAGCAGCAAGCCGTTGCGCAGGCACGCACCGCTGCGCACCAGGAGTTGCCGGACGCCCGTGGCTCTACCGGTGTTTGGGAATGCAGCCCTGGCAGTTTCCGCCGCCAGGTGGCCAAGGCCGAGTACAGCTACATCGTCAGCGGCGCTGGCAGCTTTACACCGGATGCAGGCGAGCCTGTCGATTTCACCGCAGGTGACGCGCTGTACTTCCCGGCCAATACCCAAGGCACCTGGACTATTCATCAGAGCGTGCGCAAGACCTACCTGATTCTCGAGTGAGTCGTTAGTCGGCCGCTCCTCCCACATAACAAGACGAGGTAACAAGAAGTGGGTACACAACAACACATTGAAGCGCCTTCGGGGTTGAAGGCTCATGCCCTTGGCCGGATGGAAACCATTGGCATCATCATTGGCACCAACATCGGTGCAGGCGTGCTCAGCATGGCCTACGCCGCGCGTAAGGTCGGCTATGTACCGCTGCTAGTGTGCCTGGCGATCACCTGCTTGTTCTGCATCATTACCATGTTGTATGTCGCCGAAGCGTGCCTGCGGACCAGTGAAAACAAACAGCTCAGTGGCTTGTCACGTAAATACCTTGGCCGTTTCGGCGGTTGGTTGATTTTCATCGCCGTTGCCGCCAACAGCTATGGCGCGCTGGTCGCGTATATGACCGGCAGCGGCAACATTCTTACTGACTTTTTCGGCCAGTTCGGACTGAGTCGGCAGATGGGTAGTTTGATCTTCTTCGTGCCCTCGGCGCTGGTGCTATATCTGGGGCTCAAGGCGCTGGGCGTGGCGGAAAAGTTGATCAGCGCCGGCATGGTGATGATCGTCTGCTTGCTGATCGGTGCAACCGTAGTCCATGACGACACCCGTCTCATGCACCTTTGGCAGAGCCAGTGGCAATACGTGGTGCCGGTATTCAACCTCGCGGTATTCGTTTTCGGTGCCCAGTTTCTCGTACCAGAATTGGTGCGCGGCAATTTGAACACACCCAAGCGCCTGCCCCGCCTGATCATCGGCGGCATGCTGCTGACCTTCGTTTTGGTGGCCGCCATTCCTGCCTCGGTGATCGCCCTAGTCGGCACAGAAAACCTGAGTGAAGTCGCCACACTTAGCTGGGGCCGGTCGCTGGGACAGTGGGCCTATTATGTTGCCAACACCTTTGCCTTGATGGCGATGTTGACCTCGTACTGGGGACTGGGCGGATGTCTGTTCACCAATATATTCGACCACTTCCGGCTCGGTGACGAAAGCCATCGTGGCAAGCGTCTCGCGGTACTGGCTGTTGTGGCGATCCCGCCGTTCATCTTGGCTTATTCGGGCATCAGCGGTTTCGTTAATGCGCTGTACTTTGCCGGGACCTTCGGCGGCGTGCTTATGGGCATCATTCCAATCCTATTACTCAATGCCGCACGCAAGTATGGCGATAAGGAACCGGCATTCATTTGTGGCTGGTATGCTCATCCACTCATTCAGGCCGGTATCGTCCTCATCTTCGCCTCGAGTGGCGTCTATGCAGTGCTGTCGGCCATTGGGATGCTCCCTGCCAGTTGGTGATGACTCGACGAGAAGGCAGGATGAGCCTGGAAACCCGCGTCATCCCCTGGAGCAGCCCGCGCATGTCACTTCATGTTCGTGACTTGATTGCCCTCACCGAACTCCGCTCACGCCTATTGAGCGGTGCCGAAGGCCTTGATCGTGAAGTGCGCTGGGCGCATGTCTGCGAGTTGCCTGATCCCACCGAATGGCTGGGAGAGGCTGATGTACTGATGACCACCGGCCTTGGCATTCCTGCTGATCCGCAGCAGCAACGCGACTATGTGCATCGCCTGGCAGAAGCAGGTCTGGCCGGAATGATGATCGGTGAACACATGCACGCGCCGGCCAACCTCGATGCGCTCGCCAAACGTGCCGAACAACTGAATTTTCCGGTAATCCTCACCGAATACGGCGTGCCTTTCGCGGCAGTGACGCGGGCCATCATCGACGCAAGCCAGAAGGAAGAGTACCAGCGCCGTAATGCGCTGGTGCGGGTGTATGAAAGCGCCAGGCTGAGCATATCCGGTCTGAGTCTGGCGGCATTGGTACAGCGCTTGGAGGCCGACATCCAATGTCGCCTGCATGTGCTCCTGTTGGAAACACTGGAGCCTTGGGCGGAGGATCTCGCACCGCTGCCCGAGGCCGTCCGCACGGCACTGTTAGCCAGTCGTCGCAAACCGGGAGAGCAGCAGCCCATGCTGCGTCGCCTCGCGTTGCCGGATGGCGAAGCGCTAAGCATTGAACTGCATACCGAACAGAACTGCTTACTGGTTGTGACCGGCGAGCGACTGCCTGATTATGGCCTGCTGCACCACCTCACTGCGGTACTTGGATTAGAAATCCAGCGACGCCAAGCGGAGCGTGAACGTCGTTTACGGCTCGGATCGGAGTTGCTGGACGACCTGCTGCAGCAACGTTTGAGCGCTGAACAGGCCAACCAGCGCCTGCACAGTCAGTTGCCTGGCTTGGACCTTGAGAGTGTCGTCATTTCTGTGGCGCGAGGGTCCGGGCTACGAGGGAAAACCGAGGTGCTGCTGAGGCTATTAGACGACAGCGTGCTAGCGCGAATCCAGGGTGACGAACTCATCCTGCTACACGCCGATGGGCTACAGCCATTGCTCGGTCAGCAGCTAGACACCAACCTGGGTTCAAGCGCGCCACTGCATACACTACAGCGCAGTCCAGAAGCGCTCCGCGAAGCACTTCTGGCCAGCGCCCACACCCATGCACAGCGGCGCATCTGTCGTTATGCAGAACTGGAAACCGACACACCTTGGTTGCCCAGAACTCCGGACGAAGCGGCTCGCGCCTTCCGCACGGTGCTGGGTGCGATTCATGACTATGACCAAACCCAAGGTACAACCTTGCTGCAGACGTTGCAGGTGTTTCTCGAAGAGAACCGCTCGTGGCTGCATGCGGCGAAGCGCCTGCATGTGCACAAGCAAACCCTGGTTTATCGCATTCGTCGGATCGAAGAGATCAGTGGACGTTCTATGGACAGCACCGCCGATGTGGCGACACTGTGGTTTGCACTGCAAAGCCGCTGTGTGGTGTTGTTTCCCAGCTAAGAGACAACTAACTAATCTGTTAAAGCTTAGACGTAGTCGCCTAATCAGCCGGATCAGTGGTTGACGACCTCATTTGGGCGCTATCGACTTCGGATCAGGGGGTAGTCATCCGGACGGAAGCGGAATTACTGAACGCATCTTCCCCCATTCGTGCTTGTGCTTATGTTGGTGCTTGCGGCTGGACTTATGATTGTCGTGATGGTGGTCAAGGCACTTATTACAGGTGATGAGGCATTCGAGGCATCACGTACCCACCGCTCATGTGAGCGGCTGCATCCGTCATTGCGGTACGTTCAACAGCGTGGGATACCCGCGGGAAAATACCCAATCCGACGCTTTGGCAGGTACATGGCAACCCAGGCACGTCGTCTGGAAGCCTTTCGAGACATTGGTCTTGGGTGCCTTGGCTTCAAACAGCGCCCAGCCCCACCCTTCGGCCCAATGGGTATTGCCCTGGAAACGCTGCTGGCGATCTTTGACCATCACGAACCACACCGAATTCTGTCCGGCCCACTGCGCCAAACCTGTCGTTTGAGCGCCTTGCTCTACGCTACGAATCTCTTTGACCAGTACCGCCCCATCCGGAAACTCACCGGTTGCGCGGTAAGCTTCGACAGCCTCGGGCTGTGTGTAGACATCGTGGAAGCCAAAGCCAGGTGCCTGTTTGTCTCCCACTACCCAAGAACCAAGGTGACTCCAGGTCTTGCGAAAGTCGACCGGCAAACTGATTTTCCCTTTGTCGTCCACATAGTGGCTATAGGTGTCTTCGGCGAGGCTCATGGCGTTGGCCTGGGCGTTGAGGGTCAGCAGCAATGTGCTGGCAAGTGTCATGCGTCTCATGGTGCGTCTCCTGCATCGTCATTTCAGACAAAATCCGCCAAAGGCCAGGTCAAATTCGGCTATCAGCCGCCATTGCAGCCAGATCCCCATACCAGGTACTCGACCGTGTGTTGTTGGCCTTGGGAGTCTTCGTAGTCCAGGCGTGTGGGAACGATGCCGCATTGGCCGGAGACGTCTGTGCTGGACAGGACGCGAGCAATATCGAGGTCGTCGCCATAGCGGTAGTGCTTGGCCTGCTCAGCGATAGCCTGGGCGTGGTACGCACGAAGGTGCTCGGCACCGTCTTCAGCGAAAGCAGTCGCCGTGACAGTGCCGGCAATTAATAAGGCTGTAGCCTTTAATAGGCGTTGCATGATGGTACTCCCCAATTCAGTGAATGCCCTGTTTCACAGGCATGGCGCAATTCTAGGGAGCCACGTTGCTGTCTCGGCGGCAGTGCGTCTGCAATGCGCAACAGTACGTCCAGTTCTCACGCCTGGTTGATTACCTGCTGTAGCCATTGGCTGGGACTGCTGCCTACTTTGCGCCGAAATGCCCTGGCCAACGCCGATGGACTCTCGTAGCCGACCTCATCGGCGATCAAGGCAATCGGCCGACCTTCACGCAAGCGCTTTTGCGCCAGGCTCACACGCCACTCCAGCAGGTAGTCCGCTGGGGAAAACCCCACTATTTTACGAAAATGCGCTGCGAAGCTGGCTCGCGACATACCCGCGATGTTGGCAAGAGCCGCAACCGACCAGCTTTGCTGGGGGGCTTCGTGGATCTGGTTGAGGGCGCGGGACAGGCGGATGTCTGCCAAGCCCGCCATCAATCCGCTAGGCAGCTCGCGCCGGGTCATGATGTGGCGCAGCAATTGAATGACCATCAGCTCGAACAAGCGATTGAGCACCAGCTCGCGCGCCGCCTCCTGGCCTGTGGCCTCCTGGAATATCCAGTCAAGGCAACCACTCAGGCTCGGGAGCTCGCGTAACGGCCTGATGATGTAGTCCGGGAGGGCGCGGGACAACGGATTGTCGATGCCGCCGTCAAACTGCAGGGTCGCGCAGACCAGTTCAGCCCCGCCGTCTTGTAACGCGCTAAGCCGATAGGCATTGGGCCGCACAATCAGCATCAACCCGGGCTCTTCGAGGTGGAATACCCGTCTGGCTTTATCCTCGAAGGTGACACGCCCTGCCCGCAGCAAATGGATATACCCGCACGGTACCTGACCGCTGTACGCTGACGTACCGCAAAAGCCACCTTGATGGTAGGTGGCCGCGTGAAGGTTGAAATGATTCAGCACGATGTCGAGATTGCTCATAAAGCTCCTCGTTGCACAGTTCAAGTGGGGGGGCGACAACAACGCCTGACACCCAGGGCTGCAAGGATGCCCACGACAATCGCCAATAAAGGCAAGCTCGAAACAGCGTTGAGGGTCGGAAATACCAGCAGCATCTGTGAATCGTTACCCCCCAGCATCATGGAGGCGCCACCGCCCATCAGTACCCCCGACAGCAAATGTCGACTCGACGCGGCCAACCGGATCGCTTGCCACCTGAAGGTCTTGCGGTACACAGTAAAACCAAGCATGCCCAGCAGCAGTGCCGCAAACACCGCCAGGCGCTGGCCACTGATCAACCATTGACCTGGCATCCACACCCATTGCGCCAGATCGTAGAAAAAAACACTGGGTGTCCATAAAGGTTCAAGGCTGTAAAGCGCACGGGTCAATGTACCCAGCAGCATGCTGGCCAACACCAGGCGTCGATCGCCGTGAGCCCGCGCCAGCACCAGCAATATCAACAGCACGATACCCAGGGTCAGCCCGTAATGAAGGCTGGAGATCTCCGGCAAGCGATCGATCTTGTATTCAGGCTGCCGATTGAGGCGGTGCCATAACAGGATACCGAGCACCCAGCCGACAATGGTCAGCGTCAGGTTGAGGTCACCGCGGGTAATTCGAGTCAAGGTGCCGAGGCTGCAGCCGCCGTTCAAGACCGAGGCGACACCGAACAGCAGGCCGCCAGTCAGCAGCGGCCAATAGCCGATACCCGGCGAGAACAAAGGCTGGCTGATGCCGAGCCGCTCATACAGCGGTGCAAGCAGCAGCCCGAACAGACCGCACGACAGCAGTGCAACAAATAATGTCGGCCGCCCTTGCAGCAACAGCTCGCAGGCTCTGACCAGGCACAACCCCATGCGCTGTGCTGTCCAGCCAATCAGCAGCGCCAGAATCAAGGCAAATAGCAGAGTCACCTCACCAGCCCGTTCAACGGCTCAAGCGACAGCCGGGGCGTGCTGCGGCATCCGAATAACGCGCAGCAGGCTGTGTTTGAGGAGCACCAGTGAAGCAGCCAGCAACACCACATCCTTGAGCAGGAAACCCGTCGCGCCGCCCATGGCAGGAAAACCGCCCGCCGACGCCTCCCAGGCACCGGGCGTGGAGAAAATCAGGGTAAGGGTAGTCAAGTACGTCGCCACGGACCCCGCCGATGCAAGCACTGAAATCCTTGCAAACCAGGCACCGAGCACCAGGCCCAGCCCTATCGACCACTCCGCAACGCCCAGTGCGTAGCTGGCACCTTGAACACCGAACACGGTGTGCATCCATCCCAGGATCGGGCTGTTGCCAATCAAGGGCTGCAGCGCTTGTGCCTCGTAGGGGAACCATTTGGCGTAGCCGAACAGGGCAAAAATCACAACGAGTGCCCAACGGGTGAACTTGATTTCAATGTCGCTGCGCAGCAGGCCAGCAAGTGCGGACTGGGTCATAGTAAATTCCTGGATTGCAAAGGAGGATCAACTGACTGAGTGGGTATGCATGGGTTTGTTACAGCACAGCGGTATGGCCACTGCGAAATTCCAGTGGCCAACGCCTGCCGTGGTTTGGCTGCCAGGCGCATCAATCCACGGCGGGAAAGTCCAGTTCAGTGTTTGCCACGTTGTTGAGATAGTTGGTGAAGGTTGTAGTGGCGACATGGGCAATGACGTCGACGATCTTGCCGTCGCTCAAACCTGCCTCGCGGGCGTCATGCAAATCACATTCGGTGATGCGCCCGCGGTGTTCGACAACCCGGCGAGCCAGCGCCACGACCGCATTGAGAGTACCTTCACGGGCAAGTCTGATGTCGCTCGCATCCAAGCCGGCTTTACCGGCAAACAAAACGTGCGCCGCCAGGCAGTAGTCGCAGCCATTGACTTGCGAGACGGTCAAGGCAACGGCCTCTCGTTCACGGGCAGTCAATGAGGACTTCTGCAGCGCTTGGGAAAGGGCGAGGTAACCACCCAGCGCTGCGGGCGAGTGAGCCATCGTGGCGAACACGTTCGGCACAACACCGAAAGCTTTGTGCAGGCCTTCCAAATCGCGACGAGAGGCCTCAGGAGCCTGTTCCGAGTTCAGGGCAGTAATACGCGTCATGGTGAGTCTCCGGTAAGTTGATTGGGGCTTGATCAACCCTGGAGACATAGTGGACGCTGCCATGAGCGTCTTGGGATCTGATCGTCAACGTTATCGTGCAGATCGTCCAAATATGCAGGCGTGACCCCGATGCGACGTACTTGGCGGGTCTTACTTCAGTGCAGGACAGCTCGACCTAGTTGATGGGCCGCTTTCATGAAGTGCTGGCGCTCTTTGCCCGGCGCCTCTGGCACCGGGAAATCCTGCTAGTGGTGCTGCGCCAAGAGCAGCCACAGGTCACTGGCGCGCTGGACCTGGAGACCTTTCTCCGTCTGCGTCACCTCTGGGTGCACCGCTGCCAGACCCGCGGCATGGTCGATCAATGGCTAGGGGAACAAAGCTTTATCTACATATTGATGATCGGATTGATCACTGGCAAAGGTTTCGAACACGCAGACCCGCGGCGAAGAAACGTCCACTTAGGTTCAGATAACAAGATCAGCATTCAGCACTGAACAGTACCACCTCGTTTCTGCCTCGCTGCTTGGCTTCGTACATGGCTTGATCAGCGGCCTTTATAAGGCTGTCGGAATCTCCCGCATGATGTGGGTACAGGGCGACGCCGATGCTGGGGGTCACAAAGTCGATCTGCACTGTATCGAGCACCACAGGTTGCCCCAAGGTAGTCCGTATCCAGGTCTACTTCTGTGATCCTCAGAATCCCTGGCAACGTGGCTCAAACGAAAACACTAACGGCCTGCTGCGGCAGTACTTTCCCAAGGGCACCGACATTTCGGTCTACACGCAAGACCAGCTCAATGCGGTTGCGAGGACGCTGAATGAGCGCCCTCGAAAGACACTAAACTTCGAAACACCGGCGGACAGGTTCAGCCAATGTGTTGCATCGACCGGTTGAATCCACAGTCGAAAGCGGTCAATCGCGACCAGCTGCTTTCAACCCCTAGCTGCCAGTTTCAATAGCCAGACATTGATCGCCAAGATTAATACCCAAGTTAAGAGGGATTATGGCGGGACGCCTGCTTGTCCCTGCTAAAACCCGTCTCCTGAAACGCTGACAATACTAAAGTAAAAAATAAGGTTATTTGTCAGTGCAACGATAGCAATTGGCTACCCTTCAAGGAGGGTAATTTATGAGCCAGCGTCCACCGCTGCTCGATATCAATTTCATCATCGTCTTTTTGCTTTCGGGTGTAATGCTGTGGGTATTGGTGGGTCTTCACGGTCTGCTGTGAATCAGGCCCACAACATTCTGAATGATGTGCACAACCTGTAGGGTGGATGAGTGGCAGTATTCGCGATTACACCGTCAGCAAGCTCAGTCCCACGAAGCGCCAGTGATTGGACAACGCCCCTATCTACTGCTTGTATCTAACTCCTACAACACCATCGGTTCGTAAAACTTCGCTCAACAGGATGGAACGAGGATCGCGACAATGGCCTTCACAGTCATGATGGTTTTTGGCACACGCCCCGAAGCAATCAAGATGGCGCCCCTTGCCCAGGTACTACGCAAGTGGCCAGGCGTAGATCTGAACATCTGCTCCACCGGCCAGCACCGGGAAATGCTGGAGCAGGTGCTGAAGGACTTTTGCCTGAGTGTGGACGAAGATCTGCAGGTGATGGTCCAGAACCAGACCCTTAATGGCCTGTCGAAACAGCTGCTTGAGCAACTGGACGACACCTATGCCCGCATCCAACCCGATATCGTCTTGGTCCACGGTGACACTACCACCAGCTTTATTGCCTCGCTTGCCGCCTTCAACCGACAAATTCCAATCGGCCATGTCGAAGCAGGGCTGCGTACAGGAAACCTCAAGGCGCCCTGGCCTGAGGAAGCCAACCGGCGCCTGACCGGGGTGATAGCCGACCTTCACTTCCCGCCCACCAACCGCGCCCGCGACAACCTACTGCGTGAAGGCGTGGTACTGGAAAACATCGAAGTCACCGGCAACACAGTGATCGATGCGCTTCTGTGGATGCGCGAAAACCTCAACAAAAACCAGTGGAAACCCGCCCCTGAATCGCCCCTCGCGCAATTACGCGACGATCAGCGCATGGTGCTGATCACCGGCCACCGGCGGGAGAACTTCGGTCAGGGTTTCGAGCGCATCTGCCTGGCATTGGCTGAACTTGCCCTGCGTTACCCCAACGTGCAGTTCGTCTATCCCGTACACCTCAACCCACAGGTACAAAAGGCCGTCTACAGCGTGCTCTCGCATCAAACGAACATCCTCCTGGTACCACCCCAGGATTATCGGCACTTTGTATGGCTGATGGATCGCGCCTACCTGATCCTCACCGACTCCGGTGGCGTGCAGGAAGAGGCCCCAGCGCTGGGCAAGCCGCTGCTGGTGTTACGCAAGGTCACCGAACGCCCTTCGGTACTTGAGGGCGGCACCGTGAAGCTGGTGGGAACCGTGACCGAACGGATCGTCAAGGAAACCAGCCTGCTGCTCGATGATGCCGAGGTCTACAAACGTATGAGTCGGGTGTTCAGCCCCTACGGAGATGGCCACGCTAGCGAGCGCATCGCCGAACGACTGAGCCGGTGGCTCGAGGAAAACGCTCGCAGGCGCGACGACTCATGAGTCTGGCGTTCATCGATTTCCTCACTTATCTACTGTTCGGTCTCAAGCTGCTGGCTATCACCTTAGCAGCGCTGATGTTCCTGCTCGGCTTGGACGACTTGTTCATTGATGTCGTCTATTGGAGCCGCAAAATGATACGTCGCTTTCGCATATACGACAAATACGAAAAAGCAGACGAAAAACGCCTGTTCGAAGCTGCGGAAAAACCCCTGGCAATCATGGTCCCGGCCTGGAATGAGGTAGGGGTGGTAGGCGAGATGGCGCGTCTAGCCGCCTCGACCATCGACTACGAGAACTATCAGATTTTTGTTGGGACATACCCCAACGACCCACAAACCCAAGCCGATGTGGATGCTGTGTGCCTGCACTACCCCAATGTGCACAAGGTGGTCTGCGCTCGTCCCGGGCCCACGAGCAAAGCGGACTGCCTGAACAACATCATCGACACCATCCTGCGTTTTCAGAGCGATGCCAAGATAGAGTTTGCCGGTTTCATCCTGCATGACGCCGAAGACGTCATCTCGCCCATGGAGCTGCGTCTGTTCAACTACCTACTGCCCAACAAGGACATGATCCAGATTCCGGTGTACCCGTTTGCACCGGAATGGAAAGGCTTCACGGCCGGCCACTATGTCGATGAGTTCGCTGAGAACCATGGCAAGGACGTGATCGTACGCGAAGCACTCACAGGCCAGGTGCCCAGCGCAGGGGTCGGCACCTGCTTCAGTCGCCGAGCGATCAGTGCGTTGCTCGAAGATGGTGATGGCATCGCCTTTGACGTGCAGAGTCTTACCGAAGACTACGACATTGGCTTTCGCCTCAAGCAAAAAGGCATGAAGTGCATCTTCGCCCGCTACTCCATGACTGACCCGCAACTGGCCCTGGCGCGGGACTGGAGGTGGGGCATGAGCCGCGAGTTCGCTCAAGTGATCTGCGTACGCGAACATTTCCCGCGAGACTGGCAACATGCAATCCGACAAAAATCCCGCTGGATCGTCGGAATCGTATTCCAGGGCACCAGCAATCTGGGCTGGAGCTCCAAGGGTGCACTCAACTACTTTCTCTGGCGCGACCGTCGCGGCCTGATTGCCTACCTGCTGAGCTTTCTGGTCAACCTGCTATTCCTAGTGCTGCTGGTCATGTGGCTGGTCACAGTGGTCGCACCCGACAGCTGGCGATTCCAGTCGATCCTGGCCGATAGCCCGCCCCTCACCCTGCTGCTCTGGCTCAACGGTCTGATGCTGATCAACCGTCTGTTCCAGCGCGGCTTCTTCGTCACCCGCTACTACGGCATTGTCGAAGGGCTGTTGTCGGCGCCGCGGATGATGTGGAGCAACTTCGTCAACTTCTTCGCCAACTTGCGGGCCCTGCGTCAGGTCATGGAGATGGGCGACTCGCGGCGTGTGGCCTGGGACAAGACTACCCATGAGTTCCCGTCGCTGACCTCGCCCATGCGCACGCCCCTAGGCCAGCGCCTCGTGGACAAAGGCTTGATAAGCGATGAGCAACTGCAAGCAGCAATTACTAACCCGGTACGCCGGCGTCTTGGCCGTGAACTGCTGCTGCGTGGTCTGCTCAACAGCGAGCAACTGGTTCAAGCCCTAGCCGAGCAACTGGACTTGCCTTGGGCGCCGCTGAACCCTTTCAAGCTCGACAAACAGCTAATTGCCCAGTTGCCCCGCGCTCTGGCCGTGCACTACGGCGTGCTGCCCGTAGCCGAGGATGGCGATACTTTGGTTCTGGCAAGCGAAACCCCGGTCAGCCAGGTGTCGCTGGGAGTCATTAGTCGTCACCTCAAACGGTCTGTCAGCTGTCGGCTAGCCCCTCAGGGTCGAGTCACCCTGGGTATTCGCTACAACTACCCCAGCCCTTGGCAAAAAGAGGAAGTGCGCACAATGCTCGCGGTGCTGGAACGGCATCAGGACGATGCCGACCTGCTGGAGCGGGTTAGCCGCCACCAGATCATGCTCGGCAACCTTCTACAGGTGCGCGGCGTGGTCCCGCCCACTCTATTCAACCAGGCCCTGATCGATTTCAACCCCGAACATATGAGCCTGGGCGAACACCTGATTGCCCGCGGCATCATCACTGAAAAGGTACTGCAAGACGCCCTGGCCGATCAGATTCGCGAACAGCAAGCCGCCTATGACCTGACCCGGGAGGTGGCATGAGTTTGCCGGTACCACTGAGAATCGCCGGTTTGCTGTTATCAATCTATGCCGTGCAAACCGTGGCCGTCCCCTTGAGTGATTTCGAACGTTTCCGCAGCTACCCCTACATGGAACGCAGCTACCGCGAAGCGAAAAAAGACAACTGGCGGGAAGTCGAACGCCTGACCCGTCATTTGCTCGAACGAGTGCCGAATAACGATGAGGCCAGGGTCCTGTTGATCCAGGCCCTGGCCCACCAGCGCCGCTACCGCGACGCCGAGCAGCTGGCCGAGCAGACAATGGCCAGCGACTCCGACGCCTTGCTCGAACTACGCTTGACCTGGATCGAGCAGGACCCTCCGGCCACCAACCAGGTGGAGGACTGGATCGCCCATAGTTCGCTGAACCATAGGGTTCGCCTGTGGCAGGCCTACAGCCTGAGCCTGGCCAAATATAGCGGCGCAGCCAAGGCCTTGGAGTGGCTAAACCAGCTGCCGGCCAAAGGTGACGACAATATCCTACGCCTGGCCCGCGCCAACTGGGCCGAGCAATTGCACGACTGGAGCCAGACCATCGACGCCCTGGCGCCACTGGCCACCCGTGGCCAGTTGCCTGCTCAGGACTGGCAGCGCCTGGCCAACGCCTACGTGCAGCGCTTGGACGAGGCGCCGTTGCAGCAACTGCTGAACAACCCGCCCTCGGCCGATATCGCCCGCCAGACCCGCCTGTCGATGGCCAATCGGGCCATCGCCATGGGCCAGAATCAGCTAGCCCAACGCTGGCTGCAATCGCTGCCGGAAGACGACCTGCGACTGCCACAGCAACGCCAGCAATTGTGGGAACTGGCCCGTCAGGGAAACGACAGTGCGCTAGTAAGGCGCCTCTCCACCGAGCTGGACCGGCCCTGTCTGGAGACCGCCGAATGGCTGTCGCGCCATGACCCTGACCTAGCCCGTCAACAAATCAAGCAATGCCGCGCCGAAGATGATCCGAAAACCTGGCTGGTGCTCAATCAGCGCCTGCACAATGGTGAAAGCGGCCCTCGTTCAGCGCAAATGTGGGAAGACCTGTATCGCCAGACCGCCGACCTGGGCGCCCTGGAGCAGGCCACCTACCTGCAACTCAAGGAAGGTCGCGACGCACAAGTACGCCAGTTGCTGGAGCAAGCCTATGACCGCCGTCAGGGCCGGCTGTCGGCATCCTTGCTACAGCGCCTGGCCGGGCTCTATAGCCAGGCTGACGCACCGCTGGCGGTGCAACGCATGAGTAGTCTGATCCCACAGGTCGACCCGGCTAATCGTGCTTTGCTGCTGGCGCGTCTGGCCGAAAACGGCGAGTGCGCCGCAGTGCACCAGGTGATTCCGGCGAGCCCGACCGAGGTCGGCCAGTTGCGCGCCTTGGGCCGTTGCGCCATGCCGGATCGTCCCGGTGAGGCAGTTGTTTACTATCAGGCAGCTGAACGACTGGGCGATACAGGCAGCCGCCTGCCCCTGGCTTATGCTCTGGAAGCTGCGGGCGATTCCCAGGCCGCGCAACCGATCTGGAACAGCCTGGCCGACGACCAGTGGACCGACAATGCGCGCCTGACCGCCGCGCGCAGTGCCCTCAATGCCAACGACCCCACCCGCGCGCGCCAGCACTGGGACAAAGCGCCCCACCGCAGTGCCGACGATTTCGCCCTGGGCGCGGCCATTGCCCAGCGCCAGGGCGATCCCGCTGCAGCCCTAGCGTTCCAACGTCAGGCCTTGCAACACCAGCCCCGGGCCGACCACTACTACGCCGCCTCGGTTACCGCGCAGCAGGCCGGCGACCTGGCGCAGAGCACTGCCTGGCTGGCCGAGGCGGTACACCTGGATCCGAACAACCCTCGATTTCGTGCAGACTACGGCATGCGCCTGGCTGGTTCCCCTGACCCAGAGGTGCGCCGCCAGTCGATCCCGTACCTGAAGCGTTCAACACGCGACCTGCCCGAAGATTACCGCCTAGGCGAGACCCTCGCCTTACGGTACATCGAAGTAGAGAACAGCGCCGCAGCACGAAAGGAGCTGCGCCGGGTGCTGGATGTAGAACAGGATCTAGTCGATGAAGGAGACGAGTATGGCAGCCTGGAGGCGCGCAAGTATCGACAGCGTCGCGCCCATGAAGCCTTGTCGCGGCGCGACAGTATCACCCTGGCCAGCACCTGGTCGCCCGCCGGCATCTCGACCAACGACAACTTCCGTGACAACCGCCAGGAGCGCCGCGCCGCCTCCCAGAATGTACAACTGGCAATGTGGGATCACGCCTTGGGCGAGGAGCCCAGCCGCAACGGCAGCACTCTGTCAGTGTATGGCCGGGTGTTGTTTGGTGGCCAAAGCCGCACCGACTATGCCCAGAGCATGGGCACCGGCGTTGGCCTGCGCTACAAGCCATTCGGCCAAGCTAACCTGAACCTGTATGCCGAGCTTTATCACCAACGCCAGATCGATGATGAACATTACAACGGCCTGAGCCTGGGCCAGTTGCTCAGCCCGAGTAAAGTCGGCGACAACTGGGGTGACCTGCGCGGCAATGCCGAGTCGAGCAACGATCTGCTGCTACGCGCCACCTCTTCGTTCCTGGACCAGGGCAACTGGCGCAACGACTGGCGCGTCGATGAGGACCAATGGAACGAGCGCTTCCTTTACCTAGATGCCGCCTGGTGGACCCGTGCCGGCGACCACCAATGGCTGTCGCGCTATCAGCAAGGCCACACTTGGAAACTGCACAGCGACTCACCGCAAACCCTGATGCCCTACGGCTTTCTAGAGTTCTCTAGCCAGGACCCGAGCAACGACTGGCGCCAGGACCTGCGCACCGGCGTCGGCCTACGCTGGCAATGGTGGTTCGATAACGATCGCTACAACGCCTATCGCGGATCGCTCAAAGTACGCGCCGAATACCAGCAATCTTTGGGTGGCAACCTGTATGAGCGTGCCAATGGCATGTTGCTTGGCGTGGAGATGAACTTCTGATGCGCCGACTGATCACCTTTATGCTGCTCGCCCTTTGCCTGCATGCCAGCGCCGATGAACAGGTGTTCTATCAACCGCTCAACCGCGACGCACAACTGAGCCAAGCGCAATGGCGCACGTTGTGGAAAGCCACCCGGGCCCAGGGCGGCAAGACCCTGATCGTACAATGGACCGCCTACAGCGACAGCGAATTTGGCGGCGCCGACGGCTGGCTCGCCAAAAGTTTGCGCAGCGCCCACGAACAAGGACTGCAACTGGTGCTGGGGTTGTACATGGACGCAGCCTACTACCAGCGCATCAATGAGGTCGACAGCGCGGGGCTGAGCGCTTACTGGAAAGTACTGCTGAAGCGTTCCTTGTCCCAACAGCGCAGCGTGAGCCAGGACTGGAAGCTGCCAGTGGCAGGCTGGTACCTGCCCATGGAGTTGGACGACCTGCACTTTCAGGACCCACTGCGGCGCCAGGCCTTATTCACGCAGTTGCAAAACTTCAATCACCGCCTAGATGCGCCCCTACACATTAGTACCTTCAGTGCCGGACACTTGAGTCCTGGGGCCAATGCCAAGTGGCTGGAAGAACTGGCCGGATTGAAAATCCAGGTGTGGTGGCAGGATGGTGCAGGTACCGGCCGCCTGCCGCTACTAGTGCGTGAGCAATATTTAGCAGCGCTGCCCTGCGCCATAGGCATCGTGCGCGAAGCATTTCGCCAAACCAGCCGTGAAGGCCAGCCCTTCACCGCGGTGGCCGCCCCGCCGGCCAGCGACAAAGGATGCCATCCAACGGCCGTATTCTCGTTGCGCTATCGGCCCTGGGCTCAGGGTTTACTAACCTTGAGCGGCAACTGAGACGAATTACAGCAAGGCCACCACATACCAGACCATCGAACCACAAATGCGCCGGAACTACTCCAGGAGTTCGGTCAACGGGTCGTCGAGAACCCATATTCATTCTGCCTCCGGATCTACTGCGTCAGCCTCAGGAACTGGATACCCTACGAACTGATCGTCAGCTATCAGGGTGGGCAAAGCTTTATCTACATGTTGATGAGCGGATTCACCGCTGGTACCGGTTTCGAACACGCAGACCTGCGGCGAATAAACGTCCACCTAGGTTCAGATAACAAGATCAGCATTCAGCACTGAAAAGTACCACCTCGTTTCTGCCTCGCTGCTTGGCTTCGTACATGGCTTGATCAGCGGCCTTGATAAGGCTGTCGGAATCTTCCGCATGATGTGGGTACAGGGCGACGCCGATGCTGGGGGTCACAAAGTCAATCTGCACGGTATCGAGCACCACAGGTTGCCCCAGGGTAGTCCGTAGCCGTTGCGCCAGACTTAATGCATCCTCGACATCAGCAGACATGATTAAAGTGAACTCATCCCCCCCTAAACGATAAGCCTGATCAGGTTTGCGAACAGCGCTGCGCAACCGTTGTGCCATGTGGACGAGCAGCGCATCACCGACGTCGTGGCCAAAGCCGTCGTTAACCTGTTTGAAGCGGTCCAAATCTATGAACAGCAGCGCCAGAGGACCTGACGCCTCATTAAGCCTTTGATGCAAGTGTTCGTAAAAGGCCTTACGGTTGCCAAGACCCGTCAGGGCGTCCCTATATGCGATGTCGAGTAGCTGACTTTGGTATTCCACATGGCTGCTCACGTCATGGAGGATGCCGCGATAGCCGCAGACACAGCCCTTGGCATCGAGAATGGTCGATACCCGTGTTTCATAGTGACCTAAGCTGCCGTCTTTTCTGCGCAACTTCCCAGAAAACATCGGTGCACTGTTGTGTTCGAGATTTTTGAGGAGGGTGAGAAACTGCTCATGTGTGTACTCATCTTGCAAGCTCTGTACGTGCAACCCCACCAGGTATTCTGATTCATAGCCGAGATGCTCACTGAGCGCTCGGTTCACTGAGCGAATTTCGCCATGGATATCCAATTCGAAATAACCTTCCTGGATAGCATCAAGGATCGCCCGGTCCCGCGCTTCACTTTGTTCAAGACGTTCGAGGGTCTGATTTGCTTCATGAGCCAGGTAGCTCAATTCGTCTTGCCCACTTTCGCTCAAGCGTAATCCACTGGCGTCTGGGCCGATTCTGGCGAACTCATCGTGCATACGTGAAACACGTCGCAGCAGTAGGAATTCCAGGCCAATGTAGATCAGTAGCCACGCAAGCAGTGCTATGGCAGTCGAAATCGCCATAAATAGGTTAATTGCCTTGCGTCCTTCGTTGTAGAGACGGCGCTCACGGGTGAGTTCCAGCACCAACTGTGGATCATCAGCTCGTTGGCTGAATAACAAGGCTATTTGCTGCTGGTGATCACCAAGCAAACGCCGCGTGCTGATTGCCACCTGGCTGTTATCCAATACGCTTGAATTAGTTTGGGGCGCACTTTTAGCGACGTACTGATCAGAAGATAAGACCCGCAAAGTACCGTTGAGTTGAGATTGCAACTCGCTAGCCCGACTGGAGTTGAGCAAATGGCCGGCGATCAATAATCGGCGCGGTTCCCCCCCATGCGACGGTATTAAGACACTGGCTAGGATGATCGGGACACCTTCGACTACCACGAGCCCAACCTGGGACTCTTTTCCTTTTTTATGCGTGCCCAATTGCGCTGCTCGCCTGTGGACGCCTGCTCGAAAACTGGCGAAGTCGATCGACCCATTTGTTGGCAGCAGAGGCTGATTCAGAAGATCGACCGGAAGCCATTGCTCCGCCTGCAACCCACCTGCGGTGTCCAGTTGCAGCAAGAAACTGAAACTCAATTGACGAAGTGCTTCCGGGTCGATGGTTTGACTTCCAGGCTTATCGCTCATTCGCTCAGCGAAGCTCTGCAACCGGTCTAAATCAAGCGCGAAGATGCTGGTCATGAGGGCTTGAATACGCCGAGCTTCGTTGGCAAGCAACAAGTCATCCTCTTGATCAAGTCGATCAAGCATGATGGTTTGCGAGAGGATGTAGACGACCAACAGTACGAATGTCAGAGGAAGAACAAATAGCCAAAGCAGTTTTTTTCGAAGGGTCATGCAATTAGGTCCCATATAACTGGCAGTGACGCCCGTGAGAATTTGAACACGATGTACCTACACGTGCATGCCACGGCTGGGTGCCAAGGATCGAAAGCTGCTGGCCGATATCGACCCCATAAAGCCATGTTAGGCCGCCAGCGCTGTCGGGGATGTGGTGGTGGCTTTGCTAAAGGGCCGCCTTCAATCCGCGCCTACTGCCGATAAAGTACTGTCCAGCATCCGTGATGAACAGCAACACCAATCCCCCAAAATTCGACATGCCCCCGAATCCTCTTGCCTATACAAACAAGGCACAGCTTTGGTACTCCCCCTCGAACTGTCTACGCTTTCCTAACTCGCGTTGAATGTCAGCTGATGACAACAATGAGCCAGGAGACCACAGATGTCCAAATCGCGTTTTGCCGTGCAAATACTGGGTATATGCATGGCAGCCGGTGCAAATGCCGAAGACACCCTGCGCTTGCGGAACGTCAACCTGGAGGACCGGGCCAATGGAATGTTAGCCCTAATGTCATATGCCATGACCCCCGATCTCACCTCAAGCTCCCTGAGTATCAATGACAACAGCGCCGGCAACCCTAGCCTCACACTGACCCAGGCGGGTGGCGGTGCCACGTTAAGCAAGGAAACGCCGCTCTATCTGGAGGGCGCGCTTGCCTACAGCCGTTATGATCCGCGCTTTGTTGCAACGGATGGTGAACAAACCCAAACCATTCCAGTTAAATGGAACTCAATTTCCGCTACTGGTGGTGTGGGGTGGGATTTCTCGCTAACGGACGAATTGGCGCTACGTCCGATCTTCAACTTTGCAGCGGGCTATTTGACCAGCGATATCAATGCCGCACGCTTGTTCATCAACCGTCGTTTTGATCGTGATATAGAGTTTCTCGACAACGGTCATATGACTGCCGTAGGCCTGGGCGGTGCGCTGATGCTGGATCTTGAGCGCGTACGTCCCAATTACGAACTCGATGTCGAATTGCGTTACAGCTACATGAATCTGCAGAACGTCGGAGGAAAAAACGATATCGATGGGCAAGCTATTGCTGACTCCCTCAACCTTTACACGCGGTGGCGCGCACCCACCGGCTTGATAGCTTTGCAGCGTCCGCTTCGCTATGTGGTGGAGGTTTCTCACTCAGAATATTTGGGGGATCAACGTGGCGTGTTGGGGTTTGATCGACTTTCAACGATAGGGCTGGGCCTTGAATTGGATTCCAGCGCTTACAACGTCTTTGTCACCCGCACACGGCTTGTGGTCAGGCATGTGATGGGCGACCACGTTTCGGGAGTTTCGGTGGGATTGGCATGTAGCTTTTGAGCATACCAATCCACATTGACCGATGATTTAGCTATGAATGACCCGCCTTTGACCCACTAAGGTTGAATCCCGGACGGAAACGCCTGACTTCCTAGTGCTTTACCATCCACGGTCTTGCCGTAGTAGCCTTGATCCGCGCCATGGAATGCTTTTGCGGTACTGTTCAAGTCGCCATTGAAGCGTGGATCTTGTGGACGTTCGCGGCTGTTGATAAAGGCTGCTACATCCCATGCCTCCTGGACACTCAGTTGCACCCCTTTTCCTAGTGGCATGTTCTCGAAGATGAAAGTGGCGGCCGTATTGACGCGATGCATCCCCGCCCCCCAATTGTAAGACTGCGCTCCCCACAGCGCCGGGAGCACAGGCACGTCAGCCATTTCGCGTCCCTGACCCTGATCTCCATGGCATACCGCACAGTATTGGCTGTAGACCTGTTGGCCACGTGACGGCGAGGCGTCCTCGGGTGGCTGCGCCAAGGTAGCGAATGCGCGGCCCGGCATGTGTTCGCGCCCGGTCATCTTGACGCGACCAGCCAATGGCCCGGGCAAGACAAAAGCCTCATCGTTTCCGCCGAGCTGCAGTTGTTTATCGTCAAGCTCTGGCACCGGCTTATCTTGCATGCCAAACATATCCAGCAAGCCGCCCATCAGCAGCCAATACGAATAGGCAGACATGGCAACCAACTCCGGTGAGTCCAGGGCTGGCGCCTTTCCATTCATCGAGTAGTTGAAACAACCTTGGATGCGCTCGGCAAAGTTGTTCACTCGATTATCTTTTTTGCGAAACGCGGGGTAAGCCAGGTAAGCGGCCCACATGGGCGCGGCGTAGGCTTTGGTACCGGCGTCCAAGTGGCAGTTGGTGCAATTGAGGGTGTTGCCCACATAGCGCCCTTTGAGTTGCTGGGTATTAACGAACAGCTCATAACCTTTGCGTACTTTGTCACCAAAGGCACCACTCGGGATACGTGATAGGTCACGGGGCGTGAAGTAGTGCTCGTCAGCTGCCTTGGGCTGCGTGGCGATCTCTTCTTGCATGTCCGGATAGACCGCCTGCGCCAGGTTCGGTAGTGCGCACCAGAGCAATATCATCGGCCAGATTCTGTTCGATCTCATGTCTGCTTCCTCACTGAATCGCAGCCAAGTAACGGCCAAGCGCCTGGATATCTTCTGCACTCAGTCGTTTTGCGATAGCGGCCATCATGTTGCCGGGGTCGCCTTTGCGCTCACCTTTCTGCCAAGCCAGCAACTGCGCACTGACATAATCCGCCTGCTGGCCGGCCAAGCGTGGGAAAGGCCCGCCCCCTACGGCCGACGGACCGTGGCAGCTGTAACAAGCGGGAATCCCTCGCGTTATGTCGCCTTGATAATAAAGTCGCTCAGCTGCAGACCCGGCTTGAAGCTGGCCGCGCACGTGCAGCTCAGGCAGTTTGCCTTGGGACGCAAAATAGGTAGCGACGGGTCTGCGCAATTGCAGGTCGGTATAAGCTTGCGCCATCGGTGTCATCAGCGGATTGCTGCGTTGTCCGGAAATGAAGTGGTCGATCTGAGCCTCGATGTACTGCGTCGACAATCCGGCAAGCATGGGGCCCTGGGTGGTGCCCTGACCACGCTCCCCATGGCAAGCGAAACAAGGCTGCGCTTCACGTGGAGCTTGTTCCTGTGCCCAAACCATGCCTGCGAGCCCCGCGTCCAGCACCATTAGCGCTGCGGCCATTCTCACACTGCGCATCGAGCACCTCCCAGATCATCCATTCGATCAAGACTGCCAATAGCATAGGCGAGTAATCCGGAGCGGCTAGCCACTGCGCAGGGCTGGTTACTCGTTAAATTTTTGTCTGCAAATTAGGTCCGGAGACGATCTATCAAACTCCGAATTGCTGTCATGAAATGAGAAATGAAACGCATATTCCTCACACAAAAGTGGAACTCACCGCGATAGCTACTAGGCTGTTTTTAGTCATAGCCGGGCTGGGCGCACCTTTACACGGCTGTTCTTGAGTATTTCGAGACGATACCTAAAACCATTGGGCGCCCATGAACTGGAAGTTCTGTGATTTTTACACTTAGCAGGGGATGCTTGATGGGTAACATTTGTGCACGAACCGCGCGGATGTGGTGTGCGGCCATTTTCAGCTCAGGGCTTGGGCTGTTAAGTCCTGACTCGAACGCCGGTGGTCTCTTCATCTACGAAGCCGGCCAGGAAGGCGCCGGACTAGCTAATGCGGGCTCTGCCGCACTCGCAACCGATCCCAGTGTACTAATGAGCAACCCAGCTGGAATTACCGAACTCAAGGGCACACAGGTCAGTGCCAATGCCCAGGTGATCCTCGGCCACATGCGTTTTTCTCGTGACGACAGCAACCAGTTCGACGGCAACGAGGGCGGTAATGCCCTACAGTGGCTGCCGGGCGCGAGCTTGTTCATCAGCCACCAGATCGACGATCGTTCGGCCGTCGGCTTTGGCATGTACGGTAACTTTGGCCTGGCGCTGAACTACGACGATGACTGGGCTGGCCGTTACTTCAGCCAAGAGACAGCCGTTATCGGGGTTTCCTTTCAGCCAACCATCGCCCATCAGTTCACCGACCAACTTTCAGTCGGTATCGGCCCACGTATTCTCTACGGTTATTACCGAACTGAAGTGGCCATCAACAACAACTTGCTCGGTCTGCGTGATAGTCCGGACGGGCAACTGGAATACAAAGACACTGATGTAGGCACCGGGATCAACCTCGGCTTGCTCTACAAGTTGGATGAGAGCACCAAAATAGGTTTGGCGTACACCAGCAAGGTGAAGTTGGAGTTTGAAGATAGCCCTGACGTACGCAAAGTCAGCAACCCGATCATCAATGCCGCTCTGCGTCGACTGGATGCCGACTCGTTGGAGCTGGACATGAATGTCCCCCAGACTGTGCTGCTTAGCGTGGCACATCAGCTCGACCCGCAATGGAAGCTACTAGGCAGCCTGGGCTGGCAAGACTGGAGCGACTTCGGCGAGATAGGCGTGGAAGTGGATGCCAATGCCGGCGGCGTAGATCGCACCATTGACCGCCAGTACAAAGACACTTGGCATGCATCGATCGGTGCGCAGTATCAAGCCACTAAGCAAATTCGCTGGAGTATGGGTCTAGGCTACGACAGCTCTGCGGTAGACGACAAAGATCGCACCGTCGACAACCCCATGGGCGAAGCTTGGCGCTTCGCGACGGGGGTCAATTACCAGCTTGAAGAAGGTCTCGATCTGCACTTGGCTTATACCCTCGTGTGGTTGGGTGACATGGACGACGAACAGACTAAGTCGCGTTCGGGGACCACACTCTCCGGAACATACAAGGATGCCGCCCTACATATCGTAGGCGGCGGTGCGACTTGGCGCTTTTGACTCGGACCACCGTGTCACGACCTGAAGCTGAACTGAATTGACCACAAGGAGTTCCACCATGAAGTTGAAGCCGCTAGCGGTCGTATTGTGCCTGGCCACTGTAGGGATTACGGGGTGCACCAGCAAATACGTAGCGCCCGAGGAATACTCGGGCTTCCTCAAAAATTATCAAGCGCTCAAGGAAGAGAAGTCGCCCACTGGTGGGGCGGTGATGCGCTGGATCAAGCCGGGGGTGAACGCAAACCAGTTCACCAGCATCTATGTTGAACCAAGCCAGCTCTATCCAAAACCACAACCAACCGAGAAGGTGCCGCAAAAAACATTAAACGGCATCACCACTTACTACGATCAAGTGCTTCAAACACAGTTTGCCAAAGAGTTGCCGCTTGCCAGCGGCCCCGGCCCAAAAGTGCTGGTAGTACGTCCGGCAATCACTGCGGTAAGCGCCAAAACCAAAGGCCTGCAACCTTATGAAGTGATCCCAATTGCCCTGGTAGCCGCCGGTGTCAGCTATGCAACCGGTATCCGCGATCAGGACACCAGCCTCGCCACCGAAGCGGCTTTCATAGATGGCAGCAATAACGAAGTGGTCGCCCAAGTGGTACGAAAAGGCGCAGGCGCCGAGTTGGACAACTCCTCCCAAGTCATGACAGCCAACGATGCCAAAGCTGTACTCGATGGCTGGGCACGCGACATGGCGAAGTCTTTTGAGATGCTTAAGAAGTAGATATCTATTGCTGGCCGTCGCAGGCCGCCAATATCTACTTCAGGATGAATAGCACGTTGGAATGCATAACGCTGGAAGTTACCCCGATGGGTACAGCAAATTGATCAAGAAGGAGTTTGAAATGAAAGCGATTGCTCAAACCTCGTCCCTCAAAGCTGATGGTGCATCAGCGGGAATTTGGAAGCTCAGCACGTCGGTCCTGCTCGCCGCAGCCATTGCCGTGAGCACCCATGCCTGGGCTGCTGAATCGCCAAAACCCGCCACCGAGGCCACCAAAGCGGCCAACGATGCGCTGCTCAAAGAGCTGCCGTTCAACGACAAGACTTCGTTCGAACTGGCGCACAAAGGCTTCATCGCCCCGCTGCCGTCCGAGCCGGTCAAAGGCCCGAACGGCAACATGATCTGGGACCCGAACAAGTACGGTTTCATCAAGGAAGGTGAAACCGCACCGGCCACTACCAACCCCAGCTTGTGGCGCCAGTCGCAACTGATCAACATCTCTGGCCTGTTCGAAGTCACCGATGGTATCTACCAGGTGCGTAACTACGACCTGTCGAACGTGACCATAATCGAGGGCAAGAGCGGCCTCACCATCATCGACCCACTGATATCCACAGAGACCGCCAAGGCGGCACTCGACTTGTACTTCAAGCATCGGCCGAAAAAACCGGTAGTCGCAGTGATCTACACCCACAGCCATATCGACCACTACGGTGGTGTACGCGGTGTGGTGGACGAAAAGGACGTCAAGGCTGGCAAGGTCAAGATCTACGCGCCAAACGGCTTCTTGGAGCATGCAGTGGCTGAGAACGTCATGGCCGGCACCGCAATGAGCCGCCGCGCCAGCTACATGTACGGCAACCTTCTACCACCAAACGAAACCGGACAACTGGGCGCCGGTCTGGGTACGACCACGTCTACCGGTACCGTGACCCTGATTCCGCCGACTGACCTCATCGAAAAGACCGGCGAAACACACGTAATCGACGGACTGACCTACGAGTTCCTCTACGCGCCGGGTAGCGAGGCGCCGGCCGAAATGCTCATCTACATCAAGGAGAAGAAGGCCCTCAACGCGGCAGAGGACTCCACCCATACGCTGCACAATACCTACTCGCTGCGTGGTGCGAAGATTCGCGAGCCACTGCCTTGGTCCAAGTACCTCAATGAGTCCCTGAAGATGTGGGGCAATGAAGTCCAGGTCATGTATGCCCAGCACCACTGGCCGGTCTGGGGCAACAAGGAAGTCAAGGATCAGCTGTCGTCACAGCGCGACATGTACCGCTACATCAACGATGAAACCCTGCGTCTGGCCAACAAGGGGTACACCATGACCGAAATCGCCGAGCAGGTGAAACTGCCCAAGTCGATTGCCGACCGTTTCTCCAACCGTGGTTACTACGGCTCGCTGAACCACAACGTCAAGGCCACTTACGTGCTGCATTTGGGTTGGTATATCGGCAACCCGGCCACTTTGTGGGAGCTGCCGCCGGATGAACAGGCCAAGCGTTACGTCGACATGATGGGCGGCGCCGACGCCGTGCTGAAAAAAGCCAAGGAGTACTACGACAAGGGTGATTACCGCTGGGTAGCCGAGGTGGTCAACCATGTGGTGTTCGCCGATCCGAACAACCAGGCGGCGAAGAACCTGCAAGCCGACACGCTGGAGCAACTGGGCTACCAGGCCGAGAGCGGCCCGTGGCGCAACTTCTACCTGACCGGTGCGCAAGAGCTGCGCAATGGCGTGCAGAAGCTGCCTACACCGGACACCGCCAGCCCCGACACCGTCAAGGCGATGGACCTGGACCTGTTCTTCGACTTCCTGGCCATGCGACTGAAAGGGCCTGAGGTGGGCGACAAGCACATCACCCTGAACCTGGACTTCACTGACCTCAAGCAGAAGTACACGCTGGAGATGGTCAACGGTGTACTCAACCACACCGAGGGCGTGCAAGCGAAGGACGCCGACGCAACCATCACGCTAACCCGTGACACCTTGAACAACATTATGCTCAAGCAGACTACGCTGAAGGATGCTGTCAGCAAAGGCGACGTGAAGATCAACGGCAACGAGGGCAAGCTTGATGAGTTGATGAGCTACATGGACAACTTCGACCTCTGGTTCAATATTGTCACACCGTAACGCTCCTACTGATGCTTGATTGCATCACGGCAAGCCATTGGCACTGGGCCGGTGGCTTGCCGCTTTTTTATTCACTCAATGCAGCAACCCTGGGGTACTTAGACGAAGCTTGTCCTAGTGAAACCGTGCGAACTCTAATTTGAAGGTCAAAAATATGAGCACGCTGATACATAAAATCAAACATGAATTTATGAAAGTCCTTCCGCCGACCATCTTCTTTTTTATCATTTTGCACATTGTCGCCCTTATTCGAGGGCTGATGATCAAGGGGTCGGGAGTTGATCTACCCGTCTCGGCCTCGGTGCTGATTGCCTCCATGATCCTCGGCAAATCGGTGTTGGTCGCGGATATGCTGCCCTTCATCAACCGCTTTCCCGACAAACCCCTGATCTGGAATGTCACTTGGAAGACGCTCATGTATGCGGTGGTCGCGCTGGTTGTGCATTACCTGGAGCGGCTGTACGAGTACTGGAAAGAGGCACCCAGCCTCATTGATGCGAATTCGCTGCTGTGGTCGTCGATGAACTGGCCGCGTTTTTGGGCAATACAGATTCTGCTGGTTACATTGATTTTCATGTATTGCGTGATCGCGGAGCTGGCACGAGTCATTGGTCGTGATCGACTGAAGGTGATGTTCGTGGGCCCGCTTCCGCCAATGCAACGTTGAACCGACGTAAGCCTTTCGACTCATGTCGCCAATCAGCATCGGCAAAAACCTCTCTATTCAGCCAACGCACGAAGGGCACGGGAATAAGGGAAAGAATTCTTTCTCTTAACCGTCTCTGGATTCCACCCAATGCTGCAGGCGTTCTTAATTGCTAACTCAGCGATGTAAACCTGTTTTTTCCACTGTAAACCACCCTAGTTAACAGTGAAAAAAATAGGTTTACAGGCACGCAATCATTGGGCCAGGGACGGAAATCTTCGCTACACCATCACCTAGGTTTGGGGTCCTTATCGTCCTCCATCCAAGCATAGAAAGCTTTGGCCTGATCCTCCTCAGAGAGCTCCTCAACCGAAGGCCGCCGCGGGCGGGCATTCGGCTTCTGCAGAGCATTCGCTAAGGCATCAAGTTGCTTTTTTACAGATCGTTCTGATGCAGTGAGCGATGAGTTGAAAACCTTCTGGGTGACTCGCTCCTGCCGTTCAGCTCGCGCAAACTTCACGACGTTGGACGTGAACGCGGTTGGCAGATCAAACGGACAACGCAGGTCTAGATGCTGTTTGGACACCCGGCCACCCAGAGCCAATTTTTGAAGGTGTTCGACTTGTTTGGCACTGGACGTGTACGCCGCTGAGCGATAAGCCTGGCCGATATCTTGAAGGGACGCTGCATGACGGCCTGCACTGCGGCACTCAATGTACGCCTGCTTCAACAACTCCACCGCCAGACGCTTGATACCGAAGGTGTAACGGTAAATTTCCCGTGCCAAATCACCCTGATTACGGCAAATCGCGCCATTGCCCACACGAACACATTCATCGATGAAAGCTTTCCAGTCGGAACTACCAGGCTCATCGGGCAGCATGATTCTTGGGTCGGTCAGCAAGCGCTGTTGATCCTCACTGTTCCTCTCAAACAGCTTATGGCCCAAGCTGTAGTTGCATACGTAGACCATTGGCGGACCGATACCAGCCATGCTCAAGAGGATATCTGTAACCTTCGCTGCACCAAGCCCCTTTTGGATGTACTGCATTTCATCCAGGATGACTAACGACACCCCATCACGATTCGCCCTACGTCGGCATTCAATCAGCAGCTCAGCAACGGTCAGTCGTGACAGAGGCACCTCAACGAACTCTCGAAGAAGGGCCTTAGCATTGGTGGTACCACGGGCGCTTGCGTACCAATGCGACCGCAACGGTAGATCACCCTGGAAGTGATCGCAGGACAGATCCACGGGGCCCGGCAAAACCTTGCGCAGCGCAGCAATCGTCTGGCTCTTCCCAACCCCAGCAAGTCCTGTAAAACACACCGGCACAGCATCCACTGCAGGTGCTTCATAGAGCCCTCGAGCGTACTCGCTCTCACAAGAGAACAATGCTCGCGCATGCAGCGCTGCGCGCCCCACCATCTCCTGGATGAACTCAATCGTGAATGCGTTGGGAATGAAAGACTCACGCAAGGCTTGAGACAGCACCTCTGCCGCCAACCTGGGTTCGATTTCGTACAGACTTTCCAATGGCTCAGGGCGACGCGTGATGATCTGGCGGACCTGATCAGCCGTTTGGCAGCCGTCGAACCAGCTCGCAATGGCCTCATTCATTTGGCTTTACCTCGGAATCGATCATAATCATCTGCATCTCGCTGCGCCGATGCCGATTTAGGTGGCCGACCAATTCGTCTCACGCCACCCTTACACTCTTCACCGGTATCTTCTTTGAATCTATCATCGTGAAATTGATGAATTGCCGGTATCTCATTACGAAGCGCAGTTTGAGATTTTCGCCTTAAGGCATCTAGTGACTGCAGATCACGCAATGATATGTCACGATCACCCTCAACGGTCCTTTGCGTTGATACAAAGTCCAGTTCGAAAAGAGTGCCTCCTACCTCAATCCATATATGCCGAACACACATAGTCAGTACGTATACGTCAACTTCAATGACACCGCTTCTAGCAACTCGATCAAATATCCCGGTGTTAATCAAATCAACCGACCTATACTTGCGCCCGTACAAATAGACTGCGTCTTGACGTACAACGGCCGGGTGCACAGACAGGAAGCTCTTTATGGCGACCTCTTGCTGCATCCCGATTGCAGAATTACGGAAGCGGCTGTCCCAGTAATTCCAGATACCTAGCGGGGTGGGCTTTATTCCGCACCAATACATTTCGGTTTCCATGCGGCCACTTGCGTCAGACGACCGGTTGTCTTTCAGGACTTGGTGAATCTCCCTACGAGCCATTTGGACAAAATTCAGTCTGCTATGGACATAGGTGGGTTGATCGAGGTCGGATTTTGCTCGCGGGTGCGATGACTCAACCGTAGCTTTAGACTGGCCAGAGAAAACCGGCGTATTTTCAAGGGTGCCTAGCCAATGGATCTCAGGCTCCGTGTCCAGGGCTGCTGCAGGACCTCGATCAAATACCAGCCCACCTGCCAAGCCTTCGCAGGGCCACCACTCCGGTTTGATGGTTACCCCGAAAAGCCCACAAAACCATACTTTGTCTACAGCCATGGAAAACAGACACATCCGATAAGCTTCTTTGGTTTCTTTACCCTCGGCAAATCCAATACCAACCACCATTCCGGACAATCCACACACGGCACGAACGACGCAAAATCCATCAACGGGGCTACCCTCTGTCAGGCCGGAAAGTTTCTCAACTACGTAGTAACCATCAAACTCGACACTTTGATTTAGATTCGTCAATCTTTCTGAGAAACTTCCCAAACTGCCGCTCTGGTCGCGGGTCTTTTGTTTACCTTTTACGCCAATAGATTTTTCTTTAGCACTAACTTGTTTATCGATGCAATACCGCACTTGATCAAAGGTTGGAAATGGGTGCCCTTTACGATTGACGAAAAATGTTGCGCCATTTCGTTCAACGGAAACGCAACCAAATTCCTCTGTAAGAATTTTTCGGTAAACTTGGCTATGAGTTTTGTCAGCGGAACGGAATCTAAGATACGCAGCAAGGATTCTGTCCCTCATGGCGCTATCGGCCCGGTAACCCCACTCTTTGCCATTGGGTGATGGCCGACCCAGCCTGCGCAATTTCCCCGGCCCCTCCCTGTCCCACCTACCGATGCGGTGCAGGGGAGGCATGAGAGCCCACTTGTTTTGTCCAAAAGTAATGTAGGTGTAGAACCACAACCTCAAGCGAGCTGCATTTTGCTGAGGCGACTGGCTTTTGGCGTGAGCGTTGATTACAGCGTCCGGATCGTCACTGGCTAGAACCTCCTGGAGACGAACCATCAGGTCTGAGATAGCCAGAAAACGGCGGTTGACCTTTTGGTCGTAGGTTTCCTTGGCAGAAACCCGCTTTGTTTCACGCTCTGAAATTGCAATCCCCTTAATCGGTTCAAGCCATGGCGGGAATTTGTCCGTCTCCCCTGAAGCCAGCAGCGCACCCGCTTCGAGCGCTTCTTCGAACTCGAACCTTGTGAGGGTGATCAAGGTGGTGCGCACGTCTTTCCCTAGATCGCTGAACTCCACCAAGCGCACCCGGTTGTGGACCGCATCACTGTTCAGGAAATGGTAATAGTGACCTTTGACAAGGCTCCGATAACCTTCTGGGGCAAATAACCTAGCGCCCGTGATCACAGCTCAATCTCCAAGAAAAATTTGCCGTAGGCTGCAAGCAGATCACCACCATCGGTATCGAGAGGATGGTCGATCAGAATCGGCTTGAAGAAATTTACTGGCAGCTTTCTATCCCAGATGTCTTGGTAGATCCTCGCAATAAACTGGTCACGTTTACCCCATCGGGCTGCATACCGGTAAATGATGGGGTGGATCAAGGCTCCAGCATCCACAGCGTCCTCAATCTCTGCGCTAAACTCCCCGAGCAGCTCGGGTTCGAGGGTCAGCGGCAAGCCATGCATCGGAAAAAGCAGATCGAGATTGCCCACGACGATCGGGTCCAGACGATCCAAAGACATTTGAACGGTCCTGATACCGCCGCTTGCATAATGCAGTTGCTCTAGGGCTGTGCGCAGCTCAGCGTGATCACGGTCCTTTTTTTGCTGGTTAGGGGTCTTGGCTGCTGAGTAGCGCCTCTCGCGGAAGGCGTGAGCTTGATCCTTCACTGTCCAATTGACCGCGTAGGGTCTCCCATCTGAACCCATCAAATACAGTAAAAGGTCCCCCTGATAGGGAAAGGGCATTCTCTGTCGGCTACCAGCATTAGTGGTAATCACCACTTGGTGATGCTTGAAGCCAATTTGCTTGGCGATTTCCATCGTCCCAGTGACAGGATGAGGAAAATGTCCTTTGGTGAGTGGATGCCCGTGCAAAGGATGCGGGGCGTGATATGGCCACAGCATCTTCTGCTCGTGAATGTCGAGCAGTTGAGGATGGAAGAGCGCGAGCTGGGTGAACACCGCTTCTGGAGTGGACAGCGAGTGAATCGCACGGCCGAGCTTCCGGCTATTCATTCTGCTGATACGAGAGCCCTTAGGGGCTTCTCGTGGAACCGCTAAAACCGATGGCGTGTAGATATCGCCCCACGCGAAGTGAGCTTGTCGGCTCCTGATGAGGGCAAATCTCTCCTGCAAAGTCATCAATACAGTCCAATGTCTACGGACCCAAGATTGTCATCCAGCCTGGGGATAATTTGCTGGATGCCCCTGTAGCCCTTGCTTCCCGGGCAGGCCCAAGAGTGCCGGGTTGTGGATAACGCTCACCTTCTTGTGGATGAACGAAGTCCTGCAGGACTTGACGTCCCGCATGTTCGGAATAGACAATGGAAAGGTCAGGTCGCTAAATTCTGACTTATCCACAGAGGCCCAAGGTCGCACTTGGGCCTTTGTCTATCTGATTTCTAGCGTTATTCAACTAGTCAGATTTCATTCAATACTTCCTTATTATTAATACGTGTTAAGAATCTAGTACGCAGTTAGTCAGGCATCTGCAATGGGTGGCGCTGGATACACACGGCTCTGTGTGCACATTTTAAAGCGCTTAGCTCAGCAGGATATGTTACCGCCGTGGTTAACTGGGTGACAACTGAAAAGTCACCCCTCTCTGGTCGGAACTGGCTTCAAAATTGTCCAGCTCGTGTCATTATCAAGAGCAACCGTGCGCATCATACCCATCAAAGGCTATATATCATCACTCCCTTATCTCGACTGATAATTTAAGGGATTAGCCCTAACCAAATAAAATATTGAAAACGGCAAGCGTTTGGTGACGGAAATGGCTGATTCTGCAAATGCATCGGTCCCTATCGTTCGATGGCTGCCAGATGAAACCTTTTTCAGCATTTGTTGTCGTCAGCACCGCTTCATGTGCCAAGTTACTACGGCTATCACTACTGCATGGTTATTTGGTGAGGGATCAAGTCGTATGCAGCATGACTTCCCAAGCAGACTGAACTCTTTGCCGCAAAAAGCCAAAGAGGTATGGGGCAGCCCATTTAACATCATTACAGAACATACGATATTGCCGTTGTTTTTTCATTTTCAATCTAAGGAAAGAATTGAAGACATCTTTGATACGGTTTCAAACAATTCTTTAGGCACCTTAAAATTTCGACTGGGTCTGGTGACCGGTCGCTTTGGCGCAGAGCATCCACTGAAAGCATGCCTCGAATGTTTAAAGGAAGACCGTATCAAGTATGGGGTCGCCTACTGGCACCTGTCCCATCAGTATCCAGGCGTCACGATATGCCCTAAACACGGAACTCTAATTGGGATTTGCTCAGCCAACCGGCAATGGTCGGACTCAGCGCTATGGGTGCTACCCACCGAAGACATAATAGCGAGCGTTGCAGAGCAACCCATATGTCCGACAGTGGAGCAAATTCTCAAGCGCTTAGGACACTCGGTGATTGAGTTAGCCAAGCTAGGCGTCTCTGTGCAGTTTCGTCCTGAAGATGTCACGGCTGCTTATAACGAAGCTATTCGTCGTCTCTCCGTAAACACAGAAGGATGCATTGATGTCGAAGCAGACCTAGCTTCGTTCGCTTTACAACTGCAACCGTATCTTCCACTGGCCTCGCTTCCGACGACTCCACGGAAAGCTGGAAATTTTATACAGAGTCTGACCCGCACACCGCGCGTTAACTCCCATCCGCTCAAACATTTGATTCTGATCACCTGTATCTTCGGCGAGTTTGCGCAGTTTTTGGGTGCGTTACACAGGTTCCAGTCTCTAGGTGATCAGGAGATCCCACTACATTCTCCAGACCACGGAAGACGAGCAGTAGACGATAAACCAGCACACGGATTTAAAGGTCAGGAAATCAGCGACAGGGTCTTCAAAAAACTGAAGCCTAAAAAACTGAAACCCCAGTTTCGGGAGCAGATCTTGGGTTGCTTGCGCAAAGGAGTGGAGAAAAATTCCATAGAGGAACGATATGGTATCTCGGTTTCTACGATAAACAGGATCCTGAGCTCTGATCCTCACCTGATGGCTGCTTGGAAAACTCAGCGCAGGGAGCTATTGCTACACGATCACCGTACGAAGTGGGTTAGCGGCATCGGCATGAATCCAGACGCAAGTCCGAAAATCCTGAGATTAATGCTCCCCAAGATCTATCAATGGCTATACCGGAACGATAATGATTGGTTGATGGCTCAAACAAAGCGGATGCCAAGTGGCCGCGTAGGCAACTATCAAAAAATTGATTGGAGTGCACGCGACCGGCAGCTATGCGAATCAATTGAATTAAGCATTCAAAAATCGAAAGCTTCGGGTACGAATTTTCCTGTTCGAGCTAGTCATATTTTCGCGTTGGTGCCGACACTGCATAGGTGCCTAGAGAAAAGAAATCGCTACCCAGAAGCACGAAAGCTATTAGAACGCATTATCCAATCGGCCAAGACTTAATATGCAATTGCAGCGACGCTCAGTAATCTATTCCCGGCAAGTGGTCGCATACCTACCATTACCATAATTACGCCATAGAGACTCAATAGGAATTAACTCTTTATCATAGTCCCGTAAATCAACAACAAACTCATCGAAAGCTTCATAGGAATAAATTATAATCTGCAGAATTTCTTCAGGGTGACATTCCAAATTTATCAAAAAAGTCTCGAAGCTTTTTACTTCAAAATTCCTTGAAATCCGATCTATAAGCTCAATCATGGATGTTTGTTCAGATTTCATCCGCTTCGCCGATTTTTTTAGGCTGCGCAACTTATCGGACAGAATGGCCGCTGCAGAATGGATTGAAATAGAGAATTGAAAAGCGCATAGAGCTTCAACGAAGCGAGCACGTTTGAGAGCATCTTCATCCAAGTTGATAACGCTCTCTGCGCTACCGAGGTGTCGCCCAGAACACTTTCTCCACATCACATCGAGATTGTGGCCTTTCGATGAGAAAGGTTGGTCGCAGTATGGGCAAGTGGACAGCAGCACCACGTTGTGCGTGGCACACACGCTCACATGATCAGGGAAATTTCGTCGCCAGTAGGAAAAACCCAAATTTTGCACGTCCTGTCTGACGCATTCCGGGCAGTAGGCGTGCAAGTCGGAATTAATAATCGCCATTCGGGGTTTGAGATACGCCGTTCGAGAATAGGTGACATCTCGGGTATCCCTGATAACAAACTGAAGGGGCAATTGGGTGTGTTCGTGCAGCAAGCGGTTGAAGCCATAGCAACCTTCCCACCCCATCGTTGAGGCGATCACCTTAACTGCTTGGTGAGTAATCTCCCCTTCAGAAAGCCAGCGTAATCTGTCTACCCTCCAATCCATAAAATTCACGAGCAAATTGCGGTCAACATATGAGCGCAGAGATTCATTAGGTTGGATACGCAACAGCATGGATGGGTTGGCCCCTCAGCGACTGATCCCGCGTCTTCGTTCAAGGGTTGCGATTGGGCAACCAACGCCAGATATCAGGTGTAAAAAAGGCACCCAAAGGTGCCTTTTCGGAAGGTTCGAGGAGTAGTCGCAGCGATCCTTTAACTCCCAGCCTTGCGACCTTGGGTTCAGAATCCGACCGGCTATGCCCGTCGTCACTACTTCAGAGAAACCAGCATTCTCTGCTGCCGAAGTTGCGGGGGACCTTGCTGGTACCCAGTCCCGACGGATGCGCAGTTGCAGTCCTCGACTACAAGCCTATACAGGGTGACACGCGTGTCAATTAGATTCTGAGGCGTAATTCCAAGCAGGGTGCATCACTGCACCCCGCCAGCCCGGATTGGTCCCGAACAGGATTACCTGCGACAGCTTTAATTCCCGTGCGACAGGTTTAATTCCCTAAATCCACATAACCGTCGCAACTACAAGGGAGCCTCTTTTTGGCTCCCTTTTTGTGTTCGGCATACAGATCAACGTGCCGATTCCACTTAGTCGTGCCTGCAAGTGCCTGGCCGGGAGGAGCCCCTGCATTTGAGGAAAGCTATTGCACCGTTTAGAGGCAGTTTCTGCTTCATTCCTGCGGTGCCGAGCCTGTAAACAGCCATTTTGTACGTTGGCGTGGATTTTGCGGTGGCTTCGCTGAGCTAAATCAACGAGGACGATTCATGCTTGCCAATCGCCGTTTCATTTCCTGCTTTCTTCCATTTGCCTTTCTCCCGCTGGCCGAAGTTGTTCAGGCAGACACACAGCCACCGTTTGCCATTCTGGAACAGCTCTCTGCAATACCGACCAAGTTGGAACAAGGTCAATATGCGGGGAATTACTATGTACCTTCCTCGCTGGAGAATGTCAGTTGGGGATACTTGCCAAATCGCACCGCGAAGCCGGTTTTGAGCATCCCCTCCGGAAGCGTGGTGACCTTTGACACATTGTCCCATGAAGGCCTCATGGAAGATCAGGGGCGGGATCCGGTCGCTTATTTCGGGGCGCACGGTGTCAAGCCAGGGCAGGTGTTGAAGGAAGCCATTGCCTTGACAGCCTCCGATCGTGCCCATGATTTCGCCAAGGATGGTCCCCACGTGGTTACGGGTCCAGTTGCCGTGGAAGGGGCGCAACCGGGCGATGTGCTCAAGGTTGAAATCCTGGCAGTTGAGCCACGGGTTCCTTATGGCGTTATTTCAAGTCGACACGGCTTTGGTGCGCTTCCGGGCGAATATCCCAAAACCCCAGCCCAGGCCAATGCGAGCGCCGAGCACCCGGAGCGCTACGGCAACCTATCGATCTTTACACCCATCGAGCAGGGCGAGGCGGGGTATGTCGGTACCCTGGATGGTGGCGCGGGCAAGAAGATACGATTTCCGCTGCACCCCTTCATGGGCATCATGGGCGTCGCGGCTAACACCGACCAGCCCGTACATTCTGTTCCCCCGGCCCATTATGGCGGCAATCTGGACGTGAATGATCTGGGAGCGGGCGCCACAGCCTACTACCCGGTAATGGTTCCCGGTGCCCTGTTTTACACCGGTGATAGCCACTTTGTTCAAGGGGATGGCGAGGTGGCGTTGACTGCGCTGGAAGGATCGGCGCGGGCAACCTTTCGCCTCACACTGCTGAAAAGCGGCGCCAAGCAGATTCCTGGCAAATCGATTTCCCAGCCGATGGGCGAAACAGATGACTTCTGGATCACCCTTGGGCTGGATGAGGATCTGGATGAGGCAATGAAGAAGTCCACGCGTGAAGCGATCCGCTTCCTCAAGGCGAAATATGGCATCGATGAAGCGGTTGCGTTCGCCTACCTGAGTGCCGCAACTGACTTTCAGGTCTCTCAGGTGGTCGATAGAACCAAGGGCATCAATTCAATGATCCGCAAGGCAGACTTCAGCGAGTTCGAGGACTAAGGCTGCAATGCCTAACCACAAAAAACCCCGTTTATCGGGGGTTTTTGTGGTTCTGCCGGTCCAGCAAGTTACTTGCTGGCCAGCGACTGATGGGCCAGCGGGCAGCTCTGGGCGCTGAGGTAGCGCGATTTTTTCAGCCAGTCCTGTTGCGGGTAGTAGGCGAAGACATAGCTGCCGCGTTGCAGCGTATCGATAAGCTTGCCGGCAATGGCCGGCCTCACGGCAGGGCAGCCCTGGCTGCGGCCCAGGCGGCCGAGGCCGGGAACGACCTTGGGATCGGCGTAGGCGGCGGCATGCATGACAATCGCACGCGACATGCTGTTGTCGTTGAACCCCGGCTCCAGCCCCTGCAAGCGCAGCGAACGGCCGTGCTTGCCGTTGTAGGTCTGGCCGGTTTCATACATACCGATCGAAGACTGGTAGCTGTTCGGCGTGTTGGAAAATGCGGTCGGTACATCGGCACCACTGTTCTTGCCGTGGGCAACCCATTCCTCGAACAACAGCTTCCGTGCGCGCAAGTCGAACACCCACAGGCGTTTGTCGCGCGAGGCCTTGGAGTAGTCGATTACTGTCAGCAGCTTGTCCTCATCGCTGTCACTGGCGCACTCGTAGGCGGTGAGTGCCAGGGTCAGGGTCGAGAGGCTGGCGCTTGGCGCCAATTGCTGCAGTTGGGCAGCGGTAGGCAGGGGCTGGGCGTAGGCAGTGTGCCAGGCACTCAGGAAAAACAGGCCAATACTGGCCGCTGAGAGCCGGAGGGCTCCCCGCAAGGGTTCGAACATCGACATGGAGTATCCTGTAAAAAACCTGTCTGCGATCGAGGGTGTGTCAGCCGTACGGCGTTAAACCGGGCGGCATTCGTCCCTTGCAAACTGCGCTGTGCGCCTACTGCTGCTTTGCCTAGCAGGGCGCCAGCTCGCTAAATCGTCAACAGGTGCTAAGTCCTAATGGTCGGTTTTGCTATGCGTTGTTATGGCACGTTTTCTAAGCGAAAAATCGGCTTGTTCAGAGCCAAAGCCCGCTACTTTGCTTGATTTCTACAGGATTGCCGATCATTTCTTGACCAATGGTTTGGTTTCTTCGCTGTCTTCGGTGCTGATCACAGTGAATTTTCCATTGCTGCGGGTATCCCGGGTGGAAGCCCAATCGGTGATCACCAGCATCGTGCCGACGTCCATTGCCGCGCGTAAATGACTGCGGAATTCCGCGCTCATGTTCAATTTGCCCAATTGCTCATAGGGCGTATCGCCATACTCCGGATTGCTCACACCCACCACCGACCAGCGCAATGGCTGCGCGGCGTCGAGTGCCATGGCGGAAGGTTTTTGCAGCAGGGAATACACCGCCATGCCACTGCGATGCCGACTGCTTTCAAGTGACAATGCCGGCGCCGAGCCAATCAGTTGGCCACCGCGAAACACGTAGGCGCGTAGATCGGCGCGACTGATCAGGATCGACAGCGGCCCCGATGTCGGGTCCGGATCGTTCCAGAACTGCTGGTTGTTGAGTACCAGTGGACCCTGGGCTTTGCCCTCGCTGACCGTAGGCGCCAGCACGCCAGGGTGGTTGACCTCCACCGGTGCACTGTGGGTATCGGAAACGATTACGGTGGTGGAACTGAAACCGGTGACTTCATACAGCTTTTTGGCAAAGGCCATTGGCAGGCGCACGCAACCATGAGAGGCGGGGTAGCCCGGCAGATGGCCGGCATGCAGGGCAATGCCGTCCCACGTCAGCCGCTCCATGTAGGGCATCGGCGCGCTGTTGTAGAGGCTGGATTTATGCTCGACCTTCTTCTGCAGAATGCTGAACACCCCGGTAGGGGTTTCCCGGCCAGGCTTGCCACTGCTCACCGTACTGACGCCAATGGCGATGCCGTTGCGATAGACGTAAGCCCGTTGCTCGGTGAGGCTGACCACCACGGTCACCGGTCCCACCGGCGAGACCTGCGGGTACCAGAGAAACTGGCCAGGCTTGAGGCTGTCGAGCTGGGTCCTGAGTTCGGCCGGAGTGGGCACCTGCAGCGGCGCCGCTTCGACCACGGCGGCGGCAAGTAACAGGCCCAGTGCGAGCGGTAGATGCATCATCGAATCAATCCTTTGATAACCTGCTGCCAGCTTAGTCGGAGCCTTTGCCATCGGGCAATGATTCAAGGTGCCGCGAGGCTTCTATTGGCGGTGCCAGTGCGTACGAGTGCCTGTGGATATCTCAACCTGGTAGCGCAGGTGCGCTTTTTATATGCCCTGTGGATAAAATCAGGCGCTCCACCAGGTCAAGGCAATGGCGGACCTGTGGAGAGTTATCCCCAACCCGGCGGCTGAGAATGATCGGCGAAACGGCGGCGGACTCGCTCAGCGGCGCATAAACGATATCGTCGCGATGCTGGCGCTGCACCGACGCCGGCACCAGGGTTATCCCCAGGCCAGCCGCCACCAGTCCCAATGCCGTCTGCAGTTCATTGGTCCACTGGATAACTTGCACACTCAGGCCCTGGCTGGAGAACAGGCCCATGATGTGGTCGGCATAGCTTGGTCGAGGTGTGGCGGGATAGAGGATGAATGGCTCGAACGCCAGGCGCACCAGGTCAATGGGTTGGCCGATCAGCGGGTGGCCGCAGGGCAGGGCAACCACCAGCGGGTCTTCGCGCAGAACCTGCTGTTCGATGGCCGGGTCCCTGATATGAATACGGCCGAAGCCGATATCAATGCGTCCGGCTTTCAGGGCTTCGACCTGTTGCAAGGTAATCATCTCCTGCAGGCCCAGTTCCAGTTCGGCATTGCGGCGTAACTGGCGGATCAGTTCAGGCAGCAGGTCGTAGAGCGTCGAAGGTGCGAAACCTATGCGCAACCATTGTCGCTCGCTGTTGGCGATGCGTTTGGCGCCTTCGGCGATCTGTTCGAGTTGATCGAGCAGCATCGCACTCTGTTCGTAAAAGTAGCGGCCTGCTTCAGTCAGGCGCAGCGGCCGGTTGCGCTCCAGCAACTCGACGCCGAGGGTTTCCTCCAGCTGACGGATCTGCCGGCTCAGGGGCGGTTGGGCGATATGCAGCTGCTCGGCGGCGCGGGTGAAGTTCAGGGTCTGCGCGAGCACCCGAAAATAACGCAGATGGCGCAGTTCCATGATACCTCCAGGGTATTGTTGCCTACCCAACAGATATTGGACTGCCTACCACCGGTGACGCAAGCTGCTTCCCTGTGGATAACCAGACCCTGTGGATATCGTCCAGCAAGAACAAAAAGAGGGCAGCCCATGAGCAGCCACCTGTTGAGCGAGCGCAGCCGTGTGTTTCAGCGCGCCGATCCTTATGCCGTGTCCGAATACGTCAATCAGCATGTCGGTGGCCACAGCCTGCGCCTGCCCCGAACCGGCGACCTGCAGGCGAGCATCAACCACCGCAAGTTTGCCAGCCTTGACCTGTGCCGCCTGAGCTACGGCGGAAAGGCGCGGATTACCTCGCCCGCACTGGGCACCCTGTATCACCTGCAGATATTGCTCAAGGGACATTGCCAGTCGAACTGTCGCGGCAATGAGCATTACTACGTCCCCGGTGAGCTGCTGTTGATCAACCCGGACGATCCGGTAGACCTGACCTACTCGGCCGACTGCGAAAAATTCATCCTCAAACTGCCGGTCGCCCTGCTGGAACAGGCTTGCCAGGAGCAGCGCTGGCAGGTGCCGGACGGGGGCATCCGTTTCAATAGCGCACGCCATGTCACCGGCGAGCTGGAAGGATTTATCGGGTTGCTTGGCCTGGTGTGCGAAGAGGCGGAGTCGACGAATTCGTTGCTGCAGGTACAGGAGCATTACGGTCGCATCGTTGCCAGCAAACTGCTCAGCTTGCTGGGCAATAACGTTCAGCGCGGGGAGCCTTCGCAACAGCCGCACTCGTTTGAGCAACTGGCCGCCTATATCGACGCTCACCTGGATCAGGACATCAGTGTCGTGCAGCTGATGAATGTGGCGCGGGTCAGTGAGCGCTCGTTGTATTCGCTGTTCGAAAGGCATGCCGGGTTGTCGCCCAAGGGCTATGTGCGCCAGCGCAAGCTTGACCGCATTCATGCGGCGCTTCAGGACCCGTCCAGCACGGTGCGTAATGTCACCGAGATTGCCCTGGACTACGGTTTTCTGCACCTGGGGCGTTTTGCCGAAAGCTACCGCCAGCGCTTCGGCGAACTGCCTTCGGTTACCTTCAAACGCCATCGCTGACACCTGGTCAGCCCCTGCGCAAACTGGATAGCGATTCGCAGGAAACGGCTATTGGCGCTTTTGTGCTGCTCCTAACCTGATACCGCGAACACTGCTCGGCAGGTTCGCCTTCGGGTTTCGATAACAACAACAAAAGAGACACGCCACATGCGAGCGATCGATATCAACAGCCTGATCGATCAGGCGAAGTTCAATACCTTTCACTGGCGTGTACTGTTCTGGTGCGCGCTGATCATCATCTTCGACGGCTATGATCTGGTCATCTACGGCGTAGTGTTGCCGGCGTTGATGCAGGAGTGGGGCATGACCCCGCTGCAGGCTGGCGCCCTGGGCAGCTACGCCCTGTTCGGCATGATGTTCGGTGCCCTGGTGTTCGGGCCGCTGTCCGACCGCATCGGGCGCAAGAAAGCCATCATGATCTGCGTGATCCTCTTCAGTGGCTTTACCGTGCTCAATGGCTTTGCCCGCAACCCCACCGAGTTCGGTATCTGCCGTTTCCTAGCGGGGCTGGGCATCGGCGGGGTGATGCCCAACGTGGTCGCGTTGATGAACGAGTACGCCCCAAAACGCATGCGCAGCACGCTGGTGGCAATCATGTTCAGTGGCTATTCGGTAGGCGGCATGCTTTCGGCGGGCCTGGGTATCGTGCTGTTGCCGGCCTTTGGTTGGCAGTCGGTGTTCTACGTCGCCGTCATCCCGTTGCTGCTGTTGCCGTTGATCCTGCGCTTCTTGCCAGAGTCGCTGGGTTTTCTGGTACGCCAGGGCCATACCGAACAGGCCAGCCAATTGCTGCAACGGGTCGAGCCCGGTTACCAGCCACAGGCAGGCGATCGTCTGGAAGTGGTCACTGGCGTCGAAGCCGGCGGTTCTGTGCCGCAGCTGTTCCGTGAAGGTCGGGCACTGAGCACGTTGATGCTCTGGGTCGCGTTCTTCTGCTGCTTGCTGATGGTTTACGCCCTCAACTCCTGGCTGCCAAAACTGATGAGCAATGCCGGTTATGGATTGGGATCGAGCCTGGCCTTTCTCCTGGTGCTTAACTTCGGGGCGATTTTTGGCGCGGTCGGTGGCGGCTGGATTGGTGATCGATTCAAGCTAGACCGCGTGCTGGTGGTGTTCTTCGCGCTGGCCGCACTGTCGATCAGCCTGCTGGGCTTCAAAAGTCCGACACCGGTGCTGTACCTGCTGATCGCCATTGCCGGGGCGACCACGATCGGTACACAGATCCTGGCCTATGCCTGCGTCGCGCAGTTCTACCCGATGGGGATTCGCTCCACAGGGCTGGGTTGGGCCTCGGGCATTGGGCGTAGCGGGGCAATCGTTGGCCCGATCCTCGGCGGTCTGTTGCTGGGGATTCAACTGCCGCTGGCGCTGAATTTCATGGCCTTTGCCGTACCGGGCGCCGTGGCGGCGGTGGCGATGATGGTGTTTGCCTGCCGCAGTACGGCCAAGCGCACCGCGACCCTGCCATCAGCGGCCTAGCCAACCACTAAACCAGCTCCCGCAAATCCTGTAGGAGCTGGCGCAGCCTGCGATGCGGACCCCGCAGTCCTCACGTCAAAACAACAATAAAGAGCACGCCATCATGAACAACCTTCGTCCAACCGGGTTGCTGTCTTTGCTCGCCCTGAGTTTTACCACCCAGGCCGCCGAACCTGATTTCTTCAAGGACACCACCGCCACGCTGCAAGCGCGCAACTATTACTTCAGCCGCGATTTTTCCGGCATCGTCGGCGCCAACCAGCAATCGAAGGCCGAGGAATGGGGGCAGGGCTTCATCCTCAACGTCAAGTCGGGCTATACCCCGGGGATCATTGGTGTAGGCGTCGATGCCATCGGCCTGCTCGGGATCAAGCTCGACAGCAGCCCGGACCGTACCGGTACCGGGTTGCTACCGGTTCAGGACGACGGCCGCGCGGCAGACGAATACAGCCGGGCAGGGGCGACCTTGAAGCTGCGTTATTCGAAGACCGAAGTGAAAGTCGGTGAGCTGCAAACCAACCTGCCCATTCTCCAGTACAACGATTCGCGCTTGCTGCCGCCGACTTATCAGGGAGCCAGCATTTCTTCGGCCGAGATCAGTGGCCTGACCCTGCAGGCAGGCCACCTGAGCTCCACCAGCCTGCGCAACGAAGCGGGCGATGAAAAATTGATCGCCATGCTCGGCCACCTGCCGCAGCGCCAGGCCGACAGCGATGCCTTCAATTTCGCCGGTGGCGATTACAGCTTCAACGCCAACCGCAGCACCTTGAGCCTGTGGTATGGCCGACTCGAAGACATTTATCAACAGGGCTTTGTCGGTCTCAAGCACAGCGAGCCGGTGGGCGATTGGGTGCTGGGCGCCAACCTGGGTTATTTCAGCGCCAAGGAGCAAGGTGAAAGCCGTATTGGCGATATCGATAACCAGGCTTTCTATTCGCTGCTGTCGGCCAAGCGTGGTGGGCATACCTTTACCGTCGGCTACCAGGGCATCTTTGGCGAGAACGCGTTTCCCCGTGTGTTTCCGAATATTTCACCTTTGGGTAACGAAGTGCCGACCTATGAGTTCTCCTATGCCGATGAGCGCTCCTGGCAGGTGCGCTACGACTACGACTTCGTCGCAATGGGCGTGCCGGGGCTGACGGCAACGGTGCGCTACCTGAAGGGTAACAACGTCGATACCGGGCTCGGCTTTGAAGGCAAGGAGCATGAGCGCGATCTGGATATCGGCTATGCGGTGCAGAGCGGCGTGCTCAAGGGGCTTGGGGTGCGCTTGCGCAATGCCATGGCGCGCTCCAACTACCGCTCGGATATTGATGAGAACCGGGTGGTGCTGACGTATACCTGGACCTTGTTGTAAAGCGCATCGCGGGTAATTGAGCGATGTGTTTGGCAACACACCGTCCATCCCGCGATTGGTCGAAGACGCGTGCTTTCGCTTAGACTGCCAGGATAACTACAACGAGTGTCCTGGTATGGAGAGTCCCCTGCTCAGTGAGCGCAGCCGGGTTTTCGATCGTGCCGATCCTTATGCCGTGTCGACCTACGTCAATCAGCATGTGGGCGTGCACCACATCCGTCTGCCGCATCACGGTCACCCCGAGGCGTGCCTCGACCATCGCAAGTTCGCCAGCCTGGATCTGTGTCGGATCAGCTACGGCGGCGAAGTACGGGTGATGTCGCCGGCGTTGGAAAACGTCTTTCACCTGCAAATCCTGCTGCGTGGCCATTGCCTGTGGCGGCGCGGTCGTGCCGAGCGTTTGCTGGGGCCGGGTGAGCTGCTGCTGATCAACCCGGACGAACCGGTTGACCTCGCGTACTCGGCCGACTGCGAAAAATTCATTCTCAAACTGCCCAACCGCCTGCTCGAAAGTGTCTGCGACGAACAACGCTGGCAACGCCCCAGCGAGGGCGTGCGGTTTATCCACAGCCACTATCAGTTGCTGGCGCTGGAAGGGTTTGCCGGGCTGCTGGCCATGGTTTGCCATGAAGCCGAAGCCAGCGAACCACTGCTGCGGGTTCAGGAACACTACAGCCAGATCGTCGCCAGCAAGCTGCTGACCCTGATGCCGACCAACGTCAGCCGTGAGGCCATCAACAGCCAGGGCGTCACCTTCGACCGGATCGCCGGTTACATCGAGGGCAACCTCAAGCTGGATATCAGCAGCGAACAATTGGCACGCATGGCCAGCATGAGCCTGCGCTCGCTGTATGCGCTGTTTGAGCGAAATGCCGGCACCACGCCGAAAATGTACATCCGCCAGAAAAAACTCGAACGCATCCACGCCAACCTGGCCGATGCCAATTGCCCGGTGCGCAGCATCACGGAACTGGCCATGGACTACGGTTTCGTCCACCTCGGCCGCTTTTCGGAAAACTACAAGTCGCTGTTCGGCGAACTGCCCTCCGACACCCTCAAGCGTCGTTCCTGACACTTTGCAGAAAACGGATAAAGGTCTGCACAAAGCGGATATTTGCCGTTCCCCTCGCTCCTTAACCTGACATGGCCTGAACACAATAACAACGGAGGCCCCGGCCATGTCCCTGGGATTCGATTACCTTAATTCCCTGCTTGAAGAAGATCAGGAGAAGGGCGTCTTTCGCTGCAAGCGCGAGATGTTCACCGACCCCCGTCTGTTCGATCTTGAAATGAAACACATCTTCGAGGGCAACTGGCTGTACCTTGCCCACGAAAGCCAGATTCCTGAAAAGAACGACTTCCTCACCACCACCATGGGGCGCCAGCCGATCTTCATCGCGCGCAACAAGGAGGGGGTGCTCAATGCCTTTCTCAATGCCTGCAGCCACCGCGGTGCGATGCTCTGCCGGCACAAGAGCGGTAACCGCTCGTCCTACACCTGCCCGTTCCACGGCTGGACGTTCAACAACTCCGGCAAGCTGCTCAAGGTCAAGGATCCGGTCGATGCCGGCTACCCGGCGAGCTTCAACTGTGACGGCTCCCATGACCTGACCAAGGTCGCCCGTTTCGAGTCCTATCGCGGCTTCTTGTTTGGCAGCCTGAACCCGGACGTAGTGCCGCTGGTAGAACACCTGGGCGAGTCGGCGAAGATCATCGACATGATCGTCGATCAGTCGCCTGAAGGACTGGAAGTGCTTCGCGGCTCTTCTTCCTACATCTATGAAGGCAACTGGAAGCTGACCGCCGAGAACGGTGCCGACGGCTACCACGTCAGTGCCGTGCACTGGAACTACGCCGCCACCCAGAACCAGCGCAAGCAGCGCGAGGCGGGCGGTGAAGTGAAGACAATGAGTGCTGGCGGCTGGGCCAAGAGCGGCGGCGGCTTCTACTCCTTCGACAGGGGCCACCTGTTGCTCTGGACCCGTTGGGCCAACCCCGAGGACCGTCCGCTGTTCGAGCGCCGTGACGAACTGGCTGCCGACTTCGGCCAGGCCCGCGCCAACTGGATGATCGAGAACTCACGCAACCTGTGCCTGTACCCCAACGTCTACCTGATGGACCAGTTCAGCTCGCAGATCCGTATCGCCCGGCCAATCGCCGTGGACAAGACCGAGATCACCATCTATTGCATCGCGCCGAAAGGCGAGAGCGACGAGGCCCGGGCCCAGCGTATCCGTCAGTACGAAGACTTCTTCAACGTCAGTGGCATGGCTACCCCGGATGACCTCGAAGAGTTCCGCTCGTGCCAGATGGGCTACCAGGGCGGGCGTGGCTGGAACGACATGTCCCGCGGGGCCACCCACTGGGTCGACGGTGCCGATGCTGCTGCGCAGGAAATCGACCTGCATCCGCAAATGAGCGGTGTGCGCACTGAAGACGAAGGCCTGTTCGTGCTGCAACACAAGTACTGGCAGGAAACCATGCTCAAGGCCCTCGCCGACGACCAGCAACTGATCCCCGTGGAGGCCGTGCAATGAGCATTTCCTTCGAGCAAGTGCGCGACTTCCTCTACGAAGAAGCGCGTTACCTGGACGACAGCCAGTGGGACAACTGGCTGGAGTGCTACGCCGCCGACGCCACCTTCTGGATGCCGGCCTGGGACGACAACGACCAGCTCACCGAAGACCCGCAACGGGAAATCTCGCTGATCTGGTACGGCAACCGTGGCGGCCTGGAAGACCGGGTGTTCCGGATCAAGACCGAACGCTCCAGTGCGACCATGCCCGACACCCGCACGTCGCACAACATCAGCAACATCGAACTGCTGGAACAGGGCGATGGCGTCTGCAAGGTACGCTTCAACTGGCACACCTTAAGCTTTCGCTACAAGACAGTGGACAGTCACTTCGGCACCAGTTTCTACACCCTTGATGTGCGCGGCGACCGGCCGCTGATCAAGGCCAAGAAAGTCGTGCTCAAGAACGACTACGTGCGTCAGGTCATCGACGTTTACCACATCTGAATCCAGCTTTTCTGCGAGGTGCGCCATGCACAAGATCGCCTTGAATTTCGAGGACGGGGTTACCCGTTTCATTGACGCCGCTGCTGACGAAACCGTGGCGGATGCCGCCTACCGCCAGGGCATCAACATTCCACTGGATTGCCGTGATGGCGCCTGCGGTACCTGCAAGTGCTTTGCCGAGGCCGGTCGTTACGACCTCGGCCAGGAATACATCGAAGACGCTTTGAGCGAAGAGGAAGCCGCCCAGGGTTATGTACTGACCTGCCAGATGCGTGCTGAGAGTGATTGCGTGGTGCGCATTCCGGCTTCCTCCCAGGTGTGCAAGACCGAGCAATCCAGCTACCAGGCCAGCATCAGCGCGGTGCGCCAGCTCTCAGACAGCACCATTGCGCTGTCGATCAAGGGCGATGCCCTGAGCCGCCTGGCCTTCCTGCCCGGGCAGTACGTCAACCTCGGCGTGCCCGGCAGCGAACAGACCCGCGCCTATTCCTTCAGCTCGCTGCAAAAGGATGGCGAAGTCAGCTTCCTGATCCGCAACGTGCCGGGCGGCCTGATGAGCAGTTTTCTCACCGGTCTCGCGAAAGCGGGCGACAACATGACCCTGGCCGGGCCGCTGGGCAGTTTCTACCTGCGCGAAATCCGCCGACCGTTGCTGTTGCTGGCGGGGGGGACCGGGCTCGCACCGTTCACCGCAATGCTGGAGAAAATCGCCGAAGAGGGCAGTGAGCATCCGCTGCACCTGATCTACGGCGTGACCAACGACTTCGATCTGGTGGAGCTTGACCGCCTGCAAGCGTTGGCTGCACGCATCCCCAACTTCAGCTACAGCGCCTGCGTGGCCAACCCCGAGAGCCAGCACCCGCTCAAGGGCTATGTCACCCAGCACATCGAGCCGCGCCACCTCAACGAGGGCGACGTCGATGTGTACCTGTGCGGCCCGCCACCGATGGTCGAAGCGGTCAGCCAGTACATCCGCGAACAGGGCATCACCCCGGCGAATTTCTACTACGAAAAATTCGCCGCCGCCGCTGCCTGAACCTGTTTACGGGGCCGGGCGCATCGTGCGGGTACGTTCGGTCCCTTTTTACTCGAGGTTGTCATGAACAACAGATTCGACAACAAGGTCGCGCTGGTTACCGGCGCGGCGCAGGGCATCGGCCGCCGTCTGTGCGAGCGCTTGCTTGAAGAGGGCGCGACCCTGGTGGCCGTGGATCGCTCGGAACTGGTCCACGAACTGCAAGGCGAGGGCGTACTGACCCTGACCGCAGACCTGGAGCAGTACGACGACTGCAACCGGGTCATGGCCGCTGCGGTGGAGCGCTTCGGTCGCCTCGATGTGCTGGTCAACAACGTTGGCGGCACCATCTGGGCCAAGCCGTTCGAGCACTATGAAGCCGCGCAGATCGAAGCCGAAGTGCGTCGCTCGTTGTTCCCGACCTTGTGGTGCTGTCATGCCGCCTTGCCCTACATGCTCGAGCAGGGCCATGGCGCCATCGTCAACGTTTCCTCGATCGCCACGCGCAGCGTCAACCGTGTGCCGTACGGCGCCGCCAAAGGCGGGGTGAACGCACTGACCGCTTGCCTGGCCTTTGAAACCGCTGGCCGCGGTGTGCGGGTCAACGCTACGGCCCCCGGTGGCACCGAAGCACCGCCACGTCGGGTGCCGCGTAACAGTGCCGAACAGAGCGGCGACGAGAAAGTCTGGTACCAGCAGATCGTCGACCAGACCCTCGACAGCAGCCTGATGAAACGCTACGGCAACCTCGATGAGCAGGTTGGCGCGATCCTCTTCCTGGCCTCCGACGAGGCTTCCTATATCACCGGCACGGTATTGCCGGTCGGCGGCGGCGATCTCGGCTGAGCGCCCCCTGGAGATATCGATGAGTCATCCCCTGATTGAACGCATCTCGACGCTGATCGTCGACCTGCCCACCATTCGCCCGCACAAACTGGCGATGCACACCATGCAGAAACAGACGCTGGTGATCATCCGCCTGCAGTGTTCGGATGGCATCGAAGGCCTCGGTGAGTCCACCACAATCGGCGGCCTGGCCTATGGCAACGAAAGCCCGGAAAGCATCAAGCAGAACATCGACAGCTACTTCGCACCGCTGCTGATCGGCCAGAATGCCAGCAACATCAATGCCGCCATGCAACGCCTGGACAAGGTCATCAAAGGCAACACCTTTGCCCGTTCCGGGATCGAAAGTGCGTTGCTCGATGCGCAGGGCAAGCGTCAGGGCCTGGCCGTCAGTGAACTGCTTGGCGGGCGTGTGCGCGACAGCCTGGAAGTGGCCTGGACCCTGGCCAGCGGCGACACTGCGCGCGACATTGCCGAGGCCGAGCAGATGCTCGATCTGCGCCGTCACCGCATCTTCAAACTGAAGATCGGTTCCAACGAAGTCGCCCATGACCTCAACCATGTGATCGCCATCAAACGCGCACTGGGCGAACGCGCCAGCGTGCGGGTCGACGTCAATCAGTATTGGGACGAGTCCCAGGCCATCCGCGCCTGTCAGGTGCTGGGCGACAACGGTATCGACCTGGTCGAGCAACCGATTTCGCGGATCAACCGTGCCGGTCAAGTGCGCCTGAACCAGCGCAGCCCGGCACCGATCATGGCCGATGAATCCATCGAGAGCGTCGAGGATGCCTTCAGCCTGGCGGCCGATGGCGCAGCGAGCATCTTCGCCTTGAAGATCGCCAAGAACGGCGGCCCGCGTGCCGTATTGCGCACCGCGCAGATCGCCGAAGCCGCCGGTATCGCCCTGTACGGCGGGACCATGCTCGAAGGTTCGATCGGCACCCTGGCCGCTGCCCATGCCTTTGTCACCCTGAACACACTGACCTGGCACACCGAACTGTTCGGCCCGCTGCTGCTGACCGAAGAGATCGTCAACGAGGCGCCGGTGTACCGCGACTTCGCCCTGCACGTACCCCGCACCCCGGGCCTGGGCCTGACCCTGGACGAAGAGCGCCTGGCGTTCTTCAGCCGCAAGTAAGGAGAGATGCCATGTTGTTCCACGTGAAAATGACCGTGAACCTGCCCCTGGACATTGACCCGGCCAAAGCCGCGCAACTCAAGGCCGACGAAAAGGCACTGGCCCAGCGCCTGCAGCGCGAAGGCAGCTGGCGCCACCTGTGGCGCATCGCCGGGCACTACGCCAACTACAGCGTGTTCGACCTGCCCAGCGTCGAGGCGCTGCACGACACCCTGATGCAGCTGCCGCTGTTCCCCTACATGGCCATCGAAATCGATGGCCTGTGCCGCCACCCGTCATCGATCCACAGCGACGACCGTTGAACGCGAAACGCCGATAACAACAATTCGAGGTACATACCATGACCGTGAAGATCGCTCACACTGCCGATGTCCAGAAATTCTTCGAAGAAGTCAGTGGCCTGAACAACGACCTGGGCAGCCCGCGCATGAAGCGGGTGACCAACCGCATCGTCAACGATGTGGCGCGCATCATCGAAGACCTGCAGGTGACACCTGATGAGTTCTGGAAGGCGGTGGATTACCTCAACCGCCTGGGTTCGCGCCAGGAGGCCGGCTTGCTGGTCGCAGGACTGGGCGTGGAACACTACCTGGACCTGCAACTGGATGCCCAGGACGCCGAAGCCGGCATCAGCGGCGGTACGCCGCGCACCATCGAAGGTCCGCTGTATGTCGCCGGCGCACCGCTGGCCGAAGGCGAAGTGCGCATGGACGACGGCCTGGACCCGGGTACCGTGATGTTCCTTCAGGGCCGTGTCCTCGACGAGCAAGGTCAGCCGGTGGCTGGCGCCGTGGTCGACCTGTGGCATGCCAACACCCAGGGTACCTATTCGTATTTCGACAGCACCCAGTCAGACTACAACCTGCGTCGGCGCATCGTTACCGATGGCGAAGGCCGCTACCGTGCCCGCAGCATCGTACCGTCCGGCTATGGTTGCCCCGCTGACGGCCCGACCCAGGAGTTGCTCGACCACCTGGGGCGTCACGGCAATCGTCCGGCGCACATCCACTTCTTCATCTCGGCACCGGGCTATCGTCACCTGACCACCCAGATCAACCTGGCCGGTGATCAGTACCTGTGGGACGACTTTGCCTATGCCACCCGTGATGGCTTGATCGGCGAACTGCGCTTTGTCGAGGACGCGGCGGCAGCCGATGCCCGCGGTGTTGAAGGGCGCTTTGCCGAAATGGACTTCGACTTCCAGTTGCTCGCGGCACCCAAGCCTGCCAGCGAAGCACGCAGCAAGCGGCCGCGGGCGTTGCAGGACGCCTGAGAACCGGGTTGAATCCGGCGCGGGGCAAGCGCGCTCCCACAGTGTTTGTGGAAGCGCGCTTGCCCCGCGCTGCTTTTCAGAAGCCATTTACTGGATGATCCAATGAAAACAATACTCCAGGACTGCTCCCTCTCTGCCTTGGTTGCGGGCTTCATTGCCACGCTGATTTCTTATGCAGGCCCCTTGGTGATCATCTTTCAGGCTGCTCACAGCGCGCAGTTGTCGGCGGCCGAACTGTCTTCCTGGGTGTGGGCCATTTCCATCGGCAGCGGTGTGTTGGGCATCGTGCTCAGCCTGCGCTTCAAGGTCCCGCTGGTGATTGCCTGGTCGGCACCGGGGTCGGCGCTGTTGGTGGCACTACTACCGGATATCGCGTTTGCCGAGGCGGTCGGCGCTTACATCGTCGCCAACCTGGTGATTCTGCTGGTGGGGTTGTCGGGCGCTTTTGACCGTATCGTCGGCAAGCTGCCACCTGCCATCTCCGCGGCGATGCTGGCCGGTATCCTGTTCAGCTTCGGTACCGGGCTGTTCACCTCGCTGAAGTCGCAACCGTTGTTGGTGCTGGCGATGTTCGTCACCTACCTGCTGTTCAAGCGTATCGCGCCACGCTATGCGGTGCTGGCCGTACTGGTGTGCGGTGTGAGCATTGCCGTGTTCAGCGGCGAAATGAACAGTTCGGCGCTGGTGGTGGGGTTGGCGACGCCGGTGTGGACTACGCCGGTGTTCATCTGGCATGCCTTGCTGAGCATCAGCTTGCCGTTGGTGATGGTGGCGCTGACCGGGCAGTTTGTGCCGGGCATCGCCGTGTTGCGCAACGACGGCTATCAAACCCCGGCAAGCCCGATCATCGCCAGTAATGCGTTCACCAGCCTGATGCTGGCGCCTTTTGGTTGCCATGGCCTCAACCTCGCGGCAATCACGGCGGCGATCTGCACCGGCCGCGAAGCGCATGACGATCCGCGCAAGCGCTATTGGGCGGGGGTCAGCGGCGGTGTGTTGTACCTGATGCTGGGCGTGTTCGGGGCGACGCTGGTATCGCTGTTCACAGCGTTTCCGGCAGCCTTGATCGCGGCGCTGGCCGGGCTGGCTCTGTTCGGGGCCATCGGTGGCGCACTGGCTGGCGCCATGAGCGTGCCGAATGATCGCGAGGCGGCGTTGATCACCTTTCTGGTGACGGCCTCGGGGATGTCGTTCCTGGGTTTGTCGGCGGCGTTCTGGGGGCTGATCTTCGGTGTGTTCGCGCACCTGCTGCTGCACCTGCGGCGGCCAGCGCCACAGGTGAGCAGGGTAGGGGTGCAGGCTGACTGAGGTCAGATCTGCATGGCCATACCTTCGACGTTCATCGCCGCCTGGCGCAAGGCTTCGGAGCGGGTCGGGTGCGGGTGGCAGGTCAGGGCGATGTCTTCGGCCGAGGCCGAGAACTCCATGGCCACGCAGAACTCGCCGATCATTTCGCTGACGCTCGGGCCGACCAGGTGTACGCCCAGCACCTCGTCGGTGTTGGCATCCGCCAGGACCTTGGCGAAGCCTTCGGTCTCGTGGTTGATCTTCGCCCGGCTGTTGGCGGTGAAGGGAAACTTGCCGACCTTGTAGGCGCGCCCTTCAGCCTTCAGTTGCTCCTCGGTCTTGCCGACACTGGCCAGTTCCGGACGGGTGTAGATCACCCCGGGAATGAGGTTGTAATTCACCTCATGGGCCTTGCCGGCAATCCGCTCGATGCAGGCCACTGCTTCGTCTTCGGCCTTGTGCGCAAGCATCGGCCCGGAAGTGACGTCGCCGATCACCCAGATACCCGGCACGCCGGAGCGATGGTGCTCATTGGCGAGCATGCCGCGCTTGTCGGTTTCGAGGCCGACGTTTTCCAGGCCCAGGCCCTTGGTATAGGGGCGGCGACCGATAGCCACCAGCACATAGTCTGCTTGCAGGGTTTCACTGGCGCCGCCGGCGGCGGGTTCCAGGCTCAGGCTGACACCTTCCGCCGAGGCGGTGGCCTGGGTGACCTTGCTGCCCAGCTTGAAGCTGATGCCCTGTTTGGCCAGTGAGCGTTGCAGGGTCTTGGCGGTTTCTTCGTCGGTACCCGGGCAGATGCGGTCGAGGTATTCGATCACCGTGACCTGGCTGCCCAGGCGGCGCCATACCGAGCCCAGCTCCAGGCCGATGACACCGGCACCGATCACCACCAGGTGCTTGGGTACGCCGGGCAGCGACAGGGCGCCGGTGGAGTCGATGATGCGCTGGTTGTCGATGGTCACACCGGGAAGCGGCGTGGGCTCAGAGCCGGTGGCGATGACGATGTCCTTGGCCTGCAGTTCGGTGACGCTGCCATCTTCGGCGGTGACATTGACCCGGCCCGTGCCTGCGATCTGGCCCCAGCCCTTGATCCAGTCGACCTTGTTCTTGCGGAACAGGAACTCGATGCCCTTGGTCAGGCCTGTCACGCTTTCGTCTTTCTGTTTCATCATCTGGGCGAGGTTGAGAGTGGGTTTGACCTCGATTCCCAGGTTGGCGAACTCGCTTCCTGCCGCCGCTTCATACAGCTCCGAAGCGTGCAGCAGGGCCTTGGATGGCATGCAACCGACATTCAGGCAGGTGCCTCCCAGGGTCGAGCGGCCTTCCACGCAGGCGACGCTCATGCCCAGTTGGCCGGCGCGGATTGCGGCGTTATAGCCGCCCGGGCCGCCGCCGATGATCACCACATCATAGGTTTTCATTGTTGTACTCCAGGATGAAGAATCGACAATGGCGCCAAGATTAGTCTGCCCGGCGATTGATTGTATACAATTTATCGCGCAGCTTGATTACCCCAAAAGGGTCTGGAACGGGGCCGAGCGCTTCAGACTATGGTCGCGATAGGCTGAAACTTCCAACAGATGAACTACCCTTTTGCGGTGACGTCCGATGAAGAAAGGGAGGCTCAATTCATGCTTGCGCAACTTCCGCCTGTTCTGCAAAGCCTGCGACTGCCACTGCGCCTGAAGCTGTGGGATGGTCATGAGATCGATCTGGGGCCCAAGCCGCAGGTCACCATCCTGGTCAAGGATCCGCAGCTGATCAGCCAACTGACCCATCCAAGCCTGGACGAACTGGGCGCTGCCTTCGTCGAAGGCAAGCTGGAACTGGAGGGCACCATCAGTGAGGTGATCCGGGTTTGCGATGAACTCAGTGAAGCGCTGCTCAAGCATGAAGTCGATGAACAGCCGGTGCGCCGCGAGCACGACAAGGCGACTGACGCGGCGGCCATTTCCTATCACTACGACCTGTCCAACGACTTCTATCAGCTGTGGCTGGATCAGGACATGGCCTACTCCTGTGCCTATTTCAAATCGGAACAGGACACCCTGGAACAGGCCCAGCAGAACAAGTTCGAACACCTGTGCCGCAAGCTGCGTTTACAGAAGGGTGACTACCTGCTCGATGTCGGGTGCGGTTGGGGTGGCCTGTCGCGGTTCGCTGCACGGGAGTTCGGCGCCAAGGTGTTCGGCATCACCCTGAGCAAGGAGCAGCTCAAGCTGGGTCGGGAACGGATCAAGGCCGAAGGCCTGCAGGATCAGGTGGACCTGCAGATACTCGACTACCGCGACCTCCCTCAGGACGGTCGCTTCGACAAGGTGGTCAGTGTCGGCATGTTCGAGCATGTCGGCCATGCCAACCTTGCGCTGTATTGTGAGCGGCTGTTCGGTGCCGTGCGAGAAGGAGGGCTGGTGATGAACCATGGCATCACCGCCAAGCATGTGGACGGGCGTCCGGTAGGGCGAGGCGCAGGAAGTTTCATCGAGCGCTATGTGTTCCCTCACGGCGAGTTGCCGCACCTGTCGATGATTGCCGCCAGCATCAGCCAGGCCGGCCTTGAGGTTGTCGACGTTGAGAGCCTGCGCCTGCACTATGCGCGTACCCTCAAACACTGGAGTGACCGCCTGGAAAGCCAGCTGCAGTTAGCCGCGACGCTGGTGCCGGAGAAAGCCCTGCGGATCTGGCGCCTGTACCTGGCCGGTTGCTCTTATGCCTTTGCCAAGGGCTGGATCAACCTGCATCAGATTCTTGCGGTGAAACCCTTCGCCGATGGCCACCATGACCTGCCGCTGACCCGCGAAGACCTCTACCGCTAAGCGCTCAGAGGATCGGCGAAATCAGCCGGGCGATACGCATCCCCAGTTGTTGCACGCGATGCGTATCCTGGCTGTCTTCAGCGCTGATCTCTCGGGAAAGGTCGAAGTCATGGATGAGCATGGTTTCGACCTGGTCGGCGAAATCGCGGTCGACGGTCAGCAGCATCACTTCGAAGTTAAGCCGGAACGAGCGGTTGTCCAGGTTGGCGCTGCCGATGGCGCTGACGTCATTGTCGATGAGCACCACCTTCTGGTGCAGGAACCCCGGACCATAGCGGAACATGCGAACACCGGCCCGTACTGCCTCGAACGCGAACAGGCTGGAGGCGGCATAGACGATGCGATGGTCTGCGCGCGACGGTAGCAGGATGCGCACATCGACGCCGCGCAGCACAGCCAGTCGCAGGGCGGCGAACACCGCTTCGTCCGGGATGAAGTAGGGGCTGGTGATCCACAGGCGTTGTTGCGCCGAATGAATCGCTTCGACAAAAAACAGCGAGCAGGTTTCCTGTGGGTCAGCCGGCCCGCTGGCCAACACCTGACAAAGCACACCGTCTTCTGGATAGGCGTCAGGAAGGATCAGCGGCGGCAACTCGCGTGCGGCCCAGAACCAGTCCTCGGCGAACGACTCCTGCAGGCATGCCAGCACCGGGCCTGTGACCTGGACATGGGTGTCGCGCCAGGGTGACAGCCGCGGCTTCTCGCCCAGGTACTCGTCACCGACGTTATGACCGCCAAGGAACCCCTGTACACCATCGACCACCACGATTTTACGGTGGTTGCGAAAGTTGACCTGGAAGCGGTTGAACAAGCCGCGGCGTGTGGCAAAGGCGCGCACATTCACACCGCCATCGCGCAAGGTCTGGCTGTAGCTGGCAGGCAGGGCATGGCTACCAACCCCGTCGTAGAGCACATAAACCTTCACGCCGTGGGCGGCTTTTTTTAGCAACAGCGCTTGCAGGGCCCGTCCCAGTTTGTCGTCATGGATGATGAAGAACTGCACCAGCACGGTGGTACTGGCCTGCTCGATGGCGGCAAAGATGGCGTCGAAGGTGGCCTTGCCGTCGATCAGCAGCCGTACCTGATTGTTCGCCAGGCAAGGCATTCGTCCCAGCTTGGGCATCGCCCGCAATGCGCCGTAGGATTCAGAGTTTCGTGCCGCCAATGCTTCATCCACCCACGGCCGCCAGTTCAGGTCGGCCATGGCGACATGCATTTCCCGGTTGGCCTGACGCCGGGCCTGAATGTAGGCGTCGAAGGTCCGGCTACCAAAGATCAGGTAGGGGATCAGGGTGAAGTAAGGGATGAACAATAGTGACAGGGCCCAGGCAATTGCACCCTGGGCGGTGCGTACGGTGAGCACCGCATGCATGGCAGCGATCGCACCGAGCAAGTGCAGGGCACCGATCAGGTAACCGAAGAAGTAGGGGCTGTGGTAATCCATACGCATCCTGCTGTCCAAAGGTACTGGCTACTAACAGAGCATGTTCCACACTGCACTTGCAACCGAAAGGGCAAATTGGCGTCTAAGCTGTGTTCCAGCTTGGGGCTGGAGTTTCGAGGAGTCATTACATGAAAAGTCGTCTGCCAGTGCTGGCACTGGTTCTGGGGCTGGCGAGCCCGTTGGTGCATGCGCAGATGTTGCAACCGGGTCTGTGGGAGCTGACCACCAGCAATATGCAGGTGGATGGCAAGGCGCTGCCGGACATGGGCTTCATGCTCGGCCAGCTGAAGAACCTGCCACCCGAACAGCGGGCGATGATTGAAGGCGGCCTGGCCAAGCAGGGCATCAGTGTTGCAGGTCAGGGGGTGCGTTCGTGCCTGACGCCGGAACAGGTCAAGACCAACGACATTCCATTGCAAGACCCGAAGTCCGGTTGCACCCAGAAGATTACCGATCGCACGGGCAATGTCTGGAAGTTCACCTTCAGCTGCCCGAAAGCGCAGGGCAACGGTGTGGCAACCTTCCAGAGTGACAAAGAGTTCACCACCACAGTGAATGGCACCTTCAATGCCTCAGGTGTCCAGCAACAAGGCAGCATGAACACCCGTGCCGTCTGGCTGGGTGAAGACTGTGGCACCGTCAAGCCGCGGACCTGAAGCGCGCTACCAGTGCCACTGGCTCTGAGCGACTGCGTCGTGGGCATGCAGACTTTCGGCATGTTCCACACGCAGGGTGAAGCCGCTCAGCCAGGGCAATCGCTGCAGTACCCGGTGCAAGCGTCGCGCGGCGTCTTCGCAGAACATCAGGTTCTGACCATTGGCCAAGGCGAACGCCTGTTCGTCTGCGCGCTTCACTGCTGTTTGCACAGCGGTGCCTAGAGCGGCTTCCGCCTGATCGATCAGGGCTTTGATCGGCAGCCCGTTCATTCCCTCCTTCAAACGGATCCGCAGCTGTGCGGAACTGCGTTGGCTGTGTGGCGTTGCCACCACACCCTGAGCGCTACCCAGCCAATTGAGTACTGCGTCTTGGCTAAGGCTTCGGTCGCCGAAATCGGCAAGAAATTGCTGTTGAATCAATTGCCTGGCCAGGGCAGCGGAGCAAGGGCAGGTGGAGGAATAATCCAGCTGCACATTTAGTTCCACGTGGAACACTTCATCTTTGAGCTGTGCGGATAGAGTGACGGGATACGCTTTCCAGCCCGCCAATGGGCTGATCAATGCAGGGCGTTTAAGCATCAGCTCAAAGCGCAATTCCAAATAGGCGCCCGTGGATAGCCCGGCATGACTCTGAAGAAAAGTATCCAGCACCTGGTGAACGAGCTGCGGTGTTAAAGGCTGCTGCTCGAAAACATCCAGCGCCAGGTACAGGCGCGACATGTGGATTCCGCGTGAGTTGCCATCGTCCAGGTTGACGCCCGCGTCGGCACTTGCACGCATCAGGCGGCCGTCAAACAGCACGGGCAGGGCAATGTTGCACATACCGACCCAGTTCAGTGGCAACGAACTTTGATTGGTTTGCGCGGCAATATCAGGAAGCGTCAGGGCGGTCATGGGCAGCTCAAATTCCAGGGCAGGAGAGTGTGGTGTTTACTGGCAGCCGCTAAGACGTTCGCAACGTACCTTGAAGCGTTGCCCGCTGGAGCTGGACACCCGGTTGAAGGTGGTCCAGCCGACTTTGCGGCTGTAGCCCACCCAGGTTTCACCGTCACTGGCCAGCCCGGTGTAGAACGTCAGCTGGCCGTAGCGGCTGTTGGTTTGTGTCCAGAGCCGCCGTCCTTCCACTTCATAGCCGCGCAGGTACGTCGTGCTGCCGTCGATGCGCACGCTGTAGTAGTTGCCTTGAGCGTCGCCACAGGCCAACAAGGTGGCGCTGCGGGTGCACAACGCCAGGCCTTTGCTCAGGGGCAGCGCCTGCGCGGCAACGGGCAGGCACAGCAGTAACGCGACAGCGACAGACGAGCAAAAGCTGTTCAATGTTTGGCGTCCTTGGCGAAGCCTTTGGTCGAGGTTGGGTAAAGCAGCTTGGCGAGATTGTATTGTTATATTATAACATTGTGCAATGCATCGCTTGAATGCACCTGCCCGATGAGGATCTGACCATGCCCAACCGCCTTCCTGTCACTGTGCTTTCCGGCTTCCTCGGGGCTGGTAAAAGTACGCTGCTGAACCATGTGCTGCGCAACCGCGAGAACCTGCGGGTGGCGGTGATCGTCAACGACATGAGTGAAATCAACATCGACGCCAGCGAGGTGCAACGTCATGTCAGCTTCAACCGCGCTGAAGAAAATCTGGTGGAAATGAGCAATGGCTGCATTTGCTGCACTTTGCGCGAGGACTTGCTGGAAGAAGTCGGGCGTCTGGCGCGTGAAGGCCGCTTTGACTACTTGTTGATCGAGTCCACCGGTATTTCCGAGCCGCTGCCGGTTGCCGAGACCTTTACCTTCCGTGATGAACAGGGCACGAGCCTCGCCGACCAGGCGCGCCTGGATACCATGGTGACGGTCGTCGATGGGCTGAACTTCCTGCGCGATTATCAGGGCGCGCAGAGCCTGGCCAGTCAGGGGGAAACGTTGGGCGAGGACGACCAGCGCTCGATCAGTGACCTGCTGATCGAACAGGTGGAGTTCGCCGATGTGATCCTGCTCAGCAAGATCGATCTGATCAGCCGCGATGAGCGTGAAGAACTCACGGCCATTTTGCGCAGCCTCAACGCCCAGGCGCGAATAGTGCCGATGCTGATGGGGCAGGTGCCGCTGGCGTCGATCCTCAACACCGGGCTGTTCGATTTCGAGCGTGCCGCACAAGCTCCGGGGTGGCTGCAGGAACTGCGCGGCGAACATGTGCCGGAAACAGAGGAGTACGGTATCGCCGCCAGTGTCTGGCAGGCGCGTCGACCGCTTCATCCACAGCGCTTCTTCGACTTTATCAACAGGCCCTGGGTAAACGGCCGGTTGCTGCGTTCCAAAGGCTTTTTCTGGCTGGCCAGCAAGCACCAGGACGCCGGCAGCTGGTCGCAGGCCGGCGGCATGATGCGTTATGGCTTTGCCGGGCGTTGGTGGCGGTTTGTACCGCGTCCGGACTGGCCGCAGGATGAACACAGCACTGCCGCGATCCTCAAGCACTGGACGGCCCAGCAGGGTGATTGCCGCCAGGAGTTGGTGTTCATCGGCCAGCATATCGACTTCAGGCGTCTGGAGGCGGACCTCGAAGCCTGCCTGCTGAACGAGGTAGAAATGGCGCAGGGCGTCGAAGGCTGGCGGCAACTGCCGGACCCGTTTGACGGCTGGTATGACGAGGAGGCGGTCTGATGCTGGCGAGCAGGCCGCAACTGCCCATTCGGCAGGCCCAGGGCGACACGCCGCAGGTGTTGACCGACGTGTTGCAGGACACCGTCAACATGGCGGTCTGGCAGCGGCGCTTGCCGGTGCAGATCGAGGACTTTGCCAACGCATTGTTGTCGTTGAACCAACCGGTTGGCGAGCGCCGGGTGCTGGAACTGGATGCCCGGCATCAATCGCCAGAGCTTGACGGGGTGTTGGCCGGTTACGCCGACGTGCAGGGCCGTGAGGCCTTCATCGCCGACGTTGCCTGGCTGGTGGCGGCGTTTTCCTGTCTGCTCGATGCCCGCCGCGTTGGCCTGCGTGTCACTGCGCTGGATCGCGCCATGTGCCCGCGCTTTCATGTCGATCATGTGCCGGTGCGTCTGCTCACCACCTATGCCGGCCCCGGTAGTGAATGGCTGAAGGAAGGGGCGATCCAGCGCTCGCGGCTGGCTGATGAGCAACCCGACCTGTGCGAAATTCAGCAACTGGTCGCGGGCGATGTTGCCCTGCTGAAAGGCGAAAAGTGGCTGGGTAACCAGGGTGCCGGCCTGGTCCACCGTTCGCCGTCGCTGGCCCGTGGTGAGCGACGCTTGATACTCAGCCTTGACTGGTTGGCCTGAAATCGAGGCATAGTGACGAAAATCCGGAGCCTATACCGTCCTATGCTGCAGAACATTCCTACTCATGTGATTGCCGGGCCGTTGGGCGCCGGGAAGACCAGCCTGATTCGCCAGCTGCTGTCTCAACGACCGGCCGATGAGCGCTGGGCTGTGCTGATCAATGAGTTCGGTCAGATCGGCCTCGACGCGGCGCTGTTGAGCACCGACGATCAGGGCATTGCTATGGGGGAAGTGGCCGGTGGCTGCCTGTGCTGTGTCAATGGCGCACCCTTTCAGGTCGGGTTGGGGCGCTTGCTGCGTAAGGCCCGACCGCATCGGCTGTTCATCGAGCCGTCGGGCCTTGGGCATCCGTTGCAGCTCCTCGAGCAGCTGCGACAGCCGCCGTGGCGTGGTGTGCTGGCGGTACAACCCGGCGTGATGGTGCTGGATGCCGAGCAACTGGCAGCCGGTCAGACGCTGCCCGAGGCGCAGCAGCAGGCGTTGGCCGGTGCTGGTCTGTTGGTGTTGAACAAGTCAGCCGGTGTGAGCACGGATCGCCGCCTGTGGATAAGTTCACAGCTGCCGAGTCAGGCGTTGTATTGGACCGAGCAAGGTTATCTACCCTTGTCGATGCTCCCCGGTCAGGCCCCGCAACCTTCGTTCATCGAGGCTGTGGATAAGCTGACATTGCCCCCTGCGGACGGGCCTGTGGCGACCCTGTGGACAAATCCACACGAGGCTATCTGTAGCGTGCAGGACGCTGCAGAAGGCTGGAGTATCGGTTGGCGCTGGCATCCGCAGCAGGTGTTTGACCGGGAGCGCATCGAGCTGTTTTTGCACAGCACTGACTGGCGTCGGGCCAAGCTGGTTATCCACAGCGCGCAAGGATGGCAATCGATCAACGCCTTGGCGGGTCAGCAGGCGCTGATCTGGCAGACCAGCGAATGGCGCCGCGACTCACGCATCGAGCTCATTTTTGCATCGGCGCAGAATCGCGATGCCTTGCAGGCGGCCATGCAGGCCTGCTTACGCTAGTTACGCCAGCGGTTGTGATCCTGGCGCCACTGGTTCATTTCGATGACGTTGTCAGCCTGTGGTGCAGGCTTGATTTCGAACGGGTAGGGCGCCAGCTCGATCTGCATCGTGTGCGCGCCGAACTGGGTGACGGTGCCAGGGTGGCGCTGCTCACCGGTGACCGTGAATTCGAAGTTGTACACCCGCGCCAGGCGTTTACGACCGCTGGCATCGCGGACAAAGCCGATGCGCTTGAGCGCGACGTTGCCGTCCAGCAACTCCAGGTCGAGCTTGGCGCAATGCTGCTTGACCCGTTCCAGGGCTTTTTCGCGCAATCCATGGTTGTGCCACAGCCAGGCGCCGGCCGTGGCCAGCAGCATCAGCACGAAGAGATTACCCAGGGTCAACATTTACATTTGCTCCAGCGATGTACGTTCAGCTTAACTGGCTCTGCGGTCTGTCGTACAGGTGGCATTTAGCGCCATACTGCGTGCCGTGTTTTTCATCTAATTGTTTCGGAAGTTTTGCATGAAACGTACGCCACACTTGCTTGCTATCCAGTCCCATGTGGTTTTCGGCCATGCCGGTAACGGCGCGGCGGTGTTTCCGATGCAGCGAGTGGGCGTCAACGTGTGGCCGCTCAATACGGTGCAGTTCTCTAACCACACTCAGTATGGCCAGTGGACGGGGGAAGTGCTTGCTCCAGCGCAAATTCCTGCACTGGTCGAAGGCATTGCAGCGATCGGCGAGCTGGGCAATTGCGATGCAGTGCTGTCGGGCTACCTGGGTAGCGCCGAGCAAGGACGGGCGATCCTCAGCGGCGTTGCCCGCATCAAATCGGTTAACCCCAAAGCCCTGTATCTGTGTGACCCGGTCATGGGCCACCCGGAAAAGGGCTGCATTGTGCCGGCCGAAGTCAGCAGCTTCCTGCTGGACGAAGCGGTGGCGGTGGCCGATGTGCTGTGCCCCAACCAGCTGGAACTTGATAGCTTCTGCGGGCGTCGCCCCGAATCGCTGGAAGACTGCGTTGCCATGGCACGCAGCCTGCTGGCGCGTGGGCCGAAAGCGGTGCTGGTCAAGCACCTGGCGTATCCGGGACGCGGCGCGCAGGATTTCGAGATGCTGCTGGTGACGGCAGCAGGCAGTTGGCACATCCGCCGCCCGCTGCTGGCGTTTCCGCGCCAGCCGGTGGGCGTCGGCGACCTGACCTCGGGGTTGTTCCTCGCCCGCGTGCTGCTGGGCGATGACTGGCTGGCAGCGTTCGAATTCACCGCTGCTGCCGTGCACGAAGTGCTGCTTGAAACCCAGGCCTGCGCCAGTTACGAACTTGAACTGGTGCGGGCCCAGGACCGCATCGTGCATCCGCGGGTGCGCTTCGAGGCGCATCCGGTCTCGGTTTAAAGTGTGTCGCCCTTGAGTTCCTGGTAGCGCTTTTCCAGCTCCTGGCGAATCAGTCGGCGCTGCTTGCCTTGCAGGAAGCGGCGCTTCTCCTCGCTGGTTTCTGGCTGGCGCGGCGGCACCGCGACCGGTTTGCGGTCGTCATCAACGGCCCCCATGGTGAAAAAGCAGCTATTGCTGTGGCGTACCGAGCGCTCGCGAATGTTCTCAGTGACCACCTTTATGCCCACCTCCATCGAGGTGTTGCCAGTGTAGTTGACCGAGGCGAGAAAGGTGACCAGTTCGCCGACATGCACCGGCTCGCGGAAGACCACCTGATCCACCGACAGGGTTACCACATAGCGCCCGGCATAGCGGCTGGCACAGGCATAGGCGACTTCATCAAGGTACTTCAGCAGGGTGCCGCCATGCACATTGCCGGAAAAGTTGGCTTTGTCCGGGGTCATCAGGACGGTCATCGACAGTTGGGCGTTTCCAGGTTCCATAGTGTGCTCACGGTTAGGTTGCGCTGAGGCGGGGTGGCGACTGGTATTCACGCTTCTTTCCCCTAATACGATTCCCATCTAAAAGACGGGACGCTGACAGCGGCCTTGCCGTCACGCTGGTTTTGCCATTTATGGCGTTGATTTGGTCGATCTGTTTCCACTTATTGCATCGGCTTTTCGTGACAAGCGCCAGTGTTAACCTGAACAGACCCACGCAAAGTGGGTTTCCTACATTAAAAACACTAAGTACCCGCAACTCAATCGGTCTGTTTTCGGGAGAGTCGCGGTTTTTCCTTCGTGACAAGGTAAGGAGTACCGCGCCGTGCATGCCATCAGTTTCATCCAGGATTTGGCAGTGATCATGCTGATCGCCGGTGTGGTTACTATCCTGTTCCACCGCTTCAAGCAGCCGGTGGTGCTGGGCTACATCGTTGCCGGCTTCATTATCGGCCCGCACACGCCGCCGTTCGGGCTGATCCACGACGAAGACACGATCAAGACCCTGGCCGAGCTTGGAGTGATCTTCCTGATGTTCTGCCTGGGCCTGGAGTTCAGCCTGCGCAAGCTGTTCAAGGTCGGTGCTACGGCGTTTATCGCGGCGTTCCTGGAAATCGTCCTGATGATCTGGATCGGTTTCGAGATCGGACGCTGGTTTGGCTGGAGCACCATGGACTCGCTGTTCCTCGGCGCGATCCTGGCGATTTCTTCGACCACCATCATCGTCAAGGCGCTCAACGACCTGAAGATGAAAAACGAACGCTTTGCCCAGTTGATCTTTGGCGTGCTGATTGTCGAGGACATCCTCGGCATCGGCATCATCGCCTTGCTCTCAGGCATCGCGGTGAGCGGTTCGGTAAGCTCCGGCGAGGTATTTTCCACGGTCGGCAAGCTGTCGCTGTTCATGATCGTGGCCCTGGTTGTGGGGATCTTGCTGGTGCCGCGGTTGCTGGCCTACGTGGCGCGTTTTGAAAGCAACGAGATGTTGCTGATCACTGTGTTGGGGCTGTGTTTCGGCTTTTGCCTGCTGGTGGTCAAGCTTGAGTACAGCATGGTGCTGGGGGCGTTCCTGATCGGCGCGATCATGGCTGAGTCTCGGCAGCTGATTAAGATTGAACGCCTGATCGAACCCGTCCGTGATCTGTTCAGCGCCATTTTCTTTGTCGCCATCGGCATGATGATCGATCCGAGCGTGCTGGTTGAATATGCCTGGCCGATCGTGGTGATCACCATTGCCGTCGTGTTGGGCAAGATGCTGTCGTGTGGCATGGGCGCGTTTATTGCGGGCAACGATGGCCGCACGTCGCTACGGGTGGGGATGGGGCTGTCGCAGATTGGCGAGTTCTCTTTCATCATCGCCGCGCTTGGCATGACCTTGCAGGTCACCAGTGACTTCCTCTACCCGGTGGCAGTGGCCGTCTCGGCCATTACCACGCTGCTCACGCCTTACCTGATCCGTGGTGCCGATCCCTTGTCTCTTAAATTGGCCACCATTGTTCCCCGACGGTTGGCGCGGGTGCTGTCGTTGTACGGTGAGTGGTTGCGCAGTATCCAGCCCCACGGTGAAGGCGCGCTACTGGCTTCGATGATTCGACGCATCCTGCTTCAGGTGGGCGTGAACCTGGCGTTGGTGATTGCGATTTTTTTCAGTGGCGGTTACTTCGCGGCGCGGATCGGCGAGTACCTGAGCGAGTGGATCAACGATGCCGGTCAGCAAAAGGCACTGATCTGGGGTGCGGCATTACTGCTGTCGTTGCCGTTCCTTATCGCGGCTTACCGCAAGCTCAAGGCACTGTCGATGCTCCTGGCGGAGATGGGGGTCAAGCCGGAAATGGCCGGGCGGCATACCCAGCGTGTGCGGCGGGTGATAGCCGAGGTCATCCCGTTGCTGTCGCTGCTGGTGATTTTCCTGCTCTTGTCGGCACTTTCAGCCAGCATTCTGCCTACCAGCGAGCTGCTGGTGCTGATTGTGGTAGTGGCGGCGGTGGTGGTGGCTTTGCTCTGGCGCTGGTTCATCCGCGTGCACACGCGCATGCAGATTGCGTTGCTGGAGACACTGGATAACCATCAGGACAATCACCCTTGAGGTGATGGGCGGGGCGCTTCCTGTACGGGACGATTCGTATGTCCGAGGGGATGGAGCGGTAGCGAATCGCCACGCACAGGAATGCATGGCGATTCTACGAACATTAATGGCAAGGGGCCATTAATTTATGCGGATATTTCTCATTCAGCTTTCCAGCCAGACATCCCGGGCCCAGTGCCAGACCGATTCCCAGCTGTCTTCAGTGACGATCTCTTCTTCGCCGGACCACAGCACGACGGTGCCGTCTTCTTCGACGCAGTAATAATCATCGCCGTCCTGGCAGATCGGGATCAGGTCGCGTGGAACGCCGGCGTCCCAGGCGTTTGCGGCAACTTCTGGCAGGTAGGTATGCGATTGCGGGTCGGTGACAGTGACGGGCTCGAGGCTGCCGTACACCACATCGCTGACCGTTAGCAGAAACTCTTTGAAGACGAATGGAATGTTGATGAACAACTCTTCCTCGATCTCGACCAGTTGGTCTTCGTCCGGTAGCTCAAGCGGCACGGGTACCGGCTCGTTGGCTTCTCGGAGCTGCTCGATGACTTCTTCCACGGTTCTATCCTCTAACCTTCACGACACGCTGCGCGTTATACCCTAGTAGCCCGGTGCGCTAAAAGCAAAACCCCGGGACAGGCCCGGGGTTTTTTGTGCAATGCCTCAAGATCAGCCGTTCTGGCGGATCCCGGCGACCAGCCAAGGCTGGTTTTCGCCCTGGGCGCGTTCCATGTTCCAGCTTTCGCTGAACACTTCACCCTGGTCGAAGCGCGAGTTTTTCGACACACCGCTGAAGGTCAGGGTGGCGATGGTCTTGTCGGCGCGGTCGTCGACACCTTCAAGCTGCACGTTCAGGTTGTCGATGTAGGTGGACTGGAAGCCATCACCCAGCTCGGCGCGCTCCTGCTTGAGGAACTGCAGCATTTGCGGGGTAACGAACTCGGCGATCTTGTCCATTTCGTTGGCATCCCAGTGCTGCTGCAGCGTCTGGAAGTGGTTACGGGCAGCGGCCAGGAAGCTTTGCTCGTTGAACCAGGCCGGTGCGTTGATGACCGGACTGGCTGCGGCGGCAGGCGCGGCGGAGCCACCGAAAATCGACGGTTGGGCAGCCGGCTGATGGGCTTCACGCTGGAACGGCGCATGACCGGCAGCGGCCATTTGTGGCTGCTGCTTGCGGCGGCGCGCGGCGATGAAGCGGAACACCAGGAAAGCGATCACGGCCATGATCAGGATGTCGAAGATCTGCATGCCGTCGAAGCCATCGCCCATGAACATCGAGGCCAGCAGGCCACCGGCGGCGAGACCGGCCAGCGGGCCGAGCCATTTCGATGCGCCGCTGGCGGCTGCAGGGGCACGACCTGGTGCGGTTGGCGAGGCACCCGGGGTGGTCGGGGTTGCCTGGCGAGTCTGGTGCATAGGCGCGGCGCCGGAGCTTTTACCGCCGCCCATGCGTTTGGCGGCGCTGGCGTCGAGGCTCATTGTCAGGCCGATGCACAACGCCAGGGCGATGCTGAGAAAACGTTGCATAGAAGGGTATTCCCGTTTTGTGGATTGCACGCGTGTCATGGTGCACAGGTTGCAGGACACATGACCAGCGCCAAGATGTTTCCATCTTTTGCTCAAAAAGCCGGGGCTGGCGCTGCGGCGCAGGCCCCGCCCGGCGATTGCCGTTAGTCAGGCCCCGCGGATCACAGGGCCCTATCGTTCCTACAGGGCTTCGAGTTTGGCGTAGCCGAGCATCAGCCACTTGCTGCCTTCGGCGAAGTTGACCTGCACCCGCGCCTGGGCGCCGGAGCCTTCGAAGTTGAGGATCACGCCTTCGCCGAACACGGCGTGTTGCACCCGCTGGCCAAGGTTGAACGCGGTTTGCGGAATGTTCGCGTTGGCGAACAGGCTGCTGGTGTTTTGCTGTTGGCCGGAACCGAAAGGGCGGCTGACGCTGTTGGACAGGCGTACTTCCTGGATCAGGCCCGCCGGAATTTCGCGAACGAAACGGGACACTTTGTTGTAGGTCTCGCTGCCGTACAGGCGTCGGGTTTCGGCGTAGGTCATCACCAGTTGCTGCATGGCCCGGGTAATGCCGACATAGGCCAGCCGACGCTCTTCCGCCAGACGGCCGGGCTCTTCCAGGCTCATCTTGTGCGGGAACAGGCCTTCTTCCATGCCGACCAGGAACACGTGAGGGAACTCCAGGCCTTTGGCGCTATGCAGCGTCATCAGCTGGATGCTGTCTTCGTGCTCGTCCGCCTGCGCATCGCCGGCTTCCAGCGACGCGTGGCCAAGGAAAGCCGCCAGGGGTGAAAGCTCGGCGTCTTCTTCACTGGTTTCGAAGTTGCGCGCAGCGCTGACCAGTTCCTCAAGGTTTTCTACCCGCGCCTGGCCCTTTTCACCCTTTTCTTCCTGGTGATAGATGATCAGGCCCGACTGCTCGATGACCGTCTGGGTCATCAGGTGCAGGGGCATCTCCATGACCTTGGCGGCGAGGTTTTCGATCAGCTCGATAAAGGCGGCCAGGGCACTGGCGGCGCGGCCCTTGAGGGCTTTGTTGGCGATCAGCAGGCGCATCGATTCCCACATCGACACTTGCGCGTGGCGCGCGTGGTCGCGAATCGCTTCGACGGTTTTTTCGCCGATACCGCGTGGCGGTACGTTGATCACCCGCTCCAGTGCCGCGTCGTTGCCACGGCCTTCAAGCAGGCGCAGGTAGGCCATGGCGTTCTTGATTTCGGCACGTTCGAAGAAGCGTTGGCCACCGTAGATGCGATACGGGATACGTTCGCGCAGCAGGGCCTCTTCGAGTACGCGCGACTGGGCGTTGGAACGGTACAGAATGGCAATGTCGCTGCGCGCCAGACCGGTCTTGAGCACGCTCTCGATGGTTTCGACCACGTAGCGTGCTTCATCGTGTTCGTTGAATGCGGCATACAGGCTCAGCGGCTCGCCGTCGCCACCGTCGGTCCACAGCTCCTTGCCCAGGCGGTCGCTGTTGTTGGCGATCAGGGCGTTGGCAGCCTTGAGGATGCCGGCGGTGGAGCGGTAGTTCTGCTCAAGGCGGATCATCTCGGCGTCGGGGAAGTCGGCGCTGTACTGGTGAATGTTCTCGATCTTGGCGCCGCGCCAGCCGTAAATCGACTGGTCGTCGTCGCCCACCACCATCAGGCTTTCGCCACCTTTGCACAGCAGCCGCAACCAGGCGTACTGCACGGCGTTGGTGTCCTGGAACTCGTCCACCAGCACGTGACGGAAGCGTCGCTGGTAGTGTTCGAGCAGGCCCGGGTGGTCACGCCACAGGTCCAGGGCGCGCAAAAGCAATTCGGAGAAGTCGATCACGCCGGCACGCTGGCAGGCGGCTTCGTAAGCTTCATAAATGCTGCGCATGGTACCCAGGTACAGGTCGCCACTGGCCTGAATGTGCTGAGGGCGCAGGCCTTCGTCTTTCTGGCCGTTGATGAACCACTGGGCCTGGCGTGCCGGCCAGCGCTGTTCGTCGAGTCCCAGCTCACGGATCACGCGTTTGACCAAGCGTTGCTGGTCATCGCTGTCGAGAATCTGGAAGTTCTGGTTGAGCCCGGCTTCTTGCCAGTGGGCACGCAGCAGGCGATGGGCCAGGCCGTGGAAGGTACCCACCCACATACCGGCCGGGTTGATACCCATCAGCTGCTCGATACGCTGGCGCATTTCTGCCGCGGCCTTGTTGGTAAACGTCACCGACAGGATCGAGTGGGGCGAGGCCTGCTCGACCTGGATCAACCAGGCGATGCGGTGCACCAGCACACGGGTCTTGCCGGAGCCGGCACCGGCCAGGACCAACTGACGACCCACGGGGGCCGCTACGGCCTGACGTTGGGCGTCGTTGAGAGAGTTCAACAGGAGAGAGAGATCATCGCGCATCCGGGCATTTTAGGGGCGCAGGCAACTCTTGGGCAAACATACAGTAGAAAAACTTGCCCGCCTGCGCCCGACGGTCATCGGCCTGCAGCCCAAGGCCTGCACGTTTGAGCGCTTTGCGTCGAAAAATGCACGACAGAATTATGATCCAGAGCAGTTTGGTCCAGGCGCCTGCTTGTGTATGCTCCGTGCTCGTTTAGGGCTAACCATTACAAGAACACTGCCTATGACACTCGGTTCCGGCGCCGTCGGCGTGCCTCAAGCGGCACGCAGGCATATTCGCAAGCAATTTGCCACGCAACTCGCGGTGGAGCGTACCCGACTGCTCTACCAGGGCTCGTTGCTGCCCACTTTGCTCATGCTGCTTAATGGCCTGGTCTGCGCCTGGTTGCTGTGGAACCCGGCACGCTACCTGCTGGTCAGCGTCTGGGTAGTCTGGCTGATGGCGCTGGTTGCACTGAGAGTCATCCAGGTGGCGGCTTTTGACGCGGCGATGCCCGAACGTCAGGCCCAGCCGACATGGCGGCGGATGTTTCTGCTGGGTTCGGCGTTCAGTGGCCTGACCCTGGCCAGCGCGGCGATCGCTCTGGTGCCTGTGGATAATTTTGTGCAGCAGGCCTGGGTGTTCGGCCTGCTGGGGGCGGCGACCCTGTCCGCCAGTATCGCCTACGCCGTCAGCCTGCCAGCCTTCCTCAGCTTTACCTTGCCCTGCCTGTTGCCACCCATCGCCTTTCTGTTCTGGAAGGGCGACGAACTGCATCAAGGTTGGGGCTGGTTGGGGCTGATTCTGCTGGTGGCATTGCTGGTGGTTGCCTGGCAGGTCAATCGCCTGATTGAGCGTGGCCTGCTCAGACGCTTTCAGAATCAGGCCTTGATTGAACACCTGCAGGAGGCGCAGCGCTGCAGTGAACGCCTCAATCAGGCGCTGGCCGGAGAAGTGGAGCAGCGGCGTCAGGTCGAAGAGCAATTGCGCGAGGCCCAGGCCGGCCTGGAATCACGCGTGGCCCAGCGTGGACAGGAACTGGACCAGGCCAACCATGCCCTGAGCAAGAGCGAACAACGCCTGGCCCTGGCCCTCGAGGCCAGTGAACTGGGGTTGTGGGACTGGAACCTGGAGACCGACGAGGTTCACCACACCCAGCTACGTGAGCTGTTCGGCCTTGATCCTGCTGTGGTGCGCAGTGTGCGCAACGACCTCAAGCCGCGCTTGCACCCGGAAGACTTGCCGCTGCTACGGCGAACCCTGGTCGACCACCTCAAGGGGCGCACCGAGGATTATCGTGTCGAATACCGGATACGCCACAGCCAGGGGCACTGGTGCTGGATCGAGGACCGTGGACGGGCGGTAGAACACGGCGCCAATGGCACGGTCGTGCGCATGCTGGGCACACGCCGGGATGTCTCCGCACAGAAGGCGCAGGAAGAACAGCAGCGGCTGGCGGCCACAGTGTTTGAGGCTGCCAGTGAGGGGATTGCCATCCTGGACCCGGACTTTGTGCTGCTGGCGGTCAATCAGTCTTACTGTGATGTCACCGGCTATAACCGTGAAGAGTTGCTCGCACGCAACGCACTCGAATTGCCGTGCAGTCACGACGCCCGGCGACACAGCCTGGCCATTGAGCAGGCGCTGGAACAGCAGGGGCGCTGGCAGGGCGAGTTGGTTGAAGCGCGCAAGAATGGCGAGCTGTACCCGCAGTGGCTGCAACTCAACGGGGTACGTGATGCCCGCGGCGTGATCAGTCATATCGTTGGCTTCTTTACCGACCTCTCGGCACGCCGGGAATCCGAGGAGCGCCTGCGTTATCTGGCGCACTACGACGAACTGACCGGGTTGGCCAACCGGGCGTTGTTCCGCCTGCGCCTGCATGATGCCAGCCAGCGGGTACGCCTGAATGGCCGCAGCCTGGCGTTGCTGCACATCGACCTGGACCGCTTCAAGTTGCTCAATGAGAGCCTGGGCCACGAAGTGGCGGACCAACTGCTGCAGAAAATGGCGCGTCGCATCGCCAGCGCGGTACCGGAAGCGGATACCGTGGCGCGTCTGTCCGGTGACGAGTTTGCCGTGCTGTTCGATGGCTACAACAACCTGTCCAGCCTGGTGCGGGTGACCACCCGGCTGCTGGACAAACTGCGTGTGCCACAGCGTCTGGATGGACATGAGGTAGTGATCAGCGCGTCGGTCGGCATCAGTGTATTGTCGGATGCCACCTTCGACCTGAGCGCCCTGGTCAGTCAGGCCGACATGGCCAAGCAGCATGCCAAGCACCTGGGGGGCGACAGTTTCCAGTTCTATACCGAGAGCCTGCGTGCCAGCACCCTCGAACGCCTGCAGCTTGAGAACCACCTGCGCAAGGCCATCGAGGAGCGTCAGTTGCTGGTCTACTACCAGCCCAAGTTGTGCCTGCGTAAAGGTCAGTTGCTGGCTGCCGAAGCACTGGTGCGCTGGCAGCATCCAGAATGGGGCATGGTGCCACCGAGCGAGTTCATCGGCCTGGCCGAAGAAACCGGGCTGATTGCGCCGATTGGTGAGTTCGTCCTGCGCCAGGCTTGCTGGCAGGCGTGTGAGTGGCAGCGCCAGGGGCTGACGCCGATCCGGGTGTCGGTCAATCTCTCTGTGTACCAGTTGCGTCAGGGCAAGCTGGTCAGCCTGGTGCGTCAGGTCCTCAAGGAAAGCGGCCTGGCGCCGCACCTGCTGGAGCTGGAACTGACCGAGAGCCAGTTGCTCGACAGCGTCGAGCACATCATCACCACCTTTGCGCAATTGCATGAACTGGGGGTCAAGCTGGCGATCGATGACTTTGGCACCGGCTATTCATCGCTCAGCTACCTCAAGCGTTTCCCGGTGGATTACGTCAAAATCGACCAGGCGTTTATCCGTGGGCTGCATGAAGGCAGCGAAGACGCCGCGATCACCCGGGCGATCATTGCCATGGCCAAGAGTCTGGACCTGAAAGTGGTAGCCGAGGGCGTGGAAACCCGCGAGCAACTGGCCTTGCTGCGCGAGCAGGGGTGCGACGAAGTGCAGGGTTACCTGATCAGCAAACCGCTGGATGCCACGTCGTTCAGTGAGCTGCTCGGCAGCAGCACGGCCCGCTTCCTCGGCTAGCGGGCCGTGCTGCTGGCTAAAGCGTCAGCTGGTGGTAATGACTTTTTTGACCGTGATCAGTCGCTTGCCGTCGTGCAGGATGTTCACCCACGGGATTTCGCTATGATCGCCAGGCAGTTCGAAGCACACTTCTTTATCGGTCAACACGCTCAGGAATGAACCCGTTTCTTCCTCCAGCTTGAGCTCCAGGTTCAATGCATAGGATTTATCTTGAATGCGGGCTTGTTCAAGTACCGGCTTGATCCCTGGGTGAGCGACAGTGACCGTGCCGCGCACACGGAAGCAGGCTCCGTCCGGGCCCGGCATCAGATCGTTTTGAAGAGTCCAGTCTTTGGTTTCGATGGTCATGGTGTTACTCCTTATGATGGTCTGCAACGTCTGTTGCAGATCCATCTTCCGGTGATCACGGCGTCCAATGGAGCTGGAAAACCTTCAATCGTGCCAGGCACTGCCCTTACGGGCCAACAGGCTATGGGCCTGGTCCGGCCCGTTGGAGCCGGCCGGGTAGGGCCGGGGCGCCTGAAAGTGTTCTTGCCAGCCATTGAGGATCGGGTCGATCCAGGCCCAGGCAGCCTCGACTTCATCGCGGCGCATGAACAGTGTTGAGTCACCATCGAGCACATCCAGCAGCAGGCGCTCGTAAGCGTCCCAGCGGCGGGTCTGGCCAAATACCTGAGCGAGGTTGAGGTTCAGCTCAACGGGTTCCAGGCGCATCCCTTTGCCGGGCGTCTTCGTCATCATCTGCAGGCTGATGCGCTCATCAGGCTGCAACTGGATGAGCAACTGGTTGGCCTGGTCGCCTTCGAACAGACGATGGGGCACCGGCTTGAACTGAATGACAATTTGCGAGGAGCGTTTGCCCAGGCGTTTGCCGGTGCGCAGGTAAAAGGGCACACCCGCCCAGCGCCAGGTATCGATATGGGCCTCAACGGCTACGAACGTCTCGGTATCACTGTCGTTGTCGACATCTTTTTCGAAATAGTAGGCCGGCACTTCCTGGCCACCGATCTTGCCGGCGCTGTATTGGCCGCGCACGGTCTTGTCCTGCACGTCCTGGCCACTGATGGGCTTGAGGGCCTTGAGGATCTTCACCTTTTCGTCACGCACCGCTTCAGCTTCAAACTGTGCAGGAGGCTCCATTGCTACAAGGCACAGCAGCTGCAGCAGGTGATTCTGCAGCATGTCGCGGGTGGCGCCGGCGCGATCGTAATAGGCCCCGCGGTTTTCGACGCCCAGGGTTTCACAGACGCTGATCTGCACGTGATCGATCTGGCTGTTGCGCCACACCGGCTCCAGCAACGCATTGGCAAAGCGCAGGGCCATCAGGTTCTGCACCGTTTCCTTGCCCAGGTAGTGATCGATGCGAAACACCTGCGACTCGTCGAATACCGCACCGATGGCCTGGTTGATCGCAGTGGCTGACTCCAGTGAGTGGCCAATGGGCTTCTCCAGAACGATGCGCGCTTCGCTTTCGGCCAGCCCGGCCACTTTCAGGTGGTTGGCGATGGGCACGAACAGATTGGGGGCGGTGGCCAGGTAGTAAATCCGGGTCAGTCCGCCGGGCTCACCGAGAAAACGCGACAGGCGGCCGAAGTCGGCGCTTTGCGATGCGTCCATGGCGAAGTAGTCCAGGCGTGCGGAAAAGCGTGCCCAGACATCCTCGTCGAAGTCATTGCGGGCAATCTGGGCGCGGCAACGGCGTTCGGCAAGTTTGAGATAGTCATTACGCGGGAGCGGTCGTCGGGCCAGGGCGATAATGCGCACGGCGATGTGCAGGCGCCCCTCGCGATACAGGTGATAGAGCGCCGGAAGCAGCTTGTGCAGGGCCAGATCACCGGTGCCGCCGAACACCATGATGTCGCAAGGGATAGTCAATACCACCACTCTCCTAGTTCGTTTAGCTGGGCGGGTCGCCGGTCATGTAGTATAACTACAAGAAAGCTACAACCCGGTCAGTCGATCATAACCGAGTCCTGCCCTTGAATCTGTTGCAACACATCGCCCAGTCGCGCCATCTGCTACGCAAATCGGAACTGAAGGTTGCCGATCACGTGCTGCTTGATCCTGCAGCCGTCATGCACAGCTCGATGGCCGATCTTGCCCATAGCGTTGGTATCAGCGAGCCGACCATCGTGCGCTTTTGCCGAGCTATCGGCTGTTCAGGCTTTCAGGACCTCAAGCTCAAATTGGCCCAGAGCCTGGCAGCGGGCGCCAGCTTCGGCCAGTTCGCGATTCATGAAGACGACTCGGTCGCTGACTACAGCCTGAAAATTTTCGACACCACCCTGCATACGCTGATGGAGGTGCGCGAGCATCTCGACCCCCAGGCGTTGCAACGTGCAGTGTCCGCCATGGCCCAGGCCCAGCGCGTCGAATTCTATGGTTTTGGTGCGTCCGGTGCGGTGGCGGCGGATGCCCAGCACAAGTTCTTCCGCTTGCTGCTGACGGCGGCGGCGTATTCCGATCCGCACATGCAGGCAATGTCGGCGGTCACGCTCAAGCCCGGCGATGTAGCCATCTGCATTTCCCAGTCCGGGCGCTCCAAAGACCTGCTGATCACTGCCAACCTGGTGCGTGAAAGCGGTGCAACGCTGATTACCCTGTGCCCGAGCCAGACGCCACTGGCCGAACTGTCGACCGTCAACCTGGCGATCGATGTGCACGAAGACACCGAGATCTATACGCCCCTGACTTCGCGTATCGCCCACCTGGTAGTGATCGACGTGTTGGCCATGGGAGTGGCGATGGCCCGTGGCCCAAGCCTGGTCAACCATCTCAAGAGCGTTAAGCGCAGCCTGCGCAGCTTGCGCCTGTCGCCCAAGTCGGTGAAGGCGTTCGACGACTGAGACTGCATTGACCCCGGCGGTCGCCAAGCTATCAGCCGGCCTCGGCATCGAGTACCAAGTTGGCCAACGTATGTCCCTGGTGGCTGATTTCTATTGGTGTGCGCCCGGTGCGATTGCTTATCGTGCAAGACACCGCATGAATTGGAAGCTGTACCGTCAGGTCCGGGGCTGGCTCCGCTTCAAGTCTGAAGCATTCAGGAAAATCGGCAGCTTTTCTTTGGCCTTCATGGATCAGGGACGGTGTGCTGTCGAGTGCCGAAATTACTGAGCCGGTTACCATTATTCTGGTTGTACCGTCTATGTTGATGCGCAGGGCATTCCACGTACCGGTTTCGATTTTCATGGGGTTCTCCGTTGGCTTTTGGGCGCGGCTTTTTGCCGCCACGAAATTATTCATCCGCCACCGAAACGAAGGCATCTGGACAGGTTTCTCGCAGTTATTGCAGAGAAATTCACCGTTTTGTAATCGAGGTGGCACCAAACCGTAAAACCTGAGGGCCACTCTGAAACTCCCCGCACTCGATCAGGGAGATATGCAATGGCTCGTGAATTCGATGGCTCGTATCAACCCAACGCCAAGTCCCGCAAGCAGCAGGAGAAAGATCAGCGCCGCATGGAGTTTCGCCGCGCGATCGAAAGCTACTCCGAGCAACGGCGCCTGCTTCAGGAAATAGCCGATTTTCCGGAGCTGCAGGCCATCAGCGTGTGGCAGGTATCGGCGGCAGATTCCCAGAAAATCGCTCAACAAGCTCGCTGATTTGCGCACGTTCGCTACGGATAAACGCAAGAAAGGCCAAGGCTACCGGCGATTGCCGCTTGGCCTTGGATTGCACCACGCACCAGCTTCGGTACAGGGGTAGCTCTTCGATCGGTAGCTCGCGCAAGATGCCCGTGGCTAGCTCCAGGTTCAGTGCGTGACGGGTCAGCAGGGCAATGCCCAGCCCGGCAATCACGCATTCACGCTGGGCATCGGCCGAGGCGACCTCAAGGGTCTGGGTGAAGTGCACGCGCTTGTCCTTGAAGTACTCTTCGCAAGCCTTGCGGGTGCCCGAACCTTGCTCGCGAACCAGCAGGGTATGCGGTTCCAGGTCCTGCAGGCGCAGCTTCTCCAGCTTGCACAGAGGGTGATCGGGCGGCGCCACGGCGACAATCGGGTTGTTCAGGAACGGTAAAAATTCCAGGCCCATGTCCTGGGGCACCATGGACATGATGATCAGGTCGTCGCGGTTGTCCGACAGGCGGCGGATGGCCTGGGCCCGATTGACCACAGTAAGGGTAAGATTGACTTCAGGGTGCTGGCGCTTGAAGGCGGCGAACAGGTGCGGGACGAAGTACTTGGCGCTGGATTCCACAGCCAGTTTCAGCTGACCCTGCAGCGAGCCCTGCATGTCGGACAGCTGCATGTCGAGGCTTTCCAGGCGGCCGAAAATGTCGCGGCTGGCGCGTTGCAGGGCCTCGGCGGCTTCCGTCAGGTAGAGTTTTTTGCCGACGTACTCGAACAGCGGCTGGCCGACCAATTCTTCGAGTTGGCGGATTTGTAGACTAACGGCGGGTTGCGTCAGGCTCATCTCGTCGGCTGCGCGGCTGTAAGAGCGCAAATCACAGACCTCATTGAAGATCTGCAATTGACGCAATGTCATACGCATCAATGACTTACGCATTTTTTTATTGTCTCGGCAAAACCTTGTAACAGCACTATAAGCTTTTGCTAATGCACACCCTAATAAATATTGATTTTTGTTTATCCAGAGACAGCGCTAGGGTAAAGATGCGACTGGCCAGCGACGATTGGTCACGCGCCGACCGGCTTTGCCGACTCGTTTGTTCTAGCGGCCTTGGGAATACTCCAGTGATAAAAAAGATCCTGATCGCCAACCGCGGTGAAATTGCTGTTCGAATCGTGCGTGCCTGCGCCGAGATGGGCATTCGCTCCGTGGCGATCTACTCCGACGCCGACCGCCACGCCTTGCACGTCAAACGTGCCGACGAGGCTCACAGCATTGGTGCCGAGCCCCTGGCCGGTTACCTGAACCCGCGCAAGCTGGTGAACCTTGCAGTGGAAACCGGTTGTGATGCCTTGCATCCCGGTTACGGTTTTCTGTCAGAGAACGCTGAGCTTGCAGACATTTGTGCCGAGCGCGGTATCAAGTTCATCGGGCCGGCAGCCGAAGTCATTCGCCGCATGGGCGACAAGACCGAAGCCCGCCGCAGCATGATCAAGGCCGGTGTACCGGTCACGCCGGGCACCGAAGGCAACGTTGCCGACATCCATGAAGCCCTTTCCGAAGGCGAGCGCATCGGTTATCCGGTGATGCTCAAGGCGACATCGGGTGGTGGTGGCCGCGGTATTCGTCGCTGCAACAGCCGCGAGGAGCTGGAACAGGCATTCCCACGAGTGATTTCCGAAGCGACCAAAGCGTTCGGTTCGGCAGAAGTCTTCCTGGAAAAATGCATCGTCAACCCGAAACACATCGAGGCGCAGATCCTTGGCGACAGCTTCGGCAACGTTGTGCACCTGTTCGAGCGCGACTGCTCGATCCAGCGTCGCAACCAGAAGCTCATCGAGATTGCCCCAAGCCCGCAGCTGACTCCTGAACAGCGCGCCTATATCGGCGACCTGTCGGTGCGCGCAGCCAAGGCCGTCGGCTATGAGAACGCCGGTACCGTGGAGTTTCTGCTCGCCGATGGCGAGGTGTACTTCATGGAGATGAACACCCGGGTGCAGGTGGAACACACCATCACCGAAGAAATCACCGGTATCGACATCGTTCGCGAGCAGATCCGGATTGCCTCGGGCCTGCCGCTGTCGGTCAAGCAGGAAGATATCCAGCACCGCGGCTTTGCCCTGCAGTTCCGGATCAACGCTGAAGACCCGAAGAACAACTTTTTGCCCAGCTTCGGCAAGATCACCCGTTACTACGCACCCGGCGGCCCCGGCGTACGTACCGATACGGCGATCTACACCGGCTACACCATTCCACCGTTCTATGACTCCATGTGCCTGAAACTGGTGGTCTGGGCGTTGACCTGGGAAGAAGCCATGGACCGTGGCCTGCGCGCCCTGGACGACATGCGCGTGCAAGGGGTGAAGACCACCGCCGCGTATTACCAGGAAATCCTGCGCAATCCGGAATTCCGTAGTGGCCAGTTCAATACCAGCTTTGTTGAAAGCCATCCGGAACTGACCAACTACTCGATCAAGCGCAAACCCGAAGAGCTGGCCCTGGCCATCGCTGCCGCCATTGCCGCCCACGCAGGCCTGTGAGGAATCCCATAATGTCCAAGAAAATCTTTGTAACCGACACAATCCTGCGCGATGCCCACCAGTCCCTGCTGGCCACCCGCATGCGCACCGAAGACATGCTGCCGATCTGCGACAAGCTCGACAAAGTCGGCTACTGGTCGCTGGAAGTCTGGGGCGGCGCCACCTTCGACGCCTGCGTACGCTTCCTCAAGGAAGACCCGTGGGAGCGTCTGCGCAAGCTGCGCGCAGCCCTGCCTAACACCCGCCTGCAAATGCTGCTGCGTGGTCAGAACCTGCTGGGCTACCGTCACTATAGCGACGACGTGGTCAAAGCGTTCGTGGCCAAGGCGGCGGTCAATGGCATCGACGTGTTCCGTATCTTCGACGCCATGAACGATGTGCGAAACCTGCGTGTGGCCATCGAAGCTGTGAAAGCCGCTGGCAAACATGCCCAGGGCACCATTGCCTACACCACCAGCCCGGTGCACACCATCGACGCGTTCGTGGCTCAGGCCAAGCAGATGGAAGCCATGGGTTGCGACTCGATCGCGATCAAGGACATGGCCGGCCTGCTGACCCCTTATGCTACCGGTGAACTGGTCAAGGCCCTGAAAGCCGAGCAGTCGCTGCCGGTGTTCATCCACTCCCACGACACCGCCGGCCTGGCTGCCATGTGCCAGCTCAAGGCGATCGAGAACGGTGCTGATCATATCGACACCGCGATCTCCAGCTTTGCCTGGGGCACCAGCCACCCGGGTACCGAGTCGATGGTCGCGGCGCTCAAGGGCAGCGAATTCGACACCGGTCTGGATCTGGAACTGCTGCAGGAAATCGGCCTGTACTTCTACGCCGTGCGCAAGAAGTACCACCAGTTCGAAAGCGAATTCACCTCTGTGGATACCCGCGTGCAAGTGAACCAGGTGCCAGGCGGGATGATTTCCAACCTCGCCAACCAGCTCAAGGAGCAGGGCGCGCTCAACCGCATGAACGAAGTGCTGGCAGAGATTCCGCGCGTGCGTGAAGACCTCGGCTTCCCGCCGCTGGTGACCCCGACCTCGCAGATCGTCGGTACCCAGGCGTTCTTCAACGTGTTGGCTGGCGAGCGCTACAAAACCATCACCAACGAGGTGAAGCTGTACCTGCAAGGCGGTTACGGCAAGGCCCCGGGTGTCGTCGACGAGACCCTGCGCCGTCAGGCAATCGGTAGCGAAGAAGTCATCGACGTGCGCCCGGCCGACCTGCTCAAGCCGGAAATGACCAAGCTGCGTGCCGATATCGGCAACCTGGCCAAGTCCGAAGAAGACGTGCTGACCTTCGCTATGTTCCCGGACATCGGGCGCAAGTTCCTCGAAGAGCGCGAAGCCGGAACCCTGACCCCAGAAGTGCTGCTGCCGATTCCCGAAGCGGGCAAGGTGGCTGCGGCTGGTGGAGAAGGTGTGCCGACCGAGTTCGTCATCGACGTCCACGGCGAAACCTACCGCGTCGACATTACCGGTGTGGGCGTCAAGGCCGAAGGCAAGCGTCACTTCTACCTGTCCATCGACGGCATGCCGGAAGAAGTGGTGTTCGAGCCGCTCAACGAATTCGTCGGCGGTGGCAGCAGCAAGCGCAAGCAGGCCAGTGCACCGGGCCATGTCAGCACCACCATGCCAGGCAACATCGTCGATGTGCTGGTCAAGGAAGGCGACGTGGTCAAGGCCGGCCAGCCAGTGCTGATCACCGAAGCCATGAAGATGGAAACCGAAGTGCAGGCGGACATCGCCGGCAAGGTAGTTGCCATCCACGTGGCCAAGGGTGACCGGGTCAACCCGGGCGAGATCCTGATCGAGATCGAAGGCTGATTTTCAGGCCTTCATCTACAAGCAGTTAACCTCTGGGGGGCGTATGCCTCCCTTTTTTTTGCGCTTTTATCCTCGGTGAGCGCTTCGCGCTCAATCGCCAGCGCCTACAGGATGTGAGAGCTGGCGAAGCCTGCGATCGACCGCGTAGCGGGCGCCTTGGCTTCAAGCGTCAGCGAGCTGCGCGGCAGGCTTCCAGCGTTTGCACCTGGCCGCTTGGCCGCTGGTTGTCTTCCCCCAACCAGCGTTCAAACCCGGCCGCAATCGCTGGCCACTCATCGTCGGTAATCGAGAACCAGGCGGTGTCGCGGTTACGGTCCTTGATCACCATGTGCTTGCGAAACACACCTTCAAAGCTGAAGCCGAAGCGCTCGGCTGCTCTTTTCGAGCGGGCGTTGTCGTTATTGCACTTCCACTCCAGGCGACGGTTACCCAGTTCGAATGCCAGCTTGCTCAACAGGTAGACCGCTTCGGTGCCCCTGGGCGTGCGCTGCATGGCGGCGCCAAAGGCTATGTGGCCGACCTCGATGCGGCCCTGATCGGGCACGATCGACATCAGGCTGAGAATCCCCTGGGTCTGGCCACTGGCGCTGTCGATGACGCTGTAGAACAGCGGGTCGCTGCTGGCGGCGTTGCTGTCGAGCCAGTGGTCGAAGTCTTCGCGTTCGGTGAAAGGCCCGTAGGCCAGGTAATCCCAGAGTTTCGGATCGGCGTCGGGCCCCTGGAATACCTGCCAGAGGTCTTCCCGGTCGCGGCGGGGGTCGAGCTTTTCCAGGCGAATGAAGCGTCCGGTCAACGTTGTGGGGGGTGGACGTTTGGCCGGTCGCCAGTTCAGCAGTGCACTCATGTAATGGCTCCCGGGCTTACAGTGGTTTGCGAAACTGGATAAAGCCAGGCCGCTCGGCAACTTGCTCGTAAAGGCTGATCGCGGTGGCGTTGGTTTCGTGGGTCAACCAGTGCACTTTTGCGCAACCTGCTGCCTTAGCCGTAGCGTAGACGTATTCGATCAACTGGCGGCCGATACCGAGGCCACGCTGTTCGCTCTGGACATACAGATCCTGCAGGTAGCAGGAGTTCTCGATGCTCCAGTTGGAACGGTGATAGATCCAGTGGACCATGCCCACTGCCTTGCCATCGACCCAGGCCAACGCGGCGTTGGTCGGCTCAGTGGGGTCGAGCATGCGCTGCCAGGCAACCGCAGTCACCTCATCGGCAATACGGGTCTCGTAGAAGCGTTGATAGGCTTGCCACAGTGGCAGCCAGGCGCTGTGGTCTTCGGCAGAAACCGGGCGGATCGTAACGCTGGGCATGAGAGCTTCCTTCACGATTGGCGCATCACTGCGGCCAGTTGATTGTCCAGAGGGTCGGTGCTGCTGGCCAGGCACGTACGCACACCTTCGATATCGATGGCCGAACGGTTCTGGCTGAGTTTGCGGGTGCCTTGCAAGCGCTCTATGGGCAGGGCAAAGCCGACAATGGCCTTGAGCATGCCGGCCATGTAGTCAGCGGGAGCTTCATCCACCGACCAGGGTTTGGCCTGTGCTTGTTCATGGCGGTCGCTCAGGCGCCTGACGATGTCCAGCAGGCGTTCGGCGTCGTGATAGACCTCGGCCTTGCCCCAGGCGTGCACGCTGACGTAGTTCCAGGTGGGCACGGTGCGTGGGTCCTGGGCTTTGCTTGGGTAGTAGCCGGCGCTGACATAGGCATCCGGTCCGGCAAATACCACCAGCGCTTCGGCACCGTTTTCCAATTCCTGCCACTGGCGGTTGGCGCGAGCGAAGTGACCGTACAGCGTGCCATTGCTGCCTTGGCTGCGATCGAGCAGCAAGGGCAGGTGGCTGGCCTGCAGGCCTTGTTCGCCATGGGTGACGAGTACGGCCAGGCGCGTCTGCTCGATCTGCTGCTGCAGATGATCGAGGTCGGTTTCCTTGAAGCTCGAAGCTGTGTACATGCGGATTGTCCTTGGCGAATGGTTCAATCCTAGGCAGGCTATTGGTCTATGGTAAGAGCCATTTCCAGCTAATTTCATAGGTCCATTGTCATGAGCGAGCGTCCATTCAGCCTACCGTTCGACCCTACGGGCATTGTGCTTGACCGGCGCCAGGGGCTGAGCCGCCAGCTGTACCAGGCGCTGCGCCAGCGTGTGCTGGATGGCCGCCTGAGCAGCGGCACGCGCCTGCCGGCTACGCGTGACATGGCGAGCGCACTGGCGCTTTCGCGCAACAGTGTGGTGCGCGCCTATGACCAGTTGTATGCCGAGGGCTTTATCGAGAGCCGGGTGGGTGATGGGACCTACGTCAGTCAGCTGCCAAAACTATCCACAAAAATATCCACAGGGTTATCCCTGGGTTTTTCCACAGGGTTATCCACAAAAATACCCGAAAGCACTGAGCATTTGTCCAGTAAAGTTATCCACAGCGGGCCTTTGGAGCGGCTGGAAAACAACCATTTACCCGCACCCAAAAGCGGCCCGCCAAGGGCATTCCGCGTCGGTTTACCGGCGCTTGATCTGTTCCCATTCGACGTCTGGGCCAAGCTGCAGGCGGGATTCTGGCGCAATCCGGATCCGGCGGCGCTCGGGTACGGCGATCCGGCGGGGGAGCTGCAACTCCGTGAGCTGATTGCGACCTACCTGCGTCGATCGCGAGGGCTTTCCTGCGTGGCTGAACAAATTGTGATCACCAGTGGTGCGCAGCAAGCCATCAGCCTTTGTGCACAGCTGTTGCTGGAAGCTGGCGATGTGGTAGCTGTGGAAAACCCGGGCTATCGCGCGGCGGGTAATGCCTTTGCCCTGACCGGTGCGCAGGTACGCGGAATCGCAGTGGATAACGAGGGGCTGGATTGCGCAGCGCTGTACGACCTGCCGCACTGTCGCCTCAGCTACGTGACGCCCTCACATCAATACCCTACCGGGGTCACCATGAGCCTGGCCCGGCGCCTGGAACTGCTGGACTGGGCGCAGCGCAAGGACGGCTGGATCATTGAAGACGACTACGACGGCGAGTACCGCTACAGCGGGGCGCCCTTGGCGCCACTGGCAGCCCTGGACCGCAGTGGCCGGGTTTTGTATGTCGGCACGTTCGGCAAGATTGCCTTTCCCGCCTTGCGTCTGGGCTATCTGGTGCTGCCGCAACAGTTGGTACAGGCCTTTTCCCGGTGCCGGGCGCTGGCGGTCAGGCATTCGGAGGTGGGCACGCAGGCGGTGATGGCGCAGTTCATGGCGCAAGGGCACTTCCAACGGCACATTCGCCGTGTACGCCGCGCCGCGTTGAACCGTCGCAATGCCCTGCAAGCCGGATGGCCTGTGGATATTCCCGGCCTCGGGCCGCTGCCCGAAGTCGCTGCGGGGCTGCATGTAAAAATTGATGTGAACAGTTACGCACGTGAGCAGGCGCTGATTGCCCAGGCTGCTGCAGCAGGCGTTGAGCTCAATGCCTTGAGCGACTACTGGCTACCCGACTCGATTATCCCTGTGGATAACCGCGCCGGGCTGGTGCTTGGCTTCGCCGCTGTGGACGAATCGAGGATTGCTGACGCGCTGGCACGCCTGCGGCGTGCCTGGCGCGATTGACGGTCAGGTTCCGGCCTTGATCTTGGTCCAGGCACGGGTGCGTGCACGTTCCGCGTCACGGGCCAAAGGTTGCAGGGTATACAGCTTGGCCATGGCCGCTTCGGTCGGGTAGAGGTTGGGGTTGTTGCGAATGGCCGGCGTTACCAGTTCGGTGGCGTCCTTGTTCGGGTTCGGGTACCCGACAAAGTCACTGATCGGCGCAATCACTTCAGGTTGCAGCAAGTAGTTGATGAAGGTGTAGGCATCTTCCGGGTTGGCGGCACCTTTAGGGATGGCCAGCATATCGAACCAGATCGGCGCGCCTTCCTTGGGCAGACGCATGTCCACGACTACACCGTTTTTAGCCTCAAGCGCACGGTTGGCCGCCTGCGAGAAGCTCCCCGAATAGCCCACTGCCACGCAGATATCGCCATTGGCGATGTCGGCCATGTATTTGGAGGAGTGGAAGTAGGTGATGTAAGGGCGGATCTTGAGCATCAGCGCCTCGGCCTGCTTGTAGTCGGCGGGCTTGTCGCTGTTGGGTGGCAGGCCCAGGTGCTGCAGGGCCAGGGGCAGAATCTCGGACGGGGAGTCGAGCAGCGCCACGCCACATTGCTTGAGCTTGGCGATGTTTTCTTCCTTGAAGATCAGGTCCCAGCTGTCCACCGGCGCATTGTCACCGAGCACGGCCTTGACCTTGGCCGGGTTGAAGCCAATCAATACGGTGCCGTACATGTAGGGCACGGCGTATTTGTTACCGGGGTCATTGGCCTCGATCAGCTTCATCAGCTTGGGGTCGAGGTGTTGCCAGTTCGGCAGCTTGCTGCGGTCCAGGGGCTGGAACACCCCGGCCTCGATCTGCTTGGCCAGGAATACGTTGGATGGCACCACCACGTCGTAGCCGGAATTGCCGGTCAGCAACTTGGCTTCGAGAGCCTCGTTGGTGTCGAAGATGTCGTAGATCAGCTTGACCTGGCTGTCCTTCTGGAAGTCCACCAGCGTCTGCGGGGTAATGTAGTCGAACCAGTTGTAGACCCGCAGCGTGCGCTGCTCGGCGGCCTCGAGGCTGCCGGCGAGCAAGGCGCTGCAGAGCAGGGGCGCGAGCAGGCGCTTGGCGCGGTTCATGGCCGGGCGCCTTGCTGGCTGCGCTCGAAGCCTTCGAGAACGTTGACCGCATTGATACCGATTTCTTCGACGGCATAACCGCCTTCCATGACGAACAGGGTTGGTTTGCCAAGGCGGGCAATGCGTTCGCCCATCTTCAGGTAGTCGGGGCTGTCGAGCTTGAACTGGGAGATCGGGTCGTCCTTGAAGGTATCGACGCCGAGCGACACCACGACGACGTCGGGTGCATAAGCGGCAATCCGCTCGCAGGCCTGGTCCAGGGCGTTGCCCCAGGCCGCCCAGTCGCTGCCGGCTGGTAGTGGGTAGTTGACGTTGTAGCCCAGGCCTTCGCCTTCGCCTTCTTCGTCGGCATAACCAAGGAAGAACGGAAATTCGGCTTGCGGGTCGCCATGAATCGAGGCGAAGAGCACATCGCTGCGCTGGTAGAAAATCTCCTGGGTACCGTTGCCGTGGTGGTAATCCACATCGAGGATGGCCACTTTGTGATGACCCTGGTCGAGAAAGGCCTGCGCGGCAATGGCGGCGTTGTTCAAGTAGCAGTAGCCACCCATCACATCGCTGGCAGCGTGGTGTCCTGGTGGTCGGCACAGGGCAAATGCGCTGTGGGCGCCGGCCTGGATGGCTGCTTGAGCCGTCAGGGCGACCTGGGCTGCGCTGTAGGCGGCCTGCCAGGTGCCGGCGGTGATCGGCGCACCGGCATCGAAGCTGTAATAACCCAGCTCGCCATGCAGGCCCTTGGGTTTGACGCTGCGCAAGGTGCGTGCAGGCCAGGTGAACGGCAGCAGGTCGCCGTCGTGACCCAGTTCGGCCCAGCGTTGCCAGGCACCTTCAAAGAAGTTCAGGTAGTCAGCACTGTGCACGCGCAGCAGCGGGGCACGGCCAAAGTCCGCAGGACCTTGCACCGGGCCCAACTCACGGGTTTTGACGCGGTCCAGCACATGGTCAGCGCGCGAAGGCATTTCGAAGCAGGGCATCAATTGCCCGTCGATCAGCTCGCAGCGGCCGTGGTGAAGGTGATGGTCATCAGAATAGATAGTCAGCATTTGTTGTTCTCCGAAGTCACTGGCGTGGCGCCATTGTTCATGGAGCCGCTTCGGTTCAGAACGACGCAAACGGCCAAAAGGGGATCAATATGGCCAACCTGCGTGTCCGGATTTCGCCCCTCGACGGTGCGACGTGCGCCGATCAGGCGCGGAAATGGCTTGGGGCCACGCCGCTCCAGCGTAAAAACGCATGGCGGAAACTGGCGGTTTCGCTAAAGCCCAGCGCTTCGGCAATCTGGTAGATCGGCAACTGGTCTTCGGCGAGCAACTGTTTGGCCCGCTCGAAGCGTAGCTCATCAAGCAATTGTTGATAGCTGCTGCCCAACTCCTGCAGGTGGCGGCGCAGGGTGCGCGATGAGCAGTTCATCTGCCGCGCCAGGCCTTCGAGCCCGGGTGCGGCGTTCAGTTGTTCGAGCAGCAACTGACGGATGCGCCCCAGCCAGGCCTGACGGCCGGTGAATTCCAGGTTCTGGCGGCGGCAGCGTTCACTCATGGCCCGATGGGTGATCTGGTCGGCCAGTGGTAACGGCTTTTCCAGCCAGCGACGCTCGAAGGCGAAGGCGTTATCACTGGCATCGAAGTGCAGCGGGCAATCAAACGTCTGCGTGTACAGCGCCTGATAATCCGGGGCAGTGTGCACAAAACGGGCGGCCAGCAAGGGCAGCGGCTGCCCGAGCAAGTCATCGCAGATGACCTTCAACGAGGTCAGGCAGAACTCGGCGTTGAACGCGGCCAGGTGCGGTTCTTCCCGATAATTGCTGGCGCTGAACCAGATGCGATCGCCGTCTTCGATCAGGCGCAGCTGGAAAAGTGTTCCCAGAAGCGCCGGGTACTGCATGGCCAGGCGTAACGCGTCACCTAAGGTGGCACTGGAGAGCAAGGCGTAACCGAGCATGCCGTAGCAGGAAACATGCATGCGCCGACCCAGCTCCAGGCCCACTTCGCGGCGCTGGGCCACGGCGTTGGCGCACACCAGCATCTCCTGGCGCGTGGTGATGCGCGAGTCTGCACGACCCAGGTCGGCAGGGCTGATGCCGCTGCCGTCAAGCAGCGCCGCCGGGTCTACGTCGTCGTTCTGGAAGGCCTGGAGCACCAGAGAAACGGCGTTGAGGGTCGTGAGGTGTGAGTGGAGCATGGTTGTTTCCTGCTGAAGGGCTACCGGCATGCGAGCAATATGCGTGCCTTGCCGCCGTTAGCGCAGCTCCCCGCAGAGGTCTTGTTCGATCAGGCGTCTGATCGCTTCGCACGGCAAGCCCGCGCCGAGCAACAGCTGCAACTTGCCGAAGGCGGCTTCCCGGGTCATGCCACCACCGGACAGTACGCCGACCTGACGCAGACGGCTGCCGGCCTCATAGACATCCAGCTCTACACCGCCTTCATGGCACTGGGTGATTGCCACCACCACCACGCCTCTGGTCTGGGCCTGGGCGAGGGCGGCAAGGAAGTCCGGATTATCGGCAGGGCCGGTGCCGCTGCCGAAGCACTCCAGAATCAGACCCTGGGCGCCGCTGTCGAGTACCGCGTGCAGCAGGCGGGCGTTAAATCCCGGCACCAGCGGCAACACCGCAACGTTGGCCAGTTGTTTCGCCTGGCGGTAATCGAGTTGCGTTGGCACAGGAGCAGCAGGCTTCGCACCGCCGAATCGCTTGAGCGTGACGAAGGGATGGCGACCAAAACTGCGTACTTTGGCCGTGCGCAGGGGGTTGAGCAGTTCACCATGAAAGTAAAGCTGTACGCCCGTTGGCAGGCCGCTGGCCAGCGCCTGCATGGCACCGGCAAGGTTTTCTCCGGCATCGCTGTCGGCAACGCCGGCCGGCAGCATGGAGCCGGTGAACAGCACCGGCGCACCAAGCCCGAGCAACTGGAAGCACATGGCCGCAGCACTGTAGGCCAGGGTATCGGTGCCATGCAGGATCAGCACCGCATCGCAGCCCTGGCCATCGACGGCATCAATGATGGCTTCGCGCAGGTGTTGCCAGTAGTGCGGTGTCATGTTGGCGCTGTCGATCAGCGGCTGCATTTCGCGAAATTGCCAAAGCGGGATACCCGCAAGCCCGGCCAGCTGTTCGCGCATCCGCTGCTCGAAGCCCGAGGCCGGAGCAAGCCCGTTGGCGCCTGCCTGCATACCGATGGTCCCGCCGGTATACAGCACCATGATCTTGCGGGCGGGGTGTACGGTTGCCATGGCACGGTCTCCGGGGGCAGCTTGAAATGAGCTGGTTACACTACGCCATCCGTCGTTGTTGCGGGCATAAAAAAAGGGCCCGGGGACTGATCCCAGGGCCCTCAAAAGGTGAGAGGTGTCTAGTCCCTCGACCTGGTGAGCGGTGTTACAGCATCGGTTACGCTTTGAGCGGAACCAGACGCGGAGCAATCATGTTTTCCGGACGCAGGATGTCGGTGAGCATCTCTTCGTCCAGCAGGCCTTCCTCGCGGACCAGTTCCAGCACACCACGGCCACTTTCCAGGGCGATGGCAGCGATACGGGTGGCGTTTTCGTAGCCGATGTACGGGTTCAGGGCGGTGACCAGGCCGATCGAGTGTTCGACCAGTTCACGGCAGCGCTGTTCGTTGGCGGTGATGCCGACGATGCAGTGCTCGCGCAGCATGTCCATGGCGCGCTGCAGCAGGCGGATCGAATCGAAGATCTTGTAGGCGATCAGCGGTTCCATGACGTTCAGCTGCAACTGGCCGCCTTCGGCAGCGACAGTCAGGGCCAGGTCGTTGCCCATGATGGCGAAGGCCACCTGGTTAACGGCTTCCGGGATGACCGGGTTGACCTTGCCTGGCATGATCGAGCTGCCTGGCTGACGCGCTGGCAGGTTGATTTCGTTGATGCCGGTACGTGGGCCGCTAGACAGCAGGCGCAGGTCGTTGCAGATCTTCGACAGTTTGACTGCGGTACGCTTGAGCATGCCGGAGAACAGGACGAAGGCGCCCATGTCCGAGGTGGCTTCGATCAGGTCGGCAGCCGGTACCAGCGGCTGGCCGCTGATGGTTGCCAGGCGCTGTACGGCCAGGGCCTGGTAGCCAGGGTCGGCGTTGATGCCGGTGCCGATGGCGGTACCACCCAGGTTGATTTCAGTCAGCAGTTCCGGAGCCAGCGAGCGCAGGCGCTGCAGGTCTTCGGTCATGGTGGTGGCAAAGGCGCGGAATTCCTGGCCGAGGGTCATCGGCACAGCATCCTGCAACTGGGTACGGCCCATTTTCAGTACGTGGCTGAACTCTTCACCTTTGGCCGCGAAGGCCTGGATCAGGCTGTCGAGGCTGGCCAGCAGGGCGTCGTGACCGAGCAGCAGACCCAGGCGGATCGCGGTCGGGTAGGCGTCGTTGGTCGACTGCGCCATGTTCACATCGTTGTTCGGGTGCAGGTATTTGTACTCGCCTTTCTGGTGACCCATGGCCTCCAGTGCGATGTTGGCGATTACTTCGTTGGCGTTCATGTTGGTAGAGGTACCAGCACCGCCTTGAATCATGTCGACCACGAACTGCTCGTGGTAGTCACCGCGGATCAGACGGGCGCAAGCCTCGCTGATGGCGGCGTGTTTCGCATCGCTCAGGTGACCCAGCTCGCGGTTGGCGTCAGCAGCAGCCTGCTTGACCATGGCCAGTGCCACAACCAGTTTAGGGTAGTGCGACAGTGGAACACCGGAGAGGTGGAAGTTGTTGGCAGCGCGCAGGGTCTGGATGCCGTAGTAGGCATCAGCCGGGACTTCAAGGGTGCCAAGCAGATCTTTTTCGACGCGGAACGATGCAGCAGCGGACATGATAAATATCATCTCGAGTTTGACCCGGCACATGCCGGAATGGCGCTAATGCTAGGCCTGCGCCGATTTTGCGGCCAATGCTGTTGCACGCTAACCTATGCACAAACGGCATAATGGTTGATGTGACGCCAATCGACATTCGAGCGTGTTCCATTTTGGTGCGCGCCTGGAGAGCAGTAATGAACCTCGAAAGCAAATGGCTGGAAGACTTCAGCGCCCTGGCTGCAACCCGCAGTTTCTCTCAGGCGGCCGAGCGCCGATTCGTGACTCAGCCGGCCTTCAGCCGCCGCATTCGCAGCCTGGAGTCGGCCCTGGGCCTGACCCTGGTGAACCGCTCGCGAACGCCTATCGAGCTGACGGCGGCCGGCCAGCTGTTTCTGGTGACCGCGCGTACCGTTGTGGATCAGCTCGGTGAAGTGATGCGTCACTTGCATCATCTGGAAGGCGGGCAGGGTGAAGTGATCCAGGTGGCTGCCGCGCACTCGTTGGCGCTGGGCTTCTTCCCGCGCTGGATTGCCCAGTTGCGCAACGACGGTCTGAACATCGCTACCCGGCTGGTGGCGACCAACGTCGGCGATGCGGTACATGCCCTGCGCGAAGGCGGGTGTGATCTGATGCTGGCCTTCTACGACCCTGATGCGGCGTTGCAGATGGACCCCGAGATATTCCCGTCACTGCATATGGGACACACCGAGATGCTGCCTGTGTGCGCAGCTGACAAAGACGGCAGGCCGTTGTTTGACCTCGAAGGCGAAGGTAGCGTGCCGCTTCTGGCATACAGTGCCGGGGCGTTTCTCGGGCGCTCGGTCAATCTGCTGTTGCGCCAACGTAATCTGCGATTCACTACGGTTTACGAGACGGCGATGGCTGACAGTCTAAAGAGTATGGCCCTGGAGGGTTTGGGGATCGCATGGGTACCGAGGCTATCGGCGCGGGCGGAACTGGAGCGGGGTGAGCTGGTTATCTGTGGCGGCCCCCAATGGCATGTGCCACTGGAGATCCGCCTGTATCGCTGTGCATTGGTGCGTAAAGCCAATGTGCGATTGCTTTGGCGCAAGCTGGAGTCGGCAGCCGGTCAAGAGCCGGTCTGAAGTTCAACTGGAATAGTATTTTATGTAGTCCGCAATATTCTGGCGGTTCTGGTCGCTGTATCGATAGCAATTGGAACGCAGTGAGAGGCGAGTTTCAAAGGTGTAGGTTTCGCAAAACCAGCCATTGAAGTTGACCTCCGCGTCATCATGGGTGGCTGAAAACAAGTGCCCCAGTTCATGGGCTGGCGCTACAAAGGTTTCAAGCGAGGCTATGGCGGTAGTTTGTTTGACATACGCCAGGCCGACCAGTAAGCCCGGTTCACTTTGCTCATAGGGCTCCTTGGTGAGCAGGATGGACTTGTTCAGGTACGAAGGGGAGCGTTCTCTTTGATGATCTCTGTCTGATGATTCATTTGAGAACATTGCAAGGAGCGATGCAGCACTCATGCTTGAGTAATTGATGTCGGTGATGCCGGGCACGTTGCGTTCAAAGATGACTTCTATCGGGTGGTTAGTTATCAAGCGCATCTCGTCGATCCAGTGCTGAAAGTAATCCTTGTTCAGCTGAGCATCGCTGATGTCGGCGAGATCGTCGTGCGTATAGACCCAAACCACCAGGGATCTGGCAGCCGTGGCCGAAGGCAAGTGCAGGGTAAAGAGTAGTGCGAGCAGAATGCCCAAGGGTCTGAATGCAGTCATGGTGGCGTCCTCCATTGACGCTGTAGCGCTGGGAGGTCTAAAGCTAAAGTCGCTATTACAGGAGTGGCAGCAGGAAAAGCTGGCTGGAGTGATCAGGCGATCACCCCCTGTTTTGACTCGAAAGTCAGCCTGGCCCCCGAAAAATAAGGGCGGCAGTTGGTCTGCCAAGTGCATCAACGCTGCGCCTTTGCGATATACTGCGCGGCCTTCGGTCGGCTTCCCCCGGCCCTAATTCGCATAACAAGCCACGCCGGTTGTCCCGCGTGGCTTGTTGTTTTTTGACGCGCCTGCGGGCGCCCAAGAGAAGAGGCTCGACGATGAGTGCACTGGTTGGCGTGATCATGGGCTCCAAGTCCGATTGGTCCACCCTTAGCCACACCGCCGATATGCTGGAAAAACTCGGCATTCCCTACGAGGTCAAGGTGGTTTCTGCCCACCGCACCCCGGACCTGCTGTTCCAGTATGCCGAAGAGGCCGAAGGCCGTGGCATCGAGGTGATCATCGCCGGAGCCGGTGGCGCTGCCCACCTGCCTGGCATGTGTGCGGCCAAGACCCACCTGCCGGTGCTGGGCGTGCCGGTGCAGTCGTCGATGCTCTCCGGCGTCGATTCGCTGCTGTCGATCGTGCAGATGCCCGCCGGTATTCCGGTTGCCACCCTGGCCATCGGCAAGGCCGGTGCCATCAACGCCGCGCTGCTCTCGGCGAGCATCCTCGGTGCCAAGCACCCGCAGTTCCACAGTGTGCTGAAGCAGTTCCGCGCTGAGCAGACAGACAACGTTCTGGATAATCCAGATCCGCGCCAGGCCTGAGGTCAAAAGCATGAAAATCGGTGTAATCGGTGGCGGCCAGCTGGGTCGCATGTTGGCCTTGGCAGGTACGCCGCTGGGCATGAATTTCGCTTTCCTCGATCCGGCGCCAGATGCCTGCGCCGCGCCGCTGGGCGAGCACCTGCGTGCCGATTACGGCGACCAGGACCATCTGCGCCAGCTGGCTGACGAAGTAGACCTGGTCACGTTCGAGTTCGAAAGCGTACCGGCTGAAACCGTCGCATTCCTGTCGCAGTTCGTACCGGTCTACCCGAGTGCCGAATCGCTGCGTATCGCCCGCGATCGCTGGTTCGAAAAGAGCATGTTCAAGGACCTGGGCATTCCCACCCCGTCGTTCGCCGATATCCAGTCGCAAGCCGACCTGGATGCCGCCGTGGCCAGCATCGGCCTGCCGGCCGTGCTCAAGACCCGTACCCTGGGCTATGACGGAAAAGGTCAGAAAGTGCTGCGAACTGCCGAAGATGTTGTCGGTACTTTCGCCGAACTGGGCAGCGTGCCTTGCCTGCTGGAAGGCTTCGTGCCGTTCACCGGCGAAGTGTCGTTGATCGCCGTGCGTGCCCGCGATGGCGAAACCCGTTTCTACCCGTTGGTGCACAACACCCACGAGAACGGCATTCTGCGTCTGTCGGTCGCCAGTGAAGACCACATGCTGCAGGGTCTGGCTGAAGACTACGCCGGTCGCGTGCTCAAGCAGCTCGACTATGTCGGTGTGCTGGCGTTCGAGTTCTTCGAAGTCGACGGCGGCCTGAAGGCCAACGAGATCGCCCCGCGCGTGCACAACTCCGGGCACTGGACCATCGAAGGTGCCGAGTGCAGCCAGTTCGAAAACCACCTGCGCGCCGTTGCCGGCCTGCCGCTGGGTTCGACGGCCAAGGTCGGCGAAAGCGCCATGCTCAACTTCATTGGCGAAGTGCCGGCAGTCGACAAGGTAATCGCCATCGACGAGTGCCACCTGCATCACTACGGCAAGGCCTTCAAGGTCGGGCGCAAAGTGGGTCACGCCACCCTGCGTTGCGACGACATGGCGACCCTGGAACAGAAGATCCAGCAGGTCGAAGCCCTGATCCAGAGCTGAAGGGAACCTTCTCTCTTCGATGTCCCTCTGATGGCGGGATGCCAAAGCGCTGACTAGGCTTTAGCATGCGCCAACTCACTCAGAGGGATTGCCATGGGCATCATCGGAACCATCTTCATCGGCCTGATCGTCGGTTTGCTGGCACGTTTCATCAAGCCCGGCGACGACAGCATGGGCTGGATCATGACCATTCTCCTCGGCATTGCCGGGTCGCTTGCGGCGACCTACGGTGGCCAGGCGCTGGGCATCTACCAGGCCGGAGAAGGCGCGGGCTTCCTCGGCGCGCTGGTGGGTGCGGTCGTGCTGCTGGTGATCTACGGCATGGTCAAAAAGAGCTAGCGGCAGGCTAGAATGCTCGGCAATTTTATTGCCGAGCAATGCCATGCGCCGTGTATTACTGCTTTCACTGTTGCTCATCAGTAGCCTGGCGCGCGCCGAGCTGCCGGAAACCGACTGGCTGGAGCTCATGCCCAAGTCGGACCAGAAAGCGCTCGAGCAGATGCCTGAAATCGACCACGACTCGCCGGAGGCCAATGGCACCTTTACCGAAAAAGGTGGCATGAAACAGGCCAAGGGTCTGCCGGCGGTGATGTATTCGACCAAGACGGTGGCTGCCATGAATGGCAAGCAGATCCGCCTGGGTGGTTATCCGGTGCCACTGGAAACCGATGCCAAGGGCAACAGCACGCTGTTCTTCCTCGTCCCTTATCCAGGCGCCTGCATCCATGTGCCGCCACCGCCGCCGAACCAGCTGGTGCTGGTGCGCTACCTCAAGGGCCTGAAACTCGATGATATCTACACGCCGCTGTGGGTCAGTGGCGCCTTGAAGATCGAGAAGGTCAGCAACGACCTGGCCGATGCCGCCTATGCAATGGATGCGGCCAAGGTACGGGTGGTGGAAGACGCCGATCTGTAGGGTTAGCGTGGCTCGCTAACAAGCGTCAGACTCAGTGAATGACTGGCCCCAGGGGCCAAGGTCACTACGTCATCCCACACATTGGCGGTCTCGATGCACAGCATGCGCTGCCAACCATCATCGGCCATGTCTGGCAGCTCTGCGGCGCGATCAGTCCAGGGGTTCCAGATAACGGCCGAGCGCGAACCGCTGCTGGTCAGGCGAATGCGCCGGTTCCAGCCTGGATCGACAATGCTCAACTGTGCCGGGGCCTGCAGGTAGATGCGATCGGTTTCTCCGGCAAACCCCAGGTCGCCGTGCTGCGTGCGTTGTTCCCAGCCAGCCAGGGTCTCGATATAGCCCAGGCCATCAACCCCTTCAACCTGCACGTTGCGCACATCGCTGACCGCAAAGTAGCTGTGCAGCGCCTGGCTGATGGTGACTGGAACGTTGTCGAGGTTATAGCTGGAGAGGGTGATGCCCAGCTGTTCGCCCATGACGATGCTCAGCGTGAGCTCGACATTGTGTGGCCAGCCTGGGAGATCGCCCTGGGATTCAGGCAAGGTGAACTCGACCCGGACATTGTCGCCACTGCTGTCGATACCCTGCAATTGCCAGTCGCGACCGCGCACCAGGCCATGGGCCGGTCCGTCTTCGTCTCGATACATGGCCTGCACGGCTGCGGGATTGCGCTTGAGGTTGCCAAACCAGGGCCAGCACACCGGTACCCCGGCGCGCACCGATTTGCCCTGCTTGAAGATGGCCTGTTCGCTGAGCCACAGCAACGGCGGCTCGCCGAGCCGCTGATAACTCAAAACCTGAGCGCCTTGCTGGGCAATCAGCAGTTCAGCGCTGTTGCTGGTAATGCGCCAGCAATTGAGCTCGCCGTGCTTTTCGGATTCAACCTTGGGTGTGGACATGCGCGTTATCTCATTGATGTGCCGTACGGTTTTCGACCGCTTGCATACCGTTGAGTTTACCGCGCAGCCGTGTCAGCGACGAGGAGGAACCGAGCGGGTGCGGCCACTGCCATCAATGGCAACGAACACGAACACAGCCTCGGTTACTTTGCGCCATTCGCTGGACAGCGGATCGTCGCTCCACACCTCGACCATCATCTGGATCGAGCTACGGCCAATTTCCAGGGTCTGGGTATAGAAAGAAAGCTGTGCGCCGACTGCGACAGGGACCAGAAAGGCCATGCGGTCGATGGCCACGGTAGCCACGCGGCCACCTGCAACGCGACTGGCCATGGCCGTACCGGCAAGGTCCATCTGTGCGACCAGCCAGCCGCCGAAAATATCGCCAAAACCGTTGGTTTCACGCGGTAAAGCGGTGATCTGCAGGGCAAGGTCGCCTTGCGGGATAGGATCTTCTTGTTCGAGTTCAATCATGCCGGGGGTGCCTCTGACCCGTGACGCTTCGTTGGTTGGCGCTATGACAGACGCCTCGAAAAACGATTCAGCACAACTATTCTACGCTGCTTTCGCTTTGCCAGGCGGCGAAGGGAAACTCTGCGAAACCGACTAAGCCTGTCTAGCAACGTCTTCGCACAACATCCTTCAGAAGATTCCAACAACCTCCTACAGGCGGCCAGTATATAGAGCCGAATGCACAGCGACGACCATGTAGTCATGAATACTTGTATTGAATGTGTACTGCTATGTGCTTTTTCCGGCAATTTGATATCGTCACCGACTTATGTGGCCAAACATGCGCCACAGGCGGCCTGCCGTTCAAACAAGCGCTACCCAATAAGAGATAACTATGACCTCCGTGCCCGGCAGTATCGCGCAGCCTTCGAGGCCGCTGACCCGCAGTGACTACAAAACGCTCTCGCTGTCCGCCCTGGGCGGTGCGCTGGAGTTCTACGATTTCATCATTTTCGTGTTTTTCGCCACCGTGGTCGGCAAGCTGTTCTTCCCCGCCGACATGCCGGAATGGCTGCGCTTGATGCAGACCTTCGGGATCTTCGCGGCGGGATATCTGGCGCGGCCCCTGGGCGGTATCATCATGGCCCACTTCGGCGACCTGCTGGGGCGCAAGAAGATGTTCACCCTGAGCATCTTCATGATGGCTGTGCCGACCCTGATCATGGGCCTGCTGCCCACCTATGCGCAGATCGGCATGTGGGCGCCGATCCTGTTGCTGCTGATGCGCGTGATCCAGGGCGCGGCCATTGGTGGCGAGGTGCCCGGTGCCTGGGTGTTTGTCTCCGAGCATGTCCCTTCGCGCAATATCGGTTATGCCTGCGGCACGCTGACGGCGGGGCTGACCTCGGGGATTCTGCTCGGCTCGCTGGTGGCGACAGTGATCAACAGTATCTACAGCGCCGAAGAGGTGGCGGACTACGCCTGGCGTATCCCGTTCCTGCTGGGTGGCGTGTTCGGCCTGTTCGCGGTGTACCTGCGGCGGTGGTTGCACGAAACGCCAGTATTCGCCGAGATGCAGGCGCGCAAGGCGCTGGCTGAAGAAGTACCGCTCAAAGCGGTGCTGCGTGAACACCGCGGCTCCATCGTCCTGTCGATGCTGCTGACCTGGCTGCTGTCGGCCGGCATTGTCGTGGTCATTCTGATGACCCCGGCGCTGCTGCAGAGCCTGTACAAGGTCAGCCCGACCGACTCGCTGATGGCCAACAGCCTGGCCATCGTCCTGCTCAGCTTTGGCTGCATCGTGGCCGGCTCGCTGGCTGACCGTTTCGGTGCTGGCCGGGTGTTCGTGGTGGGCAGCCTGATGTTGCTGGCCAGTTCCTGGACCTTCTACCACACCTTGCCGACCCACCCTGAGTGGCTGTTCCCGATGTACGCCCTGACCGGCCTGTGCGTGGGTATCGTCGGTGCCGTGCCGTATGTGATGGTGCACGCCTTCCCGCCAGTGGTGCGCTTCAGTGGCCTGTCGTTCTCCTACAACATGGCCTACGCGATTTTCGGTGGCCTGACGCCGATGGTGGTGACCGCACTGCTCAAGTTCAGCCCGATGGCGCCGGCCTACTATGTGGCCGGGATCTGCACCATTGGTCTGCTGGTCGGCCTTTATCTGCTGGCGAAAAAACGCTGAAGCCGCGCTAGTCCTGCCCTCGCAACATTTTGAAAAGGCCATCCCGGTAATCCGGTGATGGCCTTTCATCTAATTGTCACATTGGGTTCATAGAGTAGTCATACGGCCTGCAGATACTTGGGCCCGATCCATCTCACCCCAATTCCTGCTAGGAGCAAGGCATGAAACTGAAGCGTTTGATGGCGGCCCTGACTTTCGTCGCCGCTGGCGTTGCCACCGCCAATGCGGTTGCCGCTGTTGACCCTGCTATTCCGACTTACGTCAAAACCACTGGCGTGTCGGGCAACCTCTCCAGCGTCGGTTCCGATACCCTGGCGAACCTGATGACTCTGTGGGCTGAGGCCTACAAGAAGGAATATCCGAACGTAAACATCCAGATTCAGGCTGCCGGCTCCTCCACTGCGCCACCCGCGCTGACTGAAGGCACCGCCAACCTCGGCCCGATGAGCCGCAAAATGAAGGACGTTGAACTGCAGGCCTTCGAGCAGAAGTACGGCTACAAGCCAACCGCCATCCCGGTAGCGGTCGACGCCCTGGCCGTATTCGTGCACAAGGACAACCCGATCAAGGGTCTGACCATGGCTCAGGTTGACGCGATTTTCTCGTCCACCCGCCTGTGCGGCGGCAAAGCCGACGTGAAAACCTGGGGTGACCTGGGCGTGACCGGCGACCTGGCCAACAAGCCGGTTCAACTGTTCGGCCGCAACTCGGTATCCGGCACCTACGGCTACTTCAAGGAAGAAGCCCTGTGCAAAGGTGACTTCAAGCCTAACGTCAACGAACAACCTGGCTCGGCTTCGGTCGTGCAGTCGATCAGCAGCTCGCTGAACGGCATCGGTTACTCGGGCATCGGCTACAAGACCGCTAGCGTGAAGACCGTGGCCCTGGCCAAGAAAGAAGGCGGGGAGTTCGTTGAAGACAACGAAGCCAACGCCCTGAACGGTACTTACCCGCTGTCGCGTTTCCTCTACGTCTACGTCAACAAAGCGCCGAACAAGCCTCTGGCTCCGCTGGAAGCCGAGTTCGTCAAGCTGGTGCTGTCGCAAGCTGGCCAGCAGGTTGTCGTGAAAGACGGTTACATCCCGCTGCCTGCGAAAGTAGCGGCCAAGGCCCTGGCTGATCTGGGCCTGGACCACGCCAAAGGCGTAGCGAAGAACTAAGTGTGAGCCTGGTGGGGTCTGGAAATGACCAGATCCCACCGCAAATTGCGAGTCCGCCGCCAGGTCCACTGAGCGGTGGGCTTTGTCGCGTCACTGCACTGTCATGTTTTTGTAATACGGGACCGCTAGGGTGTGCGCATGAATGATCTGGCCAACTCCACCATGACCCAAAATTCTCCCCCCGTGCGGATTGATTTCAATACGCCCGAACTGCAACGCAAGCGCCGTATGCGCGCGTTCAAGGATCGCCTGACCCGCTGGTATGTACTGGTGGGCGGGCTTGCCGTGCTGGCAGCGATCACCTTGATCTTTTTCTACCTGGCCTACGTGGTCGTGCCGCTGTTCCAGGGCGCCACCCTGACCAGCAAGAAAGCACTGGAGCCGACCTGGCTGAGCCAGGATGCCGGCAAGCCGCTGATGATTGCCCTGGAAGAGCAGAACCTGGTGGGCATGCGGGTTTCCGACAAGGGCCAGGCACTGTTTTTCGACACCAAGACCGGTGCCGAACTCAAGCGCGTCGACCTGCCCGTACCCGCAGGTACCCAGGTGACGTCCATCGGCAACGACCAGCCGGGTAACCCGCTGGTGGTGCTGGGCCTGTCCAACGGCAAGGCACTGGCGTTCAGCCACAGCTACAAGATCACCTATCCGGACAACAAGAAGACCATCACCCCGGCCGTCGACTACCCGTACGGCCAGGAACCGTTCACCCTGGATGAAGAAGGTCGTGCGCTGGAGCACGTCAGCCTCAACGTCAACGGTGACACGCTGGTGGTTGCCGGTTCCACCGGTGCGCACCTGCAGGTCGTTTCGCTGAGCCGCGAAGAAAACATGATGACCGGTGAGGTCACCAGCGAGCAGAACCGCATCGACCTGCCGCAAATGACCGAGCCGGTCAAAGCGATCTTCATCGACCCGCGCCAGCAGTGGCTGTACGTGATCAACGGTCGGGCCCAGGCGGATGTCTTCAGCCTGCGCGAGAAGAGCCTCAATGGCCGTTACAAGCTGCTCGAAAACGGCGATGCCGAAGTCACTGCCAGCACCCAGCTGGTCGGTGGTATCTCGCTGATCATCGGCGACTCCAAAGGTGGCCTGGCACAGTGGTTCATGGCCCGTGATCCGGATGGCGAGCAGCGCTTCAAGCGCATTCGCGAATTCCAGATGGGCACTGCACCGATCGTGCAGATCGATGCCGAAGAACGTCGCAAGGGCTTCGTAGCCCTGGATGCCAGCGGCAAACTTGGCGTGTTCCACAGCACCGCACACCGTACCCTGCTGGTCGAGCCGGTCGCCGAAGGCGCCGGCATCCTGGCGCTGTCGCCACGGGCCAACCGCATCATCGTCGAAGAAGGCGGCAAGCTGCTGCCGTTGACGCTGAAGAACCCGCACCCGGAAGTGTCCTGGAGCGCGTTGTGGAGCAAGGTCTGGTACGAGAACTATGACGAGCCGAAGTATGTCTGGCAGTCCACCGCCTCGAACACCGACTTCGAACCCAAGCTGAGCCTGTCGCCACTGACCTTCGGTACCCTGAAGGCGGCGTTCTACGCGATGATCCTGGCGGCACCGCTGGCGATTGCCGCCGCGATCTACACCGCCTACTTCATGGCCCCTGGCATGCGCCGCAAGGTCAAGCCGGTGATCGAGCTGATGGAGGCGATGCCGACGGTAATCCTGGGCTTCTTCGCCGGCCTGTTCCTGGCGCCTTACCTGGAAGGCCACTTGCCGGGTGTGTTCAGCCTGTTCCTGCTGATGCCGATCGGCATCCTGGTCGCCGGCTTCACCTGGAGCCGCCTGCCGGAGTCGATTCGCCTGCGGGTTCCGGATGGCTGGGAAGCGGCGATCCTGATCCCGGTGATCCTGCTGACCGGCTGGTTCGCGCTGTACATGAGCCCGTTGCTGGAAACCTGGTTCTTCGGCGGTGACATGCGCCTGTGGATCACCAATGACCTGGGCATCACCTACGACCAGCGCAACGCTCTGGTGGTTGGTATCGCCATGGGTTTCGCGGTGATTCCAAACATCTACTCGATTGCCGAAGACGCCGTGTTCAGCGTACCGCGCAGCCTGACCCTGGGCTCCCTGGCCCTGGGTGCAACGCCGTGGCAGACCCTGACCCGCGTGGTCATCCTGACCGCCAGCCCGGGGATTTTCTCGGCGCTGATGATCGGTATGGGCCGCGCTGTGGGCGAAACCATGATCGTGCTGATGGCCACCGGCAACACCCCGGTCATGGAGCTGAACCTGTTCGAAGGCATGCGTACCCTGGCCGCCAACGTGGCCGTGGAGATGCCTGAATCGGAAGTCGGTGGCAGTCACTACCGCGTCCTGTTCCTCGCCGCGCTGGTGTTGCTGATGTTCACCTTCGTGATGAACACCTTGGCCGAGCTGATTCGCCAGCGTCTGCGCAAGAAATACTCGTCGCTTTGATAGAAAGGTAGAGATCCGTGAAAAAGGATTCCCTCAAAAGCTGGTTCAAGAGCGGCGCCCCCGGCGTCTGGATCAGCGGTGGCGCGGTCGCCATCGCGGTGATCATGACCATCGGTCTGCTCTCTGTGATCGCTGTGCGCGGCCTCGGCCACTTCTGGCCGGCCGACCTGGTCCAGGCCACCTACAAGGTGCCTGGCCAGGCCGACCACGTCGTTGTTGGCGAAGTGGTACAGAAAGAAGAAGTGCCGCTGGCGCGTTTGAAAGGGGCCGGCCTGCCGGTGCCCGAGAACGGTCCGGAGTTCATGACCCGCGAGCTGATCAAGGTCGGTAACCGCGACCTCAACGGCAGCGACTTCACCTGGGTGGTCGGCGACTGGCTGACCGACATGCAGACGCCGGTCGACCTGATCGCCCTGGAGCGCCGCGAGTGGGGCAACTTCTACGGCTACCTGGTCAGCGTCAAGGAAAACGGCAAGGTTGTCGCCGAAGGTCAGGCCGCCTGGACCGAACTGCAGGCGCGCCTGAAGCGTGCCGACCAGTTGGCGGGCGAACTGCAAAAGCTTGAGAAGAAGGATATCGGTGCCATCAACTACGGCCTGGAGCGGCTGCGTCTGCATGCTCGCAAGCTGGAACTGGACGGTAAGCTGGATGCTGCTGCCCAGGCTGACATGGACGCCGAGCGTGCCGAACTGAACAACCGTTACAAGGCTATCGAAGACCGCCTGGGCAACCTGCATCAGGACTTCGGTCGCGACAGCCTGGTAGCCAAGGACGGTAACGGCCGTGAAGTCGAGATCAACCTGAGCAAGGTGGTTCACGCCTACCAGCCGAACGGCATGGGCTTCTTCACCAAGATGGGCGTGTATTTCGCCAAGGTCTGGGAGTTTCTTAGCGACGACCCACGTGAAGCCAACACCGAAGGCGGGATCTTTCCTGCAATCTTCGGCACCGTGATGATGACCCTGATCATGGCCGTGATCGTTACCCCGTTCGGCGTGCTGGCGGCGGTATACCTGCGTGAATATGCGCGCCAGGGCCCGGTGACCCGCCTGATCCGTATCGCGGTAAACAACCTCGCCGGTGTTCCGGCCATCGTTTACGGTGTGTTCGGCCTGGGCTTCTTCGTCTACGTGCTGGGTGGCTCGCTCGACCGCCTGTTCTTCCCTGAAGCGCTGCCGGCGCCAACCCTGGGTACACCGGGCCTGCTATGGGCATCGCTGACCCTGGCGCTGCTGGCGGTGCCGGTGGTGATCGTTGCCACCGAAGAAGGCCTGGCGCGAATTCCGCGTACTGTGCGAGAAGGTTCGCTGGCGCTCGGTGCAACCAAGGCCGAGACCCTGTGGAAGATCGTTTTGCCCATGGCCAGCCCGGCGATGATGACCGGCATGATCCTCGCCGTGGCCCGTGCCGCCGGCGAAGTGGCGCCGTTGATGCTGGTGGGTGTGGTGAAGCTGGCGCCGTCGCTGCCGGTGGACGGCAACTACCCGTACCTGCACCTGGACCAGAAGATCATGCACCTGGGCTTCCACATCTACGACGTCGGCTTCCAGAGCCCGAACGTCGAGGCCGCGCGGCCGCTGGTGTACGCCACGGCGTTGCTGCTGGTGCTGGTGATCGCCACGCTCAACCTGTCGGCAGTGTGGATTCGTAACCACCTGCGCGAGAAGTACAAGGCGCTGGACAGCTGATCGATACACCCTTTTTGCAAGTGCCGCCCGTGTGTTGTACCGGGCGGTTCGATGAAACGAAATTGATAGCGTATGGAGTCTGACCATGCAGCAAGAATCCCACGCCCACGGCATCGACATGTCGGCCCTGGGTCGTACCAAGCAGAGCCTGCAACTGGCTGATGAAACCGTGGCCATCGAAGTGCCTGGCCTGAGCCTGTACTACGGCGAGAAACAAGCCCTGTTCGACGTCAGCATGAACATCCCGAAACAGCGCGTGACCGCCTTCATCGGCCCGTCCGGCTGCGGTAAGTCGACCTTGCTGCGAACCTTCAACCGCATGAACGACCTGGTCGATGGTTGCCGTGTCGACGGTGCGATCAACCTGTACGGCAACAACATCTACCGCAAGGGCGAAGATGTCGCTGAACTGCGTCGCCGGGTCGGCATGGTGTTCCAGAAGCCGAACCCGTTCCCCAAGACCATCTACGAAAACGTGGTCTATGGCTTGCGCATCCAGGGTATCAACAAGAAGCGCGTGCTTGATGAAGCCGTGGAGTGGGCACTCAAGGGTGCCGCCCTGTGGGATGAGGTCAAGGACCGTCTGCACGAGTCGGCGCTGGGCCTGTCCGGTGGCCAGCAGCAGCGTCTGGTGATTGCCCGCACCATTGCCGTGGAGCCTGAGGTACTGCTGCTCGACGAACCGTGCTCGGCACTCGACCCGATCTCGACGCTGAAGGTCGAAGAGCTGATCTACGAGCTGAAGTCCAAGTACACCATCGTCATCGTGACCCACAACATGCAACAGGCGGCACGGGTTTCCGACTACACCGCCTTCATGTACATGGGCAAGCTGGTCGAGTTCGGTGACACTGACACGCTGTTCACCAATCCGGCGAAGAAGCAGACCGAAGACTACATCACCGGTCGGTATGGCTAGGATTCAACGACTGAACGCCGCCTGACAGCACTTACCGGACGCTCCAAGGATTTCTCATGATCAATAAAGACAGCCTTACCCACCACATCTCCCAGCAGTTCAACGCCGAACTCGAGGAGGTTCGCAGCCACCTCCTGGCGATGGGCGGTCTGGTCGAGAAGCAGGTCAATGACGCCGTTACTGCGCTGATCGAGGCCGACTCGGGCCTGGCCCAGCAAGTGCGTGAAGTCGACGAGCAGATCAACCAGATGGAGCGCAACATCGACGAAGAATGCGTGCGCATTCTCGCTCGTCGTCAGCCGGCCGCTTCCGACCTGCGTCTGATCATCAGCATTTCCAAGTCGGTGATCGACCTGGAGCGCATTGGTGACGAGTCGACCAAGATCGCCCGCCGGGCTATCCAGTTGTGTGAAGAGGGTGAGTCGCCGCGGGGTTACGTCGAGGTCCGCCACATCGGTGATCAGGTGCGCAACATGGTCCGTGATGCGCTGGACGCCTTTGCCCGTTTCGACGCCGACCTGGCACTGTCGGTCGCCCAGTACGACAAGACCATCGACCGCGAATACAAGACGGCGCTGCGCGAGCTGGTCACCTACATGATGGAAGACCCGCGCTCGATCTCGCGGGTACTCAGCGTCATCTGGGCCTTGCGTTCGCTGGAGCGTATCGGCGACCACGCGCGCAACATCTCTGAGCTGGTGATCTACCTGGTGCGCGGTACCGACGTGCGTCACCTGGGCCTCAAGCGCATGAAAGAAGAGGTCGAGGGTGGCAGCGAAAAGGCTAATGTTCCGGCTGAAGCTGACGATAAGTAAGACTGCCCCGAGAACGAACGCCCGGCCTTGGCCGGGCGTTTTCGTTTGCGGTCGAACACCTCAAGGCAGCCGCGAACGAATCGACGAGTCCCGGCGTGAGCCAATGTTTGGCAAATGGCCATCAGTCAGCGTTATGCTAGTCGGGATTCAATAGGAGTGGCGATGAGTAAAGTCAGTGTGTTGGTTGTGGATGATGCGCCGTTCATTCGCGACCTGGTGAAGAAGTGCCTGCGCAACCATTTTCCGGGCATCGTCATCGAAGACGCGGTCAATGGTCGCAAGGCCCAGGCACTGCTGGCCCGTGAAGCTTTTGACCTGGTCCTGTGCGACTGGGAAATGCCGGAAATGTCAGGCCTGGAGCTGCTGACCTGGTGCCGCCAGCAGGAATCGATGAAAGCCCTGCCTTTCATCATGGTGACCAGCCGTGGCGACAAGGAAAACGTGGTACAGGCGATTCAGGCCGGTGTCTCCGACTTTGTTGGCAAACCCTTCACCAATGAACAACTGCTGACCAAAGTGAAAAAGGCCCTGACCAAGGTCGGCAAGCTCGACACGCTGCTGGCCAGTGCGCCGACGCGCGCCAACTCAGCCTTTGCCAACGACTCGCTGAGCGCTCTGACCGGCGGGCGTGCCGAAACGGTGAAGCCAAGCGCTGCGCCAGCCGCCGCAGTTGCACCCGCCAAGCCGCTGATCAATGCGCCAAAACCGGCGGCAGCACCTGCTGGCCGTGGTCAGGGTCAACTGCGTCTGCCAAGTGGCGTGCAACCCTGTGTGATCAAGGCCCTGAGCCTCAAGGAGGCGCTGCTGGTCGTACGGCGTGGTGAGTCCCTGCCTCAAGTGCTGGAAGGCGCTGTGCTCGATCTGGAGCAGGGTGAGAGCGCAGAGGTTGCCCGGCTCAACGGTTACCTGCATGCGGTTGCAGCGCTGGAGCCCAAGCCTGACAGTGACTGGTTGCAGCTGACCTTCAAGTTTGTCGACCAGGATGCCCAGAAGCTGGATTATCTGTCGCGGCTGATTGCGCGCGGTACGGCGCAGAAGCATTTCGTGCCTGGGGCCTGATCAATAATTGATCAACAGCCACATACTTCGTGGCTGTAGGAGCGAAGCTTGCTCGCGAAGAGCGCTGCCACAGTGTCACAGATACACCGCGGCGCCTGCTTCGCCGGCAAGCCTGGCTCCTACAGGACCTGGCGGAGCCTGCGATCGAACGCACCGCTCGTCTCCTGGCAGACTGCTGAAACACTCCCCCCGTACCCCCGGCAAAATCTGCTGCTAGTCTTCGACAGATCTCAACTGTCAAAAAGCCATTACTCATGTCCGCTCGCTTGCTGCTGTTCTGCGCCGCGTTGCTGGCCGCTGGCCCGTCAACGGCCATGACCCTGTACAAAAGCACCGATGCTTATGGTGTGGTCTCGTATTCCGACCGGCCAATCCCCGGCGGCGAGCGCTTTGTGTTTCGCGACAGCATGGTCGAGCACTTGCAGGACCAGGTGAAGCTGCACGCGATCACGTCTGCGACCGGGGTGAGCTTCAGTGCCCGTAACGATACCTACGCGCCTGTGGAGGTGGAGCTGCGTCTGGACGGCCTGAGCAATGCCAAGGGCGGGGCGTCGCGGCTGGTTCGCCGCGTGGTGCCTGCGCGCGCTGCTGTGGTGCTGACGATCGTCAATGCGCAGCAACCGGGGCAGCCTGTGCGTTACCAGGAGAAGTTCCAGTACGCGCTGGGCAACCCGGGTCAGCGTTCGCAGGCATTCCGTTATCCGTTGCCATGGCGGGGCGGGCCGTTTCGTGTGACTCAGGGACCGAATGGTGGTTACAGTCATTTTGGCCCCAAAGGGCGCTACGCAATGGACATCGCCATGCCGGAAGGCACACCGATCATTGCTTCAAGGGCGGGCGTAGTGATCAAGGTCGAAAACAACCAGAGCGGGCGCGGCACGCACCCGGCGGGGAACTTCGTGAGGATCCTGCATGACGACGGCACCATGGGCGTCTACCTGCACCTGATGCGCGGTTCGGTGGTGGTTCGCGAAGGGCAGTCGGTGGTGTACGGCACGCCGCTGGCGAAGTCTGGCAACACCGGCAACAGCACTGGTCCGCACTTGCACTTTGTCGTGCAGCGCAACGTCGGGCTGGAGCTGGTCTCGATTCCTTACCAGTTCAACCAGCCCGTAGGCGGATTGCCAAACTTTACTGCCGGCAACCCCTGAGGGTACTCAATCGAGCTTGAGCACCTTGGCCAGGACAATTTTAGGGCCTTTCATCTTCTTGATGATGATGCGCAAGCCTTCGACTTCCAGCACCTCTTCTTCTTCCGGTACGCGCTTGAGGGTTTCGTACACCAGGCCAGCGAGGGTTTCTGCCTCGATGTGGTCCAGGTCTACGCCCAGCAGGCGTTCGACCTTGAACAGTGGTGTATCGCCACGTACCAGCAGTTTTCCAGGCTGGTAGGCGAGGATGCCGCGTTCAGCCTTGCGGTGTTCGTCCTGGATGTCGCCGACCAGTACTTCAAGCACGTCTTCCATGGTCAGGTAGCCAATGACTTTGCCGTCGGCTTCTTCGACCAGGGCAAAGTGCGCACCGCCCTTGCGGAACTGTTCGAGTAGCTGCGACAGCGGCATGTGGCGAGACACGCGCTCCAGCGGCCGGGTCAGCTCGGCGAGGTTGAAGGATTCGGGGAGATGGTCGAGGTCGGCCAGCTCCAGCAACAGGTCCTTGATGTGCAGCAGGCCGATGAACTCACCGCGCGCGGCATCGAGTACCGGGTAACGGCTGAACTTGTGCCGGCGGAACATCGCAAGGATGTCCTTGAGCGGCGCGTGGGCATCGAGGTAGACCATGTCTTCACGGGAGTTGGCCCAGTCGACCACTTCCAGTTCGCCCATTTCCACCGCCGACGCCAGTACCCGCATGCCTTGATCGCTGGGGTCCTGGCCACGGCTGGAGTGCAGGATCAGTTTCAGCTCGTCGCGGCTGTAATGATGCTCGTGGTGCGGGCCGGGCTCACCCTGGCCGGCAATGCGCAAAATGGCATTGGCGCTGGCGTTGAGCAGGTAGATCGCCGGGTACATCAGCCAGTAGAACAGGTACAACGGCACCGCCGTCCACAGCGACAGCAACTCGGGTTTGCGGATGGCCCACGACTTGGGCGCCAGTTCACCGACGACGATGTGCAGGTAGGAAATCACGAAGAAGGCACTGAAGAACGAAACCGCCTTGATGACTTCCGGCGACTCGACGCCGATCGCGGCCAGCAGCGGTTCGAGCAAATGCGCGAAGGCCGGCTCACCCACCCAGCCCAGGCCCAGGGAGGCGAGGGTAATACCCAGTTGGCAGGCTGAAAGGTAGGCATCCAGCTGGTTGTGTACGGTACGCAGGATTTGGCCGCGCCAGCCATTTTGCTCGGCGATTGACTCGACTTTGGTCGAGCGCAATTTCACCATGGCGAACTCGGCGGCAACGAAAAAGCCGTTGAGCAACACCAGCAGCAGAGCAAAAAGAATCATGCCGAAGTCGGCGAACAGTGAGGCGAGGCTAATACCAGGGGAAGGGTCCATGATGGGGTTTTACGGGGTCCGTCATTTGAAAAAAGAGAAAGGCCTGCCAGTACGAACTGGCACAAGTCCGCCAATGTAGCGGGTGGGGGCGCGATTGCCTAGGGGCGGGCCTTCAAGAGGCCACGCGCTGGGCAATCTGCACGGGAGCGAAATGGCAGGTAAAGGTGCTGCCGTGTCCGGGCACGCTGCTGATTTCCAGCCGCGCACGGTGACGCAACAGCACGTGCTTGACGATCGCCAGGCCCAGGCCGGTACCACCGGTGTTGGAGGCGCGGCTGGAGTCGACCCGGTAGAAGCGTTCGGTCAGGCGCGGCAGGTGCTTGGCGTCGATGCCGATCCCCGAGTCCTGAACGCTCAGGTGCGCACCTTGCTCGTCCACCCACCAGCGAATGCGGATCTGGCCTTCGTCCTGGGTGTATTTGACGGCATTGAATATCAGGTTGGAAAACGCACTGCGCAACTCGGCTTCGCTGCCCTTTAGGTATATCCCCGGGGTGGCTTCCAGGTTGATGCGCTGATTGCGCTGGCCAGACAACGCCAGGGCATCGCTCTTGATCGATTGCAGCAAGGCATCAACGGCGACCGGCTGATTGTCCGAGGGGTAGTCGGTCGCTTCCAGCTTGGCCAGCAGGAGCAAGTCATTGAGCAACGTTTGCATGCGCCCGCCCTGTTGCTGCATCTGCTGCAGCGCGCGAACCCAGCGTGGGTTAACGGCTTCGACGTTGTCGAGCAGGGTTTCCAGATAGCCGGCGATTACCGTCAGCGGCGTGCGCAGTTCATGGGACACGTTGGCGACGAAATCCTTGCGCATCTGTTCCAGCTGGTGGATGCGGGTGACGTCGCGCACCAGCATCAGGTGTTCGTTGTTGCCATAGCGGGTGATGTGCAACTGGATGCGCAAGCGGTCGTTGATTGGCGACGGGATCTCCAGCGGCTCGAGGTAGTTCTCCTGTTCGAAGTACTCCTTGAAGCGTGGATGGCGCACCAGGTTGGTGACCGGCTGGCCGCTGTCCTGTGGCGTCTTCAGGCCCAGCAGGGTTTCGGCAGCGCGGTTCCACCATTCCAGGTTGCCGTCGCTGTCGAGCATGATTACCGCGTCCCTGAGAGCGGCGGTGGACTCCTGAACCCGGTCGATCACCGCCTGCAGGCGGCCACGCACGCGCTGGTCGCGGCGTTGCAGGTGGTAAATGCTGTCGAACACCTCACCCCAGAGGCCATAGCCATCGGGGGGGGCTTCGTCGGGTTTGTGCAGGCGCAGCCACTCATGCAGGCGCAGCAACTGCTTGAGGGTCCAGCCCAGGTAAAGCGCCAGGCCCACGGCCAGGCTCCAGCCGTAATAGCCGCTGATCAGGCCGACCAGCAGGCAGGCGGTGATCAGCAGCAGCATGTGGCGAATCAGGGTGCCATGCCAGTTCTGGTTCAATTAACGAAGCGTCCTTTCCAATACCTTGGCCTGATGACCGGTTCAGCTCTTGGTCGAGAAGCGGTAGCCGGTGCCGCGTACGGTTTGTACCAGATTCTCATAGGCATCACCCAATGCCTTGCGCAGGCGGCGGATGTGCACATCGACCGTGCGCTCTTCGACGTAGACGTTGCCGCCCCAGACCTGGTCAAGCAGCTGACCGCGGGTGTAGGCCCGCTCCTGGTGGGTCATGAAGAACTGCAGCAGGCGGTATTCGGTAGGCCCCATCTCGGCCGGTTTGCCGTCAATGGTCACCCGGTGGCTGATGGGGTCGAGCAGCAGGCCGCCGACTTCGATCGGTGCTTCGCCATCGTTGGGCCCGGCCCGGCGCAGTACGGCCTTGAGGCGGGCGACCAGTTCGCGTGGCGAGAAGGGTTTGGTGATGTAGTCGTCAGCACCTACTTCAAGGCCCTGGATCTTGTTGTCTTCCTCGCCCTTGGCGGTGAGCATGATGATCGGAATGTCACCGGTCAGCTCATCGCGCTTCAGGCGTCGGGCCAGTTCGATGCCCGAGGTGCCCGGGAGCATCCAGTCCAGCAGGATCAGGTCCGGCTTGCGGTCAACGATGATGGCATGGGCCTGCTGGGAGTTCTCTGCCTCCAGGCAGTCATAGCCGGCCATTTCCAACGCAACGGCGATCATCTCGCGAATTGGCGCTTCGTCGTCAACGATCAGAATGTTTCTGCCAACCATGCTCAAACCTCTTCCCATTCAGGTGTCTTGGCCCGCATTAGATAACGGAATTATTGCAGTCGTGTGACAAGTCGTGGGGGTTTTAGCAACATTCGGTTACTGGGCTAGGCTTAAATTCCCTATCCCGAGAAACATGGTGGATCCAATGACACGACATACGCTGAACTGGATGGCGCTTTTCACCGCGGTGGCGCTGGCCTTGCCGGGGATTGCCTCGGCGGATCATCACGTCATGATGAAAGACGGTGTGATGGTCGACCATGCAGGGATGACGCTGTACACCTTCGACAAGGACTCAGGTGGCAAGTCCATGTGCAACGATGAGTGTGCCAAAAACTGGCCGCCGCTGATGGCCAAGCCCGGCGAAAAGGCCGAAGAGGGCTGGACCCAGATCAAGCGCGACGACGGTTCCATGCAGTGGGCGTACAAAGGCAAGCCGGTGTACACCTTCATCAAGGACAAGAAGGCCGGTGACATGACCGGTGACGGCATGAAAGACGTCTGGCACGTGATCAAGTAGCGTCCCGCCACTGCGCTGACTGCCTTGGCGGCGTCAGCGTAGTGCGTAGTCCAGCACAATGCTGATGAAAATCAGCAGCCCCGCCCAATGGTTGTGCAAAAAGGCTTTGAAGCACGACTCGCGGTCCAGCTTGCGGGTCGTCCAGAACTCCCAGACAAAGCACAGCAATGCCGCCACCAGCCCCAGGTGGAACCAGCCGCCCAGCCCGAAACGGTTACCGGCCATCAACAGGCAACCCAGCGACAGCACCTGCAAGGTCAGGATGATGACCCGGTCGGCTTCGCCGAACAGAATGGCAGTGGACTTGACCCCGATCTTCAGGTCATCGTCGCGGTCGACCATGGCGTAGTAGGTGTCGTAGCCCACCGTCCACAACAGGTTGGCGATGTACAGCAGCCAGGCAATCGCCGGCAACTCGCCAGTGGCGGCGGTGAAGGCCATGGGAATGCCCCAGGAATACGCCGCGCCCAGCACTACCTGCGGATAGTAGGTGTAGCGCTTCATGAAGGGGTAGCAAGCCGCCAGGGCTACGGCACCGAATGACAGCCATACCGTCTGCGCGTTGGTGCACAGCACCAGCAGAAAGCTCATGCCCACCAGCATGGCAAACAGCACCAGCGCCTCACGGGCATTGATCCGGCCAGCGGCCAGGGGGCGGTCGGCGGTGCGTTTGACGTGGCCGTCGACCTTGCGATCGGCGAAGTCGTTGATGGCACATCCGGCCGCGCGCATCAGCACCACGCCGAGGGTGAAGATCAACACATTGGCCAGGGTTGGCGTGCCTTTGGCTGCGATCCACACCGCCGACAGGGTGGGCCACAGCAGCAGGTAGATGCCGATGGGGCGGTCCATGCGGCTTAGCTGAATGAAGTCCCAGGCCCGTGGGTGCAGGCGATTGAGCGACTTGAGCAGCTGCAGGTACATCAGCGGATCTCCCCGGGAATCTCGGCGACTTGCCACAGTGATGGCAGGAAAACTTCGGCAACCAATATGCTCAATGCACCACGGTCAAAGCGCGAGCGGCGGCCCCAAAGCGCATCGCTGGCATTCAGGGTAGGCAACCAGGCCTGCGGATAATGGCAGACTTCGATCGCCCGGCGGGTAAAGGCCTGGTCGCAAAACAACAGTTCGCCCAGGGAGCGGCTGCCCAGTGCTTCCATGTCCAGCCCGCCGCTTTCCAGGGCACTTCGCGCAGCAACGCTGCGGGCGAACACCCAGGGTTGGCCGTGACCACGCAAATACACCTCGCGTACCCAGCCTTCGCTGCCTGCGGGCAGGTCCAGGGCCTGGCATTCGTCGTCACGCAACGGCTGCCAGCCTTCGCAAAGGGGTGTTACAGAAAAATGATCGGCGGATAATCGAGTCAGGCGACGGGTAAGCGAACCTTCATCGAACAACCAGTCAAGGAGGGCCGGTGCGGTGCTGTCTGCTACCTGTGTGTGCTGCAACCATTCTGCAGCAGGCGCTTGCGATGTTTCGTACGGCACGATGGTATGGATTAACAGGCCAAAGAGACCGCGAGCTTAGCATGATTGCCCAATCCGGCTTGCATGCTGGCACCTGGCTCCAGTACAAAGCCCCTCCCTGATGGCCGCCACTGTAACGATTCTGAGAGCGGCCACTCCAAAGCCTGTGTGAGTTGAGGACACGTGTAATGAAAAAGTGGCAGTGCATTGTTTGCGGCCTGATCTACGACGAAGCCGAAGGCTGGCCGGATGACGGCATCGCCCCAGGCACCCGTTGGGAAGATGTGCCGGAAGACTGGCTGTGCCCCGACTGTGGCGTGGGCAAGATCGATTTCGAAATGATCGCCATCGGCTGATCAATTTTTAACCTGATGGAAGGAAGGCGCGGCATGACGGCACCCGTAGTAATTGTCGGTACAGGATTGGCGGGCTACAACCTGGCCCGTGAATTTCGCAAACTGGACGGCGATACGCCGCTGTTGCTGATCACTGCCGACGATGGCCGCTCGTATTCCAAGCCGATGCTTTCCACAGGTTTTGCCAAGAACAAGGATGCCGATGGCCTGAGCATGGCCGAGCCTGGCGCCATGGCCGAGCAGCTGAAGGCCGAAGTGCGCACGCACACCCGTATCAGTGGCATCGACCCAGGCCACAAGCGCCTGTGGATTGGCGAGGAGCAGGTGGCTTACCGCGACCTGATCCTGGCCTGGGGTGCGCAAACGGTGCAGGTGCCGGTGGAAGGGGATGCCGAGGCGTCCATCTTCCCGATCAACGATCTGGAAGATTACGCCCGGTTTCGCGCGGCCGCGGTCGGCAAACAGCGGGTGCTGATCCTGGGGGCCGGGCTGATTGGCTGCGAGTTCGCCAACGACATGAGCCTGGGCGGTTACCAGGTCGACATGGTGGCGCCTTGTGAGCAGGTCATGCCGACCTTGCTGCACCCCGCCGCGGCGGGCGCCGTGCAGGCCGGCCTGGAAGGGCTCGGGGTGCGTTTTCATCTGGGGCCGGTGCTGACACGTCTGCAACGGGTTACCGAGGGCCTGGAGGCGCATCTGTCTGACGGCACGCTGATTCAATGCGACCTGGTAGTGTCAGCGGTGGGGTTGCGTCCGCGTACCGACCTGGCGGCCGCCGCCGGTTTGCAGACCAATCGCGGCGTTGTGGTCGACCGGCAGCTGCGCACCTCCCACGCCAACATCTACGCACTGGGCGATTGCGCCGAGGTCGATGGGCTCAACCTGCTCTACGTCATGCCGCTGATGAGCTGCGCGCGCGCATTGGCGCAAACCCTGGCGGGCACGCCGACGGCTGTCGCCTATGGGCCGATGCCGGTAACCGTCAAAACGCCGGCTTGTCCGCTGGTGGTTTCACCGCCGCCCCATGGCTGCGAAGGCAAATGGCAGGTCGAAGGCCAGGGCAGTGACCTCAAAGTGCTGTGCCATGATGCCGATGGCAACCTGCTGGGCTACGCCCTGACGGGCACCGCCGTCATGGAGAAGCTGGCTCTAAATCGGCAACTTCCGGCCCTCATGGCGTAAATAACCGGCGTTCTGTCCGATCTGCCATGTGATTGCCCCAACAATGGCCGCCCATAGACTGGCGCGGCCCCTGACGGCATGCCATCCTCACTCCCGTCTGCCGCAGTTTAGAGCCTGCGGTGCCTTGGGCGCTGTTCTCGAAGAGCAGCACGGCATAACAACAAAAATCCCGTCAAAGAGGCTTCACTATGCGCAAACCAGAACTCGCCGCAGCCATCGCTGAAAAAACCGACCTCACCAAAGAGCAAGCCAACCGCGTACTCAATGCCGTGCTCGAGTCGATCACCTCGGCGCTGCACAAAAAAGACAGCGTGACCCTGGTCGGTTTCGGTACCTTCGAACAACGTCACCGTGGCGCACGCACTGGCAAGAACCCGCAGACCGGTGAGCCAGTAAAAATCAAGGCGAGCAATACCGTTGCGTTCAAACCGGGCAAGGCCCTGAAGGAAAGCGTCAACTGAGTGATGCCGCGCCGCGATCAAACGCATTGAAAAAAACGGGCACCTGATACGGTGCCCGTTTTTTTTGCGCCTCTCGCTGCGATTGGGCACCGAATAACCTGGTAACAGAGCAAACGGTACTGATCTTCGCGAAAAGAGCGGTTAAGTATGGTGTTTTTGTAGCGAGACTATAAACTGCTCCGCCAGTCACTTTTTAGCCGAGGCGTGCACATGAAGTTTCGCTTTCTCCTTTGGGCCATGGGGTTGTTGATGGCCAAAGCCAGCCGCAACAACCCGGCGTTCCAGCAGCAACTGACCGACAAGGACCTGGTGTTTCAGTTGCAAACCCTGGATGGCAAGGTGGCGCGCCACTTCGTGGTCAAGGACCTGCGCATCAGCAGCCACTCAGGCACTCATGCGCAACCGGCGTTTGCCATCGCGTTCAAGGATGCAGCCTTCGGCTTTGCCACCCTGCAAGCAAAGAACAAGCAGTTGGCATTCATGCAGGGGATTCAGGACAAAAGCATCCAGATCAAGGGCAACCCGGCGCTGGTGATCTGGTTCCAGGGCTTGATGAAGTACCTCAAGCCCAAGAAAAAGGCCTGACCCGACGGGGCAGGCCGCTTGCTCAATGCTGGCCGAACTGAGAGGCCAGCTCGCGCAGCAGCGCTTCTGCCTCCAGCACTTTGCTCACGACATCTTCTGCTTTTTCGCGGGAGATGCTCAGGCGGTCCAGCAGCTCATCGGGAATCGGCTCGTCAGGCCCGGAGCCGATACCGCGGGCGCGCAGCAGGCGTACCGCCAGGCAGGCCAGGTTCGGGAAGGGAGCATGGTCGCCGTCGTAGTAAGGATCGTGCTGAAAGCGCAGTGCGGTCGCCAGCTCATCCGGCATGTCCCAGAAACGCATCAACCAGGCGCCGATCTGCTCGCGGCTGATACCCAGCAGGTGCTGCTCGACGTAACTGTGGCACAGGTGCGGGTTGACCTCCAGATGGCGGCAGATCAGCGAGAAGTGTGGCGGGAAGACATGCGCCAGCAGCAGGTAGCCAAAGTTGTGCAGCAGCCCGGCCAGGTAGGTCAGGCCTGCTTCAGGGCGCTCTGCACGCGGCATGGCACGGGTCAGGCCTTCGATCACGGCGGCGGTGTAGATCGACTGCTGCCAGTAGGGTGTGGCTTGCTGCGGGTGGTCCTTGGGCAGGCTCAGGGTCTTGCCCAACGCCAGGCCCAGGGCCAGATTGATCACCAGGTCGAAGCCCAGCACGCGCACGATGGCATCTTCCACCGAGCGGATTTTGCCCGGTGAGGCGTAGTAGGGCGAGGCCGCCCCGCGGACAACCGGGGCGGCCAGGGCCGGATCGGTTTCGACGACGCCGGTGATGTCATCGATGGTTGCGTTGGGATCGACGCGCAGCTTGATGATTTTTTGCGCGGTCTCGGCCAGCGGCGGGATCTCGATGGTGTTTTCCAGGCGCTGCTGGATACGCCGCGCCGTGAAAGCCTGGACGGCCTGGGAGATCTCTTCGCGGTCGTCGGTTGGCCGGTCGAGGTTCGGGCGAATGCGGCTCAACGGCTCGCCAAAGTTGCCAGCGCTGGCCTTGTTCAGCATTTTCTTGAAATCGTCGCGTTCTATTTCCAGCAGCAAGCCCGCCTCGCCGGAGTGAATCAACAGCTTTTCAGGCTTGAGCAGGCTCTCTTCATACAGGCAGGGCGAACTGGTCAGCGCCGGGATGCCTGGCAGCTGCTTGAGGCCATGCTTGTCGAGCATCTGCTTGAGACGCTCCAGTGGTACGGCGGCAAGCTTGCGCCCGGTCAGTTCGGTCAGGCGGTTAAGGTCGAGCAGTTGATTCTGCGGGAACAGCACCAACAGTGCGCCGACTTCATCATCGAGCAGCACCACCTGGGCTTTGCGTTCGGGCAACAGGTGGGGGTGGTCCAGCACTTCGCGATATGCGATGCCAAGCTTTTCCAGCAGCAGCCGGATTACAGACGGAGCGTGGGGGGTTGCGGTGTCCAGAGCAACTTCAGTCATGGTCTGTATCCAGAAATTTTATAATCGCAAGAGTATAACCAGCTTCAGCGACAAGCTGGATCCATTCTGGGACGGGCGTCACACCTGTCCATATTGCTGACCATGGCGCAGCCACCGGTCGAGCAACGGGCTGACATGATCCGGCCAGCGTGCCAGCAGGGCCTGGGCGGCATCGCGCACTGCTGGCAGCAGGTCGGCGTCGCGCATCAGGTCGGCAACCTTGAACTGCAACAGGCCGGTCTGGCGGGTGCCGAGCATTTCGCCGGGGCCTCGAAGTTCCAGGTCTTTTTCGGCGATGATGAAACCATCGTTGGTTTCGCGCATGATCCCCAGGCGTTCACGGCCGATCTGTGACAGCGGCGGGTGGTACAGCAGCACACAGTGGCTCGCTGCGCTGCCGCGACCGACCCGGCCGCGCAACTGGTGCAGCTGGGCCAGGCCCAGGCGTTCGGGGTTCTCGATGATCATCAGGCTGGCGTTGGGCACATCGACGCCAACCTCGATCACCGTGGTGGCCACCAGCAGTTGCAGCTCGCCTTGCTTGAACTGCGCCATGACGGCGGCCTTTTCAGCGGGCTTCATGCGCCCGTGGATCAGGCCGACACGCAGCTCGCCCAAGGCGCTGCCCAGTTCTTCGAAGGTGGTTTCTGCCGCTTGGCAGGTCAGCTCTTCGGACTCTTCGATCAGGGTGCACACCCAATAGGCCTGGCGGCCTTCGGCGCACGCGGCGCGAACCCGCTCGACCACTTCAAAGCGTCGGCTGTCAGCCACCAGCACAGTATTGACCGGCGTCCGTCCGGGCGGCAGTTCATCGAGGATCGAAGTGTCCAGGTCGGCGTAGGCGCTCATCGCCAGCGTGCGAGGAATGGGGGTCGCGGTCATGATCAGCTGGTGCGGGCAGAGTTGCCCGCCGACACCTTTCTGGCGCAGCGCCAGGCGCTGCTGCACACCGAAGCGGTGTTGCTCGTCGATGATCGCCAGGGCCAGGTTCTTGAACTTCACCTCGTCCTGGAACAACGCATGGGTACCCACCACCATTGGCGCACCCTGGGCGATTTGCTCCAGGGCGCTGGCCCGGGCCTTGCCTTTGAGCTTGCCGGCCAGCCACGCGACTTCGATACCCAGCGGCTCCAGCCAGCGCTTGAAGGTCGCAAAGTGCTGTTCGGCAAGAATCTCGGTAGGCGCCATCAGCGCGACCTGATAACCGGCCTCCAGTGCCTGCAGCGCGGCCAGTGCGGCGACCACTGTCTTGCCGGCGCCGACATCCCCCTGCACCAGGCGCAGCATCGGCTCCGACTGGCTGAGGTCATAGGCAATTTCGTTGCCTACCCGCTGCTGTGCGCCCGTCGGGGCAAAGCCCAGGTTGGCCAGGTACTGTTGCGGCAGGCGGTTCGCCTTGGGCAATGCTGGCGCCCGTTGTGCTCGCAGGCTTTCACGCAGGCGTTGCTGCGACAGCTGATGCGTCAGCAACTCTTCGAACGCCAGGCGGTGCTGGGCCCAATGCTGGCCTTCGGCAAGCTCGTCGACGTCGGCATCGGCGGGCGGGTGATGCAGGTAGCGGATGGCATCATCCAGCGGCGCCAGCTGGTAATCCCGGGCCAGCTCCAGCGGCAGCCAGTCGGGCAGGCTGCGTGGGCCAAGCATCGCCAGGCTCTGCTGGCTCAGCTGGCGCAGGCGCTGCTGGGTCAGGCCCTCGGTGGTCGGGTAGATCGGCGTCAGGGTCTGCTCCACCGGCGCAGGTTCATCGCCGGTGAGGGCGCGGTATTCCGGGTGGTAGATTTCCAGGCCCGAGGCACCGGGGCGAGCTTCGCCATAGCAGCGCAGGTGGGTGCCGCGCTTGAGGCCGTCCTTTTGCGCATTGCTGAAGTGGTAAAAACGCAGGCTCAACACACCGGTGCCGTCACCCAGGCGCACCAGCAGGCTGCGGCGCTTGCCCATGACCACGTCGGTACCGCTGACGACGCCCTCGATCACTGCATCCTGCCCGGGGCGCAGGGCCCCGATCGGGACCACACGGGTGCGGTCCTGGTAACGCAGGGGCAGGTGGAAGAGCACGTCCTGAAGGTTTTCCAGGCCGACCTTGGCGAGCTTCTCGGCCATGGCCTCGCCCACGCCCTTCAATGCAGTCACCGATACCTGGGACAACTCCGGCATGACAGTTCCTTACGCGCTCGCCGGTGGCTTGGCCACCGAGCACAGCCGGATGGAATCGGCGAGGATCTCGATTGCCTTGGGCCGCGGGAAGCTGGCGCGCCAGGCGATGGCCACGGTACGGAACGGCGCCGGTGGGCTCAACGGGCGAACTTCGATGACGCCGGGCGCATAGTGGTGGCTATGCACAGCGGACAGCGGCAGGATCGAAACGCCAAGGCCGGAGGCGACCATGTGGCGGATGGTTTCCAGCGAGCTGGACTCGACCGTGGTGTGCTTGGCGCCGTCGCTGCCCTTGGTCAGGGTCGGGCACGCTTCCAGCACCTGGTCACGGAAGCAGTGGCCCTCACCGAGCAGCAGCAGGCTCTTGTCGTTGAGCAGGCTGGCGTCGATGGTTTCCTTCTTGGTCCAGGGATGTTCGCTGGGCATCAATACATAGAAGGGCTCATCGTACAGCGGCAGGGTCAGGACATCGGCTTCATTGAACGGCAGGGCAATGATCACTGCGTCCAGTTCACCATTGCGCAGCTTGTCGCGCAGGATGTGTGTGAAGTTTTCTTCGATGTACAACGGCATCTGCGGTGCGACCCGGTGCAGTTGCGGAATCAGGTGCGGGAACAGGTAGGGGCCGACCGTGTAGATCGCACCGACTTTCAGCGGTGCAGTCAGCTGGTTTTTACCGGCCTGGGCCAGTTCGCGAATGCCTTGGGCCTGCTCAAGTACCTTCTGGGCCTGAGCGACAATGCCTTCACCCACCGGGGTCAGGCGTACGGCGCTTTTGCTGCGCTCGAAGATCAGTACACCCAGCTCGTCCTCAAGCTTTTTCACGCCCACCGACAGGGTCGGCTGGCTGACATGGCAGCGCTCGGCGGCATGGCCGAAGTGTTGCTCTTGGGCGAGGGTGACGATGTAGCGCAATTCTGTGAGTGTCATAACGTGCGTCCATGAAGTTGCGGCCCCAGCATAGCGGCTGCAATCGATAGACGCACGTTATCAGAGTTGCTTGTTTGTGACAGAAACAAAGCGTCAGCGCTTGTCCAGCGAGTAGACGAATGGTGCGATCACTTCGATGCTGCCGTTGTTAAGCAATTCCTTGGGCGGTGGTGGTACCGGCTGGGCACGACGGATCATCTCCAGGGTCGCCCGATCCAGTGCTGCACTGCCCGAACCGCCGGCCAGTGCGTACGAGAGAATCTTGCCTTCGCCATCCACCACGAAACGCAGCCGGTTGATGCCTTCCATGCGCATGCGCCGGGCGTTTTCCGGGTAGCGCTTGTACTTGGCCAGGTGGCGCAGCAGGTCGCTCTGCCAGGTCGGCAGGGCGTTGCTGTTGCTGGCAATGCTCGGTGCCGGTGCCGCGGACTTCTGCGCAGGCGCATTGCTCGGCGGTGTATCGACCACGTCTTCGTCAGCAGGCTTTTCCTGCGGCGGCTCAGGCTTTTTCTCTGGCTTGGGCGGCTGCGGTTTGGCTTTTGGCTTTACCGGTTTGGCAATGGCGATTTTCGGCTTCGGCGCCTCGACCAGTTTCGGCAGCGGCGGTTCTTCGACCGGTGCTGGCGGCTGTGGCGGGGTCACTACCTTGGGCGGTGGTGGAGGTGCCGGTTCCGGTATCGGCGCCATCTGGATCATCATCGCCGCGGGCGGCAACTCGATCGCCTGGGGCACCGACCAATTGAGCGTCAACAGGACGGCGATGGCATGGATACCCAGCACAATCGCCAGACTACCGCTGTAACGCGCCAGCTTATGCCGCGTCTTGATCATTTCTTGGCTGCCGTCTCAAGCCCGACCAGACCGACTTTCAGGTAACCGGCCGCGCGCAGCGTGTTCATCACTTCCATCAGATCGCCGTAATCCACGCCTTTATCGGCCTGGAAGAAGATCGTGGTGTCCTTGTCGCCCTTGGTCTTGGCGTCGAGCACGGCACCGAGCTGGTCGCGTTGAACCTGATCTTCGCCGACGTAAACGTTCTGGGCGGCTTTGACGCGGAGGAAGATCGGCTTTTCCGGCCTCGGTGCCGGTTTGGCAGTCGAGGCCGGCAGGTCGACTTTGATATCGACGGTTGCCAGGGGGGCTGCCACCATGAAGATGATCAGCAGGACCAACATCACGTCGATGAACGGCGTGACGTTGATTTCGTGGTTCTCGGCGAGGTCGTCGCCACCTTCGTTAAGATGCAGGCCCATGGATTACCCCACTTTCACCATGTGAGGTGCAGTGGCGCGGTCACCTGGCTGGTGGTCCAGGTCACGGCTGACCAGCAGCAGGACTTCGGCCGAGGCGTCGGACACCTGAGCCTTGTAACCGGCGATGGAGCGGGCGAAGACGTTGTAGATGACGACGGCCGGAATCGCTGCAACCAGGCCCAGGGCGGTGGCCAGCAGGGCCTCGGCGATGCCTGGGGCAACCACCGCAAGGTTGGTGGTCTGGGTTTTGGCGATGCCGATGAAGCTGTTCATGATGCCCCATACGGTACCGAACAGACCGACGAAGGGCGCGGTGGAGCCGATGGTGGCCAGCACGCCGGTGCCGCTGCTCATGTTACGACCGCTGGCCGCTACCAGGCGCTCGAGGCGGAAACTGACGCGCTCCTTGATGCCTTCTTTCTCGCGGGCATTGGTGGACAGGCGCATTTCGTCCAGGGCGTCGTGAACCAGGAGGTGGGCCAGGGTGCCTTCCTTGCTGGCGCCATCGCTGGCTTCCTTGAGGGTGGTGGCCTTTTTCAGTGCGGCGATTTCACCACGCAGGCGGCGTTTGGCGCCCAGCAGCTCGAAACCCTTGGCGATCCAGATGGTCCAGGTGATGATCGAAGCGATCGCCAGGCCGATCATGACGATCTTGACCACGATGTCGGCGTTTTTGTACATGCCCCATGGCGACAGGTCGTGGGCCATGCCCAGGCTGGTTTCTTCAACCAGGCCTTCTTCACCGGTATCTGGCACCTGGCCTTCTACTACGGGCGCAGGGGTGGCAGCCGGGTCAGCCGGGGTAGCGGCAGCTTCGGTGCCCGGTGCCGCAGGGGCAACGGCAGCAGCAGGGGCGGCGACGGGCGCTGTCGGCTCATCAGCCATCGCAGCCGGGGCCAGCACCAGGCTGAACATCAGCGCGGCAATGGCGCGCCATGCGCGCGGCGTGGTTGGCGAAGCGGAAGGTTGGATACGTGTCATGCTGGCCGGACCTGATGAAGAAGAAAGAGGGGTTGTCCTTCCAGGCCTCGATACAGGCCGAGAACAAAAATTCGGCCGCCATTATTGCAAGTAATTCTTGTTAGCAGAAGTAATAAAGTTACTTTTTTTCCATCATAGCTAGCCGCCTATCGATTTATTTGGATAGGCTGGGCCTTTGATTTGCGGAGTTTCGGGATGTCTGCGCCTTCTGTTTTGATTGTCGGATGTGGTGATGTCGGTAGTCGCCTCGCCAAGCAAATGCTGGCTTGCAACTGGCATGTGAGTGGCCTGCGTCGCAGCGTCGACCAGCTGCCGGCAGGGGTTACGGGTGTGGCCGCCGACCTGTTCGACGCGCAGTGCCCGGACACCTGGCCCGCCGTGTCGCCGGACTACCTGGTGTACTGCGCGGCGGCCAGCCAGCATGACGAGGCTGGCTATCGGGCGGCCTATGTCGATGGCCTGAAGCATGTTCTGAGCTGGCTGGCAGAGCGCGGCCAGGCACCAAAGCGCCTGCTGTTCGTCTCCAGCAGTGGTGTATATGCCCAGCAAGACGGCGAGTGGATCGACGAGGCATCGGTAACCGCGCCGAAGAACTACTCGGGCACTGTGATGCTCGAGGCAGAGCAGTTGGCGCTGGCCAGCGGCATACCCTGTACGGTGGTGCGCCTGACCGGTATTTATGGCCCGGGGCGCGAGTGGCTGTTGAGCCAGGTCCGTCAGGGTTATCGGGTTACCGAGGAACCGCCGCTGTATGCCAACCGGATCCATGCCGAGGACGCAGCCGGTCTGCTCGCCTTCCTGGTCAAAGCCGATGACCAAGGCCAGGCCTTGGACGACTGTTACATCGGTGTGGATGACGCGCCGGCGCCGTTGGCCGAAGTGGTGGCCTGGCTGCGACAGTACATGGGCGTCACCCAGTGGTCCGAGCAGGAGCGGGTGCGTCGTACCGGTAGCAAGCGCTGCAGCAACGCCCGGGCGCGGGCACTGGGCTGGGCGCCACAGTACCCGAGCTACCAGGAAGGCTATGCGGCCATCCTGGAGGGGCGTACCTGATACTGCGGTAGATCAGTCGCGCTCGAGCAACCATTGGCGAGCGCCAGGCTGTAGCTGCGGCTTTTCATCCGGTTGCGCGCTGTTGGTGGCACGCAGGATTTCCAGCTGGTCGCCGTCACGCTTGAAAATCCACGGCGCACCTTGCTTGTTGCGCTCCAGCCAGAGGCTGTCGTTGCCGCTGCTCATGTCGGCGCAGTCACCCGCCAGGCACAGCGCGTAGCGATCCAGGTTGGGCAGGCCATCAACGCTGCCGTTGTCACGAAAATGCACCTGGCCACCCTGGCCCGGGCCTTCGATGATCTTCCACTCGCCGCCGAGATAAGCGCTGTAGAGCGCCTGCTCAAACGTGGTGCCGGTGCGTGCGCCCATGGGTGCAGGGGTGCGGGCCTTCTCGAACTGCTGTTGTGGTGCCCACTCACTGGTGTTCTGCACCAGCTCGTCGCCATCCAGGGTCAGGGTTTCGACGTGGTTATCGCCGAATTCCACCTGATATTGCTTTTCACCGGCCTTGAGCTGGCCTTCGGCGATTTCGAAGCCGTTGTCGAAGCTGGCCTGTCCGGCAGCGACGTTGACCTTCCATTCGAAATTGGGACCGTTGTCCTGCAGGGCCTGGCGCAGGCTGACGCCTTTGGCGGCAGTATCGATGGCTTTCTGGTTGATCCAGATGCCGTTGTAGTCTTCAGGTTTGTGGCTGGCGCATCCGCTCAGCAGTGCGGCAGCCAGGGTCAGGGCGAGCGCGTGGCGCATGGCGGGGTCCTTTCCGGGGCAAAGCAGGGCGAGCCGGTCGGCTCGCCGCGCGGGGGTATTACTCGAGGACCAGGATCGCGTCCATTTCAACTTGCGAGCCACGTGGCAGGGCGGCGACGCCGATAGCGGCGCGCGCCGGGTACGGCTGCTCGAAGTACTTGCCCATGATCTCGTTGACCTTGGCGAAGTGGCTCAGGTCAGTCAGGAAGATGTTCAGCTTGACGATGTCTTTGAACGAGCCACCGGCGGCTTCAGCGACGGCCTTGAGGTTTTCGAACACCTGAACGGTCTGGGCTTCGAAACCTTCGACCAGTTCCATGGTTTTCGGGTCCAGCGGGATCTGGCCGGACATGTACACCGTGTTACCGGCCTTGATCGCCTGGGAGTAGGTACCGATGGCGGCTGGGGCCTTGTCACTGGTGATGACGGTCTTGGACATGATGACTCCTTGCTGTTTTAGGGCTACGTGCGCATGCGGGTGATGCGGATCACGCCTGTCAGTGCACGCAGTTTCTTGATCACGCGGGCCAGGTGCACGCGGTCGTGCACGCTGACCACCAGTTGGACCACGCTGATGCGACCATCGCGCTCGTCCATGCTGATTTTCTCGATGTTGCCGTCGGCGGCATTGACGCTGCTGGCCAGCAAGGCGATCAGGCCGCGTTGGTGTTCCAGTTCGACGCGCAGTTCGACGTTGAATTCGCCGGTGACATCCTTGGCCCAGGACAGCTGTACGCATTTTTCCGGGTTGTGGCGGATTTCACTGATGTTGCGGCAGTTCTCCAGGTGCACGACCATGCCTTTGCCGGCCGACAGGTGACCGACAATCGGGTCGCCCGGGATCGGCGTACAGCATTTGGCATAACTGAGCACCAGGCCTTCGGTGCCGCGAATCGCCAGCGGGCCTTCCGGTGTTGGCAGCTGTTCGCCCTCGCTGGACAGCAAGCGACGGGCGACGACATAGGCCATGCGGTTGCCCAGGCCAATGTCTTCGAGCATGTCCTCGATCTGCTCCAGGCGGTACTCGCTGAGCATGGCCTGGATGCGCTCCTGGGGAATCTTGTCCAGGGCGCTGTCGAAGCCGTTGAGGACCTTGTTCAGCAGGCGTTCGCCGAGGCTGATGGACTCGGAGCGGCGTTGCAGCTTGAGGGCATGGCGGATGTGCGTGCGGGCCTTGCCAGTGACCACGAAGTTGAGCCAGGCCGGATTCGGCCGGGCGCCCGGCGCGCTGACGATTTCGACCGTCGAACCGCTTTGCAGGGGCTCGGACAGCGGTGCCAGGCGACGGTTGATCCGGCAGGCGATGCAGCTGTTGCCAACGTCGGTGTGCACCGCGTAGGCAAAGTCGACCGCGGTGGAGCCTTTGGGCAGCTCCATGATGCGGCCCTTGGGCGTGAATACGTAGACCTCGTCCGGGAACAGGTCGATCTTCACGCTTTCGATGAATTCCAGCGAGTTGCCGGCACGCTGCTGCATTTCCAGCACGCCTTTGACCCATTGGCGGGCGCGGGCGTGGGTGCCTTTGGGTTGCTCGTCGTCACTGGACTTGTACAGCCAGTGCGCAGCGATGCCGTTGTTGGCCATTTCTTCCATTTCGCGGGTGCGAATCTGGATCTCGATGGGCACCCCGTGCATACCGAACAAGGTGGTGTGCAGCGACTGGTAGCCGTTGGCCTTGGGGATCGCGATGTAATCCTTGAAGCGGCCAGGCAGCGGCTTGTACAGGTTGTGCACGGCGCCGAGCACGCGGTAGCAGGTGTCTACCTTGTCGACGATGATGCGGAACGCGTAGACATCCATGATCTCGTTGAAGGCCCGGCGTTTGCCGCGCATCTTCTTGTAGATGCCATAGAGGTGCTTCTGGCGGCCGCTGACTTCGCCTTCGATACCGTCGACCGCCAGGCAGTGGGCCAGCGACTCTTCGATCTTGTTGACGATTTCCTTGCGGTTGCCGCGAGCGCGTTTGACGGCCTGGTAGATGCGCGCCGAGCGCATCGGGTGCATGGCCTTGAAACCCAGGTCTTCGAATTCCACGCGCACACTGTGCATCCCCAGGCGATTGGCGATGGGGGCGTAGATTTCCAGGGTTTCCTTGGCGATGCGTCGACGTTTTTCGCCGGACAGCACCTCGAGGGTGCGCATGTTGTGCAGGCGGTCCGCCAGCTTGACCAGGATCACGCGGATGTCCCGGGCCATGGCCATGGCCATTTTCTGGAAGTTTTCCGCCTGGGCTTCGGCCTTGGTTTCGAAGTTCATCTGGGTCAGCTTGCTGACCCCGTCGACCAGTTCGGCGACGGTTTCGCCAAATTGCGAGCAGAGGGCTTCTTTGGCGATGCCGGTGTCTTCGATCACGTCATGGAGCATGGCAGCCATCAGGCTCTGATGGTCCATGTGCATGTCGGCAAGGATGCTCGCCACTGCCAGCGGATGCGTGACGTAGGCTTCGCCGCTGCGACGGCGTTGGCCATCGTGGGCTTGTTCGGCGTAGAAGTACGCCCGGCGCACCAGGTTGACCTGGTCAGCGCCGAGGTAGGTCGACAGGCGATCGGCGAGGGCGTCTATGCTCGGCACAGGATTACCTCCTGCCGAGGAAAGGGGACCTGCGCCGTACTGCGTCGACCAGGCATAGGCTTAGACGGCCTCGTTGGCCTCTTCCTCGCTACCGAATGCAAAGGCAGGCTCGACTTCGACGATGGATTCGGCAGCGATGAATTCAGGGGTGCAGATGCCTTCAGCGATTTCACGCAGGGCAACGACGGTAGGTTTGTCGTTTTCCCATGCCACTTTTGGCTCTTTGCCGCCGGTGGCCAGCTGACGGGCACGCTTGGTAGAGAGCATGACCAGCTCAAAACGGTTATCCACGTGTTCTAGGCAGTCTTCAACGGTTACGCGGGCCATGGTCTTCCTCAAGTAGCAAATGCGGTGTTCAGCCCGAATGGGCGAGCGGACTCGATAGTTTAAAAAATCACCAGCCTTTAGGGAAGCGCTGATTTCATTTCGAGCCCGTAATACCGCTGACGATAACCACTTCCGGGGCTCTGGCACAACTGTTTGTGCAGTTGTCGGAATGCCAGTAACGGTTTCACTGGCGACCGAGGGCATCGCGCAGGCGCGGGGTCAACTCGTCAAACAGGGTCTGCACCGAGCGCAGGGCGCGGCAATCCGGGCGTGTCAGCAGCCACAGCTCGGTGTCGCAGCCGGGCAGCGCATCGCTCAAGGCCTCTACGTCCGGCAGCGTATGCGCCATGTAGTCGGGCAGGGCAGCTACGCCAAGACCGGCGGTCACCAACTGGGCGATGGAGGAAATGCTGCTGCAGCGGTAGCGTGGCATCACGCCCGGGAGGTGTTCGCTGCGCCAGACCACTGTGGAGTGGTCCTGCATGGTGTCGTCCGGTGCGATCCAGGGCAGGCTGGCAGGTGCCTCCTTGAGCTTGGCCCGGTACTCCTCGCGGCCACAGACCACATAAGAGGCCGAACCCAGGCAGCGACCCACCAGGTGTTCAGGCGGCGAGTTGGTCAGGCGCAAGGCGAGGTCGGCGTCGCGACGGCTCAGGTTGGCGAAGGTGTTGGAGGTGGCCAGTTCGAGCGACAAGGCCGGGTAGGCCGGCATGAACTCGGCCAGTGCCGGCAGCAACAAACTGTGCAGCACGGCGTCGGTGCAGGTCAGGCGCACCGTGCCGCTGACCACCTGTTCGCCGTGCTCGAGTGCCACCCGGGCGGCATCCAGCGCCTGCTCGGCGCGTTCGGCCTGCTCGGCCAGGGCCTGGGCGGTGCCCGTCGGGATGTAGCCTTTGCGACTTTTTACGAATAACGCGGTACCGAGGGCGGCTTCCATGCGCCGAATCGAGCGAAACACCGTCGAAACATCCACTTTCAGCAGCTCGGCGGCCTTGGCCAGCGAGCGTCCGCGTACCAGGGCGAGTACGAGGGAGAGGTCGGCGTGACTGATCTGATATTGCATGGGTGCACTCTTTACTTGCCTAAATGCCAATGTCTGTTGCGCTGGGGCCATTCTATAGTGAGGCAGCAGTCGTGAATCAACTCGCGACGTTGTCAAAATGTGGAACGAAAGTCCTATATGACAACGTTCTGCAGTTCCCCACGATGGGACTACTTAAAAGAACAAACGTAGCCATCGCCGCTCTTCGCAGCGCCGCAGTGCCTCCTCCATAGTCGTACGATAAAAAATCAAAGGTGCCAAGCCATGACGTCGGTCTCCCCGCGCGCCATCCCTCTCGATGAGATGGGTGAATTTCTCAAGGCCTACCCCGAGGTGCAATTTGTCGATCTGCTGATTGCAGACATGAACGGCGTGGTGCGTGGCAAGCGCATCGAACGGGCGAGCCTGGTCAAGGTCTACGAAAAAGGCATCAACCTGCCGGCTTCGCTGTTTGCCCTGGACATCAACGGATCGACCGTCGAAAGCACCGGCCTGGGCCTGGACATCGGCGATGCCGACCGTATCTGCTTCCCGATTCCCGGCACCCTGAGCTACGAGCCGTGGCAGAAACGCCCCACCGCTCAGTTGCTGATGACCATGCACGAACTGGACGGTGCGCCATTCTTCGCCGACCCGCGTGAAGTGCTGCGCAGTGTCGTGGAAAAATTCGACGCGTTGGGCCTGGATATCTGCGCGGCCTTCGAACTCGAGTTCTACCTGATCGATCAGGACAACCTCAACGGTCGCCCACAGCCGCCGCGTTCGCCGATTTCCGGCAAGCGTCCGCAGTCGACCCAGGTGTACCTGATCGATGACCTGGACGAGTACGTCGACTGCTTGCAGGACATGCTCGAAGCCGCCAAAGAGCAGGGCATCCCGGCAGACGCCATCGTCAAGGAAAGCGCCCCGGCGCAGTTCGAAGTCAACCTGCATCACGTTGCCGATGCGATCAAGGCCTGCGACTACGCGGTGTTGCTCAAACGCCTGATCAAGAACATTGCCTACGACCATGAGATGGATTCCACCTTCATGGCCAAGCCTTATCCGGGCCAGGCGGGTAACGGCCTGCACGTGCATATCTCGTTGCTCGACAAGAAAACCGGCAAGAACATCTTTACCAGTGACGACCCCGAGCAGAGCGAGACGCTGCGTCACGCCATCGGTGGCGTACTGGAAACCATGCCGGCGTCGATGGCGTTCCTCTGCCCGAACATCAACTCGTATCGCCGCTTCGGTGCCCAGTTCTACGTCCCGAACGCGCCAAGCTGGGGCCTGGACAACCGCACGGTGGCCGTTCGCGTGCCGACCGGCAGCAGCGATGCCGTGCGTATCGAGCACCGTGTGGCCGGTGCCGATGCCAACCCGTACCTGATGATGGCGGCGATCCTCGCCGGTATCCATCACGGCCTGACCAACCAGATCGAGCCGGGAGCGCCCATTGAAGGCAACTCCTACGAGCAGCTGGAACAGAGCCTGCCGAACAACCTGCGCGACGCGCTGCGTGAACTCGATGACAGCGAAGTACTGAACAAGTACATCAGCCCGGACTACATCGACATTTTTGTTGCCTGCAAGGAAAGCGAAATGGCCGAGTTCGAGGTGTCGATTTCCGACCTCGAATACAACTGGTACCTGCATACCGTGTGATGCCCGGAGTAAATAACAATGACAATTGCACCACGTGAACACTGGGAACAGCTGTTCCAGACCCTGACGATCGAAGGCCGCGCCTTTGTCGACGGGCAGTACTGCGCCAGTGTCTCTGGTGCAACGTTCGACTGTTCCAGCCCGGTCGATGGCCGTGCACTGGCGCAGATCGCCAGTTGCGACGACGCCGACGCCGACCGCGCCGTGGCTGCAGCCCGGCGCAGTTTTGACAGTGGTGTCTGGGCGGCGCAGGCGCCGGCCGAGCGCAAGCGCGTACTGATTGCCTTCGCCGACCTGCTGCTGGCCAATGCCCCGGAGCTGGCGCTGCTGGAAACGCTGGACATGGGCAAGCCCATTGCCGATTCGCTGAGCATCGATATCCCGGCGGCGGCCAATGCCATCCGCTGGCACGCCGAAGCCATCGACAAGATTTATGACGAAGTTGCTGCGACCCCGTCCGACCAGCTGGGTTTGGTCACCCGCTCGCCGGTCGGCGTGGTCGCGGCCATTGTTCCGTGGAACTTTCCACTGATGATGGCCTGCTGGAAACTTGGCCCGGCCCTGGCTACCGGTAACTCGGTAATCCTCAAGCCGTCCGAAAAATCACCACTGACCGCGATCCGCATCGCCCAGCTCGCCATTGAAGCCGGGATTCCGGCTGGCGTCCTGAACGTACTGCCGGGTTACGGTCACACCGTTGGCAAGGCCCTGGCCCTGCACATGGATGTCGATACCCTGGTGTTCACCGGTTCAACCCGCATTGCCAAGCAATTGATGGTCTATGCCGGTGAGTCGAACATGAAGCGTGTCTGGCTGGAAGCCGGTGGCAAAAGCCCGAACATCGTCTTCGCCGACGCCCCGGACCTGCAGGCGGCTGCCGATGCCGCCGCAGCGGCTATCGCTTTCAACCAGGGCGAAGTGTGCATTGCCGGTTCGCGGCTGCTGGTCGAGCGCAGCATCAAGGCGCGCTTCCTGCCGATGGTGGTAGAGGCCCTCAAAGCCTGGAAACCAGGCCACGCACTGGACCCGCAAACCCGCGTCGGCGCCCTGGTGGACAGTACCCAGCTCGATACCGTGCTGGGCTACGTCGCCGCCGGCAAGGCTGATGGCGCGACTCTGCTGACCGGTGGTGAGCGCGTTCTGGAAGACACCTGCGGCGTGTATGTGCAGCCGGCGATCTTCGATGGCGTGACCAACGCCATGCGCATTGCGCGCGAAGAAATTTTTGGGCCGGTGCTGTCGGTGATTACCTTCGACAGCGCTGAAGAGGCGGTGGCCATCGCCAACGACTCGCCCTTCGGTCTGGCCGCAGCGGTCTGGACCAGCGACATTTCCCGTGCCCACAACACCGCGCGCGCGCTGCGTGCCGGCAGCGTCTGGATCAACCAGTACGACGGCGGCGACATGACCGCACCGTTTGGCGGGTTCAAGCAGTCGGGCAATGGCCGCGACAAGTCGCTGCATGCTTTTGACAAGTACACCGAACTCAAGGCGACCTGGATCAAGCTGTAAGGGAGGGTGAACCCATGCAAACTACCAATGACCTGCCGCCTTTGATTGGCATCTCGGCGTGTCGCCAGCAGTTGGGGCACAACTCGTCGCACACCGTGGGCGACAAGTATGTCGAGGCGGCAGGCTTTGCCGGCATTCCGCTGATCCTTCCGGCGCGTGACGAGCCGGTCGACCCGCAGCGCGTGCTAGAGCGCCTCGACGGCATTCTTTTTACCGGTTCGCCTTCTAATATCGAGCCGCATCATTACAATGGCGCCCCCAGTGTGGAAGGCACGAAGCACGACGTGTTTCGTGACCGGCTGACCCTGCCTTTGTTGCAGGCCGCCATTGCCACCGGCGTGCCGGTGTTCTGCATTTGCCGCGGCTTTCAGGAGTTGAACGTTGCCTTGGGCGGCACGCTGCACCAGCGCGTGCACGAGCTGTCGGGTTTCCTCGATCACCGTGAGCCGCAGGATGCCCCGGTGGAAGTGCAATACGGCCCTCGCCACAGCGTGACCGTACAGCCCGGCGGGTTGTTCGAGCGCCTTGGCCTGGCGTCGAGCTTCATGGTCAATTCGCTGCACGGCCAGGGCATCGATCGCCTGGCTGACAGCCTGCGTGCCGAGGCACTGGCGCCGGATGGCTTGGTCGAGGCGGTGTCGTTGAAGACAGGCCCGGGCTTTGTTGTCGGTGTGCAGTGGCACCCGGAGTACCGCCTGGCGGACAACCCGGTATCGCTGCGCCTGTTCCAGGCGTTCCGTGAAGCCTGCCTGGCCCGTGCCAGGGGCGTGCGCCAGCAGGAGAGCGGCCTATGAGGTCATCCGGCTGAGCCGGAACAGACGTAGCAGGCAACAGGTTTCATTGAGTGCAAGCGGACGCGCTGCGGGGCGTCCTGAAAAACAATAGTAAAAGCGGCGACAATTACTCATGAGCGAATTCAAAGCAGGCCTTTCCCCGGGTTCGGGACAGGCTCGCACCCAGGCAACTGGTGCATCGGGAGCATCCAAAGGGCTGGCCAAGGGCCGGCTCGGACTGCTGGCGAGCATCGTGCTGGGTATCTCCACCATTGCACCGGTCTACACCCTCACTGGTGCGCTTGGTCCTACCGTACGCGAAGTCGGCGCCCATTTGCCGGCGGTGTTCATCGTGGGCTTCCTGCCGATGCTGTTGGTCGCACTGGGTTACCGTGAACTGAATGCGGCGGAACCGGACAGCGGCACCTCCTTTACCTGGTCGGCGCGGGCGTTTGGCCCGATGATCGGCTGGATCGGCGGCTGGGGCCTGGTGACAGCCACCACCATCGTGTTGTCAAACCTCGCCGGTGTGGCGGTGGACTTCTTCTACCTGTTCATCGGGCAGATACTCGGCAGCCACGAGGTGGCGGCGCTGGCCGATAACCTGTTGATCAACGTCGTCACCTGCTGCGTGTTCATCGCCATGGCGGTGTGGATTTGCTGTCGCGGCATCGCCACTACCATGACCGTGCAGTACGGCCTGGTGGCGTTGCAGGTGTTGGTGCTGGTGGGCTTTGCCATGGCAGCCTTCGGTGGCTCGGCCGAGACGCCGCCACTGGAGTTCGACCTGGACTGGTTCAACCCCTTTGGCGTCGAGTCGTTTTCAGCCTTTACCGCCGGCCTGTCGCTGTCGATCTTCATTTTCTGGGGCTGGGACGTGTGCCTGAGCATCAGCGAAGAGTCGGTAGGCAGCGGTGATACCCCTGGCCGTGCAGCGACCCTGACCGTGCTGCTGATTCTCGGCCTGTACCTGGTGACGGCGATTGCCACCCTGCAATTTGCCGGCATTGGCGATATCGGCCTGGGCCTGAACAACCCGCGCATCCAGGAAAACGTCTTTGCCCACCTGGCAGGCCCGGTGATGGGGCCGCTGGCAATCCTGATGTCGATTGCAGTGCTGGCCAGTACCGCAGCGTCCCTGCAGTCCACCTTCGTGTCGCCAGCGCGCACGTTGCTGGCCATGGGTTACTACGGTGCCGTGCCGGAACGCTTCGCCAACATCTGCCCGCGCTCGAAGACCCCGCGTTACGCGACGATCTGCGCCGGTGTGGCAGCCGCCGTGTTCTACGTCACCATGCGTACTCTGAGCGAAAACGTACTGGCCGATACCATCACTGCCCTGGGCATGATGATCTGCTTCTATTATTCGCTAACTGCATTTGCCTGCGTCTGGTACTTCCGCCACAGCCTGACCGACAGCCTGCGTCATTTCCTGATGCGTGGCGTTTGCCCGCTGCTGGGCGGCGGCATTCTCTCGGTGATTTTCGTGCAGACAGCCATCGACAGCGCTTCGCCGTCATTCGGCAGCGGGTCGCACGTGGGTGGGCTGGGCCTGGTGTTCGTGATCGCAATGATCATCACATTGCTGGGACTTGGGCTGATGCTGCTGTCGCGCTTGCGGGCGCCAGCGTTCTTCCTGGGCATGACCCTGCAACGCCACGCGACGGTCTCCAGCCGCCGTTAAGCGGCTGGAGCTAGTGGCTGCTCAGGCAAGCAATTGCTTGAGCAGCTGACCGTGACGCTGCTGCTGGTTGGCCTGCAGCAAGCGGTTGGCGCGGAACACCGCCTTGAGGTCTTCCAGGGCCGTGGCGAAGTCATCGTTGATGATGACGAACTCATACTCGTTGTAGTGGCTCATCTCGCTGACGGCTTCACGCATCCGCCCTTCGATAATCTCGTCACTGTCCTGGCCACGGTTGTTCAGGCGGTGGCGCAGTGCTTCCTGGGTCGGCGGCAGGATGAAGATCGAACGCGCTTCAGGCATCAGCTTGCGTACCTGCTGCGCACCCTGCCAGTCGATTTCCAGAATCAGGTCGTGACCCTGGTCCAGAGCCTGCTGCAGTGCGCTGCGCGAGGTTCCGTAGAAGTTGCCGAACACCTCTGCCTGCTCGAGGAAATCGCCTTGCTCGATCATCGATTTGAATTCGGTGTGCGCGACAAAGTGGTAGTTCACCCCGTGCACTTCGCCCGGGCGCATGGCCCGGGTGGTGTGCGAGACCGACACCTGAATGCTGTTGTCGGCGTCGATCAGGGCTTTGACCAGGCTGGTCTTGCCGGCGCCGGACGGGGCGGAAACGATATAAAGGGTGCCGCTGCTTTGATTCATGGTGGGTGTGGCCTTACTCAATGTTCTGTACTTGTTCACGCATCTGCTCGATCAGTACCTTGAGGTTGACCGCGGACTGGGTGCTGCGTGGGTCGAAGGCTTTGGAGCCCAGGGTGTTGGCTTCGCGATTGAGCTCCTGCATCAGGAAGTCCAGGCGCCGACCAGCGGCGCCGCCGGACTTGAGCACCCGGCGTACTTCGTTGATGTGGGTGCTCAGGCGGTCGAGCTCTTCAGCGACGTCGCTTTTTTGCGCGAGCAGGACCATTTCCTGCTCCAGGCGCTGCGGGTCGAGCTCGGCCTGCATGTCGGCAAAGCGGTCGAGAATCTTCTGGCGCTGGGCGGCGAGCATCTGCGGCACCAGGGCGCGCAGGGTGGTGACCTCGCTGGTCATGTTGTCCAGGCGCTCGTTGATCAGGCGGGCCAGCTCGGCACCTTCGCGGTTGCGGCCGTTCTTGAGTTCCTTGAGGGCGTCTTCGAACAGGCGCATCGCTTCGTTGTTCAGTGCCTGCGGGTCGCTGGCGTCAGCGACCAGCACGCCTGGCCAGGCCAGTACCTCAAGCGGGTTCAGCGGTGCTGGCTGCTTGATCAGGCTGGCCACGGTCTCGGCGGCGGCGACCAGTTGCGCGGCGCGCTCGCGGTCGACCTGCAAGGGCTTGCCGGCATTTTCTTCGTTGAAGCGCAGCGTGCATTCGACCTTGCCACGCGACAGCCCCTGGCGCAGGGCTTCACGCACGGCCCCTTCGAGGTCGCGCAGGGCTTCAGGCAGGCGCAGGTGCGGCTCCAGGTAGCGATGATTGACCGAGCGTAGTTCCCAGATCAGGGTGCCCTGGCTACCGGCGCGCTCGACACGAGCAAAAGCGGTCATGCTGTGCACCATGGGAAGTACCTCGCAAAAAAGGATCAAGGAAAAGCCAAGCGGCTGCAAAGGCGCAAGATTGTAGCGCAGTGCGGCGCTGGCTCCCAATCCACTGATGTTACAAACACCCGGACGGCGTCCGGAAAAACCCGACCAACGCCTCTGTGCCCTCTGTTCCGGGGGCTGCGACAATAGACGTGTCCTCAAGCCCCGGCGCGCTCTATAATGCTGGGCAGATTCAAACCCAGTACAGGTATCCCAAATGAAACGTCCAAGTGGTCGCGCTGCCGATCAGCTCCGCTCGATCCGCATCACCCGCAACTACACCAAACACGCCGAGGGATCAGTACTGGTCGAATTCGGTGACACCAAAGTCGTCTGCACCGTCAGCGTCGAGAACGGTGTACCCCGGTTCCTCAAAGGTCAGGGCCAAGGCTGGCTGACCGCAGAGTACGGCATGCTGCCGCGCTCCACCGGCGAGCGTAACCAGCGCGAAGCCGCCCGTGGCAAGCAGGGTGGCCGCACCCTGGAAATCCAGCGCCTGATCGGCCGCTCGCTGCGTGCCGCGCTGGACATGAGCAAGCTCGGCGACATCACCCTGTACGTCGACTGCGACGTGATCCAGGCCGATGGTGGTACCCGTACCGCGTCGATCACCGGTGCCATGGTTGCCCTGGTTGATGCCCTGCGCGTGGTCAAGAAGCGTGGCGGCCTGAAAGGCGGCGACCCGCTCAAGCACATGATTGCCGCAGTGTCGGTTGGCATGTACCAGGGCGAAGCGGTGCTTGACCTGGACTACCTGGAAGACTCGGCAGCCGAGACCGACCTGAACGTGGTCATGACCAGCCAGGGTGGTTTCATCGAAGTTCAGGGCACTGCCGAAGGCGCGCCGTTCCAGCCTGAAGAGCTCAATGCCATGCTGGCCTTGGCGCAGAAGGGCATGGTCGACCTGTTCGAGCTGCAGCAAGCCTCGCTGGCTGACTGATTTCGACAAGGCAAGGAGCAGAGCATGGACCAGCAGCCGTTACCGTTGCCCACCCCCAATGCCGAGATTCGGCAGTGGGCCATGTTCTGCCACCTGGCGGCCCTGGCGGGGTTGCTGTTCCCGCTTGGCAACCTGCTGGGGCCGTTGGTGATGTGGATCTGGAAGAAAGACCTCGATCCCTTCATCGACGCCCAGGGCAAGGAAGCGCTGAACTTTCAGATCACCGTATTCCTCGCCTCGATCATCTGCTTTGCGCTGATGTTCGTGCTGATCGGCCTGGTGCTGTTCGCCGGGCTCATGGTGGCGGTGCTGGTGCTGACCATCATCGCGGGGGTCAAGGCCAACGAAGGCCAGCCCTATCGCTACCCGCTGACCTGGCGGCCGATCAAATAATGATCAGCTGAAAGTGCCCAGAAAAAGGCGAGCCTGAGGCTCGCCTTTTTTATGCCTGCTGTTTAGCTGTCAGCCAATGGCCATTGGCATTCGTTGCCGCTGGAAGGCTTCAGGTCTGACTGCGAAGTCTGAGAGTGGCGTAGGACGTTTCTCTATCATCTTCGGCGGCGTTTTTGCCTGAAAAGGCCGTGCTAGGTTCCGGGCTCCACTTGCTCAGGGAATCAGTGCATGGTCTTTCGCATCAACATCAATGGTCGCGGCGCCGGGCAGCATGGCGACTCGACCACCACCGGCGCTGTGTGCCTCAGCAGTCAGACCTTTCACCGGCAGAACGATGTCCCCAGCCTGCGCCTGGGGGATTCCACCACGCCTTGTCCTGAGTGCGGTGAGGAGGGGCCATGGCGCGTTTCCAGGGCGAGATCGCCGGGTTGCTCAGTGGTGCCAGCCAGTCGATGGGGGTGGGCAGGACATGCTGAGCCAGGGGCTGAAGAATGTCGAAGGCAGTCTGCGTGCGCTTGAACAGCTGTACCAACGGACCTTCACCACCCATGGGCACCTAAAAAGTCCGGAGTTTTTCGCCTCACGCCAACAGCTATACCGCCAGCTGGATGGGCAATTAAAGGTGCAGGAGGCGTGTCGTGCCGGAGAAACAAAGGCGTGTAGAAAGGTCCGGTTTACTGAAGCAGGAAGCTTTTCAGGTGGCATAGGAGGTGGAATGGCCGGAGCCGCTTTGGGGGGATACGCGGCATATTTAACGTGTGGCGTTGCGGCAGCTTTTACCGGAGGGCTTGGTGGGGCTGTTTGTGGAATCGTCCTTGTCGGCGGAGGCTCGGTCGTCGGAGGAGTGGGTGGCAGCTCCAGCGGGGAGTTCATAGGGGAGGAACTCTACAACTGGACAGGACAATGAGTGCTGACTTCTATTCTTCCTGGCATCCGGGTCTACGGTTTGCCTTTTTGTTTGCGCCTTTCGTGATTTCGATGTCTGGGGTGGCAACTGCCTGTTTCATCGCTTGCAGTCGTGACTTCACCTCAATGCTTGTTGCCTTACCCAGGTGCCCATGGCTGCAACAGCAGATCCTCATCTGGGGAACGACTAGCTTTAAATCGCGTTACTACTTGGTCAATACAATGTGTGTTGCGATGCTTTGCCCGAGCATCGGAATTCGAGAGGGCTATTGGATGCTGACGAGTTACGTAATTTCCCGTTATCGCTTAAGCGTCGCATGATAGTTGCCGCCTGGTTGGTGATTATTGGCTCGGCGTGGCTCATCGTAGGCCTTGCATTGATCAAACTCTCCCCAACCCGCTGAAACGCCAGGCACAAAAAAACCGACATCACGTCGGTTTTTTTGTAGCTGAACGAATCAGATCGTCAGCGTCCAGTCGTAGTCCACGATCAGTGGCGCGTGCTGGGAGAAGCGTGGCTGACGCGGCAGGCGCGCGCTACGCACGAAGCGTCGCAGGCCCGGAGTCAGCAGCTGGTAGTCGAAACGCCAGCCCAGGTTGAGCATCTCGGCCTGCTCGTTGTCCGGCCACCAGCTGTACTGGTCGCCTTCACGGCTGACTTCACGCAGGGCGTCGACATACCCCATGTCTCCGACGACGGTGTCCATCCACGCACGTTCCGGCGCGAGGAAACCCGGCGACTGCTGGCCATCGCGCCAGTTCTTGACGTCGAGCTTCTGCTGCGCCACGTACAACGAGCCGCAATAGATGTACTCGCGACGCTTGCGACGCTGTTTGTCCAGGTACTTGGCGAAGTCGTCCATCAACTTGAATTTCTGGTTCAAGTCTTCGTCGCCGTTCATTCCCGAAGGCAGCAGCAATGTTGCGATGCTGACCTTGTCGAAATCGGCCTGCAGGTAACGTCCGTAGCGGTCGGCTGTCTCGAAGCCCAGGCCGCTGATGACTGCCTTGGGCTGCAACCGCGAATAAAGCGCCACGCCGCCTTGGGCGGGAACTTCTGCGTCGCAGGCATAAAGGAAGTAGCCATCAAGCTGGAAAGCTGGGTCGTCGAGTTCAAAGGCCGAGGCGCGGGTATCCTGTAGGCAGATGACGTCGGCATTCTGGGCTTGCAGCCAGCTGAGCAAACCACGCTCGACTGCAGCCTGAATGCCATTTACGTTCACACTGATGATCCGCATAAATGGCCCCAAAAATCTCGTGCGTGTATGATACCCGAGCTGTACTCATTTAGCTAAATCCGTGGTATCCGGGACTCTTCATGCAGCCGTATCAGCGCGACTTCATTCGTTTTGCCATCGACCGCGGGGTTCTGCGCTTCGGTGAATTCACCCTCAAATCCGGGCGCACCAGCCCGTATTTCTTCAATGCCGGCCTGTTCAACAGTGGTTCGGCCCTGGCTCAGCTCGGACGTTTCTATGCGGCGGCGATTGTCGACAGCAAGATTCCGTTCGACGTGCTGTTTGGCCCGGCCTACAAGGGTATCCCCCTGGCGGCGGCCACTGCAGTAGCCCTGGCCGAGCACCATGACCTCGACCTGCCCTGGTGCTTCAACCGCAAGGAAGCCAAGGCCCACGGCGAAGGTGGAAGCCTTGTTGGCGCGCCGCTGACCGGCGATGTACTGATCATCGACGACGTGATCACCGCAGGCACCGCGATCCGTGAAGTCATGCAGATCATTCAGGGTCAGCAGGCCAAGGCCGCTGGCGTACTGATCGCGCTGAACCGTCAGGAGCGTGGCAACGGTGAGCTGTCGGCGATCCAGGAAGTGGAGCGCGACTTCGGCATTCCGGTGGTCAGCATCGTTTCGCTGACCCAGGTGCTGGAGTTCCTCGCCGACGACCCGGCGCTCAAGCAGCATTTGCCGGCCGTCGAGGCTTATCGGGCCCAGTACGGGATCTGAAGCCGAAAAAAAGGCGACCTTCGGGTCGCCTTTTTTGTGTCTTAGCGCTGCTTGCTGTTGGTGATCAGGGTGCCGACACCGCTGTCGGTGAAGATCTCCAGCAGCACCGCGTTCGGGACGCGACCGTCGATGATGTGCGAGCTGTTGACGCCGCCTTGCACCGCTTCCAGCGCGCAGCGAATCTTCGGCAGCATGCCGCCGTAGATGGTGCCATCAGCAATCAGCTCGTTGACCTGCTCGGTGGTCAGGCCGGTGAGTACGGTGCCTTGCTTGTCCATCAGGCCGGCGATGTTGGTCAGCAGCATCAGCTTTTCAGCTTTCAGGGCTTCGGCCACCTTGCCCGCCACCAGGTCGGCGTTGATGTTGTACGACTCGCCATTGGCGCCCACGCCGATGGGCGCGATAACCGGGATGAAATCACCTTTGACCAGCATGTTCAGCAGGTCGGTGTTGACGCTGGTGACTTCGCCGACATGGCCGATGTCGATGATTTCCGGGGTGGTCATCTCTGGCGTCTGACGGGTAACGGTCAGTTTTTTCGCACGGATCAGCTGGGCGTCTTTACCGGTCAGGCCAATGGCGCTGCCGCCATGGCTGTTGATCAGGTTGACGATGTCCTTGTTCACCTGGCCGCCGAGGACCATCTCGACCACGTCCATGGTCTGCGCGTCGGTAACGCGCATGCCATCGATAAAGTGGCTTTCGATCGACAGGCGCTTGAGCAGATCACCGATCTGCGGGCCGCCACCGTGTACCACCACCGGGTTGATGCCGACGGCTTTCATCAGGACGATGTCGCGGGCAAAACCGGTTTTGAGCTCTTCGCTCTCCATCGCGTTGCCGCCGTACTTGATCACCAGGGTTTTGCCGACAAAGCGGCGAATGTAAGGCAGCGCTTCGGACAAAACCTGGGCGACATGGGTGGCGGCATCGCGATCGAGGGTCATGCAGGGCTCCAGTTGGAACAGTTAGTCGGTCAGAACTTGGGTTGCAGATCAGGAGCAACGCGCTTTAGCTGAGCGCGGAAGACTTCCTGGATACGCTGCAGTTCGGCGTCATTGTCGGCCTCGAAGCGCAGCACCAGCACCGGTGTGGTGTTGGAGGCGCGAACCAGGCCCCAGCCGTGGGGGTAGTCCACCCGCACACCATCGATGGTGGTCAGATTGGCATCGTTGCCCCAGTCGGCTTCGCGTTGCAGTGCATCAATGATGCTGAATTTACCTTCGTCGGTCACATCAATGTTGATTTCCGGCGTGCAAATATCGTTCGGGAACGCGGCAAACAGCTGTTCAGCATCGGTTTCTGCTTTGCTGAGGATCTCCAGCAGGCGCGCGGCACTGTAAATGCCGTCGTCAAAACCATACCAACGTTCCTTGATGAAGATGTGTCCGCTCATCTCGCCGGCCAGCAAGGCGCCGGTTTGCTTCATCTTCTTCTTGATCAACGAGTGACCGGTCTTCCACATTAGCGCGCGACCACCGTATTGCTCGATCAGCGGGGTCAGGCGGCGGGTACATTTGACGTCGAAGATGATCTCGGCGCCCGGGTTGCGCTCCAGTACATCCTGGGCGAACAGCATCAGCAAGCGATCCGGGTAGACGATGCTGCCGGTGTTGGTCACTACGCCCACGCGGTCGCCATCGCCGTCGAAGGCCAGGCCCAGGTCGGCACCGGTTTCCTTGACCTTGGCAATCAGGTCGACGAGGTTTTCAGGTTTGCCTGGATCCGGGTGGTGATTGGGGAAGTTACCGTCAACTTCGCAGAACAACGGGATCATTTCGCAGCCAAGGGCTTCGATCAGCTGGGGCGCAATCACGCCGGCAGCGCCGTTGCCGCAGTCGACCACGACCTTGAGTTTTTTCGCCAGCTTGATGTCGCCGATGATCTGCGTGAAGTAGCGGTCGAGGATTTCGACTTTCTCCACACGGCCTTCACCACGGCTCAGGTCGCTGGTTTTCAGGCGGGTCAACAGGGCCTGGATCTGCTCATTGGCCAGGGTGTCGCCGGCGATGACAATCTTGAAGCCGTTGTAGTTGGGCGGGTTGTGGCTGCCGGTGAGCATGACACCGGATTTGCCGGCCAGGACGTTGGCCGCGTAGTACAGGGCGGGCGTCGGTACCAGGCCGACATCACTGACCCGGCAACCGGCTTCGACCAGGCCTTTGATCAGTTGCTCGACCAGCATCGGGCCGGACAGGCGGCCGTCACGGCCGACGGAAATGTTCGGTTCGCCCTGGGCCAGGGTTTGTGCGCCGATGGCGCGACCGATCCAGTAGGCGGTTTCGGCCGTCAGGGTGTCACCGACCACGCCACGGATGTCGTAAGCGCGGAAAATACTTTCTGGAAGTACAGGTACCAGGTGTGCCATGTCGTTCATCTCTGGGGGAGCTCCATTTTCGAGGGCGTGCAGGGCAGGCTCAAACTGAACGCTTTGACGGTCTTTTCGCCAGAGAGTTCGCCATCCTTGGCGTACAGCAGGCAGTCGGGGGATCAATTGGTGCCGGAATGACCAAAGCCGCCAGCGCCACGCTGGCTCTCGTCGAAGGCTTCGACAACGTCGAAATGCGCCTGCACCACCGGGACCAGCACCAGTTGCGCGATACGCTCGCCGATGGCGATGGTGAACGGCGTCTGGCCGCGGTTCCAGCAGGAAACCATCAGCTCGCCCTGGTAGTCGGAGTCGATCAGGCCGACCAGGTTACCCAGGACAATACCGTGCTTGTGGCCCAGGCCCGAACGCGGAAGGATTAGCGCCGCCAGGCCCGGGTCGCCGATGTACACGGAAAGACCGGTAGGAATCAGCAGGGTCTGGCCTGGCTCCAGCACGGTGTCTTCCTTGAGCATGGCGCGCAGGTCGAGACCGGCCGAACCCGGTGTGGCGTACTGTGGCAGCGGGAATTCGCTGCCGATGCGTGGATCGAGAATCTTGGCTTGTAGAGCGTGCATGCAGAATTAAACCTGGTTGAGACGTTCAGCGATGAAGGCGACCAACTGGCGGGCGATCTTGCCCTTGCTGGTCTGTGCGAAGAGTGTTTCGTGAAGCTGGCGATCGATCACGCTGCAGGCGTTTTCCTCGCTGTTGAAGCCGATGCTGGGGTTGGCCACATCGTTGGCGACAATCAGGTCGAGGTTCTTGTCCTTGAGCTTGCGCGCAGCGTAATCGAGCAGGTGTTCGGTCTCGGCGGCAAAGCCGACGCTGAACGGGCGGTCAGGGCGCGTGGCGATGCTGGCGAGAATGTCCGGGTTGCGGACCATCTGCAGCAGCAGGCCGTCACCTGTCGTAGGGTCTTTCTTGAGTTTCTGTGTCGCGACCACCTCAGGGCGGTAGTCTGCAACCGCCGCCGAAGCGATGAAAATGTCGCAGGGCATCGCGGCTTCACAGGCGGCGAGCATGTCGCGGGCGCTGACCACGTCGATACGGTTGACCCGGTCAGGCGTTGGCAGGTGCACCGGGCCACTGATGAGCGTGACCTTGGCGCCCGCTTCCACGGCGGCTTCAGCCAGGGCAAAGCCCATTTTTCCGGAGCTGTGGTTGGTGATGTAGCGCACCGGGTCGATGTTTTCCTGGGTGGGGCCGGCGGTGATCACGACGTGTTTGCCGGTCAGCGATTCGCGCGTGAAGCTTTCGGCGGCACACCAGGCCAGATCAGTGGCCTCGAGCATGCGGCCGAGGCCGACGTCGCCACAGGCCTGGCTGCCGGACGCCGGGCCGAAGACCTTGATGTTGCGGCTTTGCAGCAGGTCGAGGTTGGCCTGGGTTGCAGGATCCCGCCACATCGCCTGGTTCATGGCGGGGGCGACGGCCACGGTGGCGTCGGTGGCCAGCACCAGGGTGGTCAGCAGGTCGTCGGCGACACCCTGGGCCATGCGCGCCAACAGGTCGGCGGTGGCCGGGGCGATCAACACCAGGTCAGCCCACTTGGCCAGTTCGATATGGCCCATCGCCGCTTCGGCAGCAGGGTCCAATAGGTCCATGTGCACCGGGTGGCCGGACAGTGCCTGCAGGGTCAGCGGGGTGATGAACTCAGCACCGCCGCGGGTCATCACGACACGCACTTGCGCACCGTGTTCCAGGAGTCGGCGAACCAGTTCGGCACTCTTGTAGGCGGCGATGCCGCCGCCGACGCCGAGAACGATGCGCTTACGATACAGCCGCTGCATAGGCTTGCCTTTTGCTCAGTGATTGCACGCGGCGACGACGCCTCCCCAGGCCGAATCGTCGCGTAAAAAAGTGCGGCTAATGTAGCACAGGGCTGAAACACAGGAGCAGTACCGATGGACAGGGAGGTGAGGATGAGTATTCGGGAATGGCCAGTGGCGGAGCGGCCACGGGAGAAATTGCTGGCGCGAGGAGCGGGCAGCCTGTCGGACGCCGAGTTGCTCGCGGTGTTTTTACGCACGGGTGTCGCGGGTATGAGCGCCGTTGACCTGGCCCGGCACTTGTTGAAGAAATTTGGTGGCCTGCGTCACTTGCTGGAGGCCGATCAAGCCACGTTTCAGCTGGAAATCGGGCTGGGGCCGGCGAAATACACCCAGCTGCAGGCGGTGATGGAGATCGGTCGGCGGCACCTGGAGCAAACCATGCAGCGCGACCCGGTACTGCAAAGCCCGAGCGCTGTACGTCGCTACCTGAAGGCCATGCTGCGCCATGAGCAGAGCGAAGTGTTCGGCTGTCTGTTTCTCGACACCAAGCACCGTCCGTTAGGGTTTGAAGTGCTGTTTCGCGGCTCGATCGACAGTGCCAGCGTCTATCCCCGGGAGGTCGTCAAGCGTGCTCTGGCCAACAACGCAGCGGCCTTGATCCTTTGCCATAACCATCCGTCGGGCGTGAGCGAGCCCAGTCACGCCGACCTGGTGCTGACCCAGCGCTTGAAAACCGCGTTGGGGCTGGTTGATGTCAGGGTGCTCGACCACCTCATTGTCGGCGATGGCGAGCCCCTGTCGATGGTCGAGGCCGGCTGGTTCAGCGCGTCGAACTGACCTTGGCGAAGTCCTGGCGGCCGAACGGGCTGACCCGATAGCCGTCGACCGTCTGGCGCACCAGTGCGGCGGCCGTCGGGTGTGCCAGTGGCAGCCACAACGCCTGCTGCTGAATCAACGCCTGGGCCTGCTGGTACAGGCGGCTGCGCACGCTCTGGTCGGTGGTGGTTTTGCCGGCGCTGATCAGCTGGTCCAGGCGTTGGTCGCAATAACGCGCAAAGTTGGTACCGGACTTCACTGCAGCGCAGGAAAACTGCGGGCTGAGGAAGTTGTCCGGGTCGCCGTTGTCGCCCGCCCAGCCCATGAACAGCAGGTCGTGCTCGCCGGCTTTGGCACGACGAATCAGCTCGCCCCACTCAATCACGCGGATCTCGGCCTTGATGCCGACCTTGGCCAGGTCTGCCTGCAGCAACTGCGCGCCCAGGCTCGGGTTGGGGTTGAGCAGGCTGCCCTGCGGGCGGGTCCAGATGGTGGTGCTGAAACCGTCCGCAAGGCCCGCCTTGGCAAGCAGCGCGCGGGCTTTGTCGGGGTCGCTGGTGTAGCCCGGCAGGTCCTTGGCAAAGCTCCAGGTATTGGGCGGGTAGGGGCCGTTTGCCGCCACTGCAGTGTCCTCGAACACCGCCTTGAGGTAGCTGGCCTTGTCGAACGCCAGGTTAATGGCCTGACGGACTTCAGGCTTGTCCAGCGGGGCATGCTGGCTGTTGATCGCGACGAACGCGGTCATGAAGGCTTCAGTCTTTTCCACCTTCAGCGCCGGGTCCTCGCTGGCGGCAGCAATATCCAGCGGCTTGGGCGACAGGGCGATCTGGCACTCATTGCGCTTGAGTTTTTGCAGGCGCACGTTGGCGTCCGGGGTGATGGCGAAGATCAGCGGGTCGACGTTCGGCTTGCCGTCAAAGTAGTCCGGGTTGGCCCGGTAACGGATCACGGCGTCCTTCTGGAAGCGGTTGAAGACGAAAGGTCCGGTGCCGATCGGCTGGCTGTTGAGTTTTTCCGGTGTGCCCGCCTTGAGCAACTGGTCGGCATATTCGGCGGAATAGATCGAAGCAAAGCCCATACTCAGGGTCGCCAGGAAGGTGGCGTCCGGGTGGTCGAGGGTAAAGCGCACAGTGAGGGGCTCGGGCGCCTCGATCTGCTTGATCAGGCTCGGCAGCTGTAGCGACTGGGCGTGCGGGTAGCCACTCTGGGCGATCTTGTGCCAGGAGTGGGCGGGGTAGAGCATCCGCTGGAAGCTGAACAATATGTCGTCGGCGTTCATCGTGCGGGACGGCTTGAAGTAGCCGGTGCTGTGGAACTTCACCTCGGGGCGCAGCTTGAATTCGTAGACCAGGCCATCAGGCGAAACCGTCCAGCTCTCGGCCAGGCTGGGCACTACCTTGCCGTTGGCGGCATCGAATTCGACCAGGCGGTTCATCAGCACGTCGGCCGAGGCATTGGTGGTGGTCAGCGAGTTGTACTGAACCACATCGAAGCCTTCGGGACTGGCTTCGGTGCAGACACTCAACGCGGCCGCCTGCGCGAGGGCAGGGCCAAGCAAGGTGGCGAACAACAGGGGTAGAGCGGCGGCACGCATGAGGAATCCTTGGCTGATCGATGGCCCATCTGCCAGTGCAGTCTGGAAAAGTCTTACCCTAGTGCGCCGGGCCGGAAATGACCATCACCTTTTTTGCCAATCGTGCGACGAGCGGTCGACAGCGCGCCGAACCAGTCGTTATGCTGCTCCGGCGTGTCGCTCAGCAATTCAAAGTGCATCTTCTGTTGTTGTGCTTTGGTCTTTCTGGTATAAAGCAGCGCTCTTTTCTAGGGGCTCGGCTTGTCGCATCTGCTGATCGAGTCGATAAGACCCTGAAGAAACACGGCGCCTAGCGCCAAAGACTGAGAGATTAAGCGGCCAACCCATGCCGGGTTGGGCATGTGGTTTTAGAGGGCTGAGGCATGTCGAGAGTCTGTCAAGTTACCGGTAAGGGTCCGGTAACCGGGAATAACATTTCCCACGCAAACAACAAAACCCGTCGTCGTTTCCTGCCGAACCTGCAGCATCATCGCTTCTGGGTCGAGTCCGAGAAGCGTTTCGTGCGTCTGCGCGTATCTGCCAAAGGCATGCGCATCATCGACAAGCGCGGCATCGATGCCGTTCTGGTCGACATTCGCCGTAACGGCGCTAAGGTCTAAGGGAGAGAATCATGCGTGAATTGATCCGTCTGGTGTCGACCGCTAATACCGGCCACTTCTACACCACCGACAAGAACAAGCGCACCACTCCGGACAAAATCGAAATCAAAAAATTCGATCCGGTTGTTCGCAAGCACGTGATCTACAAGGAAGCCAAGATCAAGTAATTGATCCGGCTGACGAAAAAAGGGCCCGTATCTCACGATACGGGCCCTTTTTTTATGCCGCTTTGTAATCAGCTGAAATGAAACGACTGGATGATGCCTTCGTCGCTAGCGATGACGTGGATACGGCTCGGGTCGTATTCGCGGGTGGAAAATTCCCCCGCACCGACCACGCGAGCGCGGCCGGTCAGCTCGCTGATGTAGGCCTTGGCGCCAGGTACATAGCGGGTGCCGATAAGGTGATTGATGTGTTGCAGGACTTCTTCGTTGGTCATGGCGCTGCTTCCTTCCATTGAGTGAATACCCGGTTGGGCAGCGCTATGCTCCGTCGGACAGATCCAGCCCGAGTGGTAGTTATTTATTTCTGCTCGAACATCACGTAGATCTTACGGCACGGCTCCAGCACTTCCCAGGTACCCTTGAAGCCCGCCGGGATCACGAAACGATCGCCCGCGCGCAGGGTTTTCGCGCCACCCTCTGCATCGCGCAGCACCGAAACGCCCTGGACGATTTCGCAGTACTCGTGTTCAGTGTAATTGACGGTCCACTGGCCGACTTCGCCTTCCCAGACGCCGGCTGCGAACTGCCCGCAAGGGCTGGAATAGTGGTTGTAAACGGCCTGATCCGGCTCACCCTTGAGGATCTTTTCCGCAGCGGGGCGGTAGCGTTCAGCTTCGGTCAGCACCTGGGCGAAGTCGATTATCTGATCAATGCGCATGGCGTTCTCTCTTGTTTGTTTAATAAAATGAACATCAGTAGGCTTTTGGCCTGATTATGTCAAATATATTGATAATTGGGTCCCCTGTGGTTTAGGGTGGCAGGTGCCTGTGCGCGTAGCTCGCCCAGCCAGAATTTTTGACAGTGCCCTGACCCCTCGTACGGCACTGCACCTTAACAAGAGGAGGAGTTTCGTATGACCACCCTGACTCGTGCGGATTGGGAACAGCGTGCCCAACAATTGAAGATCGAAGGCCGCGCTTTCATCAACGGTGAATACACCGCCGCCGTTTCCGGCGCGACCTTCGAATGCCTCAGCCCGGTCGACGGCCGCCTGCTGGCACAGATCGCCAGCTGCGATGACGCCGATGCCCAGCGTGCCGTAGACAATGCCCGCACCACCTTCGCCTCCGGCGTCTGGTCGCGTCTGGCCCCGGCCAAGCGCAAAGCCACCATGATCCGCTTTGCTGCGCTGCTCAAGCAGAACGTCGAGGAGCTGGCGCTGCTGGAAACCCTGGACATGGGCAAGCCGATCAATGACTCGCTGAACATCGACGTGCCGGGTGCCGCCCAGGCCCTGAGCTGGAACGGTGAAGCGATCGACAAGATCTACGACGAAGTCGCAGCGACCCCGCACGATCAGCTGGGTCTGGTGACCCGCGAGCCTGTGGGCGTAGTGGCCGCTATCGTACCGTGGAACTTCCCGCTGCTGATGGCTTGCTGGAAACTCGGCCCGGCCCTGGCTACCGGTAACTCGGTGGTACTCAAGCCGTCGGAAAAGTCGCCGCTGACCGCGATCCGTATTGCCCAACTGGCCATCGAAGCCGGTATTCCTGCAGGCGTTCTCAACGTGCTGCCAGGTTACGGCCACACCGTCGGCAAGGCCCTGGCCCTGCACATGGACGTCGACACCCTGGTGTTCACCGGTTCGACCAAGATCGCCAAGCAGTTGATGATCTACGCGGGCGAGTCGAACATGAAGCGTGTCTGGCTGGAAGCCGGTGGCAAGAGCCCGAACATCGTCTTCGCCGACGCTCCGGACTTGAACGCAGCTGCTGAAGCGGCCGCCAGCGCCATCGCTTTCAACCAGGGTGAAGTCTGCACCGCCGGCTCGCGCCTGCTGGTCGAGCGCTCGATCAAGGACAAGTTCCTGCCATTGGTTCTCGAGGCCCTCAAGGCCTGGAAGCCAGGCAACCCGCTGGACCCGGCCACCACCGTCGGTGCACTGGTCGATACCCAGCAGATGAACACCGTACTGTCGTACATCGAGGCCGGCCACAGTGACGGCGCCAAGTTGCTGGTGGGCGGCAAGCGTATCCTCGAAGAAACCGGTGGCACCTACGTCGAGCCGACCATTTTCGACGGCGTCAGCAATGCCATGCGCATCGCCCAGGAAGAAATCTTCGGCCCGGTGCTGTCGGTGATTACCTTCGACACCGTCGAAGAAGCGATCAACATCGCCAACGACACCCCGTACGGCCTGGCTGCCGGTGTGTGGACTGCGGACATTTCCAAAGCCCACCTGACCGCCAAAGCCCTGCGCGCCGGTAGCGTCTGGGTCAACCAGTACGACGGCGGCGACATGACCGCACCGTTTGGTGGCTTCAAGCAGTCGGGCAACGGCCGTGACAAGTCCCTGCACGCGCTGGACAAGTACACCGAGCTGAAGGCGACCTGGATCAAGCTGTAAGCAGTTAGCCACCGCCCAACCCGGGCATCCTCTGTGGGAGCCGGCGTTGCCGGCGATGCGGCCTGAGTGGTGCGCATCGCTGGCAACGCCAGCTCCCACAGTGGTTTGTGAACCCCGCAAAGGAGTGTGCGATGCGTTGGGGTACCTATTTCGCCGTGCTGAGCGCGGTGCTCAGTGTCGGCCTGGCGCTGGGTGTGAGCATGCCGCTGGTGTCCCTGCGCCTGGAAAGCTGGGGCTACGGCAGCTTCGCCATCGGGGTAATGGCGGCGATGCCGGCCATCGGCGTCTTGCTCGGGGCCAGCCTGTCCAGCCGGCTCGCCGCCCGCTTTGGCACGCCGGGGCTGATGCGTTTATGCCTGTGGGCCGGCGCACTGTCCATCGGGCTGCTGGCGTTGTTGCCCAGTTACCCGCTGTGGTTGGTGCTGCGCCTGCTGATTGGCATGATCCTGACCATTGTGTTCATCCTCGGCGAAAGCTGGATCAACCAGCTGGTAGTCGAGCAATGGCGTGGTCGGCTGGTGGCGTTGTACGGCAGCAGTTATGCCTTGAGCCAGCTGGCCGGGCCGTTGCTGCTGGGGGTGCTGGGCTCGGAAGATGACTTCGGCTTCTGGGTGGGCGCGGGCTTGTTGCTGCTGGCACCGCTGGTGCTGCTGGGGCGTGACGGCGCGCCCAGTGCAGAATCGTGCAGCGTTACTCTGTTCGACCTGATCGGCTTTTGCCGGCGCTTGCCGGTCATTGCCTGGGCGATTGCCCTGTTCGCCGCCTTCGAAGCGATGATTCTGACCCTGCTGCCGGTGTACTGCCTGCAGCAAGGGTTCACCACCGAGATTGCCTTGTTCATGGTCAGCACCGTGGTGGTGGGCGATGCGCTGTTGCAGCTGCCTATCGGTGCGTTGGCCGACCGCATGTCTCGGCGCACGTTGTTCACCGGTTGTGCGCTGACCTTGCTGGTGTCGAGCCTGGCGATTCCGCTGATGCTGCACACCTGGGCGATCTGGCCGTTGTGGGTGCTGTTCGGAGCCAGTGCCGGTGGGCTGTTCACCTTGTCGCTGGTACTGATCGGTGAGCGCTACCGGGATGACGCGCTGGTGCGTGCCAACGCCCACGTCGCTCAGCTCTGGGGCATAGGCTGCCTGATCGGGCCGCTGGTGGCGGGGGCTGGCAGCCAATGGATCAGCGGGCATGCCTTGCCGTTGCTGATGGCGGCCGGCGCTGCCGGGCTGGTGCTGTTGGCCCGACGACCCAACGCTTTCGAGCCAGCCGCCGCCTAGAGCATCCGCTCGAGGCCAACGGCCTTGCTGATCCAGGCATTGAAGCGGCGCCAGAGCCCGCCTGGCTCGGTGGTCAGGGTGTGCAGCTGGTGGTTGTCCTCGGTTACCCACACCAGCTTGCCGTCACTCAGCTGGGGCTGATAGCTCAGCGCCGGGGCCATGCCCTGGGCGGCCAGGTAGCGGGTGTATTCGGCCAGCTCCGGGCTGTCGACCAGCACGCCCACTTCGGTATTCCACAGTACCGAGCGCGGGTCGAAGTTGAACGAGCCGATAAACGTCTTGCGTCGATCGAGGATGATCGCCTTGCTGTGCAGGCTGGAATCGGAGCTGCCATGCAGGCTCAGCGTCCGCGGGCGGGGCGCGCCGGGCTGGCGGCGCAATTCGTAAAGCTGCACGCCGTGCTCCAGCAGCGCCTTGCGGTACGGCGCATAGCCACCATGCACGGCAGGTACGTCTGTGGCCTCCAGCGAGTTGGTCAGCAGCTTGACCGAGACACCGGCATCGGCCTGACTGGTCAGGTAGACCAGCCCGGTTTCACCGGGGACGAAATACGCCGATATCAGGATCAGCTCGTGCTGTACCGCATTCAGGTCCGGGAGCAGCTGGCGGGTCAGCAGCAGTTGCGGGTCGGGTTCGTCTCGGGCCAGGACCTTGCTCGGCGCATCCCAGACGGCCTGGTTGTGCGCCCAGATCAGCTCGTTGCGCCAGACGCCCAGGCGTGGGTTGGTCTGGTACGCCATCAGGCGGTCATACAGATCCTTGTGCTTGATCCGCGCCTCGACCAGCGACGCCTCCAGGCGCTGGCGGCTGGCCTGCAGGTCGTCGGCATCGGGTTTGCGCCAGAGGAAGTCTTCGATCGGTTGGCTCAGGGCGCTGTTCCAGTACTGGTCAAAGCTGTGGCCCAGCTGTTCGGCAACCGGGCCGACACCGAGCAGGTCGATGTCGGTGAAGTTCAGGTTGGGCTTGGCGTCAAAGTATTCGTCACCCAGGTTGCGACCGCCGACGATGGCCATGCTGTTATCCACCAGCCACAGCTTGTTGTGCATGCGCCGGTGCTGCAGCCTCAGGTTGAACAGCCGGCCGACCGCCCGGGTGACGCCGGTGCTGCGGCCCAGCTGCAGCGGGTTGAACACGCGGATGTGGATGTTGGGGTGGGCGTTGAGCGCGCCCATCTTGTCTTCAAGGTCATCGCTGTTGGTGTCGTCGAGCAGGATACGGATGCGTACGCCTCGGTCGGCTGCCTGCAACAGCTCATGAACCAGCGCACGGGTGCTCAGGCCGTCATGGACGATGTAGTACTGCAGGTCGATGCTCGACTGGGCATTGCGGATCAGCTCGGCGCGGGCGCGAAACGCTTCATTGCTGTTGGGCAGCAAGCGAAAGCCGGAGCGCCCCTCGTAGCTGGCGGCCTGGCGTTGCACCGAGCGGCCAAAGGCCGAGTCGCTGGCAGGCAAGGCCTGGGTGACTTCCCGAGGCTGGCTGATACTGGCGCATCCGCTGAGCACGAACAGCAGCGACAGTAGCAGGGGCAGCGTGCACGGGCTTCTCAAGGTGCAGGGTCCTTTACGACAGAGGTGGAGGGGCATCAACCGCGAGCGGCGGCGGCACGTTACGCGTCAGTGGCGGCCTCGGCCAGTAGACGAATGGCGGTCTCACCCACCTTGCGCACGGCAGCTTCGATTGCCTGTGTCGGGCGCGCGGCAAAATTCATCCGCAAGCAGTTACGGTACTTGCCCGAGGCGGAAAAAATGCTGCCCACGGCGATCTGCACACCCTGCCCAAGTAAAGCCCGGTTCAGGCGAAGGGTATCGAAACTTTCCGGCAATTCCACCCACAGCATGAAGCCACCCTGGGGGCGGCTGGCGCGGGTGCCGGGTGGAAAGTAGCGGGTCACCCAGTCACTCATCTGGTCGCGGCCACGCTGGTACTGGCTACGCATGCGCCGCAAGTGCGGCTGGTAGTGACCGCCTTCGATGAAGTCGGCAATTGCCAGTTGCGGCTGGGTGGCAGTGCAGCCGGTGCTGATGTACTTCATATGCAGCACCCGCTCCAGGTAGCGCCCCGGCGCGACCCAGCCGATGCGCAGGCCGGGGGCGAGGGTCTTGGAGAACGAACTGCAGAGCAGCACGCGGCCGTCTTCGTCGAACGACTTGATGGTGCGCGGGCGAGGGTAGGTGTAGGCCAGGTCGCCATACACGTCATCTTCGAGGATGGCCACGTCGAAGCGCTGGGCCAGGGTCAGCAGGGCCTTCTTGCGTGCCTCGGGCATGATGTAGCCAAGCGGGTTGTTGCAATTCGGGGTGATCTGGATGAGTTTGATCGGCCACTGTTCCAGCGCCAGCTCGAGGGCTTCCAGGCTGATGCCGGTGAGCGGGTCGGTGGGAATCTCCAGGGCCTTCATGCCCAGCCCCTTGAGGGTTTGCATGGCGCCATGAAAGCTCGGCGAGTCGACCGCAACGATATCGCCGGGTTGGCACACGGCGCGGATGCTCGCAGACAGGGCTTCGTGGCAGCCGGTGGTCACCACCAGGTCGGCCGGGTCGATACTGCAGCCGGAGTCGAGCATCAGCCGGGCGATTTGTTCGCGCAGTGCCAGGGTGCCGGAAATGGTGTCGTAATACAGCCCCGGCATGTCCTGGCGCCGGCTCAATTGCGCCAGGCTGCGCAACAGCGGCTTGAGTGTCGGGCTGTCGACATCCGGCATGCCGCGGCCCAGTTGCACGACGTCCTTGTTCGGTACGCTGCGTACCAGCTCGATGACCTGCTCCCACTGCGAGATCTCTACCGGGCGCTGTGCGGGCCGGCTGATGGCGGGCAGGGCGGGGAGGCTGCGATCGATCGGCACAAAGTAACCGGATTTCGGGCGCGGTGCGGCCAGGCCATTGTCTTCGAGCAGGCGATAGGCCTGTTGCACGGTGCTCAGGCTCACCCCGTGCTCCACGCTCAGGGCGCGCACCGAGGGCAAGCGATCGCCCGGCCGGTACAGGCCCTGTTCGATGCGGGCACCCAGCAGCTCGGCAAGGTTGACGTAAAGGCTCATGGCATACTCCAGCGCAGTCTTTCAGTCGCAAACCAGTACAGATACTGAAAATTTAGCGCATTCAGTCAGAAAATCAGCAATTCTGTATGGAAATAATACACCGCTTTTGAATCTGTAATGGTTTCTCTCTTTCGCGCATGCTTTTCCTACGGTTAGCCCACCCCGGAGGAATCAAGCAATGAGCGGTATGAGCGATGTGCGCCTTAAATTGCACGCGGAAGAACTGAGCCGGGAACGGCGTGTTCAGTTGGTTGATGTACCGGCCGGGCTGGGCCGCTGGGGGCTGATGGCGCACCGTTGGCACAGCCGTCGCGCGCTGCTGGAGCTGACGCCCGAGCAGTTGCGCGATATCGGCCTGACGCCCGCGCAGGCGCGTGAAGAGGGGCTCAAGCCTTTCTGGCGTTCCTAGACCAGTTCCTTGAGGCGATGCCAGAGCATGCCCAGGGCCAGCAGCGGCGAGCGCAGGTGCTTGCCGCCAGGGAAGGTCATGTGCGGAACCTGGGCAAACAGGTCGAAACGACCGGCCTGTTGGCCGCTGATCGCCTCGCCCAGCAGCCGGCCGGCCAGGTGCGTGGCGTTCAGGCCGTGGCCGGCGTAGGCCTGGGCATAGTAGACATTGGGCTGCTCGCGCAGGCGGCCGATCTGCGGCAGGCGGTTGGCGCCGATGCCGATCATGCCGCCCCACTGGTAGTCGATGCGCGTATCCGCCAGCTGCGGGAATACCTTGAGCATCTTCGGTCGCATGTACCCGGCGATGTCTTGTGGATCACGCCCGGAGTAGTGACAAGCGCCGCCGAACAGCAACCGGCGGTCGGCCGACAGGCGGAAGTAATCAACCGTTACCCGTTGGTCGCACACCGCCATGTTTTGCGGTAGCAGTTGCCGGGCCTGGGCTTCGCTCAAGGGCTCGGTGGCGATGATGTAGCTGCCGGCGGGCAGGATCTTGCCGCCCAGTTGTGGGTTGAGGTTGTTCAGGTAGGCATTGCAGGCCAGCACCAGTGTTTTGGCGCGTACCGAGCCTTGGGCGGTGTGGACCCGCACCTGCGGACCGTAGTCGATGCGGGTGACCGGCGACTGCTCATGCAGCGTTACCCCGAGCCGCGCCGCCACCGCCGCTTCGCCGATGGCGAGGTTCAGCGGGTGCAGGTGGCCCGAGCCCATGTCGATCATGCCGCCGACGTAACGCTCGGAGCCAATCACCGAGTGCATCTGCCCCGGCTCTACCAGGCGTAATTCGTGGCGGTAGCCCAGGCTGTGCAGTTCTTCGGCATCATCGATGAAGCCCTGGTAGTCCCGCGGCTTGTTGGCCAGGTCGCAGTAGCCCCAGGTCAGGTCGCAGTCGATGGCGTGACGCTCGATGCGCTCACGGACAATCTCTACCGCCTCCAGGCCCATCAGCTTCAGCGCCCGTACACCGCTCTCACCCAGCTGCGGGCGGAACTGCTCAAGGCCATGACCGACCCCGCGAATCAACTGACCGCCATTACGGCCGCTGGCGCCCCAGCCGATGCGCCGGGCTTCCAGCAGCACCACGCTGAGGCCGCGCTCGGCCAGCTCGATGGCGGTGTTCAGCCCGGAGTAGCCGCCACCGACCACGCAGACGTCGCACTGCTGCTCGCCGGCCAAGGGTGCGTAGTCCGGCTGCGGAGCACTGCTGGCGGCATAGTAGGAGGCGGTGTGCGAAGCAGGCAGCGGGGCACCGGCGGTCATGGGGTCATCCTGATTCGGGTGTTTGGAAAAATTGACGCAGGATAAGCCGTGCTTTCACGGTGGGGCAACCATGAGGCAAAATTGGCCTTTCCCTGTTTCAGCCAAGGCCGCCATGAGTTGCAACCAGCACAAGATCCGCTTCCTGCGTGAGCAGATCCCGTCCTTCGAATGCGTGCCCGGCTGTCACGATTGCTGCGGGCCGGTGACCACCTCGTCGCAAGAGATGGCGCGCCTGCCGCGCAAGAGCGCTGCCGAGCAAGAGGCGGCCCTGGCCGAGCTCAACTGCGTGCACCTGGGGCCCAACGGCTGCACCGTGTATGAGGAGCGGCCGCTGATCTGCCGGTTGTTCGGCACCACGCCGCGCCTGCCATGCCCCAATGGTCGCGGCCCGGCCGAGATGATCGACCCGCAGGCCGAAAAGCTGGTGCACGCGTACATCGCCAGCACCCGCCAGGTGCTGGTCTGAAGCTCAGTCCGGAATCGGCAGGTTAAGGCTTTCCTTGACCTCTTCCATGACGATGTAACTCTTCGATTCGCGCACGTGCGGCAGCTTGAGCAGGATGTCGCCCAGCAGCTTGCGGTAGGAGGCCATCTCCGAAATCCGCGCCTTCACCAGGTAGTCGAAGTCGCCCGACACCAGGTGGCATTCCAGTACGTGGGGCAGTTTCAGCACCGCGCGGCGAAACTCCTCGAAAGTATCCCCCGACTTGTAGTCCAGGCTGATCTCGACGAACACCAGCAGGCTGCCCTTGAGGTGCTGCGGGTTGAGCCGGGCGTTGTAGCCCATGATGATGCCCTCGCGCTCCAGGCGCCGCACCCGCTCGGTGCAGGGTGTGGTCGACAACCCGACTTTCTCGCCCAGCTCGGTAAACGAGATACGCCCATCTGCCTGCAGGATCCGCAGGATATTGCGGTCGATCTTGTCCAGTTCGCGTTTGCTTTGATGCTGGGTTCTCATAGTGGATGCCCCTCCGTAAAAGCCTGCTTTGCCGAGAATTGTCGCCAAATATAGGCTTTTATATAGTGAAATGCACTGGTCATACATTCCTATACTGCGCGCATCTATGCCATTAACAACAAATGTCAGCGGTACGCTGCGTCGAGGGTAATCAACATGCGAGTTCTGGTACTTGGTAGCGGTGTGATCGGAACCGCCAGTGCCTACTATCTGGCACGGCAGGGTTTTGAAGTCGTCGTGGTCGACCGTCAACCGGCCGTTGCCATGGAAACCAGTTTTGCCAACGCCGGCCAGGTCTCGCCGGGTTACGCCTCGCCATGGGCTGCCCCCGGCGTGCCGCTCAAGGCCATCAAGTGGCTGCTCGAGCGCCACGCCCCGTTGGCCATTAAAGCCACCGCCGACATCGATCAGTACCTGTGGATGGCGCAAATGCTGCGCAACTGCACCGCCAACCGTTACGCGGTGAACAAGGAGCGCATGGTCCGTCTGTCCGAGTACAGCCGTGACTGCCTCGACGAGCTGCGCGCCGAAACCGGTATCGCCTACGAAGGCCGGACCCTGGGGACCACCCAGCTGTTCCGGACCCAGGCGCAACTGGACAGCGCGGCCAAAGACATCGCGGTACTGGAGCAATCCGGCGTGCCGTACGAAGTGCTCGATCGCGCCGGCATCGCCCGCGTCGAACCGGCCCTGGCCAATGTCACCGACATCCTGGCCGGTGCCCTGCGCCTGCCCAACGACCAGACCGGCGACTGCCAGATGTTCACCACGCGTCTGGCGGAAATGGCGATCAAGCTCGGCGTCGAGTTCCGCTTCGGTCAGGACATTCAGCGCCTGGACTACGCCGGTGACCGCATCAACGGCGTATGGATCGACGGCAAGCTGGAAACCGCCGACCGTTACGTGCTGGCCCTGGGCAGCTATTCGCCACAACTGCTCAAGCCGCTGGGCATCAAGGCCCCGGTTTATCCGCTCAAAGGTTACTCGCTGACCGTGCCGATCACCGACCCGGCCATGGCCCCGACGTCGACCATTCTGGATGAGACCTACAAGGTCGCGATCACCCGTTTCGACAACCGTATCCGGGTTGGTGGCATGGCTGAAATCGCCGGTTTTGACCTGTCGCTCAATCCGCGTCGGCGCGAAACGCTGGAGATGATCGTCAACGATCTTTATCCTCGCGGCGGTGACCTGAGCCAAGCCAGTTTCTGGACCGGCCTGCGTCCGACCACCCCGGACGGTACGCCGATCGTAGGCGCAACGCCGTTCCGCAACCTGTTCCTCAATACCGGTCACGGTACCTTGGGCTGGACCATGGCTTGCGGCTCCGGACGCTTGCTGGCCGATCTGATCGCGCGCAAAAAGCCGCAGATCAGCGCCGAAGGTCTCGATATCTCTCGTTACGGAAAACACCAGGAGCCTGCAAAACATGTCAGTCCAGCGCCAGCTCACCAATGAGCGCATGAGCCAGATCGTTACCCACAATGGCACCGTCTACCTGGCGGGCCAGGTGGGCGACGACATGAATGCCGGCATTGAGCAGCAAACCCGCGAAACGCTGGCCAACATCGAGCGTCTACTGGACCTGGCGGGCACCGACAAGAGCCGTTTGCTCTCGGTGACCATCTACCTCAAGGACATCGATGCGCACTTCCAGGGCATGAACAGTGTCTGGGACCAGTGGCTGCCCAAGGGCGTCGCGCCGGCCCGTGCCACCGTTGAAGCCAAACTGTGCGAGCCGGAAATCCTCGTCGAGCTGTCGGTGGTGGCTGCACTGCCGTAACCCGCAATCCCTCACCCGGTGCCGCTTGCGGCCTACATGCCGCATTCGGGGGCCGGGTTTTTTACTCTAACCAGACTGCCCAGAAGGCTGCCGTCATGCGTCCTGCCCGTGCCCTCATCGATCTGCAAGCACTGCGTCACAACTATCAACTGGCCCGCGAACTGTCCGGTGCCAAGGCTCTCGCGGTGATCAAGGCGGATGCCTATGGTCATGGCGCTGTACGCTGCGCACTGGCGCTCGAACAACAGGCCGATGGTTTTGCCGTGGCCTGCATCGAGGAAGCCCTGGAGTTGCGCGCAGCCGGGATCAAGGCCCCGGTGTTGTTGCTCGAAGGCTTTTTCGAAGCCGGCGAGCTGGCGCTGATCGTCGAGCACGACCTGTGGTGTGTGGTGCATTCGCTGTGGCAACTGGAAGCGATCGAACAGACGGCGATGGCCAAGCCGATCAACGTCTGGCTCAAGCTCGACTCGGGCATGCACCGGGTCGGCCTGCACCCCAAGGATTACCAGAACGCCTACCAGCGCCTGCTGGCCACCGGCAAGGTGTCGAAAATTGTGCTCATGAGCCATTTCGCCCGTGCCGACGAGCTCGACAGCAGCGCCAGCAACGAGCAGGTCGCAGTGTTCCAGGCTGCACGGCAGGGCCTTAGCGCCGAGGTCAGTCTGCGCAATTCGCCTGCCGTACTGGGCTGGCCGCAGGTGCCCAGTGACTGGGTACGCCCCGGCATCATGCTGTACGGTGCTACCCCGTTTGAGGTGCCGCAGGCCGAAGCAGCACGCCTGCAGCCGGTGATGACCCTGCAATCGCGGGTGATCAGCGTGCGCGAGCTGCCTTCCGGAGAGCCGGTAGGTTATGGCGCCAAGTTCATCAGCCCGCGTCCGACCCGGGTCGGTGTGGTTGCCATGGGCTATGCCGACGGTTACCCGCGCCAGGCGCCGACCGGAACGCCGGTGATGGTGGCTGGCAAACGCAGCCAGATCATCGGCCGGGTATCGATGGACATGCTTTGCATCGACCTCACCGATGTACCCGAGGCTGGCGTTGGCAGCCCGGTCGAATTGTGGGGCAAGCAGGTGCTGGCAAGCGATGTGGCGATGCAGGCGGGGATGATCCCGTACCAGATTTTCTGCAACCTCAAGCGCGTGCCGCTGGACTACAGCGGCGATTGAGGCGCCAAAGCGGACAGGCTGCGGGTCGAAGTGTTGTAAATACTGAACGCTGTTGCGATGATAACGTTCAATTTCGACCCCACTCGTTCGTTTTAGGAGGGCTCCAGCATTGGACGTCGGTGAACGACTGCAAGCCATACGCAAGCTCAAGGGCCTGTCCCAGCGTGAACTCGCCAAACGTGCGGGCGTCACCAACAGCACCATCTCGATGATCGAGAAGAACAGCGTCAGCCCTTCAATCAGCTCGCTGCGTAAAGTGCTGGGCGGTATTCCGATGTCCATGGTCGAGTTCTTTTCCGAAGAACTGCAACCGGAAAACCCCACGCAGATCGTCTACAAAGCCAACGAGCTGATCGACATTTCCGATGGTGCGGTGACCATGAAGCTGGTCGGCAAGGCGCACCCGAGCCGGGCCATTGCCTTTCTCAACGAGGTCTACCCACCGGGCGCCGATACCGGTGAAGAAATGCTCACCCACGACGGCGAGGAGACCGGCATCCTCCTCGAAGGTCGCCTGGAACTGGTGGTAGGGCTCGAAACTTTTATCCTCGAAGCGGGCGACAGCTACTATTTTGAAAGTACCAAGCCGCACCGTTTCCGCAATCCGTACGATGAGCCAGCTCGGCTGATCAGCGCGGCAACCCCGGCAAACTTCTAAAGAGCCTGGCGCGCGGCGGATTGTCGCGGCTAAGACCCTTTAGACTCTAGGGTTGTTTCGGTACGACAGGGTTCCCGTTATACTTGCGCCGCCTGCGAAACCGTGGCCGCAGGCGTGACTAGCCACCATGAGGGTGTACGCGTGAATCTAATCAAGAAAATGCTGGCCGTACCAGCAGCCGTATTGGCCCTTTGGGCAGTCAACGCACAAGCAGCAACCAATGACGACATCGCCAAGCGGCTGGAGCCGGTGGGTCAGGTGTGTGTCCAAGGTCAGGAATGCAAGGGCATGGAAGTCGCAGCCTCCGCAGGTGGCGGCGGCGCCAAGACCCCGGATGAAATCATCGCCAAGCACTGTAACGCCTGCCACGGCAGCGGTTTGCTCGGCGCACCAAAAATCGGCGATGCTGCCGCCTGGAAAGAACGTGCCGACCACCAGGGTGGCCTGGACGGTATCCTGGCCAAAGCCATCACCGGCATCAACGCCATGCCACCGAAAGGCACCTGTGCCGACTGCTCGGATGACGACCTCAAGGGCGCCATCAAGAAAATGTCCGGCCTGTAAGCCTGCCCGCTTCCAGCAAAGCCCGCCTTGTGCGGGCTTTGTCGTTTTTGGCGCTGGCCAGGGGAGCAAACCCGGGCCATGCTCGGTCGAACCTGCAAGGATGACCAGGAGACGCCCATGACGCAGCATTGCTCGATCGAGACGGCCGTAGATGAAGTGCTGGCACGCTTGCCGGCCCATATCCACCTGGGCCTGCCACTGGGGCTGGGCAAGCCCAATGCCTTCGTCAATGCGCTGTACGAGCGGGTCAGGGCGTTACCGGAGCGGCAACTGACGATCTACACCGCGCTCAGCCTTGGCCGGCCGGAGCTGGGCAGCGGCTTGCAGCGGCGTTTCCTGGCGCCGTTTATCGAGCGCGTGTTTGCCGATTACGAAGAGCTGCAGTACCTCAGTGACCTGCGCCAGGATCGTTTGCCGGCCAACATCCGTGTGCAGCAGTTCTTCATGCAGCCGGGCAGCCTGTTGCACAGTGCCATGGCCCAGCAAGACTACGTCAGCAGCAACTACAGCCACGCCGCGCGGGACATCAACGCCAAAGGCCTGAACCTGGTGGCGCAGTTGGTGGCGCAAGATCCGCAGCACCCGGATCAGCTGAGCCTCAGTTGCAACCCGGACATCACCCTCGACCTGCTGCCGATGATCGAGCGGCGGCGCGCAGCCGGCGAAACCATCCTGCTGTTGGGCCAGGTGCACGCCGAATTGCCCTACATGCCTGGTGCGTCCGAATTGCCCCGGCAAGAATTCGATCTGTTGATTGATAGCGTCGAGCAGCGGCGCCTGTTCTCGACGCCAAACATGCCGGTCACCACCCAGGACCACTTCATTGGCCTGCACGCCAGCACCTTGGTGCGCGATGGCGGCACCTTGCAGATCGGCATTGGCGCCATGGGCGATGCCCTGACCGCTGCGCTACTGGCCCGAGAAACTGAAAGCGAGGCGTACCAGGCGTTGCTGGCCGACATGGATCTGCAGCCATGGGAGCAGCTGATTGCCCGTGAAGGCGGCATCACTCCCTTCACCAAGGGGTTGTATGGCTGCAGCGAAATGTTCGTCAACGGCCTGCTGACGCTGCTTGAGGCCGGCATCATCCGGCGCCCGGTCGAGGGCGGTGTGCTGGTGCACGGTGGCTTCTTCCTGGGCCCGCAAGCGTTTTACCAGCGCTTGCGCGACATGCCGCTGACAACCCGCCAATGCATAGACATGCGCGCGATCAGCTACATCAACGAACTGTATGGCGATGAGTCGCTCAAACGCCGACAGCGTGTGGATGCACGCTTTATCAACACGGTGTTCACCATGACCCTGATGGGCGCCGGTGTCGCTGATCAGCTGGAAGACGGCCGCGTGCTCAGTGGTGTCGGCGGGCAATACAACTTTGTTGCCCAGGGCCATGCACTGGAGGGTGCGCGTTCGATTCTGCTGCTGCGCAGCTGGCGCGAGTCGGGTGGTGAGGTCAGCTCCAACCTGGTGTGGGACTACGGTCACTGCACCATTCCCCGGCACCTGCGTGATGTAGTGGTGACCGAATACGGCATTGCCGACTTGCGGGGGCAGACAGACGCCGAATGCATTCGGCGCCTGCTGGCGATCAGCGATTCACGCTTTCAGCCGGAACTGATCGAGCGGGCCCGGCAAGCCGGCAAGCTGCCAGCTGGATTTGCGCTTGAGCCTCGCTTCAGCGAGAACACCCCCCAACGCTTGCAAGGTCTGCGCAGCCGGCACGCAGGGTTGTTTCCGGAGTATCCGCTGGGCAGTGACTTTACCGACGATGAGCGTGATTTGTTGCGGGCGTTGAACTGGCTCAAGAGCAAGTTCAAGTTGAGCGAGGTGCTGGAGCTGGGCAAGGCGACGCTGGACGCACCGGCGCCTGAGGCTTATCCACAGCAGTTGGCGCGCATGGGCCTGGCGCAGCCGCAGGGGTTCAAGGAGGAGCTGTATCAGCGGCTGTTGCTGGCGGGGTTGCAGGCTACAGCGGTCGCTTGAGGGCCAACCACCAGCAAGCCGGCGTCTACAGGGGCTGTAGGCGCCGGCTTGCTGGCGATGCGGTTTACTCGATGAAAGTAACCACGCCATCCTTCAGCGACTTCACCCGAGCCAGCGACTCGACGCGGTAGCCCTGGCTGTCCAGTTCGGCACGGCCGCCCTGGAACGATTTCTCGATGACGATACCCAGGCCGGCAACGGTAGCACCGGCCTGCTTGATGATCGAGATCAGTGCCTGGGAGGCTTTGCCGTTGGCCAGGAAGTCGTCGATTACCAGCACGCGGTCGCTGCTGTTGAGGTGACGCGGCGAGATCGCCACGGTGTTCTCGGTCTGTTTGGTGAAGGAGTACACCGAGGCGGTCAGCAGGTTCTCAGTCAGGGTCAGCGACTGGTGCTTGCGCGCGAAAATCACCGGGACACCTAGCTTCAGGCCAGTCATCACGGCCGGGGCAATGCCCGAGGCTTCGATGGTGACGATCTTGGTGATGCCGGAGTCGGCGAACCGACGGGCGAACTCGTCGCCAATCAGTTGCATCAGCGCAGGGTCGATCTGATGGTTAAGAAACGCATCGACTTTGAGAACCTGATCGGAAAGCACGATGCCTTCTTCGCGAATCTTCTGGTGCAGTGCTTCCACTGTGGTATTTCCTCGATGTAGCAAGAGTGGCCACGGCAGTACGCCGCAGCAAAGGTTGATTATCTAACGTTTAAGCATGGCGCGGATATCGGCCAGTGCATTATTGCCGCGAGCGGCCTTCACTTCGGTTGGTGCATCATCCAGGCCTTCCCAGGCCAGGTCTTCGTCGGGCAGCTCGTCGAGGAAGCGGCTCGGCGCACAGTCGATGATCTCACCGTACTGCTTGCGCTTGGCGGCATAGGTGAACGCCAGGGTCTGGCGCGCACGGGTGATGCCTACATAAGCCAGGCGCCGTTCTTCCTCGATGGTGTCGGCCTCGATGCTGGAACGGTGCGGAAGAATCTCTTCTTCCATGCCGATGATGAACACATACGGGAATTCCAGGCCCTTGGAGGCGTGCAGGGTCATCATCTGCACGCCCTCGGCACCGTCCTCTTCCTCCTGCTGGCGCTCGAGCATGTCGCGCAATACCAGCTTGCCGATGGCGTCCTCGATGGTCATGTCGCCGTCCTCGTCCTTCTCCAGCGTGTTTTTCAACGCATCGATCAGGAACCAGACGTTGCCCATGCGGAAATCCGCGGCCTTGTCGCTGGAGCTGTTGGTGCGGATCCAGGTCTCGTAGTCGATGTCCATGATCATGCTGCGCAGCGCAGCGATCGGGTCTTCGGTGGCCACCTGCTCGCGGACCTTGTCCATCCAGCGCTTGAAGCGCTCCAGGCGGTCGGTGAAGCGGCTGTCGAGGTGCTCGCGAAGGCCCATTTCCTCGCTGGCCGCGTACATCGAGACCTTACGTTCGGTGGCGTAGTTGCCCAGCTTCTCGAGGGTGGTGGAGCCGATTTCCCGGCGTGGCACGTTGATCACCCGCAGGTAGGCGTTATCGTCGTCCGGGTTTACCAGCAGGCGGAAGTAGGCCATCAGGTCTTTGACTTCCTGCCGGCCGAAGAAGCTGTTGCCGCCGTTCATGCGGTACGGCACCTGATGGTGCTGGAGCTTGAGCTCCATCAGCTTGGCCTGGTAGTTGCCCCGGTAGAGGATCGCGAAGTCGCTGTACGGGCGGTCGGTGCGCAGGTGCAGGCTGAGGATCTCCATGGCCACCCGCTCGCACTCGGCGTCCTCGTTCTTGCAGCGGATCACGCGGATCTCGTCGCCGTGGCCCATCTCGCTCCACAGCTGTTTCTCGAACGCGTGCGGGTTATTGGCGATCAGTACGTTGGCGCAGCGCAGGATGCGGCTGGTGGAGCGGTAGTTCTGCTCCAGCATCACCACTTTCAACGACGGGTAGTCGTCCTTGAGCAGCATCAGGTTTTCCGGACGCGCGCCACGCCAGGCATAGATCGACTGGTCGTCGTCGCCCACCACGGTGAACTGGTTGCGTGTGCCGATCAGCATCTTCACCAGCAGGTACTGGCTGGCGTTGGTGTCCTGATATTCGTCCACCAGCAGGTAGCGCACGCGGTTCTGCCATTTTTCGAGGATGTCCGCGTGTTCTTCGAACAGCTTAACCGGCTGCAGGATCAGGTCGTCGAAGTCCACCGCATTGAACGCCTTGAGCGTGCGCTGATAGTGCGAGTAGACGATCGCGGCGGTCTGTTCCTTGGGGTTGCGCGCCTTTTCCAGAGCCTCGGGCGGCAGCACCAGGTCGTTTTTCCAGGCGCCGATCATGTTCTTGATCTCGTCGACCCCGTCGTCGCCCGAGTATTCCTTCTGCATGATGTCGGTCATCAGGGCTTTGACGTCGGTCTCGTCAAAGATCGAGAACCCTGGCTTGTAGCCCAGCCGCTCATGCTCCTTGCGGATGATGTTCAGGCCCAGGTTGTGGAAGGTCGACACGGTCAGGCCGCGGCCCTCGCCTTTGCGCAACAGAGTGCCGACCCGCTCTTTCATCTCCCGCGCGGCCTTGTTGGTAAAGGTCATGGCCACGATGTACTGCGCACGAATGCCGCAGTTCTGCACCAAGTGTGCGATTTTACGGGTGATTACGCTGGTTTTGCCGGAACCTGCACCGGCGAGCACCAAAAGAGGGCCGCCGACGTAGTTCACGGCTTCTTGTTGCCGGGGGTTGAGTCGGGACATGACAGAAACCGGGGGTCGCTAGAAAATAGCCGCGCATTTTAACAGGGGGGAACGATTTCTGCTGCGACCGTCTGACAGTGTGACGTATCACGCGATCTATATTTGCCGGTTTTGTTACTTTCCCGCAGGATGCGTGGCGAAAACTGCGGGATGTCGGCAAATGGAATGGCATGACTTTAAGTGAAAATCATTTTCACCCTGGTTTAGGATGAACCTCTCCGCTGCCTAATACCATTTGACGTATGTCCACGTACTAAGGAGCCAGCTTGTTTACGCCTGTCGAACCCTTGCGTTTGCTGTTGCTGGCCGATGAGCCTGAATGGGCCGCAGCATTGCGCGATTGCCTGGTACCGCTGGCGGGCAGCGTGGTGCTGTTGACCGCGCCAAGCTGGGAAGCTGTCGACAGCCTGTTTGCCAATGATCGCAACGCATTGGTGTTGTCGACGCCTGCGCTGCAGCCTGCGCCCGGGCGCTGCATTCTGCCGATGGTGCTGCTGCTCGAGCACGAGCCCCAGGTGCCGCCGCCGGGTGTCAGTGACTGGCTGGTACGTGACCATCTGAATGTCGATACCTTGCGCCGCAGCCTGCGCCATGTGCGTGAGCGTGGGGTGCTGGAAGCCACCCTGCAGCGTCTGGCCGAACAGGACCCGTTGACTGGCATTGCCAACCGCCAGGGCTTTCAGACCCTGCTGGCCGCACGCCTGGCCGACAATGAGGGCCGGGGTGTGGCGCTTGGGCATCTGGACCTGGACAACTTTCGTCACGCCAACGACGCCCTCGGCCATCAGGCCGGCGACCGGTTGATCCTGCAGGTGGTCGGGCGGCTGAAAAGCCAGCTGGAGGCCGGCGACCAGGTTGCCCGCCTGGGCAGCGATGAATTTGCCTTGCTGATCGACACCCGCCGCGAGCCGCAACGTGCCGAGTGGATGGCCGAACGCATTACCGAAGCCCTGGCCGAACCCTACTGGGTAGACGGCGAGAGCCTGCTGATCGGCTGCAGCCTGGGTATTGCCCATGCCCGCGCCCAGGGCGGGGCAGACCCGTTGATGTGGCATGCGCACATTGCCATGCAACAGGCCAAGGGCACCCAAGGCTGTACCTTTCACATCTTCAACGAGCGGATCAACCGCAACGCGCGCAGCCTGGCCGACCTGGAAAGCGAACTGCGCCGGGCACTGCGCCGCGACGAGCTGGAACTGCATTACCAGCCGCGGTTGAACATGGCCGATGGACGCATCGTCGGCCTGGAGGCACTGGTGCGCTGGCGCCACGCCGAGCGAGGTTTGTTGCCGCCCAGCGAGTTCGTGCCCCTGGCCGAGCAGAGCGGGCTGATCGTGCCCTTGGGCTACTGGGTGATTTCGCGCGCATTGCGGGACATGCAGGCACTGCGCGAGCAGGGCCTGGCGCCGTTGCACATGGCGGTGAACCTGTCGTTTCGCCAGTTTCAGGACAGCCAGCTGCTCGCTACCCTGAGCCGGCTGATCATCGAGCACGGGGTCGATGCCCGCTGGCTGGAGTTTGAGCTGACGGAAACGGCGGTGATGCGCCGCAACGACCTGGTACAGCAGACCATGGACGCCCTCGGGCGCCTGGGCGTACGGTTTTCCCTCGACGACTTTGGCACCGGCTTTTCGTCGTTCGTCCACCTCAACAGCCTGCCGATCACCTTGCTCAAAGTGGATCGCAGCTTTGTCGGCGGTATGGAACAGCGCGAAGAAAACCGCAAGCTGGTGCATGCCATGATCAACCTGGCGCACAACCTCAACCTTGAGGTGGTCGCCGAAGGCGTCGAGTCGCTGGAGCAGATGGACCTGTTGCGCAGTTTCAACTGTGATCAGGTACAGGGCTTTCTGATCAGCCGGCCATTGCCGATTGATGAGTTGATGGCATTTTTGCTGACCGGTTCGGCGCCGCAGTCGGTAGCGATGTAAGACATGTGGGCGCGGACAAACCCGCGCCCACGCATTGCTCAGGCCATTGTCGCGGCGGCCTTCTTCGCACCGTTGGCCCGCCCCAGCATCCGCTTCATCCGCCACTCGAACGCCAGCGTCAGGCTCACCGCCGCACAGGCCAGGCCCAACGCCAGGCCCCACCACACGCCCACCGCGCCCAAGCCCAGGGTGAACGCCAGCAACCAGGCGGCCGGTGCACCGATCACCCAATAGCAGAACAGGCCTACCAGGAACGTGGTCTTGGCATCCTTGAGGCCGCGGATCGAGCCCATGGCGATGGTTTGCACACCGTCGAACAGCTCGAACCAGGCCGCGACCATCAACAGGCTCACGGCCAGCTGGATAATGTCGGCAAAGGCCGGATCACCATGGTCAAGGAACAGCCCTACCAGCGGGTCTGGCAGCAGCCAGAACAGGATGGCGAACATCAGCATCATCGCTGCGCCGAAGCCGATTCCGACCCGCCCGGCATGCCGCGCGCCCAGCAGGTTTCCGGCGCCATAGTAGAGGCCGACACGCATGGTCACCGCATAGGACAACCCGGCAGGGATCATGAAGGCGGTGGAGACAATCTGCAGGGCGATCTGGTGCGCTGCCAGTTCAGTGCTGCCGAGTACACCCATGCACAGGGCGGCAAAGGCGAACAGGCCGACCTCCACGGTGTAGGTCCCGCCAATCGGCAGGCCCAGGCGCCAGAGTTCACGCAGGGCCGGCCACGACGGCCGGCTCAGGCCTGTGCGGATCGGGTAGGGCGCATAGGCCGGGTGCCAGCGGATGTACAGGGCCATGGCCACCGCCATGCAGTTGGCCACCACGGCAGTGACCAGACCGATACCGACCAGACCCAGCTTCGGCAGGCCGAACATGCCTTCGATCAGCGCGTAGTTGAGCAGGAAGTTGGCCACGGTGCCGACCAGGCTGATGACCATCACCGGTGTTGAACGACCGATGGCGCTGGTAAAGCCGCGCAGGGCCATGAAACTCAGGTAGCCGGGCAGGGCGAAGGGCAGCAACAACAGGAACTGGGCGGCCGCCGTGACGTTTTCAGGGCTTTGGCCAAGCAGCAACAGCACCGGCTCCAGGTTCCACAGCGCCAGCGCCGCCACCAGGGCCATGGCCCAGGCCAGCCACAGCCCGGCCTGGGTCAGGCGCGTGGCACCGACGGTGTCGCCAGCGCCCTTTCGAATGGCCACCAGCGTGCCGACTGCGGCAATCACCCCCAGGCAGAAAATCGACACGAACGAATAGCTTGCCGCCCCCAGGCCGCCACCGGCCAGGGCTTGAGGGCTGATACGGGCCATCATCAGGGTGTCGGTCAGCACCATCAGCATGTGCGCCAGCTGCGAGGCGATCAGAGGACCGGCCAGGCGCAACAGGGCCTTGAGTTCATGAGTGGGTGCGGCCTGCATTGGATCGTCCTTTTCTGGCACTGCTTTGAGGAAAGCGTGAAATTCTCATCCTTTATGCGGTTATTCGCAAAAGGATAATAACGATCAGTGGCATGATTAAAACTCATGTCAGTATGATGCCGTGGATTGCTCTTGAGTCCGTCTGGAGGATTCGTCCATGTCCCGCCGTTTGCCGCCGTTGTATGCATTGCGCGCCTTTGAGGCTGCTGCACGGCACAGCTCCTTCACGCGCGCCGGGGATGAGTTATCGATTACCCAGAGTGCTGTCAGCCGTCATATCCGTACGCTGGAAGAGCATTTCGCCTGCCGTTTGTTCGTGCGCAACGGCCGCAGCCTGCAACTGAGCGAAGCCGCCCGGCTGTTGCTGCCGGGCGTGCGCGAAGGTTTTGCGGCACTGGAGCGTGCCTGCAATACGCTGCGCAGCGAGGATGACATCCTGCGCATGAAAGCCCCCTCGACCCTGACCATGCGCTGGCTGCTGGCGCGGCTCAGCCGTTTTCGTCACCTGCAGCCAGGCAATGAGGTGCAGTTGACCAGCGCCTGGATGGATGTCGACCATGTCGATTTCAATCATGAGCCTTTCGATTGCGCGGTACTGCTGGGTGATGGGCACTTTCCGCCGGACTGGGAAGTGTCGCGGCTGTTTTCCGAACTGCTGATCCCGGTCGGCGCGCCCGAACTGCTGGCCGAAGGGCCCTGGGACGCCAAGCGTCTGGCCGGGATCGAGCTGCTGCACCCGACACCGGACAAACGCGACTGGCGCAGCTGGCTGGCGCGCATGGGCCTGACTGACAAGGTTTCGCTCCGGGGCGGGCAGGTGTTCGACACCCTGGAGCTGGGGATGATCGCGGCGGCGCGGGGTTACGGGGTGTCCATGGGCGACTTGCTGATGGTGGCCGAAGATGTGGCCCAGGGCCGCTTGAGCCTGCCGTGGCCGACTGCGGTGGCCAGCGGCCTGGACTATTACCTGGTGTGGCCGAAAACCCGGCCCGGTGGCGAGCGCTTGCGGCGGTTGAGTGATTTTTTGCAGGGCGAGGCCGATGCGATGGACCTGCCCAAGGTAGAAATACTGGGGGCTGCTGCCAGCCCCCATAAACCTCTGTAGGAGCCAGGCTTGCCGGCGAAGAACAATGGCGCGATGCAACAGGCAAACCGTAGCGCCCCCTTCGCGGGCAAGCCTCGCTCCTACAGGCCAGGCAGCTCAAGGGCCTTGGCACATGCCTGCAACGAACGCTGCTGGCTCTGCGCATACAGCGCGAGCTCATCCTGCACCGACTTGCCCAATGCCTGTTCAAAGGCATCACGGTTGGCATTGCTGCCATAGTTGCTCTGGGCTTCATCACCGAGGTTGGACTGGAAGATCCCCGCCGCGCTGACCGGCAGGAAGTCCTCATACACCAGCGCTTCGAAATGCACGTGACCGGCGTCGATAAGGCCCTCCAGCGAGGTTGGCCGCCCTGAATCGCTGCGTGCTGCCAGACCGCGCTCGGTCGGGAAGTAGCGGAAGTAGGCCAGGCCTTGTTCACGCATCTGCGCGAGGTCATCCGGAAACGCCTGGAAGCTATCCTTGAGCAGCGCCATGTAACGCTCGGCATTGGCGTCTGCCTGCACCCCGCCCAGCGCCTCGCGGGCGGCATCCAGCAGTTGGTCGTAGAGCTGGCGCCCTTTGGGCGTCAGTGCAGCGCCTCGTTGTTCGATCTCGCCGAAGCGTGCCGTGTGGCTGCCACCTGCAGCGCCTTGCTGGTCACTGAAGGCGACTTTTTCCTGCAAGGCCTTGAAGCTGGTCTGACGCAGCAGGATCGGGCAGCGGCGCGGTGGCGGGCCTTCGATCACGGCCTTGGGTGGAATGCCCTTGGCCGGCATGCCTACCTGGATCGCATCGATGTCCAGGGTGCGCGGGGTCAGGTGGTTGATGTGCGGGCCTTTGAACGCCACCACATCGGCGATCAGACGGTGTTGGTCATGCAATTGCTGATACTGCTCGGCCGTCACCGTGGCGTCGTGGTGCCAGCGGAAAGTGTGGAGGGCCTCGGCAACAAAGCTGTCGGCGTCGTCGGCGCTCAGGCCGCCTTCACGCTCGAACTGTTGAATCAGCTCCAGTGCGCGCGGGGTGAAGATCTGCCGCTTGGCGAGGATCTGCCGGGACAACTCGCGCAAGGCCGGGTTGTCGATCAGTTCCAGGCGCAACAGCGAGGTGAACACCCGGAACGGGCTGATGTGCAGTGATTGTTCGTGAACGGCGCGGAAGGCGGTGGAGTGTACCGGTACACCGGCCGAGCTGAGGTCGTAATAGCCCACCGGCTGCATGCCCATGACCGCGAACAGCCGGGCGATGGTAGCCAGCTCTTCGGCAGTACCTACGCGGATGGCGCCGTGGCGTTCCTGGTCGAGGCGCTCGATTTCACCGGTCCAGCGCAGCGCCTGGGCGACCTCCGGTTGCCGGGTCATGACCTGCTGGTTGATTTCGCTCACCAGTGACAGCAGCGTGCCGTACAGCGGCACCTCTTGCTTGTACATGAGCGACATGGCGGCCGAGAACTGCGCGCGAATGCTGTCCGGGCTGACGAAATCTTGAGCGGGCATCGAAAGCTTCCTGGTGAAGTGGGCACCCCTACATGAAAGCGAGGAATGCAGTACTCCCGCAAGCGAAAAAAAGTCGATCAGTCATTCCATGAATTCGCAACGTCAGCGGGCTAGCTCGTCGCTGATCCAGTCGACCAGTGCGCGCACCTTGGGCACTTCTGCGGCGTGCTCGGCAAAGGCCAGAAAGTGTGCACCCGTGCTGCGCATGCTGTGCTGCCAAGGCACCACCAGTTTGCCTTCGGCCAGCTCCTGGGCCACCAGATAACGCGGCACCAGGGCCACCCCGCAACCTGACTGGGCGGCGCTCAGGCTCATATAGAAGGTGTCGAAGCGTGGGCCGTGGTAGCTGTGAGCCGAATGCAAACCCTGTTCGAGGAACCACTCGTGCCAGGCTTCCGGGCGCGAGGTGCTTTGCAGCAATACCAGCTCGGACAGTTCACTGGCGTCTTTCAAGGTGCGGTCCTGGAGCAGTTCGGGGGCGCAGACCGGCACCACCTCCTCACCGAACAACTCGACGCAGGTTGCACCGGGCCAGGTGCCCTGACCGTAAAAGAACACCACATCGGCGTTACCTTGCAGCAAGGCAAAGGGCTCCATCTCGTTGCGGATATCCAGGTGGATATTGGGGTAACGCTTGCCGAAGCCCTTGAGGTGCGGGATCAACCAGCGCACACCAAAACTTGGCTGAGTGGCTACCTTCAATACTTCGGTCTGCTCGCCGTAGGAGAGGATGTAACGGCTGGACATGTCGACCTGGGTGAGAATCTTGTTGACCTCGGCCAGGTAAAGGGCGCCAGCAGGTGTCAGCTGCAGGCGCCGGCGAATACGCAGGAACAGGTGATGGCGGAGCATTTCTTCCAGTTGCGCGACCTGTTTGCTCACCGCACTCTGGGTCAGGTGCAGTTCTTCGGCAGCGCGGGTGAAGCTCAGGTGTCGGGCGGCTGCCTCGAAACACTGCAGGGCGGCCATCGATGGCACCAGACGTTTGGACATAGTGGTCTCTGAGCGGGTAGATCATTACCTGGCGGAATGATATGCAGAATAAAGGTCGTTTGTTGCGCCAGAGTGATCGGATTAATACTGATCCGGATCACTAATTCAACCACTCATCGCATGCAGGAGAAGAAAATGGTTGATGGACTGCTTGACCGCCTTGGTGTCCCGGCCAGTGCCTACACCCACGGCAACCATCCCGTTCACACCCCTATCGATGGCAGCGCGATTGCCTCGGTGCACCTGGAAAGCAAAGCCCAGGTCGTGGCCAAGATCGATAAGGCCGAGCAAGCCTTCCAGGCCTGGCGCAACGTGCCGGCGCCACGTCGCGGTGAGCTGATTCGTCTGTTTGGTGAAGTGCTGCGTGAGTACAAGGCCGACCTCGGCCAGCTGGTGTCCATCGAAGCCGGCAAGATCACCCAGGAAGGCCTGGGTGAAGTGCAGGAAATGATCGACATCTGCGACTTCGCCGTGGGCCTGTCGCGCCAGCTGTACGGCCTGACCATCGCCTCCGAGCGCCCAGGCCACCACATGCGTGAAACCTGGCACCCGCTGGGTGTGGTCGGGGTCATCAGCGCGTTCAACTTCCCGGTCGCGGTCTGGGCCTGGAACACCTCGCTGGCGCTGGTGTGCGGCAACGCCGTGGTCTGGAAGCCTTCCGAGAAAACGCCACTCACTGCCCTGGCGTGCCAGGCACTGTTCGAAAAAGCCCTGAAAGCCTTTGGCGATGCGCCTGAAGGCCTGAGCCAGCTGATCATCGGCGATCGTGACGCCGGTGAAGCCCTGGTGGATGACCCGCGCGTGCCGCTGGTCAGCGCCACCGGTAGCACCCGCATGGGGCGCGAAGTCGGCCCGCGGGTTGCTGCACGCTTTGGCCGCAGCATCCTCGAACTGGGTGGCAACAACGCCATGATCCTCGCCCCAAGTGCAGACCTGGACCTGGCCGTGCGCGGCATCCTGTTCAGCGCTGTCGGCACTGCCGGTCAACGTTGCACCACGCTACGTCGCCTGATCGTCCACCGCTCGATCAAGGATGAGGTGGTGGCACGGGTCAAGGCGGCTTACGCCAAGGTGCGTATCGGCGATCCACGCAAGGACAACCTGGTCGGTCCGCTGATCGACAAGCCGTCGTTCGACGCCATGCAAGGCGCCCTGGCCAAGGCCCGCGACGAAGGCGGCCAGGTATTCGGTGGCGAGCGTCAGCTGGCCGACCAGTACCCGAACGCTTACTACGTGTCGCCTGCCATTGCCGAAATGCCGGCCCAGAGCGCTGTCGTGCGTCACGAGACCTTCGCGCCGATTCTGTACGTGCTGGCCTACGACGACTTCGAAGAGGCCCTGCGCCTGAACAACGACGTACCGCAAGGTCTGTCCTCGTGCATCTTCACCACCGACCTGCGTGAAGCCGAGCGCTTCCAGAGTGCGTCGGGCAGCGACTGCGGTATCGCCAACGTCAACATCGGCACCAGCGGTGCGGAAATCGGCGGCGCGTTCGGTGGCGAGAAAGAGACCGGTGGCGGCCGCGAGTCGGGCTCCGACTCCTGGAAAGCCTACATGCGTCGGCAGACCAACACGGTGAACTACTCGCGTGAGTTGCCGCTGGCGCAAGGGATCGTGTTCGACTGATGGGTTGATGCAGCATGGCCGGGGGCAGCGCCCCGGGTTCGCGGGTAAGCCCGCTCCTACAGGATCTTCACTGCCCGCGGCTCCTGTGGGAGCGGGCTTGCCCGCGAATGGGCTGAAAAGCAGCCCCAAACAAGAACAAATTGCTGGAGCCGGTCATGTCCGAACTGCGTCAACAATGCTTGTGGGAACACGTCAGCCAACCGACCGTCGCCGCCCAGGCTCTGGCCGGTGAGCACAAGGCCGATGTGTGTGTCATCGGTGGTGGCATCACTGGCCTGTCGGCGGCTATCCACCTGCTGGAACAGGGCAAGTCGGTGATTCTGCTGGAGGCCTGGAAGATCGGCCACGGCGGCTCCGGGCGCAATGTCGGCCTGGTAAACGCCGGCACCTGGATCCGCCCCGACGATGTCGAGGCGACCCTGGGCCAGAAACAGGGCAGCCGCCTGAACAAGGTGCTGGGCGACGCCCCGGGCGAGGTCTTCGCCATGATCGAACGCCTGGGCATCGACTGCCAGGCCCAACACAAAGGCACCCTGCACATGGCGCACAACGCCACCGGCATTGCCGACCTCGAGGCCCGTCACGAACAGTGGCGCCGCCGGGGGGCTGACGTCGAGCTGCTGACCGGCGTCCAGTGCCAGGAGTACTGCGGTACTGACAAAATTTCCGCGGCATTGCTTGACCACCGCGCCGGCACCATCAACCCCATGGGCTACACCCAGGGCCTGGCGGCCGCCGTATCGCGCCTGGGCGGCAAGCTGTTCCAGCAATCCTGCGTCGAAGGCCTTGAGCGCGACGGCGACGCCTGGCGGGTGAAGACCGCACGCGGTTCGGTGCGCGCCGACAAGGTGGTGATCTCCACTGGCGCCTACACCGAAGGCGACTGGAGCAACCTGCAGAAGCAGTTCTTCCGTGGCTACTACTACCAGGTGGCTTCAAAGCCGCTGCATGGCGCGGCCGCCGACAAGGTGCTGCCGCACGGCCAGGGCTCGTGGGATACCCGCACGGTGCTCAGCAGCATCCGTCGCGACGACCAGGGCCGCCTGCTGCTGGGCAGCCTCGGCCGGGTCGACAACAAACCGGCGTGGTTCGTGCGCAGCTGGGCCGATCGCATCCAGAGCCACTACTACCCGGAGCTGGGCAAGATCGAATGGGAAATGCACTGGACCGGCTGTATCGACTTCACCCCGGACCACCTGATGCGCCTGTTCGAACCGGCACCGGGACTGGTGGCCGTGACCGGCTACAACGGCCGTGGCAATACCACCGGCACGGTGATCGGCAAAGCCTTTGCCCAGTTCTTGCTGGAGGACAACCCCGATGCCCTGCCGATTCCGTTCTCGGCCATGAAACCGGTCGCGGCACCGGCGCTGCGCACCAGTTTCTACGAAACCGGCTTCTCGCTGTATCACGCCGGGCAATGCTTGCGGGTGGTGCTGTAAACGACTGTTGTAACGGCTACTTGTGCAGCCAGCTGAGAAAGCCGCCTTTCTTGATGGCTGCCGGTTTCTGTTCCAACAGTGACTGGCTCGATTGCTGACGGGTGCGCTGCAGCTTGGTCAGCGCCGTTTTTACCTCCTGGCGCTCCTCCAGGCAGCTGCGCACTTCTTCCTTGTTGATGCGAAACAGTAAACAGCTGGTCAGGCTGCGGAACTCGGCGCTGGAGTTGTCGCCATCGAGCAAGCCTTCGACGCCGAGCACTTCACCGGGACCCATGCGTCCGGCCTCGATCAGCTTGTCGCCGTCACGAATGGCGGCCGATACGACGCCCGTGCCGATCACCAGGAGGAAGTCCGAGTTGTCGCCCACGCCGAGAATCACCTGGTCCGCCAGGTACTCCACCGAGGTCATGCGCTGGCTGAGGCTGTCCTTCTCGTCGCTGCTCAGCGAGCGGAAGATCCGTACATCTTCGAGCAGGGCACGTTGGCGGTTCCAGGCCTGTGTGGGCTGGGTATCGGCGTTCCAGACCACACCGCTGGCCTCGAGGTGGCGGTGGGCAAGATCGAACATGTGATTACGCACTTCGACCTTCTGGTTCATGCTGGCCACGAAGCCGCTGGCCTCGTACTCGACTGATTCCAGACTGGCAGTTTTGATCGTCACTTTCGGCGCGGGGGTGCTCAACAGGCTGCGGGTGCCCTGCAGAGTTTTTTCCAGCGCATCGATGACGCGCCGTGGTCGCACCTTGGCGGGCACCACGACGCTGATCGACACACCGTGCACATCGTTGGGCTGGCTGAAATTGAGCAGCTTGGCCTTGGCCGCCACCGAGTTGGGAATCACCGCCAGGCTGCCGCTGCTGGTCAGCAGGCGGGTCGCACGCCAGTCGATGTCGATGACCTTGCCTTCCGTGCCGTCGATACTGATCGAGTCGCCAATCTGATAGGGGCGTGTGGTGTTGAGCACGATCCCGGAGAACACGTCGCTGAGGGTACTCTGGAGCGCCAGGCCGATGACAATCGCCATCACACCGGAGGTCGCCAGCAGGCCCTTGACCGGCAAGCCCAGCACATAGGCGGCTGCGGCGACGATGGCAACCAGGAAAATCACTGCTCCCAGCACATCCTGAAGCAGCCGGCCGGTATGGCTGCTGCGCGCCACCAGGAACACGCCTGTCACGACGGTGACCGCGCGTGCGGCGAACAACCACCAGGCGATGCCCAGTACGGTCGCCAGCAGGTTGCGTGACACATCCTCGGGCCAGGGCGCCGGTTGCAGTGGGCTGACGCCGGCACTGATCAGCACCCAGGTGAACAGCAGGAACATGCCAACCCTAAGGCCGATACGCCAGGCGCGTCGCTCGACCGGGATCAGGTGCCAGAGCAGCACGTCGAGTGCGATCAAGGCAATGCCGATCAGCAAGGGGTAATGCTGGAGGAATGCGAACATGCGGGTCTCGGCGCAGTGGGCTGTTGCTAGTAAAGAGCAGGTTGGCTGCAATTACTACTGGCATGCCCGGCGAGATCCATGGGGTGAGGCGGGGAAAGCGGCTCGCTGTGGAGGCAGGAGCCGCAATGTCATCAGAACATGAAGTAAACGCTGGCGCTGGTCTGGTCCAGATCGATGTCACCGACTTTCAGCACTTCCTGTTCCAGGCGCACACCGAGGTTGCGCAGCACGTCCACCTCGACACCCAGGCCGTAGGTCATGTCCAGGTCATTGCTGTCGCCAGCGATGTCGTGGTCTGCATCCCAGGCATGCACGCCGACACTGCCGAACAGGCGAATACGTTGGCCGATCGGCATGCCGAGGTGGGCGGCGGCCTGTACCGAGTGGCCCTCGAAGTTGCCGTCGTCGCCGTCGAACTGGCCGAGGTCGACCCAGGCGCCTTCAAACGCCAGGTAAGGGTTCAGGCGGTAGCCGACGAAGGCTTTATAGGCATTGTCGTCGTCGCTGATCTGGTGCTCATCGATTTCTACCCGGGTCAGGCCGCCGCCGACGTAAAGGCCGCGGTCATCGGCCAGGGCGTTGAAGGTACTGAACATGAACAGGGCAGCTACAAGCGGTTTTGCGAATTTCATCAGTCGTCCAATGTACTTGAGTAGTGGGGGAGGATGGCCGGATCAGGCCGGTTTCTTCGGCTGGAACTCGCGGTCCAGACGTTCCCGGATCTGTTGCGCAGCACTATCGAGCGCGGGATAGATGTCTTCCACGACCGGGGCCGCAGACTGGTCGATGTTCCTGCCGCTGACGCGGTCCAGGGCCCGGCCAAGCATCTCGCCGGTGAGGCTGTCGCTGACTTCACTCTGGAAGAACAGATACAGGGTTTCATCGCGCACCCCGGTGGCATGCAGGGAAAGGCCGACCAGCATGCCGATAGGGATGTATTCGGTGACATTGGGATCACGTGGTGCGCGTTCGATATTGGCAATCGACACGTTAAGCGAGAGTGCCTTTGGCGCAGGCTTGTCTACCAGGCGATAACCGGCGCCGGTCAGTTGCTGTTCCAGCTGACGGCGGAAGTGCTGACGTAGTGTGTTTGCATCACCGGCAAACTTGGCAAACCGGGGATCATCGCCTTCAAGCGCAAAGGTTTTCGGCAAGTTGAGGTACACAACTTTTTCATGTTGTGCAGAGAACGGTGCCGCGGAGCGCTTCCAGGCTACCGTTTTGTCATCGTGTTCGATGACCTGTAATGATGAGTTGCCGGCTTGTTCCGTAGCGGTTAGTTCGGTGTCGATGCTGGGTGCCATCGAGCAGCCGAACAAGGTTAGCGAGAGCAAAAATACAGAGAGTTGTTTGAGCGGCATGTTGATTCCTGTTGACGTCACATCGAGGTGACTGGCCTCTCCCCAATCTGGGCCGTTGGTGAAGAAAACAGGAATCAAAAATTGTCATTTGTGGCCTGCGGGTGCCGCAGATCATCAGTCGTTCATGCAGCGCAGGCGGTCCAGCTCAAGGATGTAGTAGCACAGCGCGTCACCGCGGGTAGGGATGACGGCCAGGTTCAAAATGGAGCCCAGGCGGAAATACTGGCGGGAAAAAAGCAGCTCCGAATTGCGACTGACGTCGAACAGCTGTTCCTCGCTGCTGGCCTGGATATCCTCGACCTTGATCTTTATTCGCCAGCGCGAGGCCTCTACCAGTGAGGCGCCCACGGCAGTGTGCCGTTCTTTGTCGCCCAGGCGTTCAAGCATGCTGATGACGGCGCTGGGTTCACTGATCGTCAGCCGTTCCTTGAAGTCCAGAACGTCGCGGCCCATGAAGTGATGCCCTTCGGATCGATAAGGCTGGCTGTTTTCGTAGGGCACGGAGCGGGTCATGAACAACGCGGCCAGGCAGGCCGAGAAGATCACCGTGATAATCAGCGCATGTCGCCATGCCGCGCGATGATTGTTCATCATCAACTCCCTAAACACTTTTCAAACATGCTGATAAGTCGCTCTTCGCGGAAGGAGAACTCCAGGTTGTAGGCATCTCCGGTTTTCTGAATGCAGGAAAGGTTGGTGCGTGAACCGGTACGGCTGATAAACACTTCGCCGCGCAAATGATCTGTGGCAATACCTGAACTTAGAACATCAGCCTTGAGTGCATCTACTTCTTGTTTGCTTTTGCCGACAGCGGTAATTGATAATGCGCCTTGTTTGATCTCTGCAACTTGCAGGTCATGCGGTAGTTCGTACCCGGTGTACAGTTGCCACAGGGTGAACAGCGCAAATACTGTCACCGCCAGATAGCCAAGCCGCACCGCGATGCCCAGGCGTTGTTTCTCAATTGGCGGTGTGAGGTGAACGCGGGTAATGGAAGGGGGCTCGATTATCGACTGCCCGACGGGTTGCTCTGCGTCGACGACAGGAGACACCAGGTGGTCGCTGTTGAAGCGGTAGCCGCGTCGCGGCACGGTGATCAGCAGGTCGTGATCCTTGCTGTCGCCGAGGATGTTCCTGAGCATGAAGATGGACTGGTTGAGGCTGCCTGCCGAGACGACACGATCATCCCAGGCGAACGCCATGATGGCCTCGCGCGAGCAAATGGCCCCGGGTTCAAGCAGTAGCAGCTCGAGAATCCGCGCATCTGCGCGGGCCAGGGTTATTTCCTCTGGCGGGCTTTGTAATGTGTTGATTAATAGCGTGTAGCGATCAGGATCAAACTCCACAAGGGCGCTATTTTTTAATCGAAAATAGTAGCTCATGAAACACATCGCGCGTTGTGAAAAGTGCGGGCCATTATAGGGATCATAATTAACGGCGCAAGTCGACAAGGCGCGCTTGTATTTACCGCGATGAATTAATAAACTATTGGCGTGTAATTATTTCAATGTTGAAATAATTACAGTGTTGAAATAATTCTGTGCAGGCCTCAGGGGGTTGCCGGACGATACTGAAGTGCCTCCGCCAAGTGCTCGCGACGGATGTGCGAAGCCTGTCCGAGGTCTGCCAGCGTGCGGGCAACCTTCAGCAGGCGGTGGGCCGCACGCAACGACAGGGTGAGGCGTTCACAAGCACTCTCCAGCCAATGCTGGTCGGCTGTGGATAACTCGCAATGCTGGCGCAGGCCTGGCAGGTCGAGAAAGGCATTAGCGCAGCCCTGGCGCTGTTGCTGGATCGCCCGAGCGTCGGCGACCAAGGCGGCGATGGCAGCGCTGCTTTCGCCATTGTTGCCGACGGGGCACAGGGCAGTGGCTTCGCGGGCGACGGTCAGGTGCAAGTCGATCCTGTCAAGCAAGGGGCCGGAGAGCTTGTTGCGATAACGCTGGATCTGATCGCTGCCGCAGCGGCAGCGTCCGGTGGGGTCACCGAGATATCCACAGGGGCAGGGATTCATCGCCGCGACCAGTTGAAAGCGCGCCGGGAAGCGGATTTTGTCCTTGGCCCGGGCGATGACGATTTCCCCGGACTCCAGCGGCTCGCGCAATACTTCCAGCACCCTTCGTTCAAATTCCGGCAACTCATCCAGGAACAGCACACCGTGATGGGCGAGGGTGATCTCCCCGGGTTGCGGACGGCTGCCGCCCCCCACCAGCGCCGCCCCGGAAGCCGAGTGGTGCGGGTGCCTGAACGGGCGTTGCGGCCAGTTGCTCAATGGCACATGGCTGGCCACCGACTGAATCGCCGCCACCTCCAGTGCTTCGCGTTCATCCAGCGGTGGCAACAGGCCGGGCAGGCGGCTGGCGAGCAGGGTCTTGCCGGTACCGGGCGGACCACTGAACAACAGATTGTGAGCGCCCGCGGCGGCCACCAGCAGTGCGCGCTTGGCCGCCACCTGGCCTTGCACTTCATTGAGGTCGGGGTAGGGGCGCACCTGTAGCAGCAGGCCGTTGGCGGCATAGGGTGTGATCGGCGCCTGGCCGTTGAAGTGCCCGATCAGCTCCAGCAGATGGCTGACGGCGAACACTACCAACCCAGTGGCCAGGCACGCTTCTTCAGCGTTTTCCCGTGGCACCACCAGGGCCCGGCCGGCATCCCGTGCGGCGAGGGCCGCCGGCAGCACACCCTGCACCGGCCGGATCGCCCCGGACAACGCCAGCTCTCCCAGGCACTCCACGTCGTCCAGCAACTGAAGGGGAAACTGCGCGTTGGCCGCCAGAATGCCCAAGGCAATCGCCAGGTCGAAGCGACTTACCACCGGCTTGTAAGCAGGGTATGGACATCTTCTGTAAGCCTTCACTTCTCTAGGTTTGAAGGCATTAAGGGTATGTCCATACCTGCGCAGATTTTTTTTCTTCAAATGATGAATTTTGTCTGCACTACGTTGCTGTGGAGCAGCATTCCACTTACTCGCCCGATCACAACGGATTTGACCTGCAGTCTTAGTAATCATTGAGCGAAGGCAAGCTACCAACACTCGGAAGCGCTCCGGAATTACCAGCGGTACGCTGGCCGAAGATCCATACCGATTAGCGCTTATGCTGTCGCGTTTCACCTAGCGACACAGACGAAAGCAGCTACTGATCCATTGCAGCACCCAGAAGCAAGGCCAATTTTCGAATTCGTAGACTCTAACTCTATGCCAGTCCACAATGATTAGGATCTACATAATTTCGAGACTTTAGGTCTGGTATGTGAGCCCCCCATCCGTGCTATTCACAAAGCCTGCGACCTCACTTTCGAACAAAGTCTAGGCTCACGGCAAAGTAATAATCCGGCAAATGGCACTTACCCCCCTCATCACTCAAGACCGAATCCCTGGCGACCTACAGGATGCGGTCGTTGAGGTCATGCGGCTCGACGCAGCGCTTCGCATGAACGTCCTCCCATCGCTAAGGCTCCCCCTGATGGAGCAGCTTTACAAAGTGAATTCGTATTACAGCAACAAAATTGAGGGCAACTCCGCGCTACCCGCAGACGTGTTACGCCCCCATGAGGTGTTAACCGGCGTCAAAGCCTCAAAAGATTTAGAGGAGATTAAATGCCATATTGAAGCGCAGAAGCGCCTGGCAGATGACTCGATCGCTGATTCGCTAATCTGCACCAAGGACGCAGTTGCGCGTATGCACCGGGAACTTTACAAAGGCATCTCCGACGTGCATCTGGACATTAAAGTCAACGATGAGGGCGAGAGCATCCGTATGGTCCCGGGACAGTTCAGGGATCGGGGTGTCAGGGTCGGCAAGCACATCCCGCCTACTGCCGAGAAACTTCTGTCCTACATGAATTGGTTCGAAATCGCGTACCGGGTAGACCGGCACCACGGCATCTCACCAATTCTGGCTGCTGCCGCTGCGCATCACAGGTTGATGTGGATTCACCCGTTCATGGATGGTAATGGCCGCGCAGGTCGCCTATTCACCGACCAATATCTCAAGTCCGGTGGTCTGGTTGGCTCAGACCTGTGGTCAATGTCTCGTGGCTTCGGCCGCAACGCCGAAGCGTACTATGCAGCGCTCAATGCTGCTGACCATGTACGTAAAGGCGATCTCGACGGACGTGGCGAACTCTCCGATTCCGGGTTGCTGAAATTCACCCGCTACTTCGTCGAGACCGCTCTTGATCAGGTGAATTATTTCAATTCCATACTAGAAGCCCGGCTGCTGAATCAGCGAATCGACACCTACTTCCAACAGCGCCATCAGGAAGCGTTCTACGCCATAAAAAGTGAGGTGGTGCCGGAGTTCAGGATCAAAGCTTGCGAAATCTACAAGGATTTGCTGCACCACGGTGATCAGTCGTTCGGCGCTATCCAAACCAAATTAGGCTTAAATGAAAGTACAACCCAAACCCTTCTTTCGCAGATGGCCGACGAGGGGTTGATCAAATGGGGGGGACTCAAGTTGGTTTCTCTAAGCCTCTCCCGACATTCAATCGAGTTCCTGTTCCCCGCCCTCTGGTAATCAGGTGGCCTTGAACGTCATACGCTCAGGTTTAATCGCCGCTACCTCTGAGCTCAAGCCTGATTCTTTTGAGCTCCACTTTCTGAGTCGAGGGCGGTAAGTCATGAGCGACTGCTTTCGCCAAAAGCGGACATTTGACAGGCACTCCTAGCGTTACTCATGAACAGGTTCCGTGGGCAACCTTAGGCTGCTACACAACGCCACACCTACCATCATCGCCATCAGCACAAGCATCATTGATGCACCTCGACCACTCAATACGAATGCCGCAGCAAATGGTCCGGCAGCCTGCGCTAGAAGCATCGGCCGCGCTAGAGCCCCCATCCGAGCCCCATACCCCTCCGCACCAAAAAGCGCCAGAGGTAGTGTTCCTCTGGCGATGGTGAGAATCCCATTACCCGCGCCGTAAAGCGCTGCAGCGACGAATGCCAGCCACGGCACGCCCGGGATGAACAGGCAAATGCCAAGGAGGCTCACAAGAACGCCGACGCGAGCCGACCAGGTCGGATGAAGGTGCCGCGCGATAGAAAACTCCAGCACCCTGGCAACCACCTGGGCGGGTCCAATGACCATTCCGACCGCCAACACCGTGACGATAGGAAGCCCCAGTTGCTGGAGGGAGGTCAGCAGGTGGACAGATAGGCTGGCCATCACGAAGGCAATGACTGTTAGCAGCCCTGCTAGAAGCCAAAATAGTCGGCGGCTACCATGATCCAGCGTAAGGGCTACCTGAGCTTCCGGCGCTGATCCTCTTCCTGCATCGAGCGGCTTCGGTACTGCCAGCCAATGAATCGGCAGGCCGACCAGTACATGCACCAAAACCAACACCAAGCAGGTTTCTCTCCAGCCGATCCAAGACTCCAACGCGGCCATTACGGGCCAGCCGATGGTGCTGGCAAACCCACCAATCAACGTCAACCCCGTGATCGCTCCCCGGGCCCGTTCTCCCAAAAGCGTCCCCAGCGTGGCAAATGCCGCATCGTACAAGCCGGTGGCCATGGCCAGGCCAAGTAACGACCAAGCCAGGTAGTAGAGACACAAATTGCTTGCCACAGACATTACCAAGAGCCCTGCACTCAGCATCAGTGAGCTGAAGACAAGTACAGAACGCCCTCCACGCCGATCAATCAAACGGCCGGCAATAGGTGAGCAGAGGCCCGCAACTAGCATGCCCCAGGACAGGCCACCTACGACAGACGACAGAGACCAGCCCATGTCCCGAGCAATCGGGCCAGCCAGGACTGCCGGTAGGTAGAAGGTGGACCCCCACGCAAAGATTTGGGTGATGCCCAACGCGAGCACCAGCCGTATGCGGTTCACGCTGACAGGCAGGTACGATTCATGTCGAGTCACGGCAGTCCATTTTTAATAGTTGTTAGTGACAACCAAGATAGTCCATTGGGCGTGGAGAGGTCAATCTGATGGGCGAAGAGTTGACGAAATCAATCGGCGCCCATATTGTTGCAAGTGACAACCAATTGGAAAAGACATGCCCAGCAAGCTTAATGACGACCTGAGCCAAGATGCGGAAGCCCTGTATGAAGCGGTGAACCAGTTGGTGCGGGTCTACCAATTCAGGGATCGCGACCGCATCTGCTGCTACGACGTTTCCGTCACCCAGTGCTACGCCGTTGAAACGTTGGTGAAGCAGGGAGCGCTGCGCCTCCAGGCGCTGGCCGAAGAGATGTTCCTGGACAAGAGCACTGCCAGCCGTGTCGTCGATACGCTGGAGCGAAAAGGTTACGTCTCTCGCGTGGAAGATCCGGAAGATCGTCGGGCTGTCCGCGTCCAGGCCACTGAAGCCGGCGCCGACCTGTATGAGCGTATTCGCGCTGACCTGATCGCCGAAGAGAAGGCAATGATCAGCAGCATGGCACCGGAGGTACGCCAGGGAGCACTGACGCTCTTGCGTCAGTTGACCCGTGCCGCCGAGGTCCGTTGTGGCTTGGCTAACGAATGTTGCCCAGCCCAGCCGCACGAGAAATGAAGGGGGAAACCCCTTTTTTTACCAATATTGTTGTTACTGCCAACTTAAAAGGAAGCCAGATGCATATCCGCCTCGCTCAGCTCGGTGATGTTCAGGCCATTGCCGACATTTACAACCAGGGAATCGAAGACCGTAGCTCCACCTTTGAGACTCAACCGCGCACCGCCAAGGATGTACTGCCCTGGGTTGCCGATATGTCTCGCCATCCGGTGCTGGTCGTGGAGCTCGACGGTGCAGTGGTGGCCTGGGCGAACCTGAGCAGCTATCGCGCGCGGTCCTGCTATGACGGGATTGCCGACTTCTCAATCTACCTGCGACGCGATGCCCGCGGGCGCGGCATAGGCAAGGCGTTACTGAACGCATTACTGCGCGAAGCAGAGGCACGCGGCTTCTGGAAAGTCCTCTCTCGCATTTTCACGTTCAACGAAGCGAGCTTGGCCCTCTGCCAATCCTGTGGATTCAGGAAGGTTGGTATCTACGAGAAACACGCCTGCCTTGAAGGACGCTGGCTGGACTGCGCCATCGTTGAACGAGTTTTTCCCTCAAATCAACCTGACACAGGAGAACGAGCATGAGCCAATCTGACCTTCCCATCGTAATTATCGGCGCTGGCCCCGTGGGCCTGGCCGCTGCTGCGCACCTGCTGGCACGTGACATGAATCCTCTGATTTTTGAAGCGGGCAACCAAGCCGGAGAAAGCATCAGCCAATGGGGACACGTCAGCATGTTCTCGCCCTGGGAGTACAACGTGGACAAGGAGGCAGCAAAGCTTCTGGCCACTAGCGGCTGGCAAGCTCCCGACGCCGGTACATACCCCACTGGTCGTGAGTTACTGGACCGTTACCTCCTTCCGCTGGCCGAGCTACCTGTAATTAGGGATCGCCTCCACCTGAACACTCGCGTACATGCAGTAACCAAGGCCGGCGCGGATGTACAGAAGACTAAAGGTCGCGATGCCGCCCCCTTCCTGGTGCGCGTCAAAGGACCAAACGGCGAGCGAGACATCCAGGCTCGCGCAGTGATTGATGCCTCGGGTACGTATGAAACCCCAAACTGGATGGGAGCCTCTGGCATTCCAGCACTGGGCGAACTGAACGCGAAAGCACACATTGCCTATGGCCTTCCCGATGTGAGCGGCAGCGCGCGGGCGCGCTATCAAGGTCGCCGGGTTTTGGTCGTAGGCGGTGGGCACTCAGCCTTCAATGCTCTACAGGATCTGGCTCAACTGCCGGACACCAAGGTGTACTGGGCAATCCGCGGGCATTCCCTGGAAAAAATTCTGGGCGGAGGTGCCAACGACAAGCTGGCAGAGCGAGGTAACCTGGGCCTGCGAATCCGTGCACTGCTCGAACAAGGGAAGATCACGCTCTACCAAGACGTTTCGATCAGCCAGATTGAGTCGACTGACGAGGGAGTCGTTGTGCATAGCAATGGCCAGCCGCTGCCAGCAGCGGACGAGATCATCGTCGCCACAGGCTTCCGCCCCAATCTGCAGCTCCTGAGCGAACTGCGGCTGGCAATCGACCCAGCTACTCAAAGCCCGGCTCAGTTGGCACCGTTGATCGATCCAAACGAACACAGCTGCGGCACCGTTCGCCCGCATGGCATCGACGAGTTGTCCCATCCTGACGAAGGCATTTTTATCGTAGGGATGAAGAGCTACGGTCGTGCCCCAACATTCCTGATGCTCACGGGGTATGAACAAGTTCGCTCTGTAGCCGCGGGGCTTGCTGGAGACTGGGATGCTGCGAGACGGGTCGAGCTGGAACTGCCCGAAACCGGCGTCTGCAGCCTCCAATTTGAAGCGCAGGAAGAAACCTCCAGCTATTGCGCACCTGTAACACCTACACATACCAGCTGCTGTGGATCGCAAGAACCACTGCCAGAGGCTCCGGTTCAGAAGGCGAGCTGTTGCACGCCGGCGAACCGCGCATAGGGATTCTTGCAACGCGTCAGGCCGTCACCCTGCCAGAGGTCAGATCTGGCAGGGTGGAACTGAACAGATGCGAATTTTCACTCCGCTCGACCACCCGTTTGCATTCGACCTGATCACCTACTGTATTGGATTTGGCTAGTGCGCTTTGTCACTGTGTTCTTAGACCGGCCAACCTCACGAGCGCCTCAAGTTGTGAAAAAACTCAATATCTTAGACGTTAACCATTTTTTTAACTTTTTGTGCATTTTGAGCACATCAAGACCGAAAAACCAACTAGCCACGCCCCAGATAGCCGTCACGAGCAATACTATTCTAGGAAATGCAGTGGGTATGAAACTCAGCTTCCACTCTTCCGGAATGGTTGTCGGCGGCAATCCTTGTATGGTAGCAATAACAAAACAGCAGGCCACGAATAAACAGAAAGTACCTGATATTAGATTAGATACATAACCGGCAAACTTAGAAACATTCCTTTCGAGTGCGGCATTTCGGTCAGAAAGAAGCCTGTTTGTTGAACGCTCGGCCTCTAGTATTTGCTGCGATTGTTCTCTCTCTTTTTGAAGTGCAAGCTCAGAAGCTGTCTGTATCTCAGAAATCAGCGCCTTAGACTCTTCTTCATTTTTAGCTTTTATCGCTTCAACTATTTCAAATACGTCATCTTCGGAAAAATCCTCACCCACATCGACTGATACATCGTGTACAAGCCTCAGCAAATCGGAATCCCAACGCACCACCACAAAATCTTCTTCCGACAAAAGCCCTCTCTTCTGGATGGCCTCCATTCGTGAAATGAATGAGTCCCAGAATTTGTCATCTGTATATAAGAGGCTATAAGCTGTGGCGACGATCTGATCCGTTGGTAGCCTCCCTGCAATGTCAGGTCTTTTAAGCCAGAACATAATTGTCATCCACTGCTCGGATACCACAACAGGAATTGACGATCGATATTCAATCTTACTGAAATAACCATTAGCAAATTTTGCTAGGCCAGTGTTACCGGTTACGAATACTGAATAGCTTTCGCTTAGACTCTTGATGAATCGCCCTTCCCGCGAGTTATGCACTCGTGAAATACAAATGGTGTCGTGCTCTAAATTCTTGTTTTTTTTGAAATTTTTGGCAATTGCAGCTTCCAGTTCTTTCTCGTTACACTGATATCTTTCTTTTGCGGAGAAGCCATACTTAATTATAATCCCTAAACCTTCAATGGTTCGCGATAATTTTTTTATCTCCGTATCCAAGCGAGCTTCATCAAACCCCTGAGACCTAAGAAGTTCCAAAGTCTTAGTATTGAATCGACCATAAAATTTCCGGCCGATATCTGATTTCCAGGCAGATAACAGTCGTTCTATTTCGTCAAGCGTCCGATCAAAAATATATACTTGAATCTGAAGTGATTTCAGTAGATCAATGAATTCTTGATTGGCTTGCTTGTTTTGTGCTCCGTTAAACCCCATCAAGCCGATTACAAGAGGCGAGTCCAGGTAAACCGACATCTTTTCAAAAGTCTTTTTGCTGTTAATTTTATCAGCAAAAAACAAATAATTAGCAAGCAGCATGCCTTTTACACAGCGACCAAAATGGTCTAGGAGCACTGGCTCTTTTCGATGTATGTGACTGATAAAAGAAGCAATTATGTGGTCAGTGTTTTTTATGCTTTCATTTAGCTCGGCCCTATTGTACGCACGCTTGCTAATTACGGCAGAAACATTTTCCTCTATGAACCTAAATATTAGTTGCTCCGCCTCGGAGAGGTGTAGCGCTTTTTTGAATCTATCCAATGTGAATTGTACAAGCGCACCCTTTAGGCTATCTAGGGATATATTTAAATCTTCTTTTTTCCCCTCGTAACCATTAGACCATTCTCGTACTTTTTCGTGTATTGGAATAAAGGCGGAGTTTTCTCTAACTAGAAGGCCGCGCCGTTTAGCCCTGCTCATCAAAACTTTAATTGCAGAGATAGGTGGACGAAATCCAAACAATTCGGATAGCTTTACTTGGACGTCGACGCTTTCAATTATAGGCTTGTCTATTTCACGAATTGTTACAGCGATGAAAGGCAAAAAAAGATCTATCTCGTCTTGAATTTTATCTGACTTTAATGTCTCAAGTAAGGCGAGATTTACCAGCGGGCTTCCTAGTTTCATGGCGATGGCATTGTCAATGACCAATTTTTGCTCCAAGCATAATCTAAAATAAGCGAACAATCGTTTTGGCACGCTTCCTAAATTGACGATTAATCAACCTTGGCTCTAAATGGCAATTATCCGATGCCACAAAGCCATAACTGGAGCCTCCGCAGTGATTGTTAATGATAATGATGCAAAAGGCCATTACATAGAGGCAGCCTTGCTTTTCTTTATCGCTGGTTAGGCGGGCAATCTCTACTCAAGTGATGACGGAGTAGAGGCATTATGTGACCCGCGTCAGAACCGACGCCCCTGAGCGTTGCCGAGGCGAAATTCCGTTGTTTAGGCAAGCCCACGAAATACAGGCCGGCCACCTGGCTGGCCACACCATTGTGCTGCGCCACACGCCCACTCCGGTTTGCAACCGGGAGGCCTGTCAGGAAATCGAGGTTTGGCTGGAAGCCTGTCGCAAAAATCAGCGCATCGATCTTAGTGGTGCTTCCGTCTGGCCAGACCACACCGTCTGGCAGCACCTGCTGAAACATGCCCCTGCGCTGGAATCGGCCGGTGTCTAGGGCGTTCCGGTATTTGCCGGTGTCGAGTACGGGCGTGCTCTGGTCACTCAACCATCGCGTTTGCTCCAACTTGGTGAATTTCAGCCAGGCATGAAAGTCGAGCCCGAGGATTCGCTGCGGGAAGAAACGGATTTTCTCGCGAGTAGCCAGCACTACCTCTGCGACGCCTGCAAGCTCATAGGCGATCTGAACAGCTGAGTTCGCAGCTCCAACCACTACAACGCGCTGGCCAGCAAAGGGCTCTGGCGTTCGATAAGCCGAGCTGTGCAGGCAAGTCCCTGAAAAGCTCTCCAGCCCTAGAATACTGGGCGTAAACGGACGGCTAAATCCTCCCGATGCTACGACCACAGAACGCGCGCAGAAGGTCGCTCCGGTGTCGCAGCGAACCTCAAATACCTTTTCCTTCTGCGCTACGCCCATCACTCGGGTTCCGCCCTGAAAAGGCAGTCGAAACTCGCCAGCATAGGCCTCAAGGTACTTCACCACCTCGTCCCGTAGCGGATAGCTTTTGGGATCACCAGGAAACGGCAGTCCTGGCAGCGCTGAGTATTCAGCCGGGGAGAACAACTGCAAGCTGTCGTAGTAGTTACGCCAGTTTCCGCCTGGGCGTGTCTGCTCATCGATGATGAGAAAATCCAAGCCGTGTTGCTGTAAGTGCCAACCAAACGCCAAACCTGCTTGGCCTCCCCCAATGACAACCACATCCAAAGTACGACTCAATTCATTCATATGTGCACACTCATGCATATATCAAGAGAAAAAAAGCCTAGCTACGGGCAGCACAGCGAAACCAGACCCTTGGTTCGCTGGAGGAGGCCCTCCAAACGCTCGACGATCGCCCCCCCATTCACTTCGTAGAAAACCTGTCTGCCCACTTTGGTGGCTTTCACGATGTGAGCGTCGTGCAGCACCTGCAAGTGCCTTGAAATCACAGAGCGCTCCTGCGGCAAGGCTTTGGCGATTTCGCCGACATCCGCCCTCCCTAACTGAATCACGCGCTTGAACACCGCGACCCTAGAGGGTTCGCAGAGAGCTTTGAAGAAGGCTTCATCCAGCGACTCGATGGCAGCATCGATAGCTTGGGCGCGGAGATTATCGGTAGTCGTCATGAGAGCAATATATGTGCATGAAGACGCACATGTAAAGCCACCCATCATCACAAGCTTGCGATACATTCGGAAAAGCGTATATTCGGAAAACCATATACGCGCAGAGTACCTAGTGATGACTGGCAAGATCCGCGTCCTGTTTGTTTGCACCGCAAACGCTGCTCGCTCCCAGCTCGCCGAAGCATTGCTCCGACACACAGACCCTGTGCGCTTCGAGGCTTTCAGCGCAGGTACTCAGCCTGGCGAAGTCGACCCGCGAACCTATGCCGCCCTTGAGCACCTCGCCATCAACTCCAGCGCCCTGCGTAGCAAATCCATCGACGAGTTCGCCGGTGAATACTTCGACTACGTCATTACCCTATGTGACAAGGCCGCCCAGGAATGCCAAGCGCTTCCGGCTTTTGGCGAGCAGCTGGTATGGAGCTTCGAAGACCCTGTCACCAGCGACAAACACGACGCCTTCCGCCACACGCTCCACGAGATTCATGAGCGCATCAAGATGTTCGTCCTCGTGAAAACCAAACACTGAGAACCGCTATGACTGACTCGCTGACCCCTACCAAGGTTTTCAAATGCCTCGCCGACGAGACCCGCATTCGGATGATGTTGCTGATCGCTCGCGAGGAGGAGCTCTGCGTCTGTGAGCTGACCTGTGCGCTGGAAGAAAGCCAGCCCAAGGTTTCCCGCCACCTAGCGCAATTGCGCACGTGTGACCTGCTGGAAGACCGCCGGCAGGGTCAGTGGGTTTACTACCGGCTACATCCCCAGCTGCCCGCCTGGGTACGCGAGGTCCTGACAACGACGCTGGAGGCCAATCGCGAATGGCTGAGCACCAGCTCCAAACGACTGGACACCATGGGTGACCGCCCACAGCGCGTGGCCTCCTGCTGCTGATCACTGCCGAGAAAAGCCGATGAAAGTTCTGTTCCTCTGCACCGCCAATAGCTGCCGCAGCATCCTGTCCGAAGCCGTGTTCAATCACTTGGCCCCGACCGGTATGAAGGCCTTCAGCGCCGGAAGCCAGCCCAAGGGCGAGGTGCATCCGTTGTCCATCGCTGCGTTGCAGCGCGCCGGTATTTCCACCGATGGTCTCAGCAGCAAGTCCAGTGACTCACACGCCGAGCTTGCCCCGGACTTTGTCATCACCGTCTGCGACAAGGCCGCTGGCGAAGCATGCCCCGTGTTCTTCGGGCCGGCAGTAAAAGCTCATTGGGGGCTTTCCGATCCGTCGGACCTGCAAGGTAGCGCCGCCGAACTGGATGAGGCTTTCGACGCCACGCTTGAACACATCAAGCGCCGCATTACGGCATTTCTCGCATTGCCTTTCGAACAACTGGATGCCGCCCAGCTCAAGGCCGAGCTGGCACGCATCGGAACGCTCTGACGTTAAGGGAGATTCACCATGAGCAAGAGCCGCCTTTCATTCCTCGATCGCTACCTAACGGTCTGGATCTTTTTGGCCATGGGCCTTGGCATTGGCCTCGGCAGTCTCTTCCAGGGACTGCCTACATGGCTGAACAGCCTGTCGGTTGGCTCGACAAACATCCCCATTGCCATTGGCCTGATCGTCATGATGTACCCGCCATTGGCGAAGGTGAAATATGAGGAACTGCCACAGGTCTTCAAAGACAAGCGCATCCTCGCTTTGTCGCTGATTCAGAACTGGGTGATTGGCCCGGTGCTGATGTTCGGGCTGGCTGTCGTTTTCCTCTCCGACAAGCCCGAGTACATGACCGGCCTGATCCTCATCGGCTTGGCACGCTGCATCGCCATGGTGCTGGTGTGGAACCAGATCGCGGGCGGCAACAACCAGTACGTTGCGGGCTTAGTCGCCTTCAACAGCATCTTCCAAATTCTGTTCTTCAGCGTGTATGCCTGGATCTTCCTGGGCCTTCTGCCGCCGCTGTTCGGCCTCGAAGGTAGCATCATCGAAACCAGCTTCATCGAAATTGCCCAATCGGTACTGATCTATCTGGGTATCCCATTCCTGGCTGGCTTCCTGACCCGCAAGATCCTGATCAGCCGTAAGGGCTCCGCGTGGTACGAGGAGCGCTTCATTCCGAAGATCAGCCCGCTGACGCTCGTAGCGTTGCTGCTGACCATCGTCGCTATGTTCAGCCTGAAAGGCGACATGGTGCTGCAACTGCCTCTGGATGTGCTGCGCATCGCCATCCCATTGACCATCTACTTCGTGGTGATGTTCTTCATCAGCTTCTGGATGGGCAAGCTGCTGGAGGCCGACTACCCACGCACCACCGCGCTGGCATTTACCGCTGCCAGTAACAACTTCGAACTGGCCATTGCCGTGGCCATTGCCACTTTTGGCCTTGCCTCGCCGGTAGCATTTGCCACCGTCATCGGGCCTTTGGTGGAAGTACCGGTACTGATCTCCCTGGTCGGCGTTGCCTTGTGGCTCAAGCGTCGCTGGTTCGATCAGCCATCTGGTGCCTTGTCCCAGGAGTGAAATCATGACCGAACACCATATCCCCAACATCGACAGTGATCTGATCGATCTGCCGTCTTCCGAAAAGCTGGCTATCGAGCAGCAGTCCACCCACAAACCGCGCATCCTGCTACTGTATGGGTCGACCCGAGAACGCTCTTTCAGCCGCCTTCTGACCGAGGAAGCAGCCCGCCTGCTGGAGCACTTCGGTGCCGAGACGCGGATCTTCAATCCGTCGGGCCTGCCGCTGCCGGATGACGTACCCGACGACCACCCCATGGTCAAAGAGCTGCGCGACCTGGTGCTCTGGTCGGAAGGCATGGTCTGGTGTTCGCCAGAACGCCACGGTGCGATGACCGGCGTGTTCAAGTCGCAGATCGACTGGATTCCGCTGAGCATGGGTGCCGTGCGCCCCACTCAAGGCAAAACCCTCGCTGTGATGCAGGTCTGCGGGGGCTCGCAGTCGTTCAACGTGGTCAATCAGCTGCGCGTGCTTGGCCGCTGGATGCGCATGTTCACCATCCCTAACCAATCGTCAGTGCCGAAGGCCTATCTGGAGTTCGACGAGGCGGGCCGCATGAAGCCTTCTTCCTACTACGACCGTGTCGTCGACGTGATGGAGGAACTGGTGAAATTCACCCTGCTGCTGCGTGATCGCGCCGACTATATGGTCGATCGCTACTCCGAACGCAAAGAGTCGGCTGAAGAACTATCGAAGCGCGTCAATCAACGCTCCATCTGAGGCTTTTGAGCATGCAACTGCACCCGTATTCCGTGCTGACTACTCCCCAGTTGATCGGCCAACTGATCTTCACCCCGTGCCCTGGTACCAAGGACACGTCGGTCTCCCAGGCTCTGGCGACACTGCGCGATGCCGGTGCGAGCGCACTGGTAACCCTGATGCCGGATGAAGAGCTGCTGCAGAACGAGGTCGATCTACTGCCTGAAGAATGCCAGCTGTTGGGCCTCGAATGGTTCCACCTGCCGGTGGAGGATGATCAGGCTCCCGGCGAGCCCTTTGCTGCCGCCTGGGAAACCCATCGGGAGCGCCTAAAAGAGCTGGTGATGGCTGGCAAATCGATCGCTATTCACTGCAAGGGTGGCTCGGGCCGTACCGGCTTGTTCGCAGCCCGCCTGATGATCGAGTGCGGCATTCCTGTGCACGAGGCCATCGCTCAGGTTCAGGCCCTGCGCCCGCGAGCGATTCAAAACCCTGCACACGTCAGCTACATCAATCAGTTCACCAATACCCTCTGACCGCTCGCGAACCGCGACTCGAGAACAAGAACATGGCAATCAAAGTAGGCATCAATGGGTTTGGACGTATCGGTCGCTTGGCGCTGCGCGCGTCCTGGGACTGGCCGGAATTCGAATTCGTACAGATCAATGACCCGGCCGGGGACGCTGAGACCCACGCCCACCTGATCAACTTCGACTCGATCCACGGACGCTGGCACCGCGAAGCAGGTGCAGAAGGCGACTCGGTGGTGATCGATGGCAAACGCATCAAGGTCACAGCGAACAAGACCATCGCCGACACCGACTGGTCGGGCTGCGACCTGGTCATCGAGGCCAGCGGCAAGATGAAGTCGGTAGCCGTGCTCCAGGCCTACCTGGATCAGGGCGTCAAACGCGTGGTGGTCTGTGCCCCGGTGAAGGAAAAAGGCGCGCTGAACGTGGTGATGGGCGTAAACCAGCACCTGTTCGACCCGGCCCAGCACCGCATTGTCACCGCCGCTTCCTGCACCACCAACTGCCTGGCCCCGGTGGTCAAAGTGATTCACGAGAACCTGGGCATCCGCCACGGCTCGATCACCACCATCCATGACCTGACCAATACCCAGAGCATCCTTGATACCCCGCACAAGGACCTGCGCCGCGCCCGTGCCTCGGGCATGAGCCTGATCCCGACCACCACCGGTTCGGCTACAGCGATCGCCGAGATCTTCCCCGAACTGCGCGGCAAGCTGAATGGTCACGCCGTGCGCGTACCGCTGGCCAACGCCTCGCTGACCGACTGCGTGTTCGAGGTGGCCCGTGAAACCACGGCTGAAGAGGTCAACTCGCTGCTGAAGGCGGCTGCCGAAGGCCCGTTGAAGGACATCCTGGGCTACGAAGAACGCCCACTGGTGTCCATCGACTACCGCACCGATCCGCGGTCTTCGATCATCGATGCGCTGTCGACCCTGGTGGTCAACGGCACTCAGGTGAAGATCTACGCCTGGTACGACAACGAGTGGGGCTACGCCAATCGTGCAGCGGAGCTGGCCCGACTGGTCGGCACGGCGGAGTAAACGGCGATCATGAAGGCGTTGTCAGCCCTGTCTACGGAAGTGCGTCAGTACCTGCTGGTTACCGGCAATTACTGGGCCTTCACCCTCACCGACGGCGCGTTGCGCATGTTGGTGGTTTTGCACTTCCATACACTTGGCTACACACCGCTGCAGATCGCCGCGCTGTTCCTGTTCTACGAAATTTTCGGCGTGATCACCAACCTGGTGGGCGGCTACCTCGGCGCCCGCCTGGGTCTCAATCGCACCATGAACATCGGCCTGGGCATGCAGGTCCTGGCCTTGCTGATGCTCACGGTGCCAGCGGCCTGGCTGACGGTGCCTTGGGTGATGGCAGCCCAAGCCTTGTCCGGCGTCGCCAAGGACCTCAACAAGATGAGTGCCAAGAGTTCTATCAAGCTCTTGGTGCCAGATAGCCAGCAAGGCACCCTCTACAAGTGGGTAGCCATCCTCACCGGTTCGAAGAACGCGCTCAAAGGCGTGGGCTTCTTCCTCGGCGGTGCACTGCTCGCGCTGCTCGGCTTCTCCATGGCGGTGCTGGCCATGGCGGCGGTGCTGGCATTGATCTGGATAGGCAGCTTGCTGCTGCTGAAAAAAGACCTGGGCAAGGCCAAGGCCAAACCAAAATTCCGCGACATGCTGTCCAAAAGCCGGGCGATCAACATCCTCTCGGCCGCACGATTGTTTCTCTTTGGCGCTCGCGACGTCTGGTTCGTCGTAGCGCTGCCGGTCTACCTGAGCACCACATTTGGTTGGGACTTCTGGTTGGTCGGCGGCTTTCTTGCCGCTTGGATCATCGGCTACGGCATCGTGCAGTCGTTTGCCCCCAGCATCACCGGCAAGAAGCGTGGCCATGTGCCGGACGGCCAAGCGGCCTTCATCTGGGCCATCGCGCTGGCCGGGCTACCCGCATTAATTGCTCTGGGGCTGAGCACAGGCTGGTCGGCTCAGCTGGTACTGCTCGGTGGGCTGATGCTGTTTGGCGTGCTGTTCGCCGTGAACTCATCGCTGCACAGCTACCTGATTGTCAGCTATGCCAAGGAAGACGGCGTCTCTCTGGATGTGGGCTTCTACTACATGTCCAACGCTCTCGGGCGCTTGGTCGGCACGCTGCTGTCAGGTTGGGTGTTCCAGGCCTATGGGCTGGAGGCCTGCTTGTGGGTATCGAGCGCTTTTGTACTGGCTGCCGCCCTCATCTCAATCGCCTTGCCCCGGCACGGCGACACTACACAGCCGCCAAGCTGACCAACGACCATCAGGCGGGGGCTCTCATGCCTCCGCCTTTACCAGTAATTGTTCGATTTCAGCAACAGTGCTGCGGGCTGTACGGGTCACCCCGATCAAAGTCGCTGACGCCGATCCCGTCCACTCGCCATAGCCCACCAGCCATAGCCTCGGCTCGCTCACAGCACGAGTCCCCTCGACCGCCACGCGCCCATCCTCGGTAACCACTCCAAGACTGGCCAGGTGCCCCAACGCCGGTTTGAATCCGGTGCACCAGATCACCGCGTCGACTACCGTCTCCGTCCCATCGGCCCAGACCACACCATTAGATGTGAAACGCACGAATGGACGTACAGAATGCAGTACACCGCGTTCACGCGCTTCGACCACTGGCGGCACCATAACGACATCACCCAATCCGCCTACGGGCTGATCAATGACACGCCCTTCCATCTGGGCTTTCCAGCGTTCTGTGGCCCTCTCGAACAGCACACGACCATCCACATCGTCAGGCAGGAAAAGCGGATCAGTTGGTGTAACCCAGGTCGCGTCCGCCACCTTGGAAACTTCAGCGAGAACCTGTGCTCCGGAGTTACCGCCACCGACTACCAGCACACGCTTACCCGAGAAGGCCTGTGGTTCAACATAGTAGGCGGAATGCAGCTGTTGGCCACGGAATAACTCGGCACCGGGGTACATGGGAATATTGGGGTTGCTCCAGGTGCCCGTAGCACTGATCACGGCTTTGGCATCCCATTGACCCTGCTCCGAACGCACGCGTAAAGCGTCGGCGATTCGCTCGACTGAGTTGACTCGCACCGGCCGCTCGATGGGGAACTGATAGCGTGCTTCATACTGAGTCAGGTAATCGATGACATGCTCGCGAGCGGGATAGCCATCCTGCACCGGAGGCATCATCCAGCCAGGAATGGAGCTCCAAGTGGCCGGGGAGAACAATCGCAGGGAGTTCCAGCCGTGACGCCAAGCCCCGCCGGGTCCCTGCTCGGCGTCGAGAATGACAAACGACAGCCCAGTACGACGTAAAAAATACGCCGCTGCCAAGGCTGCTTGCCCACCGCCGATGATAACCACATCCCACAAGTGCTTTGTATGAGCTTTCATTCGGGCGCTCCAACGAACCAGTGAAGGGGTTATCTTTTCAGATAGCGAACTTTATTTCTAACATTCTTACCTCCTCAGGTTGAATGGAGGATTGTGGCAAAATCAATAACGCTCAACTGGCCTTCGGCCCAAAGCTCACTATCCAGATGGCTGCCATGACGGTCTGCAGGAGGTCGGGATAGGCCTATGCGATATGCCTGCATCTGAAAAGCGAAGAAAAGTACGGGGAAATGGCCAGAGTGGCAGTTAGATTGTTATGTGTAGACACCATGTTCGAGTCGTACCAAAAAATCTCTCACACTCTCGTATCCCCTATGGGTTTCCAATAGTTTGCAGGGTGAAAGCTGGCCAAGACCATACGCGGGCTGGGTAAACCAGATTTTGGCAAGCTTAGCGCTACCAAGCGCTTCCTCAGCCATTGCCAAAATCAGCTCGCGCCTTCGCATGAAGGAATAGTACTGAGTACTCCAGCACTCGATAGGATATTTTGCACAAGCTTCAAAAAATTGTGGTTTGTTCAGAGGGATCCCCCTAATAAGAACTGTTAAGCTAAATATCCAATTGTCAACGCGCGTAAAACAGAGCTAAATTCAGAAAGTCTAGATCTAGGCCAATACCATAAGTCATAACTGGGCTCGCTCTTAGGGCGGTGGTCGCTCACCACAGAGTCAGAGCTTGTGATGTGTAGATCCACTCGCAGAATTAGATAGTGCACATTATTGAAATTCTATAGGGAACTTTACCGACTTCATAAGTCAGCATATAGCCTTGGCGTAGATTTCACAGGGGGTTTAGCGACGGCCTCTGCATTATGCATATGGAGGAGCCGAGTGTTATAGAGTAGTCGAGTGGTGTTTTTCTTACGAAGGTCTAGTTCTCCAAGTTTGTAACTGGTGTTTTTAGTCTGATAGACCACGGCACTTTGATTGGTTTCGACACCGTTGTAAATAACGATTCGCTCGAGCTCTTCAAGGGCCCAGTGACAATGTCCGTTGATTGATGGTGGGGACATGAGCTGTATGTGCTTGATTGAAACATTCTTCGCGGTGAGCAAGTAATTCCGTAGCTCATATGCACACTCGACTACCGCTGCGCGCTCGTGCCCCGTCTGAATGCAGATGATTGTTACGATAAAACAGAGACCCTCGATCTCACAATAACTCGAAGTCCGTACATCGTGGTGCACGGGGTCAAAAACAAAAATCACTAATGGCTCCAAAGCTGAGTCAGGGAAAACCGCCGCTAACAAGCAGTACCAGTCGGCGTCAGAGAGCGTGGACGTCGATTGGAGGATTGGCTTGCAAGGGGGAGTAGGATACTGCCAAGGGCAAATGAACACTATAGTTTGTAGCGCTATAGGGCTCACAAAGGCTTCATCGTACCTTTTGTAGGGAACGATGATGGAATTGAAGGAAGCCTTTGGCTCTGCATTACGAAGCACGCGTCTCCGTCAACGTCTGACCCAGGAAGATTTCGGTGAAGTCAGCAGCAGAACGTACATCAGCATGCTCGAACGAGGGATTAAAAATGTAACCATTGAAAAAGTGGCAGAGCTTGCAGGAAGATTAGAGGTTCATCCGCTTAGCCTATTGGTCGAAACCTTCATGGTTTTGGATCCTGAGACAGACCTTGAGTCACTTTTCGAGCGCGTACGCAATGAGCTCGCACACCATTCAGGGTAGGTGCCTGTCCGGCAGTTGGCTTCTTCCGACGGCCAGCTCTTAGCCGCTCTGTGCCGGTCGTCATTGCGCCGCGCAATGGCCGAGTTGGACGCAACCACCGATCAGCAAGAATGGACTTGACGGGGCAGCGGCATAGCAAATTTTGCGATCCACCGGCTTGTAAGTAAGGTATGGACACTTTGCCGCGGTCTGCAGTGTCCTTCTTCCTGTCCATGGTCTGTGGGAAATTTTTGACCTCCATGGGTAATAGCTACCGCAGCCTTGTGACGTTGCTAGGAAGCGGTGAGGATCTGAGTTTTTCCAGTTCGAGAGTAAGCTCTAAGATTTTTGCATCGGCCTCTACGAGCTTTGAACAAACGATATCGCGCTGAATTTTCAGGTCCGCAATCTGTTCTCGAAGTGTTCTATTCTTTTCTCTTTGCTTCAATGCTGCCTGGCGGAGCGAAGGCGCTGCCGGAGCCGCATGGTGAGCCACCCAGGATTGGATCTCTATGACCAGTTCGGGGTATCTAGCTTTCTTCAATGCCGTCGGATCTGTGCCAGCTTCTTTTGCAACTAAGTTTTGTGAAAGTATAGAGCCTTTTGGCACCCTCAGTGGTTCATCTTTCTTTAGCCGTTCAAAAGCTTCCCTGAAAGCAAGTTCTGCTTTACCCATTTTTGGAGATCCTCAATGTGTCTAATATGTTGATAACGGCAACTCGTTGAAGCTCCAAAGAGTTATGGTATGGAGAGCCTCTCGGAACTTCAGCCAATCTATCGTCGATGAAGTCATGTAGCTCCATTAGCTGCGGTATTCGATCCTGATCGTACAGCGCATCTGTGCATGCCCCTTTGCCATGTCCACCACCACAATGTACAAGCGTATCTGCACCGCCCAATGAGCAATGCCCCCGCTTGGTACATCCTCCCGCTAGGGTCTCTCTCCAGCTGACAGCCCCTTTTTTTGCTGCCGACGCTAACTTATTGGCTTCTGTCGTCGTGACGATTTTAAGTATTTGAGCTTTGCGTATATCGCCGTGTGGGCTAACAAATCTCGGACTAAGTAGCCTAGTGATTTCTTTGCCTAGGACCTCATACATCGCCTTGAGGTACGTGGAGTAGGCTACACTATCAAGGTTCACCTTCGAAAACCCGCGGCCGTAGTAGAGACTCATCGCCCTAGTGACATGCTTTAATTGATATTGCAATGAGGCGTCAGATACAAGTCCAGAGGCCTGCATATTCACAGAGCCCGTGCGCCGGAGCTGGTGCCATGCAAAAGGCCAAGGTTTTCCGATTGCGTAACTGTTATCAAGTGATGGCGTCAATAGGCGGGCGTACTCAAGATCTAATTCGTTAATCCTGATTTCGTCTTCGCTGAAAAGTAATGGGTAGCTTTTCAATACGGACGAGTAGGATGAATAACTGGGGCGGGTTGTGAACTGTTTATCCATTCCGTTTCCTCGAGCCCAAGGTTCATATTGCCTTAGGTGATGCTGGGGGTTTGACTGTTGATCAAGCGGAATAGAAATACCAGATCGCTTGCTTGCTGTGATCGTCCTCAACTTGGCAACATGAGCTAATGTAGAGGTGGCTAAGGCCACTGACGGAGAAGTAATCCAGCGGGCATCCGGGTCGTTGATAGTCTTGGTGGTGATCCCACTGATAGTATAAATAGGCCCAAGTTGCGGGTCTTTCTCAATTTTGAGGCAGTCGCTACGCAGCCGCCACGCTTCATCTATACGCATTAGAGAGAAGTTTAGTAGATAAGCCACACCTACCTTGGACGCAAGCGTCATATAACTGCCTAGGCTTGAAATAGTACATTTTTCTTTAGGGGCGTTTGGTCCGACTATCCATTTTTTAAGATTTTCATAGATTCCATGTTTGATTGCATAGTCCGTGAAATGACCAAAGTTCCTAACAAAGCCGGACCCTTCAAGGTCTCGCGAGTCGCTACCATTAGTATATAGGGCATCAAGTGATCCAAACTTGCCTTCATACAAGGCTATGCATTCATTATAGCAATTCGAAATTCCGACGCTGACCTTTTGATAGTCATTAAGAAATTCTCTCAAGCGATTAACTTGATAGAGCCAAATTCTAGGTGGTATGTAGGCAGTTTGAGAACCTTCGTGTGCCGGAATTGCTGAGCTAAGGCGTCGAAGCGATTCTCGGTCGAGGATGACATGCCCGAACTCCGAGCGTTGCTCAAATAAATTATGTAAAAGGATAAGAGCTGCTTCGCCATGGGACGAAGAAAAATACGATGCCACTTTATCTACAATATCTGGGTGGCGGTACAGGCTCTCAATATTTACATCGTGCTCACTGCAGAGCTTGAAAATCGGTAATAGGTGGGTGAAGCGAGATTTCAGCGTGCCTGCATTGTTTACTGGTCGGGGTCCCCATAGCCACCATGCAGCAATAAGTTTCGCCATTTTAGAGCTGTTTGCTGATAGCTTTGATCGACCTCGGTTGTATTCAACAAAATTCAATCGCAAACTTCTTCCTGCCCAAGGTGAAAGATCCCATATGTCATCACCATAGTGGCTAACAACTAATCCGTTGGCGTCGATCACTACAGGAAAATTATCGCTGGGAGGCCATGTTTTTGGACGATAATTCGGTGATTTCGTGTTTACAAAGGGCAGATTGAGTCCGAGCGCCATGCGGTTGTTTGTGGATATCATCCTACATCCTCAATTCCATAAGTGTTACAAAGCCGGCCCACTTTGGATGGTAATTTCCTTCCTCGATCCTAACGGCTGATTCATCAACCCATGGTGACATTTTTGGTAAAGTCTTAAATAATTCTAACTTCTCTGTTACTCGCTCCATAGTCATCTCGGCCGGGTGTTTATCTCGGGTCGCGCCGGTTGGTCTATGTGCCGCTAATTCCAGCGATTTCAGGTAGCGATACGTCGTTAAAGACCAAACGTGATCCAAGTCTTCTATATCTCTGTGATGGTCACAGAAGAGGCAGCCAGCAGGATTCACACAGTCTGGTTTCGGGAGGTTTTTGGGGGCTTCAGGACGACCTGCGGGCTTGACTTTGACGCACACGCCTGGCCCTGGAGGTGAAAAGGCAGGGTCGTTTTTCTGATGATATCTGGTCAGCTCAGCGGCCGCGGCCTGATGGTTTGGTTGCTCGTAATTAAGCAAAAGTGTCAGCTCATCATGCTGTCCCATCTCAGCCGTCAGTTCGGGGTCTCTCGTTTTACGTAATAGCCAATTGATTTTAGACAGTCGTAATTGTCTTGGTGATGTGTATGGGATATTCAGCTTTTCTAATACGTTTCTAACCCCCCTAAAATTAGGCGAGGTTGTCGGGGCCCTATGGAAATGCGAAGAAAGCGGGAATAACAAACCGTCTTCCGGGTAGAGCTCATTACGCCAAGCTAGGTATTTTTCAAAATGAGCCCGATACTCGCTATATACATTAAATTCTACTTCGCCTTGTCGGCGATCCTTAAAAATTTTTTTGCAGTGATACCCGCCACTGTAGCTCTGGTATGCGAATCTACCATTTTTCATATCAAGCGTTTGCGCAAGATTAGACTGAGTTTGGGCTACAAAAATTAATAATTCTGCTTCAATTCGCAGATTCATCAAAGGGTGCCGGGTTCGCCAGGATCTATCTTCGACCCACGCCTTTCTTTTTCTGAGAGAGCTGCCTTTAAGGTGCCAGTCACCTTTCAGATTTGAGGGTGGTATTAGTTTGCTCCAGTGTTCGATAGTCTCACCCGTTCGAAATTTCAACATGACAGGTAGATCACCCTTAACGTTTTCAACTGATAGGGACTCGCACAAGTCGAGGAGCACATTGCCCATTTCAAATAAGTTTTCAAAGTTAATTTTGTCGGCAGCCTTACCCCAATTTTTGGGCGAGGATTTTTTCCTCAGTCGAGAGAAGCTCATGATTCGCCTGTCACGATCTAATACGCCGTCTATCACTGTCGCAATCCGTGTAGCCCGGCCAAATGCGGTTTGCAAACCCGTGCTGTTCCCTCTGCTATTGTCAAGCAACCAGTCAGTCCAATCCAAAAAGACTCTTTCAACTGTTGTTGCGGTCATTTCATAGTTGTTTTTATCTGCCCATGCATAAAGGGATCTTAGAATCTGATAAGAGCATTTTACTGTCTTTCCGCTTTTGCCAGCGGTGAGAGCACCGCGGAGGTGCTCGAAGAACCTAATAGCGAGGTCTTCCCGGGCTTGGAGCGGAGGTGATAAGTCTGAGGCTTCAATGGCGGCGGTCGCTTGGTCGATCGGCAACTCACTCAAACCCTTGTACAACAAGGAATTCAAGCTCCAAGGGGTTTCAAGTCGGCCATATGGCTGGCCGCGAAACGTAAGATCTGGAGGACTTCTCATACGTTTGACGCGTCACTATTTGCCGCTTCAAAAAAAGCCTTGGTGAAAGCGTTAGCCATCGATATCTTGATAGGTGTGCGTTCGACGAATTTAATGTATTTAATGGTAGTAGACTCATCTTTATGTAACAAGGCGTCTTTAACTATTCCAATAGCGTGAATCGCGCCGCCCGCGTTGATAGCTAGTCGCGTCAAATCTGTCGCGAAGGTACACCGCGTTTGATGAAACTTGAAGGTGTTGAGAACGCTTATGCCTCGCTGCTTCCCTACTGCCCTAAGTGTATGCATCGCCACATTAATGGCTGGAGACCTATCCTTGTCGCGGTCAGCGTAGGGATTGCCGTGTTTTGTTAGGAATACTAAGTTTTTGTTATGTTTCGACGCTTTGGACTCTCTTAATATCCTATCGGTACTATAGCAATAGCTCAAAAGCTCACTAAGCAAAGCTTTGGTAATCCAGATATGGCCTGTTACTCCATTTTTTGTTGATACTGGAGGAAAGGCGCCTGGCCCAACCGCTATCCTATAGAGCTCAGGAGTAGCTGGGTCTTCAACTGCGGCTTCGAGTGTTTGAATTGTCAGGCTTGCTAATGTTTGAATTCGCATGCCGGTAAAGAAGCCTGTCAAAAGTAGCAGATGAATTTCACGAGGGCAGCATTCTGCAGCCAAGTCTAATATTTTTTTTCGGTCCTGTTCAGAAACAGGAAAAAGACCGTCCTCCAGTTTTTCACCGACGGACGATTTGTTCGGTATGGACAGGCTTGTTGTGTTAACTGTAAGTGTCCGCTCTAGGCCAAAACTATTGTTGATTTTTACATTAATGAAGCTTTCTCTCCACATCGGCCATTCTGGGCTAAGTAGACTATTGTGTCTCAGCCAGCGATAAAACTGGATCACTACCCGCATACGTTGAGAGGTTGTCGAAGGTGCTATGTATGTGGATTTTCTGGATCTGATCAAGAACCCCCGATACTTCACCAAACATCTTTCGCTTTCTTTAATAGGGAAGTCACGCCAATCGGTACCTGTTCCTTCGAGCCATTTGGAGTATGCGTATATTGATGCACACTTGGACTTTACGGTAGCAGGGTCCTTTTTTCCTTGAGTAGCTTGGAGCATTAACCAAAGATTTGCTTCTCGCCATGGAGATCCATTGGACCAGAATATCTGAGGGAGTCCGTCGATGATTCGCGAAGCCGAAAGTTTTGACCATTCAACTTTGCCGTATTGCACTAAGGCACGATGTGGTGTGAATTGTATGTATTCTTGACGTGCCACGATTCGCCATCCTAATTCTGCTTTCGAGGAGAAGCTCTACCTGCTTTGTCCATAGCGTGCCAATTCAACTGTGCTTAGTCCATAGCGCCAACTAACCTGTGTCCGCCGTCTTTGGGCAAGTCGGCCGGGGCGAGGTTGAGGGTGATGCGCCGTGCGGGGAACTCGAGGCCTGAATTGAGGATCGCGCTACGCACCCGGTCCTTGCTTTCCTTCACCGTGGCTTCAGGCAGCCCCACCAGCGTCAGGGCAGGCAGGCCGTTGGCCAGATGGGCTTCAACGCTGACTGCTGGTGCGGACACACCCACCTGGGCGCGGCTGTGGACAAGGGCGAGTGACATGAACGCTCCATGATCTAGACGGGGCCGCGTCCTGCGGCGTTGCAAGGATAGTGGGGCGAACGGGGGGAGGCGGGAGAAGAGTGCGTCCGGGTTTTTCCGGACGACTCAAGGGCACATGAACAGCAGCCTCATTAAAGCCCGAAAGCTTCAGTTGAGTATTGGCTATACTTTTATCCGCCCCATAGTTCGAGCTTGGAGTTATTACCATGAAAAGCACGACACTTGGCAAACATCCGATGTCTATAAAGCGTAGTAAATTTTATTTCATGTGCGCCTTACTGCTACTGGCGGGTTGTGCACACAACCCTGATATAAGAACCAGCGGCGATAACGTTGACGGTATTACTTCAAAGAGTGATAAAGCCTACATCGACTGCGTCAAGGACGAAGTGCAGAGCTACACCTCAACGTACACGGTGGAAAACGGCGGTAAAACCGACCTGTTCATCGGCTCGACCAATCCCGGCACCACCGACGGCCTGGTCGAGGTTTCCAGCACAAACGGCCACAGCCTGTACACCGCCTACCAGCGCGATGCCTGGTATGACAAAGGCCGGCTGCTGGACGCCGCGCAAGCGTGCTCCAGAGGATAGCTGCCAGCCAACGGGTGGCTGCGTGGTAGGGAGATGACGAAAGCCGAGATGACTTGTCAGGGGCAAGCAGGTTGTCTCGATTTCGTCAGTAACACGTTGTTGTTTTGCGACTTTCATTTTTGTTGTGCTTTCTATATGGATACTCTCAACTATTTAGGTGGCAATACTTCTGTTATTCAAGAGAGGCTTGCGTGCTTTGTGCTTGTTTGTGTCAGAAGTTTCTGAATCGATACCATCGAAGGCACTGCGCCATTGAAGTTGCCGCCGTACGCACTTACCCTGCACAAGTCTTATCAGACTCGATTTGTATTGCAGGTCAATGGTGGCTGTGCGTGGGGCACTTTAGAGTGCGCCGGTTCCTGTGCCCGGTCTGCGAACCCGCACACAGCTGCCACCTTTCGATTCGCAGCGAGCGGTGGTTTGTACGTCCACCGACCCAACCCGGTCTGCACTCAGTAATCGTTCATAAAATAGAACGCTAGAGCCAAATTTCACCGTCTACCGCTCCAAAGGTGATGAATTTAATGTGTGTCCATCAACGCGAAACACCCAACACACACTGAGTCAACCACCTTTAGGAGCACCGACCATGACCTCGTTCAAATACAACCGCCTGAACAAAGACGACGCCGCTGTGCTGCTGGTCGACCACCAGGCCGGCCTGCTGTCGCTGGTTCGCGACATCGAGCCGGACAAGTTCAAGAACAATGTGCTGGCCGTGGCCGACCTGGCCAAGTTCTTCAACTTGCCTACCATTCTTACCACCAGTTTCGAGCAAGGCCCCAACGGCCCGCTGATGCCAGAGCTCAAAGCGCTGTTCCCGGATGCCCCGTACATCGCTCGCCCGGGCCAGATCAACGCCTGGGACAACGAAGACTTCGTCAAGGCGGTGAAGGCCACAGGCAAGAAGCAGCTGATCATTGCCGGTGTGGTGACTGAGGTGTGTGTGGCCTTCCCGGCGCTGTCGGCTCTGGAAGAAGAGTTCGAGGTGTTTGTGGTCACCGATGCCTCCGGCACCTTCAACGCGATGACCCGCGATGCCGCCTGGAACCGCATGAGCGCAGCCGGTGCGCAGTTGATGAACTGGTTCGGCGTGGCCTGTGAGCTGCACCGCGACTGGCGCAACGACATCGAAGGCCTGGCCGCCCTGTGCTCGAACCACATTCCGGACTACCGCAACCTGATGACCAGCTACAACGCGCTGACGGCTGGCAAATAAGCCCGAACGCTACAGCGTCGCTGCACAGACCAGGGCCCGCCCACTGGCACACAGTGGGCACCGGCCAGCCGCTCATGCCGAGGGAATGCCGATGAACACTGCAACCCCAGACAACCGCAACGTGGTAACCCTGGTGATCCAGCACAAGGCGCGTGCCGATGCATTGCCGCGCTACGAGGCATGGCTGCGGCGCGCAGTGGCCACCGCCCGCCAGCAACCGGGCCATCTGGACGTCAACGTGATTCGCCCGGATGACGGCGGTCGCCATTTCACCACGGTGGTGCGCTTTGCCGAAGCCGACCTGCTGCACGCCTGGGTGAACTCTGCCGAGCGTCAGGCACTGGTCGAAGAGGTGCTGCCGTTGCTTGAAGAGGGCGATCACACCCAGGTCCACAACGACCCGGAGTTCTGGTTCACCCCGCCCAGCAGCACCACGCCGCCACCGCCACGCTGGAAACAGGCGGTGCTCACCTACCTGGTGATCTGCCCGCTGACCTTGATTGTGCCCCAGCTGCTGGCGCCTTTGTTTGCCTACTTCCCGCAGTTGGGGCATGGGCTGGTCAGCAACCTGATCATCAACCTGTTCATCATTGTGCCGGTGGTGTTCTACATCATGCCCTGGCTGAGCCGTCGCTGCGCCGGCTGGTTGCGCCGCTGAAGCATCGATGTGACAGCAAGTGCAATACAGCGTTGCTAACCTCAACCGGTCGATGCCGTTTTCACATGGAGACCACCATGAGCCAGGACCCCAACGACAAGAGTCGCCGTCAGTTTCTCGCCACCAGTACCGTGCTCGGCGCCGCTGGCGCGCTTTGGTCCGCACTGCCGTTTGCCGGCTCAGCCGGTTCCGCCCACGCATCCACGCAAGGAGCTCCCATGACTGCCGACCTGATCCTGTTCAACGGTAAGCTGCACACGGTCGACCGTGAAAAGCCTACAGCCAGTGCAGTGGCCATCAAGGATGGCCGGTTTCTCGCTGTGGGCACTGATGCCGAGGCCATGACACACCGTGGCGATGCCACGCAGATGATCGACCTCAAGCAGCGCACGGTCATCCCGGGCCTGAACGACTCGCACCTGCACCTGATCCGTGGCGGCCTCAACTACAACCTGGAACTGCGTTGGGAAGGCGTGCCATCGCTGGCCGATGCCTTGCGCATGCTCAAGGACCAGGCCGATCGCACGCCGAGCCCGCAATGGGTGCGCGTGGTCGGTGGCTGGAACGAATTCCAGTTTGCCGAGAAGCGCATGCCGACTCTGGAGGAGATCAACCAGGCGGCGCCCGATACCCCGGTGTTCCTGCTGCACCTGTATGACCGCGCCCTGCTCAACCGTGCGGCGCTCAAGGCAGTGGGCTACACCAAAGACACGCCCAACCCGCCCGGTGGCGAGATTCAGCGCAACAGCCGTGGCGAGCCGACCGGCATGCTCATCGCCCGGCCCAACGCCACGATCCTCTATGCCACCCTGGCCAAGGGGCCGAAGCTGCCGCTGGAGTACCAGGTCAACTCGACCCGCCAGTTCATGCGCGAACTCAACCGCCTCGGTCTGACCAGCGCCATCGATGCCGGTGGCGGCTACCAGAACTACCCTGACGACTACCAGGTGATTCAGGAACTCGCCGACAACGGCCAGCTGACGGTGCGCATCGCCTACAACCTGTTCACCCAGAAGCCCAAGGAAGAACTCGCCGATTTCAAGAACTGGACCCAGAAGGTCAAGCCGGGCGATGGCAGTGATTTCTTCCGGCACAACGGTGCGGGTGAGATGCTGGTGTTCTCAGCCGCCGATTTCGAGGATTTCCTCGAGCCGCGCCCGGACCTGCCGCAAACCATGGAGGCGGAGCTGGAGCCAGTGGTCCGCCATCTGGTCGAGCAGCGTTGGCCGTTCCGTCTGCATGCGACCTATGACGAGTCCATCTCGCGCATGCTCGACGTGTTCGAGAAGGTCAATCGCGATATCCCGTTCAACGGCTTGCCGTGGTTCTTTGACCACGCCGAAACCATCACCCCGAAAAACATCGAACGTGTGCGTGCGCTTGGCGGTGGTATCGCCATTCAGGACCGCATGGCCTTTCAGGGCGAGTACTTTGTCGACCGTTACGGTGCCAAGGCCGCGGAGAAGACCCCGCCGATCCAGCGCATGCTCGCCGAAGGCGTCCCGGTGGGAGCCGGCACCGATGCAACGCGGGTGTCCAGCTACAACCCGTGGACAGCGCTGTACTGGATGGTCAGCGGCAAGACCGTTGGTGGTCTGGCGCTGCACGAGGAGGGCTTGAGCCGTGACACCGCATTGCAACTGTTCACCCAGGGCAGCGCCTGGTTTTCCAGCGAGCAGGGCAAGAAGGGCCAGATCAAGGTGGGCCAGTTTGCCGACCTGGCGGCGTTGTCGCTGGACTACTTCAGTGTCGATGAAGACTCGATCAAGTCGATCGAGTCGGTGCTGACGGTGGTCGATGGCAAGGTGGTGTATGGCGCCGAAGAGTTCGACAAGTACGGCCCTTCAGTACTGCCGGTGTTGCCCGAGTGGTCGCCGGTCACCAAGGTACCCGGGCACTGGCGTGCGGGCGCGCCGCTGGCGGCCGCCCTGCACCAGTGTGTCGGGCCGTGTGGTGTGCATGCACACAGCCATGAAAAGGCACGGCATTCCAGTGTGCCGGTCAATGACTACCAGGGGTTCTGGGGGGCACTGGGCTGTTCCTGCTTCGCTTTCTGATGCAGAAAAGGGGCGCTATGCGCCCCATCGCAGGCTTCGCCTACTCCTACAGTGTTAACTACTTGCCTTGAAACTGTGGGAGCAGGCGAAGCCTGCGATGGGCTGCGTAGCAGCCCCAACTACAGCCTCTGATCTCAAGCCATGTCACTGACGGCAAATTCTTCGGCCAGGTGATCGATCAACGAGCGCACCGACGGCAGCAAGCCGCGCCGCGACGGGAAGATCGCATGGACGATGCCGCAGCGCGGGTGCCATCCCGGCAGCAGTTCCACCAGCTTTCCTGCGGCCAGTTCCTCACGCACGGCCACCCGCGGCAGGTGAGCGATACCCACCCCGGCCACCACGAAATGACGCAGGGCAAACAGGTCATCGGTGACGATCCGTGGCCTGTGCGGGATCACCAGGCTGCGGCTCATGTCTTCACCCTGAAACAGTGTCCACTGGTATTCGCGCTGGTTGCCGCCCCAGTGCAGGCTGGGCAAATCGCCAAGCAACAAGGGATCGAAGCCCTCGGGCAATTGATCAAGAAACGCCGGCTGGCCCACCAGGCACTGGGTGCTGTTGCACAGCACTTTCATCACCATGTCGGTGTTTTCCAGCGGCGGGAAGCGTACCCGCAGTGCAACGTCGAACCCCTCGTGCAGCAGGTCGACGCGGCGGTTGGTGCTTTCGATGAACAGCTCGACCAGCGGGTATTTGTGCATGTAGCGGGTCAGCATCGGGCCCACCCAGGAGTTGAGCAGGGTGGTCGGGCAGCTGATGCGAACCAACCCCCGCGGCTCGCTGCGGTTGCGCTCGATCACTTCGGAGGCGCCCTCGGCCTCTACCCGCATCGCCAGGCAACTGCGGTAATACTCCTGGCCGATCTCGGTCAATGAACAGTGGCGGCTGGTGCGGTGCAGCAGCCGTACGCCAAGCCGGTCTTCAAGGTCGGCGATGCGCCGGCTGAGTTTCGACTTGGGCATGTCCAGCGCCCGGCCCGCTGGGGCGAAACCGCCGTGTTCCACCACCTGGGTGAAGAAGTAGAGGGAGTTGAGGTCTTCCAACGGTCGTTCTCCATTAAGACGCCAGGGTGCTCTTCAACTGCTTGCGCGCGATCAGTTTGAGTCGGACTCAAACAACCGTGCCAGCTCCACCCGGGCCTCCTTGGCGTTCTGCATGACCTTGGCGCGGTCATCGCGTACGCGGCCCTGGGTTTCCAGAAGCTGTTCGTCATGCTCGCTGAAACGCTGTATGCGGTCTGCAGCCTGCTCACGGGTAAGGCCCAGGCCAACGAGGGCGCGACGGGTCATTTCCAGGCTGGAGTAGAAAGTTTCGCGAATCGGTTCGGCGCCGACATCGGTGAGCTTGTGCACATGCTGGCGGTTGCGTGCGCGGGCGAGCACTTTCATTTGCGGGTACAGGCGCTTGATGTGTTCTGCGGTGCGGGTGGTGATCTCCGGGTCATCGGTGGTGATCACCACGTACTCGGCTTCGCCGACCTTGGCGGCATGCAGCACCTCGGCGCGCAACGGGTCGCCGTAAAACACCGGGGCCTGCTCGAAGGTGCGGGTCATCTCGATGGCATCCACCGAGGTGTCGAGGGCAATGAACGGGATTTTTTGCGCACGCAGAATGCGCGAAACAATCTGGCCCATGCGGCCCATGCCGACGATCACCACCCGCGGCGCATCGGTCTGGATGGTCTTGTACTGCTCAGGCACTTCGTGAGGCACAGGCGGGCGCTTGAGCAGGCGCGTGCAGGCCAGCATCAACAGTGGCGTGAGGGCCATCGACAGGGTGATGGTCATCAACAGCAGGTCATAGGTATGAGCATCGAACAGGCCTTGGTCCTTGCCCAGCTTGAACACCACGAAGGCGAACTCGCCACCGGCCGCCAACACCACGCCCAGGCGTATCGCACTGGCGGCGCCCAGGCCGCCGACGGTGCGACCGACAACAACCAGCAGCGGCAGCTTTACCGCCACCAGCAGCAAGGTCAGGCCAAGCAGCAGGCCGGGGGTCTCGAACAGGATGCTCAGGTTGGCACCCATGCCGACGCTGATGAAAAACAGTCCCAGCAACAGCCCCTTGAATGGCTCGATCTGCGATTCCAGTTCGTGGCGGTATTCCGAGTCGGCCAGCAGCATGCCGGCCAGGAACGCGCCAAGGGCCATCGAGACGCCTGCCTGTTCCATCAACCAGGCGGTACCGATCACCACCAGCAATGCGGTGGCGGTGGAGACTTCCGGCAGGCCGGTGCGGGCCACGGTGCGGAACACCGGGCGTAACAGGTAGCGACCGCCAACGATGACGATGGCGATGCTGGCAAACACTTTCAGGGCGTGCTGGAGGCTGTCGCCCTGGCCGGTATCCGGGCCGTTGGCGGCGAGCAGCGGTACCAAGGCAATCAACGGAATCGCGGCGATGTCCTGAAACAGCAAGATGGCAAAGGCCAGGCGCCCATGCGGGGCATTGAGCTGCTTGCGCTCGGCCAGGCTCTGCAGGCCCAGGGCCGTGGACGACAGCGCCAGGCCCAGGCCGACCACGACCGCGGCTGATAGCGATTGGACAAAGCCGAAAAAGGCAATCGCGCCGATCGCCGCGCCGCACAGCAGTACCTGGGCGAGGCCGGCGCCGAACACCGACTTGCGCATCAGCCACAGGCGCCGGGGCGAGAGCTCCAGGCCAATGATGAACAGCAGCAGGACCACGCCCAGTTCGGAGATGTGCGCAACGCTTTGGGTGTCGCGAATCAGACCCAGGGTTTGCGGCCCGATCACCACGCCGGCCAGCAGATAGCCGATCACCGCTCCAAGCTGCAGGCGCTTGGCCAGCGGCACCGTGATGACGGCGGCCAGGAGGAAGATCACCGCAGTTTGCAGAAGGCTGCCTTCATCTGGCATTGCGCGTCCTCCTTGAACGCAGGGTTTACTCGGCGGCTGGAGGGCTCAGGCGTGCTTCCATTTCAGCAACCTTGGCTTCCAGCGCCTCAAGGCGGGCACGAGTACGGGCCAACACCACCATCTGGCTGTCGAATTCTTCCCGGCTCACCAGCTCCAGTTTGCTGAAGCCGCTTTGCAGCAGGGCCTTGAACTGGCTTTCGAGTTCGGCGCGAGGTTGCGAGGTGTCACCGCTGAACAGGCGCGAGGCTTGGTCGCTCAGGGCGTCGAGAAAGGCTTTGGGCGCGAGCATGTTCGGCTATCCGCTGTATCCAAGAGGGGCGCCAGTGTAACACGCAGTATTGGCGTGCTTGCGCTGCACGCTTTTTGCGCATTGCAACGGAACGCGGCGCACCGTTGTTGTGCAGGCAAACGGTGCTGGCGACTGGCCAAGCGCCGGGTGTTATCGCAAGTGCCTGTAATTGGGAGACTTAGTAGATCTGGCAAGGTTTCTGCAAAGACCTTGGTGACCCATGCACTGATGCAGTCACCGTGACGAGGCAGGGTGCAGGCGGAGCATCACGCTGTTTCGTCAGGAGCGGTTTCTGGTGTCGACCGGGGAGAAGAGGTCGACGGTGCGTTACAAAGCCAGGCGCTGCGCTTAGACTTGAGTCGGGTTTGTTTTCCTGGGGCAAGTCCACCAATTCGGGAGAAAGTTTCATGAAGCTAGTCACTGCCATCATCAAGCCGTTCAAGCTGGACGACGTGCGCGAGTCGCTGTCCGAAATCGGCGTGCAGGGCATTACTGTCACTGAAGTCAAAGGCTTCGGTCGTCAGAAGGGTCACACCGAGCTGTATCGCGGCGCAGAGTATGTGGTCGATTTCCTGCCCAAGGTGAAGATCGACGTCGCCATCGACGACAAGGATCTGGACCGGGTCATCGAAGCGATTACCAAGGCAGCCAACACCGGCAAGATCGGTGACGGGAAGATTTTCGTGGTCAATCTGGAGCAGGCGATTCGCATCCGTACCGGCGAAACCGATACCGACGCGATCTAAAACAGCCTCACCAAACCCCAACGCCCCAGGAGATAACAATATGACTCTGCGTCAATTCGCAGGGCTAGGAGCCCTTTTGTCCCTCGTAATGCCCGGCATGGCCCTGGCAGAGGAGGCAGCCCCGGTCCTCAACTCCGGCGACACCGCCTGGATGTTGACCGCCACAGCCTTGGTGCTGTTCATGACCATTCCCGGTCTGGCGCTGTTTTACGGCGGTATGGTGCGTTCCAAAAACGTACTGTCGGTGATGATGCAGTGCTTTGCGATTACCGGCCTGATCAGCGTTCTGTGGGTGGTGTACGGCTACAGCATGGCGTTCGATACCACTGGTATGGAACAGGGCGTGGTCAACTTCAATTCCTTCGTTGGCGGTTTTTCCAAGGCGTTTCTTGCCGGCGTGACCCCAGCGAGCCTCACCTCTTCGACGGCATTGTTCCCCGAGGCGGTCTTCATTACCTTCCAGATGACCTTCGCGATCATCACCCCGGCACTGATCGTGGGTGCCTTTGCCGAGCGCATGAAGTTCTCGGCCATGCTGATCTTCATGGCCATCTGGTTCACCCTGGTCTACGCACCGATCGCCCACATGGTGTGGAGCGGCAACGGTGGCCTGATGTGGGACTGGGGCGTACTCGACTTCGCGGGCGGCACCGTGGTGCACATCAACGCCGGTATTGCCGGGCTTGTAGCCTGCCTGGTGCTGGGCAAGCGCAAAGGTTTCCCGACCACGCCGATGGCGCCGCACAACCTCGGTTACACCTTGATGGGCGCGGCCATGCTGTGGATCGGCTGGTTCGGTTTCAACGCAGGCTCCGCTGCTGCGGCTAACGGCACTGCCGGCATGGCCATGCTGGTGACCCAGATCGCCACCGCCGCCGCCGCCCTGGGCTGGATGTTTGCCGAGTGGCTGACCCACGGCAAGCCAAGCGCACTGGGTATCGCTTCGGGCGTGGTCGCAGGCCTTGTCGCCATCACCCCGGCGGCCGGTACTGTCGGCCCGATGGGCGCCCTGGTGATCGGCCTGGTGGCCGGTGTGATCTGCTACTTCTGCGCCACCAGCCTCAAGCGCAAGCTCGGCTACGACGACTCCCTGGATGCCTTCGGCGTGCACGGTATCGGCGGTATCGTCGGTGCGATCCTCACCGGTGTGTTTGCTGCCCCCGCACTGGGTGGCTTCGGCACCGTGGAAGACATCGGCGCGCAAGTCTGGATTCAGGCCAAGGGCGTGGGCTTTACCGTGATCTACACCGCGATCGTCACCTACGTGATCCTCAAGGTCCTGGACCTGGTGATGGGCCTGCGGGTCAACGAAGAAGAAGAGTCGGTCGGTCTCGACCTGGCGCAACACAACGAGCGCGGCTACAACCTGTAACGGCCTCGGAAAAAATTTGCCCGGCTTGCCGGGCATTTTTTTGTCTGCAGTTTGTCGCTTTCAGTCAGCGCAAACGGTTTACCACGGCGCTTTTGGCGTTACTTTTCCGACGCCGCTCACGTAGGCAGAAAACTTACAGCTCAGAGTGCTAGTTAGGCACTTTGCTTTTTCTCTGAGCGCGCTAGAATGCGCGCCGAAGGGAGCTGACAAGCTGTCCGCAAATTTCGTTACCCTTTGCTAGGCTTGCCAATGAGCGGGCCGATCATGCCAGGGTAGGCCGACGACTTCTGTCGGCAGCTCTTTAATTTCGTCAGGCCTTGCCAAGAGCGGGGCCTGCACGGTGCTCACCAGGTACCTGGCGGGCACCCGAGGTGGCGGCAAACCCGCGACCCTATGGATTTTCTCCGGCCGCTGTCGATTCCCGGCGCAGCTGGTCTATAACTAATCTGCTTTTCGCAAGTCATGAGGTAGAACATGAGCGACGACGATCTGGAAAATGACGACCTCGAAGTAGGCGATGATGACGAAGGCGACGAAGGCCTGGAAGCGGCAGCTGATGACGTCTCTGACGACAGCGGCGACGACAGCCCGGCACCGGTAGCCAAAGGCAAGTCCAAGGCGGCCGTTTCGGTTGACGAAATGCCTAGCATGGAAGCCAAGCAAAAAGAGCGCGACGCGCTGGCCAAGGCCATGGAAGAGTTCCTGTCCCGTGGTGGCAAGGTGCAGGAAGTGGAGGCCAACGTGGTCGCCGATCCGCCCAAGAAGCCGGACAACAAGTACGGCAGCCGCCCTATCTGAGTGTCCCGCCCACAAAAAAGCCCGCCGTCGCTGCGGGCTTTTTTGTGGGCGTAGGGTCGGTGTTCAGCTGCGCCAGCTGTTGAGCAGTTCGGGCAGTTGCGACAGGCGTTGGATCTCGGCGTCGGGCCGGTAGTCGGCGTCCCATGCCTTACCCTGCGGGTTGAACCAGACCGCACGCAGACCGGCGCGCTGGGCTCCGGCAATGTCGTCGCCGGGATGATCGCCGATATGAACGGCTGCCTGAGCCTCGACCTGACCTTGGCGCAGCGCCTCGAGGAAAGGTTGCGGGTCGGGTTTGCCGATCCCGATGTCTTCGGCACACAGGGCGAACTTGAAGTAGTCGGCCAGCCCCAGGCGGCGCACGTCGGCATTGCCGTTGGTGACCACCCCCAGGGTGTAGGTGTGGCGCAGAATCTCCAGCACCGGCTGGACCTCAGGGAAGATATCGACCTGATGGCGGGCATGCAGGAAAACTTCAAAGCCTTCATTGGCCAGCTCGCGGGCCTTGTTTTCGCTGTAGCCGACATCTTCGAGGGCGTGAAACAGCACGCGGCGGCGCAAGGCGCTGATGCGGTGGCGCAGGCCAGGCTCGGCGCTTACCAGGCGCTCACGGATGGCGTACAGGTGCTCGACGGGCACCGCACCGAGGTCGGGGGCATTCGCCGCGAGCCAGTCGCGCAACACGGCCTCGGCGCTGACGATGACCGGGGCGGTATCCCACAGGGTGTCGTCGAGGTCGAACGTAATCAGCTTGATGCTCATGAATCGCTGCCCTTGCTGCGTTTTGCCCGAGGATGGGCGCTGTCATAGACGGCGGCCAGATGCTGGAAATCAAGGTGAGTGTAGATCTGGGTGGTGGCGATGTCGGCATGGCCGAGCATTTCTTGCACGGCGCGCAGGTCCTGGGACGACTCCAGCAAGTGGCTGGCGAACGAGTGACGCAACATGTGCGGGTGCAGGTTCTGGCCCAGCTCGCGCTCGCCCGCCGCCTGCACGCGCAATTGAATCGCTCGAGGGCCGAGGCGGCACCCTTGGCGGCTGACGAACACGGCGTTGTCCTGGGGGGCGCTGATACCGCGTAGCGCGAGCCATTGTTCGAGGGCTTCGCGGGCCTTGCGACCGACCGGCAACACCCGGGTTTTGCTGCCTTTACCACGTACTTGTACCAGGCCTGCGGCGAGGTCGAGCTGGTCGGTGTCGAGGCTGGTCAGCTCGGACAGACGCAGGCCAGAGGAGTAGAACAGCTCAAGCATGGCCTGGTCGCGGCGCGCGAGAAAATCATCTTCCACTGCGCCTTCGAGCAGTTGCAATGCGCGGTCGGTGTCCAGGGTCTTGGGCAGGCGCCGCTCACCTTTGGGCGCCGAAAGACCGTTGGCCGGGTCGTGGCTGCACAGGCCTTCGCGATTGAGGTAGCGGTAAAAACCCCGAACGGCCGAGAGCAGGCGCGCCAGGCTGCGCGACGATTGCCCCTGATGGTGCTGGCGGGCAATGAGCTGGCGCAGGTGCTGGATCTGCAGGGCATTCCAGCTGTCGATGTGCTGCTTGGCGCAAAACGCCAGAACCGTCTCGAGGTCGCGACGGTACGCCAGTTGGGTGTGCTCGGACACTTGGCGCTCAGTGCGCAGGTGCGCACTGAAGGCCTGGAGCTGGCGCTCCATCAGCGCACCGGGCGCAGGGTCTGGGTAAAGCGTGGTACCACGCGGCCAAGCACTTCGGCGATGTAGCTGAGGAACAGGGTGCCGACGCTGCTTTTGTAGTGCTGCGGGTCACGGCTGGCGATGGCCAGCACACCATGCAGGCCCTGGTGGTTCAGGGTGGCGACGGCGGTGGAGCCGACTTCCTTGCGCTGCTCTTCACCAAACAGAAAATCCAGCTCGTGATCGCGCAGGTTGCCGCTGACGGTCTTGCCGCTGCACAGCAGGCCGCCGATGGCTTGCTGGGCGTCGGCGCTGTTGACCCAGCGACCGACCGGCGCGGCGGCCTCGCCGAACAGGATCAGGCTGACGAAGGGCACCTTGAATTCCTGGCGCAGGCTGTCTTCGACAGCCATGACCACGCTTTCGAGGCTGTCGGCATCGAGCAGGTCGAGGATCAGCCGGCGGGTCTTGTCGAACAGCCGGTCGTTGTCGCGAGCCACGTCCATCAACTGCGAGAGGCGGTGACGCATCTCGATGTTGCGATCGCGCAGCAGCTTGAGCTGACGCTCCACCAGCGACACGCTGTCGCCGCGCTGGTGAGGAATGTGCAACTCGCTGAGCAGTTCATCGTGTTCGGCGAAAAACGTCGGGTTGTCACGCAGGTAGGCCACCACGGCGTCAGCCCCGAAGGCGGGCGTCGAGCCCTCGGCGCGAAGGTCGGTGGGCTGCTCGGCAGGAGCCTGGGGCTGATCGGTCATGGTTGGCACTCACTCATAGACGAACCTGTCCTTCGAAAACGCGTACGGCAGGGCCGGTCATCAGCACCGGCTTGCCCGGGCCTTCCCATTCGATGGACAGGCGCCCACCAGGAAGGTCGATCAGCAGTGGCGAATCCATCCAGCCCTGGCTGATGGCTGCGACAGCGGCAGCGCAGGCGCCCGTACCGCAGGCCTGGGTTTCCCCGGCGCCGCGTTCCCATACGCGCAACTGGGCGCGGTGGCGGTCGATGACCTGGATGAAACCGACGTTCACCCGTTGCGGGAAGCGCGGGTGGTGTTCGATCTGCGGGCCCAGTTCGTGAACCGGAGCGCTGTTGATGTCGTCGACCCGGATCACGGCGTGGGGGTTGCCCATCGACACCGCGGCCAGCTCGACCTGGCGCCCGGCCACGTCCAGCGGATAGCTCAAGGCCTGGGCCGGCGCATCGAACGGCACTTCGGCCGGCGACAGGCGCGGTGGCCCCATGTCGACGCAAATCTGCCCGTCGTTGCGCACGTCCAGCTCGATGATGCCGCCTTTGGTTTCGACGCGGATGAGCTTTTTCGTGGTCAGGCGCTTGTCCAGCACGAAGCGGGCGAAGCAGCGCGCACCGTTGCCGCACTGCTCGACCTCAGATCCGTCAGCGTTGAAGATCCGGTAGCGAAAATCCACTTCCGGATTGCTCGGCGCCTCGACGATCAGCAACTGGTCAAAGCCGATACCGGTGTGGCGATCACCCCATTGCTTGGCGTGCTTGGGCAAGATGTGCGCATGTTGGCTGACCAGGTCGAGGACCATGAAGTCATTGCCCAGCCCATGCATTTTGGTAAAACGCAGCAGCATGGGTTTACTCCGGCAGCAGGCTTTCGCCGGCGAACAACTCGGCTACGGTTTCGCGGCGGCGCACTTCGAAGGCCTGGTCACCGTCGACCAGGATTTCGGCGCAGCGGCCACGGGTGTTGTAGTTCGAGCTCATGACAAAACCATAGGCGCCCGCCGAGTGCACCGCCAGCAGATCGCCTTCGGCCAGGTTGAGTGTGCGCTCTTTGGCCAGGAAGTCGCCGGTTTCGCAGATCGGTCCGACCACGTCGTAGGTACGGCCTTCGCCCGCGCGCGGTTGCACGGCGGTGACGTTCATCCAGGCCTGGTACAGGGCAGGGCGGATCAGGTCGTTCATCGCCGCATCGACGATGGCGAAGTCTTTGTGTTCGGTGTGCTTGAGGTATTCGACGCGGGTCAGCAGGACGCCGGCGTTGGCCACGATGTAGCGGCCGGGTTCGAACACCAGGGCCAGGTCACGCTCGCCGAGGCGCTCGCGGATGGCCTTGATGTAGTCGCCCGCCAGCGGCGGCTCTTCATCACGGTAACGCACGCCGACACCGCCACCCAGGTCCAGGTGACGCAGGTGGATACCGCAATCGCCGAGGCGGTCGATCAGCGCCAGCAGGCGGTCGAGGGCATCGAGGAAGGGTTCCAGGGTGGTCAGCTGCGAGCCGATATGGCAGTCGACACCGACCACTTCCAGGTTCGGCAACTGGGCCGCGCGGATGTAGACCTCTTCAGCATCGGCAATGGCGATACCGAATTTGTTTTCTTTGAGCCCGGTGGAGATGTACGGGTGGGTGCCGGCGTCGACGTCCGGGTTGACCCGCAGCGAGATCGGGGCACGCAGGCCCATCTCGGCTGCCACCACTTGCAGGCGCTCCAGTTCGTCGGTGGACTCGACGTTGAAGCAGTGCACGCCGACTTCCAGAGCGCGGCGCATGTCTTCACGGGTTTTGCCAACCCCGGAGAACACCACGCGATCGGCACGGCCGCCAGCGGCCAGCACACGCTCAAGCTCGCCACCGGAAACGATGGCGAAGCCTGCGCCCAGGCGGGCCAGCAGGTTCAGCACGCCGAGGTTGGAGTTGGCCTTGACGGCAAAGCAGACCAGGTGCGAGACACCCTGCAGGGCATCGGCATAGCTACGGTACTGGGCCTCGATGTGGGCGCGCGAGTAGACGTAGGTAGGTGTGCCGAAACGTTGGGCAATGGCCGACAGGGCCACGCCTTCCGCGAACAGTTCACCGTCGCGGTAGTTGAAAGCGTCCATGGGGTACCCTTACTGATGCTTGTGCGATTGCGACTTTTGACCGTCTTTGCTGTCGTCTGGCAGGTACAGCGGGCCCTTCTGGCCACAGGCGGAAACAAGGCAGGCAATCGCGACGAGCGCCGCGAGGGAGGAGATCAGGCGCTTCATGGCGTAATCCTTTGAAATATGCAGTATTGCGCCCGAGTATACCGAGCACCTGCCGCCTTGCCTATGCGGGTGGCCAGCCGTCGGGCGGGGGGTGGCTGTCGGCAGGTGCGCAGGGCGGTATCCTTTGCATTCGGCGCGCTGCACTCGTATCTTGCCCGGCTTGCGTGTGTGCAGACAATTTTGAGGTTCTTGCAATGAGTTTGACTGAAGCGCGTTTTCACGACCTGGTCGACGCGACCCAACAGGCACTGGAAGACCTGTTCGACGAGAGCGGTATGGATCTGGACATGGAAAACTCGGCCGGCGTGCTGACCATCAAGTTTGAAAACGGCAGCCAGCTGATCTTCAGTCGCCAGGAGCCGTTGCGCCAGCTGTGGCTGGCCGACAAATCCGGCGGCTTCCACTTTGACTTCGACGAAGAGTCGAAGAAGTGGACCTGCGAGAAAACCGAAGAGCTGCTCGGCGAGATGCTCGAGCGCATTGTCTGGGAGCGGGCTGGCGAAAAGCTGGACTTCGACGAAATCTGAGATGAGTACTGCAGCCAAGCCGGTCAAGCCGCTCTACAGCAATGTCAGCCCGGCGGTGCCGTCACCGTGTATCAGCACGTGTCGACTGGATGAGCACAAGGTCTGCATTGGCTGTTTCCGCCATGTCGAGGATATTCGCCAGTGGCGCTCGGCCGATGACGAGCAGCGCCGTGTGATCTGCCAGCAGGCCCAGGCGCGCCGGCAACAGGCTGAAACGCCTTAAACCCTGCGGGTATTGTGTATTTACTTGGCTGTGTTAGTGTCGATGGTGTTTCGGCGATGCCGAATTCCTGCAAACCCCGCCCTTGGGCGGGGTTTTGCTTTATATCGCTCAAAAAAAGGAGTCTGACTGGATCATGAGCACCAAGCCTTCCATTATCGTCACCCGATTGGACGTTCAGCGTCTCGAGCGTCTGATCGACAGCCTCGATGAGAAGACGCAGGATTCTCCGGGTGTGCTCGCCTTGCAGGACGAGCTGGACCGTGCCGAGCAGGTCGGTCACGAGGAAGTTCCGGCCGGTGTCGTGACCATGAACTCCCGGGTTCATTGCCGCGAAGAAGCCAGCGGCAAGGACTATCACCTGACGTTGGTGTACCCGAAAGACGCCAATGCCGACGAAGGCAAGATTTCCATCCTCGCGCCGATCGGCAGCGCACTGCTGGGCCTGTCGGTGGGCGAGCAGATTGACTGGCCGGCGCCGGGTGGCAAGACCCTCAAGCTCAAGCTGCTGGAAGTCGAGTACCAGCCTGAAGCCGCGGGCGATTTCGACCTCTGAGTTCACACATGCGCCAGGGCCTCGTTGAGCGCCAGCTCCAGCTCGCCCTTGTAGCGTAAGTAAAGATTGCTCGAACCTTGACCGTCGGCCAGCAGGCCGGAAAGGTCAAGGTCGGTGATGTAGCAACGGTAGCGCTCGGCATCCCGGCGCTGCCCGATGATCTGGCGAGCGACCTCTGCATAGAGCTGGTCGCCATGCTCCAGCCCGGAAAACTCCTGTTCGTTGCAATACAGCGTGACCTGAACGTTGTCGCCGCTGCCCGGCTGCACGATGGCCTGGACATCATAGTACGGCGTGCCGATGGTGCGCGTCGGCGCCGGCCGTGGTTCCACGCTGCGAGCCTTGCCAGGCCCTGCAGGCAGCAGTTGATAGTAGAGAATGTCCAGCGACCCCTGGGCGTGCAGCTTGTCCAGCGGCAGCTGCGCATCGCGACGGAACACAATCGACTCCAGGAAGCGCTGCAGCGGCAGCAACAGGCTGCTTTCGTCATGGTACGCCAGGCGTTGTTGCCACAGGGCATTGTGCTCATCCAGCACGTAAACATCGGCCCAGACATCCTGAACCCGGTAGAACACCTGGATACACGCGGGTTGGCCCAACGGCAGTACGTGCGCCAGGTCGTGATCCTCCAGGGCGTTACCGTCCAGGTGAAGCGGGCTGTAGTCGAGCCGCTCTTCGCACAGGTAGTTCACCAGTGCTTCGGTGCTGTCGAGGGTGATCAGCTCGACCGCTGCCGGGTGCAGCTCCAGTACATGGGCATGCTGCTGGACCTGCAGCAGGTAACGATGATTCAGGCCCTGGCCGAGCAGCGCCTGGGCGGTGTCGAACACCGCTTCGACCCGTTGGGCAATGGCTTGGGCACGGTTGTGGCAAAAACAGCGGACCTGCAGCCGGGGCCGGTGCTCGGCGCTACCCAGGCTGTTGAGGTAATCGCGCAGGCAGTTCAGCAGGGCATGCTCGCTGTCGTAACGCTTTACCTGGACTTCGTTCCAGCTATTGAGCGTGACCTGGTCCAGGGTCAGCACCAGGTTCTCGCGTACGCCGGCGTAACTGAGCGAATCGGTGCGTTCGGTGGTCATTACGATGTTGAGGTCGCGGTGGTGTTGCAAGGGGTCGACGCCGACATTGACCAGTAACAGCATTTCGTCGACAACGCTCGGTTGCAGCAGGCGTTCATCGCTGACACCCGGCAGAGGCAGGGGCACGCTGTGCTGCAGGCTGCCCAGCAGGTTGAAGAGTTCGAACTCGCTGAGGTCGCTGCTGCCCGGGTGCAAGGCCAGGCGGGTGCTGCTGTCGATCACACCGTTGCGGTGGGCCCATGCCAGCAGGTCGAGCAGCTCGCGGCAGCGTTTGATCGGCGCGAAGTGCTCCCATTCATGGGCGCCCAGATTACCGTTGTACAAGCCCCAGAGGTGTTGCCCTGGCTCTTTGCGGTTGGCTGACTGGACCAGGGTCAGGGTGTCTTCGGCGAGGTCCGGGGCGATGCCGGGGTTGATGAATTCGATCTTGCCGGCCCGGCGTTCGAAGGCGGCATACAGGCGACGACCCAGGACGTTGAGGTCGCGTTGGTCGATGCGGTTGCTCGCATTCTGGGTACGGGCGAACTGGCAAAGAAAGCGATAGCTGTGGTTCAGTTCGGCCACCAGCGTGCGCCGTTCGACCGCGACCTGGCGCACCTTCCACTCACTGCGGCTGTCGAGCAAGGCAAGCTGGCGCTCGTCCCATCCCCATTCCTGGCTCAAGCGGCGCAAGAGGTTGCGCTGCCAGCTGTTGGCGCGCTGACGTGCCAGGCCGCTGAGTTTCTTGTTGACCTTCAGGTACAGGCTGCGCCGTACCAATTCCAGGCGTTCGTGTTCACCGCGGGCCTGCAGGTACTGCTCGATACGGCGGTAGACCATCATGTAAGGGTCCAGCTCGTCGAGGTCCAGGTGATTGGCGAACACCGCCTGCTTGAACTGCAGGCTCAGGCACTGCACCTGAGGGTGTTCGCTGGCGTAGACCTCGGTCAGCAGCAGCTTGAGCACCGATTTGTAAGGCGAGTCGATACCTTTGTACAACTGCCACAACCCTGCACCGACAAACTCCCCCGGCGGAATGTGCGCCAGGTGGCCGAGGTCCAGGCAGTCATCAGCGCGGATGAAGCGTTTGCTCAGCAGGGTCTGGGTATAGCGCTGGTAGCGAGACTCCTCGTACACCGGCACCAGCCACCACAGCGGTGTGCGGCCGGCCAGCCAGATCGCGGTGCGGTAGAACTCATCGAGCAGCAGGTAATGCTGGGTGGTGCCGCAATCATCGGAGCTCAGCTGGTTATCGCGTTCGCCCTGCACAAAGCTGTGCGGCTCGATCAAAAACAGGTGGGCCTCGGCGCCCTGGCTGGCCGCCCAGGTTTCCAGCAGCTGGCACTTTTTGCGCAGCTCGGCCAGCTCGTTGTCGCTCAGGTCGGCTGCATGGCAGACCCAGACATCCATGTCGCTTTGTTCGGCCTGCGCCAGGGTGCCCAGGCTGCCCATCAGGTACAGGCCATGAATGGGACGCGGCGGGTTGCCGTGGCGGGCTTTGTAGGCGAACGAGCGGGTCAGGCGCTGGGCTTCGACCAGCAGTCGGGGGTCAGGCTCGAAGTGCGAGATGCCTGCAGGCGTGGTGCCGGACACATAGCCGGGCAACAGCGGGTGATTGACGTGGAAGAATAGCGGCAGCAGGGTCAGCACCAGTTGCTGGCGGCTGGACAATCCCTCCATGGCACGCTCCAGGCGCCCATGGTTGAGCTTCAGGAAGCGCGTGCGCAGCTGGCTGAGCACCTTGCGGTCGATGCCCTCGTCTAGGTCGGGGCGGATTTCGTGTGGGTGATTCATCGCAAGCTAAAACCGGCCATGTGGAGGGACGCTATGGCGAGTTTAAGCGGTATTTGAATTTTGACGCCATTTTACCAGCGTGAATCCCCGCAGCGGGGCTGCGCTGTGGATCCTGTAGGAGCGAGGCTTGCCCGCGAAAACCGAAAATGCGGTGCAGCTGCTACACCGCAGCGCCTGGTTCGCCCGCAAGCCTGGCCCCTACAGTATCAGGCCGGCTGGGCGACGTTGAGGATGGTCAGCAACTGCTGCGCGTGTTCGGCAGCATCATGCCCCAGACTGGTCAGGTAGCCGCCATCCGGCTGGTCGGTCAGTCCTTTGTCGTACAGGCGTTGGGCCGCAGCGATGAGCTCTTTCGATGCAGTGTTATGGACCTTGATGCCTTCCTGGCTGCTATCCAGGTTAAACAGGGCAAGGACTTCCAGCTCGGCAATCAGTTCGGGGGTAAACGACATAGAGACTCCGACTTCCAGACAAGGAGGGCAGCACCGTCGCCGGTGCCTGGTTTTGCAGTGTAGTCAGGGAAATCCTGCTTTGCTTCAGTCCTTTTCCGGCGGCAGCTCGGGCAGGGCGCGCAAGGCGGTTTCGTACCATTCGGTGTTGAAGGCGCGGTCGTCTTCGAGCATCGCATCGATCTCGTAGGCCAGCACGTGGGCCATGAGGTTGAGGATGTCGTCGCGCTCGTAACCAACTAGGGTGAGCTTGTTGAACGTGGCTTTGGCCGCCGGTGGGTTGTCGCTTTCGATCTGGTTTTCGATCGCTTCGATCAGGGTCGACTCGGCGAACTCTTCTTCGTCGTTGTCGATATCGGTTGGCTCGCTCATGGGCGATCTCCTCTGAAGGGGCGTCCAGTTTGCCACGAGCCCGAGGCCAATGCCTTGCTATCGACAAACTCCATGATGCTGGTCAGTACCCGGCCTTGGGTCTATAACTCCTCGGCCAACCCCTTTCCGGCCTGGAGGCTGTATTCATGCTCAAGCTTCATGGATTTGCTGTCAGTAACTACTACAACATGGTCAAGCTGGCGCTGCTGGAAAAAGGCCTGCCATTCGAAGAAGTGCTGTTTTTCGGTGGTCAGACCCCGGATGCACTGAAGAAAAGCCCGCGCGGCAAGGTGCCAGTGCTGGAAACCGAGCACGGGTTTCTCAGTGAAACCAGCCTGATCCTCGATTACATCGAGCAGACCCAGGCGGGTAAGGCGTTGTTGCCTGAAGGGGTTTTCGACCGGGCCAAGGTGCAGGAGCTGGCCAAGGAGATCGAGCTGTACATCGAGTTGCCGGCCCGCGCTTGCTACCCAGAGGCGTTCTTCGGTGCCCAGGTCGACCCGGCCATCAAGGACAAGGCCAAGGCCGAGTTGCTGGCAGGCCTGGCTACACTCAAGCGCAATGGCAAATTCAGCCCGTATGTAGCCGGCGACAGCCTGACGATCGCCGACCTGCTGTTCTGCTTCAGCGTCGACCTGGCGTATGCGGTGGGCAAGAAGGTGTTCGACATGGATGTGCTGGAAGACTTCCCGCAAGCGCGCGAGCTGCTTGAGCGCATGAAGAACAACCCGAATGTGCAGAAGATCGCGACGGACAAGGACGCACAGATGCCGGCGTTCCTCGAAATGGTGCGCAGCGGCAAGCGCTGATCACCGATGCAGCAGGCTCGCGGCGTTGCGCCGACGAGCCTGTGCGCAGGGCTTAGCGGCTGGCCAGCAGCGCCTTGCCGCGGGCCACGGCGGCGCGGACTTGAGCCGGCGCGGTACCACCAATGTGGTTACGGGCGTTGACTGAGCCTTCCAGGGTAAGCACGGCAAACACGTCCTGTTCGATCTGGTCGCTGAACTGACGCAGCTCGTCCAGGCTCATTTCCGCCAGGTCTTTACCGGTGTCGACACCATATTTCACCGCATGGCCGACGATTTCGTGGCAATCACGGAATGGCAGGCCACGGCGTACCAGGTAGTCGGCCAGGTCTGTCGCGGTGGAGAAGCCACGCAGGGCCGCTTCGCGCATGATCGCGTGGCGCGGTTTGATCGCCGGGATCATGTCGGCAAAGGCACGCAGCGAGTCGCGCAGGGTGTCGGCGGCGTCGAACAGCGGCTCTTTGTCTTCCTGGTTGTCCTTGTTGTAGGCCAGCGGCTGGCCTTTCATCAGGGTCAGCAGGCCGGTGAGCGCGCCAAAGACGCGGCCGGTCTTGCCGCGTACCAGTTCCGGGACGTCCGGGTTCTTCTTTTGCGGCATGATCGAGCTGCCGGTGCAGAAGCGGTCGGGCAGGTCGATGAACTGGAACTGGGCGCTGGTCCACAGCACCAGCTCTTCGGAGAAGCGCGACAGGTGCATCATCGCCACGCTGGCGGCTGCGCAGAATTCAATGGCGAAGTCGCGGTCGGACACGCCGTCCAGCGAGTTGCCGCCCACTGCCTCAAAGCCCAGCAGCTGGCAGGTCAGTTCACGATCGATCGGGTAGGTGGTACCGGCCAGCGCCGCACTGCCCAGTGGCATGCGGTTGGTGCGCTTGCGGCAGTCGACCAGGCGCTCGTAATCGCGGCTGAGCATTTCGAACCAGGCCAGCAGGTGGTGACCAAAGGTCACTGGCTGGGCGGTTTGCAGGTGGGTGAAGCCGGGCATGATGGTGTCGGCTTCGCGCTCGGCCTGCTCGAGCAGGCCCTGCTGCAGGCGGGTAATCTCGGCCAGGATCAGGTCGATCTCATCGCGCAGCCACAGGCGGATGTCGGTGGCGACCTGATCGTTACGGCTACGGCCGGTGTGCAGCTTTTTACCGGTGATGCCGATGCGGTCGGTCAGGCGTGCTTCGATGTTCATGTGCACGTCTTCAAGGTCGACGCGCCAGTCGAAATTACCGGCTTCGATTTCGCCCTGGATGGTTTTCAGGCCATCGATGATGGTGTCGCGCTCGGCATCGGTCAGTACGCCGACCTTCGCCAGCATGGTGGCGTGGGCGATCGAACCCATGATGTCGTGGCGGTACAGGCGCTGGTCGAAATTGACGGAGGCGGTGAAGCGGGCGACGAAGGCGTCGACGGGCTCACTGAAGCGGCCGCCCCAGGACTGATTGGTCTTGTCGGTGCTCATGGATTCACTCGTTGAAGGCGTGAACGGAAAAGTGGCGTCGATAATAGCAGGGTTGAGCGCCAAGCCGCAGGGCGGCGGTCGGCGCAGATGCGTGAATATGTCGCGGCAGGGGTACGCGACAGCGCTCCTGCAACAGGATATTTATCGATTGAACGGCAGCGTTCCGGCAACCGTCTACAGTTGGACAGAGGATCTGCATGTTTCCTGCCGATCCAGTGAATCTTTAGCCTTCGTGCGAGTCAGAGCGTGGATCGCCGTGACGGTCGTACCTCACTTGTCTACGCTACCCTTGTGCGAGACTCACGCAGGAATCCAGCGCAATATGAATGTCCTGATCGTTGATGACGAACCCCAAGCCCGGGAACGCCTGAGCCGACTGCTTGGCGAACTGGAGGGTTATACAGTGCTGGAGCCCAGCGCCACCAATGGCGATGAAGCTCTGGCCCTGATCGACAGCCTCAAGCCTGAGGTGGTGCTGCTCGACATTCGCATGCCCGGCATGGACGGCCTTCAGGTCGCCGCCCGGTTATGCGAGCGCGAAGCGCCGCCGGCTGTGCTGTTTACCACTCACGAAGACGAGTTCGGTGTACAGGCCTTCAAGGGCAGTACGTTGAGCTATGTGCTCAAGAGCACCGATGCTGCCGGGCTGCGCGAAGCCTTGCGCAAGGCCGAGCGGCCCAATCGGGTGCAACTGTCGGCACTGACGCGGCCGGCCGCCGAAAGCGGCAACGGGCCGCGCAGCCATATCAGCGCGCGAACCCGCAAAGGCATCGAGCTGATCCCCCTGGACCATGTGATCTACTTCATTGCCGATCACAAGTACGTGACCTTGCGTCATGACGGCGGGGAAGTGCTGCTCGATGAGCCGCTCAAGGCCCTGGAAGACGAATTTGGTGAGCGCTTTGTGCGTATTCACCGCAACGCCCTGGTTGCGCGCAATCGCATCGAGCGGATGCAGCGTACGCCGCTGGGGCATTTCCAGCTGTTTCTCAAGGGGCTCAATGGCGACGCGCTGATTGTCAGCCGCCGGCATGTTGCGGGCGTGCGCAAGATGATGCAGCAGCTTTAGCCCGCAGCAGTTCGAAGTTTCCGCCAGGGATGGTGGTTTTTCCTGTGACATAGATCTGCAGGCGAGCCGGATTGAGCTGTTATCATCCGTAGCATCTATCTTGTACGGATCGATCCATGTCCACTCGTGAAATCCGCATTGCCACGCGCAAAAGTGCCCTTGCCCTGTGGCAGGCCGAATACGTCAAAGCCCGTCTGGAGCAGGCTCACCCCGGCCTGTTGGTAACACTGGTCCCGATGGTCAGCAGGGGCGACAAGCTGCTCGACTCGCCATTGTCGAAAATTGGCGGCAAGGGCCTGTTCGTCAAAGAGCTTGAAACCGCGTTGCTGGAAAACCAGGCTGACATCGCCGTACATTCGATGAAAGACGTACCGATGGACTTCCCCGAAGGCCTGGGGCTGTACTGCATCTGCGAGCGCGAAGACCCGCGTGACGCCTTCGTTTCCAACACCTTCAAGAGCCTCGATGAGCTGCCTGCCGGGAGCATCGTCGGGACCTCCAGCCTGCGCCGTCAGGCCCAGCTCCTGGCTCGCCGTCCGGACCTTGAAATCCGCTTTTTGCGCGGCAACGTCAACACCCGCCTGGCCAAGCTGGATGCCGGCGAGTACGACGCGATCATCCTCGCGGCCGCCGGCCTGATCCGTCTCGGCTTCGAAGATCGCATCACTTCCGGCATCAGTGTCGAAGACAGCCTGCCCGCCGGTGGCCAGGGCGCGGTGGGTATCGAATGCCGCAGCGCCGACAGCGAGATCCATGCGCTGCTGGCACCGTTGCACCATCAGGATACCGCTGACCGGGTGACTGCCGAGCGCGCGCTGAACAAGCACCTCAATGGCGGCTGCCAGGTACCGATTGCCTGCTACGCCGTGCTCGAAGGCGAACAGCTGTGGCTGCGGGGCCTGGTGGGCGAGCCGAGTGGCGGCAAGCTGCTCACCGCAGAGGCTCGAGCACCGCGCGACGACGCGCAGGCGTTGGGTGTGCAGGTGGCCGAAGCGCTGCTGCAGCAAGGCGCTGAAGACATCCTCAAGGCGGTTTATGGCGAGGCTGGCCACCCGTGAACCGCTGGCGCCTGCTCCTGACCCGGCCGGCGGAAGAATGCACGGCCCTGGCGCAGAGCCTGCTTGAACACGGCGTGGCGAGCAGCAGCCTGCCACTGCTGGAAATCGAGCCCGTGGGGCTGGATGAGCAGGCACTGGGCAGGTTGCGCGCTGTCGATCGCTACGCGGCGATCATCGTCGTAAGCAAGCCGGCCGCCCGTCTTGGCCTGGCCGAACTGTCCCGCATCTGGCCGCAATTGCCACCCCTGGCATGGTTCACCGTGGGCGCCGCCTCCGCACAGATCCTCCAGGCACAGGGCTGTCAGGTCAGTTACCCGCCCGTGGGTGACGACAGCGAGGCGTTGCTGCAGTTGCCGGCGCTGCGGCAAGCCATTGCCGGCCCGGCACCCCAGGTGCTGATCATGCGTGGCGAGGGCGGGCGTGAATGGCTTGCCGAGCGTCTCGCCGAGCAAGGTGCTAGTGTCGATTATCTGGAACTCTACCGCCGTTGTTTGCCGGCCTATCCGCATGGCACCCTGGCCGGGCGCGTTTGCAGTGAACGCCTGAACGGCCTGGTGGTCAGCAGTGGGCAGGGTTTTGAACATCTTTGCCAGTTGGCCGCGGATGATTGGCCGAGGTTGGCGCAGCTGACAGTGTTTGTGCCCAGCCCACGCGTAGCGGCACAAGCCCGGGAAGCCGGTGCACAGAATGTAGTGGACTGTCGCGGCGCTAGTGCCGCGGCGTTGTTGGCAGCGTTGCGGCAAACTCCCGCACCTGCCCTTGAGGCGCTAAGCTGATTGGCGTCGAGCCCAATGCAAAGGATGGATACGTGAGCGAAACTGTCTTGCCCAACGATGACCTGCAATCGACGCCCGAGGCGTCTGAACCCACTGCCGCCACGCCGAGCAAGCGTTCGACCAATGGCCTGGCGATCCTGGCATTGTTGCTCGGTGCTGCGGGCGTTGCAGTAGGCGGGTGGGGCGTGTGGCAGGTGCGTCAACTCCAGGGGGCCGAACAAGGCCAGGGCCAGTACCTGCAATCCTTGAGCGAAAAAACCCAGGCGCTGCAGTTGCGTGAGCAACAGATGTCGGCACAGTTGGCAGCGTTGCCGGCAGCGGACGAGCTTGAAGACCGTCGCCGTCTGGTTGCACAACTGCAGGGTGATCAGCAGCGTCTCAGCCAGCGCCTGGAAACCATTCTGGGTGCCAGCCGCAAGGACTGGCGCCTGGCGGAGGCCGAACACCTGCTGCGCCTGGCAAGCCTGCGCTTGTCTGCCCTGCAGGACATCGTCAGTGCCCGTGCGCTGGTTCAGGGGGCTGATGAAATTCTGCGTGAGCAAAGCGACCCGGGCGCCTTTGCCGCACGCGAGCAGCTGACCAAGAGCCTGGCAACCCTCAACAGCGTTCAGCAGCCGGACCGTACCGGGCTGTTCCTGAAGCTGGCGGCGCAGCGTGAACTGGTGCAGCAGCTCAGCGCGGTGTCGCCGGAGTTCAACAGCGATGCCGACGCCCTGGGGGCACTGACCGCCGATGGTGATGGCGCCAGTCGCTGGTCGCAGTGGTGGGCAGAAATCTCCAAGTACTTCCAGATCGACTTCAATGCCGACGAAAACATTCGTCCGTTGCTGGCCGGGCAATCGCTCAACCAGTTGCGCCTGGCTTTGAGCCTGACGATCGAACAGGCCCAGTGGGCCGCGCTCAATGGCGAAGCGAAGGTCTACACCCAGGCCCTGGACGATGCACGCAGTATCTTGCTGGCCAACTTCAATGCGGATAATCCGCAGAGCAAGGCCATGCTCGACAGCCTCAACGCCCTGTCAGAAGAGCCGGTGTCGGTGGTGGTTCCGGACCTGGCGGACAGCCTGAGCGCCGTGCAGGCGTACCTTGAGCGTCGGCACCTGCCAGCCGAGGAGGCCAAACCATGAAACGCGTTTACCTGCTGGCAGTCGTGGCCATTGCGGCCGCTGCCGCGCTCGGGATCGCGATCGCCAAACACAGCGGTTATGTGTTGATTTCCTACGGCAGCTTTCGCTATCAGTCCGGCCTCTGGGCAGCGCTTGCGGTATTGGCCTGTCTCATTCTGGGTGTGTTGCTGGTGCGCTACCTCGTGGGGCTGGTGCTGACCTCCAGCGGCGTGGTCAATCCCTGGTCACGGCGCAACCGCAGCCGTCGTACCCGCTTGGCCATCGAGCAGGGGCAACTGGACCTTGCCGAGGGGCGCTGGGCCAGTGCCCAACGCCACCTGCAGCGCGCCGCCGAGGCCGAGCGGCAGCCATTGCTGTATTACCTCGGCGCCGCACGCGCCGCCAATGAGCTGGGTCGCGTGGAAGACCGCGACAACTTGCTGGAGCGCGCGCTGGAGCGTCAGCCGCAAGCCGAGCTGGCCATTGCCTTGAGCCATGCCCAGTTGCAGATGGATCGCGGCGAAAGCGATGCTGCCCTGACAACCCTGCAGGCCATGCAGGAGCGTCATCCGCATAATGCGCAGGTGCTGCGCCTGTTGCAGCGGCTGTACCGGGAACGTGGCGACTGGTCGGCGCTGATCCGCCTGTTGCCCGAGCTGCGCAAAGACAAGGTCTTGCCGCCAGCCGAGCTGGCAGAACTGGAGCGCCGCGCCTGGGGTGAAAACCTCAGCCTGGCCGTCAGCCGTGAAGGCGAAGATCAGAGCGCTCGTCAGTCGCTGGAGCGCGCCTGGCAGCAGCTTACTGCTGCGCAACGCCAAGAGCCGCAACTGGTCTCGGCATACGCCGAACAGCTTCGCCAGCTGGGTGCGCAAAGCGAGGCCGAGGAAGTGCTGCGTACCGCGCTCAAGCGTCAATACGAAAGTCACCTGGCCAGGCTGTATGGCCTGGTGCGCGGGTCTGATGTGGCGCGTCAGCTGCAAACGGCCGAAGGCTGGTTGAAGGACCATGGCGATGATCCCGGCCTGTTGCTGACCCTGGGCCGATTGAGCCTGCAGAACCGCCTGTGGGGCAAGGCGCGTGATTATCTGGAAAGCAGCCTGCGCCTGCAGCGCAACCCCGAAGCCTGCGCAGAGCTTGCGCGCCTGCTGGCCGGGTTGGGTGATAACGAGCGCAGCAATCAGCTGTTCCAGGAAGGCTTGGGCCTGCTGGACGAGCGACTGTTGGCATTACCGTTGCCGGAGGCTGTTCGCGCTTGATTACCCATTAGGCTCGTGGCATGCCGCGAGCCTAATGCCTTGTAGAAAATACCTACGCCTTCCTGCGTACTTGCCTTACTGAGTACTAAGTAAGTTCTTGGGCATTCCGCGAAAATTCCCTTCCCAGACAATGATTTGTCCCAATTCTTGCGCCTTGAAACAATACGCGCCTTTCCACTACCGTTGATGCTTGTCCACTCGATTCCGGAACTGCCATGCCGTTGGCCCGCATCCGCCTGTTGTTCCTGCCGGCGCTACTCGCCTCGGTACTGATGTTGGCTGCCGCGTTCTATCTGGAGTGGGGAATGGCACAGGTGCCTTGCGCCTTGTGCCACCGCCAGCGGCTGGTGCTGGCTGTGTTTGCAGGGGTGTGCCTGTGCGCGGTGGTGCAGTCGCCCGGGTACCGGGGTACGCGGGTTTATGCCGCGTTGACGCTGCTTCTGGCCTTTGCCGGAGCGCTGCTGGCGGCTCGGCAGGTCTATTTGCAGAGTATGTCGCTGGTGCCGGGCGATAGTTGCCAGGCGCCGTTTGGCTATACCGTCGAGAACCTGCCATTGAGTGAGCTGCTCAAGACCATGGTGGTCGGCAACCCTGACTGCGTACGAATCAACTGGAGTTTTCTCGATCTGACGATTCCAGAGTGGAGTCTGTTGTCGTTCTTGTTACTGGCCGCGTTGTCCCTGAATCAGGTGTTTGGGCGCTGGCGTTCGAATTTCCGTCATCGGGCCGAAAAATAAAGCCCTCAGTCGATGTTGTAAACGACCGATGGCAAGTAGGAACGGGATTAAACACTTGTATGAACTTTGTAGCCTGAGTACCTTGAAGCCAAGGGCGCACGGGAATAATCTCCCTGCACGCATACCGAAAACACAGCTGCTCGATGTGGCCTGCTGATTTCACCATTGCTGCGCACACTTGCGAGCGGGGGCAGGCGCATTACCCAGAAGGGAAGAGATCGCCATGCTAGATAGTTGTCAGAATGCTCAAGAACGCTGGGGCGGAGTTCACAAGCTCATTGACCGCTGGTTGGATGAGCGCGCAGAGCTGGTAACAGCCTTTCGCGCGTTACGCGATGCCAAGCCGGCCTTTGCCGACAAGGACAAAAGTCGGGACTTCTGTGCGGTGCTGATCGACTACGTGTCGGCCTGGCATTTTGAGGTGAGCGAACAGCTGGTCAGCGAGGCGAAAGCCTTCGGCGATACGCGCGGCCTGGAACTGGCCAAGCAGATCAGCCCGCGTATCGACGCGACGACCGAAATTGCCTCGGCCTTCAACGATCACTGCGACAAGGGCGACTGCAACGACCCTGAGCGTTTCGCGAAAAAGTTGAACGAACTCGGCAGCCTGCTGCACGAACGTTTCGAACTTGAAGACTGCCTGATCGAGGTGTTGCACAACGCCCATAGCGAAGAAGGCGCCGTGCAGGCCTGATCGGCGTGCCGGCTGTTCAGTCGGCGACTCCGAGCAATTCAATCTCGAATACCAGTGGCGTGTAGGGCGCAATCAGGTCGCCCGCGCCTTCGGCGCCATAGGCCTGAGCCGAAGGAATCACCAGGCGCCACTTCGACCCCGTTGCCATCTCCGGCAGCGCCACTTGCCAGCCCTCGATCACGCTATCCAGATTGAACCATTGCGCTTGCTGGCTCTGATCAAACACGGTGCCGTCGGGCAACATTCCGACATAGCGAACCTGGACTTTGCCCTTGGCATTGGGTTTGGCACCACTGCCTTTGTTCAGCTCACTGACCAGAATGCCTGCGGCTAATTCGCGCACGCCTGCGCGGGCGCGCTCGGTGGCCATGAAACGTTTTTCGGCGCTCAGCAACTGTTCGCTTTGTGCGTGCAGCGCCGCTTCATTGGCTCGGGTTTCGTGTTCGCTGAGCAGTGCCGCCATGCGTGCTTCGCTCAGCGCCAACGGCTTGTTCTGATAGGCCTGGCGCAGCCCTTCAAGCAAGGCGTCCAGTTGCAGGTCAGGCACCTGCGTACGCAGGCGTTCGCCAAGGCTTGCGCCCAGGCTGTAGGCCAGGTCGTGATCATCTGAAGAGGGCTGGACAGGCGCTGCGATGAGCGCTGCCGGCCATAGAAAAACAGCTAGTACGAGATGGCGTGACACGGGCTCACTCCTGCTTCAACGAGCGCAAAGTATGCCAGCCTTCGCCAGTGACTTTGGCTAAATATCAGCAGCACTTTGTGAAGCATCTACACTGATTTCGAGCTGCAGCAATAACAACTTTGCCCAGGCATGCAACGCGGCGAATTTAATACTGTCAACATGCCCTAGCGGCGGTAGCAGCAGAAGCATAGTATGAGCCGCACTCTCGTCAGCCAGGAGGTAAGCCATGTCGGCCAATAAGAAGCCAGTAAGTACGCCGTTACATCTGCTCCAGCAACTCTCGGGCAGCCTGCTCGATCATTTGGAAAATGCCTGCTCGCAAGCGCTGGCTGATGCTGAAAAACTGCTCGCCAAGTTGGAGAAACAACGCGGCAAGGCACAAGAGAAACTGCACAAATCCCGTCTCAAACTGCAAGACGCTGCCCACGCTGGAAAAGCCAAGGCACAGGCCAAGGCGAAGTCTGCGGCCGCTGAACTTGAAGAGCTGCTCGACTCGCTCAAAGAGCGTCAGTCGCAGACCCGCACCTACATTCAGCAGCTCAAGCGCGATGCCCAGGAAAGCCTGAAACTGGCCCAGGGTGTTGGCAAGGTCAAGGAAGCAGCAGCCAAGGCGCTGACCCAGCGTGCAGCCAAACCTGCACCGGTTGCAGCGGCCAAGCCTGCAAGCAAACCAGCAGCACGTACAGCCGCTGCGAAACCTGCTGCCAAGCCAGCAGCCAAACCTGCTGCTGCCAAGGCGCCTGCCAAACCAGCCGCTAAAACTGCTGCTGCAAAACCTGCTGCCAAGCCAGCAGCCAAACCCGCTGCCGCCAAAGCACCTGCCAAGCCTGCGGCTAAAACCGCTGCGGCAAAACCAGCTGCCAAGCCAGCAGCCAAACCGGCTGCAGCCAAAGCACCTGCCAAGCCTGCGGCTAAAACTGCTGCGGCAAAACCTGCTGCCAAGCCAGCAGCCAAACCTGCTGCTGCCAAGGCGCCTGCCAAACCAGCCGCTAAAACTGCCGCTGCAAAACCTGCCGCCAAGCCGGTTGCTGCAAAGCCTGCCGCTAAACCCGCGGCCAAGCCAGCTGCTGCTGTGAAACCTGCTGCGAAACCGGCGGCCAAGCCAGCTGCTGCGAAGCCCGCGGTGAAACCCGCAGCCAAGCCAGCTGCTGCCAAACCCGCAGCCAGGCCTGCAGCCAAGCCGGCCGTAAAACCTGCTGCCAAACCGGCAGTTGCTGCAACGCCAGCGGCTCCGTCCGCGGCTCCAGCCTCGGCAGCCTCGGCACCGGTACCCGCCGCACCTGCCGCTACACCGTCGAGCACACCCGTGACGTCGGTAACCAACCCTCAGACACCGTCTTCGGCGTCCTGAGTCATTTGCATTGCGGCGCGCAGCACATGCAGCGCGTCGTGATGCAAGCGGGTGTCTGCCGAGGTCAGCAACGGCAGCCAGTCCGTACCCTCTTCGGCATTCGTTGCCCAGCCTTCGCTTAGCGCTTGCAGGCGCTCCAGCAACAGTCGCTCTGCCGCCAGCTCCAGTCCTTTGACCTGATCGCGCAAGCTTGCCAAGGGCAGGTCCTGCAAGGCTGCCGTGCGCCATTGCCGGCGCAAACTACGCAGTGGTTTTACCACCGCGTCCTGCCACGCATCGGCCAGGGAGCGGAGCGCCTGCAGGCGCGATTCGTCAGGGGTGACGCCACGCTCACCGAGCCAGGCCAGGCACAACAGCAGGCAAACATCGCCGCCCTGATCCTGCCATTGCAGGCAGGCTGCCTCCACCCCTGGGCGGGCGTACAGATTCAGGGCAAAATTCCACAGGTCGGTGTGCATGGTCCCACTCGCGCCAGTTGCCGACGAAGCTGGTAGACTCCGCGGCCATTATGATCAGACTATCGAACCTCACTTTACAGCGTGGTCCCCAGCGCCTGCTAGAAGGCGCTGAAATGACCCTGCACGCCGGTCAGAAGGCCGGCCTCATCGGTGCCAACGGCGCCGGTAAATCCAGCCTGTTCGCCATGTTGCGCGGTGAGCTGACGCCCGACTCCGGCGACTGTCAGCTCCCGGCCGACTGGCGCATTGCGCATATGCGCCAGGAGGTTGATACCCTCGACCGGCTGGCGGTCGACTATGTGCTCGACGGCGACGCGCGTCTGCGCAAGGTCCAGGCTGACCTCGCGGCGGCCGAGGCTGCGCACGACGGCACCGCCCTGGCACGCCTGCACATCGAGCTCGATAGCGCTGATGGCTACACCGCCGATGCCCGGGCACGCAAACTGCTGGCCGGCCTGGGCTTCACCAACGACCAGATGGACCGCCGCGTCGGAGACTTTTCCGGTGGCTGGCGGATGCGCCTTAACCTGGCCCAGGCACTGATGTGCCCCTCCGACTTGCTGCTGCTCGATGAGCCCACCAACCACCTGGATCTCGACGCGATCCTCTGGCTCGAAGACTGGCTCAAGGGCTACCCGGGCACGCTGCTGCTGATCTCCCACGACCGCGATTTCCTCGATGCGGTGGTCGATCATGTGGCCCACGTCGAGCAATGCAAGCTGACTCTTTACCGGGGCGGTTACACCGCCTTCGAGCGCACCCGTGCCGAGCGCCTGGCGCAGCAGCAACAGGCCTACGAGAAGCAGCAGGCCCAGCGCGCGCACATGGAAAAGTACATCGCCCGGTTCAAGGCCCAGGCCACCAAGGCCCGTCAGGCGCAGAGCCGGATCAAGGCCCTGGAGCGCATGGAAGAGCTGTCGGCTGCGCATGTGGACTCGCCGTTCGATTTCGTCTTCCGCGAGTCGGAGAAAATCTCCAGCCCGTTGCTCGACCTGTCCGAAGGGCGCCTGGGCTATGGCGACAAGACCATCCTCGAGAAGGTCAAGCTGCAGCTCACGCCGGGCGCACGTATCGGTTTGCTGGGCCCCAACGGTGCGGGCAAATCGACCTTGATCAAGAACCTCGCCGGTGAGCTGGAGCCCCTGAGCGGGCGCCTGGTGCGCGGTGAGAACCTGTCGGTAGGCTACTTTGCCCAGCACCAGCTCGACTCGCTGGACAACAAGGCCAGCCCCTTGCTGCACCTGCAGCGCCTGGCGCCGACCGAGCGTGAGCAGACATTGCGCGATTTCCTCGGTGGCTTCGACTTCCGTGGCGGGCGTATCGACGAGCCGGTGCTGAATTTCTCCGGCGGCGAGAAGGCGCGTCTGGCCCTGGCGTTGATTGCCTGGGAGCGCCCGAACCTGTTGCTGCTCGACGAACCGACCAACCACCTGGACCTGGAAATGCGCCTGGCGCTGACCATGGCCCTGCAGGAGTTCAGCGGTGCGGTGCTGGTGGTTTCCCACGATCGGCACCTGCTCAAGAGCACCACCGACGACTTCCTGCTGGTGGCTGACGGCAAGGTCGAGACCTTTGATGGCGACCTCGACGACTACACCCGCTGGCTGGTCGAGTACCGTCAGCGCAACGCGCCGGTCAGCACCGCACCGGTCAACGCCGACAAGACCGACAAAAAAGCCCAGCGCCAGGCCGCCGCCGCGCTGCGTCAGCAGTTGGCGCCGCACAAGCGTGAGGCCGACAAGCTGGAGCGCGAGCTGGGCACCCTGCATGAGCAGCTGGCGAAAGTCGATGCCAGCCTCGGCGACAGCGCCATTTACGAAGCCGCACGCAAGGATGAGCTGCGCGACCTGCTGGCCCAACAGGCCAAGCTCAAGGTTCGCGAGGCCGAACTGGAAGAAGCCTGGATGGCCGCCCTCGAGCAGCTGGAGACCATGCAGGCGGAGCTGGAGGCGTTGTCTTGATGGCGTCATTGCAATTGCCGGTGCCGCCAGAGTGGATTGCGCCGTTCTGGATGGGGTTGCAGATTCTCCTGATCCTGTGCGCTGCGTTTGTGCTGCAGCGCCTGGTCGGGCGCTGCCTGCGCCGTCTCGGCGAACGGTACCCGTTGCCGCCGGAACTGATGATGCCGGTGCGTGGCGGCCTGCGCTGGTTGATCATGGGCAGCGCGCTGGTGTTCGTTCTGGAGCGCCTGGGTGTCTCTGCCACGGTGCTGTGGACAGCCCTGTCAGGTTTCGTTGCCGTGGCTGCAGTGGCGTTCTTCGCCATGTGGAGTGTGCTGTCGAACCTGTTGTGCGCGGTGCTGATTTTCACCGTCGGCCCGTTTCGTATCGGCGATGTGGTGGAACTGGTCGAGACCATCGACAAGCCCGGGGTGAAGGGGCGGGTGGTCGCGATCAACCTGCTGTTCACTACCCTGATCGAAATGCCGGAAGCGGGCGGTGCGACCGTGCAGGTACCCAACAGCCAGTTTTTCCAGAAGTCGGTGCGGCGCTGGCGCGGTGCCGAGATCGTGCCGCTGGTGGGCGACGAGAAATCAGTCGGCAAGTGATCGGTATCTGAAAAAAAGCGTGGTTATTTTTTCGCCTGCACACTAGCTTAGAGTTTTGTAACAAGTCTTGGCGAGGTGTGTGATGTCGTTGGAAACGTGGTTGGCGTTTTTTGCCGCTTGTTGGGTGATCAGTCTGTCGCCGGGTGCCGGGGCCATTGCCTCGATGTCCTGTGGCCTGCAGTACGGCTTCTGGCGCGGTTACTGGAACGCCCTGGGCCTGCAGCTGGGCCTGGTGCTACAGATTGCGATCATTGCCGCAGGCGTCGGCGCCATCCTCGCCACCTCAGCCACTGCCTTCCATGTGATCAAGTGGTTCGGTGTCGCCTACCTAGTGTACCTGGCGGTCAAACAATGGCGTGCATTGCCGAGCGACCTGAGCGACGAGTCGACCGTGCGGCCTATCGGCAAGCCCCTGAGCCTAGTGTTCCGCGGCTTCCTGGTCAACGTCAGCAACCCCAAGGCGCTGGTCTTCATGCTCGCGGTGCTGCCCCAGTTCATCAACCCGCATGCGCCGTTGCTGCCGCAGTACCTGATCATCACTGCGACCATGGTCACCGTAGACTTGCTGGTCATGGCCGGGTACACCGGGCTGGCGGCGCGGGTATTGCGTTTGCTGCGTACGCCCAAGCAACAGCGGCGCATGAACCGCACTTTCGCCGGCCTGTTCCTGGGCGCAGCGACCCTGCTGGCGACGATCCGCCGCGCACCGGTCTGAATTAAGAGCGTTGCCCAGAGGCAAGAAAGCGACCTTCGGGTCGCTTTTCTTTTGTGCGGATGAAATTGTCACTAAATTTTACTTAGTTTGTTTCACACACCTTGAGCGATGGCCAATGGAAGTGAACAATGCAATACCTCGCATTGTTATTTGAGATTGGCTCATGACTCCCCGTTCCCGCTTGCTCGCCTGGCTACTGTGGCCCCTGTTGGCGCTGAGCAGCACTGTGTCGCTGGCCGACACAGCCGATGACGCTGCCAAAGCACTGCACCTGCTCGACTACATTGGCGCCGACTATCCGGCCACGGTAGCGGCGGGCAAGGTGGTGGATGATGGCGAATACCGTGAGCAGCTGGAGTTCACCGATGTCCTGCAGGGTCTGATCGGCGGTTTGCCGGCCCGTGCCGAGCGCCAGGCGCTGGAGCAGGGCGTGGTCAACCTGCGCCAGGCGATCAGTCAGCATCAGGACGGTGTCAGCGTCGCGCGCATGGCCCGCCAGCTCGGTGCTCAACTTGCAGTGGCCTATGAAGTCAGCCAGGGCCCGCTGATCACCCCGGATCCTACTCGTGGTGCGCCGCTGTACGCGCAGCACTGTTCGGTCTGTCATGGTGACAGCGGTGCCGGTGACGGCCCGGCGGGTGTCGGCCTGGAACCGCCACCGGCCAACCTGCGCAGCAGTGAACGGCTGGCGCGCCTGAGCCTGTACGACCTTTACAACGCTCTGGGGCAAGGGATCGAAGGCACCGACATGCCTTCGTTTGCCGACCAGCTCGACGAGCGCCAGCGCTGGGACCTGGCCACCTATGTCGCCAGTTTCACCGCCGATCCTGCCAAGGCAAAAGGCGACACCCCCTTCAACCTGGCGGATCTGGCACGTCAGACGCCATTGGAGGTTGAGGCGGCGCAAGGCCCGGACGCAGCAGCGCAGTTCCGCGCCCAGCGCGCCCAGCCACCGCAAGTACAGCGGGGCCCTGCGCAACTGCTCGACTACACCGCCAACACCCTGGACAAGAGCCTGGCGGCCTTCCAGAGCGGTGATCACGACCAGGCCTACGATCTGTCTGTGGCGGCTTACCTGGAAGGTTTCGAGCTGGTCGAAAGCTCGCTGGACAACGTCGACGCCAACGTGCGCAAGGACACCGAAAAATCGCTGATGGCGTACCGCCAGGCGCTGCAGGACGGGTTGCCGCTGGAGCAGGTGAAACAGCGCCTGGACGTTGCCAAGGGCAAGCTCAAGGAAGCTGCCGATCTGCTTGGCGGCGATGGCCTGAGCTGGTCGCTGAGCTTCATTTCCGGCCTGCTGATCCTGCTGCGTGAAGGCCTGGAGGCTATCCTTGTGCTGGCGGCGATTCTCGCCTTTCTGCGCAATACCGGGCAGCAGTCGGCGGTGCGCAGCGTCAACATCGGCTGGGGCCTGGCCTTGCTGGCCGGTTTTGGCACCTGGGCGCTGGCCGCCTATGTCATCGACGTTGGTGGCGCCCAGCGCGAGCTGCTCGAGGGCTGTACGGCGCTGTTCGCCAGCGTCATGGTGCTGTGGCTGGGCGTGTGGATGCATGACCGCCGGCATGCGGCGGCCTGGCAGAACTACATCAAGAGCAGCCTGGTGAGCGGCGGCGGGCGATTCGGCTTTGCCCTGCTCGCCTTCTTCTCGGTGTACCGCGAACTGTTCGAAGTGATTCTGTTCTACGAAACCCTGTGGCTGCAGGCCGGGCCTGCTGGCCATCAGGCAGTGCTGGCCGGTGGCGCAACTGCGCTGGTGCTGCTGGTGGGCCTGGCCTGGGTGATTCTGCGTGGCTCGGCGAAGCTGCCGCTGTCGCTGTTCTTCAGCATCAATGCGGCGCTGCTGTGTGCCTTGTCGGTGGTGTTTGCCGGCCATGGTGTCAAAGCATTGCAGGAGGCCGGCGTGTTCGGCACGCGTCCGGTGGCGTTCTTCGACTTCGACTGGCTGGGTATCCACGCCGACGCTTACTCGCTCGCGGCGCAAGTGGTGGCCTTGCTGGCGATCGCGTTCCTGTACGGTCGCAGTTACCTGGCGTCCAGACGTCGGGTGCCGGCAAGCTGATTTGAAGCCAGGCGGGCGAGCAGGGATACTGGTCGCCCGTTTTCGTTGGAAGTGTTTGCTATGCGTGTCTGGATCGATGCCGATGCCTGCCCCAAGGCGGCCAAGGATCAGGTCGTCAAATTTGCCCTCAAGCGCCAGATCGAGGTGGTGCTGGTCGCCGGGCAGAGCCAGATCAAGCCGGCGTTCGCCTGTGTCAGGTTGATCGTCGTGCCCAGCGGGCCGGATGCAGCCGACGATTACCTGGTCGAGCACGCCGTGCCGGGTGAGCTGGTGATCTGCAGTGATGTACCGCTGGCCGACAGGCTGGTCAAGAAGGGCGTTGCCTGCCTTGATCCGCGCGGTCGCGAGTTCGATGAGCGCAACATGGGCGAGCGCCTGGCGGTACGTAACCTGTTCACCGACCTGCGCGAGCAGGGGCAGGTCGGTGGCGGTCAGGCGCCTTATGGCGATCGCGAGAAACAGGCGTTCGCCAATTCCCTCGACCGCATCCTGACGCGGCTGGCGCGCCAGGTTCCCAACTGATCGCTGGCTTGTAGGGGCAACTGTCTGTCACTTGGTTAACTGTGGGAGCTGGCGCTAGCCTGCGATGGGCTGCGTAGCAGCCCCGAGGGCGGAGTTGGCTGAAAAACCTGCGACCGCTGCGCGCTCGATCGCAGGCTGTCGCCAGCTCCTACAGGCTCAGTCTTTTTCGTGGGTCAGTTCCAGCACCCGGTCGACCAGCTTGTAGATACCGCCCGCCGCTTCACTGATCGACTGCGCCAGCATGTAGGCCGGGGTGCTGACCAGTTTGCGCTGGGTGTCTTCGACGATGTCATGCACATCGCATTCTTCATGGGTGCCGCCCATCTTGACGATGGCGGCGCTGGTGTCGGCGTCGTTGCCGATGGTGCAGACCACGCCGGGGCCGTAAATCTTCGCGGCCAGGGCAGGGGAGATGCAGATCAGGCCGACCGGTTTGCCTGCTTCGGCGAAGGCTTCTGCCAGGCTCAGCACGTCCGGGTTGACGGTGCAGGCGGTACCTTCAACGGCAAAGTTGGAGAGGTTTTTAGCCGCGCCGAAACCACCCGGTACGATCAGGGCGTCGAAGTCCTTGGCGTCCGCTTCGCGCAGGTCCTTGATGTTGCCGCGGGCGATGCGCGCCGACTCCACCAGGACGTTGCGCGATTCAGGCATCTCTTCGCCGGTCAGGTGATTGAGCACATGCATCTGCGCGATGTTCGGCGCAAAGCACTGCACCTCGGCACCTCGCTGGTCCAGGCGCAGCAGGGTGATCACGCTTTCGTGGATTTCGGCGCCGTCATAGACACCACAGCCGGAAAGAATCACTGCAACTTTTTTTTTGGTCATGCTCACTACTCCCGAGTCGAGGCGCTAAATGTCCTCTAAATTGGCAGATGTCGCCATAGGGTTTGCCGCATTCCAGGCCTAATCTTGTGCAATAGCCTGGAGATGGATGACCCATGGATCTGATTCTGTTGGCGGTACCGTTCTTCTTTGTCCTGATTGTGGTCGAGTTGCTCGCCGACCGCCTGCGCGGCATGCGCACCTACCGTCTGGCAGATGCGATCAACAGCCTCAGTACCGGGGTGTTGTCGACCACCACGGGCCTGCTGACCAAGGGCGTCGGCCTGGTCACCTACGCGTTGGCCTGGGAGCACCTGGCGCTGTTCAAACTGCCAGGCGACGCAGTGTGGGTGTGGGTACTGGCGTTTGTGCTGTATGACTTGTGTTACTACTGGCTGCACCGCTTCGGGCACGAGCGCAATATCCTCTGGGCTGCGCATTCGGTGCACCACCAGAGCGAGGACTACAACCTTTCCACGGCCTTGCGCCAGACCAGCAGCGGCTTTCTGCTGTCGTGGATCTTCTACCTGCCGCTGGCGGTACTGGGCGTACCGCCGCTGGTGTTCATCACCGTCGCTGCGCTGAACCTGCTCTATCAGTTCTGGGTGCACACCCGTCACATTCCCAAGCTGGGCTGGTTCGAGTGGCTGTTCATTACGCCGTCCAATCATCGCGTGCACCATGCGCAGAATCCTTTGTACTTGGATCGCAACTACGGCGGAGTGTTCATTATCTGGGACCGCCTGTTTGGCACCTTTCAGGAAGAGGACGATAACGAGCCGGTGATCTTTGGCGTGACCACCCCGCTGGCCAGCTGGAATCCGCTGTGGGCCAACCTGCAGTTCTATGCCCAGTTGTGGCATGACGCACGCCATGCCGAGCGCTGGTGGGACAAGGTGCGGATCTGGTTCATGCCGACGGGCTGGCGTCCGGCGGACGTGGCGCAGCGCTTTCCGCAGCCCAAGCAGGACCTGAGTCGCTTCAGCAAGTTCGAGGTGGCACTGGGCTGGCCGCAGCAACTGTACGTGGTGCTGCAGTTTGCGCTGTACGTTGCACTGGGCAGCTACCTGATGGAGCACGCGGAACGCTTGTCGGCTGCCGCCTTGTTGCTGGGCTGGGGGGTGATGGCGTTGGGGTTGTTTACGCTGGGCACTCAGCTGGAAAACCGCCCGTGGGCGTTCAAGTGCGAGCTGCTGCGCTTGGCGCTGAATGTCCCGGCCATGGTGCTGGCCGGGATGAGCGGTTTATGGCCGGTCGCTGCCCTGGCCTGGGTCGCGCTTTTCGTCTACAGCCTGCTCAGCGTGATCGGCCTGTACGGCAGCCGCTTCTTTGCGGGCGATGCGCGCGGCCTTGATGCGGCGGCGCAGCCACAGGCAGCCACCAAGGCCCAGCAGGCCGCCGAGCACCCATAGCTCGTACTTCTTCACGTTACCCAGCAGGCCTTCGAGAATGGCGCCAAAGTGATACGCGGCGGCGCCAAGTGCCAACGCCCAGACCGCCGCACCGATGCCGTTGAGCAGCAGGTAGCGACGCGGCGGGTAGCCGGACAGGCCGATGGCAACCGGCATGACCGTGCGCAAACCGTAAACGAAGCGAAAGCTCAGCACCCAGATGTCCGGATGGCGGCGGATGTGCTCCAGCGCGCGGTCGCCCATCAATTGCCAGCGTGGTTTGCGTGCAAGCAATTTGCGCCCGTGCTTGCGGCCCATGAAGTACCACAACTGGTCACCGGCATAGCTGCCGAAGAAGGCCACCAGGACCACCAGGTTGATATCCATGTATCCGCGGAACGCAAGGAAGCCGGCGAGAACCAGGATGGTCTCACCTTCGAAAAACGTGCCAAGAAAAAGGGCAAAGTAGCCAAAATCTTGAAGGAATTGCTCGAGCATTTTCTGGGTGCTGGCGAAATGAACGCGCAGCCTAACCCTTCGTGGGCTTTGGGGAAAGTGTCTAAATGTGTCTCGACGTGATCATGTCCTACAAGGACAATGGCTGCGTCCTCCAGTCGCAGGGTTGCCCCTGGCTGTCATACAAGCGTCATAATGGCCGCTTATAACTGTCGCGCTCGCCCGCCTGCGCGGGCTCAGGAGTCTGCCGTGAGCTTTACCCCCGCTAACCGTTTGTTTCCTGCCACTCGTCTGCGTCGCAACCGTCGTGACGACTTTTCCCGTCGCCTGGTTCGCGAAAACGTACTGACCGTCGATGACCTGATCCTGCCGGTGTTTGTTCTGGACGGCGAGAACCGCCGCGAAGAAGTCGCCTCCATGCCGGGTGTCGAGCGTCTGAGCATCGACTTGTTGCTGGAAGCTGCACAAGAGTGGGTAAACCTGGGTATCCCGGCGCTGGCCCTGTTCCCGGTGACCCCGACAGAGAAAAAGTCGCTGGATGGCGCCGAAGCGTGGAACCCGGACGGTATCGCCCAGCGTGCCACCCGCGCCCTGCGTGAGCGTTTCCCTGAGCTTGGGGTGATCACCGACGTTGCCCTGGACCCGTTCACCACCCATGGTCAGGACGGCATCCTCGACGAAGAAGGGTACGTGCAGAACGACATCACCGTCGATGCGCTGGTGCGTCAGGCCCTGTCGCACGCCGAGGCCGGTGCCCAGGTGGTAGCCCCTTCAGACATGATGGACGGCCGTATCCAGGCCATCCGTGAGGCACTGGAGCTGGCCGGTCACGTCAACGTGCGTATCATGGCCTACTCGGCCAAGTACGCCAGTGCCTATTACGGCCCGTTCCGCGATGCGGTCGGCTCGGCCCTGAACCTGGGCAAGGCCAACAAGGCGTCCTACCAGATGGACCCGGCCAACAGCCACGAAGCCCTGCATGAAGTGGCGGCGGACCTGGCCGAAGGTGCCGACATGGTCATGGTCAAGCCAGGCATGCCGTATCTGGATATTCTTTATCGGGTCAAGGATGAATTCAAAGTCCCGACCTTTGTCTATCAGGTCAGTGGCGAATATGCCATGCACATGGCGGCGATTCAGAATGGCTGGCTCAGTGAAGGGGTGATCCTGGAATCCCTCACCGCCTTCAAACGGGCAGGAGCCGATGGCATCCTGACCTATTTCGCTGTTCGCGCTGCACAATTGATGAGAGGGCAGTAAGGCCCTTCAGGAACGCCAGATGAATAACGAAGTACTCAGTGATGTCGATATGAAGCAAGCCCAGCCTGTGCCGGAGCAGATGCTCGAAACGCCGCCGGAGCCTGCTGCGGTGCCTGTGCCGGTCAACGAGGTCGAGGCGCCTGCGCCCACCCCGGCACCGGCGGCACCGGCTATCGCTATCCCCGGTCTGGATGACAGCAGCCTGTACATTCACCGCGAGCTGTCCCAGTTGCAGTTCAACATCCGCGTGCTCGAGCAGGCGCTGGATGAGAGCTACCCGTTGCTGGAGCGGCTGAAGTTTCTGCTGATCTTTTCCAGCAACCTGGATGAGTTCTTCGAAATTCGTGTGGCGGGCCTGAAAAAGCAGATTACCTTTGCCCGTGAACAAGCCGGCGCTGATGGCCTGCAACCGCACCAGGCGCTGGCGCGGATCAGTGAGGTGGTACACAGCGAGGTCCATCGCCAGTATGCGATCCTCAACGACGTACTGCTGCCAGAGCTGGAAAAACACCAGATTCGCTTCATCCGTCGCCGGCACTGGAACACCAAGCTCAAGACCTGGGTGCGGCGCTTCTTCCGTGACGAGATCGCGCCGATCATCACCCCGATTGGCCTCGACCCGACGCACCCGTTCCCGTTGCTGGTGAACAAGAGCCTGAACTTCATCGTCGAGCTGGAAGGCGTCGATGCCTTCGGCCGAGATTCGGGTCTGGCGATCATTCCGGCGCCGCGCCTGTTGCCACGGGTAATCAAGGTGCCGGAGGAGGTGGGTGGGCCGGGGGACAACTATGTGTTCCTCTCCTCGATGATCCATGCCCATGCCGACGACCTGTTCCAGGGCATGAAGGTCAAGGGTTGCTATCAGTTCCGCCTGACCCGTAACGCCGACCTGGCGCTGGACTCCGAAGATGTCGAAGACCTGGCCCGGGCCCTGCGTGGCGAGCTGTTCTCGCGTCGCTATGGCGATGCGGTGCGTCTGGAAGTGGCAGACACTTGCCCCAAACACCTGTCGGACTACCTGCTCAAGCAGTTCAGCCTGAGCGAAAGCGAGCTGTACCAGGTCAACGGCCCGGTCAACCTGACCCGTCTGTTCAGCATTACCGGCCTGGATAGTCACCCGGAATTGCAATACACCCCGTTCACACCAGCGATTCCAAAGCTGCTGCAGAACGCCGAGAACATTTTCAGCGTGGTCGGCAAGCAGGACATCCTGCTCATGCACCCGTTCGAGTCGTTCACCCCGGTGGTGGATCTGTTGCGTCAGGCCGCCAAGGACCCGCATGTCCTGGCCGTGCGCCAGACCCTGTACCGCAGTGGTGCCAACTCGGAGATCGTCGACGCGCTGGTCGATGCGGCGCGTAACGGCAAGGAGGTCACCGCAGTGATCGAATTGCGCGCGCGCTTTGATGAAGAGTCCAACCTGCAACTGGCCAGCCGCCTGCAGGCTGCCGGTGCGGTAGTGATCTACGGTGTGGTCGGCTTCAAGACCCACGCCAAGATGATGCTGATCCTGCGCCGCGAAGCCGGCGAGATTGTGCGTTATGCCCACCTGGGTACCGGTAACTACCACGCCGGCAACGCCCGTCTGTACACCGACTACAGCCTGCTGACCTCGGATGACGCCTTGTGCGAAGACGTCGGCAAGCTGTTCAGCCAGTTGATCGGCATGGGCAAGACCCTGCGCATGAAAAAGCTGCTGCACGCGCCGTTCACCCTCAAGAAGGGCATGCTCGACATGATCGCGCGCGAGACCCAGTTTGCCCTTGATGGCAAGCCAGCGCACATCATCGCCAAGTTCAACTCGCTGACTGATCCGAAGATCATCCGCGCCCTGTACAAGGCCAGCCAGTCCGGGGTGCGTATCGATCTGGTGGTGCGCGGCATGTGCTGCCTGCGGCCAGGGATTGCCGGGGTGTCGCACAACATCCAGGTGCGCTCGATCATCGGACGCTTCCTCGAGCACACGCGGGTGTTCTACTTCCTCAATGGCGGTGAAGAGCAGATGTTCCTCTCCAGTGCCGACTGGATGGAGCGCAACCTCGACAAGCGCGTCGAGACCTGCTTCCCGGTCGAGGGCAAGAAGTTGATCCTGCGGGTGAAGAAGGAGTTGGAGGGATACCTGACCGACAACACTCACGCCTGGATCCTGCAGCCGGATGGTCGCTACGTGCGCAGCACACCAACCGGCAACCAGAACCCCCGCAGTGCCCAGGCGACACTGCTCGAGCGTTTGAGCAACCCGGTCCTCAGCGTACGCTGAGGACGAAGCCGACCCGGGTCAGCCACTCGGCCTCCAGGCCGAAGTCGGCCTGGGTCAGCTGGTTCTGCTCCAGCCAGCCGGCCGGGAATTCCACGTCGAGGCTGTCGCCTGCTGCGTGCAGGGTGACTGTCGGCATCTGCTGGGTGCCGCGGATGTGGTGGAACAGGATCGCAAAGCGCAGCAGCACGCACAGGCGGATCAACTTGGCGCCGTCTTCGCCGAACTCGGCAAACTTGTCCTTTGGAATATTGCGGCGGTGGCCACGCACCAGCAGGGCGAGCATTTGCTGGTCTTCGCGGGAGAAGCCGGCCAGGTCCGAGTGCTCGATCAGGTAGGCGCCGTGCTTGTGATAATGATAGTGGGCGATGTCCAGACCCACTTCATGCACCTTTGCAGCCCAGCCGAGCAGCTCGCGCCAGATCCCGTCTTCGAGGTCCCACGCTTTGGCCACCTGGTCGAAGGCGTGCAAGGCCTTGCGCTCTACCCGTGCGGCCTGGCCCTGGTCAACGTGGTAGCGCTCCATCAACGAGCTCAGGGTGCGCTCACGCACGTCTTCATGGTGATGGCGGCCCAGCAGGTCGAACAGTACGCCTTCGCGCAGCGCGCCGTCGCAGTGGTCCATGCGCTGCAGTTCCAGTGCATCGAAAATGGCTTCGAGAATCGCCAGGCCCGCCGGGAAAATCGCCCGGCGGTCAGGTTTGACGCCGTCGAAGTCGATCTTCTCGACATCCCCCAGTTTGAACAGCTTTCGTTTGAGCCAGGCCAGGCCCTCGGCATTGACCTCGCCGTTGCCCATGCCGCCATCTTTCAGGGCCAGGCCGATGGCGCGGATGGTCCCCGAGGAGCCGATGGCCTCGTCCCAGGTCAGGCGGTGCAGGGCGTTTTCGATGCTCATCAGTTCCAGGCGTGCGGCGGTGTAGGCCTGGGCGTAGCGTGCCGGGGTGATCTTGCCGTCACGGAAATAACGCTGGGTAAAGCTGACGCAGCCCATCTGCAGGCTCTCGCGCAGCAACGGCTCGAAACGCTGGCCGATGATGAATTCGGTACTGCCGCCGCCAATGTCGGCGACCAGGCGTTTGCCGGGAGTATCGGCCAAAGTGTGGGAGACGCCCAGGTAGATCAAACGGGCTTCTTCACGGCCGGAAATCACTTCGACCGGGTGACCAAGAATCTCTTCGGCGCGGCGGATGAACTCGCCGCGGTTGCGTGCTTCGCGCAGGGCGTTGGTGCCGACGATGCGCACGGCACCGGCCGGCATGCCGTTGATCAGCTGGGCGAAACGCTTGAGGCAGTCCAGGCCGCGCTGCATGGACTCTTCATTGAGTTGGCGCTCTTCGTTGATGCCGGCGGCCAGCTGAACCTTCTCTCCAAGGCGCTCAAGGATGCGGATCTCGGTATGGTGGGCCTTGGCCACAACCATATGGAAACTGTTGGAGCCCAGGTCGATGGCAGCGATCAAGGACAGATTCTTGGCTGTGGTTTGCGGCATGGTCGTGATTTCTCGTTCGATAACCCGGCAATCCTGCCACGATCCACCGCTGACGCCAACGCGCAGCGTATCAAGGCTTGATATGGGGCAGGTTGATTGAGGAAATATGACTTTCCCGTGACAGCACCGATATGCGCGGTCATGCACAACTATAGTTACACTCAATCGCCTGCGACTTCCTGTAGGGCGTCGGTGCAGCTATGATGGGCCACGTTTTTTTGCTTACGACCTTGGAGACTTCCATGAGCAGCGATCTTATCAAACACGTCACCGACGCCACCTTCGAAGCCGAAGTGCTCAAAGCAGAAGGCCCGGTGCTGGTCGACTACTGGGCTGAATGGTGCGGCCCTTGCAAAATGATCGCTCCGGTTCTGGACGACATCGCCGCTACCTATCAGGGCAAACTGACTGTCGCCAAGCTGAACATCGACGACAACCAGGAAACCCCGGCCAAGCACGGCGTTCGTGGCATCCCGACCCTGATGCTGTTCAAGAACGGCAATGTCGAGGCCACCAAGGTCGGCGCACTGTCCAAGTCTCAGCTGGCAGCCTTCCTGGACGCCAATATCTGAGTCAAAAAAGCCCCGCATTCGCCGGGGCTTTTCTTTATCTGGTGACTAGACGCCAGAAAAAGCAGGTGTTACATTCGGCCTCGCACTGTTTTTTTGGTGCCCTCTGCACGCCGTCGCCGACGCATCCCTAATTCGAATCAGTACGCGATCCTGTCGCCTTCTTTGCGGCGCGGCTTCATTAAGCCAGAAGCTTAATTCCCCCTTCTTACATGATTACGTCATCCCCCTTATGAACCTGACTGAACTCAAGCAAAAGCCGATTACCGATCTGCTCGAAATGGCCGAACAGATGGGCATAGAAAATATGGCCCGTTCGCGCAAGCAAGATGTGATTTTCTCCCTGTTGAAAAAGCATGCGAAAAGCGGCGAGGAAATCTCCGGTGACGGCGTGCTGGAGATTCTCCAGGACGGCTTCGGCTTCCTGCGCTCGGCTGATGCCTCTTACCTGGCCGGCCCGGACGACATCTACGTGTCGCCAAGCCAGATCCGTCGCTTCAACCTGCGTACCGGCGACACCATCGTCGGCAAGATCCGCCCGCCAAAAGAAGGCGAGCGTTACTTCGCCCTGCTGAAAGTCGACACCATCAACTTCGACCGGCCGGAAAACGCGAAGAACAAGATTCTGTTCGAAAACCTGACGCCGCTGTTCCCTAACGAGCGCCTGAAGATGGAAGCCGGTAACGGTTCCACCGAAGACCTCACCGGCCGGGTGATCGACCTCTGCGCCCCGATCGGTAAAGGTCAGCGTGGTTTGATCGTTGCACCGCCAAAAGCGGGCAAGACCATCATGCTGCAGAACATCGCGGCCAACATTACCCGTAACAACCCCGAGTGCCACCTGATCGTTCTGCTGATCGACGAGCGCCCGGAAGAAGTAACCGAAATGCAGCGTACCGTACGCGGCGAAGTGGTTGCCTCGACCTTCGACGAGCCACCAACCCGCCACGTGCAGGTTGCCGAGATGGTCATCGAGAAGGCCAAGCGCCTGGTAGAGCACAAAAAAGACGTCGTCATCCTGCTCGACTCGATCACCCGTCTGGCCCGTGCCTACAACACCGTGATCCCGAGCTCCGGCAAGGTCCTCACCGGTGGTGTCGACGCGCACGCCCTGGAGAAGCCAAAGCGTTTCTTCGGTGCTGCCCGTAACATCGAAGAAGGCGGCTCGCTGACCATCATCGCCACCGCGCTGGTTGAAACCGGCTCGAAGATGGACGAAGTGATCTACGAAGAGTTCAAGGGCACCGGCAACATGGAGCTGCCACTGGACCGCAAGATCGCCGAGAAGCGTGTGTTCCCGGCCATCAACATCAACCGTTCGGGTACCCGTCGCGAAGAGCTGCTGACCGCCGACGACGAGCTGCAGCGCATGTGGATCCTGCGCAAGCTGCTGCACCCGATGGATGAAGTCGCTGCCATCGAGTTCCTGGTCGACAAGCTCAAGCAGACCAAGACCAACGATGAGTTCTTCTTGTCGATGAAACGCAAGTAAACTGTTGCGTTGCGCAAGAGCCGGGGCAACCCGGCTTTTTGCTATCTGTACTTTGGCTATTCTGGCTGGCCGGGTTAGGCGATACACTTTGCACCCCCGACCGGTACGGCGAATACGAGGCTTTTGCATGCAGTATCGCGATTTGCGCGACTTTATCCGTGGCCTGGAACAGCGCGGCGAACTCAAGCGCATCCAGGTTCCGATTTCTCCAGTCCTGGAAATGACTGAAGTCTGCGACCGCACCCTGCGCGCCAAAGGCCCGGCGCTGTTGTTCGAAAAGCCAACAGGCTTCGACATCCCGGTGCTTGGCAACCTGTTTGGCACCCCGGAGCGGGTGGCCATGGGCATGGGCGCCGAGTCGGTCAGCGAGCTGCGTGAGATCGGCAAGCTGCTGGCCTTCCTCAAGGAGCCCGAGCCGCCCAAGGGCCTGAAAGATGCCTGGTCAAAGCTGCCGATCTTCAAGAAGGTCGTGTCGATGGCGCCGAAAGTGGTCAAGGACGCGGCCTGCCACGAAGTGGTCATCGAAGGCGACGACGTTGACCTCGGCATGCTGCCCGTGCAGCACTGCTGGCCGGGCGATGTCGCACCGCTGATCACCTGGGGCCTGACCGTGACCCGCGGTCCGAACAAGGAGCGCCAGAACCTCGGGATCTACCGCCAGCAGGTGATCGGCCGCAACAAGGTCATCATGCGCTGGCTGAGCCACCGCGGCGGCGCCCTGGATTACCGTGAGTGGTGCGAGAAGCACCCGGGCCAGCCGTTCCCGGTCTCCGTGGCGCTGGGCGCTGATCCTGCGACCATTCTCGGCGCCGTGACGCCGGTGCCCGACACCCTGTCCGAATACGCCTTTGCCGGCCTCTTGCGCGGCAACCGCACCGAGTTGGTGAAGTGCCGGGGCAATGACCTGCAGGTGCCGGCCGCGGCCGAGATCATCCTTGAGGGGGTGATTCATCCGGGTGAAATGGCCCCGGAAGGCCCGTACGGTGACCACACCGGTTACTACAACGAGGTCGACAGCTTCCCGGTGTTTACCGTGGAGCGCATCACTCATCGCAAGAACCCGATCTACCACAGCACCTACACCGGCCGTCCGCCGGATGAGCCGGCCATTCTCGGCGTGGCGCTCAACGAAGTGTTCGTGCCGATCCTGCAGAAGCAGTTCCCGGAAATCACCGACTTCTACCTGCCGCCAGAAGGCTGTTCCTACCGTATGGCGGTGGTGACCATGAAGAAGCAGTACCCGGGGCACGCCAAGCGCGTGATGCTCGGTGTCTGGTCGTTTTTGCGACAGTTCATGTACACCAAGTTCGTTATCGTCACCGACGACGATATCAACGCCCGTGACTGGAACGATGTGATCTGGGCGATCACCACGCGCATGGACCCCAAGCGCGACACGGTGATGATCGAAAACACCCCGATCGACTACCTGGACTTCGCTTCGCCGGTGTCCGGCCTGGGCTCGAAGATGGGCCTGGACGCGACGAACAAGTGGCCGGGAGAAACCACCCGTGAATGGGGACGTGTCATCGTCAAGGATGAAGCGGTCACCCGGCGGATCGATGAGCTGTGGCAGCAGTTGGGAATAGACTAAATGCAGGTAACCTTGCAGCCGTCCGGGGCCGTGTTGACGCTCAACCCCGGTGAAAGGATTCTGGATGGGGCGCGACGTCTGGGCTACGACTGCCCGCAGAGCTGTCGCAATGGCAACTGCCATGTCTGTGCCGCCTTGCTGGTCGAAGGGCGGGTGCGTCAGGACGGGCAGGAGCGTGATCATGGCGAGCTGTTCACCTGCATCGCCGAACCACTGGAGGACTGTGTCTTGTTGTGGGATGGCGTGCTCGCCCTGGGCGAGTTGCCGGTGCGGACGCTGGCCTGTCAGTTGAGCGAGTGCGTTGAGGTCGGTGGCGACGTCTGGCGGGTGCGCCTGCGCGCGCCAGCGGGGAAGCCACCGCGTTACCACGCCGGGCAGTACCTGATGATCGAGCGCGATACGGGCGACAAGGCCGCCTTCTCCCTGGCCTCGGCGCCCCATGGCGGTCGTGACCTCGAGCTGCACGTGCTGGCCCGCGAGAACAGTGCGGTCGAACTGATCGCGCAGTTGCAGCGCAACGGCATGGCGCGGCTGGAGATGCCCTTTGGCGATACGCACCTGGCCGAGCTGCCTGATGGCCCGCTGGTACTGATCGCCGCCGGCACCGGTATGGCGCAGATGCACAGCCTGATCGAGCACTGCCGGGCCCAGGGCTTCAAGCATCCGGTGCACCTGTACTGGGGCGTGCGCCTTCCGGAAGACTTTTATCAGATCGAGCACTGGGCGCAGTGGGAACAGTTGCCGAACCTGTACCTGCACAGGGTGGTCAGCGACCTGTGTGGCTGGGAGGGGCGCTGCGGGATGCTGCATGAGGCGGTCTGTGAGGATTTGAAAGACCTGGCAGGTGTGCACGTTTATGCCAGTGGATCACCGAACATGATCTACGCCACGCTGGATGCACTGGTTGAGGCCGGAATGGATGCTCATCAGATGCGCGCCGATGTCTTCGCTTATGCTCCTCGCGGTTGAATGACGGAATAAGGCACGCTGCAATAGCGTGCCGGGTTTAATAACCACTGTTGTTCTTGCCGGGCATAATGCAATTATTATTGCCAGCAGCGCAAATAACTTTCGCTACACTTGAAATAACACCCGGTTGTTTGCGCAAGGCCTTGTTGCAGGGCGCTTCCGGGGTGAGGTGAGGCTTGTGTTCAATACGCAATCTGCCGTACGGTAAGTACACGGATAACGTATTCGTTTACAGTGACTCACTTCAGTAGTTCACGAGGAATTCTGGCGGCAGCTATGTCGGCGATTGAATCTGCATCTTTGAATGTGGCTTATCCTCCGTTGCTCGACTTCGGACAACAACTGTCCCATGAGCAACTTAAACTTTCGGTTCAACACACCATGTCCCTGCACCAGGGTGGACCGGTCTGGTTGTTTGCCTACGGTTCGCTGATCTGGCGCCCGGAGTGCAATGCCGCCGAGCGCCGGCGCGCCAAAGTGCATGGTTATCATCGTGGTCTGTACCTCTGGTCTCACGAGCATCGTGGTACGCCGGAGTGCCCGGGCCTGGTGTTCGGCCTCGACCGGGGCGGTTCGTGCGGCGGTTTTGCCTATCGTCTGCCGGACGAATGCCTGGAGGACTCGTTGCTGGCCCTGTGGCAGCGCGAGATGCCGTATCCGGCCTACCGGCCACACTGGCTGACCTGCCGCCTCGATGATGGCAGCAAGGTGCAGGCACTGGGCTTCGTGCTGGAACGGCACCTGCCGTGTTATGCCGGTAACCTGCCGGATGATCTGCTCAGCCAGATATTCGCCAATGCCAAGGGGCGCTACGGCAGTACCCGCGATTACGTCGAACAGACACTCAATGCCCTGCGCAGCCATGCCATGCCCGACCGGAACCTTGAAGCGCGGTTTCGCCGTTGCCATTTCCAGGGGAAGGTTTGACGCTGTAGTAATGAGAATTGTTATTTGGTAAGCGTCGCGCCGGAGCGCTATCATCGCGCGCTCTACATGGCAGGTTTGGCAAGGATCAGGGATGAAGTGGTTTGCTGCGCTTTTGTTGTTGGGGGCAAGTAGTGCCCAGGCCGATATCAAGTTGGAGTGGGTCGAAAAGACCATTCCCGTTTACCCGGAAGCGTTGCGCAAGTCGGCCATCACCGGCTCGGTCAGAGTCCGTTTTGATGTGAACGCCGACGGCTCGGTCAGTGACGTCCACATAATCCAGGGCAGTGAACCGGCGTTTGCCGATGCCGCACTGCAGGCCGTTCGGCAATGGCGCTTCAAGCCCTGGGCGGTGTCGGACGAGAACCCGGCGAAAGTCGAGGTGGTCAACGAACTCAAGTTTCGTCTCAACGACAAGAAAGCCTGGTGGGATATCTATGAACGGGCCGGGCTGATCGTCATGACCTGTAGCCAGTTCAACGATGAAGTGGCGTCGTACCGCAAAGACGATCCCGCCCGCTCGCTGGATGACATGAAGACCACGCTGCTGTCGGTACGAATGATCTCGCCTGCTTCCGAAGACGGCGTCACCAGCTACACGCAGTCGCGAGCCAGTTCCACCGCCTTCATGGACGCGTTGCCGAACATCATCAAGCGCTGCCAGACCTACCCGGGCCTGGACTTTGTCGACATCTGGCCCGCGTCCCTGCGCGAACGTCTGGTTCAGAAGCGCTGAGCGCTCGCTCAGCGCATCGTCACCACCAGTTTGCCTACGGCCTTGCGCTGCCCGAGTACGTCGATGGCAGCGCCGGCTTGCGCCAGTTCAAAGCTCTGCGACACCAGCGGCTTGAGCTTGCCTTCGGCGTACCAGGTAAACAGCTGCTGGAAGTTCGCCGCGTTGTCGGCGGGCTGGCGCTGGGCAAAAGCCCCCCAGAATACCCCGAGTACCGCCGCGCCTTTGAGCAGCGCCAGGTTGACCGGCAGTTCGGGGATGCGCCCACTGGCAAAACCGACTACCAGCAGACGGCCGTTCCAGGCAATGCCGCGCACCGCCTGATCGAACAGGTCGCCGCCCACCGGGTCGTAGATCACGTCGGCGCCATTGCCCCCCGTCAGGCGTTTGATCTCGTCCTTGAGGCTGTGCTCGCTGTAGTTGATCAGTTCGTCGGCACCGGCGGCCTTGGCCACGGCGAGTTTCTCGGCGCTGCTGGCGGCGGCAATCACCCGTGCGCCCATGGCCTTGCCGATTTCTACGGCGGCCAGGCCGACGCCGCCTGAGGCGCCGAGGACCAACAGCGTTTCACCGGCTTTGAGTTGCCCACGTTGCTGCAGGGCGTGCATCGAGGTGCCGTAGGTCATGCCAAAGGCGGCAGCACTGGAGAAGTCCATCTGCGCCGGAATCGGTATGGCGTTGTAGGCCGGTACGGCCACTTCTTCGGCAAAGCTGCCCCAGCCGGTGAGGGCCATGACGCGGTCGCCGACCTTGAGTGTGCTGACTTTTTCGCCCACCGCACGCACGATACCGGCGGCCTCGCCACCGGGAGAGAACGGTAGCGGCGGCTGGAACTGATACTTGCCTTCGATGATCAGGGTGTCGGGGAAATTCACCCCGGCCGCATGCACCTCGAGGAGAATCTCGTTTTTCTTCGGTACCGGGCTTTCGACCTCTTCCAGTACCAGATTCCGGGCCGGGCCCAGTGCTTTGCACAACACAGCTTTCATCGGGGCTATTCCTTTGCGCGTAGTGGCCGATAAGTGTAGGTGGGGCGCACGTCGGGTCAACGAGCATGGCCCGGCCTGATAGGCCGGCATAAGCCCGGGCTTGGGTTTGACCGGTGCGCTGGGTATGCTGGCGCCAACTGTTTGAGGAGCGAATTCGTGAAAGCGTGGATCTTGATGGTACTGGCCTTGATGCTGCCGGTGGCGGCGATGGCCGAAGAAGCCAAGGAAGGGGAACCGAAAGTCTCCTACATTTCCCTGACCCCGCCGTTTGTTGGCAACTACGCCCTGGACAGTGGTCCGAAGCTGCGTGTGTACAAGGCCGATGTCGCCCTGCGGGTCAACAGCGATGCGGCAGCAGCGGCGGTCAAACACCATGAGCCGTTGATCCGCAACCAGCTGGTGGCGTTGTTCACCCAGCAGGGTGTGGACAACATGAGCAACGTCGAGGCCAAGGAAAAGCTGCGTCAGGAAGCCCTGAAGCAGGTTCAGCAAGTGCTGGAAAATGAAGAAGGCAAGCCGCTGGTGGATGACCTGCTGTTCAACAACCTGATCGTCCAGTAAGGCATCAGGACGTCAGGCTGCGGCGAAAGCGTCCCAGGGCAATACCGAAAAACACCAGGCCGATGGTGGCCAGCGCCAGTACATCGGGCCAGACCACCGTCAGGCCGGCGTCGCGAAACAGGATCGCGGCACTGAGGCTGACAAAATGGGTGGAGGGCGAAAGCTGCATCACCCATTGCAGCCACTGCGGCATGCTGTCCAGCGGGGTACTGCCGCCAGACAGCAAGAGCATCGGGATGATCACCGGAATCGCCAGCAGGCCGAATTGCGGGGTCGAACGCGCCAGGGTGGCGAGGAAGATTCCCAGGGCCGTGCTGGCAAACAGGTAGAGTGCGGTCACCGCCAGGAACAGCCCCAGTGAACCCGCCAGCGGCACGCCCAGTGCCCCTTTGACCACCACCTCCAGCGATACCCAGGTGCACAACACGACCACCAGTGCGTTGCTGCCGATCTTCGCCAGCATGATCTCCAGTGCCGTCAGTGGCAGCACCAGCAAGTGATCCAGGGTGCCGTGCTCGCGCTCGCGTAACAGGGCGGTACCGGTGAGCACAATGGCGAGGATCGTGATGTTGTTGACGATCTGGATCACCGCCAGGAACCAGCCACCCTCAAGGTTCGGGTTGAACAGCGCCCTTGGGCTGATCAGCGCCGGGCTGCTGGCTGCCGCCGAACCCTGGTTGGCGTACTCGAGCAGTTCCCGTTCGAAAATCCGGCCAATGTAGCCGGCGCCCATGAAGGCCTGGCTCATGGCCGTGGCATCGACATTGATCTGCAGTTCCGGTGAGCGGCCCGCCAGCAGGTCGCTCTGGAAGTTGACCGGTACATTGATCACGAAGGTATACAGGCCGCTATCCATCGCCGTGTCGAGCTGGTCATAGGCCAGCGGCGCCGCCGCCTGGAATTCGGGGGGCTGCAGGGCCTCGGTCATTTTGCGCGACAACTGGCTGTGGTCTTCGTCGATCACAGCAACGCTGGCGTTGTGTACGCCAATGATTGAGCCGGCCGCCGGCATGTAGATCGCCACGCTGAATGCGTAGAGCAAAAACAGTAGCAGGACGCTGTCGTGGCGCAGGCTGGTCAGCTCTTTCAGGCCCAGGCGCAGGGTGTGTGCCAAGCGATGCATCAGACCTCCTGCTTCTTCAGCATGGCCAGGCTCAGGCCGGTGAAGCCGACGAAAAAGCCCAGCAGCGCCAGGCACTGCGGCCACAGTTCACGCAGGCTCAACGCCTTGGTGAAGGTGCCGACGGCGATGTCGAGAAAGTAGCCGGCCGGGAACAACTGGCCCATCAGGGCCGCCGAACCGTCGAGTGACGAGCGCGGCACGATCAGCCCGGAAAACTGGATGGTGGGCAGGCTGGTGATGATCATGGTGCCGAGGATGGCGGCGATCTGGGTGCGGGTGAACGCTGATATCAGCAGACCCAGGCTGGTGGTTGCCAACAGGTACAGCAGGCCACCGCAGGCCAGCGCCAGGGCGCTGCCCTTGAACGGTACGCCGAACAGCCAGCGGTTCATGGCTACCAGCAATGCCAGGTTGACCAGGCTGATCGCCAGGTATGGCGCCTGCTTGCCGAGCAAAAACTCCAGGCGGGTCAGCGGCGTCGCATAGAAGTTGGTGATCGAGCCCAGTTCTTTCTCGCGGACAATCCCCAGCGCAGTCAGCATGGCCGGGATGAAGGCGAGGATCAGCGCCATGACGCCGGGGCCGATGGCGTTGACGCTGACCACGTCCTGGTTGTAGCGGAAGCGGGTTTCCAGGCGCACCGGGGATTGCACTGGCGATGCCTTGCTGCTCAGGGCGGCCAGTTGCTCAAGGTTGGCCTGGTGCACCGCTTCTACATAGTTGCGGCTGGTCTCGGCGCGAAACGGCATGCCGCCATCGAGCCAGGCGGCTACTACCGGCTGGCGTCCGGCGTGCAGGTCACGACCAAAGCCCGGGGGGATCTCCAGGGCGAGTTTGATTTCCGAGCGTTGCAGGCGCTTGTGCAACTGCGCCGCGTCCTGAATGGGCGGCTGCTCGGCAAAATAGCGTGAGCCACGAAACGCTTCGAGATAGGCGCGGCTTTGCGGGCTCTGGTCCTGGTCGTAAACGGCGAACGCGAGGTTCTCCACATCGAGCGAGATACCGAAGCCGAAGATCACCATCATGAACATGGCGCCCAACAGTGCGAAGGCCATTCGCACTTTGTCGCGCATGAGCTCTTTGCCTTCGCGGGTGGCCACGGCGAAAAGACGCTTGAGGCTGAAGCCGTGTCGCATAGCATGAGGCGTTGTATCCGCCGGGGAGCCCAGTTGGGCGCTGGCTTGCGGGGCGTCACTCGCGCCCTGGGCCTGCTCCAGACAAGTAACGAAAGCGTCCTCGAGGGTGTCGCCAGCAAACTGCCGCTGCAAGGCCGCAGGTGTGTCGCAGGCCAGTACCTTGCCCGCATGCATCAGGGAAATACGGTCGCAGCGCAGGGCTTCGTTCATGAAGTGGGTGGACAAGAAAATCGTCACGCCCTGTTCCCGCGACAGCTCGATCAGCAAGCGCCAGAAATCATCCCGTGCCGCCGGGTCGACCCCTGAGGTGGGTTCGTCGAGAATCAGCACTTCGGGCCGGTGCAGGACCGCGACCGCCAGCGACAGGCGCTGGCGCAGGCCCAGGGGCAGGGCGCCGGACTGCTGGTCGGCAATTTCGCCGAGATCGAAACGTTCGATCAGTTCGGCGATACGCGGCGCACTCTCGGCCTTCGGCAGGTCGAACAGGCGTGCATGCAGTTCAAGGTTCTGGCGCACGCTGAGCTCGCCATACAGCGAGAAGCTCTGCGACATGAAGCCGACCCGCTTGCGCGTGGCCAGGTCCTTGGCATCCACCGGGCGGCCGAGCAGGGTGGCGCTGCCTTCGCTGGCCGGCATCAGGCCGGTGAGCACTTTCATGGTGGTGGTCTTGCCGCAACCGTTGGAGCCGAGGAAGCCGAAAATCTCGCCACGACCAATGGCGAAGCTGACCTTGTTCACGGCGGTGAAATCACCGAAACGCAGGGTCAGTTCATGGGCTTCGATGGCAATCGTAGTGTCACCGGCCGGGCGTGGTGGAATCAGCAACGGCTGTGGGTCGTGGCCGCTGTCGCCTTGATAGTGGGTGAAGGCATCGTCGAGCTTGCCGCTTGGCGTGACGCTGGCCAGCGTCTGGCTCAGGCCCGAGGCGATCAGCTTGCCGCGATCGAGCATCAGGCAGTGCTCGAACTGTTCGGCTTCCTCCATGTAGGCGGTAGCCACCAGCAGAGTCAGTTGCGGTCGCTCCTGACGGACCTGCTCGACCAGCTCCCAGAAGCGCCGGCGCGACAGCGGGTCTACGCCCGTCGTCGGTTCGTCGAGAATCAGCAGGTCGGGCTCGTGGATCAGCGCGCAGCACAACCCGAGCTTCTGCTTCATGCCGCCCGACAGCTTGCCGGCCGGCCGTTCGGCAAAGCGCGCCAGGTCGGTGGCCAGCAACAGGTTGTGCATGCGCTGCTCGCACTCGGCCGAACCGAGCCCGAACAGGGTGGCGAAAAAACGGATGTTTTCGCTGATCGACAGTTCCGGATAGAGGTTGTTGCCCAGGCCTTGGGGCATGAAGGCGATGCGCGGGTACAGGCTGTTGCGATGGCGACGTTTGCGGATCGAGCCGCCGAGCACCTGGAGTTCGCCGGCCTGCAGCTTCTTCACCCCGGCGATCAGCCCGAGCAGGCTGGACTTGCCGGCGCCGTCCGGGCCGATCAGGCCGCAGCGGGTTCCGGCAGGCAGGCTGAAGGCAATGTCGTGCAGGGCCGTCAGCTCACCATAGCGATGGCTGAGGGCCTCGGCCTGCAGCGCCAGCGTGTTCATTGCAGATTGGCCGGCCAGTCCACTTCAGCCGTCCTGACATAACCGGCGCCAGGCATGCCGGGCTTGGCTTGTGGCACAGCACTGGGTTCGGTCAGGCGCAGCTTGACGCGGAACACCAGCTTTTGCCGCTCGTCACGGGTCTCGACCTGTTTCGGGGTGAATTGCGCCTTGGCGGCAACGAAAGCGATTTTCGCCGGCAGGGCTTTTTCCGGCAGGGCGTCGAGCACTATCCGTGCCTGGTCACCGACGGTCAGGCGGCCTGTGGTCGAGGCGGGCAAGTACAGGTTCATGTACTGATCATTCGGATCAATCAGCGTGAGCACCCGCCCTCCGGCGCCCAGCACCTCGCCCGGCTCGGCCAGGCGCAACTGGATGATGCCGTCGATCGGCGCCCGCAGGCTGCTGTCGTCGATTTCGCTGGTCAGTTGCGCTACCTGGGCCTCGGCGGCGCCGATGGCGGCCTTGATCGCTGCCAGCTGCGCGCGCGATGCGGTCACGGCAGCGTTGGCGGTGTCGAAGCGCGCCTGCTGCTGGTCGAGCAACTGCTGGCTGGCGTATTTGCGCTGGAAGATTTCGCGTACGCGCTTGAGTTCCTGGCTGGCCAGCAGCAGTTCGCTCTGGCGCAATTGCACGTTGGCCTCGGCGGCCGCGTAGTTTTCCTGCGCGCGCAGTACTTCGGCCTCGGCCTGGCTGCGCTGGGCTTCGAGGGTGCGGGTATCGATACGCGCGAGTAACTGGCCCTGCCGGACCTTGTCACCTTCATCGACCAGTACTTCGGCGAGGCGTCCGGGCACCTTGCTGGCAATCTGCACTTCGGTGGACTCGAGTCGCCCGTTGCCCATGCTCAGGCCTTCAGGCAAACGATCGTGCAGGGACTTCCAGTAGCCCAGGCCGCCGGCAGCCAGGAGTAAAGCGATCAAGGCGCTGGCGAAGATTTTCGGGGTATGTTGGCTCATCTCTCTGCATCCTGCTGCATTCGCGTCAAAGTGTGACGCGTCACCGACCCTGGTGCGTTGATTCTGGTCAAACGAGGGGTAATCGTAGCTTGCTTTAACGCAAGGCGAGGATTGCTGCCCATTGTTCTGCCGTAACCGGCATTACCGAGAGGCGACTGCCTTTTTGTACCAGCGGCAATTCGGCCAGGTTGGCCTGCTGTTTCAGGTAGCCGAGGCTGAGGACCTTGCTGAAGGTTTCGACATGGGTGACATCCACGGCGCTCCAGGGGTTCTTTACTTCGTTGGCCTTTGCGTCGAAGTAGTGACTTTGCGGGTCGAGTGCCGTCGGGTCCGGGTAGGCTGCGGCGCTGATGCGCGCGATCCCGGCGATGCCAGGCTCGGGGCAGCTGGAGTGATAGAAGAAAAACTCGTCGCCCACGGCCATGGCACGCAGGAAATTACGTGCCTGATAGTTGCGGACCCCGTCCCAGCGCGCCTCTTTCAAGCGGGCCAGATCCTTGATCGAAAGTTCGTCCGGCTCGGACTTCATCAGCCAATAGGCCATGGGTGCTGCTCCTGACAAAATTTGAAATAACCTGTTGCATGAAACCGACAGTCGGTTGGCGTCAACGTTTGCGTGTCGACGCAGGTTGTCGGAGAATGCGGCAATTTTAAGCTAGACGCTGTTGCAACCAACTATAAAACGTTGCCGACAACGTGATCAGTTTGCCTGAGGGGGGCAATCAATGAACCGCAAACCGGACCTGCTCTGGATTTTGGTATTTCTGTTCGGTCTGGGTGTGGTCACTACCGGTTATGCGCAAAGCCTTTGGGAGCGTAATCTTGACGCCCCGTACGAAGTGCCGGTCAATCCGCAACAACGCTGAATGCTCTGCGGCTGCCTGCTAGGCAGGCGCCAGGTACCACGCACGGTCAGAGACCGTTCCCTGTAGCGGCACATCCCAGCTGGCCTGCGCCAGTTTCTCGACTTTCTGGCATTCATGCGCCAGGCCCAGCAGCAAAGGCTTTTTCCAGGCCTTGCGGCGGGCCTGATAGGCCAGGCTTCGATCATAGAAGCCGCCGCCCATGCCCAGTCGCCCACCTGTTTCGTCAAACCCCACCAGCGGCAGCAGGATCAGGTCCAGCGCCCAGACCGGCCGTTGCCGGGCCAGGCTGATGTGCGGTTCGGCGATGCGAAAGCGGTTGGGGCGCAGCTTTTCGCCGTGTTCTATGCGCTGGAAGGCCATCTTGGTTTTCGGCCAGGCGTGCAGCACCGGTAGGTAGGTGCGCTTGCCGCGCCGCTGCGCTTCGCGCAGCAACAAGCGCGGATCAATCTCGCAATCATTGGGCAGGTACAGGGCGATGTGCCGGGCGCGGCGGAACAGCGGGTGCTGCGCCAGTTGCCGGTACAGGCCACGCGCAGCCTGACGTTGCTGGGCCGGGCTCAGGGCGCGGCGGGCATCGCGTAGCAGGCGGCGAAGTTGGGGGCGGGTTAGCGGCGCGGTGTCGGTCATGGCACGGGCGTTCCCAGAGAGGGCTGCCGCGCAGTGGGCGGCAGCTCGATTTGCTCGCGTGAACACACGAGCAAAGCTGATTCAGGCTCCCCGACGAACCGCTGTCGGTGTAGCCCTTGAACCCGAAAGTTCAAGGTGGAGATTGCAGGAGGCGTTAAGGCTTTCCGTCAAGCGGACATGCACACCGGCCCCACGTGCAACCCCCGTGGTTGTGCGTATCGGCTCAGGGACATGACCGACTGGCAAGCACTCCAGGGAGTGGCGCCAGTATACTGAATCTCAACTGGTTTTTGTATTCGGATCGTCGGCCAGTGCCTGATCGACACGTTCGAGCAGGTCGCGAACCTGTTCGCGGGTGGCACCACCGGCAGGTGTTTCGGGGCGTTCCTGGTTGTGCAGCAGGTCATGGGTGATGTTCAGCGCAGCCATCACCGCGATACGGTCGGCACCGATCACTTTGCCGCTGCTGCGGATTTCACGCATTTTGCCGTCCAGGTAGCGCGCGGCGCTGACCAGGTTGCTGCGCTCTTCAGGCGGACAGATGATCGAATACTCTTTGTCGAGGATCTGAACGGTGACGCTATTGCTTGAACTCATGAGTCTTGCTCCAGGGCCTTGAGTCGCAAAATCATCGATTCGACCTTACGCCGGGCGATTTCATTTTTTTCGATGAGGTGGGCGCGCTCCTCGCGCCAGGACTTTTCCTGAGCTTGTAGGAGTGCATTTTGCCGTTTTAGTTGCTCGACTCGCTCAATCAGCTGTTCGAATCGGCCCATCAGCGTTTGCAGATCGTTCTCTTGCATTGGTTGCACTCGATTCGGTCTGGCGGGTGATTGCCTGGTTTATGCCCAGGCCAGCTCCGAGTTGGCCACGTCGATAGTCTTGGCGCGCCTGCCGGTGCTAGGATACAAGGTCTTCATTCTAGTCATTGCGCCGTCTGGCGCCTAGTTGCCCATGCCTAATACCAATTCGCCGTACACCGCATTCGCCACCTTGCTCAGCAGCAACGGGCATCCTGTCTCGCCTGCCGAACTGCACGGCCTGTTGCTCGGCCGTAGCTGCGCCGGTGCCGGCTTCGACGCCGAAGCCTGGCTGGCCGATGCCGCCCAGCTGCTGGAGTCGGAACCTGCCGACAACGTTCGTAACGCCTTGATCGGCCTGCAGGAAATGGTCAAGGGCGAACTCACCGGTGAAGATATCACCATCGTCCTGTTGCTGCCGGGCGACGAGTTGCCGTTGACTGAGCGTGCACAAGCGCTGGGCCAGTGGTGCCAGGGCTTTCTGACCGGCTTTGGCCTGAACTCCGGCGGCCTGGTGCTGAGCACCGAAGCCAAGGAAGTGCTCGGTGACCTGGACGCCATTTCCCAGGTTCAGGATGCCCTGGAAGAGTCCGAAGACGGCGAAAGCGACTATATGGAAGTAATGGAATACCTGCGCGTCGCACCGCTGCTGCTGTACACGGAGCTGGCCAAGCCGGCCGAGCCTGCGGCCAAACCTTCGTTGCACTGATCAATCAGGAAGCACCACTGCCCATGAGCCATATCCCCAAGTCGGAATACGCCCGTCGACGCAAGGCGCTGATGGCGCAGATGGTGCCCAACAGTATTGCCATCCTGCCCGCCGCCGCCGTTGCCATACGCAACCGCGACGTCGAGCACGTCTACCGTCAGGACAGCGACTTCCAGTACCTCAGCGGCTTCCCCGAGCCAGAGGCAGTGATTGCCCTGATTCCCGGCCGCGAGCACGGCGAATATGTGCTGTTCTGCCGCGAGCGCAATCCGGAACGCGAGCTGTGGGACGGGCTGCGCGCAGGCCAGGAAGGTGCGGTGCGCAACTATGGCGCCGACGACGCGTTTCCCATCACCGACATCGACGACATCCTGCCCGGCCTGATCGAAGGCCGTGACCGGGTGTATTCGGCCATGGGCAGCAACCCGGAATTCGACCGCCACCTGATGGAATGGATCAACGTGATCCGTTCCAAGGCTCGCCTCGGTGCCCAGCCACCGAACGAATTCGTTGCCCTGGATCATCTGCTGCACGACATGCGCCTGTATAAATCGGCGGCAGAGGTCAAAGTGATGCGTGAGGCCGCGGCCATTTCCGCCCGTGCCCATATCCGTGCCATGCAGGCCTGCCGCGCTGGCTTGCATGAGTACAGCCTGGAAGCCGAACTGGATTACGAATTTCGCAAGGGCGGGGCAAAGATGCCGGCATACGGCTCGATTGTCGCGGCCGGGCGCAACAGCTGCATCCTGCACTATCAGGAAAACGATGCGCCGCTCAAGGACGGCGATCTGGTGTTGATCGACGCCGGTTGCGAGATCGACTGCTATGCCAGTGACATCACTCGCACCTTCCCGGTCAGCGGCCGGTTCTCGCCGGAGCAAAAGGCGATCTATGAACTGGTGCTCAAAGCGCAGGAAGCCGCCTTTGCGGTAATTGCGCCGGGCAAGCACTGGAACCATGCCCACGAGGCAACGGTTCAGGTGATCACCGAAGGGCTGGTGGAATTGGGCCTGCTCAAGGGCAACGTGCAGGAGCTGATCGACAGCGAAGCCTACCGGGCGTTCTACATGCACCGTGCCGGGCACTGGCTGGGCATGGATGTGCATGATGTCGGTGAGTACAAGGTGGGTGGGCAGTGGCGCGTGCTGGAACCCGGCATGGCCCTGACCGTGGAGCCTGGCATCTACATCGGTGCCGACAATCAGGATGTTGCGAAGAAATGGCGCGGCATCGGTGTACGTATCGAGGATGACGTAGTGGTAACCAGACAGGGCTGTGAAATCCTGACCTCAGGCGTGCCGAAGACGGTCGCTGAAATCGAAGCGCTGATGGCTGCCGCGCGCAGTGTGGCGGCATGAGCAGGGTCAATCTGGCAATAATTGGCGGCGGTCTGGTCGGTGCCAGCCTGGCGCTGGCCTTGCAGGCCGGGGCCAAGGCCCGTGGCTGGAAGATCCTGCTGATCGAACCCTTTGCACCGGGCGATACCTTTCAGCCCAGCTATGACGCGCGCTCTTCAGCGTTGTCGTTCGGCACCCGGCAGATCTATGAACGCCTGGGCCTGTGGCAGGCCATCAGCCGCCGCGCCGAGCCGATCCGCCAGATCCAGGTGTCCGACCGCGGCCGTTTTGGCGCCACCCGCCTGGATGCGCTGGAAGAGGGCGTTCCCGCGCTGGGTTACGTGGTGGAGAACGCCTGGCTGGGTCAATGCCTGTGGAAAGGCCTGGATGCCGACGTGGTGAGCTGGCGCTGCCCGGCTGAAGTGACCACCCTGCAAGCGCTGGAAGATGGCTACCGGTTGACGCTCAACGACGACACGGTGGTCGAGTGCGACCTGGCCGTACTGGCCGATGGCGGGCGTTCCGGCTTGCGCGAGCAATTGGGTATCCATGTCAGCCAGCGGCCTTACAACCAGAGTGCGCTGATCGCCAACATCACCCCGAGCGAAGCCCATCGTGGCCAGGCTTTCGAGCGTTTCACCGACGAAGGGCCGATGGCGCTGCTGCCGCTGCCGGAAAACCGCTGTGCGCTGGTCTGGACCCGCGTCGGCATGGACGCCAAGCGCCTGGCCGAACTGGACGAGCGCAGCTTCCTGAATGAATTGCAGGGGGTGTTCGGCTACCGCTTGGGCACTTTGCGTCAGGTCGGTGCCCGGCACCTGTACCCGCTGTCGCTGGTCGAGGCCCAGGAGCAGGTGCGCCCGCACCTGGTGGTGCTGGGTAACGCCGCGCACAGCCTGCACCCGATAGCCGGGCAGGGTTTCAACCTGTCGCTGCGCGATGTGCAGTCGCTGGCTGAAGGCTTGTTGGCAGGTCCTGCCGTGCCGGGTGATTTTGCCACCCTGCAGGCCTACCGCGAACGCCAGCGCCTCGACCAGGACCTGACCGTGGGCTTCTCCGACCGGGTCACCCGCCTGTTCGGCAGCGCTCAGCCGCTGATTGCCACCGGGCGTAACCTGGGACTGCTCGGGCTTGACCTGTTGCCCCCTGCCAAGCGTTGGTTCGCACGACAGGCCATGGGCCTGGGAACCCGTCCGGACCTACGGAGCTGAGCATGGCCGACGCAAAGAAACTGGCACGGCGTGCGCGCATGCTGCGCTGGTTGCTGAACTTTTATCCGCCGTACATCGGTGCCGGCATTCGCGTGCAGAGCATCAGCCCGGATTTTTACCAGGTAAAAGTGCGCATGGGCCTGTCGCGGTTCAATCGCAATTATGTCGGCACCCAGTTTGGCGGCAGCCTCTACTCGATGGTCGATCCGTTCTACATGCTGATGCTGATGCAGCTGTTGGGACGCGAATACATCGTCTGGGACAAGGCCGCCAGCATCGACTTCATCGCACCGGGCAAGGGCCCGGTGTTTGCCGACCTGCGCATTGACGAGGGCTTGCTGACCGAGATTCGCGAGCACACAGCAGGCGGCAAGAAATACCTGCCACGACTTCAGGTCGATATCCGTGACGCTGCCGGCGAGCTGGTAGCACGGGTCGACAAAACCCTTTATGTGCGGCTCAAGCCGCAAGCGAGACAGGCTTAAGGCATGGAAATGCGCGCAGATCTGTTGATTGTCGGTGCCGGTATGGTCGGCAGCGCCCTGGCCCTGGCGTTGCAGCACAGTGGCCTGGAAATTCTCCTGCTCGACGGCAGCCCGATGTCGGTCCCGCCGTTTGATGATCAGTCGGCTTTCGAGCCGCGGGTCAGTGCCTTGTCGATGGCCAGTCAGCGCATCCTTGAGCGTCTGGGGGCGTGGCAAGGCGTCAGTGCACGGCGCCTGAGCCCGTATTCGGACATGCGGGTGTGGGATGGCAGCGGTACCGGGCAGATCCACTTCTCGGCCGCCAGTGTGCACGCCGAGGTGCTCGGGCACATCGTCGAGAACCGGGTGGTGCAGGACGGTCTGCTGGAGCGCCTGCACGACAGCGAGATCGGCTTGCTGGCCAATGCCCGTCTGGAGCAGATGCGCCGCTCCGGTGACGAGTGGCTGCTGACCCTTGCCGATGGTCGTACCTTGCGTGCACCGTTGGTGATTGCTGCCGACGGTGCGAACTCGGCTGTGCGCCGCCTGACCGGCTGCGAAACCCGCGAATGGGACTACCTGCACCACGCCATTGTCACCAGCGTGCGCTGCGCCGAGCCTCACCAGGCCACCGCCTGGCAGCGCTTTACCGATGACGGCCCGTTGGCCTTCCTGCCATTGCTGCGTGACGGCCGGCAGGACTGGTGCTCGATCGTCTGGTCGACCACGCCGGAGCAGGCCGAGCACCTGATGAAGCTGGACGATGTCGCGTTCTGCGCCCAGCTTGAGCGCGCCTTCGAAGGACGCCTGGGGACGGTGCTACAGGCTGACCCCCGCGTGTGTGTGCCGCTGCGCCAGCGTCATGCTAAACGTTATGTGGCCGAAGGCCTGGCCCTGATTGGTGATGCCGCGCACACCATTCACCCGCTGGCCGGGCAGGGGGTGAACCTGGGCTTTCTCGATGCGGCAGTACTGGCCGAAGAGCTTCTGCATGCCTACGAGCGCGGTGAGCGGCTGGCCGATGTGCGCGTATTGAGTCGTTACGAGCGCCGGCGCATGCCGCATAACCTGGCGTTGATGGCGGCCATGGAAGGTTTCGAGCGTTTGTTCCAGGCCGACCCCTTGCCGCTGCGCTGGCTGCGCAACACCGGTTTGAAGTGGGTTGAGCAATTGCCCGAAGCCAAGGCCTTGTTCGTGCGCCAGGCCTTGGGCCTGAGCGGCGATTTGCCGGAACTGGCGCGCGCCTGAACGGGCAGCAACATCTGGTAACTCCTCCCTTGTGAGTTCGGTTGAGAAGGCAAATGGGATTAACTACCATTTGCGCCTTAATTGAATTCCGAGGACTGCACCATGTTGCCACGCAAGCACGTATTGGCCGCCCTGGCTCTGACTCTGTTGGGCGGCACCGCCCAGGCGGCAGACGAGGTGGTGGTGTATTCCTCGCGCATCGACGAGCTGATCAAGCCGGTGTTTGATGCCTATACCGCCAAGACCGGGGTCAAGATCAAGTTCATCACCGACAAGGAAGCGCCGCTGATGCAACGGATCAAGGCCGAGGGGCAGAACGCCACCACCGACCTGCTGCTGACCGTTGATGCCGGCAACCTCTGGCAGGCAGAGCAGATGGGCATTCTGCAGCCGATCAAGTCCGAAGTGATCGATGCCAACATTCCCTCGCAATACCGCGCCTCGTCCCACGACTGGACCGGCCTGAGCCTGCGTGCGCGGACCATCGCCTACTCCACAGAGCGGGTCAAACCCGAAGAGCTGAGCACCTACGAAGCCCTGGCGGACAAGCACTGGGAAGGTCGCCTGTGCCTACGCACGGCGAAGAAGGTCTACAACCAGTCGCTGACCGCTACCCTGATCGAAACCCACGGCGAGCAGAAAACCGAAGAAATCATCAAGGGCTGGGTCAACAACCTGTCCACCGATGTGTTCTCCGACGACACCGCCTTGCTGCAAGCCATCAATGCCGGCCAGTGCGACGTCGGTATCGTCAACACCTACTACTACGGTCGCCTGCACAAGGAAAACCCGAAACTGGCGGTCAAGCTGTTCTGGCCAAACCAGGCCGACCGTGGCGTACACGTCAACCTCTCGGGTATTGGCCTGACCAAGTACGCACCGCATCCTGAGGCAGCGAAAAAACTGGTCGAGTGGATGACCGGTGAAGAAGCACAGAAGATTTTCGCCGGTGTGAACCAGGAGTTCCCGGCCAACCCGAAAGTCGCTCCCTCTGAAGAAGTCGCGGCCTGGGGTAGCTTCAAGGCTGACACCATCCCGGTCGAAATTGCCGGCAAGCGTCAGGCAGAAGCCATTCGCCTGATGGATCGGGCTGGCTGGAACTAAGCGCAAGGCTTTATCCTTTCGGGGCCTGGTCAGGCCCCATTCGCTGACAAGGCCGGTTCCCGTGTTTTAACACCTGTGGCCCCGGCCTTGCTTGCGATCGACCGCCACGCGGTCGTCATCACTGCACAGAGAGTTCCTTTTGGCTCACCCCGCCCAACGCCGCTGGTATCCCCTGGTTTTCGCCATTGCCGCCCTGGTGCTGCTGCCGCTGAGCGTACTGCTGTTGTCGTGGCAGTCGGTCGACACGCAGATCTGGTCGCATTTGCTCGATACCCAGATGAGCCGTCTGCTGGGCAATACCCTGACCCTGATTGCCGGGGTCGGCGTGGGCGTCACCTTGCTGGGTGTGAGCCTGGCCTGGCTGACCAGTTTGTGCGAGTTTCCCGGTCGGCGCTGGCTGGACTGGGCGCTGATGCTGCCGTTTGCCATTCCGGCCTACGTCCTGGCGTTTGTCTTCGTTGGCCTGCTGGACTTTGCCGGGCCGGTGCAAACCCTGCTGCGTGAATCGTTCGGGCCCATGCGCCTGCCGCGAGTGCGTTCCACCGGCGGGGTGATCATCGTGCTGGTGCTGGTGTTTTACCCCTATGTCTACCTGTTGGCGCGCAACGCGTTCCTGGCCCAGGGCAAAGGCCTGATGGAGGCGGCGAGGGTCTTGGGGCATTCGCCGTTGCAGGCGTTCTGGCGGGTGGCAATACCCATGGCGCGTCCGGCCATTGGCGCCGGTGTTGCCTTGGCGTTAATGGAAACCCTGGCCGATTTCGGTGCGGTGTCGGTATTCAATTTCGACACCTTCACCACTGCGATCTACAAGACCTGGTATGGCTTCTTCAGCCTGTCGAGTGCCGCTCAACTGGCCAGCCTGTTGCTGCTGGCGGTGATGCTGGTGCTCTACGGTGAGCGCCGTGCCCGGGGCGCCGTGCGTGGCAGCAATGAACGGCCGCGAGCCAAGGCGCTGTACCACCTGCGTGGGGTCAAGGCGTTGGCTGCCTCAAGCTGGTGCCTGTTGGTGTTTGCCTGTGCGTTCGTCATCCCCGTGCTGCAATTGCTGGTGTGGTTCTGGCAGCGTGGTCGCTTCGACCTGGATGAGCGCTATACCAACCTGATCCTGCACACCCTTTACCTGGGCGCGATGGCGGCGCTGATTACCGTGAGTGTGGCCCTGGTACTGGCATTTGCCCGCCGGCAAGCGCCGACACCGGGCATCCGTGCCGGTGTTGGCCTGGCGAACATGGGCTATGCCTTGCCGGGCTCGGTGCTGGCGGTGTCGATCATGCTGGCCTTCAGTTACCTGGATAACCAGCTGGTGGTGCCGCTGTCGAACGTGCTGGGCGGGGCGGGCAGGCCACTGCTGCTGGGTAGCCTGTTTGCCTTGCTGCTGGCCTACCTGGTGCGCTTCATCGCCGTGGCCTACGGCCCGCTGGAAAACAGCCTGGAGCGTATTCGTCCGTCACTGCCCGAGGCTTCCCGTAGCCTCGGGGTCGGTGGGCCACGATTGTTTATCAAGGTGTATCTGCCTTTGCTGGTACCCGGTGCCTTGAGCGCCGCCTTGCTGGTGTTTGTCGATGTGCTCAAGGAAATGCCGGCCACCTTGCTGATGCGTCCGTTTGGCTGGGACACCCTGGCCGTGCGCATCTTTGAAATGACCAGCGAAGGCGAGTGGGCGCGGGCGTCGCTACCCGCGCTAACGCTGATTCTGGTGGGCCTGCTACCGGTTATCGGGTTGATTCGACGTTCGTCCCGGCACCTCGGTCAAACGCGCTGAGGGTGCCAGCGTCCAAGCTTGCAGCTACAATGCGCGGCATTCTGTGGTCGGTCTTACAGACCGGGTAGCGCAAACGCTGCCTAAAGCCGAAGCCTCGCCACGCCCGGAAGGAGAAACCCATGGGACTGCGCACGCCTCTTTATGACCTGCACCTGGCGCTAGGCGCCAAGATGGTCGATTTTGGCGGTTGGGACATGCCGTTGCACTATGGCTCGCAGGTCGAAGAGCACCATCAGGTGCGCCGTGACTGCGGGGTATTCGATGTTTCCCACATGACCGTTATCGATGTAACCGGCGATGACGCCCCAGCCTGGCTACAACGTCTGCTGGCCAACGACATTGCGCGACTGGATGAAGTCGGCAAGGCCCTGTACAGCACCATGCTCGATGAGCAGGGCCGGGTTATTGACGACATGATCGTCTACCGGTGCGAGAGCGGCTATCGCCTGGTGGTCAACGCCGCCACCCGGGACAAGGACCTTGCCTGGCTGAACGCCTGCACAGGCGATTTCAAGGTGACCCTCAACGAGCGTCCGGAACTGGCCATTCTGGCCATCCAGGGGCCCGAGGCCCGCGCCAGGGTTGCCGAGCTGGTGTCCGCTCCCAGAGCGGCGCTGATCCGTGACCTCAAGCCTTTTGAAGGGCGCGCCGAAGGCGACTGGTTTATCGCCCGTACCGGTTATACCGGCGAAGACGGCCTGGAGATTATCTTCCCGGCGCTGCAGGCCCCGGCGTTTTTCAACGACCTGGTCGGTGCCGGTATTGCCCCGAGCGGCCTCGGTGCCCGCGATACGCTGCGCCTTGAGGCCGGGATGAACCTGTATGGCCAGGACATCGACCAGGCCCACACGCCGCTGACCTCGAACCTGGGCTGGAGCGTCGCCTGGGAGCCTGCCGAACGCGACTTCATCGGTCGCAGCGGCTTGCTCGCGGAAATCGAGAGCGGCGTGGAGCAAAAAATGGTCGGCCTGGTGCTGGAAGAGCGTGGCGTTCTGCGCGCTCATCAGGTCGTGCGTGTCGCTGGTATTGGCGAGGGGGAGATCACTAGTGGTAGCTTCTCACCTACGCTGAGCAAATCCATCGCCCTGGCGCGGGTGCCGATGGCAACCGCCGATCGTGCCGAGGTGGAGATTCGTGGCAAGTGGTACCCGGTGCGAGTGGTCAAGCCGACCTTCGTGCGCCATGGCAAGATTTTGATCTGAACCTAATTCTGGCGGGCCTACCGCTGACCCTATTGAGGAAAACAAGATGAGCAATATCCCCGCCGACCTGCGTTTTGCCGAAAGTCACGAGTGGGCCAAACTGGAAGCCGACGGCAGTGTGACCGTGGGTATCAGCGATCACGCCCAGGAAGCCCTGGGTGACGTGGTGTTTGTCGAGCTGGCCGAAGTTGGCAAGGTCTTCGCTGCGGGCGATGCTGCCGGTGTGGTCGAGTCGGTCAAGGCCGCTTCGGACATCTACGCGCCCGTCAGCGGTGAAGTCATCGCCGTGAACGAGGCCCTGGGTGACAGCCCTGAGTCGCTGAACAGCGATCCTTACGGCAGCTGGATCTTCAAGCTCAAGCCAAGCAACACCGCCGAACTGGAGAAGCTGCTCGACGCTGCCGGCTACGCTGCCGCCATCGGCGAATAGTTTTCACACAAAGCGGCAATCTCTTCCTAGACTCAATATGCCTCGACTGGTCGGGGCTTGGTCTAGGAAGAGAGAGCCGCTATGTCCCAGTCGCCGTCCCTGAGCCAACTGCACGACCCCAATCCCTTCTTGCGTCGCCACCTGGGGCCTGATGCCTCGGAGCAGCAGGCGATGCTCCAGGCCCTTGGCCTGGCCAGCCGTAGCGCGCTGATCGAGCAGACCGTGCCACCGGGCATTCGCCTGAACGGGCCACTGAAACTGCCCGACGCACTGGATGAACAGGCTGCCCTCGCCAAACTCAGGGGCTACGCCGAGCAGAACCAGGTGTGGACCAGCCTCATCGGCATGGGTTATCACGGTACCGTCACACCCACCGTCATTCTGCGCAACGTCCTTGAAAATCCGGGCTGGTACACCGCCTATACCCCCTATCAGCCGGAAATTGCTCAAGGTCGCCTGGAAGCCTTGCTGAATTTCCAGCAGATGGTCATCGACCTCACCGGGCTCGACCTGGCTAACGCCTCGTTGCTCGATGAGGCCACGGCGGCCGCTGAAGCCATGGCCCTGGCCAAGCGCATGGCCAAGTCGAAAAGCAATGTGTTCTTTGCCGACGAGCACTGCCACCCACAAACCCTGTCGGTGCTGCAGACCCGTGCCGAAGGTTTCGGTTTCGAGCTGGTCGTCGATGCTGTGGATAACCTGGGTAATTACCAGGTGTTCGGGGCGTTGTTGCAGTACCCCGATACCCATGGCGAAATCCGCGACTTGCGCCCGTTGATCGAACAGCTGCACAAGCAACAGGCACTGGCCTGTGTTGCCGCCGACCTGCTCAGCCTGCTGATGTTGACCCCACCGGGTGAGCTGGGCGCTGACGTGGTATTGGGTACGACACAGCGCTTTGGCGTGCCGATGGGCTATGGCGGCCCGCATGCTGCCTACTTTGCCTGTCGCGATGCCTTCAAGCGAGCCATGCCCGGGCGCATCATCGGCGTGTCCAAGGACGCACGCGGCAACGTCGCGTTGCGCATGGCCCTGCAAACCCGCGAGCAGCATATTCGCCGCGAGAAGGCCAATTCCAACATCTGCACGGCACAGGTGCTGCTGGCCAACATCGCCGCCTTCTACGCGGTCTATCACGGCCCGGAAGGCTTGCAGCGCATTGCCCAGCGTGTGCATGCGCTGACCTTCGTGCTGGCGGCGGGGCTGGAAAGCAAAGGCATCAAGCGCCTCAACCAGCACTTCTTCGACACCCTGACCCTGGAGGTCGGCGGCAGCCAGACGGCGATCATCGAGAGTGCCGAGGCCGCGCAGATCAACCTGCGCATCCTCGGGCGCGGGCAGTTGGGCGTGAGCCTCGACGAGACCTGTGACGAATCCACTGTGCTACGGCTGTTTGATATCTTCCTGGGTGCCGACCACGGCCTGGATATTGCCACCCTCGATGCACAGGCCTTGCCGGAGGGTATTCCGGCAGCGCTGGTACGGCGCTCGACCTTTCTTACCCATCCGGTGTTCAACCTGCACCACAGCGAAACCGAGATGCTGCGCTACCTCAAGCAGCTGGAAAACAAAGACCTGGCGTTGAACCAGTCGATGATTCCGCTGGGTTCCTGCACCATGAAGCTCAATGCCAGCAGCGAGATGATCCCGATCACCTGGCCGGGTTTTGCCTTGTTGCACCCCTTCGCCCCCGCCGGGCAGGTGCAGGGCTACAAGGCAATGATCGATGAGCTGGAAGCCTGGCTTTGCGCGATCACCGGTTTCGATGCCATCTGCATGCAACCCAACTCGGGCGCCCAGGGTGAATACGCCGGGTTGATGGCCATTGCCAAGTATCACCGCAGCCGTCATCAGCATCAGCGCGATATCTGCCTGATTCCCTCTTCCGCGCATGGCACCAACCCGGCATCGGCACAGATGGCCGGTATGCAGGTGATGATTGTCGAGTGCGACGAAGCCGGCAACGTCGACCTCGCGGACCTCAAGGCCAAGGCGCTCGCGGCGGGCGAGCGGCTGTCCTGCCTGATGGCAACATACCCTTCGACCCACGGTGTCTATGAAGAGGGTATCAGCGAGATCTGCGAAGTTATCCACAAGCAGGGCGGCCAGGTGTACATGGATGGCGCCAACCTCAATGCGCAGGTTGGCCTGGCGCGGCCGGCCGATATCGGTGCCGATGTGTCGCACATGAACCTGCACAAGACCTTCTGCATCCCCCATGGGGGTGGCGGTCCCGGCATGGGGCCGATCGGCGTGCGTGCGCACCTGGCACCTTTTGTCGCCAGTCACCCGGTTGTCCCGGTGCTGGGGCCGGACCCGAAAAATACCGCGGTGAGTGCCGCCCCTTGGGGCAGCGCGAGCATCCTGCCGATCAGCTGGATGTACATCGCCATGATGGGGCCGCAACTGGCCGATGCCAGTGAAGTGGCGATTCTTTCGGCCAACTACCTCGCCGAGCGGCTAGGCGGCGCGTTCCCGGTGTTGTATCGCGGGCGCAATGAGCGCGTGGCGCATGAATGCATTCTCGATCTGCGGCCGCTGAAAGCCCTGACCGGAATCAGCGAGGAGGATGTGGCCAAGCGTCTGATGGATTACGGCTTCCATGCACCGACCATGTCGTTTCCGGTGCCGGGGACCTTGATGGTCGAGCCGACCGAGAGCGAGTCCAAGGCTGAACTGGACCGCTTTATCGAAGCGATGCTGAGCATCCGTGCAGAAATCCAGGAAGTGCAGGACGGCAACTGGCCTGCAGAAGACAACCCGCTCAAGCATGCGCCGCATACCTTGGCGGATGTAGTGGGTATCTGGGAGCGTCCCTACAGCATTGCCCAGGGCGTTGCGCCCAGCGACCACGTGCGTTTGCACAAGTACTGGCCGGCAGTGAACCGGGTAGATAACGTGTTCGGTGACCGCAACCTGTTCTGTGCTTGTGTACCGGTGGACGACTATCGGTGAGGCAAGGATCGCCAGCAAGCCGGCTCCTACAACGCTCCGCCCGTAGGAGCCGGCTTGCTGGCGATGGGGCCCTAAAAATCGGTGTATTAATGGTCTACAGCATTCTTGGCCAGGATCGCGTTGGCCAGGTCCATGTCGCTGACCTTGAGGTCCGGGTTTTCAGCCCGGGCAGTGCGCATGGCCGCTTCCAGATAGGGACCTCGAATGGCGCCTTCGCTGGCGACAAAGCTGCTGGCATCATCCTGCGCGGCCGCGACCAGCTTGTGGTCCTTGGACGTCAGGTAGGTGGAGCCGGTGGTTGCGCCGGAGGTAATGACATTGCGCCAGAAGGTATCGGCCATGGCCGAACCGACAGGCAGGGAAAGCAGGGCAAGGGTTGCGACTGCAACGTTGAGACGCATCGGGGGTGACTCCAACTGAGGTGAACTGGCCGATTGGATTGGTTCGCCCGAATCTAGTTCCCTGGCGCCACGCTCAATACTTCTGCCTGTGTGGTCAGGCCGGCAGCCACTTTCTGTTCACCGCTCTGCAGCAAGCTGAGCAGGCCTTCTTCGACGGCCTTCTGGCGCAGCAGGGTAAGGTCGGTATCGTGGCAAATACCGGCTTTGAAGGCGGTGCTTACTCTCAGCAGCTCATGAATGGCGCTGCGGCCGTGATAACCGGTCTGCCGACACGCGTTGCAGCCTGCGGCGCTATAGCCGCTCCCTTGGTTCGGTACTTTGCACCGTGTGCAGAGGGTGCGCACCAGGCGTTGAGCCAACACACCGATCAGCCCGGCGTTGATCAGGTGCGGCGCTACCCCCAGCTCTAGCAAGCGGCTGATCGCACTGCAGGCATCGTTGGTGTGCAGGGTGGATAGCACCAAGTGGCCGGTCAATGCCGCCTGGAAGGCCACCTGCGCTGTTTCCAGGTCGCGGATCTCGCCGATCATGATGATGTCCGGGTCCTGGCGCAGCAGAGCCCGGGCGCCCTCGGCAAAGCCCAGGTCGATCGCCGGATGGACCTGCAGCTGGTTGAACCGGGGTTCGACCATTTCAATCGGGTCTTCAACCGTGCACACATTGACCTGAGGCGTTGCCAGGTACTTCAGGGTGGCGTAAAGGGTGCTGGTCTTGCCGGAGCCGGTCGGCCCTGTGACCAGGATCAGGCCGTGGCGCTGGCTGATCATGGCTTGCCAGCGTGTCAGGGTGTCACCCGTGAGGCCCAACTGGTGGAAGTCGTGCTGCATCAGGTGCGGGTCGAAGATGCGCATCACCAGCTTCTCGCCGAAGGTGGTCGGCAGGGTCGACAGGCGCAGCTCAATGTCATTGCCGGCCGGCAGGTGCGTCTTGATCCGGCCATCCTGGGGCCGACGCTTTTCCGCCACGTTCATGCGCCCAAGGGTTTTCAGGCGGCTGACCACAGCCAAAGTGACTTCAGCCGGAAACTCGTAGACCGGGTGCAGCACGCCATCGATGCGAAAGCGCAATTGCCCCTGGTCCCGCCTGGGCTCCAGATGGATGTCGCTGGCCCGTTGATCGAAGGCGTACTGCAGCAGCCAGTCGACAATGGTGACGATATGGGCATCCTCATCTTCTGCTCGTTGGCCTTGCGCGCCCAGTTCGAGCAGGTGCTCGAGATTGCCCGGCGAGGGCAGCCCCCTTTGCTGACGGCTGGCGCCATGGACCGAATGGGCCAGGTGGAAGAACGCCTGGCTGAACTGGCGAATCTGTACCGGGCTGGCCAGCACATGCCTGATCGGGCGTCGCAGCACCTGGGCCAGGTCCGCTTCCCATGACCTGACATAAGGCTCGGCGCTGGCCACGGTGATGCCCTGGGCATCATCGGCAATCACCAGGATGCCGTGGCGTTGGGCGAAGGTGGCCGACATCAGCCCCGTGGTTGCTACCAGGTCGAGTTGCAGCGGATCGATGTGCAGGTACGGCAGCCCGGCGTGCTGACCCAGCCACTGGCACAGGGCTTCCAGGCTCAGGCGCTGGCCCGGTTGGCGAGGGTCAGGCAGACCCTGGCAGGCAATGTGTTCAAGAGGATGGGAGTTGCTGGCGGGGGCTTGAGCGCGCAGTGCCTGGACAGTGTCCTGGCTGAGAAGCCGGGCATCAAGCAGGTCGCCCAGTAGGCGCTCGAGCGTCAGCCTGCGGTCCTGTTGGCTGACAGTCATGTGGCGTCCTTGCCTTGCTGCCTGAAGGGGTGGCAATCACAAGCTTAGCTGGCTGTGGGGAATAGCAAGGCCCGGATGCGTTTCCAGGCGTTTCCCGGTTCAGACCGGGCGATGGGCCAGCGTCAGACGGACCTCGTCGACACAGATCAGGTTGCGCATTTTTTGTGCGATCAACTCGGCCCGGTGCCAGCTCAGGCCGCCAATCTCGAGCTCTACCTGCAGCACATCGTCGCACTGGTTCATCACCACCTTGTGGGGCGTCAGGAACTGCAGGGCAAACAGGTTCAGCACCCGGCAAAGGCTGTCTGGCTCGGCTTCGACCTGCAATTGGTAGCGCACGTAGCTCAGGGCGCTGCTGGCGGCCCAGACGTCGTCACGCAACGGGGTGGCAGGGCTGTCGAAGCGTTCGAGTGCGCTCATGAGATTCTCCGGTTTCAGTGCGAGAGATTTTTACATGCGCAAGCCGGAATTTTTTCTCTAAAATCAGCAGATATGGCGATTTGTTGAATTGATCAATTCGCCCTGGTGTATTGAAAGGAAATTATTATGCAAAGCGAGTTGGACGCTTATGACCGACGCATCCTGGCCCTGTTGCAGGAGGATGCTTCGCTTTCCAGTGCGCAGATTGCCGAGCGGGTAGGGCTGTCGCAGTCGCCTTGCTGGCGGCGGATTCAGCGCTTGAAGGAGGAGGGGGTGATTCGCGGTCAGGTGACCTTGCTCGACCGCAAGAAGATCGGCCTGAACACGCAGATATTCGCCGAGGTGAAACTCAACGCCCACGGCCGCTCCAACTTCACCGAGTTCACCGAGGCGATCCGCGGTTTTGAAGAAGTGCTGGAGTGCTATGTGCTGATGGGGGCGGTGGATTTCTTGCTGAGGATCGTCACCCCGGACATCGAAGCCTACGAACGGTTCTTTTTCGAAAAGCTGTCGATGGTGCCGGGGATCCAGGAGGTCAACTCGATCGTGGCCTTGTCTGAAATCAAGTCCACGACGAGTCTACCGGTGCTGCGCTAGGGCTTATTTGCGCAGCAGGTGTTTCCAGCCACGGCTCTGGAACACGGCCATGACCTGGTGGGCACGGGCGTCCAGCACCTCGGTGCGCACGTCTGCTTCCACTTCGTCGCTGATCGGCAGGTTGGCCAGTTCGTGCAGCTTGTTCAGTTCTCCGAACAGGCGGTCCAGGTCCGGGCTTTCCAGCACCTGACGGGCATGGTGCAACCAGGCCAGCAGGCGCTCGATACGCGGCAGCTGTTCGGCCAGGTCTTCCGGCTGGCGATGGTACAGCGGCAGGTTCAGCGCCTTGGCCTCGTCAGCCAGCAGCACGTTCAGCCAGTTGGCCAACTGGGCAGCGCCCTGGCGGTCGCCGCGCTTGTTGCGCTCGACGGTCCAGCCGCGGGCCAGCAGCCAGCGCGAGGTTTCCAGGGAGAACTGACCCCAGCGGGTGTCGAGCAGCTCTTCGGCGAACTGCTCTGGCGCAGCGCGACGAACGTCTTCGTCGTCGTTGCCGGCCAGCACCAGTGGGCGCCAGTCTTCGAGCAGGGCATCGAGGCTGCTGCGCAGTGCTGCAGTGGTGGTACGCGGCGCTGCCTGGCCAAGGCTGCTGGCCAGGGCGCGCAGTTCGGCGAGGGACTGCACCCAGTCTTGCAGCAGGCGCCAGTGGCCGTTGAAGCGATACTGCTCAGCCAGGCGCTGGCTGGCGCCGAGCAGTTGCAGGGCGAGCGCGGCAAAGGCGTCGTCTACCGACATCTCGGCGCTGAGCTCGCTCGCTGGCAGGCTCAAGGCGTAGCTGGCCGGGTCGAGCAGGCGATAGCCGCGTTCGGCCTTGCTGATGTCGCAGGGGAACAGCGGCAGGCTGGCGGACAGTTCGGCAGCCAGTTCCAGCAGCGCTTCGGGTTCGCCTTCGCGCAGTTCCAGTTCCAGCTCGCAGATTTCTTCTTTCTGCTTGCCCGCGACCACTGTGCCCAGGTCCAGGGCTGCTTCGATCACCACCTTGGACTTGCCACGGCCCCAGGCGATTTCAGCGTATTCGCGGGTGAAGTCGGTGGTGAACAGCGCCTTGATGGTCTTTTTGTCCAGCTCGGCCAGTTCGGCCGGCCAGCACGTGTCGTCGAGCTTCTTCAGGTCCAGCTTGGCCTTGGGCAGCTCCCACTCGTGTTCGTTGCGCTGCGACAGGCCGGCGACGCTTTGGCCGCGGGTCTTGAGGGTCTGGATGACCACATCGCCATCGCGGCGCAGGCGCAGGGCGACCTTGGCTGCAGCCAGGTCACGCTCGGGGGTGTCGAAGTACTGGTTGAGCAGCTCGCGCTGCTGCCAGCCGGACTTGTTGCGCTTCTTCAGCAATGGGTGCTCGCGCAGGGCGGCGAGCGTCTCGCGGCTGACGCGCAGTTTGATTTCGGTTTCTTTGTGCATTGCTGGGTAATCCAGGCTCGGATGACAGGGAGCGTCTTGGCCGTGCAGTGTACAGGACTCGGCCGCCGACGGTTTATTCCAGGTGCCCGATGGCCCTATGATGGGTTTCGTCCCGAGGAGAAAGCGCATGCCCTGGCCATCGCTCAAAGACCAGTTTGCCGCGCTGATTGCCGCACCCTCGGTCAGCTGTACCCAACCTGTGCTGGACCAGTCCAACCGTGCGGTGATCGACCTGCTGGCCGGGTGGCTGGGCGACCTTGGTTTTGACTGCGACATACAACAGGTGAACCCGGGCAAGTTCAACCTGCTGGCGTCCTATGGCAGTGGCCCGGGTGGTCTGGTGCTGGCCGGGCACAGCGATACGGTGCCTTACGACCCACAGCTGTGGAGTACCGACCCGCTCAAGCTGACCGAAGTCGATGGCCGTTGGGTGGGCTTGGGCAGTTGTGACATGAAAGGCTTCTTCGCCCTGATCATCGAGGCCGTGCAGCCGCTGCTGGCCCATGATTTCAAACAGCCTCTGCTGATCCTTGCCACCTGTGACGAAGAAAGTTCGATGTCGGGTGCCCGTGCATTGGCCGAGGCTGGCCGGCCGCTGGGGCGTGCGGCAGTGATCGGTGAGCCGACCGGGCTCAAGCCGATCCGCCTGCACAAGGGGGTGATGATGGAACGCATCGACATCCTCGGGCGAAGTGGCCATTCGTCGGATCCCAGCCTTGGACACAGCGCGCTGGAAGCCATGCATCAGGTGATGGGCGAACTGATGGGGTTGCGCCGGCAATGGCAGAAGGAATTCAACAATGCCCAGTTCAGCGTGCCGCAACCGACCCTGAACTTCGGCTGCATCCATGGCGGCGACAATCCCAACCGGATATGCGGGCAATGTGCGCTGGAGTTCGACCTGCGGCCGCTGCCGGGGATGGACCCGCAGGCCCTGCGTGCGGCCATTCGCCAGAAGCTGGCACCGCTGGCCGAGCAGCATCAGGTGCAGATCGACTACGCGCCGCTGTTCCCCGAAGTGCCGCCCTTCGAGCAGGCCGCCGATGCGGAACTGGTCAAGGTAGCCGAACGTCTTACCGGTCATCGCGCCGAAGCGGTAGCCTTTGGCACCGAAGCGCCTTATCTTCAGCGCCTGGGCTGCGAAACCCTGGTATTGGGCCCCGGTGACATCGCTTGTGCCCATCAGCCGGGCGAGTACCTTGAAATGTCACGCTTGCAGCCTACTGTGCGTCTATTGCGTGAACTGATTGAACATTATTGCCTGAGCCCGGTAATTGCCCGCTGAGTTCAGCCGTTTTCCCCAAGGAGATTGCGCGTGACGCCAAGCCTGTTCCGACGATAACCCTTCGAGCGCTGTGTGCTTTCCCGTTCTTGTCCAATTTTTTACAGGCTCTGTGGTTATGCCCGATTACGTCAACTGGCTGCGTCATGCTTCGCCTTACATCAACGCTCACCGGGAATGCACCTTTGTGGTCATGCTGCCCGGCGACGGCGTTGAACATCCCAATTTCGGCAACATCGTCCACGACCTGGTGCTGCTGCACAGCCTCGGGGTTCGGCTGGTACTGGTGCATGGTTCGCGCCCGCAGATCGAAACCCGCCTGAGCAGCCGCGGCCTGACTCCGCACTACCATCGCGGCATGCGCATCACTGATGCCGCCACGCTGGAGTGCGTGATCGATGCGGTGGGGCAGTTGCGTATTGCCATTGAAGCGCGCCTGTCGATGGACATGGCCGCCTCGCCGATGCAGGGCTCGCGGCTGCGCGTGGCTTCCGGCAACCTGGTGACGGCGCGGCCGATCGGTGTGCTCGAAGGGGTCGACTATCACCACACCGGCGAAGTGCGCCGGGTTGACCGCAAAGGCATCAATCGCCTGCTCGACGAACGTTCGATCGTGCTGTTGTCGCCTTTGGGCTATTCGCCCACCGGGGAAATTTTCAACCTCGCCTGTGAAGACGTCGCAACCCGCGCCGCCATCGAGCTGGAAGCCGACAAATTGCTGCTGTTCGGCGCTGAACGCGGCTTGCTTGATGAGCAAGGGCGGTTGGTGCGTGAACTGCGTCCGCAGCAGGTCCCCGCGCACCTGACGCGCCTGGGCAGCGATTATCAGGGTGAACTGCTCGATGCCGCCGCCGAGGCGTGCCGTGGTGGCGTGGCGCGTAGCCATATCGTCAGTTACGCCGAAGACGGTGCCTTGCTCACCGAACTGTTCACCCGCAATGGTGGTGGCACCCTCGTGGCCCAGGAGCAGTTCGAGAAGGTGCGTGAAGCGGAAATTGAAGACGTCGGTGGCCTGCTTGACCTGATCAGCCCGCTGGAAGAGCAGGGCATCCTGGTACGTCGCTCGCGTGAGGTGCTGGAGCGCGAAATCGAGCAGTTCAGTGTGGTCGAGCGGGAAGGCATGATCATCGCCTGCGCAGCCTTGTACCCGATCGCAGATTCCGATGCTGGCGAGCTGGCGTGCCTGGCGGTCAATCCCGAGTATCGCCACGGTGGGCGCGGTGATGAGTTGCTTGAGCGTATCGAGACGCGGGCGCGGGAAATGGGGCTCAATACACTGTTCGTACTGACGACCCGGACTGCGCACTGGTTCCGCGAGCGGGGCTTCGTCCCAAGCGGGGTCGAGCGGCTACCGGCGGCAAGGGCTTCGCTGTACAACTATCAGCGCAATTCGAAGATTTTCGAGAAGACGTTGTAGTTTTTGGGGCTGCTTTGCAGCCCATCGCCGGCAAAGCCGGCTCCCACAGGTGTGGGAGCCGGTTTACCGGACCGCCGCGAAGCGGTTGTTACACGGTATGCAGGTACCAGTTGTACTCGAGGTCGGAGATGGAGTGTTCGAACTCCTCCAGCTCACTCTCTTTGCAGGCCACGAAGATATCGATGTATTTCGGGTCGATGTACTTGGCCAGGATCTCGCTGTCGTCCAGCTCGCGCAGTGCATCACGCAAGTTGTTCGGCAGGCTCTGCTCGTTCTGCTCGTAGGAGTTGCCTTCGGTCGGCTCGCCTGGTTCAACCTTGTTGGTCAAACCATGGTGAACGCCGGCCAGCACGGCGGCCATCAGCAGGTACGGGTTGGCGTCGGCACCGGCAACACGGTGTTCGATGCGCACGGCATCCGGTGAACCGGTTGGTACGCGCAGGGCCACGGTACGGTTGTCCAGGCCCCAGCTCGGCGAGTTGGGTACATAGAACTGGGCACCGAAACGGCGGTACGAGTTGACGTTCGGGCAGAGGAACGCCATCGACGCCGGTAGGGTCTCGAGCACACCGCCGATCGCGTGACGCAGTGCGGCGTTCTGCTCGGGATCCTCGCTGGTGAAGATGTTCTTGCCATCTTTGTCCAGCACCGAGATATGGACATGCAGACCATTACCCGCCTGGCCCGGATAGGGCTTGGCCATGAAGGTGGTGTCCATTTCATGGTCGTAGGCGATGTTCTTGATCAGGCGCTTGAGCAGTACCGCGTAGTCGCAGGCCTTCATCGGGTCGGCAACGTGGTGCAGGTTGACTTCGAACTGTGCCGGAGCGCTTTCCTTGACGATGGCGTCGGCAGGAATGCCTTGTTCCTTGGCGCCTTCGAGGATGTCCTGCAGGCAGTCGACGTACTCGTCGAGGTCGTCGATCAGGTAAACCTGGGTCGAAATCGGGCGTTTGCCGGAAATCGGCGAGCGTGGTGGCTGTGGACGGCCGTTCACGTTCTCCTGGTCGATCAGGTAGAACTCAAGTTCAAAGGCGGCGCAGATGGTCAGGCCCAGCTCGTCGAACTTGGTCACGACCTGACGCAGGACTTCCCGCGGGTCGGCAAAGAACGGCTCGCCTTCGAGTTCGTGCATGGTCATCAGCAGCTGAGCGGTCGGGCGCTTCTGCCAAGGCTCGTTGGACAGGGTATCGGGGATCGGATAGCAGATGCGGTCGGCATCGCCGATGTCCAGGCCCAGGCCGGTACTTTCGACGGTCGAACCGTTGATATCCAATGCGAAGAGGGAGGCCGGCAGGTTGATGCCTTTCTCGTAAACCTTGTGGAGGCTGGTGCGCTCAATGCGCTTGCCACGCACCACACCATTCATATCTGCAATCAGAAGGTCAACGTAGAGAACCTCAGGATGTTCCTTAAGGAACGCGTTCGCTTCGTTAAGCTGAACGGCACGCGGGGGTACCGACATGATGCAACACCTTTGTTGTTAAAAATATCAATCAATGGGGGCTTGCAGCTCCAGTCAATCGGAAAGCCCTACTGAAGTCAAGCCAACCCCATGATGCCCTAAAATGGCCCTCGAGCGGCATTTTTGCTGCAATTAAGGGCGCAGACAATCGCTGCTTTCGTACGATACGAGCGGTTTTGAGCATGCCGTGTTCTATTTTTTACGGGGGTGTTGTGTAAAAAAATGAACAAGGCTAAGCTCGGTGGCAACCCATAACATCAATAATACCGGGGGTTACATGTCACGCTTGCCGACAACCGGCATCACCGTCTGCCGCTCGCAGATCGGTCTGCACGCATTCTACGCGGGCGGCTTTCGCCGCGCGCCAGCATCCTGCACCCCGGCTGAAATAATTGACGGCCCGGGCAGCCTGCCCGTTGTCGCCACCTCTTTGAATACCTTATGCCTTCACTATAGCGGCCCTCGCCGCGGTATGCCCTCGCGTGGCTTTTGCTTTAGCGTTGCCCGGCATCCAGAATGTCTGGGACGGCCCACTCCGGGTGTCCTGACGACAGTCCAGACATTTACCTCCTGAGGTATTTATGAGTAACAACCTCGACCAGCTCACCGATTGGTTGAAAGAACACAAGATCACTGAAGTGGAGTGCTTGATCAGCGACCTCACCGGGATCACACGTGGCAAGATTTCTCCAACCAACAAGTTCATCGCCGAAAAAGGCATGCGCTTGCCCGAGAGCGTCCTGCTGCAAACCGTTACTGGCGACTACGTCGATGACGACATCTATTACGAACTGCTGGACCCGGCCGACATCGACATGATCTGCCGTCCAGACGAGAACGCGGTGTTTCTCGTGCCGTGGGCGATCGAGCCGACCGCCCAGGTGATCCACGATACCTACGACAAGCAGGGCAACCCGGTCGAACTGTCGCCGCGCAACGTGCTCAAGAAGGTGCTGAAACTCTATGCCGACAAGGGCTGGCAGCCGATCGTGGCGCCAGAAATGGAGTTTTACCTGACCAAGCGCTGCGAAGACCCTGACTTCCCGCTGCAGCCACCGATCGGCCGCTCGGGGCGCCCGGAAACCGGTCGTCAGTCGTTCTCTATTGAAGCCGCCAACGAATTCGATCCGCTGTTCGAAGACGTCTATGACTGGTGCGAACTGCAGAACCTCGACCTGGACACGCTGATCCACGAAGACGGCACAGCACAGATGGAAATCAACTTCCGTCACGGCAATGCCCTGGCCCTGGCCGACCAGATCCTGGTGTTCAAGCGGACCATGCGTGAAGCGGCGCTCAAGCACAATGTCGCGGCCACCTTCATGGCCAAGCCGATGACCGGCGAGCCCGGCAGCGCCATGCACCTGCACCAGAGCATCATCGACGTGCACACCGGCAAGAACATCTTCTCCGATGAAGACGGGCGCATGAGCGAGCTGTTCCTCAACCATGTGGGCGGCCTGCAGAAGTTCATCCCGGTGGTGTTGCCGCTGTTCGCGCCGAACGTCAACTCGTTCCGCCGCTTCCTGCCCGACACCTCGGCGCCGGTGAACGTGGAGTGGGGCGAGGAAAACCGCACCGTTGGCCTGCGCGTTCCGGATGCCGGCCCACAGAACCGCCGCGTCGAGAACCGCTTGCCAGGCGCCGATGCCAACCCGTACCTGGCGATCGCCGCCAGCTTGCTGTGCGGCTATATCGGCATGGTCGAGGGCATCAAGCCCAGCGCGCCGGTACAGGGCCGCGGTTATGAGCGCCGCAACCTGCGCCTGCCGCTGACCATCGAGGACGCGCTGGAGCGCATGGAGAACTGCCAGGCACTGGAACCGTACCTGGGCAAGAAATTCATTACCGGCTACGTCGCGACCAAACGCGCCGAGCATGAAAACTTCAAACGCGTAATCAGCTCCTGGGAACGTGAGTTCCTGCTGTTTGCGGTCTGATCAACCCGGAGCCGCAGGAGTGCGGCCGTCAGAAAACGGAGAAGCACATGAGCGTCAACAACCCGCAAACCCGTGAGTGGCAAGCTTTGAGCAGCGAGCATCACCTGGCGCCTTTCAGCGATTACAAACAGTTGAAAGAGAAGGGGCCGCGAATCATCACAAAAGCTCAAGGCGTGCACCTGTGGGACAGCGAGGGCAACAAGATCCTCGACGGCATGGCTGGCTTGTGGTGCGTTGCCGTTGGCTATGGCCGTGAGGAGCTGGTCGAGGCTGCCTCCAAGCAGATGCGTGAGCTGCCGTACTACAACCTGTTTTTCCAGACGGCCCACCCACCGGCACTGGAACTGGCCAAGGCCGTTTCCGACGTGGCGCCGGAAGGTATGACCCATGTGTTCTTCACCGGCTCCGGCTCCGAAGGCAACGACACCATCTTGCGCATGGTTCGCCACTACTGGGCGGTCAAGGGCAAGCCGAACAAGCAAGTGATCATCGGCCGCATCAACGGCTACCACGGCTCCACCGTGGCCGGCGCTGCCCTGGGCGGCATGAGCGGCATGCACGCACAGAGCGGCACGCTGCCAGGCATCGTGCACATCCCGCAACCGTACTGGTTCGGTGAAGGCGGCGACATGACCCCGGACGAGTTCGGGGTCTGGGCCGCCGAACAGCTGGAGAAGAAAATCCTCGAAGTCGGCGAAGACAATGTCGCTGCCTTTATTGCCGAGCCTATCCAGGGCGCTGGCGGGGTGATCATTCCGCCAGATACCTACTGGCCGAAGATCAAGGAGATTCTGGCCAAGTACGACATCCTGTTCATCGCCGACGAAGTGATCTGCGGTTTCGGTCGCACCGGCAAGTGGTTCGGCTCCAACTACTACGACCTCAAGCCCGACCTGATGACCATCGCCAAAGGTCTCACTTCCGGTTACATCCCCATGGGCGGTGTGATCGTACGTGACGAAGTGGCGCGTGTGGTCAGTGAAGGCGGTGACTTCAACCACGGTTTCACTTACTCGGGTCACCCGGTGGCGGCCGCTGTGGGCCTGGAAAACCTGCGGATTCTGCGCGATGAAAAAATTATCGAGCAGGTCGAGGAAGAAACGGCACCGTATTTGCAAAAACGTTTGCGCGAGTTGAACGATCACCCGCTGGTTGGCGAAGTGCGTGGCCTGGGCATGCTCGGTGCAATCGAGCTGGTCAAGGACAAGGCAACGCGGGCGCGTTACGAAGGCCAGGGCGCAGGCATGATCTGCCGCCAGCACTGCTTCGACAACGGCCTGATCATGCGCGCCGTAGGCGACACCATGATCATTGCACCACCGCTGGTCATCAGCCGTGAAGAGATCGACGAGCTGGTTGAAAAGGCACGCAAATGCCTGGACTTGACGCTTGAGGCGCTGAAATAGCCAAGTGCTAGGCTAGCCTAATGGCATCATCGTGTTTCGAGGCGCGCGTTGGTTGAAAGTGCGCCTTGGAACTTGCCAGACTAGCGACTGTTTCAGTCGCCCGACAGCCGGCCACTGAACAGATGGCTAAATAAAAAATTCTGGAGCATTACGCATGAAGAAATTGGGCAAGACGTTGTTGGCTATGTCCCTGATGGGCGCCATGGCCAGTGCTGTTCAGGCGGATGACAAAGTGCTGCATGTGTACAACTGGTCGGACTACATCGCGCCAGACACCGTCGCCAACTTCGAGAAGCAAACCGGCATCAAGGTCGTTTACGACGTCTTCGACAGTAACGAAACCCTGGAAGCCAAACTGCTGGCCGGCAAGTCCGGTTACGACGTGGTCATCCCGTCGAACAACTTCCTGGCCAAACAGATCCACGCCGGTGTTTACCAGGAGCTGGACAAGTCCAAGCTTCCTAACTGGAAGAACCTCGACGAAGACCTGCTTAACGCTGTTGGCGCTGCTAGCGACCCGGGTAACAAGTACGCCTTCCCGTACATGTGGGGCTCCATCGGCATCGGCTACAACCCGGAGAAGGTCAAGGCCGCGCTGGGCGTGGACAAGATCGATTCGTGGGATGCCGTGTTCAAGCCTGAGAACATTGCCAAGCTCAAGAGCTGCGGTGTGAGCTTCCTCGATGCACCGACCGAGATGATTCCGGCTGCGCTGCACTACCTGGGCCTGCCGAGCGACAGCACCAAGAAGGAAGACCTGAAGAAGGCTGAAGAGCTGTTCCTCCAGATCCGTCCTTCGATCACCTACTTCCACTCGTCCAAGTACATCTCGGACCTGGCCAACGGCAACATTTGCGTGGCCGTGGGTTACTCGGGTGACCTGGAGCAGTCCAAGGCCCGTGCCCATGAGGCCGGCGACAAGGTCAAGCTGAGCTACACCATTCCGAAGGAAGGTGCAGGTACTTTCTACGACATGGTCGCCATTCCGAAAGACGCCGAGAACGTTGAGGCTGCTTACAAGTTCATGGACTTCCTGCTGCAACCGAAAGTGATGGCCGGCATTACCAACGCCGTGCGCTTCCCGAACGGCAACAAGGCGGCCACCCCGCTGGTGGACAAAGACATCACCAGCGATCCTGCCATCTACCCGTCCGACGAAGTGAAGGCGAAGCTGTACGCCATCAAAGCGCCGGAAAAAGCTGCCCAGCGTGATATCACGCGTAGCTGGACCAAAATCAAATCGGGCAAATAATTCCCCGGTTTTCCTCCCGGATGCTGCGAAAGCAGCGTCCGAGAGGGCTTGAAGGGCAAATTTTTTTTGCCGCGTGAGTGTATCGAAGGTAAGTTGCGCGCCGGTTTGCTTGTCCGGCAGGGATTACTGCCGCAAGACATGGGCACTTTTGTAGAGGACCTCTCACTTGTCTATTTCTGTATTTCGCAAGGCCATGCTGGCTGGAGCGGGTCTGACGCTGGCGATCAGCGTCCAAGCGGCGCCCACGGTGCACATTTACAACTGGTCGGACTACATCGGCCAGACCACACTCGCGGATTTCGAAAAGGCCACGGGCATCAAGCCTGTGCAGGACGTTTTCGACTCCAACGAAACCCTGGAAGGCAAACTGCTGGCCGGTCGCACCGGCTATGACGTGGTAGTGCCGTCCAACCATTTCCTTGGCAAGCAGATCAAGGCGGGCGCGTTCCAGAAGCTCGACAAGTCGCTGCTGCCAAATTACTCGAACCTGGACTCGGCGCTGATGAAGCGTCTGGAAAAGAACGATCCGGGCAACCAGTACGCTGTTCCCTACCTGTGGGGCACCAACGGCATCGGCTACAACGTCGAGAAGGTGAAAGCGGCGCTGGGCACCGACACGATCGATTCCTGGGCCATGCTGTTCGAGCCGGAAAACATCAAGAAGCTCTCCAAGTGCGGCGTGGCGTTCCTCGACTCGGCCGACGAGATGCTTCCGGCGGTGCTCAACTACATGGGGCGTGACCCCAACAGCACCGACCCCAAAGACTATGCCGACGCCGAGAAAAAACTGCTGGCAGTACGTCCCTACGTGACCTACTTCCATTCCTCCAAGTACATCTCGGACCTGGCCAACGGTGACATCTGTGTGGCTGCAGGCTTCTCCGGCGACGTGTTCCAGGCCAAGTCCCGTGCCGAAGAGGCTGGCAAGGGCATCGACGTGGCCTATGTGATTCCCAAAGAAGGCGGCAACCTCTGGTTCGACATGCTGGCGATTCCGAAAGACTCCGCCAACGTCAAAGAGGCCCATGCCTTCATCAACTATTTGCTTGAACCTGCGGTGATTGCCCAGGTAAGCGATTACGTCGGTTATGCCAACCCTAACCCAAAGGCTGGCGAACTCATGGACCAGAGTGTGCGAACCGACGCAGCGGTATATCCACCGCAAGAAGTGCTGGACAAGTTGTACGTCAACTCTGAGCTACCCCCCAAAGTGCAACGTTTGATGACCCGCATCTGGACCAAGGTCAAGTCGGGCAAGTAACAATCCAGGGTTCGTCACGGCAGGGGCGAGCGCAAAAAATCTTGTTGGGAGTTTCACAAATGGCAGTTGCCTCCGGTGCCTATAAGAAAGCCCTCGAGGGCGACCAGCAACCTAAACAGGTGCTGGTCAAAATCGACCGGGTCACGAAAAAATTCGACGAAACCATCGCGGTGGAGGATGTCTCCCTCGAAATCAAGAAGGGCGAGATTTTCGCCCTGCTGGGTGGCTCCGGTTCGGGTAAATCCACCTTGCTGCGGATGTTGGCCGGTTTCGAACGGCCAACCGAGGGGCGTATCTTCCTCGATGGCGTAGACATCACCGATATGCCGCCCTACGAGCGGCCGATCAACATGATGTTCCAGTCCTATGCGCTGTTCCCGCACATGACCGTGGCGCAGAACATCGCCTTCGGTCTGCAACAGGACCGCATGCCCAAGGCCGAGATCGATGCACGCGTTGGCGAGATGCTCAAGCTGGTGCACATGACCCAGTACGCCAAGCGCAAGCCGCACCAGCTCTCCGGTGGCCAGCGTCAGCGTGTGGCCCTGGCCCGCTCCCTGGCCAAGCGTCCGAAGCTGCTGTTGCTCGATGAGCCGATGGGTGCGCTGGACAAGAAGCTGCGTTCGCAGATGCAACTGGAACTGGTCGAGATCATCGAGCGGGTCGGCGTGACCTGCGTGATGGTGACCCACGACCAGGAAGAGGCCATGACCATGGCCCAGCGCATCGCGATCATGCACCTGGGCTGGATCGCGCAGATCGGCAGCCCGATCGACATCTACGAAACCCCGACCAGCCGCCTGGTCTGCGAGTTCATCGGTAACGTCAACCTGTTCGACGGTGAAGTGGTCGAAGACGCCGAAGGCCACGCGGTGATTGCTACCCCTGAGCTTGAGCGCAAGATCTACGTCGGCCACGGTGTCACCACCTCGGTGGAAGACAAGCGCATCACCTACGCGCTGCGTCCGGAGAAGCTGCTGGTGACCACCGAGCAGCCAACCTGCGAGCACAACTGGTCGCGCGGCAAAGTACACGACATTGCCTACCTGGGCGGCCATTCGGTGTTCTACGTCGAACTGCCTGGCGGCAAGATCGTCCAGTCGTTTGTGGCCAACGCCGAGCGCCAGGGCACCCGACCTACCTGGGACGACCAGGTCTACGTCTGGTGGGAGGATGACAGCGGCGTGGTACTGCGGTCATGAACATGCGCAAGCTCACGCGAGCATTCAACCGAATAAAGCCTGAAGGCCGTCATGTCGTGATCGGCGTGCCCTTCATCTGGCTGTTCCTGTTCTTCATGCTGCCGTTCTTCATCGTCCTGAAGATCAGTTTCGCTGAAGCGGACGTGGCGATCCCGCCGTACACCGAAATCTACAGCTATGTCGAAGACAAGCTGCAGGTGGTGCTCAACATGGCCAACTACGGCCTGTTGACCCAGGATGAGCTGTACATCTCGGCGTACCTGGGTTCGTTGAAGATGGCCTTTTTCAGCACGCTGCTGTGCTTGCTGATCGGCTATCCGATGGCCTATGCCATTGCCAATGCGCGCAAAGAAACGCAGACGGTGCTGTTGCTGCTGATCATGATGCCGACCTGGACCGCGATCCTGATCCGCGTGTACGCCTGGATGGGTATTCTCAGCAACAACGGCCTGCTCAATGCTTTCCTGATGTGGCTGGGCCTGATCGACCAACCGTTGCAGATCCTCAACACCAACCTCGCGGTGTACATCGGTGTGGTCTATTCCTACCTGCCGTTCATGATCCTGCCGTTGTACGCCAACCTTGTGAAGCACGACCCGAGCTTGCTCGAGGCCGCGTCGGATCTTGGTTCGAGTACCTTCAACAGCTTCTGGAAGATCACCGTTCCGCTGTCGAAAAACGGCATCATTGCCGGATGCATGCTGGTATTCATTCCAGTGGTCGGTGAGTTCGTCATCCCTGAACTGCTTGGCGGTCCGGAAACCCTGATGATCGGTAAAGTGCTCTGGCAAGAGTTCTTCAACAACCGTGACTGGCCGGTGGCGTCTGCCCTGGCGGTGGTAATGCTGGCAATCCTGATCGTGCCGATTCTGCTCTTCAACCGTAGTCAGGCCAAAGAGATGGAGGGCAGGGCATGAAGCGTTTCAGTTTCTCCAAGCTGATGTTGATCGTGGGCTTGCTGTTCATCTACCTGCCCATGCTGATCCTGGTGATCTACTCGTTCAACGCCTCGAAGCTGGTAACCGTGTGGGGCGGCTGGTCGGTGAAGTGGTACGTCGGCCTGCTCGACAACACGCAACTGATGGGCTCGGTGATGCGCTCGCTGGAGATCGCTTGCTACACAGCGATCGCCGCGGTGGCGCTGGGTACCCTGGCGGCCTTCGTGCTGACCCGGGTCACCCGCTTCAAAGGCCGTACCCTGTTCGGTGGCCTGGTCACCGCGCCGCTGGTAATGCCTGAGGTGATTACCGGTCTGTCGCTGTTGCTGCTGTTCGTGGCCATGGCCCAGTTGATTGGTTGGCCACAGGAGCGTGGCATCGTCACCATCTGGATCGCCCACACGACGTTCTGCGCGGCGTATGTGGCGGTCGTGGTGTCGGCGCGCCTGCGCGAGCTGGACCTGTCGATCGAGGAAGCCGCCATGGACCTGGGCGCCAAGCCGTGGAAAGTGTTCTTCCTGATCACCATCCCGATGATCGCGCCTTCGCTGGCGGCGGGCGGCATGATGTCCTTCGCCCTGTCGCTGGATGACCTGGTGTTGGCCAGCTTCGTGTCCGGCCCGGGTTCGACCACGCTGCCGATGGAAGTGTTCTCGGCCGTGCGTCTGGGCGTGAAACCGGAAATCAACGCCGTTGCCAGCCTGATCCTGCTGAGTGTATCGATTGTGACCTTCATGGTCTGGTACTTCAGCCGTCAGTCCGAAGAGCGTCGTCGCAAGGCGATTCAACAGGCGATCGAAGAAGGTGCTGCGGCCAACATGTCGCAGCCGCAACCCAAGCGCCAGGCGCCGGTTGCAGCGTCCGCCTGACCGGCCTATTCGCGGGTTAACCCGCTCCCACAGGAAGAGTGCAATGGCTGAGACCTGCACCGTACCTGTGGGAGCGGGTTTACGCTCGAAGATCCCACTGCCGATTCATAGCCAGACCGTATCCCAATGCGGGTAGTCGCCGACACGGTTGACCAACCCCGCCCGCAATGGATTGGCAACGATGTACCTGGCGACCCGCACGACATGCTCCTCCCGCCGCAGCGCCCGATCCTGATAACCATTCTGCCAGATCGGCCCATGTTCAACGCCCGCCCTGTGCAAGGCGAGACTGCACCGTGACTTGAACCTGCGCATCAGTGTGCCCAGCGTGACCGTTTTCAATTCGATCAACCAGTGCAGATGATCCGGCATCACGACCCAGGCCAGTGACTGGCAGGCCTTTTCCTGTTCTGACTGGCGCAATTGCCGAACGACCATGCGTGCGTGAGCGAAGTCATGAAACAACGGTTTGCGCTGATGGGTGGTCGTGGTCAGCAGGTAGAGCCTTCCGGGTTGCGAGCACCGACCACGGCGAAGCAGGTGGGATTGGGCTTTGGGCATCAGCGTTCTCCTTGATAAGTGGATACCTTCTCAACGGTAGTGGCTGAGGCACAGCTACCCACTGGCCGATGGTTTCCGGATATGCCAAGGGACTGCACATCAACCCTGTGGGAGCGGGTTTACCCGCGAACAGGCCAGCCTTGCCGCTAAAACTTTCCCTCCCTAGCGCCGTTTCCCAAACCCTGATCTACGCTAACACTCGCATACCTGTATCGATCTGACGCGTGGAAGGAGCCTGCATGACGGTGTTGCGTACGGTATTAGTCGTCAGTCTGGGCTCGGTGCTCATGCTTGCTGGCTGCAAAAAGAAGGAAGTGGACGAAATCTTGTTACCCCGGGTGGCCGTGCAAAAGGTCCAACCCAGCGATTTTGCTGCGTTGGTGACACTGACGGGAGATGTCCAGGCGCGGGTACAGGCGGACCAGTCGTTTCGCGTCGGTGGCAAGATCATTTCCCGCAGCGTTGATGTCGGTGACCATGTAAAGGCCAACCAGGTGCTGGCCCGTCTCGACCCCAAGGACCTGCAAGCCAATGTCGACTCGGCCAAGGCCGAAGTGTTCGCCGAGCAGGCGCGGGTTACCCAGACCAGCGCGGCGTTTGTTCGTCAGCAGAAACTGTTGCCCAAGGGCTACACCAGCCAGAGCGAGTACGATTCGGCCCAGGCCGCGCTGCGCAGCAGCCAGAGCGCCCTGACCGCTGCCAAGGCGCAGCTTGCCAACGCCCAGGACCAACTGAGCTACACCGCCCTGGTGGCCGATGCCGCCGGCGTCATCACCGAACGCCAGGCCGAAGTCGGGCAGGTTGTGCAGGCCACGGCACCGATCTTCAGCCTGGCCCACGATGGCGACCGCGACGCGGTGTTCAATGTTTATCCGGCGCTGCTGGTCGCCCCGCCCAGCAGTGAAACCATTACCGTCAGCCTGGTGGACGACCCGAAGGTTCAGGCCCAGGGTCACGTGCGTGAAATCACCCCGACCGTGTCGGCACAGAGCGGCACCGTGCAGGTCAAAGTGGCGTTGCGCGATGTGCCGACGAGGATGGAACTGGGCTCACCGGTGACTGCCACCGGTCATGCCCAGGGCACATCAAGTGTCGTGCTGCCCTGGTCGGCGTTGACCAAGGACCTGCATGATCCCGCCGTGTGGTTGGTGGGCGACGGCGACAAGGTCAGTTTGCAGCCGGTCAAAGTCAGTCAGTACCTCACCGGCAAGGTGGTCATTGGTGAAGGCCTCAAAGCCGGGCAAACCGTGGTGGTGGCCGGCGGGCAGTTGCTCACCCCCGGCATGCAGGTAGAAATTGCACCGTTCAAGGACATCGGGGTAGCGCAATGAGAGCAGTCACACTGCTGTGCAGCGCTCTGCTTCTGGCGGGGTGCGGAAAGGAGTCCGCGGACTCGGAACCGGTGCGGCCGGTGCTGTCGGTGATTGTCCAGCCACAGGTACAAGCCAATCTTGGCCGCTTTGCCGGCACTATTCAGGCGCGCTTCGAGAGCACCCTGGGCTTTCGTGTGGCAGGCCGCATTGCCCGGCGCTGGGTTGATGTCGGCAGTGCGGTGAAAGCGGGCGATATTTTAGCCAGCCTTGACCCGGCCGATCAGCGCAACCAGTTGCGCGCTGCCGAAGGCGATCTGGCAAAGGTCCAGGCGCAGTGGATCAACGCCCAGGCAGACGCACGCCGGCAGCAGCAGTTGTTTGACCGTGGCGTGGGTGCCCAGGCGCAGCTGGACATTGCCCAGACCAATCTGAAAACCACCGGGGCGTCGCTGGAGCAGGCCCGCGCGGCCGTCAGCCAGGCGCGTGACCAGCTCGGCTACAGCGAATTGCATGTTGATCACGACGCCGTGGTCACCGACTGGCAGGCAGAGGCGGGGCAGACCGTCAGTGCCGGGCAGGCGGTGGTGACGGTAGCCCGTCCGGATGTGAAGGAAGCGGTCATCGACTTGCCGACCTACCTTGCCGAGCAATTGACGGGTGACATGAAGTTCGTGGTGGCTTCGCAACTTGATCCGGGCATCAACACCACCGCCACCTTGCGCGAGCTCGAACCCCAGGCCGACGCCGCGACGCGAACCCGTCGTGCACGCTTGACCCTGACGGATACCCCAAGGACTTTTTACCTGGGCACGGCGATCAGCGTCACGCTGACCTCGTCGGTATCACCGCGCAACGAACTGCCCGCGACGGCGTTGCTGGAAAGCGACGGGCAGACCCGTGTCTGGGTGGTCGATCCACAGCAGAATACGGTCGCAACCCGTGAGGTGAAAGTGCTTGAGCGCACGCCCAACAGCGTGGTGTTGAGTTCGGGTGTTCAAGCAGGAGAGCGTGTGGTGACAGCCGGTGTGAACAGCTTGAAGCCGGGCCAGAAGGTCAAAATCGATGAGGAAGATCCACGATGAAAGGAAGCTTCAACCTGTCGGAGTGGGCGCTGAAGCACCAATCCTTTGTCTGGTACCTGATGTTCGTCAGCCTGCTGATGGGCGTTTTCTCCTACATGAACCTGGGGCGCGAAGAAGACCCTTCATTCACCATCAAGACCATGGTGATCCAGACCCGCTGGCCGGGCGCTACGCAGGAAGAAACCCTGAATCAGGTCACCGATCGCATCGAGAAAAAGCTTGAGGAGCTGGACTCGCTCGACTATGTGAAGAGCTACACCCGGCCGGGCGAATCGACGGTGTATGTCAACCTGCTGGACACCACACCGTCCAAAGACATCCCTGAAATCTGGTACCAGGTACGCAAGAAAATCCAGGATATTCGTGGTCAGTTTCCCCAAGGCATCCAGGGCCCGGGCTTCAACGACGAGTTCGGTGACGTCTACGGTTCGATCTACGCCTTTACCGCCGACGGTCTGACCCTGCGCCAGCTGCGTGACTATGTCGAACAGGTGCGTGCCGAGATTCGCGAGGTTCCGGGCCTGGGCAAGGTCGAGATGATCGGCACCCAGGATGAAGTGTTGTACCTGAACTTCTCCACCCGCAAGCTGGCCTCGTTCGGCATTGATCAGCGACAAGTGCTGCAAGCCCTGCAGGCGCAGAACGCGGTGACCCCGGCAGGGGTTATCGAAGCCGGGCCGGAACGCGTGTCGGTGCGTACTACCGGTCAGTTCGCCTCGGAGAAAGACCTGGAGACGGTCAACCTGCGCATCAACGACCGCTTCTTCCGCCTGGCCGATATCGCCGAGATCGAGCGCGGCTACGTTGATCCTCCGGCGCCGCTGTTCCGTTACAACGGTCAACCGGCCATAGGTCTGGGCATCGGTATGAAAGCCGGTGGCAACATCCAGGTATTTGGTGCCGACCTGCACAAGATGATGGATCGCGTGGTCAGCGAATTGCCCGTGGGCGTCGGGGTGCATACCGTCTCCGATCAGGCAGTGGTGGTGGAAGAGGCCGTCGGCGGTTTCACCAGCGCCCTGTTCGAGGCAGTGGTCATTGTGTTGGTGGTGAGTTTCATCAGCCTGGGGATCCGCGCGGGGCTGGTGGTGGCCTGTTCGATTCCGCTGGTGCTGGCCATGGTGTTCATCTTCATGGAGTACAGCGGCATCACCATGCAGCGGATTTCCCTGGGTGCATTGATCATTGCCCTGGGCTTGCTGGTAGACGATGCGATGATCACCGTCGAGGTGATGGTGACGCGCCTGGAAATGGGGGAAACCAAGGAGCAGGCCGCGACATTTGCCTACACCTCGACCGCCTTCCCGATGCTCACCGGTACGCTGGTGACGGTAGCCGGCTTCATGCCGATCGGCCTCAATGGCAGTTCGGCGGGGGAGTACACCTACACGCTGTTCGCGGTGATTGCGGCCGCCTTGCTGGTATCGTGGGTGGTGGCGGTGGTGTTTGCGCCCGTACTGGGCGTGCACATCCTCAATGCCAAGGTCAAAGCTCATGACGAAGAGACCGGCCGTGTCGGCAAGGCTTTCGAGCACAGTTTGCTGTGGTGCATGCGCCACCGCTGGCTGACCATCGTCGGGACCATCTTGCTGTTTGTGCTGGCGTTGTTCTGCATGCGCTTTGTGCAGAACCAGTTCTTCCCCTCGTCGGACCGACCGGAAATCCTTGTCGATCTCAACCTGCCGCAAAACGCCTCGATCGAGGAAACCCGCAAAGCCGTGGACAAGCTGGAGGCAACGCTCAAGGGCGACTCGGACATCGATCGCTGGAGCACCTACATCGGCCAGGGTGCGATTCGCTTCTACCTGCCGTTGGACCAGCAACTGCAAAACCCGTACTACGCCCAGTTGGTTATCGTCAGTAAAAGCTTCGAGGCACGCGAAGCGCTGATCAAGCGCCTGAAGGAACGCTTGCGCGAAGACTTCGTCGGCATCGGCAGCAACGTCCAGTCGCTGGAAATGGGCCCGCCGGTGGGCTTGCCGATCCAGTACCGGGTGATGGGCAAGGACATCGACGAGGTGCGCAAGCACGCCATTGCCCTGGCCACCTTGCTCGACAGCAACGACCACATCGGCCAGATGATCTACGACTGGAACGAGCCGGGCAAAGTGCTGCGGGTCGAGATCGCCCAGGACAAGGCACGGCAACTCGGCCTGTCGTCCGAGGACGTGGCCAATGTGATGAACAGCATTGTCAGCGGTACGCCGATCACCCAGGTCAATGACAGCATCTACCTGATCAACGTCATCGCGCGTGCCGAAGACAGTGAGCGCAGTTCGCCGCAGACCCTGCAGAACCTGCAGATCGTCACCCCCAATGGCACCTCGATCCCGTTGCTGGCCTTCGCCACCGTGCGCTATGAAATGGAGCAGCCGCTGGTCTGGCGGCGTGACCGCAAGCCCACCATCACCATCAAGGCGGCGGTACGCGGTGATATCCAGCCCACCGACCTGGTGCGCGAACTCAAGCCGCAGATCGACGATTTCGCCAGCAAGCTGCCAGTGGGTTACAAGGTCGAGACCGGCGGTACTGTGGAGGCCAGTGGCAAGGCCCAGGGGCCAATTGCCAAGGTCATACCGCTGATGCTGTTCCTGATGGGCACCTTCCTGATGATCCAGCTGCACAGCGTGCAGAAGTTGTTCCTGGTGGCCAGCGTGGCGCCGTTGGGCCTGATCGGTGTGGTGCTGGCGCTGGTGCCGACGGGCACACCGATGGGCTTTGTGGCGATCCTGGGGATTCTCGCCCTGATCGGTATCATCATCCGCAACTCGGTCATTCTGGTGACCCAGATCCACGAGTACGAGGAGCAGGGGTTTTCACCATGGGCAGCGGTGCTGGAAGCAACCAACCATCGCCGGCGGCCGATCCTGCTGACGGCGGCGGCTGCGAGCCTGGGCATGATTCCCATTGCGCGGGAGGTGTTCTGGGGGCCGATGGCCTACGCGATGATTGGCGGGATCATTATCGCGACGCTGCTGACCTTGCTGTTCCTGCCGGCGCTGTATGTGGCCTGGTACAAGATCAGGGAACCACAGGAGCAGCGTGCATAAAAATACATATCAATTGCGAATACATCTCATCTTCTGCTAGCGTGCGCTCACCTTGAGATTCGCTGCCAGGACGTGCCGTGTCTTCGTGGAATATGCAGATTGCCCGGTTGTTTGCCGAGCACAAGAAAGCGCTGGAAGCCTTTGTTGCCCGGCGCATCGGCAACGCCCAAGTTGCCGCTGACCTGACGCAGGAGTCGTTCCTGCGTCTGGCGCGGCTGCCTGCCGACAAAAAGATCGACAATCTGCCAGCGTTCCTCTTTACGATTGCCAGCAACCTGGTGCGTGATCATCAGCGTCAGATGATCCGCCGCGAGCGCCTGGATGGCGGCGAACCCAGCGATGAACTGCCCTGCCAGGCACCCGGTGCAGAAGAGCAATTGTCGGCCCTGCAAGAGCATGCGCTGATGCATGACGCCATTCAGGCCCTGCCCGAGGCGACTCGGCACATCTTCCTGCTTTACCATGTCGATGAATGCTCCTACCGGGAAATTGCTGAGCGTCTCAACGTTTCCCCGCGTAGCGTCGAATACCAATTGCGTCGCGCGCTGATCGACTGCCGGGCCTTTATCAAGGCGCGGTTGCTCAGCGGTGCGTCGGAGCCGCGCGGATGAGCCGGCCATTTGCAGCTACGGACACACTGATGATTGACCCGAATGCCATGGATGCCGATGACGACCTGTTCGCCGAGGCCAGTGGCTGGTACTACCGCCTGCAGGCTGAAGACCTCGACGACACCGAGCGCGAAGCTTTTGCCGCCTGGTTGGCACGCGGGCCTGCCCAGCTCAAGGCCTGGAACGAAATGCTCGACTTGCTGGGCGCCTTGCGTGAGCCTGCTCGGCACATCCGCCAGGCCCAACGTGCGCGCTGGCGTAAACCGTCGGTGCGGGCATGGGCGAGCGCTGCCGCCGTGTTGTTGATGCTTGGCGTGCTGGCGTCCAGTCCTTGGCCGGACCGCTGGCGCGCCGACTATGCAACGGCTACCGGCGAGTCGCGTGCGGTTACCCTGGCCGATGGCTCGCAGCTGCAACTCAACACCGACACCGCAGTGCAGGTCGAGCTGCGCGACGGTGAGCGCCGCGTGCGGTTGCTGCGTGGCGAAGCGTGGTTCGACGTCAGCCATGATGCTTCACGTCCGTTCCTGATTCGCTCCGGTGACGGTTGGGTCAAGGTGGTGGGGACGCGCTTCAGCGTTGCCCGGCAGGGCGATCAAACCCGCGTGCGGGTTGCCCAGGGCAAGGTCCAGGTCAGCGCAGATAACCGCCAGTCGGTATTGCTCGAGCCTGGCCGTGGTGTCGAATACCGCGGTGCGCAACTGGGTGCAGAGCATGCTTTCGACGTTGCCGCCGAGTTCGCCTGGCGTCAGCGTCAACTGGTGTTCCGGCAACAGCCACTGGCCGAGGTGGTGGATGCCCTCAACCGCTACTGGCCGGGGCAGACACTGGTGCTCGGCGACGCCTTGCGTCAGCGCAAGGTCTCGGGTGTGTTTGAAATCGACAAGCCCGACGCTGTCCTCAAAGCCTTGACCCACACCCTGGGCCTGCGCGCCGAGCAGTACACCCCGTACTTGCGGGTGCTGCGCGAAGGTTGAAGAAAAATTCGAGAAAGTTTCAGGGTTTCCCTGGCGTAGGTCGTCCTTGAACTCGTAAGCGCAAATAATAAGCACTCTCAGACAGTGCGGCGCAGCTAAACGACTTCGACGATTTGGGGAGCACCACTGATGGATACCACCACCGCCACCCGGCGCCTGTCCGGTCTGCCGACGCTGCTGAGCCTGGCCATTGCCCTGGGGAGCAGTACCTTGGCCATGCCGGCGCTGGCAGCCTCCGCCGTGCAGGCTCAGGCTTATCAGTTCGACATTCCGCCACAATCGCTGGACGGCGCTCTGGCCGCCTTCAGCGCTGTGACCCGGGTGCAGGTACTGGTGAGTGCTGAAATGACCCAAGGCTTGCGCTCATCCGGGCTCAAAGGCAGTTATCCACAGGAGCAGGCCTTGGCGCGCCTGCTGACGGGTACCGGGCTGAACGCCAGCTACATCGACAGCGACAGTGTCACGCTGGAGAAACGCCTGAGCAGTGACGGTGATGCAGCGCTTCAGCTGGGCGCGACCATGGTCGGAGGCAAGGCGCTGGGGGCCACCACCGAAGGCAGTGGTTCCTACACCACCGGTGCCCTGACCATCGGTAAAGGCGAGCAGAAGCTCAAGGACATCCCGCAGTCGGTGTCGGTGGTTACCCGCCAGCGTCTCGACGACCAGAACATGAACAGCCTGCAGGACGCCATGCGCCAGGTTACCGGGGCGACGATCAAGAGCTACAACTCCGGTTCCAGCCTCAATGACGTTTACATGCGCGGCTTTCTGGTCGATCAGGTGCAAGTCGATGGCGTCTCCCAGATCACCGGCCAAGGCGACCTGATGACCAGCTTCGACCTGGCGATGTTCGACCGGGTCGAGGTGCTGCGCGGGCCTTCAGGCTTGTATCAGGGAGCCGGCGAGCCCGGCGGCACCATCAACCTGGTGCGTAAACGCGCATTGGGTGAGTTTGCCCTGAGCGGCGAACTGTCTGCAGGCTCTTATGATCACTACCACACGACGGTGGACGTCACCGGGCCGTTGAACAGCGACGGCAGCCTGCGTGGGCGCTTTGTCACAGCCTACGAGGACAACAAATCCTTCGTCGACTACGCCCAGAATGAACGGCCGATGGTCTATGGCCGGCTGGAATACGACGTTACCCCGGACACCACCCTGTCGCTGGGCGGCGCCTACCAGCACAACCATTCCACCCCGGCCTTCGGCCTGCCGGCGTACGCCAACGGCAAGCTGCTGGACGTCAGCCGCTCGACCTTCGTCGACGCCAAATGGAACGAACTGGATGAGCACGTCTGGGAGAGCTTTTTCGAAGTTGACCATGCACTGGAAAACGGCGGCCAGTTCAAGACCTCGCTGACCTACCGCGATGCCGAGACCCCGACCCGCAACTTCACCTGGAGCGACGGCGCTGTCGATCCGGATACCGGTGCCAGTTCGGCTGTAGCCTATTCCTACTACACCCATATCAAGACCCTGGGCGTGGACAGCTTTGTCACCTTGCCGGTGGAAGCCTTCGGTCGCACCCATGAGTTCACCGCGGGCGCCGAGTACCAGCACCTGGACAAGGACTTCACCTACGGTGGCGGCGAGTACTTCGATACCAATGTGTTCGATCCGGGCAGCATCAACATCCCCAAGCAAAAGTACGAGATGGACAACGGCAACTGGTCGAAATCGCACCAGTATGGTCTCTATGTCCGGACCAAGATCAGCGCTACCGACTGGCTGGACGTGATCCTCGGCAGCCGGGTGACCTGGTTTGAAAGCGAGGCGCACAACGCCAACGCGTTCTTCAACAACTTCAGCACCACCGATACCAACATCGACCGCAAGTTCATTCCTTACGGGGCGCTGGTGGCCAAGCTGACCCCGGAGCTGTCGGCCTACGCCAGCTACACCAGCGTGTTCAAACCGCAGACCGAGGTCGGCAGCGACAACGAGATCATCGAGCCTCGCAAGGGCAAGCAGTATGAGTTGGGTCTCAAGCGTGAGTTCTTCGATGGTCGTCTGAACGGCAGTGTGGCGGTGTTCCGCATCTACGACGAGAACCGGGCAGAACTGGTCGCCAACAACCAGTACTACGAAGCGCAAGGCAAGATCCGCAGCCAGGGCTGGGAGACCGAACTCAGCGGTAACCTGACCGATAACTGGAGCATCAGCACCGGTTACGCGTTCACCATGCTCAAGTCGCTCAGTGGCGAAGACACCAACCAGGGCACCACCATCACCCCCAAGCACAACTTCAACGCGTGGACGCGCTACGCATTCAGCGAAGGGCCGCTCAAGGACTTCAGTGTCGGTGGCGGCGTGCGTGCCGTGAGCGCCACCTACTACAAGCGTGACGTGGATTTCGTCCAGGGCGGTTACGCCATCGCCACCGCCCAGGTGGGTTACGCATTCAACCGCAACCTGTCGGCGACGCTGACGGCCAACAACCTGTTCGACCGTACCTATTACGAGCGCGTCGACAGCTCCTGGGGCTCGAACTTCTACGGTGAGCCGCGCAACCTGACTCTGACCCTGCGCGCCAAGTACTGACTGCCCGGCGACCTGCATGCATAAAAAAACCGGCGCACAAGGCGCCGGTTTTTTATGTTGCAGACGGCTTACAGCCCGTCGAGCAACGCCTTGTTGCGTACGGCACCCTTGTCGGCACTGGTGGCCAGCAGGGCGTAGGCTTTCAGGGCGGTGGTCACTTTGCGTGGGCGCACTTCCACCGGCTTCCAGCCTTTCTTGTCCTGCTCGACGCGACGTGCTGCCAGCTCTTCATCGCTGACCAGCAGGTTGATCGAACGGTTAGGGATGTCGATCAGCACTTTGTCGCCGTCCTGCACCAGGCCGATGGCACCGCCAGCAGCCGCTTCAGGCGAAGCGTGGCCGATGGACAGGCCCGAGGTGCCGCCAGAGAAGCGACCGTCGGTGAGCAGGGCACAGGCTTTGCCCAGTCCCTTGGACTTCAGGTAGGACGTCGGGTAGAGCATCTCCTGCATGCCCGGGCCGCCTTTCGGGCCTTCGTAACGAATGATGACGATGTCGCCGGCCTTCACTTCGTCGGCGAGGATGCCGCGAACGGCGCTGTCCTGGCTTTCGAAGATCTTTGCGTTGCCTTCGAACACGTGAATCGACTCGTCGACACCGGCGGTTTTCACCACGCAGCCGTCCAGTGCGATGTTGCCGTAGAGCACGGCCAGGCCGCCTTCTTGCGAGTAGGCGTGCTCGACGCTACGGATGCAACCGTTCTCACGGTCATCGTCCAGGGTTTCCCAACGGGTCGACTGGCTGAACGCGGTCTGGGTCGGGATACCGGCCGGACCGGCCTTGAAGAAGTGGTGAACCGCTGCATCGTCGGTCTGGGTGATGTCCCACTTGGCGATGGCTTCTTCCATGCTCGGGCTGTGCACGGTCGGCAGGTCGGTGTGCAGCAGGCCACCACGGGCCAGCGAGCCGAGGATGCTGAAGATGCCGCCAGCGCGGTGGACGTCTTCCATGTGGTACTTCTGGATGTTCGGCGCCACTTTGCACAGCTGCGGCACTTTGCGTGACAGGCGATCGATATCGCGCAGGTCGAAGTCGATTTCCGCTTCTTGTGCGGCAGCCAGCAGGTGCAGGATGGTGTTGGTCGAACCGCCCATGGCGATGTCGAGCATCATGGCGTTTTCAAACGCCTTGAAGTTGGCGATGTTGCGCGGCAGGACGCTCTGGTCGTTCTCGCCGTAGTAGCGTTTGCACAGCTCGACGATGGTCCGGCCGGCCTGCAGGAACAGTTGTTCGCGGTCGCTGTGGGTGGCCAGGGTCGACCCGTTGCCCGGCAGGGCCAGGCCCAGGGCTTCGGTCAGGCAGTTCATCGAGTTGGCGGTGAACATGCCCGAGCACGAACCGCACGTCGGGCAGGCGCTGCGTTCGTACTCGGCAACCTTCTCGTCGGAGGCGGTGGAGTCGGCGGCGATCACCATGGCATCGACCAGGTCCAGGCCGTGGCTGGCCAGTTTGGTCTTGCCGGCTTCCATCGGGCCACCGGACACGAAGATTACCGGAATGTTCAGGCGCAGGGCGGCCATCAGCATGCCGGGGGTGATCTTGTCGCAGTTGGAGATGCAGACAATGGCGTCAGCGCAGTGGGCGTTGACCATGTACTCGACCGAGTCGGCAATGATCTCGCGGCTGGGCAGCGAATAGAGCATGCCGTCGTGGCCCATGGCGATGCCATCGTCGACCGCAATGGTGTTGAACTCTTTGGCTACGCCACCGGCGCGTTCGATCTCGCGGGCGACCAGCTGGCCCAGGTCCTTCAGGTGCACATGCCCCGGGACGAACTGGGTGAACGAGTTGGCGATGGCGATGATCGGCTTTTTGAAGTCCTCATCTTTCATCCCGGTGGCACGCCACAAGGCGCGTGCGCCGGCCATATTGCGACCGTGGGTGGACGTTTTCGAACGGTAATCAGGCATGAAGCACTCCTGGCGGCTAATCAGGTAACAAAAAGGGGAGTGAGCTTCTCTAGTCCTTTGCACCGAAGGCATGTGGCCGCTGGTACGGATGGGGCCGAAGACAGCGCGGGATCGCCGCGTGCTCGACCAGAGCTCATAAACCCGCCGGGGATGACTGGCGATGAATAGACCGATTCTACACCGCTGGCGCGTATAGGGAATGAACAAGCGCATGCAACCCGAGGTTCGGTCATATTCAATCCTTTCGGCAGGGCTGCGCGGGTATCTATTTAGTGCCTTTTTCGGCACCCGGACGCTTAGCGTGCTGGTGGATCAATCGCGCCAAGGAGGGCCCGAACATGTCAACCATTCACCACCTGATCAGCCTGGGTTGCCTGTTGTGTTGCCTTAACCAGGCGGCCACTGCAAACCCGCACCTCGATGATGCCTATTCCCATGATGCCCATGACAGTTTCACTGACAAAAGCCGCTGGATGAAATCAATACGCGATGACGTTCAGCTGAGTGAACTGGCGCTTCCCGGCACCCATGATTCGGCCACCTTCGATGTCAGTCTGTTCCCGGTCGTTGACGACATCGTCGTCACCCAGACACTTAATTTCGACGAGCAGCTGCGGTACGGCATCCGCGTCCTTGATTTGCGTATCCGGCGAACCGGCGATGTTTTCGCTTTGCACCATGGTCCGGTTTTTCTCGACAAGATGTTCGGCTCCGCATTGCGCTCGGTCGAACGATTTCTCCAGGCCAACCCCAGCGAGACCGTACTGTTCAGGGTCAAGGAAGAGCATGCGGCGGACAGCAATGTAACTGCCAGCCTGGTGGAGGTCTTCGATCACTACATGAAACAGTTTTCCAGCACCTACCTGAAAGCACCGCGCAAAAACATCACGCTGGGCGAGGCACGAGGGAAGTTCGTGGTGCTTTCCAATATCGCCAACCTCAATCCTTATGGACTGAGCTATGGCAATTTCGACATCCAGGATGATTCGACGCTCCAAACCAACTGGGAGCTGCATGAGAAGTGGCTGAAGATCAGGCGCCAGCTACACCGCGCCGCAGCAGGAGACAAGCACATGTTCTATGTGAACTACCTGTCGGGCAGCGTCGGGGCCTTCCCTTATTTTGTGGCGAGCGGACATGTTTCTTCGGGCACGGGTGCGCCCCGGCTGTCCACCGGTCTTCTGGCATTGAAGGAAGTTGACTGGTATCCGTTTTTTCCGCGGACAACCTGTGTGCTGGGGGTCTGCACGATTTCTTTCGAAGGCACCAACACCCTGGCGCGTGACGACATCAAGGACTACAACGGCCCGGACCCGATACGAAGAACGGTGGGCATCATCATGGCGGACTTTCCGGGGGAGTCCCTGATTGCCAACATCATCGCCAACAATCACCACCCTGCCCATGAGCTTGGGCAATGAGTTTGGCGACACATCGGTCGCGATTTTGCTGGTTTGTCGTAGTGCTTGTCTGATTTGGCTCCCAGGGCGGGTTTTGCTACAGACGGCCAGGCGCAACCTGCCTACTATCCCCGCGCCGCATGTGCGGCTAACGAGACGACACCCTTAATGGACCTTCCCAGTTTCAGTTCATCGCGAACCTACATTCTGGCACTGAACGCCGTGGCGCCAGGGCTGCCCGTTAGCTGACCGCCAGCCTTGCCGGTCGGCCTCCAGGCACCTGCGCCGCTGCCTGGAGATCGATATGACCACAACCCATGATGCAAACCTGGCCGGCCTGGCCTTGACCCGTAAGCAGGCCCAGGCCCGCCGCGATGACCTGCTGCAGCCCGGGCGCTACCCGGCGGGCACCGCCGGGGCGCTGATGAGCAGCCACTACTCCTGCATTTGCAGCGGCCTCAGCGCGAGCCAGGCCATCGACATGCTGCGGCGTGAAGCTGCCGATGCTGAAACCATCTATCAGTCCTATGTGCTGGATGAGCAGGGCAACCTGCTCGGCACCCTGTCTCTGCGCGAATTGATCCTGGCCAGCCCGGAGCTGCCGGTAGAGAAGTTGATGGTCCGCCCGGTGCTCAGTGTGAGCACGTTTACCACCCAGGAAAAAGTTGCCAGGCTGATCAGTGAACACGATTTGCTGGCCTTGCCCGTACTGGATAACGACGGCCGGCTGGTCGGCATCATCACCTGTGACGACGCCATGGATGTGGTGGTCGAGGAAGCCACCGAGGACTTTCACAAGGGGGCGCTGATCGGCACCCAACTGGGCAACCTGAAGACCGCCACGGTGGGCCTGCTCTACCGCAAGCGCGTGCTCTGGCTGGTGTTGCTGGTGTTCGGCAACCTGTTTTCCGGGGCGGGCATCGCCGCCTTCGAAGACACCATTGCCGCGCATATCGCCCTGGTGTTCTTCCTGCCGCTGCTGGTCGACAGCGGCGGTAATGCCGGCGCCCAGTCGGCGACCTTGATGGTCCGTGCCCTGGCCACGGGGGAGGTGGTCATGCGGGACTGGTTGAGCTTGCTCGGGCGTGAATGCGGGGTGGCCCTGGCTCTGGGTGGCACCATGGCCGTCGCGGTCGCGTCGCTGGGGGTATTGCGCGGTGGCCCGGACATCGCCCTGATCGTGGCGAGCAGCATGTTGGTGATCGTCCTGCTGGGCAGCCTGATCGGCATGAGCCTGCCGTTCCTGCTCAGCCGCCTGAACCTCGACCCGGCTACTGCCAGCGGGCCGCTGGTGACATCGATTGCCGATGCCGCCGGTGTATTGGTGTACTTCGGGATCGCTTCGCAGGTGTTGGATATCTGACGATTTGTATGCCCTGTTTGCAAAAATCCCGGCACGTGGCCGGGATTTTTCGTCCAACAGCGTTAACTGTTCGGCAACAAACGGCAGGTAATGCTCTTGATGTAACGGGTTTCCGGGATGGCCGGATGAACCGGGTGATCCGGACCCTGGCCGCCGCGTTCCAGCAGCTGGATGTTGCGGTCCAGGTGACGGGCGCTGGTCAGCAGGATGTTCTGCAGGTCATCTTCGGGCAGGTGCATCGAGCACGAGGCACTGACCAGAATGCCGTCTTTGCTCAGCAGGCGCATGGCTTGCTCGTTCAGGCGGCGGTAGGCGCCTTCGCCGTTCTTCAGGTCTTTCTTGCGCTTGATGAAGGCGGGTGGGTCGGCAACGATCACGTCGAAGCGCTCTTCGGCCGCCTTGAGTTCCTTCAGGGCTTCGAACACGTCACCTTCGATACAGGTCAGTTTCTCGGCAATGCCGTTGAGCGCAGCGTTGCGCTCGACGCCATCGAGGGCGAAGCTCGAGGCATCGACACAGAACACTTCACTGGCGCCGAAAACGCCCGCCTGCACACCCCAGCCGCCGATGTAGCTGAACAGATCGAGAACGCGCTTGCCCTGAACATAAGGGGCCAGGCGTGCACGGTTCATACGGTGGTCGTAGAACCAGCCGGTCTTCTGGCCTTCCATCACCGGTGCTTCGAATTTCACGCCGTTTTCTTCCAGCGCGACCCACTCCGGCACGACACCGAACACGGTCTCGACGTAGCGACCCAGGCCTTCGGCATCACGGGCTGCCGAATCATTCTTGAACAGGATGCCGCTGGGCTTGAGCACTTGCACCAGGGCGGCGATCACGTCGTCCTTGTGCTGTTCCATGGTCGCCGACGCCAGCTGCACCACGAGGATGTCGCCGAAACGGTCCACCACCAGGCCCGGCAGCAGGTCGGAGTCGCCGTACACCAGGCGGTAGAACGGTTTGTCGAACAGGCGGTCACGCAGCGACAGGGCGACGTTGAGGCGGTGTACCAGCAGCGACTTGTCCAGTGGCAGCTTGATGTCGCGCGACAGCAGGCGGGCGCAGATCAGGTTGTTCGGGCTCATGGCGACGATGCCCAGCGGCTTGCCGCCGGCGGTTTCAAGCAGCGCCTGGTCACCGGCCTTGAAGCCATGCAGCGGGGTCGCGGCGACGTCGATTTCGTTGCTGTAGACCCACAGGTGGCCGGCGCGCAGGCGGCGGTCGGCATTGGCTTTGAGACGAAGGCTGGGCAGGGACATGACGTCGCTCCGGGAAAAAAGAGCGGGAGTATAACCTGTAGGCCTTTTTATCGGTGCAGGGCGCGACAAAGTGTGGCCCTGATCACCCTGCAGGCGCTGGCCTTCCAGCGATCGAGTGGGCAGTGGTCGCAGGTTGTCTAGCCAAATTTGGCCCCGGGGCGGCGGCGCAGCCCATCGCCGGCAAGCCTGGCTCCTACAAATTGAAGTGCGGGACGTGGGTGCTGTTGGTACGCAGCAGGGCTACAGGGTTAGAATTCGCCGTCCTTCACGAGTGAGTACGCATGTCCCAAGAACTCAGCGCCGAACAGATCCAGCAAGCCCTGCAAGGCATTACCATTCCGCCGCAACCGCAGATCATGGTCGACCTGCAGTTCGAGCAGTACATGCCCGACCCGGACCTGGAAACCATCGCCAAGCTGATTTCCCAGGACCCGGGGCTTTCCGGTGCCTTGCTCAAGCTGGTCAATTCGCCGCATTTCGGTCTGTCGAACAAGATCGGCTCGATCCAGCGCGCGGTGAACCTGATGGGCAGCCGCTCGATCATCAACCTGATCAACGCCCAGTCGATCAAAGGCGAAATGAGCGACGAGACCATCGTCACCCTCAACCGCTTCTGGGACACCGCCCAGGACGTGGCAATGACCTGCCTGACGCTGGCCAAGCGCACCGGTATGCAGTCGGCAGACGAAGCCTACACCCTCGGGTTGTTCCATGACTGTGGCGTGCCGCTGATGCTCAAGCGCTTTCCCGACTACATGGAAGTGCTGGAAGAGTCCTACGCCAAGGCCAATGCCGAAACCCGGGTGGTCGATACTGAGAACCGTATCTTCAACACCAACCATTCGGTGGTCGGTTATTTCACCGCCAAGTCCTGGCGCCTGCCGGAGCACATCAGCGCCGCCATCGCCAACCACCACAATGCGTTGGCCGTGTTCCGCGACGAGTCGTCGGGCAACTCCCAGACCCAGCTGAAGAACCTGCTGGCGGTGTTGAAGATGGCCGAACACATCTGCGCGTCGTACCGGGTACTGGGCAATCAGGGTGTGGATCACGAATGGAACACCGTTGGGCACCTGGTGCTCGACTATGTGGGGCTTTCCGAGTACGACTTCGAGAACCTCAAGCAAACCATTCGCGAACTGGGCAGCCACTGATTCATGCCGGAACTACCTGAAGTCGAAACCACCCGGCGCGGTATCGCGCCTTATCTGGAAGGCCAGCGGGTCAGCCGGGTGATTGTGCGCGACCGGCGCCTGCGCTGGCCGATCCCCGAAGACCTCGATGTACGCCTTTCGGGGCAACGCTTCGTCAAGGTGGAGCGGCGGGCCAAGTACCTGTTGCTCAATGCCGAAGTCGGGACGCTGATCAGTCATCTGGGGATGTCGGGCAACCTGCGCCTGGTCGAGATAGGTTTGCCGGCCGCCAAGCACGAGCATGTCGACATCGAGCTGGAGTCGGGCCTGGCCCTGCGCTACACCGACCCGCGACGCTTTGGCGCCATGCTCTGGAGCCTCGATCCGCTCAACCACGAACTGTTGATCAGGCTCGGCCCTGAACCGCTGACCGACCTGTTTGACGGCGAGCGCCTGTTTCAGCTGTCGCGTGGCAAGTCCATGGCGGTCAAGCCGTTCATCATGGACAACGCGGTGGTGGTCGGGGTGGGCAATATCTATGCGACCGAAGCCCTGTTTGCTGCCGGGATCGATCCGCGCCGCGAAGCCGGTAGCATTTCCCGTGCGCGCTACCTGAAGCTGGCCATCGAGATCAAACGCATCCTCGCCTGCGCCATCGAGCGCGGTGGCACCACCCTGCGCGATTTTATCGGCGGCGATGGTCAGCCGGGCTATTTCCAGCAGGAACTGTTCGTGTACGGGCGCCGGGAAGAGCCCTGCAAGGTCTGTGGCAGCATTCTGCGCGAGGTCAAGCTGGGGCAGCGCGCCAGCGTTTTCTGCCCGCGCTGCCAGAAGTGAACGTGCTCAGCGTGGGCTGAGCACTTCAGCGCGGCCCAGGCCCCGCGGGTCGCTGGCGGCTTCCAGGGTCTGTCTGGATTTGTCCCAGAGCAACACTTGCTGATTGCCATAGGTGCGGCCCAGGTCTTTGAGCTGGTAGCCGCGTGCCTGCAAGTCGCGCTGCTGTTCGGCGCTGAATGCTCCTGGCTCGTGTTCGACCACATCCGGCAGGTACTGATGGTGATAGCGTGGCACCGCCGGCCAGCTGGCGACCGGCTTGCCTTCAAGGAACCCCAGCATCGACAGCAATACCATGCTCGGAATGCGGCTGCCCCCAGGCGTGCCGAAGGCGGCGAACTGCGTCGGGCTCTCGATGAAGCTCGGGCTCATGCTCGACAGCGGCCGCTTGCCAGCGGCAACCGCGTTGGCCTGACTGCCGGCCAGGCCATAGCTGTTGCTACCGCGTGGGTCGGCGGCGAAGTCGTCCATCTCGTTGTTCAGTACAACGCCGGTGCCGGGTGCACTGAACGCTGCGCCGAAGGGCAGGTTGACCGACAGAGTGGCTGCCACGGCGTTACCGTCGGCATCGATCACCGCAAAGTGGGTGGTGTGGTCGCCCTCGCGCCAGGCCGGGGCGGGCGGCAGGCTGCTGCTTGGCGTGGCCTGGCGGACGTCGATGCCGTCGGCAAGGCGGCTCAGGTAGGTGCGTGCCAGCAGTTGCGGCACCGGGTTGGTCACGTAGTCCGGATCACCAAGCAGGCCGCGGTCGCGGTACGCCCGGCGCAACACTTCCAGCACGTAATGGCTGCGCTGCACCGGCTCGGCGCTCTGCCAGGGCAAGCGCTGAAGCATTGCCAGGCTCTGGGCCAGGGCAACGCCACCGGCGGAAGGCGGCGGGGCGCTGATCAGTTCGCGTTGATCGGCCAGCTGGTAGCGCAACGGCTCGCGTTTGGCTGTACGGTAGTTGGCCAGGTCATCCAGGCTCCAGATACCGCCTGCGGCTTGAACACCCTGCACCAAGGCCCGCGCCGTCGGGCCTGCGTAGAAGCCATCGCGGCCTTGGCTGGCCAGGCGCTCAAGGGTGATCGCCAGCTCTGGCTGGCGAATGAACGCGCCCAGTGCCGGGACTTCACCCTGGGTCAGGAACAGCCGGGCACTCTCCGGATCGTCGCGCAGCGCGCTCAGGCGCATGGTTGCCCGGTCACGATAAATGCGGTCCACGGAAAAGCCCTGGTTGGCCAGGCGAATGGCTGGCGCCAGGGTGCTTTTCAACGGCAGTTTGCCGTAGTGCGCAGCGAGGTCGGCAAGCGCTGCCGGCAAGCCGGGTATCGCTGCCGCCAGCGGGCCATTGATCGATAGTCCGGGCTGGACCTTGCCATCCTTGAGGTACATGGCCTCGGTGGCATTGCCTGGTGCGCGTTCGCGGGCATCGAGAAAGGCATAGCGTGCGGGGCTGTCGGCCTCACGCAGGAGGAAGAAACCACCGCCACCCAGGCCCGAGCCATACGGTTCGACCACCGCCAATGCGGCGCTGACGGCAATGGCCGCGTCAAAGGCGTTTCCGCCTTGTTCGAGGATTTGCTGCGCTGCTGCGGTCGCTTCGGGGTGCGGGCTGGCGATTGCCGCTCGTCCTGGCCCTTGGGCCTGGGCACTGGCTGCCCCGAGTGCGAACAGTGCACCCAGGGCCAGTGTGGCAAGGCGGCCAGCGACCGGCATCAGGCCTTGCCGGTGATGCGGCGGTATTTCTCCATCAACTGCTCTTCAGTCTCGGGGTGGGCTTCATCCAGCGGGATGCAGTCAACCGGGCAGACCTGTTGGCATTGAGGCTCGTCATAGTGGCCTACGCACTGGGTGCACAGGTTAGGGTCGATCACGTAGATCTCTTCGCCTTGAGAGATGGCAGCGTTCGGGCACTCGGGTTCGCAGACGTCGCAGTTGATGCAATCGTCGGTGATGATCAGGGACATGGGGACTCCGGCCAGGGCACGTCGCCCTGGCATTTGAAAACCAATGGACACAATTGTGCCGCATTAGCGCCCGCAGTGCACGCGGGCGCGGCTGTCAAATCGCGGATGTCACTTCCTGAAGCGTTCCGTCAGGGCGTCGGCCACCACTGGATGGACGAATTTGGTGATGTCGCCACCCAACGCCGCGATTTCCCGGACCAGGGTCGAGGAAATGAAGGAGTAGCGCTCTGACGGGGTCAGGAACAGGCTTTCCACATCGGGGGCCAACTGGCGGTTCATGTTGGCCAGCTGGAACTCGTATTCGAAGTCGGACACCGCGCGCAGGCCACGCAGGAACACATTGGCCTGTTGTTCCTTGGCGAAATGCGCCAGCAACGTGGAGAAGCCGATAACTTCGACATTGGGCAGGTGCTTGGTGACCTCGCGAGCCAGTTCTACCCGTTGTTCCAGTGGAAACAGCGGGTTTTTCTTCGGGCTGGCAGCTACCGCAATGATCACTTCGTCGAACAGCCGTGAGGCACGTTCAACCAGATCGCCATGGCCCTTGGTAATAGGGTCGAAAGTACCTGGGTACAACACTCGGTTCATCGCGTCGTCCTGGCAGGAGTGCGTTGGGGAGTCGGATGGTATCGCAGCAGTGGCGGTCGGCCAAGTCGGCTGCGCACGCTCAAGGCACTATAGACAGTGAGGGCATTTGTTGTCATGCGTTGCTCGCCAGTCGCTGAATCAGGCTGTCACTGAGCCGCGCGGCCAGCGCATACACCGACAATTGCGGGTTGGCGCCGATGCTGGTCGGGAACAACGAGCCGTCGTGAATCGACAGATTGGCCAGTTGATGATGGCGTCCCAGGCTGTCGCACACTGCCTGTTGCGGGTTTTCCCCCATGCTGCAGCCGCCCATGACATGGGCGCTGCCCAGGCGGGTGCGGAACAGCTCCAGGCTCAACCCGTCGATCATTTGCCGTGCCTCGGCCAGGGTTTTTACGTAGCGGCCCGCGCTGTGCAGGGGCAGCACGGCGTCGGCACCGGCGGCAAACTGAATCTCGGCCATGCTGTGGAAGGCGCGACGGATGCCGTCCCAGGTGTAGGGCGATACCGGGTAGTCCAGCACCGGCGACCCGTCGTCACGCAGTTGCACCTCACCGCCACTGCTTTCGGGGTGGAAGCCGTCGCGCAGCAGGGCGAGCATCACGTGGGTGTTGGGCAGTTGCTCCATGCGCATGGCGTTATCGCGGCCAAAGCTGCCGAGCAGGGTGCTGGCCAGTGCCGGGTGCAGCGGCGGCACCTCCAGCTTGTAGCCGATCGGGCCGGCGACACCGTCACGCCATTGGAAGTGATCGGAGTAAATCGATTGCGGTGCGCCGTAGAACGGATTGACCTTGTCCTTGAACAGCGCGGCGCTGAAGTTGACCAGGTGCAGGAAAGTCCGCTTGCCCAGGCGTTGATGCGGGTCGGGCGCATCCGAGCGCAGCAGCAGGGCCGGGCTGTTGATACCGCCGCCAGCGAGCACGTAGTGCCGTGCCTTGACCAGAATCGTGCGGCCCGTCGGGTTGACGCAGCGGGCATCCATGGCCTGGCACTGCAGGGCGCTGATGCGCTTGCCGTCGTGCAGCAGGCGCTCGGCGCGGGCCAGGTAAATCAGCTCGCCGCCCTTGTCCAGCGTCGCGGGAATGGTGGTGACCAGCATCGATTGCTTGGCATTGGTCGGGCAGCCCATGCCGCAATAACCCAGGTTCCAGCAGCCACGCACGTTGCGCGGGATGACCTTCCAGTTGAGCTTGAGTGCTTCACAGCCGCGTTTGAGCACGTCGTTGTTGGCATTGGGCGGCATGATCCACGGTGCGATGCCCAGGCGCTGTTCCATGCGTTCGAAGCAGGGCGCCAGGTCGGCCTCGCTCAGGCCAACCACACCGTGCTCGCGGGCCCAGTGCTGCAAGGTGGGTTCCGGGGTGCGAAAGCTCGAGGTCCAGTTGATCAGGGTGGTGCCGCCCACGGCACGGCCCTGAAGAATGGTAATGGCGCCGTCCTTGCTCATGCGCCCGATGCCTTCCTGATAGAGGCTGGCGTAGGCCTGGTCTTCGAGCAAATGGAAATCGCTGCTGGTCTTGAGCGGGCCTTCTTCGATCAACAGCACCTTGAAACCGGCGGCGCTGAGCAGCTCGGCACTGGTGGCGCCGCCGGCACCGCTGCCGATGATGGCGATGTCGGCTTCCAGAGTCAGGTCGTGGTCCAGGCGCGAGGCGTCACGGGTTTTCCAGCCGCGGGCGAGGCCTTCGCGAAACAGGTCGGGTACGGGCATCTACAGCCTCTTGTCGTTATGGTCGGTTCAGATCTTAGGCGGGCCGGGATAGCCACAGCTGGCCCAGGACACGGGCATTTCATACCAGGCCATGTGCAGCAATTGCAGCAACGAGCTGTGGCCCATGCGCAACAGGTTCAGCGAACTGTCCTCCCAGCGCTGCAAAAAGGCCTGGATCTGCGCGTGGCTGGCATTTTCCCAGGCGCCCCAGACACCCGTCAGCGGCCCGCGGGTGACCGGCAGGGCCAGTACGTCGAACAGCTGCTGAGTCAGCTTGAGCATGGCCGGGGACAGGCTGGCGAGCTTGTTATCCAGTTGGCGCAGCACGGCATCGATGTGTTCAGGCGCCGGGGTACCGTCGAGCAGCACCGGAATCAGCGCCTGCAAAATCGGCAGGTCACTCGCGCGCAGGGTGATGAAACCGCTGGCCGGGGTTGATGCCGAGCAACCGCTGAGGCTGGCAGTCAGCCCCGCAGTGGCCAGAAAAGCGCTGGCGCCGAGGCTGAACCGGAGCAGCCCGCGGCGGGTCAGGGCGGGGGATACGGGCAGGCTTGTAGTCATTGTTATCAGGCCTGATAGCGGGTTAGCGGATGAAAAGCTTGAACACCAGTTTCATCACCGACTTGCCATAAGGCGGATAGATCAGGCGGGCGGCGTTGAAGCGTTGCTTGGCGAACACCGCCTTGGCTTTGCTGAAGGTCAGAAAACCCTCGTGACCATGGTAATGCCCCATTCCCGACGGCCCCACGCCACCGAAGGGCAGGTCGTCCTGGGCGACATGCAGCAGGGTGTCGTTGAGGCAGACGCCACCGGAATGGGTCTGCTCCAGTACCTTCTGCTGCTCGGCACGGTCGTAGCCAAAGTAATACAGCGCCAGCGGGCGAGGGCGCTGGTTGATGTAGGCCAGCGCCTCGTCGAGGTTGTCATAGGGCACCAGCGGCAGCAGCGGGCCGAAGATTTCGTCCTGCATCACGCGCATGTCGTCGTTGACCTGCAGCAGCAGGTGCGGCGGCAGGCGACGGCCCTGGCGTGGTTCGTCGGGGTACAGGTCGGTTACCTGCGCGCCTTTGCTGCGGGCATCTTCCAGGTAGCCCTCCAGGCGCGCGAGGTGCCGTGCGTTGATGATCGCGGTGTAGTCGGGGTTGTCGACCAGGGTCGGGTAAAAGCGGTGAACAACCGAACGGTAGGTTTGCGCGAATTCATCCAGGCGTGCTCTGGGCACCAGCACATAGTCCGGGGCGACGCAGGTCTGCCCGGCATTGAGGGTTTTGCCGAAGGCAATGCGCTCTGCGGCATCGTTCAACGGCACACTGGCGGAGACAATGGCGGGCGACTTACCGCCGAGTTCGAGCGTCACCGGCGTCAGGTTTTGCGCCGCCGCAGCCATCACATGGCGACCGACACTGGTGGCGCCGGTGAACAGCAAATGATCGAAGGGCAGGCGCGAGAAAGCTTCGCCCACGTCCGATTCACCCAGCACTGCGCACACCAGGTCTTCCGGAAACACGGCTTCGAACAGTTTTTTGAGCAGCAGGCCGGTTGCCGGTGTGGCTTCGCTGAGTTTGAGCATGACCCGGTTGCCGGCGGCCAGGGCGCAGGTCATGGGACCGATAGCCAGGAACAACGGGTAGTTCCACGGCACGATAATGCCGACCACCCCGAGCGGCTGGTAGAGCACCTTGGCGCTGGCCGGTTGAAAAGCCAGGCCGACGTTGCGCGGCGAGGCTTTCATCCATTGCTTGAGATGGCGCTCGGTATGGCGCAGGCCCTGAACGCTGGGCATCAATTCGGCCAGCCGGGTTTCATCGGCGCTGCGGCCGCTGAAGTCTTCGCTGATGGCGGCGATCAGTGCCTCCTGGTGCGTCAACAGCAGCTCGCGCAAGCTCTTGAGCCACTGCAGGCGCTGGGCTCTGGGAGGCATGGGGTTACCGGCAAAGGCCTGACGCTGGGCGCTGAACTGCTCGGCGAGGTGGTCAAAGGCGGCAGGGTGCAAAAGACGTGCGGCATCGGCGGTCATGCGGAACTCCACGGCAGCGTGTTTTTTCTAGAGCATATACTCTAATATAAGCATAGTGCGACTAGTTTTTGACGACGAGCAGGTACATCAGGGTCTGGATAAACCGTAAGATGGACCTATTCATCCAAAGCCCGGCATCTGGATCTGATCATGGCTCCGCGCATCAAGACCCGCGAACGCATCGTGCAGAACAGCCTGGAGCTGTTCAACCAGCAAGGCGAGCGCAGTGTCAGCACCAATCACATTGCAGCCCACATGGAGATTTCTCCGGGGAACCTGTACTACCACTTCGCCAACAAGCAGGAAATCATTGCGGTCCTCTTCACCCAGTACGAAGAGCGGGTCGAGAGTTTTCTGCGTCCGCCGCAAGGCCGTGTCGCCACGGTTGCCGACAAGCGTTTCTATCTCAAGGAACTGTTGGCGGCGATGTGGGACTTTCGCTTTCTGCACCGCGACCTCGAGCACCTGCTCGACAGTGACAAGGAACTGGCCGCGCGCTACCGGCGCTTCTCGCAGCGCTGCCTGATTCAGGCCCAGGGTATCTACCGCGGTTTTGTCAGTGCAGGGCTGGTTGAGATGGACGCCATTCAGATCGAATCGCTGACCCTCAACGCCTGGATCGTGCTGACCTCCTGGGTGCGCTTTCTCTGCACCACGCGTGAAAACTCGGCGCACCTGAGCGAGGATGCGATCAAGCGGGGGATCTATCAGGTGCTGGTGCTGGAGATCGGTTTTGTCACCGCCCAGGCGCGTCCGGAAGTGGACGCCCTGTGCGAGGAATTCTACGTTTCGCTTAATCAGGCACTGGAGCAGTAGCGCCCAGGCCTTATTCGTTCAATCGTTCAGGAGACTGTCATGCCCCTCGCGCAACTGATCACCGCCCAGCAATTGGCCGACCGCCTGGAGGCGCCGGCGCTGGTGATTCTCGATTGTCGTTTTGCCCTGGAAGATATCGATTACGGCCAGCGCAGCTATGCCGAGGGGCATGTCGCCGGTGCACATTTTGCCGATCTGGAGCGTGATCTGAGTGGGCCGGTAATCAAGGGGGTGACCGGTCGCCACCCGCTGCCGGAGCCGCAGCGGCTGGTGGAAAAGCTGCGTGCCTGGGGCATCGACAATGACAGCGACGTGGTGCTGTACGACGATGGCCCCGGTGCGTTCGCTGCGCGGGCCTGGTGGCTGCTGGCCTGGCTGGGCAAGCGCAGCGGGGTTTATATCCTTGATGGCGGCCTGAAGGCCTGGCATGCGGCCGGGTTGCCATTGAGCCTCGACCCGCCAAGCAAGCGTGAAGGCAACTTCAGTGGCAGCCCCGATGAAAGCCTGTTGATCAGTGCCGAACAGCTGGGCGAGCGCCTGAACCAGCCGGACCTGACCTTGATCGATGCCCGTGGCTTGCCGCGTTTTCGCGGTGAGGTAGAGCCCATTGACCCGGTGGCCGGGCACATTCCCGGTGCGCAGTGCGCGGCTTTTACCGACAACCTGGATGCCGATGGCCGTTTTCTTAAGCCAGAGCTGCTGAAAAAGCGATTTGCGCAAACGTTGGGCAAACGATCGCCTGATCAGCTGGTGGCGTATTGCGGCTCAGGCGTTACAGCCTGTCACAACCTCTTTGCCCTGGCGTTGGCGGGTTATCCGCTGGGCACGTTGTATGCGGGCTCCTGGAGTGAGTGGATCACCAACCCGCAACGGCAAGTGGCGACAGGTGATTAACGCAGAAATTCGTAGGCGCGAGGCTTGCCCGCGAATCTGACGCCGCAATCTGTCGGTTTGGTCGCGTCATCGTTATTCGCGGTCAAGCCTTGCGCCTACAGCGGCACGGCTTCCAGCCACTGCGGAATCCGTCGCTCGAGGTAGTACCCCGGGTTATGCAGGCTGCCATCGACAAAGCCGACATGCCCACCGCGAGTGTGCAGTTCGAAGCGGGTGCCTGCCGACAGTTCGTTGGCGGCAGGCAAGCTGTGGCTGAACACGAACGGATCGTCGCTGGAGTGAATGATCAGGGTGGGTGTGCGGTTTTCGCCGAGGAAATAGCGGCTGGATGCCCGGCGGTAGTAATCCTTGGCATCGGCAAAGCCATTGAGCGGCGCAGTCACCCGTCCATCGAAGTCCCAGAAGGTGCGCAGGTTTTCCAGTGGCCCGAGGCGCTCCAGAGCGGCCAGGCCGTCATAGTGCCCACGGTGCTGAAAGTGACGCTGCTTGTCTTTTACATAGGCCAGCATGACGCGCATGAAGTGCGCCTGGTACACCCGCGAGAATCCCAGGCCGATGCGGTCGGCGCATTGGTCCAGGCGAAAGGGTACCGAAACGGCAACCGCCCCTTGCAGCTGGCTTGCGGAGCCTACTTCACCGAGATGCTTGAGCAGTACATTGCCCCCCAGCGAATAGCCAACGGCGTACAACGGTGCCTGCGGACGCTGCGCGCGCAGGTGTTCGATGGTTTCGGCGAGGTCTTCGCTGGCCCCCGAGTGGTAGCTGCGCGGGAGCAGGTTGGGCTCGCCCGAGCAACCGCGCCAGTTCAGCGCCACGCTGCTCCAGCCACGGCCGGCCAACGCCTGTTGCAAGCCGATGACATAGGGGGAGTGGGACGAGCCGGTCAGACCATGAAGTACCAGCACCAAGGGTGTTGAGGCTTCATGGGGGCCGTGCCAGTCGAGGTCGAGAAAGTCGCCGTCCGCCAGCCACAGGCGTTCGCGATGGCGGTTCAGGTTTGCCGGTTTACGCCATAGGGGGCCCCAGAGCGTTTGCAAGTGCGGGTTGCTCAGCCCCAGGGCTGGTTTGAAGGGACTGGGGGGTGACAGGTGCATCGTGGCGTACTCACCTATTTCATTCAGACAAGTGTATGCACGCTGACCGCTGCCTGCATGTGCCGGTCAGCCGGATGCAGGCGCGGGCAGGTCGTGCTGTTCGACACTCGGGCCGACGCTGATCTGTACAAGCTTGTCGAGCTTCAGGTGCTTTTTCAAGGCGACTTTCAGCTGATCCAGGGTAAGTGCCTGGATCTGTTCGAGGAAGGATTGCCTGCTGTCCAGCGGGAGTTGATGAAAGCCCATTTCCGCCAGCATGTTGCTGAATTGCCCGTTGCTGACCGCACCCAGCAGGTAGCTGCCGCGCAGTTGCTCTTTCGCGTCCTCGAACTGCTGAGGGGTTGGCCCTGTGTCGGCATAGTCCTGCAGCAGGTTTTCCAGCAAGGCCATGGCGCCATCCTGGTACTTGGCCTGGACTTCGGTGGTGAAAACCCAGAGCCCGCTGTCGCTCGACTGCACCAGGTGTGCGCCTGCGCTGTAGGTCAGTCCTCGCTCGGTACGCAGCACCTCGAACAGCCGGGAGGTGGCACCAGGGCCGCCTAGCATCAGGTTGGCCAGGGTCAGTGCCGGTGCGTCTGTATGCTGGATATCGATTCCGGGCAGGGCAAACAACAGGAACGACTGCGTGCCGGGGTGATCCAGGTGATAAATCTCTGCCTCGAACCCTTTCGGAGGTTGCAGCGGGGGCAGGGGTGGGCCCGCAGGCAGCGCAGCAGATATTTGCAGTGCTGTTTCGCGGGCCTGTTCTGGCGAGAGGTCGCCTACCAGCGTGATCAAGGCATTGCCGGCACTCAGGGCTTGTTGATGAAAGGCGGTCAAATCCGCAATCTGCAGGGTGTTGATGCTTTGCGCAGTGCCAGTGTCGTTTGCGGCGAAGGGATGATTGGCATAGGCATGTTCAAACAACCGGTCGACCGCTTTGACGTAGGCCAGGCTTTGTCGCTGTGTCGAGGCATTGATCAGCTGGTTTTTGACCTCTTGAAGCTTTTCATTGGCAAACAGCGGTTGCCCGAGTACTTCAGCCAGCAACGTGACCGCTTGGCTTCGGTGTTGCTCCGTACTCAGGCTGCGTAAGCGGATTGTCGCCTTGGTGCGTGATGTGGAGGTGTGGAAGCGGGCGCCGATTTCATCAAAGCCCTCGGCGATCTGCATGGCGTCCCGGTGCTGCGTACCCTCCTTCAGCATGCCCAGTGTCAGTTGTGCCAGCCCCGAGGCGCCATCGTCGCGGGCGCTGCCTGCGTCGAACAGCACCTGCAGATCGAACATCGGCAGCTCTGGCCTGTGGACAAACAGTACCCGGCTGCCTTGCGGGGTTTGCCAGGACTCGATGGGCACCTGCAACTGGGCGGAAGGGGGCGAGAGGGACATCAGCGACTCCAGCGCTGCAGGGGCGGGGTACCCCTGACTGTGGGCAGTGCCTGACAGTATGAGGAGGGCGAGCAGCATTATCCGGATAGTGTCAGTCATTGTGGGCCTCCTTGGCCTGCATGTAGGCAACTGTTAAGCGTTCTGCATTGAAGTAGGTGTGGGCGACATGCTGGATCTGTTCGGGTGTCACGCGGGCCAGGCGACTGGCGTCGCTGTCCGGTTGTGCGAGTGGCAGGCCGCTGCCCAGCGTGGCGGCAATCTCGTCGGCACGTCCCGACAAGCTGTCCTGCGCGTAGGTTTTATCCGCCAGTAGCAGGGCCTTGGCTCTGGCAAGCTCTGCGGTTGTTGGCGGGTTCTGCTTGAGCGCATGCAGCTCGGCCCAGACGGCTTTTTGCAACGCCGCCAGCGGTTGAGGGTTGGCGGCGCTCACTGACGCTTCAATTTCGAACAGTGTGTCGCCTCTGGCCAAGGGGCCATAACTGGCCGACGGGTTGGCGAGCAGGCCTTGTTCGCGTACCAGGCGGGTATTCAGACGGGCACTCATGCCGTGCCCGAGCATTGCCTGAATCAGGCGCAATGCATCGACATCGGCGGTGTGCGCAGCAGTTGCATAGCTGGGTACGTTGAAGCCCATGAACAGCTTGGGCGTGCTGAACTCGTTGTAGACCGTGACCTGTCGCTGGCCTGCGGCAGCAGACTGCAAAGGGCGTTTCGAGCCAGGCAGGTCGCGCCGGATGAGGCGTGCAAAGTAGTGCTCTACCTGGGTTTTCACTTCATCTGGCCGGACATCGCCGACAATGATCAGCGTGGCATTGTTCGGCGCGTACCGTGACCGGTACCAGGCCTTCAACTCGTCATTGCTCATGCGCTCGAGGTCACTCATCCAGCCGATCACCGGGGTGTGATAACTGCTGGCCGGATAAGCGATGGCTTGCAGCTGTTCATACAGCAGAGCCCGGGCATCGCCTTCGACATGCTGTCGGCGCTCGGCTTTCACGCCCTCTATCTCTCGCTGAAACTCGGCCTCATCCAGGAGGGCGCCACCAAGCAGGTCGGCATTGAGCTCTATGGCGACAGCCAGGCGGTCGTTGGGCAGGGTCTGGTGGTACACCGTGTAATCACGAGTGGTGTAGGCGTTGTCACTGCCGCCCAGGCGCTCGATGATCTGTGAGAACTCCCCGGGCGCAGCTTTCGAGCTGCCGCGAAAGAGCAAGTGTTCAAGTGCATGGGAAAGGCCCGACTGGCCCGGGTACTCGTGGCTTGAGCCCACCTTGACCAGCAGGTGGGTGGTGACCACCGGCGCCCGACGATCCTCGGCAACGACCACCTGCAGGCCGTTGTCGAGGGTGAATGCGTGGCGGGCGGGCGGGTCGGCAGCCGCCTGGGCAGTCAGGCCTAGCAGGCCCAGCAGGCTGCATCGGGTAAACATGCGTCCGTGCATGAGGGTGTTCCTTCTGGTGAAAAACCAGGAACACGATCAGGCAAGGCCTCGGGGAAAGGGGATTAACTATCTACTGCACAGGCGGACGGGCCGGGGGGGGGGGGGGGGGGGGGGGGGTGGTGGGGGGGGGGGGGGGGGGGGGGGGGGGGGGGGGGGGGGGGGGGG
>NZ_JADUCM010000003.1 GCF_016009175.1 Pseudomonas alkylphenolica
CATTGGAACCACCTGATCCCATCCCGAACTCAGCAGTGAAACGATGCATCGCCGATGGTAGTGTGGGGTTTCCCCATGTGAGAGTAGGTCATCGTCAAGATTAAATTCCGAAACCCCTATCTGCGTACGCAGGTAGGGGTTTTGTCTTTCTGGTGTTTACCTCGACCTCATCGCGGGACACCTTCGTGGTAAGGTTTCCCCCAGTTTGCAAGCCGCCAGGGAAGCCCTATGCCACACAGCCGTACTCTTCAGCCAGGATTCATGGTGGTCCATGGCAATCGTCTGGATGAACTGCGCAGTCTGGTGGTGAGCTGGATGCGCCGCTATCCGCTGGCCCCCCTGGAAAATGAAATCGCCCTGGTGCAGAGCAACGGCATCGCCCAGTGGCTCAAGCTGGCTTTGGCTGAAGATCCGGAAGTGGATGACCAGGGCGGCTGCGGTATTGCGGCGGCCGTCGAGGTGCAACTGCCGGGCAGTTTTATGTGGCAGTTGTACCGCCGTGTGCTGGGACGGGATGAGATCCCCGAGACTTCCCTGCTGGACAAAGCGCCACTGACATGGCGACTGATGCGCCTGCTGCCCGAGGTCATCGACAAGCCTCACTTCGAGCCCCTGCAGCGCTTCCTTACCGACGACTCGGACCTGCGCAAGCGCTATCAGCTTGCCGAGCGCCTTGCCGACCTCTTTGACCAGTATCAGGTTTACCGGGCCGACTGGCTCAAGGACTGGGCTGCCGGTCGCCATGTCTTGAACACCGCGCGCGGTGACGCCAAGCCACTGCCCCCCGCCAACTGCTGGCAAGCCGAGCTGTGGCGTGCGCTGTTGCTGGATGTCGGCGAGGCCGGCATGGCGCAGAGCCGCGCCGGCGTACACCAGCGCTTTATCGAGCGCATCAACACCCTCGAGCAAGCCCCGGCCGGGCTCCCTTCGCGAGTAATCGTTTTCGGCATTTCATCGTTACCGGCCCAGGCACTTGAGGCATTGGCCGGCCTGGCCCGCTTCAGCCAGGTGCTGCTGTGTGTGCACAATCCGTGTCGCCATCACTGGGCGGACATCGTCGCCGACAAGGACCTGTTGCGTCACCAGTACAAGCGCCAACAGCGCAAGAAGGGCATGCCCAGCCTGATCGACGCCCAATCCCTGCACCAGCACGCCCATCCGCTGCTGGCTGCCTGGGGCAAGCAGGGCCGTGACTACATCAACCTGCTCGACAGCTACGATGACCCTGCCAGCTACCGCACAGCGTTCAGTGACGGACGTATCGACCTGTTCAGCGACAGCGAGCCGGAGAACCTGCTCAACCAGTTGCAGGACGACATTCTCGAACTTCGGCCATTGGCTGAAACCCGTGAGCGCTGGCCGGCGGTCGACCCGGCCAAGGACCGCTCCGTGCGCTTCCACATTGCCCACAGCCCGCAGCGCGAAGTGGAAATCCTGCATGACCAGTTGCTTGCACGCTTCAGTGCCGATCCGCAGCTGCGCCCCCGTGACGTGATTGTCATGCTGCCGGATATCAATACCTATGCGCCGCATATCCGCGCAGTGTTCGGCCAGTTGGGGCGTGATGATTCGCGCTTCATTCCCTTTACCCTGACGGACCAGGGGCAGCGAGGCCGCGACCCGCTGCTGATTGCGCTGGAACATCTGCTCAAGCTGCCAGACAGCCGTTTTGCGGTCAGCGAGATTCTCGATCTGCTAGACGTTCCGGCCTTGCGCGCACGTTTTGCGATAAAGGAGAGCGACCTGCCGACCCTGCATCGGTGGATCGAAGGTGCCGGCATTCGCTGGGGGCTTAATGCCGAGCAGCGTGCATCCCTGGGGTTACCGGCGGGTCTTGAGCAGAACAGTTGGCGCTTTGGCCTGCGCCGCATGCTGCTCGGTTATGCCGTAGGCGCAGGCGAAGCCTGCGACGGAATCGAACCGTTCGATGAGATTGGCGGTCTGGACGCAGCACTGATCGGTCCGCTGGTCGCACTGCTCGACGCCCTGGAAATCGCCTGCCAGCAGCTCTCCGAAGCGGCAACCGCCGCGCAGTGGGGCGAGCGTCTGCGTGCGCTGCTGCAGGTGTTCTTCCTTGCCGAAACCGAGCACGACGATTACCTCCTGGTGCAGTTGCAGGGCCTGCGTGAAACCTGGCTTGAGACCTGCGAATCGGTTGGCCTTAACGACTTGTTGCCATTGACCGTGGTTCGCGAAGCCTGGTTGGCCGGGCTCGACCAAGGGCGCTTGTCGCAACGCTTCCTGGCCGGCTCGGTCAACTTCTGCACCTTGATGCCCATGCGTGCCATTCCGTTCAAGGTAGTCTGCCTGCTGGGCATGAACGATGGCGACTACCCGCGTGCGCAACCACCATTGGACTTTGACTTGATGGGCAGTGACTACCGCCCGGGCGATCGCTCGCGCCGCGAGGATGATCGCTACCTGTTGCTGGAGGCGCTGCTCTCGGCCCGCGATCAGCTGTATGTCAGCTGGGTCGGCCGCAGTATTCGCGACAACAGTGAACGCCCGGCCTCGGTGCTGATTGGCCAGCTCCGCGACCATCTGGCTGCTGGATGGCAGTTGCACGGTGCCAAGGCAGACGACAAGCGCGATGGAGGCGAACAACTGCTGCACGCGCTGACGGTCGAGCATCCCCTGCAACCCTTCAGTGCCCGCTATTTCCACAAAGGCAGCAATCTGTTCAGCTACGCCCGGGAATGGCGCGCACTGCATGTGCCCGACACCGGGCAGCCCAAGGCCGGCGACGTGCTTGCCGCCTATGCCAGCGATGAAGCGTTGACGCTGAACGTGCTGCAGGACTTTCTGCGCCACCCTGTGCGTCACTTCTTCCGTCAGCGCCTCAATGTATTTTTCGAGTCAGCCGAGGCGCCAGTGGCTGACGAAGAACCCTTTGTGCTCGACGCTTTGCAACGCTACAGCCTCAGCGAGCGGCTGCTGGCCGCTGCCCTGACGGCGCCGGCTGACAGCGGCTTGACCCTGCATGCTCAGGCGCGCCGCTTGCAGGGCTACGGCATGTTGCCGCTGGCCGGATTCGGACAGTGCCTGCAGGAAGAACTGATCGAGCCTTTACCGGATCTGTTACAGCGCCATGACCAGCTGTTGCGGCGATGGCCCACGGTGTTGGACAGTGCCTTGCCGATCCGTTTCGAGTACCGCCAGCTGAGACTGGAAGGCTGGCTCGGGCGGGTTTACCAGGGCGACGATCAGTCGTTGTTGAGCATCACACCGATACCCAATGCCATCAGCAGTGGTCGTTCGCTGAAATGGCACCGACTGACGGCTACCTGGGTCATGCACCTGTCGGCCTGCGCGGTAGGGCTGCCGCTACACAGTGCCGTGGTGGCCACCGACATCACCTTGATGCTGGCTCCTATTGAGCAGGCACGTGCTGCCGAATTGCTTGGCGACCTGCTACTCGCGCGTCAGGCCGGTATGACCGCACCGTTGCCGGTAGCGGTGAAAACCGCTTTTGCCTGGCTGTCCCACAGTGATTCCGACAAGGCGCTTGCCGCTGCCGCCAAGGCCTACGAAGGGGATGGTCAGAACAGTTCTGGCGAGCGTAGCGAAAGCACCGCGCTGGTTCGCCAGTTCAACGATTTCGCCGCCTTGAGCGCCAGCGAAGAATTCGAGGGGTGGTGTGAAGCCTTGTACCGCCCGATGTTCGATGCGCCCTGGCAGACGCTGGGCAATGAGGAAGACGGCCAATGACCCGCACTGTTCCCCTGGCCCTGAGCTTCCCGCTGCACGGCAGTCAGCTGATCGAAGCCAGTGCCGGTACTGGCAAGACCTTTACCATCTCTGCGCTGTACCTGCGCCTGGTGCTCGGCCATGGTGGCGAGCAAGGCTTCGATCGTGAACTGCTGCCCCCTCAGGTGCTGGTGGTCACCTTTACCGATGCCGCTACCAAAGAGCTGCGCGAGCGAATCCGTACCCGCCTGGCGGAAGCGGCGCGGTTCTTTCGCAACGAACTGAGCGAGGCCGATCCGCTCCTGCAGCAGTTGCGTGACGACTACCCGCAAGACCTTTGGCCTGCCTGCGCCAACCGTCTGGATGTGGCGGCACAGTGGATGGACGAAGCGGCTGTTTCGACGATCCACAGTTGGTGCCAACGCATGTTGCGTGAGCACGCTTTCGACAGCGGCAGCCTGTTCACCCAGAGCCTGGAAACAGACCATAGCGAACTGCTGGGCCAGGTAATGCGCGATTACTGGCGGCAGTTCTGCTACAGCATGCAAGGCGAAGCCTTGAGCTGGGTGCGCAGTCACTGGGGCAGCCCTGATGCGCTGTTACCTCGGGTGCGTGCGCTGTTCGGGCGTCAACACATCGAAAACAGCGCCGAAGAACCACAGGCCCTTATCGATGCGGTGTTGCAACAACGTGCCGAACAGCTTCAGCGCCTCAAGGCACCATGGGCGCAGTGGTCTGCCGAGCTGTTGCAGCTTTGCCGCGATGGGCTGGCTGCCAAGCAAGTGGACGGGCGCAAGATGCAGGCCCGCTACTTTGAGCCCTGGTGTGAAAAACTCGCGGCATGGGCTGTCGACCCGCAAGCGCTGGAACTTGATCTGGGCACCGGGTTCACGCGACTGACCCGTGTCGGCATGGCCGAAGCCTGGAAAGGTGAACCACCCAGCCACCCGGCATTGCAGGCCATGGAAACCCTGCGTGACCAGATTCAGGCGTTGCCGACGCCCGATGCTTGCCTGCTCGAGCATGCGGCGGCGTGGGTCGGTGCGCGCTTTGAGCAGGAAAAGCGTCGCCGCGCTGAGATGGGTTTCGACGACATGCTGGTGCGCCTTGATCATGCGCTGCACGGTGACACCGGTGAGCGTCTGGCCGGGTTGATCCGCGAGCAGTTTCCGGTGGCCCTGATCGACGAATTCCAGGACACCGACCCGGTGCAGTACCGCATTTTCCAGCGTATCTATTGCATCGAGGAAAATGTCCGCGACACCGGTCTGTTCATGATCGGCGACCCGAAACAGGCGATCTACGCCTTTCGCGGTGCCGACATTTTTACCTACCTTGGCGCCCGTCGCGCCACGGCCGGGCGATTGCACAGCCTGGATACCAACTACCGTTCCAGTCAGGCCATGGTCAGCGCGGTCAACCATGTGTTCATGCAAGCCGAGTTGCGCGCATCGGGGCGAGGAGCGTTTCTGTTCCGTGACGGCGACGACAACCCGGTGCCCTTTGTCGAAGTCAAGGCCAAAGGCCGTAGTGAGCAACTGCAGGTGGAGGGGCAGCCGCTTGCAGCATTGAATTTCTGGCAGCTGGGCAGTGAAGAGCCGGTCTCGGGTGCGGTTTACCGCCAGCAGCTGGCGGCCAGTTGTGCCAGCCAGATCGTGGCCTTGCTCAATGGCGGGCAGCAGGGACGTAGCGGGTTTGTCCAGGCCGATCAGTCGTTGCGTGGTTGCATGCCGTCGGACATTGCCATCCTGGTTCGTGATGGTCGCGAAGCGCAGTTGATCCGTAGCGAACTGGCCGCCCGCGATGTGCGCAGCGTCTACTTGTCAGACAAGGACTCGGTGTTCGCCGCCCAGGAAGCCCAGGATGTCCTGGCCTGGCTCAAGGCCTGTGCCGAGCCGGATGTCGAGCGCCTGCTCAAGGCGGCATTGGCCAGTATCACCTTGAACCTGCCGCTGTCCGAGCTGGAGCAGTTGAACCAGAACGAGCGGGTATGGGAACGCTGGGTCATGCAGTTCCGCCAGTACCGGCTGATCTGGCGCACTCAAGGTGCGTTGCCGATGCTGCATCGGCTGCTGCATGACTTCGACCTGCCGCAGGTGGTGATGGCACGCAGTGATGGTGAGCGGGTACTGACCAACCTGCTCCACCTGGCTGAACTGCTCCAGCAGGCGGCCACCGAGCTCGATGGCGAACAGGCGCTGATTCGCCATTTGGGCGAGCACCTGGCCAGTGCTGGCCAGGCGGGCGAGGAGCAGATCCTGCGCCTGGAAAGTGATGAGCAACTGGTCAAGGTGGTCACCATTCACAAGTCCAAGGGACTTGAGTACCCGCTGGTGTTCCTGCCGTTCATCTGCACCAGCAAACCTGTGGACGGCCAGCGCTTGCCGCTGGCCTGGCACGACAGCGAAGGCCGCGCGCACCTGACCCTGACACCGGATTCCGAGCAGATTGCCCGGGCCGACGATGAGCGTCTGGCTGAAGACCTGCGCTTGCTCTATGTGGCCTTGACCCGTGCCCAGCATGCGTGCTGGCTGGGGGTTGCAGACCTCAAGCGCGGTACCGGCAAAACCTCGTTATTGCACCGTTCAGCCCTGGGTTACCTGCTGGGGGGCGGTGCGCCGCTGGCCGCTTCTACTCAATTGAGTGAATGGCTGCAGGCGATGCAGGCCGATTGTTCTGCCATTGCCAGCAGTGCAATGCCTGAGCCTGACGAACAACGCTACAGCGCGCCACGCAACCAGGCCGAGCTGTTGCCTGCGCGTCAGCCCAAGCGCCGTGCTGCCGAAAACTGGTGGATCGCCTCCTACAGTGCCCTGCGCATCGGCGAAGAATCGCAGAACCTGGCTACGGATAGCTCCCAGGCCCAGCAACTGCTCGATGACGAGCGTCCGGACCCGCAGCAGCTGCGTGAAGTGATGCCTGGCAGTGGCGATATCCACCGCTTCCCGCGTGGCCCGAATCCCGGCACGTTTCTGCACGGCCTGCTCGAGTGGGCCGGTCATGAGGGATTTGCCCAGGTCACAACGGACAATCAGGCGCTGATGACGATGGTGGCCCAGCGCTGCAATCGGCGTGACTGGAGTGGCTGGATCAATACGCTCGGCCCTTGGCTGCAGCAGTTGCTGGTGCAGCCGCTGGTGCTGAGCGCGGAGGGTGCACCTGTGGCCTTGCACCAGCTCAGCCAGTATCAGATCGAGATGGAGTTCTGGTTTGCCAGCCACAAGGTCGATGTCGGCCAGCTGGATCGTCTGGTCTGTGAGCATACCCATCAAGGTGCCGCCCGCATCGCGGCACAGTCGGCCCAGCTCAACGGCATGTTCAAGGGCTTCATTGACCTCGCCTTCGAACATGATGGTCGCTATTACGTGGCTGACTACAAATCCAATTGGCTCGGGCCTGACGACAGCGCCTACAGCGAGCTGGCGATGGAAGCGGCGATACTCAGTCACCGCTATGACTTGCAGTATGTGCTGTACCTGCTGGCCATGCACCGTCAGTTGCGTGCACGCCTGCCCGACTATGACTACGACCGGCACATGGGCGGCGCATTGTTCATCTTTTTGCGCGGTGTGCACTCGGCATCGGGTGGGGTGTACTTCGTGAAACCGCCGCGAGCGTTGATCGAACGCCTGGATGCGCTGTTTCGTGGTGTCAATGCACCACAGCAAAACGACCTGTTCCTGGGGGATGCACCATGAGCCGTACTCTCGACGACCTGTTGCCGACGCCGCTGGATGCCGGGCATCTGGCAGCGCTCGAACCGTTGAGCCGCAGTGCAGACCTGCTGGCGCTGCTCGACCGCTGGGTGGAGCGCGGCTGGCTGCGCGCCCTGGACCGGGCGTTTGTCGGGTTTCTCGAAGAGCGCGACCCGCAAGGCGACTCGCTGGTGCTGCTGGCCGCTGCATTGGCCAGCCACCAATTGGGGCATGGCCATGTGTGTCTGGATCTTGGGGAAACCCTCGCCGAGCCCGACTTTGCCCTGTCCTTGCCGCCCGAAGGCGACGCTCTGGCAGGCCCTTTGCTGCTGCCCTCGCAACTGCTTGAGCAACTGGCGCTGACAACCTGGCTGCAGCGCCTGGCGAGCAGCCGGCTGGTTGCCCACGGCGACAACACAGAGCAGGCTTCTCGTCCCCTGGTGCTCAGTGGCCAGCGTTTGTACCTGCGTCGCTATTGGGCCTACGAGCGGCAGATCGATAGTGCATTGCGCCAGCGCCTGGAACAGGCCGAACCCACACCCTCCGACCTGCCTGCGCGCTTGGCGCACCTGTTCGACGGCGGCAGCCAGGCGGGGCAGGTGGACTGGCAGAAGCTTGCCTGTGCCCTGGCGACCCGTGGCGCCTTCAGCATCATTACCGGCGGTCCCGGTACCGGCAAAACCACGACAGTGGTGCGTTTGCTGGCGTTGCTCCAGGTGCCGGCGGTGGAGACGGGGCGACCGTTGCGTATTCGTCTGGCCGCGCCCACCGGCAAGGCGGCAGCACGGCTGACCGAGTCGATCGGCCAGCAGGTCGAGCGCCTGGCTGTCGATCCTCAGGTTCGCGAGAACATTCCCACGGATGTATCGACGGTTCACCGATTGCTGGGCAGCCGTCCGGGGTCGCGGCACTTTCGCCACCATGCGGGCAACCCGTTGCCGCTGGATGTGCTGGTGGTCGACGAAGCGTCGATGATCGACCTGGAAATGATGGCCAATTTGCTGGCCGCCATGCCACCACATGCCCGGCTCGTGTTGTTGGGGGACAAGGACCAGCTCGCTTCGGTCGAGGCCGGTGCCGTGCTGGGTGACCTGTGCCGGGATGCCGAGGCCGGTCGTTACAGTGCCCAGACGCAAGCCTGGCTGGAACAGGTCAGCGGAGAAACCTTGGCCGGGAGCGAACTGCAGCCCGGCAGCAACGAACACTACCCGTTGGCCCAGCAGGTCGTGATGCTGCGGTTTTCCCGACGCTTCGGCGAGACCAGTGGTATCGGCAAACTGGCACGCCTGGTCAACCTGCAGGACGCCGACCAGGCCCGCGCTTTGTTGAAGCAGACCCAGGATGATGTGTTGGGCCTGACCCTGCGCGGTGAACAGGACCGTGCGCTGGATCGCCTGATCCTTGAAGGGCTTGGCCGCGGCAGCGAGGGGCCGCAAGGCTATCGCAGCTATCTGCAGATCATTGGCCGGCAGCGTCCGTCGCCAACGGTGCCAGGTGATGATCCGCGCTGGGAGGCGTGGGCCATGGCGGTGCTGCAAGGCTTTGAAACCTTCCAGCTGCTGTGCGCTGTGCGAAGAGGCCCCTGGGGCGTTGAAGGGCTGAACCAGCGGGTTGGCCGGGTGCTCGGTAACGCTGGCCTGATCGATGTCGAGCAGCCCTGGTATGAAGGCCGTCCGGTATTGATGACTCGCAACGACTATGGTCTGGGCCTGATGAATGGCGATATCGGCATCGCTCTGCGGCTGCCCGATGAGCAGCAACCCGACCAGCAGGTGCTGCGCGTGGCCTTTGCCCGCAATGATGGCCGTGGCGGGGTGCGTTTTGTCTTGCCCAGCCGGCTCAATGAAGTGGAAACGGTGTATGCCATGACCGTGCACAAGTCGCAGGGCTCGGAGTTCAGCCACACGGCGCTGGTGCTGCCGGATGCGCTCAACCCGGTGTTGACCAAGGAGTTGATCTACACCGGCATTACGCGCGCAAAACACTGTTTCACGCTTATCGAGCCGCGTGCGGGAGTGTTCGAGGAGGCTGTGCGACGCAAGGTCAAACGCCTGTCCGGGCTGATGCTTGAGCAGGTATGACGCAGAGATTGGCTGTAGGCGCCGGCAGTTGTAGGCGCTTACAGCCCACTCGTGATCTCGGGGCTGCTACGCAGCCATCGCCGGCAAGCCTGGCTCCTACAAGCTCACGCGTAGGGCCTGCGCACTCGCTGAAAAAACGGCCGCTGTGCTATCGTTGCGACATTATCCCTCTAGCTTGTAAGAGATTTCCTTAATGAATGTGGCCGCCCCGAAAACGGGACGTGTGACCTGCTGGGCGCGCGCGCTGGTGGCCGCGTTGTCGTTGCTGTTCGCTGCGTTGGCCTGCGCGCAGACGCCAGAACCGCCGACGATGGCCGAGCAACGGGCGGCTGCCGTGACTCAGGTGGTGTTGGGCATTCTCAGCTATGCCCGCTGGCCGGTGGAGCCCACGCAGTTGCGCTTGTGCCTGGTCGGCCCGACCGAATATGCCGATGACCTGATAAAGGGTACCCAGCAGCCCTCGGGGCGGCCGGTGCTGGTGCAGCGCTTGCTGACAGGCGACAGCCGTATCGCCACTGCCTGCGACGCGGTTTACCTGGGGCAGTTGAACCAGGACGAACGCAGCCAGTTGTTCAGCACCATCAGCGGTCACCCGGTACTGACCATCAGCGAAGCCGGTGACCCGTGCACAGTGGGCAGTGTGTTCTGCCTTCGGGTCAGCGAACAGCAAGTGGCGTTCGACGTTAACCTCGACTCGGTGGCGCGCAGCGGCGTGCGTATACACCCGAGCGTGTTGCAGCTGTCGCGGCGGCGGGCGGCGCAGCCATGATCGCGTTCAATCGCAAGCGCGAGCGCCCGACCCTGCGTGCGGTGCTGGGGCGTCGTCATCTGAGTGTGGCGTTGCTGGCAGTCGGCCTGGCAGGTATTTCGCTGACAGTGCTCGGCGTGCTGGCGCTGCGTGTGTATGCCAATCACAACCTGCACCTGATCGCCCGCTCGATCAACTACACCGTCGAAGCCGCCGTGGTGTTCAATGACAGCAGCGCCGCCAATGAAGCCCTGGCGCTGATCGCCGCCACCGAAGAAGTCGCTGATGCCAAGGTATTCGACGATAACGATCAGTTGCTGGCCCGCTGGGAGCGCAGTGATGAAGGCCTGCTGGCACAGATGGAACAGCAGGTAGCGAGCAGCCTGCTCGAAGAGCCGATCATTTTGCCAGTGCTGCATCAGGGCCAGCAGGTCGGCCGAATCGAGCTGGTCGGTCAGGGCGGCAGCCTGTTGCGCTTTCTGCTCAGCGGCCTGGCTGGCATCCTGCTGTGTACCGCACTCAGTGCTGCGGGTGCCTTGTACCTGTCGCGGCGAATGTTCGGCGATATTGTCGGCCCGTTGCGCAGCCTGGCTACCGTGGCGCATGCCGCGCGGCGCGAACGCCGTTTCGACCGTCGTGTGCCGGCCGCGCAGATCGCCGAGCTCAATGAACTGGGCAATGACTTCAATGCCTTGCTCGATGAACTGGAGAGCTGGCAGAGCCATCTGCAGAGCGAGAACGAAACCCTGGCCCACCAGGCCAGCCACGACAGTTTGACCGGGTTGCCCAACCGCGCCTTTTTCGAAGGCCGGCTCAGCCGCACGCTGCGTAATGCCAGCAAGCACCAGGAACAGATGGCGCTGTTGTTCCTCGACAGTGACAACTTCAAGGACATCAACGACACCCACGGCCATGCTGCCGGCGACGAAGTGCTGGTCAGTGTCGCCACCCGGGTGCGTGCACAACTGCGCGAGCATGATCTGGTGGCCCGCCTGGGCGGTGACGAATTTGCCGTGTTGCTGGCGCCCCTATACAGCCGCGAAGATGCCCAGCGCATTGCTGAGAAAATTATCGCCAGCATGCGGCTACCTATTCGTTTGGCGGAAGGCCCGAGCATCGTCACCTCTCTGAGTGTCGGCATTGCCTACTTCCCGGATGACGGCAAAACACCGGCTGACTTGCTTAATGCGGCAGACGCGGCGATGTATCAGGCCAAACGCAACAGCGGTGGCCAGTGGCAAACGGCAGAGTCGGAGCACTCTGCCAATCAAGTAGAAAACAGGAGCTAAACCGTGTTTCAGCTGAACCGATACCTGCGATTCCACTTTGTCTGGCTGGCGTTGATACTGCTGGCCTTGACCGGCTGCCAGAGTGTGCCGCCCAAAGGCCTGACAGCCGCGCAGATCGCCGTGCTCAAGCAGGAAGGTTTCCGCCTGACTGACGAAGGCTGGGAGTTTGGCCTGTCGGGCAAGGTGCTGTTCGGCAGTGACCTGGATTCGCTCAACAGTGAGAGCCGTACCATCGTCGAGCGTATCGGCAAATCGTTGCTCTCGGTGGATATCCAGCGGGTGCGGGTCGACGGCCACACCGATGCCTCGGGGCGCACTGCCTATAACGAGCAGTTGTCGCTTCGACGAGCCAACAGCGTCGCCAGCGTCCTGACTGGAGTTGGCATGCAACCGCAGAACATCGACATCCGTGGCCTGGGCAGTCGCGCACCGGTTGCCAGCAACGACACCCCGGCGGGACGCATGGAAAATCGTCGTGTGGCGATTGTGGTCGCCTCGGATTAATCGGCAAAATTCATCGCGCGCGACTCGCCCATCAACAGCGGCGCGTTGCGCTCTGTCACCTCGCGGATGTAATCCCACAGCAGGGTAATGCGCTTCAATTTGCGCAAATCTTCCCGGCAGTACATCCAGAACTGCCGGGTAATTTCCACTTCCTCGGGCAGGATCGCAATCAGGCGCGGGTCTTGTGCCGCCAGGAAGCAGGGCAGGATGGCCAGGCCGCGTCCTTGCAGCGCCGCCACGTACTGGGCGATCACGCTGGTGCTGCGCAGGTTGGCGCTGGCGCTGGGAATTACATTGGCCAGGTACAACAGCTCGGAGCTGAAGGCCAGGTCGTCGACGTAACTGATGAACTGATGATCGGCCAGGTCGCTGCTGCGGGTGATCGGTGCGTGGGTGTCCAGGTAGTCCTGGGTTGCATACAGGCGCAGGCGGTAGTTGCACAGCTTGCAGCACACATAGGGCCCGTGCTCCGGGCGCTCCAGGGCAATGACGATGTCCGCTTCGCGCTTGGACAGGCTGATGAAATGCGGCAACGGCAGGATGTCGACCGAGATCGCCGGGTAGGCATCGACGAAGTGGCTCAGTTGCGGGGTGACGAAGAAGGTGCCGAAGCCTTCGGTACAGCCCATGCGGACATGCCCGGATAACGCTACGCCAGACCCCGATACCTGCTCGCACGCCATGTGCAGGGTGCTTTCGATCGACTCGGCGTAGCTGAGCAGGCGCTGGCCTTCGGCGGTCAGGATAAAGCCGTTGGTCCGTGACTTTTCGAACAGCAAGGTACCCAGGGCCACTTCCAGCGAGCTGATTCGCCGCGACACCGTGGTGTAGTCCACCCCCAGGCGTTTGGCAGCGCTGCTGGCCTTGCGGGTACGGGCCACTTCAAGAAAAAACTTCAGGTCATCCCAGTTCAGGGCGCCGAGCGAGGTGATGTTTTTTTGCATGTTGGTCCGGATTTTATGTGCGTTTTTATTGGATCTTTGCACATCTATACTCCAAATCAGCCCCTAGACCCAAGCGTCCGTCGTGGCTGATCCGGCGGCGTCGATCTCTCCCATACAACAATTTCAGGAGAACGCACATGAACGCATCCCTCACTCCCGACCAGACCAAGGTCGAGCAGGTCAAGCTGCTGATCGACGGCCAGTGGGTCGAATCGAAAACCACCGAATGGCGCGACGTCGTCAACCCGGCCACCCAGCAAGTGCTGGCCCGCGTGCCGTTTGCCACCAGCGAAGAAGTCGATGCCGCCATCGCGGCGGGCCAGCGTGCTTTCAAAACCTGGCGCGACACTCCGATCGGTGCACGCATGCGCATCATGCTCAAGCTGCAAGCACTGATCCGTGAGCACTCCAAGCGAATCGCCGTGGTCCTCAGTGCCGAGCAAGGCAAGACCATCGCCGACGCCGAAGGCGATATTTTCCGCGGCCTGGAAGTGGTCGAACACGCGTGCAGTATCGGTAGCCTGCAGATGGGCGAGTTTGCCGAGAACGTCGCCGGCGGTGTCGACACCTACACCCTGCGCCAGCCTATCGGGGTCTGCGCCGGTATCACCCCGTTCAACTTCCCGGCGATGATCCCGCTGTGGATGTTCCCGATGGCTATCGTTTGCGGCAACACTTTCGTCCTCAAGCCGTCCGAGCAGGACCCGCTGTCGACCATGATGCTGGTGGAGCTGGCGCTGGAAGCCGGCGTACCGGCCGGCGTACTGAACGTCGTCCACGGCGGCAAGCAGGTGGTCGACGCCCTGTGCACGCACACCGACATCAAGGCGATCTCCTTTGTCGGCTCCACTGAAGTCGGCACCCACGTCTATAACCTCGCTGGTCAGCACGGCAAGCGCGTGCAGTCGATGATGGGCGCGAAAAACCACGCCGTGGTGCTGCCGGACGCCAACCGCACGCAGACGCTCAACGCCCTGGTCGGTGCCGGCTTCGGCGCGGCCGGCCAGCGTTGCATGGCCACCTCGGTGGCGGTGCTGGTGGGCAAGGCCCGCGAGTGGCTGCCGGAACTCAAGGCACTGGCCGCGAACCTCAAGGTCAATGCCGGGAGCGAGCCGGGTACCGATGTCGGCCCGCTGATCTCCAAGCGTGCCAAGGAGCGTGTGCTGGGCCTGATCGAAAGCGGCATCAAGGAAGGCGCCACGCTTGAGCTCGATGGCCGCGATGTAAGCGTGCCAGGTTATGAGCAGGGCAACTTCGTCGGCCCGACCCTGTTCTCCGGGGTGACTACCGACATGCAGATCTACACCCAGGAAATCTTCGGCCCGGTACTGGTGGTGCTCGAAGTCGACACCCTCGACGAAGCCATCGCCCTGGTCAACCGCAACCCGTTCGGCAACGGCACCGGCCTGTTTACCCAGAGTGGCGCCGCCGCACGCAAGTTCCAGAATGAAATCGATGTCGGCCAGGTCGGGATCAACATTCCGATTCCGGTGCCGGTACCGTTCTTCAGCTTCACCGGTTCCCGTGGTTCCAAGCTCGGCGATCTGGGCCCGTACGGCAAACAAGTGGTGCAGTTCTACACGCAGACCAAGACCGTCACCAGCCGCTGGTTCGATGACGACAGCGTCAACGACGGTGTGAACACCACCATCAGCCTGCGCTAAGGAGTCCATCATGCGTATTGCATTTATCGGTCTGGGCAACATGGGCGCGCCGATGGCGCGCAACCTGATCAAGGCCGGTCATCAACTGAACCTGTTCGACCTGAACAAGACCGTGCTGGCCGAGCTTGCCGAACTGGGTGGGCAGATCAGCGCCTCGCCCAAGGAAGCGGCCGGCGCCAGTGAGCTGGTGATTACCATGCTGCCGGCCGCTGCCCATGTGCGTAGCGTGTACCTGAACGAAGACGGTGTGCTGGCAGGCGTCAAGGCCGGCACCCCGGTCGTGGATTGCAGCACCATTGATCCACAGACCGCCCGTGATGTGTCGGCTGCCGCAGCGAAGCAGGGTGTGGACCTGGCCGATGCACCGGTCTCCGGCGGCACCGGTGGCGCGGCAGCAGGTACCCTGACCTTCATGGTCGGTGCCAGCGATGAGCTGTTCGCCACCCTGCAGCCGGTACTGGCGCAGATGGGCCGCAACATCGTGCATTGTGGTGCAGTGGGTACCGGGCAGATCGCCAAGATCTGCAACAACCTGCTGCTGGGCATCTCGATGATCGGGGTGTCTGAAGCCATGGCCCTGGGCAATGCCCTGGGTATCGACACCCAAGTGTTGGCGGGCATCATCAACAGCTCCACCGGGCGTTGCTGGAGTTCGGATACCTACAACCCCTGGCCGGGCATCATTGAAACCGCACCGGCCTCGCGGGGTTACACCGGTGGTTTCGGGGCCGAGCTGATGCTCAAGGACCTGGGCCTGGCCACTGAGGCGGCGCGTCAGGCGCACCAGCCGGTGATCCTCGGTGCCGTGGCCCAGCAGCTGTACCAGGCGATGAGCCTGCGCGGTGACGGTGGCAAGGATTTCTCGGCGATTGTCGAAGGTTATCGCAAGCCCGAGTAGTCGCCATCGCCCGTAGGCGCAAGGCTTGCCCGCGAAGAACGATAACGCGGTACCGCTGAAGCACTGCGGTGTTTCACCGGCAAGTCTGGCGCCTACGGATCATTGTCAGGGGGCGACGTCGACTGCTGGATATGCGCCGAGCCCAAGTGTTTCACAAGGGCACGGCTATGGCCGGGCAACCCCGTAAAGTCGCGGGCACACAGCAGTAGCTGGCGCTGCGCCCAGGCCTCCTCCAGCGCGATGCTGTGCAATGCCAGCACGCCTTGCCAACGGCGTACCGCCGCCAGCGGTACCACCCCCAACCCGGCGCCATGGGCAACCATGCGGATGACGCCGTCAAAGCCCTCGGCGCGCACCCTGATGTGAAGGCGTCGCCCCAGGTGCAGGGCTTGCTCCTCCAAATGCAGCGACAGGGCGCTTTCGGGCGCCAAGCCGACGTAGCCATGGCTAAGCGTGTCGGCAAAGCGCAGGTTCGTGTGCGTGGCCAGGGGATGCTCCGGGGGCATGATCAGCACCAGCGGATCGTCGCGAAACGGCACCGTTTGCAGGTGTTCACTGGTGACAGCGGTGGAGATGATGCCGATATCCGCCGCCCCCTGGGTAATGGCCTGGACGATGCGCAGGCTGGGCAGTTCCTGGATGTCGAGGGCAATGGCGGGGTAATCGGCGAGAAAGCTGGCGAGCAGCTCCGGCAGGTATTCGCTCAGCGCCGCCGTGTTGCACAGCAACCGCACCTGGCCTTGGAGGCCTTGAGCGTACTGGGCCAGGTCGAACTGCAAGCGCTCCACCTGCTGGCCAATCAATCGCGCGTGTTGCAACAAGGCCTGACCGGCGGGCGTCGCCTGCACGCCACGTCGGTTACGTTCGAGCAAAGGCGTGCCCAGCGAGGCTTCCATGGCCCGAATGCGGGCACTGGCAGCCGGTAGCGACAGATGGCTGCGTTGGGCGCCGGCGGTGATGTTGCCGCACTCCAGCGTGTGCTGGAACAGCCGCAGGTCAATCAGATCGAAATGCATGTGCCTCTGCCTGAGCAATAGTCTGGCTCAGTATATGGCAGATTTTCAGCTGTTCGTGCTGCAGGCAGCATGGGGGCATGACGAGCGTATTGAGTTTCTATCACGACATCGGTCCAGCCTTGTCACTGCTGGTGGTACTGACATTTGTGCTGGCTGGCGCGGTGAAAGGGGTGATCGGTCTTGGGCTGCCGACCGTCGCCATGGGGTTGCTCGGTCTGGCTATGTCGCCGGCACAGGCAGCCGCTTTGCTGATCGTGCCTTCGACGCTGACCAACCTCTGGCAACTGGCTGCGGGCGGACACCTGCGAGCCTTGTTGCGCCGACTGTGGCCAATGCTGGTGGCGATCTTTTTAGCCACCTTGCTGGGCAGTGCCTGGCTGGGTATCGACAGTGGGCCCTGGGCTGCACACGCCTTGGGTGGCGCGTTGCTGGTGTATGCGCTCTACGGCCTGGGCGGTCCCGAGTTGCATCTCAACCCCGCGCGGGAACCCTGGCTGGGCCCGCTGTGCGGCCTGCTCACCGGGCTGGTGACGGCCGCCACCGGCGTGTTTGTGATTCCGGCAGTGCCCTATCTGCAGAGCTTGCGCCTGAGTCGCGACGAAATGTTTCAGGCTCTGGGCCTGTCATTCACAGTGTCGACCCTGGCGCTGGCGCTCGGGTTGGCCGGCCAGGATGCCCTGGGTGCTCAGGCACTTGGCGCGTCGTTGCTGGTGCTGGTACCCGCGCTGCTGGGCATGCTCGGCGGTCAGTGGTTGCGCCAGCGCATCAGTGCCGCGCTGTTCAGGCGCTGCTTCTTTATCGGCCTGGGCGCGCTGGGCGCCCACTTGCTGGTTAACGGCTAGCGGACGACGGGCTGAGCATGTCGATCAGTTGAATGTCAAAGTCGCGCTCCAGGTAGTCCATGCGTGTTTCAAAGAACGCCTGCATATGTGGCAGCGCCGAATGCACATCCAGCGCTTGCTTGCTGGCCCAGATCTCGTAGAACACGAACAGGCTCGGGTCTTTCTTGTCGCGCAGCATGTGGTACTCGATGCAGCCAGGTTCGGCACGGCTGGGTTGCACGTAGGCGCGGAACAGGGCTTCGAAGGCCTCGGCTTTTTCCGGGCGGGTCTTGGCTTTGAGAATGAAGCCGTAGGGTTCGCTCATGGGGTCAACCTCTGGTGGGGATGAGCTGATTTTATTTCAATAATTCATGTTCAATTCGTGCTTTTAGGTCAAAAGTATTTTGCCCGAACGACGGTTTTTCCCTCGCGCTCCTTCCCCTAATCTGCCGCCATCCAAATTCAACCGGTCCCAGGCTGCAGCAAACAGCGCAGCGGATCGAACGACAGATGAGGCAAGTGATGAAAAAAGTCCTGTTGCTCAACGGCGGTAAAAAATTCGCCCACTCCGATGGCCGTCTGAACGAAACCCTGCACGAAGCCGCGCTGGCATTTCTTGACCGCGCCGGTTTCGACATCAAGACCACCTACATCGACGGCGGTTACGACAACGCTGAAGAAGTGCAGAAGTTTCTCTGGGCCGACGTGATCATTTACCAGATGCCAGGTTGGTGGATGGGCGCGCCGTGGACGGTCAAGCAATACCTGGACGAAGTCTTCACCGCCGGCCATGGCAGCCTGTACGCCAACGACGGCCGCACCCGCTCCGATGCGTCGCAGAAGTACGGCAGCGGCGGTCTGATCCACGGTAAGCAGTACATGCTCTCGCTGACCTGGAACGCACCGCAGCAGGCGTTTGACGACCCGAGCGACTTCTTCGAAGGCAAAGGTGTGGACGCGGTGTATTTCCCGTTCCACAAGGCCAACCAGTTCCTCGGCATGACCGGCCTGCCAACCTACCTGGCGGTGGATGTGATGAAACGCCCGAACGTGGCTGCCGCTGTTGCCGCCTACGAGCAGCACCTGGCCCGGGTTTTCCAGATTCCGGCCTGATGAAGCCTTGCGTTGATCGCGCCAAGCGGCTATCTATCACGGCTATTGCTCACCCCGGGGTACAGCCGTGAAAGCCAGGTCCGATGAATTGCAGGTGTTCGTCTCGGTCATCGAGTGCGGCTCGATTTCCGCTGCCGCCGAGCAGAGCGAACAGACGCCGTCGGCAATCAGCCGCACACTGTCGCGCCTGGAGACCAAGCTGGGCACTACGCTGATCAACCGCACGACCCGGCGCATGGACCTGACCGAAGAAGGCCGGTTTTTTTTTGAACGGGCCAAGTCGATCCTGCAGCAGATGGAAGACCTGGAAGCACACTTGTCGGTGCATCACCAGACGCCTTCCGGGCGCTTGCGCATCAACGCGGCCTTGCCGTTCATGCTGCACGCCATCGTGCCGTGGGTCGGCGAGTTCCGTGCGTTGTACCCGCAGATTCAGCTGGAGCTCAACACCAGCGACCTGATCATCGATCTGCTCGAACAAAGCACCGATGTCGCCATTCGCATCGGCGAGCTGGCCGACTCCAGCCTGCATGCGCGTTCGCTGGGCTGCAGCCCGTTGAATGTGCTGGCCAGCCCCGAGTACCTCGCACGCCATGGCACACCGGAGCGGGTCGAAGACTTGCAGGCGCATTCGCTGCTCGGTTTTACCCAGACCGAAACCCTCAACCACTGGCCATTACGCCATGCCGAGGGTGATCGCCTGCTGATCCGCCCGAGCCTGTCGGCGTCCAGCGGAGAGACCTTGCGCGAGCTGGCTTTGGCCGGCGAGGGAATCGCCTGCCTGTCGCATTTCATGACCCATGAAGATATCCGCGCCGGCCGTCTGCTGGTGGTGTTGCCCGAGCACAACAGCGGCTATCGCCAACCGATCAACGCGGTGTACTACCGCAACTCGCAACTGGCCCTGCGCATTCAATGCTTCCTCGATTTCATCCAGCACAAGCTGGCGGCCTACGCCTGCTGATCGGGACTGCTTCGACTGCGACAAAACCTTTCTACAAGCGGCGGATTCTCCTGCGGTGTTTGATTGTTTTTCGGACATCAGCCTTAATGGCTGTTCAACGAAAACAACACCAAGGACGCTCTCATGCACGTTGTGATGTTCCGAACCCTGGGCCTGGGCGCCGCTATCATCGCCAGTTCATCGGCTTACGCGGTAACGCTGGAGGGTGGCGCGGTGGCCGCACCCGATCAATATGGTGCACAGGTAGCCGCCGAGGTACTCAAGAAAGGCGGTAACGCGGTGGACGCTGCTGTCGCCACCGCCTTCACCCTGGCCGTGACCTACCCCGAAGCGGGCAACCTCGGTGGCGGCGGTTTCATGACCCTGTACATGGACGGCAAACCCTACTTCCTAGACTACCGCGAAATCGCCCCCAAGGCCGCCAGCCGCAACATGTACCTGGACGACAAGGGCGAGATCATCGAGAACCTGAGCCTGGTCGGTGCTCGCGCAGCGGGCGTACCGGGCACTGTGATGGGGTTGTGGGAGGCGCATCAGAAATTTGGCAAACTGCCCTGGTCCGAACTGATCACCCCGGCGGTGGGCTACGCCAAAAACGGTTTCAAGATTGCCGAAAAGCAATACCAGTACCGCGAAGATGCCTTGGGGCTGTTCAAGGACAGCACCAACTTCAATGACTACTTCGGCAACATGAAAGTCGGCGAAACCTTCAAACAGCCGGAGCTGGCGCAAACACTGGAACGCATCGCCGACAAAGGCGTGAGCGAGTTCTACCAGGGCAAGACCGCCGACTTGCTGGTCGCGCAGATGGAGGCCGACAAGGGCCTGATCACCAAGGACGACCTCAAGGATTACAAAGCCGTCTGGCGTGAGCCGATGGGCATCCAGTGGCGCGGCAATGTGGTCTACACCGCACCGCTGCCAAGCTCCGGCGGCGTTGCGCTGGCACAACTGCTGGGCATCAAGGACAACCGTGAGGCCGATTTCAAGGGCGTTGAGCTGAACTCGGCCCGCTACATCCACTTGCTGGCGGAAATCGAGAAGCGCGTGTTCGCCGACCGTGCCGACTACCTGGGCGACCCGGCGTTTTCCAAGGTGCCTGTGGATAAACTGATTGCCAAGGACTACCTGGCCAAACGGGCTCAGGAGGTCAATCCGACGGCCATTTCCGAGACCGAGAAAGTCCGTCCGGGCCTGGAGCCGCACCAGACCACGCACTTCTCCATCGTCGACAAGCAGGGTAACGCGGTCAGCAACACCTACACCCTGAACTGGGACTATGGCAGCGGCGTAGTGGTCAAGGGCGCGGGCTTCCTGCTCAACGACGAGATGGACGATTTCAGCTCCAAGCCGGGTGTCGCCAACGCCTTCGGTGTGGTCGGTGGTGATGCCAACGCGATCGAGCCGGGCAAGCGCATGCTCTCGTCCATGGCGCCGACGCTGGTCACCCGTGACGGCCAGGTCACCCTGGTACTCGGTACACCGGGTGGCTCGCGGATCTTCACCTCGATCTTCCAGGTGCTGAACAACCTGTACGACTACAACCTGCCGCTGGAAAAAGCCGTGGCGGCGCAGCGCGTGCACCACCAGTTGCTGCCCAAGGACACCATCTATTTCGACGCCTATGCGCCGCTCACCGGCAAAGTCGCCGATGAGCTGAAGAAGATGGGCTACACCCTGGAAGATCAGGGTTGGGAGATGGGTGACATCCAGGCGATCCGGGTTAACGGCACGGCACTGGAAACCGCATCCGACCCGCGTGGACGGGGTGTTGGCCACGTAGTCAGGTAGGATTCACCGGACGCCGGATCGCCTACAGGTCTGGAGTGCATCTCAACCTGTAGGCGCGTGGCTTGCCCGCGAAAAACGATGACGCGGTGCACCAGAGGCACCGCGGTGCCTGGTTCGCCGGCAAGCCTGGCTCCTGCAAATATCAGACGCGGAAGTGGCTGACCATGGTCTGCAACTGATTACCCAGCCGCGCCAGCTCAACGCTGGACGCTGCTGTTTCATCGCTGGCCGCTGCGGTCTGTTCAGACACATCGCGGACATTGATGATGCTGCGGCTGATCTGTTCGGCCACAGCGCTCTGCTGTTCGGCCGCCGCAGCAATCTGTTGGTTCATCGACTGGATGTTCGACACAGTGCGGGTGATGCTTTCCAGCGATGCACCGGCCTTGCGCGTGAGTTCAACACTACTGTCGGTGAGGTTGCGGCTGCCGAGCATCACATTGGCCACCTGCTGGGTACCGCTTTGCAGGCCTGCGACCAGCTCTTCGATTTCTTCGGTGGATTTTTGCGTCCGCTGGGCCAGGCCGCGCACTTCGTCGGCAACCACGGCAAAGCCACGTCCGGCTTCACCGGCGCGGGCGGCCTCGATGGCGGCGTTCAACGCCAGCAGATTGGTTTGCTCGGCCACCGACTTGATCACGTCCATGACGCTGCCGATCTTCTGGCTTTCCTGCTGCAACTGACCCATGGCTTCGGTGGAGCGGTGCACTTCTTCGGCCAGGCGCTCGATCTGGCTGATCGCTTCGGCAACCACCTGGTCACCGGCACGCGCCTGCGCGTCGGCATCGGTAGCGGCTTCTGAGGCGTGCTCTGCGTTGCGTGCAACTTCCTGCACCGTGGCCGCCATTTCATGCATGGCGGTAGCAACCTGGTCGGTCTCGACTTTCTGGCTGTTGACGCCCGCGCTGGTTTCTTCGGTCACGGCCGAGAGCTCTTCGGCTGCGCTGGCGATCTGGGTAACGCCGTCACGAATGCCGCTGATCAGATCACGCAAGGTTTCGCCCATGCGCTGGATGCCTTGTTGCAGCACACCCAGTTCGTCGCGGCGGGTAACGCGCAGGTTGTGGGTGAGGTCACCGGAGGCGATCTTTTCCACCACGGCCAACGTGTCGCGCAGAGGGCGGGTAATCTGGCGGGTGATGATCACTGCAGCCAGCACACCGACCAGCAGCGCCAACAAGGTTGCGGTCAATTGCAGGGTACGGGCCTGAGCGCTTTCGTTGTCTCGGCGTTCGAGCTGCAGGCTGTACAGGGCATTGCTGATCTTGACGATGGTGGCCCCTTGAACCGTCATCTCTTGCCTGGCCACGGCAACATCGGCGGTGGCGGCGCTGAACTGACGCACGGCGTCGCGATAGGCCATGACAGCGCTTTCGAATTGCTTGATGCGCGTGGTCTCGTTTGGCATCTGACGGTTCAGGTTGGCAATTTCAGCCAGCGCACCATCCAGCTGACGCAGGGCCAGTTGTTCGGTTTCGCTGCTGATATCGGCAATGTAGCTGCGCACGGCCAGACGCACCTGGAACAACTGGTCCTTGGCCTGGGTGACGGTGCGGAACTGCTCCAGGCGGCTGGCGTCTCCTTCAGGCAGGGCGAGGATGTCGCGGTTGATCGCGTCGATCAGTGCAACGGCCTGGTTGGCCGCCTGGTTCATGGCATCGCGCGCCGCCAGGCTGGTCTTGTAGCCGGCACGCATCTTGTTGATCGACACCTGATAGGCGTCGATTACTTGCCCCAGTTCCTGGAGCAGCTTGACGTTCTCCGGGCTCTTGAAGCTTTTCAGCAGCTTTTGCTGCTGTTCGCTGAAGGCGTTCAACTTGACCTGGACGCTGCCGGCAGCTGCGTCATCGCCGTTGGTCAGCATGTACTGCAGGCGCGTGATGCGCAGGTCGGTGAGGTCGCTGTTGAGCTGGGTGATATCGCTCATCCAGTTACTGCGATCGATCAACCCGCTCATGCTGTTCCAGCCGGTCAGCGCCAGCAGGCTGGTGAGCAGCAGTACCAGGCCGAAGCCCAGGCCGAGTTTCAGGTTGACGCTGATGTTGGCAAACCAGCTGTTCATGTATTCCCTCCAGGAACGTAAGGCGTCGTTATCCGTATCGCTGGAAGATTTTTGTTTTTGGTGGCCAGCCGATGTGCTTGAGCACGGGTTATCGGCGGCTTGGGCCGTAGCTGAAACGCTTTTTCAGCAAAAGTTATCGGTGGAAGTAACCAGGTGTGTCTGCGGCAGCGGGAAGGGCTGCCGCAGACAGGGAGGAGGGGGTTATAGCGAACGGGTGCTGAAGGTGTCGCACTGGTTGATGTCACCCTTGGCAAAGCCGGTCTTGAACCAGCGCACACGCTGTTGCGAGGTGCCGTGAGTGAACGAGTCGGGCACCACCCGGCCCTGGCCCTGCTGCTGCAGACGGTCGTCGCCGATGGCATTGGCGGCGTTCAGGGCCTCTTCGATGTCGCCGGGCTCCAGCCAGTTCAGGCGTTGTTGCGCCTGGTAGGCCCAGACGCCGGCGAGGCAGTCGGCTTGCAGTTCCTGGCGCACCAGCAGGCCGTTGTCGCCCTCCATGCGTTCGCCACGTTGCCGGGCCGCCTGGACCTTGGCCGAAACACCGAGCAGGGTCTGCACATGGTGACCGACTTCATGGGCGATGACGTAGGCCTGGGCGAAGTCGCCGGCGGCAGCAAAGCGCTGCTCCATCTCGCGGAAGAAACTCATGTCGAGGTAGACCTTCTGGTCTGCCGGGCAATAAAAGGGGCCGACAGCGGAGGAGGCAAAACCACACGCCGAGTTGATCTGGCCGCTGAACAGGGTCAGGGTCGGGTCTTTGTACTGGCGTCCGGCCTGGGCGAAGATTGCCCGCCAGGTGTCTTCGGTATCGCCGAGGATCGAGGCGACGAATTCGGCCTGTTCGTCGTTGGCCGGTGGCGCCTTGCCGGTGTCGGTGCTCATCGGCGCGCTTTGCTGGCCCATCTGCCCGGTCAACTGGCCGAGGATCTGCAGCGGGTCTTGCCCGGTCATCCAGCCGATACCGACGATCAGCAGGATGGCGCCGATGCTCAGGCCCTTGCCACCGCCAAAGCGCATGCCGCCACCACCCTCGCCACGGGCATCGACCACATTGTCGCTGCGCCTGCCTTTTCGCCATTGCATGAGCGCTCTCCAGAGCTTGTAAACATGAGCTCAAAGATTAGTTCACTGCGCGTTGCTCCGTGGGATTACTGAAGTAAACATAACCATTTGGTTATCTGTGGTGGCGTTCTTTTCAATATTCGTCGCCGCGCTCATGCCGGAAACTGCATGCACGTCTGCCACGCCCAGGCGTTCCAATAATTCCAAGACAGGAGAACGGCATGTCTGCGCAAGACACAAGTCGCTTCGCTATCCGTGATCGCAACTGGCACCCGAAAGCCTTGACCCCGGATTACAAAACTTCCATTGCCCGTTCGCCGCGTCAGGCGCTGGTGAGCATCCCCCAGTCGATCAGCGAAAGCACCGGTCCGGACTTTTCCCACCTGAAGTTCGGCCAACACGACCACGACCTGCTGCTCAACTTCAACAACGGCGGGTTGCCCATCGGTGAGCGGATCATCCTCGCCGGCCGTGTCTGTGATCAGTACGGCAAGCCGATCCCGCATACCCTGGTAGAGATCTGGCAAGCCAATGCCGGTGGCCGTTACCGCCACAAGAACGACCGCTACCTGGCGCCGCTGGACCCGAACTTCGGTGGTGTCGGCCGGGCGTTGACCGACAGCGAAGGCTTCTACAGCTTCCGCACCATCAAGCCGGGGCCGTACCCGTGGCGCAACGGCCCGAACGACTGGCGTCCGGCGCATATCCATGTGTCGATCAGTGGCCCGTCGATCGCCACCCGCCTGATCACCCAGCTGTACTTCGAAGGTGACCCGCTGATCCCGATGTGCCCTATCGTCAAGTCGATTGCCAATCCGGAAGCGGTGCAGCGCCTGATCGCCCGGTTGGACATGAGCAACGGCAACCCTATGGACTGCCTGGCGTATCGCTTCGACATCGTGTTGCGCGGTCAGCGCAAGACCCACTTCGAAAACTGCTGAGGAGGTGACCATGCCTATTCAATTGCTGCCGGAAACCCCTTCGCAGACGGCCGGCCCTTATGTCCACATCGGCCTGGCCCTTGAAGCGGCCGGCAATCCGGGCCGCGACCAGGAAATCTGGAACCGCATGGCCCGCAAGGATGCGCCGGGCGAACATATTCTGGTGTTCGGCAACGTCTATGACGGCAACGGCCACCTGGTTCGTGACTCGTTCCTGGAGTTCTGGCAGGCCGATCACAATGGCCAGTACCAGAGCGATTTCGACCTCGAGCGGCCGTTCAACAGCTTTGGTCGCACAGCGACTACCTTCGATGCTGGCGAGTGGACCCTGCATACCGTCAAGCCTGGCGTAGTGCGCAATGGCGCCGGTGTGCCGATGGCGCCGCACATCAACGTCAGCCTGTTTGCACGCGGCATCAATATCCACCTGCAAACGCGTCTGTACTTCGATGATGAGGCGCAGGCCAATGCCCAGTGCCCGGTGCTCAACCTGATCGAACAACCGCAGCGTCGCGAGACCCTGGTGGCGACCCGTTGCGAAGTGGATGGTCAGTTGGCGTATCGCTTCGACATCCGAATCCAGGGTGACGGCGAGACGGTGTTCTTCGACTTCTGATCGCTGGCTGATCCTGCCCCGACGCGCGTAGGAGCCGGCTTGCTGGCGATGGCGTCACCGCAGAGTCACTGATTCTGCGGCGTCTGCATCGCTGGCAAGCCAGCTCCTACAGATCTGCGCGATGCAGCATGTGTTGCTGCAATCATTCGTAGTCTTTCACTTCGGCAATATGCCGCCCCGCGATGTAGCCGAAGGTTGCTGCCGGCCCCAGGTTGATACCCCCGGCCGGGTAATAGCCGCCCATGATGCTGGCCATGTCCGTACCCACCGCATACAAGCCGGCAATAGGTTGACGCTGATTGTCGAGGACCTGGGCGTGTTCATTGGTCCTGAGCCCGGCGAAGGTGCCAAAGCATCCTGGCTCGACTTTCACTGCGTAGTACGGTCCTTGTTCGATGGGGGCCACGCAGGGATTGGGGCCATGCAAGGCGTCGCCCTGTTTGCGGTTGTAGAGGGTTGAGCCGCGGCCAAACAGCGGGTCTTCGCCCTTGCGGGCATGGCGGTTGAACTCGGCTACCGTGTCGCTCAAACCCTGGGGGTCGATACCACAGGTGATGGCTAACGCCTCGAGGCTATCTGCTGTTTTCAGGTAGCCGCTGTTAACGAAGGGGCGCACAGGCAACGGGAAGGGGCGCGACATGCCCAGGCCGTAGCGGCGCTGGAAGGGATGGCTACAGATCAACCAGGATTCGACCCGCTCACCGGGTGCCTTGGCAACCATGGCGCTGACATAGTCGTAGTAGCCGTCGGCTTCATTGACGAAGCGCCTGCCGTCGGCCAATACCCCGATGATGCCGGGCTTGCCGCGTTCGATGATGTGCGGGAAGTGCCCGACGCTGCCGTCCTTGTGCGCCACCCGTGAAACCGGGGCCCAGGCCACCGGGCTGTACAGATCGTCCGCCACCTGGCCGCCGACGCTTTCACCCAGACGCAGACCATCACCGTTGACGCCCAGCGGCGGCAATGCCAGGTGCTCATGGCCGGTCGGAGTACGTGGAAACAGTGCCTTGCGCCGTTCGATATCATTGGCAAAGCCGCCTGCGGCAAGCACCACCGCCTTGCGCGCATGAATGGTCACCGGGCCGCGCGCCGTGTCGATCACCGCACCGGTGACGCGGCCATCTTCCTCGATCAGCGAACGGGCTGGCGCCGACTCCCACAGCAACACCCCGAGGTCTTGCGCCGACTTGGCCAGGCGCGCCACCAAGGCGACGCCGTTGACCAGTTGCAGGGCCCGACCGTGCAAGGCAAGGTCGAGCAGGTGGCGACTGAAGCGCTTGCCCACATGCAGCAGCGAGCGCCAGGAACGCGTCAGGGTCAGGAAGGCGCCAAGATCACTGCCGGCCATGATCGGCATACCGATGAAAGAGGTTTCGCGCAGGGTCTTGCGCAGGCGCTTGAGCAACTTGCCGACCTGGCGACCGTCGTAAGGTGCGGCGATCACCGAGCGCCCACCGGTGCCGGCGCCGGGGGTGTTGCCGTGGATATCGGCAATAGCGTTGCCGTCAGCAAACTGCAGTGCGGTATGACGTTCGAAAAACGACACCATGTGCGGCGCGGCGTCGAGAAAGGCATCGATCATCGTGGCGTCAAAGCGCTCACCCAGTTCGTGCTCGAGGTAAGTGCGCACTTCAGAGCGCTCCTCGCAGATGCCAGCACGCTGTGCCAGCGGATTGCGCGGCACCCACATCCAGCCACCGGACCAGGCGGTAGCGCCACCGAACACCGGGTCTTTTTCGACGACGATGACCTTTTGCCCATGCCAGGCTGCGGTGACGGCTGCAGACAGGCCGGCAGCACCAGAACCGATCACCAGCACGTCGCAGTCGTGGCGGGAGGGTGGGGGGACAATCGCAGTCATGGGCAGCGTCTCCTGAGGCATAAGTTTGTTATATTGTGGAACGTGATTCCATATTCTATGTTTTCAGGCCTTTCCCGGCCAAGCGCCCGGAAGACAAAGTGGGCGAAGATCGGACAGTGTTTTGCGCTTTGCCCAAGGCTCTTTAGAATCGGCAAAATTTTCAGGGACCGTGACCATGGCCGGCAGTCAGATTGAGCGTGCGTTCAGCCTTGTTGAACGCCTTACCAGCGAACCGCGCGGGCTGCCTTTGCAGACCCTGGCCGAGGAGCTGGACATTCCCAAGAGTGCGACGCATCGCATGCTCGCCGAGCTGATGCGCCTGGGCTATGTACGTCAGAACCCGGAGAGCAACCGCTACTACCTGAGCACCCGGCTGGTGGCCATGGGCTTTCGCTACCTCGCCACCAGTGGCGCCGACGTGGTGCAGCCGATACTCGATCAACTGGCCTTGCAAAGCGGCGAGCTGGTGCGCCTGGGGGTGATTGAAGACGACCGCCTGACCTGGATTGCCAAGGCCCAGGGCGCGCGTTCCGGCCTGCGCTACGACCCTGACATGGGTCGTGAGGCGCCGCTGTTCTATACCGCCTCCGGGCATGCCTGGTTGTCGAGCCTCAGCGATGCCCAGGCGTTGCTGTTGGTCGAGCGCCAGGGCATTGCCCGGCGGGAGGACTTCGGGCCCAACGCCCCGGCCTCCAATGCCGAACTGCTCGAGCGCCTGCGCATGGCGCGCGAGCTTGGCTACGCGTGGGTGGTGGAAAGCTCGGCGGTCGGTACCTCGGCGCTGGCAGCGGTGGTGCGTCATCCGCTGGATGGCCATGCGGTGGGTGTGCTCAGTGTGGCGGGGCCCAGTGCACGGATCGATGAGGCGCGCATGCATGAACTGGCGCCGATGCTGCTGGCCGCCACGGCAGAGCTGTCGGCCGCGAGCCCTGCGTCAGAGTTGTTCGTTTAACCCCTGTTCCTTGAAGCGGCCCACCTGCAGTCAGGGCAGGGCTGCTATTTTTTTACTTGATTTGAAAATGGAACTAAGTTCTAAATAATGCAAATTCATATGCCGAGATAACAACAATGACTCAACGCGTGATGTCCCTCGCTGCCCTGACAGTGCTTGAGCTGTCACCCGAGGACATGGTTGAAGTGGCCGCGCGTGCCGGCTACAGCCACGTAGGCTTGCGTCTGGAACCGGCGACCGCCGAGGAGCATCACTTTCCCCTGGTGGCGGATGCCGGCTTGCGTCGGCGTACCGCTGCGCGTCTACGTGATACCGGCATTCAGGTGCTGGACGTGGAGATACTGCGGCTCAAGCCGGAAACCCGCGTCGCCGACTTCGAGGCGCTGCTGGCGGTGGGCGCCGACTTCGGTGCGAGCGAACTGCTGGTGGCGGGTAACGACCCTGACGAACAGCGCATGACCGACAACTTCGCTGCCTTGTGTGATCTGGCTGGGCGCTATGGTTTGCACCCGCACCTGGAGTTCATGCCCTGGACCGATGCGCGCAACCTGACCCAGGCGCTGCGTGTCGTCGAACAGGCTGGCCGCGACAATGGCTGCGTGCTGGTGGATGCCTTCCACTTCGATCGCTCGGCGTCGTCCCTGGGTGACTTGCGCGAGGTGGCGCCAACGCGTCTGCGATATGCTCAACTGTGCGATGTGGCGGGACCGCGTCCTGATGACATGGCAGAGATTTTGCGTCAGGCGCGTAACGAACGGCGCTTCCCCGGTGATGGCGATTGTGATCTAGCTGGATTGTTGAGCAGCTTGCCAGCCGGGATTGCGCTGAGTCTGGAGATACCGACCCGGCAGTTGTACGAACAGGGTGTCAGTGCCCTGCAGCGGGCACAAATGGCCCTGGACAAGACCCGCACGCTGCTGGCGCAGCATTAACCTACGAGCTCATTTCATGCCCCGTCCCACTGCGCTTACCGATCCCAGCCAGCCACTGCGGGGCATTCTTCTGGTAGTGCTGGCGACCTTCCTGTTTGCCAGCCATGACGCCTTGTCCAAGTACCTGGCGGGGTTCTATCCGATTCTCTGGGTAGTCTGGGCGCGCTACCTGGTGCACACCCTGTTGATGATGGCGATCTTCCTGCCGCAGTCCGGGTTACGCGTTTTGCGCACCCGGCGGCCGGGCCTGCAGACGTTGCGCGCGTTGTGCCTGCTGGGCACCAGCCTGTTGTTCACCACGGCCCTGCAGTACATCCCGCTGGCCGAAGCCACGGCGGTCAACTTCCTTGCGCCGTTGCTGGTCACGGCCCTGTCATTGCCGCTGCTGGGCGAGCGGGTGACCCGCGGGCAGTGGGTGGCAGTGCTGGTGAGCTTTGTCGGGGTGACGGTGATCATTCACCCGGGCGGCGCGCTGTTCACGCCCGCGGTGCTGCTGCCTTTTGGCTCGGCGATGTGCTTTTGTTTCTACCAATTGCTGACGCGAATGCTCAGCCAAACCGATAGCCCCACTACCAGCAACTTCTTTACCGGCTTGCTCAATACGCTGGTGATGAGTGCCATCGTACCGATGTTCTGGCAAACGCCGAGTCTGCTTCATGGCGTCATGGCGATTGCGCTGGGCACCTGCGGGATGACCGCGCACCTGTTTCTGACCCAGGCCTTCCGGCATGCGCCGCCGGCCATGCTGGCGCCGTTCAGTTACTGCCAGATCGTGTTCGCCGGGATTCTCGGCCTGGTGCTGTTCGGACACAGCCCGGACATGGCCGGGCTGGTCGGTATTGCCTTGATCTGCCTGAGCGGGCTGGGCGCTGCCTGGTTGCAGCGCAAGCCTTAGGCTTCGACTTTCGGCACTTTGCGTGGCGCCATCAGGTACATCCAGGTCAGGGCGATGAAGTACATCGCCGGGATGATGGTGAACAGCACGGTGTAGTTGTTGTTCGTGGTGGTCAGGATGTAGCCGACGATCTGGGTCATGAACATCCCGCCGATAGCGGCGCACATGCCGCCAAAACCGAACACGGTGCTCATCATGTGCTTGGGCGTGTAGTCCATCACCAGGCTCCAGATGTTGGCAGTCCAGGCCTGATGCGCGGCAATCGCCAGGGAAATGGCCAGCACCGCAACCCACAGGCTGCTGGCGCCCGCGGCGAAGATCACGCTGATGATGGTCAGTGCAAACAGCAGCATCGACAACAGCCGGGCCTTGACCGGGGCCATGCCACGGCCGATCAGGAACGATGAGAGGATACCGCCACCGATGCTGCCGAAGTCGGCGCTGAGGTAGATGACGATCAGTGGAATGCCCATCTGGGTCACGCTGATGCCCAGGTTGTACTGCTGGTTGAGGAACGGCGGCAGCCAGTACAGGTAGAACCAGAACACTGGTGCGGTCATCGAGTAGGCCAGGGCAAACGCCCAGGTGCCACGCATACGCAGGATGCGTGAGAACGGCACGCGCGCCTGGTCGGGCTCTTGCTCACTCTGAACGTAGGCCAGTTCGGCTTTGCTGACAGTGGGGTGGTCTTCCGGGTTGAAGTACTTCAGGCCCCAGAAAGTCACCCACACCAGGCCCAGTGCAGCCATGCCCATGAACGCAGCCTGCCAGCCCCAGACGGTGAGGATCAGCGGCAGCAGCATGGGGGTGAACATCGCGCCAACGTTGGTGCCGGCGTTGAAAATGCCGGTGGCCACCGCCCGTTCGCCAGCCGGGAACCACAGGCGGGTGGTCTTGACGCACGCGGGGTAGTTGGCCGCTTCGGTCAGGCCAAGAATGAACCGGCAGACCATAAAGCCCACCGCCGAGGTCGCCAGGCCGTGGGCGCCGGTGGCCAGGCTCCAGAGCAGCACGGCGAAGAAGAACACGCGTTTGACGCCGATCCGGTCGATCAGGCGGCCTTGCAGCACGAAGCCGATGGCATAGCCGACCTGAAACCAGAAGTTGATGTTGGCGTAATCCATCGCCGTCCAGCTCATTTCCTTGGCCAGGATTGGCTGCATGACGCCCAGTGCGGCGCGATCGATGTAGTTCAGGGTAGTGGCGAAGAACACCAGGGCGAGCATCGCCCAACGGGTCTTGCCGACTGCCATGGCGCCACGGATCTTGTCGCCGATGCCGGCGTGCGGGGTGCTGGCCAGCGGCTGGGCCATGCGGGTGCTGTGCGAATGGATCATGGGAGGGTTACCCGTATTTTTATGTTTATGGGTCAAGCCTGGACTACGCAACGCTAAGGACGTCGGGATGCTCGCCGTCGTTATCAATGACAGGTGCCGACGAACTTTTGGTCCTTCAGCAGCACTGCCCCGTGTCGAAATGGTGCGCCTGTGGTCAAAAAAGGGTCAATTCGTAGAACGCTATTATGGGCGATAATCGAACACAAAACTAACTGGTTAGTACCTTTTTGATTGAGCAAAAAATGTTCGCCGCCAATAATTGCAGCATCCGGGTTTTGCCTACCCTACGGAGCCATAAAAATGCAGCGTTCGATTGCCACCGTATCCTTGAGCGGTACCTTGCCTGAAAAACTCGAAGCCATTGCCGCCGCAGGCTTTGACGGGGTCGAGATCTTCGAAAACGACTTGCTCTACTACGCCGGCAGCCCGCGCGAAATTCGTCAGCGCTGTGCCGACCTGGGGCTGGCGATCACCCTGTTTCAGCCGTTCCGTGACTTCGAAGGCTGCCGCCGCGACCGCCTGGCGCGCAACCTCGATCGGGCCGAACGCAAATTCGATCTGATGCAGGAACTGGGCACCGATCTGGTGCTGGTGTGCAGCAACGTTGCGGCCGACTCACTGGGCGACCGCCAGGTGCTGGTCGATGATCTGCGCCTGCTGGCCGAGCGTGCCGGCGCACGCGATCTGCGTATTGGCTACGAGGCGTTGGCCTGGGGACGTCATGTAAACACCTGGGAGCAGGTGTGGGACATCGTTAAGGCCGCTGATCATTCAAGCCTCGGGATGATTCTCGACAGTTTCCATACGCTGTCGATCAAGGGCGATCCCCAGGCAATTGCCCAGATCCCCGGTGACAGGATCTTCTTCGTGCAAATGGCCGACGCACCCATACTGGCGATGGATGTGCTGGAGTGGAGCCGGCATTTCCGCTGCTTCCCGGGGCAGGGTGAGTTCGACCTTGCGGGTTTCCTCGCACCGATTCTGGCCACGGGGTACCGTGGGCCGCTGTCGCTGGAAATCTTCAATGACGGTTTCCGCGCCGCGCCGCCACGGGCGAACGCTGCCGATGGCCTGCGCTCGTTGCTGTATCTGGAGGAAAAAACCCGTCTGCGCCTTGAGCAACAAGCGCAAGCACCGCAGGATGATCTGCTGTTTGCGCCGCCGGCTGCGAGCGCTTACGACGGCATCGAGTTTCTCGAGTTTGCCGTGGACGATGCGCTGGGCGCCAAGCTTGGCAACTGGCTTGAGCGACTCGGGTTCACCCGTGCCGGTGTGCACCGTTCGAAGAACGTCAGCTTGTTGCGCCAAGGCGATATCAACATCATCCTCAACGCCGAACCGTATTCGTTTGCCCACAACTTTTTCGAAAGTCACGGCCCGTCCCTGTGCGCCACGGCCATCCGGGTCAGGAACAGTGCCCAGGCCCTGGCGCGTGCCGTGGCCTTTCACGGCCAGCCTTACCGGGGCCTGGTCGGGCCCAACGAACGGGAACTGGCGGCAGTGCGTGCACCCGATGGCAGCCTGATCTACCTGGTCGACCAGGATGCGCAAGGCCGGACCATCTACGACACCGACTTCAGCCAGTTGCAGCCCTCGGTCAACAGCCTCGGTCTTACCCGTATCGACCATATGGCCCTGGCGTTGCCGGCCGATGGCCTGGACAGCTGGGCGCTGTTCTACAAGAGCCTGCTGGACTTCACCGCCGATGACGAAGTGGTGTTGCCGGACCCTTACGGCCTGGTAAAGAGCCGCGCCCTGCGCAGCCGTTGCAGCTCGATTCGCCTGCCGTTGAACATCTCGGAAAATCGCAACACCGCCATCGCTCATGCGCTGTCGCACTATCGTGGTTCAGGTGTGCATCACATCGCCTTTGAGTGCGACGACATCTTTGCCGCGGTCAAGCAGGCCAAGGAGGCGGGCGTGGCGTTGCTCGACATTCCGCTCAATTATTACGACGACCTCGCCGCGCGCTTTGATTTCGACGACGAGTTCCTCAGCGAACTGGCCTACTACAACGTGTTGTATGACCGCGATGCCCAAGGCGGCGAGTTGTTTCACGTGTACACCGAGCCGTTCGAAGAGCGCTTCTTCTTCGAAGTCTTGCAGCGGCGTAATGGTTACAGCGGCTACGGTGCTGCCAACGTGGCCGTGCGCCTTGCTGCAATGGCCAAGGCGCGGGCCGGAGCACCGACCCAGGCCCGTTTATAAGGCGCGAGTCGACAGGCTTTCTTCCTGTTCCCTCGGGGCTCATAATCACCGCGTTAACCGTTGGCCACGAGTCCCGTATGACAACTACACCAGCACCCTTCGCTGTCCCTGAACCGGCGCAGCGCAAGGGTCGCAAGAACAACCCGGAAAAGACCCGCGAGAGCATTCTGCAGGCGGCCATCACTGAGTTCGTCCAGCAGGGGCTGGCCGGTGCCCGTGTGGATGCAATCGCCGAGCGCACCCAGACCTCCAAGCGCATGATCTACTACTACTTCAACAGCAAGGAGCAGTTGTACGTCGAGGTGCTGGAGAAACTCTACGGTGATATCCGCAACACCGAAAGCAATCTGCACCTGGCTGAACTGGAACCGCGCATGGGTATCCGTCGCCTGGTGGAGTTCACCTTCGATCACCATGATCTGAATGTCGACTTCGTGCGCATCGTCTGCAACGAGAACATGCACCACGGCGAGTACGTGAAGCGTTCTTCGGCCATTCGCTCGATGAACAAGACCGTACTCACCGCGCTGGATGAAATCCTGCGCCGCGGGGCAGCCGAAGGCGTGTTCCGTCAAGGGCTGGACGCGCTGGATGTGCACCTGTTGATCAGTTCGTTCTGCTTTTACCGGGTATCGAACCGTCACACCTTTGGCGAAATCTTCCAGGTTGATTTCGAAGAGGCGGCGATCAAGCAGCGTCACCGCGAGATGATCTGCGAGTCGGTGTTGAAGTTTTTGCAGGCATAAGCCGAATGGGCCGCGATGCGGCCCAAGCAGGCGTTCAGGCGCCGAGGCTGTTGAAGTGCTGGAGCATGCGCCCCGCATCGGCCTGCACGCCACTGAACAGCTCAAACGCTTTCACTGCCTGAAACACGGCCATGTTCGACCCGTCCAGGGTGCGGCAGCCCAAGGCTCGGGCTTCCCTTAGCAGTTCAGTCTCCAGCGGGAAGTAGACAATTTCCGCCACCCACAACTCCGCCCGCAGCAACGCTTTGGGCACCGGCATGCCCGGCAGTTTGGCCATGCCCATGGGCGTGGTGTTGACCAGGCCATCGGCTTCGATCAATGCACTGGCCAGGTCATGGCCGACGCGGGCAGGGGCGCCGCTGAAGTGCGCATTGAGGTTGTCCACCAAGGCCTGGGCGCGCGCCGTTTCGACGTCGAATACGGTCAGCTGTTCGACACCTTCAGCCAGCAGAGCATGAGCTACCGCAGCCCCGGCACCGCCAGCGCCCATCTGTACCACCTGGCGGCGCGGTGCATCGTTCAGCCCGCGGCGAAAGCCCTCGGCAAAGCCCAGGCAATCGGTGTTGTGACCGATACGTTTGCCTTCCCTGAGCACCACCGTGTTGACCGCGCCGATGCCTCTGGCCTCGGGCGACAGGTCGTCGAGCAGGGGTAATATCGCCTGTTTGCACGGGAAGGTGATGTTCAGGCCGGTGTAGCCCATCGATTCAGCCGCAGTGAGCAATTGCTCGAGCGCGCTGCTGTCGAGTTTGAGCTGGTCGAGGTCAATCAGCCGGTACAGGTAGTTGAGGCCTTGGGCGCGGCCTTCGCGCTCGTGCAGTGCCGGGGTACGCGAGGCCTGGATACCTGCGCCGATCAAACCGGCGAGGATGCCGAAAGGAGGGGCCGAATGCATGGGAAACTCCGTTATTGTTCTTGGTAAGCGACTGACATTGAAAATGTACCGAATGGTTAATTTGGTCAATCGCCGAATCCGCCATGCAACGCTTTTCTGTGCGCTGATCGCACAGCCTGTGCTACACCTGATGCTTTGCACCCGACCATGAACGGAGACATGGCCATGCCGTTGAGCGATCCGCAGTTGCAAAGGGAAACGTGGCCGGGCCTGGCCACGCTCACCCAGTCGACCTTCGCTGCCCTGGGGTGTCAGGGGTTTCGCAACAGTTTCAAGCTCGAGCGCACGCACGCGACGTGCCTGTTTTTGGTTGATGGCCTGGGCTGGAACCTGTTGAGCGCCCACGCCCGACATGCCCCGTTCCTGGCTTCGCTGATGCAGCCTGATGGCTACTTTCGCTGCGGATTTCCAGCCACTACGGCTACAAGCCTGACCTCGGTCACCACAGGGCTGGGCAGCGGTGCACATGGCATTGTCGGCTGCAGTTTTGCCCTCGACGAGCAGACCGAGCTGTCTCCGTTGTCCTGGACCACTGCTGCCTTTCACGCGCAAGCGCAGCCGAGCGCAGCACCGGCGCCCGCAGCATTTATCACCCCTCCCGATGCCTGGAGCCTTGCCAGTGCGCAGGGCATTGCCATCAGCACGGTGATGCTCGGGCGGTATGCCAACTCAGCGTTCAGCCAGGCGATCTACAAGGCCGGGCAGATTCTCCCGGCCCCTGCCTATGACGCTTATCCGGGTCTGATCAATGCCGCGCTGACCACGGGCGAGCCTGCTTTCTGCTTTGCTTATTTTGGCGACCTGGATTTTGCCGGGCACCTGTTCGGCCCCGGCTCGCCCGAGTGGATCAAACAGCTGGAAACGGCCGACCACCTGGCCCGGAGCATCGCCTACGCGTTGCCTGAGCAGGTTCAACTGATGGCAATTGCCGACCATGGCATGCTCGCGCTGGACAACGAGCAGGTCCGTGATTTTGACCTTGAGCCGGCATTGCAGGAGGGTGTTCGGGCCATTGCCGGTGATATCCGCGCCCGCTACCTGTACACCTGTGAGCACCAGCAAGATCGCGTGCACCAGCGTTGGCAAGATCACCTGGGGGAGGGCTACAGGGTCTGGAGCAAGGCCCAGGCGATTGCCAAGGGCCTGTTTGGTGACGTGATGCTGAGCCAGGCCGAAGCACACATTGGCGACCTGATCGTGGTGCCAACCGGCGCTGGCGGGATCATCCGCAGCGAAGTAGAGCCGCACGCCAGCCAGTGGCGTGGGCATCACGGGGCGTTGACGGATGACGACCAGCAAGTACCGCTGCTGTTGTGTCGGGGGCGAGGCTGATCAGCCTTTTGCCGGCACCAGGTCGAACGCGTCGCTCTGGTACTGGAACAGCAGGCAATCGGCAGCGGCAGTGCAGCCGCTTTCATGCACCAGGTTGGCGGGCAGGTTGTAGTACGAGCCGGCCGGGTACTCGGTGCGGACCTTGTCGATAACAGCGTAGAAGGTGCCTTTCAGGACTACCGTCGGCAGGCTTTTGCCGTGGGTGTGCAGGCCGTTGTCGGTACCGGCCTTGAAGGTGACAAAGGCCGAGTAGTCGCCTTTGCCGAAGAGATCGCCTTCGGTGTTGGCGTAGCTGACCGCGCCGTGGGTGCCGGGCACATCCTGCCACTGCAGGGAGGGCTTGGGGTACGAAACCAGCCCGTCTGCAGCAGGCTTGCTCTGGGCCACCGCGCCAGCGGTAAAGACGGCCAGGGCAAGGCTGGCCAGGGTGATGTTCAGGGTTTTCATGGCAGGAACCTTCGTTGGTTGAGTTGAACGAAGGTTAAGGGAACGGGTTCTGCAGAAATACGCACACAAATGGCCATGACTTGTGCGATATCAGCACAAATTACGTCGGCCAGCGCGGCAGGCGATAGTAGTCCTGCACATAATCCAGCAGTGCCCGGACCTTGGGCGCGAGGTAGCGGCTTTGCGGATACAGCGCATACAGGGTGCGCGCCGGTTGCTGCCAGTCCGGCAGCAGTTGCACCAGGCGCTGATCCTGCAACGCATCGTGAACGATGAATCGATCAAAACTGGCAATACCCAGCCCGGCAATGGCTGCCGCACGCAAGGCCATCGGTGAATTGGCACTGACCCTCGTGGGCATCAGCACATCGCGCTGACTGCCCGTGGGGCCCGTCAATCGCAGGCGTTGCGGTTGCGCGAGACGGTTGTAACCGAGCAACGGGTGCTCGCCCAGATTGTCGGCGGTCATCTGCGTCGGCAAGCGCTTGAGGTACGACGGCGCTGCCACCAGTACCACATCGCTCGGCGCCAGTGTGCGTGCTACCAGGCTTGAGTCCGGCAGATGGTCGGTCACCCGCAGGCACAGGTCGATGCCCTCTTCGAGCATGTCGACGAAGCGGTCCGTGCAGCTCAGCTCGATCTGCAGCAGGGAGAAACGTTCGACGAAGCCCGGTAGCCAATGCCCCAGTTCCAGTTCACCAAAGGCGCTGGATACGCTCAGGCGCAAGGTGCCACACGGTTGCTGCTGGTGCTCGGAAAGCTCCAGGGTCATGGCGTCCATCTGATCGAGAATTTCTACGCAGTGGCGGTAGAACAGGGTGCCCGCTTCGGTCAGTTGCAGGCGGCGGGTGGTGCGGTTCAGCAATTGGCTGCCGAACTGGCGCTCGAGGTTTTTCACCTGGCGCGACAGCACCGTGTGGGATTGGCCTGTGAGGTTTGCTGCAGCACTGAAGCTGCCCTGCTCGACGACCCGACGGAAGGCCTGCATGGCGCTGAACTGGTCCATCGGGGCAGTGCTCCTTGAGGTTAACAGCATGTTGTGGGCGCCGGGGGAGCCGACGCCCGCAACACGTGAATCAACGCCGAACCAGCAACACCCCGCTTTCCATGTGATGGGTGTAGGGGAACTGGTCGAACAGCGCACAGCGTTCGATACGGTGCGTATCGTGCAACTGGGCGATGTTCGCTGCCAGGGTTTCCGGGTTGCAAGAGATGTACAGGATGTTATCGAAGCGCCGGGTCAGTTCACAGGTGTCCGGGTCCATGCCGGCACGGGGCGGGTCGACGAAGACGCTGCCGAAGTCGTAGCTCTTCAGGTCGATGCCTTCCAGGCGACGGAACGGCCGCACTTCATTCAGCGCCTCGGTCAACTCTTCGGCTGACAGGCGCACCAGACGCACGTTGTCCACCGCGTTGTCGGCGAGGTTGTGCAATGCAGCATTTACCGACGTCTTGCTGATCTCGGTGGCCAGCACCTTGCGTACGCGGGTGGCCAGCGGCAGCGTGAAGTTGCCATTGCCGCAGTACAACTCCAGCAAGTCGTCCTGACGCTCGCCCAGGGCCTCATAGGCCCAGTTGAGCATCTTCTGGTTCACCGCACCGTTGGGCTGGGTAAAGGCGCCTTCTGGCTGGCGGTAGCGAAAGCTGCGTCCGGCGATCTGCAGCTCTTCAACCGCGTAGTCACGGCCGATCACCACGCGCTTGCCTTTGGAGCGTCCGATAATGCTCACGCCCAGGTCGCTGGCCAGTTGCTGCGCAGCCGTTTCCCAGTGCTCATCCAGCGGCCGGTGGTAGCACAGGGTGATCATCGCATCGCCCGCCAGGGTGGTGAGGAATTCCACCTGGAAAAGTTTGAAGCTCAGCGCCGAGCTGGCCATCCAGGCGGCCTTCAGCCGCGGCATCAATTCATTGATGCGCAGGCTGGCAATGGGGAAGTCTTCGATCAGGATTGGCGTGTGCTTTTCGCCCGGGGCGAACATCGCATAGAAGCGCTGCTCGTTCTCGCGCCACAGGCGGAACTCGGCGCGCAAGCGATAGTGCTCGCGCGGGGAGTCGAATACCGCAGGCTCCGGGGCGTCAAATGGTGCCAGCAACTCACGCAGGCGGGCGGCCTTGGCGTCGAGCTGCTGGGTGTAGGTCGAAGGGTCTAAAACAGCACTCATGCGTTGAACCAGCCCAACTTGATTACGAACAGGATCGACAGGATAACCAGCGCCGGGTTCAGGTCACCACGACGGCCGGAGAGCAGTTTGATCGCCGTCCAGGAGATGAAACCGAACGCGATGCCGTTGGCGATCGAGTAGGTCAGTGGCATCGCCAGCGCGGTGATCACCACGGGGGCGGCTTCGGTGACGTCGTCCCAGTTTATTTCCGCCAGGCCAGACGCCATCAGCACGGCGACGAACAGCAAGGCCGGGGCGGTGGCGAAAGCAGGAACGCTACCGGCCAGCGGGGCAAAAAACAGCGCCAGCAGGAACAGGATGGCGACCACGATGGCGGTCAGGCCGGTACGGCCGCCAGCACTCACGCCCGCTGCCGATTCGATGTAGCTGGTGGTGGTCGAGGTGCCCAGCAGGGAACCGGCCATGGCGGCAGTACTGTCGGCGATCAGCGCGCGGCCCATTTTCGGCATGTGGCCGTCCTTGCGCATCAGGCCGGCGCGCTTGGCGACGCCGATCAGGGTGCCGGAGTTGTCGAACAGGTCGACGAACAGGAAGGCGAAGATCACGCTGATCAGGCCCACATCCAGAGCGCCCTTGATGTCCAGCTGGAGGAACGTCGGCGCCAGCGATGGCGGCATCGAAACCACACCGGCGAACGGTGTGAAGCCCATTACGATGGAGGTCACGGTCACCGCCAGGATGCCGATCAGCACCGCGCCACGGACCTTCATGGCTTCAAGGGCGACGATCAGGAAAAAGCCCAGGGTGGCGAGAATCGGCGCCGGTTGCTTGAGGTCGCCAAGGCCTACCAGCGTGGCCGGGTTATCGACGACGATACCGGCATTGTGCAGGGCGATCAGTGCCAGGAACAGGCCGATACCCGCAGCAATGGCCGAGCGCAGCGGCAACGGGATGCTGTTGACGATCCATTCGCGGATACGAAAGATCGACAACAGAAAGAACAGCACCGCCGAAATGAACACCGCACCCAGTGCCACCTGCCAGGTGTGGCCCATGTGCAGGACCACCGTGTAGGTGAAGAACGCGTTCAGGCCCATGCCCGGCGCCAGGGCGATCGGGTAGTTGGCGATCAGGCCCATGGTGGTCGAGCCGATGGCCGCTGCCAGGCACGTGGCGACAAACAGCGCGCCTTTGTCCATGCCGGTTTCGCCGAGGATGCTCGGGTTGACGAACAGGATGTAGGCCATGGCCAGGAAGGTGGTGACGCCCGCAAGAATCTCGGTGCGCACGTTGGTGTTGTGTGCCTTTAGTTGAAACAGCCTTTCCAGCATGCCTGCTCCCCGTGGCGCGCCCCGGCGCCGTGAATGTATCGACCCCATCAGCAAAGCACAGCCCCTCGCGGGTGGTGTGTGGAATTTGCCTGGGTCGGAAAAAAGCCGCGCATCATACCAGCATGCTCGCCCGGCGGTAATTAATGTCGCGATACACAGCAGATGTACGCAGTTTCAGGGTGTTTTTCCGATCAACTACGCTTGAAAGACAGACACAGGAGAACGCCCATGAGCCACAGAGCATTGATCGTAGTAGCTGAAGGCGTCGATGACTTGCAATGCGTGACCTTGATCGACGTGTTGCGCCGCGCCGAGGTGGAGGTGGTGGTGGCCAGTATCGAGGGGCGGCGGATGCTCACGTGCGCCCGTGGCACGCGCCTGACGGCCGACGGCATGCTGGTGGACCTGCTTGCCCAGCCGTTCGACCTGATTGTGTTGCCCGGCGGTGAGAAAGGTGTGCAGCACATGGCGGCGCATCAACCGCTGAACCAGCGGGTGGTGGATCAGGCCAAAGCCGGCAGTTTTTTTGCCGCGATTGGCGAAGGCCCCTTGGTGTTGCAGGCGTTCGGTCTGTTGCGTCAACGACGCATGACCTGTCATCCGGATGTCAGCCAGCGGTTGTCCGGTTGCAGTTTCGTCGATCAGCCGGTGGTGGTGGACGGCAATTGCATCACTGCCCAGGGTTCGGCAGCGGCGTTGGCGTTTGCCCTGACGCTGGTCGAGCAGGTGGCGGGTAGGGCGGTGCACAAGCGGGTGGCGGCTCAGCTAGGTGTGTGACGTGCCTACCGGGCCCGGGTGTGCATATGATCGCGCCCGGCCAGAGTTGGAAACAGCTTGATCCACACCCCGGTCACCAGCAGGGTTCCGACGCCACCCAGCACCACCGCTGGCGCCGTGCCGAACCAGTGCGCGGTCAGCCCCGATTCGAACTCACCTAGCTGGTTCGACGCACCGATGAACAGCCCGTTCACCGCGCTGACCCGGCCACGCATTTCGTCCGGCGTCTCCAGTTGCACGAAGGCACCGCGAATCACCATGCTGATCATGTCGGCAGCGCCCAGCACCGCGAGGACGGCCAGGGAAAACCAGAACGAGGTCGACAGGCCGAAGGCAATGGTCGCTACACCGAAGATTCCCACGGCGGTGAACATCACCCGGCCGACATTGCGTTCCACCGGAAAGCGCGCCAACCACAGTGACATCAGCAAGGCACCCACGGCCGGGGCCGAGCGCAGTAGCCCCAGGCCCCAGGGGCCGGTCAGCAGGATGTCTTTGGCGAATACCGGCAACAGCGCGGTGGCGCCGCCCAGCAGCACGGCAAACAAGTCCAGGGAAATGGCGCCGAGAATGTCCGGGCGACTGCGGATAAAGCGGATGCCGGCCAGCAGCGAGTCCAGGCTCGCGCGCCCTTGCTGCGGGTGTTGCGGGCGGACCTTGAGGCTCAAGGTCAGCAGGCAGGCCGTCACATACAGCAGCACGGTCGGGCCGTACACCCAGGTACTGCCAAGGGCATACAGAAATCCGCCGACTGCCGGCGCGACGATGGTCGCTGATTGCATGGCCGACGCCGAGGCGGCCACAGCACGCGGAAACAACGCGCTGGGGACGACGTTCGGCAACAGTGCCTGGGTAGCCGGCATTTCAAAAGAGCGGGTGCTGCCCAGCAGGAAGGCGAGGATGAAGATCAGCTCGCGGCTGACATTGTCGGTGCTGCTGCCGATCACCAGCGCCAGTGCAATCAAGGCCTGCGCACTCTGGCACAGCGCCGCCACGCGCCGCCGGTCATAGCGGTCAGCGACGTGCCCGGTGTGCAGCATGAACAGCACCCGCGGGGCGAACTCCACCAGGCCCACCAGGCCCAGGTCCAGCACGTTGCCAGTCAACTGATAGAGGTGCCAGCCAATGGCCACGGTGAGCATCTGAAAACCACTGGCGGTACACACGCGCGCCAACCAGAACGCAAGGAAGGGACGGTGCTGGCGCAACAACAGCGGCTGGTCTGACATCGGCGAAACAGCGCCTCGGCGAGGGGAACGGCTGCGCAGATTATCACTAGTTTGTAACAAGCGGTTGCGAGGAGTTTGCCAAAGTTGCGTTTCGTGCACTGTTTTGGGGCGCACAAAAAAGGTGACAACTGATCTGCGGCAATGAACCACACAACTGCGCGGACGGTTCAGGACTATCCTTTCTGGCAACCGTTGATCCAGATCAATAGTTTCATCCGCAACGGTTGGCCATACGGTCGAATTCCCTGCGTTGTGATGTTTTTAGAACAATTCCAACTCGCCGCACTCAACTACCGTGGGGGCAGTTGGCGCCAAGGCGTAACGCCTGACGCCGGATTACCTGACAGAGGAAGCACTATGTTCGGATTAGAGGCTCTAGATCTCGCCCGAATTCAGTTCGCGTTTACCGTGTCCTTTCACATCCTGTTTCCGGCCATCACCATTGGCCTGGCGAGTTACCTGGCGGTACTCGAAGGGATGTGGCTCAAAACCAATAACAGTGTCTACCGCGACCTTTACCATTTCTGGTCGAAAATCTTTGCCGTGAATTTCGGTATGGGGGTAGTGTCTGGCCTGGTCATGGCCTATCAGTTCGGCACTAACTGGAGCAAGTTCTCCGACTTCGCCGGCTCCATCACCGGACCGCTGCTGACCTATGAAGTGCTTACCGCCTTCTTCCTCGAGGCTGGCTTCCTGGGCGTCATGCTCTTTGGCTGGAACCGTGTCGGACGAGGCCTGCACTTCTTCGCAACCGTCATGGTGGCGATCGGCACCATCATTTCCACCTTCTGGATTCTCGCCTCCAACAGCTGGATGCAAACCCCGCAGGGCTACGAAATCGTCAATGGCGTGGTGGTCCCGGTGGACTGGTTCGCGGTGATCTTCAACCCGTCGTTCCCGTACCGGCTGCTGCACATGGCCACCGCGGCCTTCGTTGCCACCGCGTTTTTCGTTGGCGCTTCGGCGGCCTGGCACCTGCTGCGCGGGCGTGACAACCCGGCGATCCGCAAGATGCTCTCGATGGCAATGTGGATGGCCCTGATTGTTGCGCCGATACAGGCCGTCATCGGTGACTTCCATGGCTTGAACACCCTCAAGCACCAGCCGGTGAAAATCGCCGCCATTGAAGGTCACTGGGAAAATGTCGGTGACGAGCCGACTCCGCTGATCCTCTTCGGCATTCCAGACATGGAGGCCGAAACCACCCGCTACAAACTGGAAATTCCGGCCCTGGGCAGCCTGATCCTGACCCACAGCCTGGACAAGCAAGTACCGGCGATGAAGGAGTTCCCGAAAGAAGACCGGCCTAACTCCACGGTGGTGTTCTGGTCGTTCCGGATCATGGTCGGCCTGGGGATGTTGATGATCTTTGTCGGCCTGTGGAGCTTGTGGCTGCGCAAGCGCGACAGGATCTACAGCTCGCGGCCGTTCCTCTACCTGACCCTGTGGATGGGGCCGTCCGGCCTGATCGCAATCCTTGCCGGCTGGTTCACCACCGAGATCGGCCGTCAGCCCTGGGTCGTTTATGGCCTGATGCGTACTGCCGATGGGGTCTCCAACCATAGCTATACCCAGCTGGGCGTCACTCTGGTGATGTTCGTGGTGGTCTATTTCGCCCTGTTCGGTGCGGGCCTGGGGTACATGATGCGACTGGTGCGCAAGGGGCCGAAAACTGGCGAAGGCGAGGAAACCATCACCGGTGGGCCGGGCCAGCACCGTACGCCTGCACGGCCGCTTTCTGCTGCCGATGACGATCACGACGATGGTCAGCACACCAGCCTGAGCAAGGGGAACTGAGTCATGGGTATTGATCTTCCACTGATCTGGGCCGTGATCATCATCTTCGGCATCATGATGTACGTGGTCATGGATGGTTTCGACCTGGGGATCGGCATTCTTTTCCCCTTCGTCAAAGGCGAACAGGACCGTGACGTGATGATGAACACTGTCGCGCCGGTCTGGGACGGTAACGAAACCTGGCTGGTACTGGGCGGGGCGGCGCTGTTCGGCGCCTTCCCGCTGGCCTATGCGGTGGTGCTTTCGGCACTTTACCTGCCGTTGATGCTGATGCTGGTCGGCTTGATCTTCCGCGGTGTGGCCTTCGAGTTCCGCTTCAAGGCCACTGCCGAAAAACGTCACCTATGGGACAAGGCGTTTATCGGCGGTTCGCTGGCGGCGACATTCTTCCAGGGCGTGGCTCTGGGTGCCTTCATCGAAGGCTTCAAGGTGGTCGACCGCAGTTTTGTCGGCGGTTCCCTCGACTGGCTGACGCCGTTCAGCCTGTTCTGTGGCCTGGGGCTGATCGTTGCTTATGCCTTGCTCGGCTGCACCTGGCTGATCATGAAAACCGAAGGCAGGCTGCAACTGCAGATGCATGATCTGGCGCGGCCATTGGCCCTGGTGTTGTTGGCAGTGACCGGTATCGTCAGTATCTGGACGCCGCTGGCTCACCCGGAAATTGCCTCGCGCTGGTTTACCCTGCCCAACCTGTTCTGGTTCCTGCCGGTGCCGATCCTGGTATTGGTGACCCTGTACGGATTGCTCAAGGCCGTGGCACGCAATGCGCACTACACCCCGTTCCTGTTGACCCTGGCGCTGATCTTCCTGGGCTACAGCGGCCTGGGCATCAGCTTGTGGCCGAACATCATCCCGCCATCGATCTCGATCTGGGAGGCGGCTGCGCCACCGCAGAGTCAGGGTTTCATGCTGGTGGGGGCGCTGTTCATCATTCCGTTCATCCTGGGTTACACCTTCTGGAGCTACTACGTGTTCCGCGGCAAGGTGACCCACGAGGATGGCTACCACTAGGAGGGCCCGCGCATGACTGGCAAACAAACCGTCGATGAAGAGAAAAAGCCGCTCTGGCAACGGCTGGGCTGGCTGGCCGTGATCTGGGCCGGGAGCGTGACGGCGCTGGGAATTGTGGCCTGGCTGATGCGCATGTTCATGGCAGCGGCAGGTCTGAGCACCCACTAACGCGTCATTTCCATCTCGCCTTACGGCGAACTTCAGCCCTTCACGGCTTGCGCTGTGAAGGGCTTTTTTTGTGGGGTTACGGCAGCGGCCCGGTGATTACTTGCGTGCCTTGAGCACCACGAATTTTGGCGTCGCCGCCACTTGCTCGACGCCGCGGAACAAACGCGCCAGTTTGCTGTGGTAACCCAGGTGGCGGTTACCCACGATGTACAGCGCTCCGCCAACCACCAAGGCTTCACGGGCCTGCTGGAACATGCGCCAGGCAAGGAAGTCGCCGACCACCTGCTGCTGATGGAAGGGCGGGTTGCACAGCACAACGTCAAGCGACTGTGCCGGCTGTGCAGCCAGGCCGTCGTCGGCACGCACGTTGACTTCCCGATCGCCCAGCGCGGCGTGCCAGTTCTCCAGTGCCGATTGGGTCGCCATGTAGGACTCATCGACCAAGGTGTACTGCGCCTGCGGGTTGTTCAGGGCGCTGGCAATGGCGAGCACGCCGTTGCCACAGCCCAGGTCGGCAACCCGGGCGCTTCCAAGGTTGTCGGGCAAGTGCGGGAGGAAGGCGCGGGTGCCGATGTCCAGGCCTTCGCGGCAAAACACGTTGGCGTGATTGAGCAGTTCCAGGCGAGGCGTGTCGAGGGTATAGCGGGTGGGGTAGGGCGAGACAAACGGCCCTTTGTCCTGTGCCGTGGCGATCAGCAGGCGAGCCTTTTTCTTCGCCAGCGATGCCTGTACCGGGCCTATGTACTTTTCCAGCAGATCACCGGCAGCACGTGGCAAGTGCTTGATCATCGCGCCAGCAACCACCTGGGTACCGGGTGCCAGATGGGAGTGCAGGCGAATCAATTGTTCTTCGAGCAATGCCAGGGTCTTGGGTACGCGCAACAGCACGCAGTCGAACGGCCCTTGCCAGTGAGCGCTGGCGGGAATGAACGGCACGCTGTCGAACGGCTGGCCATTGCGTACCAGGTTCTTTTCCAGGGCCAGCCGCGCCAGGTGCGAGTCACCGCTGCTGATAACGTTCATGTAGCGGCTCAGGCTAATGCCCAGTGCGCCGAAACTGTCGTTCAATACCAGCACGCGCGTGGCGGCACTGGGTGCCTGTTCAGCCAGGTGTTCCAACAGGTACTCATCGGCCGCATCGAAGGCTTGCAAGGGGTCGTTGGCTTGCTCTGGCTGGCGGAGCAGGTCGAGTTCGGCGAAGGGGCTGGTCAACAAGGGCATGGCTTAAGGCTCTGAGGCAGGGGCACGCGGCACAGTCGGCGGCGATTTACAGAGCAGTGATTCTACAGGGCTTGGGCGGCAAGGGGTTACTCGAGAAGGCCGTTCACGGCCGCATCGGCCATGTCACCGGCTTTTGCCACTACATTCCAGCGGTGTTTATCTGCGCGCGTTTGCGCGACACTGGGCGTATCTGTTTTTTGGAGCAAGTCATGACTGCCAGCGCTGAAAATTTCACTCGCCAGACGTTGCTTGACGTCGAGCCGCTGACCCCCAGCCTGTTCAGCCTGCGTACCACGCGTGATCCGGGGTTCCGTTTCCGCTCCGGGCAGTTTGCCCGTCTCGGCGTGACCAAGGCGGACGGGAGTGTGGTCTGGCGTGCCTACTCCATGGTCAGCGCCCCCCATGATGAGCACCTGGATTTCTTTTCCATCGTGGTGCCGGGTGGTGAGTTCACCAGTGAACTGAGCCGCCTGAAAACGGGCGACAGTTTGCTGATTGATCGCCAGTCATTTGGCTTTCTGACCCTGGATCGCTTTGTTGATGGCCGTGATCTGTGGCTGCTGGCCACCGGTACCGGCATTGCGCCGTTCGTCTCGATCCTGCAGGACTTCGAGGCCTGGGAGCGATTCGATTCGATCAAGCTGGTGTACTCGGTGCGTGAAGCCAAAGAGCTGGCTTATCTGGATTTGATTGCCGGCCTTGAGCAGCGCGACTACCTGGCCGAGCATGCCGGCAAACTGCAGTTCATTCCGGTGGTCACCCGGGAGCAACACCCTGGGGCGCTGAATGATCGCATTACTACGCTGATCGAGAACGGCGAACTGGAACGCGCAGCCGGGCTGGCGCTGACGCCGGAGTCTTCGCGGGTAATGCTGTGCGGCAATCCGCAGATGATCGATGACACACGCCAGGTGCTCAAACAGCGCGGCCTCAACCTGAGCCTGAGCCGGCGACCCGGGCAGGTGGCGGTGGAAAACTACTGGTAAGTCAGCTACGCAAAACGGCGCCTCAGGGCGCCGTTTGTGGTGTGGGGTCAGGGTTGCCGATTCTGCGATTTGAGCAAGTCGCGGATTTCGGTCAGCAGTTCTTCTTCCTTGGTGGGCACCGGCGGCAGGGTCGGTGCTTCGGCTTCTTCGCGTTTCAGGCGGTTGATCGCCTTGACGCCCATGAATATCGCGAAGGCGACGATGATGAAGTCGAGCACGGTCTGAATGAATTTGCCGTAGGCCAGCACCACGGCCGGCACATCGCCTTCGGCCGCTTTGAGGGTGACGGCAAGGTCGCTGAAGTCGACGCCGCCGATCAGCAAACCGATGGGTGGCATGATTACGTCGCCAACAAAGGATGAAACGATTTTGCCAAAGGCGGCGCCGATGATGATACCGACGGCCATGTCGACCACATTCCCTTTGACCGCGAAGGCCTTGAATTCACTAAGCACGCCCATGGTTTATTCCTTGTAACAGATGAGGTTGGTAAACGCAGTGTAATTCAGCTACGCGCTTCATGCGCCGCGCTGCCACTACAGACTGCGGTTATACCGAATAGTTTTGTCGTTTTCTGTGGCGGCTCCGCCCACCGAGGTCGGCTATGATGGTGCCTTTTTCCAGAGGACCGTCCCCATGGCCAAGGCCAAGCGCATGTACGGCTGCACCGAGTGCGGCGCGACCTTTCCAAAATGGGCCGGGCAGTGCAGCGAGTGCGGTGCCTGGAACACACTGGTCGAGACCGTGCTGGAGAGTGGCGCGGCAGCGGCACCCAGCGGGCGCTCCGGTTGGGCCGGGCAACAGGCCCAGATCAAGACCCTGGCCGAAGTCAGTGTCGAGGAAATTCCGCGCTTCACCACCGCCAGCGCCGAGCTCGACAGGGTGTTGGGCGGGGGACTGGTCGACGGCTCGGTGGTGTTGATCGGCGGCGACCCTGGCATTGGCAAATCGACCATCCTCCTGCAAACCCTGTGTGCCATCGCTACACGGATGCCGGCGCTGTATGTCACCGGGGAAGAATCCCAGCAGCAGGTGGCGATGCGGGCGCGGCGCCTGGGGTTGCCTCAGGACCAATTGCGCGTGATGACTGAGACCTGCATCGAGGCAATCATCGCCACCGCGCGGGTCGAAAAGCCCAAGGTCATGGTCATCGACTCGATCCAGACCATTTTCACCGAGCAGTTGCAGTCAGCGCCGGGCGGCGTGTCCCAGGTGCGCGAGAGCGCGGCCTTGCTGGTGCGTTATGCCAAGCAGAGCGGCACGGCGATCTTCCTTGTCGGTCACGTTACCAAGGAGGGCGCGTTGGCTGGTCCGCGGGTGCTGGAGCATATGGTCGATACCGTGCTGTACTTCGAGGGCGAGTCCGATGGTCGCCTGCGTTTGTTGCGGGCGGTGAAGAACCGCTTCGGCGCGGTCAACGAACTGGGTGTGTTCGGCATGACCGATCGCGGCTTGAAGGAAGTGTCCAACCCCTCGGCGATCTTCCTCACCCGCGCTCAGGAGGAAGTACCCGGCAGTGTGGTCATGGCTACCTGGGAAGGTACCCGGCCGATGCTGGTGGAAGTGCAGGCGCTGGTCGACGACAGCCACCTGTCCAATCCCCGACGGGTCACTCTGGGCCTGGATCAGAACCGCTTGGCCATGCTGTTGGCGGTACTGCATCGGCATGGCGGAATCCCGACCCATGACCAGGATGTGTTTCTCAACGTGGTGGGCGGGGTCAAGGTGCTTGAGACCGCGTCCGACCTGGCGTTGATGGCGGCAATCATGTCCAGCCTGCGCAACCGTCCACTGGACAACAGCCTGCTGGTGTTTGGTGAAGTCGGCCTGTCGGGCGAGGTTCGTCCGGTGCCCAGTGGCCAGGAGCGTTTAAAGGAAGCGGCCAAGCATGGCTTCAAGCGCGCTATCGTGCCCAAAGGCAATGCGCCCAAGGAAGCGCCGCCCGGGCTGCAGGTGATTGCGGTGACCCGCCTTGAGCAGGCGCTGGATGCACTGTTCGAGTAACGGTGCGGCACACAGAAACGAAAAGGCCGGTGCATGTGCACCGGCCTTTTTTATTTGTATCCCAGTAGTCGTCAATGCTCTGAAACGGCCTCTCGTCGAACCGAGGTTCCGCCATGTTCATCGTCGACCATCACCGGTACCTCCTTGCCTTCGGCGTTGAACAGCTTGCCATCCTGGAAGTAGTCACCGTCACGCAGGGCAGAGATGTCCTGGTAGTTGATGGTGCGCTCGTAGGCGGCAGCAAAGACCGATTGCTGGTCGGAGTTGCCCTTGGTGAAGTGGTTGAAGACCAGGTTGAGGATGATCGCCATGATCGCTGCCGAGCTGATGCCGGAGTGGAAGATGGTGCCGAACCAGCCCGGGAAGTGATCGTAGAAGTTCGGGGCGGCGATCGGGATCATGCCGAAGCCCAGCGAGGCGGCAACGATGATCAGGTTGACGTTGTTGGTGTAGCTGACTTTGGACAGGGTACGGATACCGCTGGCGGCCACGGTGCCGAACAGCACGATACCGGCACCACCGAGTACCGAGGTCGGCACAGCGGCAATCACCCGGCCCATGATCGGCAGCAGGCCAAGTACCACCAGGATCACACCACCGGTCGCCACGACGTAGCGGCTTTTCACCCCGGTCACGGCGACCAGGCCTACGTTCTGGGCAAAGGCGCTCTGGGTGAAGGAACCGAAGACCGGCGCCAGGATGCTGGAGGCCATGTCGGCGCGCAGGCCGTTGCCCAGGCGCTTGGAGTCTACCTTGGTGTCGATGATCTCACCGACGGCGAGGATGTCGGCCGAAGTTTCCACCAGGGTCACCATGATCACGATGCACATCGAGAGGATGGCGGCGATCTGGAAGGTCGGCATGCCGAAGTGGAAAGGTGAAGGCATCGCCACCAGCGGGCCGTCGAGGACCCGGCTGAAGTCGGCCATACCCAGTGACCAGGCGATCAGGGTACCGATGACCATTGCCAGCAGGATCGACAGGCGCGAGATGGTCGCGTTGCCCAGTTTGCTCAGGACCAGCACGATCACGAAGGTCAGCGCTGCCAGGCCGATGTTGGCCATGCTGCCGAAGTCCGGTGCCTTGCTGTTGCCGCCCATGACCCAGCGCGCGGCAACCGGCATCAGGGTCAGGCCGATAGTGGTGATCACAATCCCGGTTACCAGCGGCGGGAAGAATTTGGTGATACGCGAGAACACCGGGGTAATCAGAAACCCGATCAGCGACGCTGCCATGACTGCCCCGAACACCCCGGGCAGGCCACCGCCACCTTCTGTGCTGAGAATCGCGCCCATGGTCGCCACGCCGGCAAAGGAAACCCCTTGCACCAGCGGCAGCTGACAACCGAACCACGGCAGGCCCAGGGTCTGCAGCAGCGTGGCCAGGCCACCGGCAAACAGCGAGGCGGCAATCAGCAGGCCAATATCCGCCGGGCTTAAGCCAGCGGCTTGCCCCAGAATCAGAGGTACGGCAACGATACCTCCGTACATCGTCAGAACGTGTTGCAGGCCGTACGCCAGGTTGGCACCTAGGCCCAGGTTCTCGTCTTCGGGACGTGAGGCTGAAGACGTGCTAGAGGAGGACGTATTCATGGGGCGGGGTCTCTGTTTTATTGTTGTGGCGCTACTGTAGACAAGTACTACCGGTTAACGCCAGAGCAATTGTATACAATTTTTAGATTTGCGTAGGAACAGTCTTACGCAAGGTTTGGGCTCACAGGTGGATGCAGGTTCTGTTCCAACCGTCGAGGCGCAGGCCTTGCACGGCTGCATTGGGAAGGGGGACGAGCGTGCGGAAGCTGTCCAGGTGGACAGAAAAATGTGGCGAAGGGTTTTAGGTAGCCGGCTAACAGTTTTTAAACTTCGATCAGTTCTCGCAATTCACGCATCATCTTGGTGCTGTCGCCCAGGTTGAGCTCCACCAAACGGTGCAGATGAGTGATTGAGTCGATATCGATGTGCAGACAGACAAAGCCGAGTTTGTCCGGCTCTTCGTGGCGCAGTTCGACCTGCATCTGCACCCGGGCTTCGGGGCCCAGGTGGACAACGGCGTCGAAATCCTGGGTCAGGTCGGCCAGCCAGGGCTCCGGGCGCTCGATCAGCATCCCTTTGAGGGACAGGTCGAGCAGGTTGACTTCCCAGCACTCACTGCCCTGGCGCAGCTCGGTGGGGGCATCGAAGGCCACACGCTGGAAATGTCGACGTTCTTGATGGTCGCTCATGTTCAGGCACTCCGGGGTTCTACCTGGCAGGTTCTACCTGACTATAGCTCAGCACTTGCCAAGGCTCGCGCAAGGGCGCATAACGACTGTTGTTCAGTCCGCGTTGAAGGCTCTAGACCAACGTGGGGGCTGGTCTTTCCCGTCAGTATCGCTAGACTCGAAAGGCTGTCTTTTATCCACTAGCTGGAAGCAAACCATGAACAACAATAATAGCCTGCTACGTCACATTCCGTGGCTGGCGCTGGCAGTCATAGGAGCCTGTGCGCTGGGTGTGGTCGCCCTGCGTCGTGGCGAGGCCATCAACGCCTTGTGGATTGTCGTCGCTTCGGTGGCCATCTACCTGGTCGCCTACCGCTACTACAGCCTGTTTATCGCCACCAAGGTGATGCAGCTGGACCCTCGTCGGGCTACCCCGGCAGTGCTCAACAATGATGGCCTGGACTATGTCCCGACCAACAAACACATTCTATTCGGTCACCACTTTGCCGCCATTGCCGGTGCAGGTCCCCTGGTGGGCCCGGTGCTGGCAGCGCAGATGGGCTACCTGCCCGGCACGCTCTGGCTGATCGCCGGCGTGGTGCTGGCCGGTGCGGTGCAGGACTTCATGGTGCTGTTCATGTCCACCCGCCGCAACGGTCGCTCGCTGGGTGACATGGTGCGCGAGGAAATGGGCCGGATTCCGGGCACCATCGCCCTGTTCGGCTGCTTCCTGATCATGATCATCATCCTCGCGGTGCTGGCCCTGATCGTGGTCAAGGCCCTGGCCGAGAGCCCATGGGGCATGTTCACGGTGATGGCGACCATACCGATCGCGATGTTCATGGGCATCTACATGCGCTACATCCGTCCGGGCCGCATTGGCGAAATCTCGGTGATCGGCGTGGTGCTGTTGCTGTTGTCGATCTGGCTGGGGGGCCAGGTTGCCGCAGATCCGGTCTGGGGCCCGGCATTCACCTTCACCGGCGTGCAGATCACCTGGATGCTGGTAGGTTACGGTTTCGTTGCCGCCGTGCTGCCGGTCTGGCTGGTGCTGGCGCCACGTGACTACCTGTCGACCTTCCTCAAGATCGGCACCATCGTTGGCCTGGCCATCGGTATCCTGATCATCGCACCCGAGCTGAAAATGCCGGCGCTGACTCAGTTCACCGACGGTACCGGCCCGGTGTGGAAAGGTACCCTGTTCCCGTTCCTGTTCATCACCATCGCCTGTGGCGCGGTGTCGGGCTTCCACGCGCTGATCTCCTCGGGCACCACGCCCAAGCTGCTGGATAACGAAACCAATGCCCGCTACATCGGTTACGGCGGCATGCTGATGGAGTCGTTCGTGGCGATCATGGCCATGGTGGCTGCCTCGGTGATCGAGCCGGGTGTCTACTTTGCCATGAACAGCCCGGCCGCCGTGGTCGGTGCCGATGTCGTGTCGGTTGCCCAGACGGTCAGCAGCTGGGGCTTTGCGATTACCCCTGACGCCCTTGAAGCGGTTGCCAAGGACATCGGTGAGCACACCATCCTGGCCCGTGCCGGTGGTGCGCCGACCCTGGCGGTAGGTATTGCTCAGATCCTCCACCAGGTGCTGCCGGGTGAAAACACCATGGCCTTCTGGTACCACTTCGCGATCCTGTTCGAGGCGCTGTTCATCCTGACCGCTGTCGACGCCGGTACTCGTGCCGGTCGTTTCATGCTTCAGGACCTGCTGGGCAGCTTCATTCCGGCCCTCAAACGCACTGAATCCTGGGGCGCCAACCTGCTGGCCACCGGCGGTTGCGTGGCCCTTTGGGGTTACTTGCTGTACCAGGGCGTGATCGATCCACTGGGTGGTATCAACACCTTGTGGCCACTGTTCGGCATCTCCAACCAGATGCTCGCCGGTATCGCCTTGATGCTCGGCACCGTGGTACTGATCAAGATGAAGCGCCAGCAGTACATCTGGGTCACCCTGCTGCCAGCTGTCTGGCTGCTGATCTGCACCACCACTGCCGGTTTCATCAAGCTGTTCGATCCGAACCCGGCCGTTGGCTTCCTGGCCCTGGCCAACAAGTACAGCGTGGCGCTCGACGCCGGGCAGGTACTGGCACCGGCCAAGGACATCGGCCAGATGCAGCACGTGATCTTCAACGCCTACACCAACGCTGGTCTGACCATCCTGTTCCTGTTCGTGGTGTTCAGCATTCTGTTCTTCGCTCTGAAGGTCGGCATCGCCGCCCTGGGCAAGAAAGAACGCACCGACAAGGAAACCCCGTTCCAGGCTCAACCGGATGCGTAACCCAAGAGGAATGCAGTGATGTTCAACGATCTGGGTCGACTGGGTAAGTACCTGGGGCAGGCAGCCCGCCTGATGGTCGGCATGCCCGACTACGACAACTATGTCGAGCACATGCAGACCAAACACCCGGACAAGCCGGTGATGAGCTACGAGGCGTTTTTCCGCGAACGCCAGGAAGCCCGTTACGGTGGCAAGGGTGGGCCGAAGTGCTGTTGATCTACAGCGCCTGACGCCCGTAGAACCTGTGGGAGCACGGCTTGCCGTGCTCCCACAGTCATTTTCAGTTCAGGAGATTTTCGTTTGCACGCGCCCATTCCCGTAACAGTGCTCAGCGGCTTTCTGGGGGCCGGCAAGACCACCTTGCTGCGCTATCTGCTCAAGGCCGAACACGGCCTTAAGATCGCCGTGATCGAGAACGAATTCAGTGATGCCGGCATCGATACCCAGCTGTTGGGCGATGAACCGGTACAGGTCATGACCCTGGCCAACGGCTGCGTTTGCTGCACCATCCACACCGACCTGACCAAGGCTTTGTTCCTGCTGCTGGAGCGTCTGGACGCTGGCGAAATTGCCTTCGACCGCCTGGTGATCGAATGCACGGGCCTGGCCGATCCTGCACCGGTGGCACAAACCTTCTTTATCGACGAGGAGTTGCGCGAGCGCTACATCCTCGACGGCATCATCACCCTGGTCGATGCCGCGCACGCCGACCAGCACCTGACCCAGGCCATTGCCCAGGCGCAGGTGGGGTTTGCCGACCGTTTGCTGGTGAGCAAGACCGACCTGGTCGAACCGGCTGACTTCCAGGCCCTGAGCGAGCGTCTCGCGCGCATCAACCGCCGAGCGCCGATCCGGGTGGTTGAGCACGGTCGCATTGACCTGGCCGAACTGCTCGATGTACGCGGTTTCAACCTCAATGCCGACCTTGGTGGCGGCCTGAGCTTGCGTCCGGTCAGCCAGGCTGTCACCCCGGACCGCATCTCCAGCATGGTGCTGCGCACCGATACCCCGCTGGACATCGATCGGCTCAGCGACTTCATGAACCAGTTGCTGGAAGACCATGGCAAGCAGTTGTTGCGATACAAAGGCGTGCTCAACATCGCCGGGGAAGATCGGCGCCTGGTCTTCCAGGGCGTGCTGAAGCTCTATGGTTTTGACTGGGATACCGAGTGGGTCCAAGGCGAGAGGCGCGAGAGCGTGATGGTGTTTATCGGCGATGAGCTGCCGGAGGCGAAGATCCAGGAGGGATTCAAGGCGTTGAACTGATTATCGACAGATGAAGCCCGCGCAATGACGAGGGCTTCTCGATTATCACAGGCGTCAAAGCACTCTTTCGCCTCAAATGTTGCGTTCGAGAATTTTGACCCTGAAGGGTAACTGCTCGTTTTGGTTGGAAAACAGGTAGATGTGGCTGGAGTCGTGACGCCTCGAACGGTGCACGCAATTGCCTGATTTATGGTCCCTCAAAAGACAGGTGAACTGGCTTGCGCCTATATCGGATAGCGTCACAGGCCCTTTCGGTCCGACTATTTCAAAGTGAGTTGGTGCCACTTCGTCGGGATGAAAGGCCCCAATCGCACCTGAGGGGCAGCTGCTGATAGCTTTGTCAAATTGCGGGCCGCTTGATCTGACATAAAGCAGGTAACCCTTATCGGTATGGGAAAAGTACAGCGTCAGGACCGGCGGTGACTGCGTACTGGCTTGATGGCTGAGCAGATGTGAATCATCACGGTAGTTGAAGCGACCACTGAATACGCCTCCCCCCGTACCCGGAAGCATGATTTTCACGGGCTGGCCGAGCAGGACATCCAGAAAGTTGAGGTCAGCCCCTGGGCTGCTTACCTCGGCGATGAAGGATTGTTGCTGGTGAGTGAGCATCTTGGAACGTCCTCGAGTGGGCACCTGGGGCGTTCAGGTGCGGGATCTCAGACTAGGTTTATCGCAGCGTAGTGGGCAGTGGGAATGTGTATACCGTCAGGGCAAAAAAAAGCCCGCATCGCTGCGGGCTTTTTCACCTCTGCTAACTGCGATTACTTGCCGTAAACCGGCAGCTTTTTGCAGATGGCCTTGACCTTCTCACGAACGGCATCGATCACCGCTTCGTTGTTCAGGTCAGCCAGGATGTCGCAGATCCAGCCGGCCAGTTCTTTACACTCGGCCTCTTTGAAACCACGGGTGGTCACAGCCGGGGTGCCGAAGCGCAGGCCGGAAGTGACGAACGGGGAACGTGGATCGTTCGGTACCGAGTTCTTGTTAACGGTGATGAAGGCGCGACCCAGAGCAGCGTCGGCGTCTTTACCGGAGATCTCTTGCTTGATCAGCGACAGCAGGAACAGGTGGTTCTGGGTACCGCCGGAAACGACGTCGAAACCGCGCTCGATGAACACGCCGGCCATGGCCTGGGCGTTCTTCACCACTTGTTGCTGGTAGGCCTTGAACTCAGGCTGCAGTGCTTCTTTGAAGCAGATCGCCTTGGCGGCGATAACGTGCTCCAGTGGGCCACCCTGGGCGCCCGGGAATACTGCGGAGTTCAGCTTCTTCTCGATGTCGGCGTTGGCACGGGCCAGGATCAGGCCGCCACGTGGACCGCGCAGGGTCTTGTGGGTAGTGGTGGTTACCACGTCGGCGAATGGAACCGGGTTCGGGTAAACGCCTGCAGCGACCAGACCGGCAACGTGGGCCATGTCGACGAACAGGTAGGCACCGACCTTGTCGGCGATTTCGCGGAAGCGCGGGAAGTCCAGCACTTGCGAGTAGGCCGAGAAACCGGCAACGATCATTTTTGGCTTGTGCTCGACAGCCAGGCGCTCGACTTCGTCGTAGTCGATCAGGCCGTTGCCGTCGATGCCGTATTGAACGGCGTTGTACAGTTTGCCCGAAGAGCTGACGCTGGCGCCGTGGGTCAGGTGACCACCGTGGGCCAGGCTCATGCCCAGGATGGTGTCACCGGCCGACAGCAGGGCCAGGTAAACGGCAGCGTTGGCTTGCGAGCCTGCATGCGGCTGGACGTTGGCGTAGTCGGCGCCGAACAGTTCCTTGGCGCGGTCGATGGCCAGTTGCTCAACCACGTCGACGTATTCGCAGCCGCCGTAGTAACGCTTGCCTGGGTAGCCTTCTGCGTATTTGTTGGTCAGAACCGAACCCTGGGCTTCCATGACAGCCGGGCTGGTGTAGTTTTCCGAAGCAATCAGCTCGATGTGCTCTTCCTGACGCTGGGCTTCTTGCTCCATAGCGGCAAAGAGATCGGCGTCGTACTTGGCAATGGTCAAATCACGGCTGAACATGGCGGTCCTCAAGGATCGTGCTGAAATAGGCGGGCATTCTACCTCATCAGGTTTTGTCTGGCATATGAAAGGGCATCATGTCGCAGACAAGTGGGCTTCATTCTGAGATGGAAGGTGTTTCCATCGCCGGCAAGCCGGCTTCTACAAAGTGGCTTGCCAGCGATGAGGCCGGATCGGCACAGCATCACTCGAACATGAACAGCGTTTCGTTGCTGAACTGCGCTTCGAACTGGTTGGCTGGCATCGGCCGCCCGAACAGGTAGCCCTGAACTTCGTCGCAGCCGTGTTCGCGGAGAAACTCCAGTTGCTCGTGGGTTTCCACGCCTTCGGCGATTACCGCCAGGTTCAGGCTGTGCGCCATGGCGATGATTGCGCGGGCGATTTGCGCGTCCTGTTCGCCTTCGGGGAGACCGTCGACGAAGGTGCGGTCGATTTTGAGCACATCGATGGGGAACTGTTTGAGGTAGTTGAGCGATGAGTAGCCGGTACCGAAGTCGTCGACCGCAATGCTCAGGCCGAGTTTCTTCAGGGTATCGAGGATCACCATCGCTTCGTTGACCTCGCGCATCAGGATACTCTCGGTCAGTTCCAGTTCCAGGCACGCCGGCGGCAGCCCGGTTTGTTCAAGGATGGTGGCAATCCTGGTACCCAGCTGGCCATCGGAGAACTGCCGCGCCGAGATGTTCACCGACACCTTGGGCACCCGCACTTTGTCCTGGTGCCAGGCCTTGAGCTGGCGGCAGGCTTCCTTGAGCACCCAGTCGCCGACATCCACCACCAGGCCCAGCTCTTCGATCACCGGGATAAAGTCGCCCGGCGGCACCAGTCCGCGGCGCGGATGGCGCCAGCGCAGCAACGCCTCGGCACCGGTCAGGCGCTTGCCGTCACCGCTGAACTGAGGCTGGTAATAAAGGATGAATTCGTTTTGCTCCAGGGCATGGCGCAGGTCGCTTTCCAGCTCCAGGCGCTCCAGGGCACTGGCGTTCATGTCGGCCTGGTAGAACTGGAAGTTGTTCTTGCCACGTTCCTTGGCGTGGTACATGGCGGTGTCAGCGTTCTTCATCAGCTGGCTGAGTTCGCTGCCGTCCTGTGGGCTCAAGGCAATGCCGATGCTGGCGGTGACAAAGAACTCGCGGTTCTCCAGCACGAATGGCCGCACCAGGCTGTTGAGAATCTGCTCGGCCACATTGATGGCGCGGTTGAGGGCCATCTCACGGGTTGCCCGTGGTTGCAGCAGCAGGGTGAACTCGTCGCCGCCCATGCGTGCCACGGTATCGTCGTCATCGACGCAGTCGAGCAGGCGCTCGGCCATGTCCTTGAGCATGCGGTCGCCGGCGGCGTGGCCGAGGGAGTCATTGATCGGCTTGAAGCGGTCCAGGTCGAGGAACATCAGCACCACCCAGGCTTTCTGCCGCTCGGCCTGCTGCAGGGCCGTATGCAGGCGGTCCTGGAACAGGGTACGGTTGGGCAGGTGGGTCAGGGCGTCGTAATAGGCCAGGCGATGGATGCGCTGTTCACTGGCTTTGCGCTCGCTGATGTCGGTGAAAAAGCACACGTAGCTGGCCAGGTCGCCTTCATCGTCGAGCACAGCGGTGATGCCGACCCAGGCCGGATAGTGTTCACCATTGCGCCGCTTCAGCCAGACTTCGCCTTCCCAGGTGCCGCGCTGGTTGAGCTGCTTGAGCACATAACGCAGGTGCGCTTCCTGTTGTTCATCCACTGTCAACATGCCCGGCAACTGGTCGAGCACATCGGCCACGGCATGGCCGCTGACCCGGCTGAAGGCTTCGTTGGCCTGGACGATGTAGCCGGCCGGGTCAGTGATCAGGATGGCCGAGGTCGAGTGTTCGAATACCGTGGCCGCCATGCGCAGGTCTTTTTCGGCACGGCGCTGCTGGCTGATATCGCGGCCGACACCAAGGATGCCCTCGAAATGTTCCTGGTCATCCCAGACCAGCACCAGCCGCAGTTCGATGGGGATCTTGCGGCCGTCGGCGCGCAGGCAATCGAACAGGAACAACTGGTTGGGCAACTGGGTACGCAATTGCGCCAGTTGCTGCGGATTGCCCAGGGCGCGATTGACCCGCTCGATCAGGTTGTAGATACCGGTCAACTGCGCCGGGTTGGCAATGGTCGACTGCCAGCCGTTCTCGAAGATCCACTCCACTTCATAACCCAGCACCGCCAGTACGGAAGGGCTGACGTAGTTGAGCTGGAGCTGGCTGTCGGTCGAGAAGATCACGTCACTGATGCTTTCGGCGAGCATGCGGTAACGTTGTTCGCTGTCGCGCAGCGACTCGCTGGCCTCAATCTGATCGGTGACGTCTTTGCCCACGCCGATGATTCGCGTGACAACACCGTTGCCATCGCGGCTCAGGGCCTGTTCGCGGATGTCGAAGCGCAGCCAGCGTTGATCGCGGTGACGGAAGCGCAATTGGCAATGCAGCTGGTCGACGCCGCCAGGTTCGCGCTGCTTCTCGCGCATGTGTCGGTACAGTTCGGCGTCGTCCGGGTGCAGCAGGATCTCCCAGAAGCGTTCGCCCATTTGGGCCAGTTGCGTGCGGTCATAGCCCAGGGTCTGGCCCAGGTGGCGGTTGCTGAAGATCATCTGCTGGCTTTTGACATCCTGCACATACAGTTGATCAGGCACGGTACGGACCACATCCGACCAGAAGCTTTCGCGCTCAAGCAACGACAACTCGACCTGCTTGCGGCTGGTGATGTCACTGATGCTGAGGATCACGGCCTGGTAATCCTGTTGCTGCTCGGGGAACCTGACCATCAGCCACAGGTGCAGGTCCTGGCCGTCGCTGCCAGGCAGGCGAACCTCCAGCTCCAGTTGCTGCTGGTTGTCCAGCACGGCTTCGAGCAACTGCACGCCGATGCCTTCGGTGCCGGCTTGCGCGCCTTCCACCAGGTAATGCCAGGCCTGGTTGCAGCAATTGACGCCCAGCAACTGCAGCGCCACCTGATTGACCTCGGTGACCCTCAACTCCTGCAGCAAGACACGACGCAGTGGCAAGTCGTACGCCAGGCGTTGTTGCAGGGCCTGGCGGCTGCGCAGGCGGTGACGTTCCAGCAGGGCGGGCAATCCGGAAAGGTCCAGCACGCACAGGGCAACGCCGGTGCCCTCGAAAATGTCGTGATAGCGCCGACGGCTTTCGTGCAGCATGCGATGGCGCCGGCGCATGTTGAACAAGGCCAGCAGCGGGAGCAGGGCACAGAACAGGCCAAGCAGGCACTTGCCCACCAATGCTGGCAGCAGTTGTTGCCGGGCGAGCCCTGCGTCGAACAGGCCGCGCAATTGCCAGGTACTGTTATCCAGAAATGCCAGCATCACGCTTTGCAGGGGTTCGTCACTGCCTGGGGTTGGCTGGTGGCGATTGATGATCTCGCCGGTGCGGCTGTTTTCCAGAAGCCACAGGGGGTGGTTGGGGCGGTCAAGGTGCGACGTCAGCTCGCCGTAGTAGGTCGAGTTCAGGCGCAACAACCAATAACCCGGTGTATCGCCAGACTGACGAAGCAATAGATAGACGTGCTGATTGTCCGCTGAGTTGCTGAAAAAGTAGTCGTGGCCCTGATTCAGCCGCACGATCTCATCCAGGGTACTGCGGTCAGGTGTCTGGCCAAGGCTGTCGGCCAGTACCTGTCCCTGGGCATCGACCCAGGCCAGGCTATGCAGGGCCGGCATCTGCTGCTGCAACTGCGTCAGCACCGCAGGCAGTTGCCCGGGACTTGGCGACGAACGGTAAGGCTGGACGATGTTGTGCGCCACCTGAGCCTTGAGCGACATGTTCAGGGCCATGTGGTCGGCCAGCTCGGCGCTGGCATTGAGGCTGTGCTGGTACTGGTCGGCCTGGGTGTGGCGGTACTGGTCGAACAGTTGCCATAGCAGCAGGCCGAGCAGCAGCAGGACCAGCAGGGCCAGCGCGCTTTTCAGCGAGCCGCGTAAAGGCGAGCCGGACGCGCTGGACGGTTTGCGCAAAGGTGTCGGCTGAGAGAGATTGGTCAAACGGTGATCCTGCGGTATGGCTGGATGGCAGGTTTAGAGTTGCTGGCTGGCAAGGGCCGCGGTCCTGGCGGCGACTCCGGATGCGCACTATAAGCCCGACGCCCGGAGGGCGGCTAGCATGCCCGCAAATGTGGCAAAGTGCCAGCCCTGTTCGTCGGCGGTTTGCCCAACCGGGCGCATTACGGTAGCTTTGGCCCTTTCCAGGACGCTACGGCTTCCTTCATCTGCATTGCACCCATTTTTTCGTCTCTGACGCTAGGTTTTTCCATGGCTCAATACGTCTATACCATGCATCGGCTGGGCAAGGTTGTCCCGCCGAAGCGGGAAATCTTGAAGAACATCTCCCTGTCGTTTTTCCCGGGCGCCAAGATCGGCGTGCTGGGCCTGAACGGCTCGGGTAAATCCACCCTGCTGAAGATCATGGCGGGTGTCGACACCGAGTTCGACGGCGAAGCGCGTCCGATGCCTGAGCTGAACATCGGTTACCTGCCGCAGGAACCACAGCTGGACCCGACCAAGACCGTGCGCGAAGTGGTCGAAGAAGCGGTCAGCGTCATCAAGGACGCTCAGGCGCGTCTGGATGAGGTCTACGCGGCCTATGCCGAACCGGATGCCGACTTCGACAAGCTGGCGGCCGAACAGGCCAAGCTTGAAGCCATCCTGCAGGCCAGCGATGGCCACAACCTTGAGCGCCAGCTGGAAGTCGCGGCCGACGCCCTGCGCCTGCCGGCCTGGGATGCCAAGGTCGAGCACCTGTCCGGTGGTGAAAAGCGCCGTGTGGCCCTGTGCCGCCTGCTGCTGTCCGCACCTGACATGCTTCTGCTCGACGAACCGACCAACCACCTGGATGCCGACTCCGTCGCCTGGCTGGAACACTTCCTCCACGACTTCCCGGGCACCGTGGTAGCGATTACCCACGACCGTTACTTCCTCGACAACGTCGCCGGCTGGATCCTCGAGCTCGACCGCGGCGCCGGTATCCCGTACGAAGGCAACTACTCGGGCTGGCTTGAAGCCAAGTCCGATCGTCTGGCCCAGGAATCCAAGCAGCAGTCGGCCCACGAAAAGGCCATGAAGGAAGAGCTGGAGTGGGTGCGCAAAGGCGCCAAGGCCCGTCAGTCCAAGTCCAAGGCCCGCCTGCAGCGCTTCGAAGAAATGCAGTCGCAGGAATTCCAGAAGCGCAGCGAAACCAACGAGATCTACATTCCGGCCGGTCCGCGCCTGGGTGACAAGGTCATCGAGTTCAAGAACGTCACCAAGGGCTATGGCGATCGCGTGCTGATCGACAACCTGTCGTTCTCCATGCCCAAAGGCGCCATCGTCGGTGTGATCGGCGGTAACGGCGCCGGTAAGTCGACCCTGTTCCGCATGCTCATGGGCAAGGAACAGCCGGACTCGGGCAGCATCGAAATCGGTGAAACCGTGCAGCTGGCCTGTGTTGACCAGAGCCGCGAAGACCTCGACGGCAACAAGACCGTGTTCCAGCAGATCTCCGACGGTTCCGACCAGCTGCGTATCGGCACCTACGAGATTCCGTCGCGTACCTACGTCGGCCGCTTCAACTTCAAAGGCGGCGACCAGCAGAAGTTCGTCAAAGACCTCTCCGGTGGTGAGCGTGGCCGTCTGCACTTGGCCCTGACCCTCAAAGAGGGCGCCAACGTCCTGCTGCTCGACGAACCGTCCAACGACCTCGACGTGGAAACCCTGCGTTCGCTGGAAGAAGCCCTGCTGGATTTCCCGGGCGCTGCCATTGTGATCTCTCACGATCGCTGGTTCCTGGACCGTGTGGCCACCCACATCCTGGCGTACGAAGACGACTCGCAAGCGGTGTTCTTCGAAGGCAACTACACCGAGTACGAAGCTGACCGCAAGAAGCGCCTCGGCGAAGCTGCTGCCCAGCCGCATCGGGTACGGCACAAAAAACTGGCATAAGCCTTCGGGTTTTTGCACTGAAACGGGGCCTTCGGGTCCCGTTTTTTTTGCCGGGCAAACCCTTTCAATGCGCGAAGGGAAAGGCGTTGCGGCGATCCGGTTTGGCGAATGAACATGTATACACTTATACAAATGCACCATTTAATTTCATAAAAACGACATGTCGCTCTGTTCCGGTGCGACCGGTTCTTGGTAGAGTCTGGAAAAAAACCAATAAGTCCAAATCTCTATCTGGTGAAGTGTCTATGATCGAATCCGTCGAAGATTTCCTTGCGCGCCTGAAACAGCGCGACCCTGCCCAGCCTGAGTTCCACCAGGCCGTTGAAGAAGTTCTGCGCAGCCTCTGGCCTTTCCTTGAGGCCAATCCGCATTACCTGCAGGCCGGCATTCTCGAGCGCATGGTCGAACCTGAGCGCGCGATCCTGTTCCGCGTTTCGTGGGTCGACGATGCAGGCAAGGTCCACGTCAACCGTGGCTACCGTATCCAGATGAGCAGCGCCATTGGTCCGTACAAGGGCGGCCTGCGTTTCCACCCGTCGGTGAACCTTGGCGTGCTCAAGTTCCTGGCCTTCGAGCAGGTATTCAAAAACTCCCTGACCTCGTTGCCAATGGGCGGTGGCAAGGGTGGTTCGGACTTCGATCCGAAGGGCAAGAGCGACGCTGAAGTCATGCGCTTCTGCCAGGCTTTCATGAGCGAACTGTACCGCCACATCGGAGCAGACCTGGACGTACCGGCCGGTGACATCGGCGTCGGCGCCCGCGAGATCGGCTTCATGTTCGGCCAGTACAAGCGCCTGGCCAACCAGTTCACTTCGGTACTGACCGGTAAGGGCATGACCTACGGCGGCAGCCTGATTCGTCCGGAAGCTACCGGCTACGGCTGTGTGTATTTCGCCGAAGAGATGCTCAAGCGTCAGGACCTGCGTATCGACGGCCGTCGGGTGGCCATCTCGGGTTCCGGCAACGTCGCCCAGTACGCTGCACGCAAGGTCATGGACCTGGGCGGCAAGGTGATCTCGCTGTCCGACTCCGAAGGCACCCTGTTCTGTGAAGCGGGCATGACCGACGAGCAGTGGGATGCCGTGATGGAGCTGAAGAACGTCAAGCGCGGTCGCATCAGCGAACTGGCCGAGCGTTTCGGCCTGGAGTTCCGCAAGGGCCAGACCCCGTGGAACCTGCCGTGCGACATCGCCCTGCCGTGCGCAACGCAGAACGAGCTCAACGCCGAAGACGCCCACACGCTGCTGCGTAATGGCTGCATCTGCGTCGCCGAAGGCGCGAACATGCCAACCACCCTCGAGGCTGTGGATATCTTTATCGACGCGGGCATCCTGTTTGCCCCGGGTAAAGCCTCCAACGCCGGCGGCGTTGCCGTCAGTGGCCTGGAAATGTCGCAGAACGCCATGCGCCTGCTGTGGACAGCGGGTGAAGTCGACAGCAAGTTGCACAACATCATGCAGTCGATTCACCACGCGTGCGTGCACTACGGCGAGGAAAATGGCCGGGTCAACTACGTCAAAGGCGCCAACATCGCCGGCTTCGTCAAAGTCGCCGATGCCATGCTGGCGCAAGGCGTGGTCTAACCCTCGGGTGTAATGGCGACGATCTCGATCAACTGATCGCCCGCAGGTCGTCGCCACAGCACTTCGTCACCGGGCGCAGCACCCAGCAGCGCCCGGCCAAGGGGCGAACCCCAGTTGACCAGGCCATGCGCAGCATCGGCCTGGTCTTCGCCCACCAGTTGCACCTGATGCGACTGATTGTTTTCATCGACAAAACTCACCCAGCTGCCAATCTGCACCTTGTCCGTGGCGGTTGCCTTGGGCACGACGTGGGCGCTCTGCAGGCGCGCGCTGAAGTAGCGCAGGTCGCGCTCGGTGTCGGCCAAGTGCTGCTTGTCGGCGTGTTCACCCTGGGCCTGCAGTTCGCTGCGCAGCCTGTTCAACTCGCTGACCCGTTGCTGCAACTGAGCAAGCCCGGTGGCGGTAACATGATTGGGCTGATCGCTGATCCGGCGCTCCACGGGCTGGTCGGCCTGGGCTGCGGCCTGGTCTTCATTGACGAATGCTCGACTCATGGTGGTCTCCTGTGCAGTGAGACCATGCTGACAGATCCCGCGTCGAACGGGCTGCCTGCTTGCGACCTATTTGCGTCGATAGGCGCGGGCGGCGTCGCGATCCTTTTCTTCCTGCCATTGCTCGTCGCGCTCGTCCCAGTGGCGTGCCTGGTACTCCTGCAGGTCCTGGCTCTCCTGCATGGCGTGGCACTGGCGAAAGCCATCGTCCCAACCGGTTTCGTACTGACGGTTGTGCAGATAGCGCGGCACGTCTTTGCGAAAATCCCCGGCCATCACCCCGGCCGCCTGGCGGCCGCTGCTGCAGCCGTCCTGAAAGCCGTCAGCATACGCCGGTGGATAGCCTTGATTGATCAATTGCTCGTGGGTTGTCTGGCAACCCGTCAGCAGCACCGCCATCCCCAACAACACGCCATACCGCCACATAAGTCAGACTCTCCGTTTGCCGGGGAAAGTCTAGTGGGGGAGTTGTCGGTGCCGTGTCAAAAGGACGTGAAGCCATCGCGCAAAACCCGTGGGAGCGGATTTATCCGCGACCGGCTCAATAGTGATACCACTTCACCTCCAGCATCACCTCATTTTGCGCGGTGGCCAGCTGGCTGAACTCGCGTTTGGCACTGAGTCTCAGGCCCAGGTTGCGTGACAGCTCCCATTGCTGGTTCAGACTCAGGCTGCGGCGCACCTCGCCATTGGTGAAGTAGTCCCCCTTGGCTTCCAGGGTGAAGTTACCCAGCGGGTTGCGCCAGAGCAGCCCGGTATTGAAGCCGGCTGCGGGAGCAATGAACTGGGCGAAGTCGTTGTTGTGCTCGACCCGAACCGTACCCAGGGCAAACCCCAGCATATCGTCGGTCAGTTGCCAGGTACTGCCGGCGCCGCCGTTGACGTGGCTGACCAGCACTTCATCGTCATGCTTGCCCAGCACCCGCTCCAGGCCGCCGGTAACCTGCCACGACCAGGGTTGCAGCAGGTCGTTGCGTGGCGTTAGCGAGCGGATGGTGGCGAGGTCTAATCGCTGGACCTGCCAGTCGTTGTTCTCGTACTGACGCACCTTGAGCTGAAGAATCTCGATCTGTGCACCCAGCGGGAAGCCATAGGCATTGTCGTTGAGGTCGTGATAAGCCATGCGCAGGCCGTACTCCGCAAACGCGCGGTCTTCGCGAGTGCCAGCGCCCAACTGCCAGGTGCGTGAGTCGTGGCCGTCCTCGGGCAGTCCCGGGCGTTCAACCTCCAGCTCCGGCGGCGGATTGCGGTTGATCGCCCGCAGCAGTTCGAAGCTGCGCTTGCTGCGCTCGGGGTCGCGCTCGCGGCCGTTGGCGCGGTAACGCTCTAGACGGTAGGCGGCGTCTTGCACCAGCGCCTGACGTTCCCGGGGCAGGGCGGTGAATTCAGGGCTTTGCAACTGTGCGGTGTCGGCACTGACGGCCAGTACCTGTTGTTGTTCGTTGTCGTCCAGCGGTTTGGCCCGTTCCAGCAGCTCGCGCTCGCGGGACGGGCGGTAATCGATACGTTCGACAAGGCCGGACTCCTTCACCGCCTTGACCGTGTCGGTAGGAATCGCCGTCAGCGGGAACTGCGAGGTCAGGTCCAGGCTCGGGCGGGCGACCTGGAGCAACTCCAGCAGACGGTAGGAGCAGTTCTCGTCGAAAAAGAAGTAGTCGAACTGGATCTGTTTGAGCTCCCAGACATGCTCGACCATGCGCCCGGTTTCTTCCGGGGTCAGGTTCAGCCGGTATTCCCACAGGTCGCGGTTTTCCAGGCTGCGGTACTCGGAGAGCTTTTCCTGGTAGGGCACCAGGGCGAACAACCCGGGGTAGCCGCCCATCAAGCCCTTCCAGGCGTAGAGAATACTGTTGTCGCTACCTTCGATGTAGGCACCAAAGTTGATCGCGTAGCTGAGCAGGGCGGTGTCGTTGGTTTGCACGTCGGCCTGGTCGATGCGCAGCAAAGTGTGGCCGAACATCGAGGAGGGGCTATTGAGGTAGGCCGCGGGGAAGATCATCACTGCGCTGTGCGGGGCAATGTCCTTGAACCACTGGGTGTATTCCTTGCAATCCGGTGCCGGCAGGTCGTCGAGCTGCAGTTGCTCGCGTAGCCAGCGGGTACGCGCAGGGAACACGCACTGTGCGTGTTTGTCGCCGAGGCTGGCTGGCGCATACAGGGCCTGGAGCGTAGCGCGCAACTCCTGGTCGGGGTGGTGCGCACCGTCTTCGGCAAGGAAAAACTGCCGGTCATCGACGTAGCTGCGCCAGCCACCAAGCTTGGCCGTTTCATAGTGCCCCAGGGCGATCCAGTAACGGTCGGCCGCCAGTTGCGCAAGGCGTGCATCATCGAACGAAGGGGTAGCGTGGAGCGGGGCGCAAACACAGAGCGCCAGGTAAGCAAGGCGTTTGAGCATGTCGGGCAACTACGTCTGAATGATGCCGATAGAGGCAGGAAACATCCCGCCCCCCGGGAGGGGCGGGAAGGCCGAGCTTAAGCCGGGGTTGCGTATTTGGCCAGGCGTGGATCGGCCTTGAGTACGGCCAGGGTGTTGCTGTGGACATCGTCGGCGGTGGCGTCTGCCGAGGTGAAGATCTGCTGGAAGTGCTCGTGGGTGACAGCGGCGAAGTGCGCGCGGTCTTGCGGAGCGACACCGAGGACCACGGCATAGGTCGTCAGGGCTTCGCCCTGGCCTTTGGCCATGTCTTCGGACAGTTCGTTCATCATGCCATTCATGGCAATCCAGGATTTGCCACCGTAGGTCAGCGCGGCGTTGGTCGAGCAACCGTTGGTGCCCGAGGTCATGCCGAAGGTGGCGTTGCCGGAGGTGCCGTTGGTGGTGGAGGCGAGGAAGTGGGCGGGGGTGCCGCGCTGGCCCTCGAACAGCATGTTGCCCCAGCCGCAATCCGGGCCGCCCGGGGCCTGGGCCATGGCATTGATGGAAACCGCGGTGAACAGAGTACCCAGAAGAATCCGTTTCATAGCTTTGTTCTCATTCTAGTCATCGATAGCAAAGGTCAGGGTTGTCTGGCACCTGGATCGGTACCAGTTGCCAAGGGCCGGGCAGGTCTATACCCGGCCGCGCAGCTTGGAGTTTAGGCACGATCTAAGGGTTCCGTGGTTTATTGCCAAAAATTGCTTGAAAAAATTGACGCCGGACAGGTTTGGGACATGCGACATATTGTGCCGATGAGCCTTGCAAGGCGCGGGCAGGCGGCGCCAGAATGCCGTCATCTGCCCCGCCGAAGTAAGGAAGCCCGATGCCCGATCCTGTTGCTGCGAGCCTGCGTCTTGCGCCAGAAGCCTTGACCCGGCCGTTTTCCGCCGAACAGTTCGCCTTTTCCACCACCAATGATCTGGAGCCTTTTCGCGGTGTGCTTGGCCAGGAACGTGCTGTCGAAGCCTTGCAGTTTGGCGTCGCCATGCCCCGTCCCGGATACAACGTGTTTGTCATGGGTGAGCCCGGCACCGGGCGTTTTTCGTTCGTCAAACGTTACCTCAAGGCGGAAGGCAAGCGCCTGCAGACGCCAGCCGACTGGGTGTACGTCAACAATTTCGACGAGCCCCGTGAGCCGCGCGCCCTGGAGCTGCCGCCAGGCAGCGCGGGCGCGTTCATCAGTGATGTTGGCGGGCTGATCGACAACCTGCTGGCGACCTTCCCCGCAGTGTTCGAACACCCGTCGTACCAGCAGAAAAAGAGCGCTATCGATCGCGCATTCAACCAGCGTTATGACCGTGCTCTGGATGTGATCGAACGGGCTTCGCTGGAAAAAGACGTGGCCCTGTACCGCGACAGCAGCAATGTCGCCTTTACCCCGATGGCCGACGGCAAGGCGCTGGACGAGGCAGAATTCGCCCAGCTGCCGGAAGCCGAGCGTGAACGCTTTCATGACGACATCGCCGAACTGGAGGAGCGCCTTAACGAGGAGCTGGCCAGTCTGCCGCAATGGAAGCGCGAGTCGAACAATCAACTGCGTCAGCTGAACGAAGAAACCATCACCCTGGCACTCCAGCCGTTGTTGTCCCCGCTGTCGGAAAAGTATGCGGAGAACGCTGCGGTGTGTGCCTACCTGCAGGCCATGCAGGTCAACCTGTTGCGCACCGTGGTCGAGCAACTGGTCGATGACAGCAAGACCGACGCCCAGGCGCGCAAGCTGCTGGAAGAGCAGTACGCACCGAGCCTGGTAGTGGGGCATCACGTCAGCGGCGGTGCGCCGGTGGTGTTCGAGCCGCACCCGACCTACGACAACCTGTTCGGCCGTATCGAATACAGCACCGACCAGGGCGCGCTGTACACCACTTACCGGCAACTGCGCCCGGGCGCCTTGCACCGGGCCAACGGTGGTTTCCTGATCCTTGAAGCGGAGAAGATGCTCGGTGAGCCGTTCGTCTGGGATGCGCTCAAGCGCGCCCTGCAGTCGCGCAAGCTGAAGATGGAATCGCCGCTGGGTGAGTTCGGTCGCCTGGCGACCGTCACCCTCAACCCGCAGATGATCCCGCTCAACATCAAGGTGGTGATCATCGGCTCCCGCCAGCTGTATTACGCCTTGCAGGACCATGATCCGGACTTCCAGGAGATGTTCCGGGTACTGGTGGACTTCGACGAAGACATCCCGATGGTCGACGAGAGCCTGGAGCAGTTCGCCCAGTTGCTCAAGACACGCACCAGCGAAGAGGGCATGGCACCGCTGAGCGCCGACGCCGTGGCGCGCCTGGCGACGTACAGTGCACGCCTGGCCGAACACCAGGGGCGGTTGTCGGCACGCATTGGCGACCTGTTCCAGCTGGTCAGCGAGGCGGACTTCATTCGCCACCTGGCCAACGACGAGATGACCGATGCCGGGCACATCGAACGTGCCCTCAAGGCCAAGGCCACCCGCACGGGCCGCGTGTCGGCGCGGATTCTGGACGACATGCTGGCCGGGATCATCCTGATCGATACCGAAGGCGCCGCAGTGGGCAAGTGCAACGGTCTGACCGTGCTGGAAGTCGGTGATTCGGCCTTTGGCGTACCGGCGCGCATCTCGGCCACGGTGTACCCCGGCGGCAGCGGCATCGTCGATATCGAGCGTGAGGTCAACCTCGGCCAGCCAATCCACTCCAAGGGCGTGATGATCCTGACCGGCTACCTGGGAAGCCGCTATGCCCAGGAGTTCCCGCTGGCCATTTCGGCGAGTATCGCCCTGGAGCAGTCCTACGGTTATGTGGACGGCGACAGTGCGTCGCTGGGCGAGGCCTGCACGCTGATTTCGGCGTTGTCGAAAACCCCGCTCAAGCAGTGTTTCGCCATTACCGGTTCTATCAACCAGTTTGGTGAAGTGCAGGCGGTCGGCGGGGTCAACGAGAAAATCGAGGGCTTCTTCCGGCTCTGCGAAGCACGCGGCCTGACCGGTGAGCAAGGGGCGATCATCCCGCGGGCCAACGTCGCCACCCTGATGCTTGATGAACGGGTATTGCAGGCCGTGCGTGCCGGTATGTTCCACGTCTATGCAGTCAGTCAGGCCGATGAGGCGCTGAGCCTGCTGGTCGGTGAACCGGCGGGTGAGCCGGATGCCGACGGCGAGTTTCCCGAAGGCAGCGTCAACGCCCGGGTGGTCGAGCGCTTGCGGGACATCGCCGAAATGCTCAGCGAGGAAGAACTCAAGGAGGCCGAAAAGGAACAGGCCGAGCAAGCCCTGGCGCAGGTCAAACCAACCTGAGTCAATTAACCGGCGCCTCAGCGGTCATGACCGCTGGGCGCCGGTAATCCCACGCAGCAGCAGTTTTCTTCTATTCTTCAGTGCAAGGATCGTAGTCATTCCAGGACAGAAACAGCCCTGCCTGCGGGGTTGACTCAGGGTTTATCGAGGATCGACGCCATGCCGCGCAGCCTCAGCCTCACCCGCCAATGCCTGGGCCTGGTGACCCGCATTGAATGCAGCATTCGCCCACTGTCCGGCGACAACGGCATGTGGACCCTTTTGTTTGCCGCCGGCATGGCTGGCGAGCAGCCATCCGCAATCAAGGCCCAAGGGCCGTTTCACGGACCTTTCGTAGCCGAATCGGTGCTCGATGCCATTGTCGACAGCCTGACCCTGCACGGTTATCAGGTGGCGGATGATCCACAGATATGGTGTGTGCATCTGCAGGCGCAGCTTCGGCGGATCAATGGTGAGCGTGTGCATCACGTCGGTGACTTCCAGTTCCATCCGGAAACCTGACGCTTCACCGCACCACGGCAACACGCCGCGTAATCCTCCTGTGGCAGCGTGCCACGGGCTTTTTCTGTTATGGCTGGCTGTTATACTCGCGCTCGCTTTTTTCGCCACCTGACGAGTTTTCAATGGAACGTATTATCGAAAATGCGATGTATGCCTCGCGCTGGCTGCTCGCCCCGATCTATTTTGGTCTGTCGTTGGGCCTGCTGGCACTGGCACTGAAGTTCTTCCAGGAGATCTTCCATGTGCTGCCCAATATCTTCTCCCTTGCCGAAGCCGACCTGATCCTGGTCATCCTGTCGCTGATCGACATGGCCCTGGTGGGCGGCCTGCTGGTGATGGTGATGATTTCCGGTTACGAGAACTTCGTCTCGCAACTGGATATCGACGAGGACAAGGAAAAGCTCAACTGGCTGGGCAAGATGGACTCGTCTTCGCTGAAGATGAAAGTCGCGGCCTCCATCGTGGCAATCTCCTCGATCCATCTGCTGCGGGTGTTCATGGACGCGCGCAACATCGAGACCGAGTACCTCATGTGGTACGTGATCATCCACATGACCTTCGTGGTTTCGGCGTTCGCCATGGGTTATCTGGACAAGCTGACCAAGCACTGATCCGGCATCCATGCCTGAAACACGACCGCCCGTCCGTTGCAAAACGGACGGGCGGGTGCGTTTTTACCTTGTGCTTTGGCGCGTGCTGTACAAAAAATGAACGGTCACTCGTAGTACCCGCTCAACGTTCCAGTAGCGAGGTATCACCATGAACCTTCAACAACTGAGCACCGAGGCCAGGGCCGGCCATGTCGAAGAACTCAACCTGATCGCCCTGGAAGGCGGCGACTTCATCATCGAGGCCCGGGTAAACGGGCATGCCCATCCACTGGCTGACAAGCACGGGCAGCGTGTAAAAGTGCACTCGGTGGTTGACGCACAACGTCTGCTTGATGGCTTGCCTACGGTGCCGATGCACATGGTGCACTGGTCAATGGACGACGAGATGGTCGGCGGCAGCAATACCGGTGACGGCGACCTTAAAATACCGATGCCCAGACGTTCTGCCTGGTAGCTGAACAGCACCAGCGCAGTGTGCTAGGCTGCTCGCCCTTTTCATAAAGGGCGCGGTTGTCGTGCGCCCTGCAGCGGAGCAAGCAAATGTCCGAAATCAACCTGTCTACCGACGAAACTCGCGTCAGCTACGGCATCGGCCGTCAGCTGGGTGGCCAACTGCGTGACAACCCGCCACCGGGTGTCAGCCTGGACGCCATCCTGGCTGGCCTGACCGACGCTTTCAACGGCAAAGACAGCCGCGTCAGCGAAGAAGACCTGTCGGCCAGCTTCAAAGTCATCCGTGAAATCATGCAGGCAGAAGCTGCGGCCAAAGCCGAAGCGGCTGCTGGCGAAGGCAAAGCCTTCCTGGCTGAAAACGCCAAGCGTGACGGCATCACCACCCTGGCCTCGGGCCTGCAGTTCGAAGTGCTGACCGCCGGTGAAGGCGCCAAGCCAACCCGCGAAGACAGCGTGCGCACCCACTACCACGGCACCCTGATCGACGGCACTGTGTTCGACAGCTCCTACGAGCGTGGCCAGCCTGCAGAGTTCCCGGTTGGCGGCGTGATCGCCGGCTGGACCGAAGCCCTGCAACTGATGAACGCCGGCAGCAAATGGCGCCTGTACGTTCCGAGCGAGCTGGCTTACGGCGCTCAGGGCGTTGGCAGCATCCCGCCGCACAGCGTTCTGGTGTTCGACGTCGAGCTGCTCGACGTACTGTAAGTGCTTCGAGGGCCTGCGGCCCTCATCGCCGGCAAGGCCGGCTCCCACAGTGACTGCGCTGATCTGACGATCAACGGGGCCTGTGTGGGAGCTGGCGTAGCCAGCGATGCTTTTTCAGTTCCATTCGGTTCCACCGCCAGGGCGCAATGCCCGGGCGTAGCAGAACAGGAACAGGTTGCGCACCAGTTCCTTGAGCACGATAGGCTCGCTTGAATTCAGGCCGGTAAGGTCCAGATCACCTTGGTCGCGCAGTTCATCCAGCGCCTCTTCTTCGAGCACCGCACAGACTTCGCCGGTTTCCCGGTGCAGGATGCGCAGGTAAGGGTGTGGGCGGTCAAGCCAGGCGTCTATCAGATAAGTCATGGCTATTCTCCTTGGAAGCGTCCAATGAGAATAATTCTTATTATCAAAATAGCAAGAGACTATTGTCAAAAAGTCGCCCAATGGTCATGGGCGAGAGGTTCCGAGGCTGGCAGGCAGCCCCGAAACCGGCGGGGTTCAGACCTTGCGGACGAATTCCGATTTCAGCTTCATCGGGCCGATGCCGTCGATCTTGCAGTCGATGTCATGGTCGCCATCACACAGGCGAATGTTCTTGACCTTGGTGCCGACCTTGACCACCAGGGAGGTGCCCTTGACCTTCAGGTCCTTGATCACGGTGATGGTGTCGCCATCTTGCAAGACGTTGCCCACCGAATCCTTCTTGACGGTTTCGTCGCTCACAGCCTCGGCGTCACCGGCTGCAGACCACTCGTGGGCGCACTCGGGGCAGATCAGCTGGGTGCCGTCTTCGTAGGTGTATTCGGAGTTGCATTTAGGGCAGGGTGGCAAAGTGCTCACTAGGGTTCCTCAAGACGTACAGGTGCAAAACCTACATTGTATAGGGTTTTGTCCGTCAGAGGTCAAACAGGCCCATCGAGCGATGGGCCGGGGCGGGATCAGTGCGTGCGAGCGACAGCGAATTCGCTCAGCTCTACCAGGGCATCGCGGTACTCGCTGGCAGGCAGGGCATCCAGGCAGGCAATGGCACGGGCTACGTAGTCGCGGGCCATTTGCGCCGTGTACTCCAGGGCGCCGGCAGCTTCAACGGCGGCACGGATGCTCTCAAGATCTTCGATACCGCCTTTCTGGATCGCCTGGCGTACCAGGGCGGCCTGTTCGGCAGTGCCTTCACGCATGGTGTAGATCAGCGGCAGGGTCGGCTTGCCTTCGGCCAGGTCGTCACCGACGTTCTTGCCCAGGGTCTCGGCATCGCCCTTGTAGTCGAGCAGGTCGTCGACCAGCTGGAAGGCCACACCCAGGTGGTCACCGAAGGTGCGCAGGGCTTCACGCTGCTCAGGGGAGGCTTCGGCCAGTGCGGCGGCGCTGTGGGTCGAGGCTTCGAAGAGCATCGCGGTCTTGCCGCGGATGACTTCCATGTAGACCTCTTCAGTGGTGCTGGCGTCACGGATGCGCGACAGTTGCAGCACTTCACCCTCGGCGATGATCCGGGTGGCCTTGGAGAGGATCTGCATGACCGGCATCGAGCCCAGCTCGACCATCATCTCGAAGGAACGCGAATAGAGGAAGTCTCCCACCAGCACGCTCGGCGCGTTGCCCCACAGGGCATTGGCCGTCGAGCGGCCACGGCGCATGCCGGACATGTCGACGACGTCGTCGTGCAGCAAGGTGGCGGTGTGCAGGAACTCGATGGTGGCGGCCAGCAGACGCACGTCGTCGCCTTCGCGGCCCAGGGCCTTGCTGCACAGCAGGACCAACAGCGGGCGCAGGCGCTTGCCACCCGCTGAAGTGATGTAGTCGCCGATTTTCGATACCAGCGGTACACGCGAAGTCAGCTGTTTCTTGATAATCTCGTCAACGGCGCTGAAGTCGTCCGCTACCGCTCGGTAGAAAGCTTGGGGTTGCATCGGCCACAGGTGCTCCATAAAGGTTGCGCGGCATGCTAGGTCGCGGGTCCCGGCGTGTCAAGGCGCGGTCCCCGCCAGCCGGGGGCGGGACTTGCAAGGGGCGAGCGGCTTGCGTACAATCGCGCACCCTGAACTTCCTGGGCAGCACCTGCCTTACGCAATTGCACTGGGCCGTTCCAGCCCTATGCAGCCATGCCAGCCAATACTCTTCCTATAAAGAGCTGGGTGAGCAGGATTATCGGAGAAATACCATGTACGCAGTAATTGTTACCGGTGGCAAGCAGTACAAAGTCGCCGAAGGTGAATACCTGAAAATCGAAAAACTGGAAGTCGCCACTGGCGAATCCGTGACTTTCGACCGCGTTCTGTTGGTTGCCAATGGCGACGACGTGAACATCGGCGCTCCAGTCGTTGCTGGTGCCAAAGTTGTTGCTGAAGTGATCTCGCAAGGTCGTCACGACAAAGTGCGCATCATCAAGTTCCGCCGCCGTAAGCACCACATGAAGCGTATGGGCCACCGCCAGTGGTTCACCGAAATCAAGATCACCGGTATTTCGGCTTAATCGCCTGAATCCATTTCTGGAGAATTGAACCATGGCACACAAAAAAGCTGGTGGTAGTACCCGTAACGGTCGCGACTCAGAAGCCAAACGCCTTGGCGTGAAGATGTATGGCGGCCAGGCTATCATTCCTGGCAACATCATCGTGCGTCAGCGCGGCACCCAATTCCACGCTGGCTACGGCGTTGGCATGGGCAAGGATCACACCCTGTTCGCCAAGATCGCGGGTAAGATCAAGTTTGAAGTAAAAGGCGAGTTCAATCGTCGTTACGTGAGCGTCGTTGCCGAGTAATCGCGCGAACGCTGGAAAAGCCCTGTCTCGCGACGGGGCTTTTTCGTTTGTGGGGTGAGTCTCTTGCAAAGCTGTTTGTATGGGCTGCCGGCGCTGGTGTTTCGGTCGTTGACGGGGGCCGCCGCGCTCACTTTTGCAAGAGCCTTATGTCTTTGTGTCACTCAGCTCGTCCAGCTGACGAGAGGCGGTTTTTATGAAGTTTGTTGACGAAGTATCGATCCGGGTCAAGGCCGGTGACGGCGGTAACGGTTGCATGAGCTTCCGCCGCGAGAAATTCATCGAGAACGGTGGTCCCAACGGTGGTGACGGGGGTGATGGCGGTTCGATCTACATGGTCGCCGATGAAAACCTCAACACCTTGGTCGACTATCGCTACACCCGTCACTTTGACGCCGAGCGCGGCTCCAATGGCGGCAGCACCGATTGCACCGGCAAGAAAGGCGAAGACCTGATCTTGCGCGTTCCTGTTGGCACCACGGTGATCGACGCCGCCACCCAGGAAGTCATCGGTGACCTGGTCAAGCCTGGCCAGAAGCTGATGGTGGTTCAGGGCGGCTGGCACGGCCTGGGCAACACCCGTTTCAAATCCAGTACCAACCGTGCGCCACGCCAGACCACGCCGGGCAAGCCGGGCGAGCAGCGTGACCTCAAGCTGGAAATGAAAGTACTGGCCGACGTGGGCCTGCTGGGCTTGCCGAACGCCGGCAAAAGTACCTTCATCCGCTCGGTCTCGGCCGCCAAGCCGAAAGTCGCCGACTACCCGTTCACCACCCTGGTGCCGAACCTGGGCGTGGTCAGCGTCGACCGTTGGAAGAGCTTCGTCATCGCCGACATTCCCGGCCTGATCGAAGGCGCCTCCGAAGGGGCTGGCCTGGGTATCCGTTTCCTCAAGCACCTGGCGCGTACCCGCCTGCTGCTGCACCTCGTCGACCTGGCACCGCTGGATGAAAGCAGCAGCGCCGATGCCGCCGAAGTGATCGTTAACGAACTGGCCCGTTTCAGCCCGTCGCTGGCTGAACGTGATCGTTGGCTGGTACTGAACAAGACCGACATGCTGATGGACGACGAGCGTGACGAGCGCGTCAAGGAAGTGGTCGAGCGTCTGCAATGGGAAGGTCCTGTCTATGTGATCTCGGCCATCTCCAAGCAGGGCACCGAGCAGCTCAGCCGCGACATCATGCGTTACCTCGAAGACCGCGCCGACCGCCTGGCCAACGACCCGGCCTACGCCGAAGAGCTGGCTGACCTCGATCAGCGCATCGAAGACGAAGCCCGTGCCCAGTTGCAGGCACTGGACGACGCGCGTGCCTTGCGCCGCAGCGGCGTGAAGAGCGTGCACGACATCGGCGACGACGATGACGACGATTGGGATGATGACGACGAAGACGGTCCGGAAATCATTTACGTGCGCGACTGATTCGTTGCAGTACACTAAACGCCGCTCTCAGGAGCGGCGTTTTAGTATCTAAAGATCTATATAGGTTGGAAGAAGATGCGGAGCAAGGTGACGGGTGCGCAGCGCTGGGTCGTGAAAATCGGCAGTGCCCTGCTGACAGCAGATGGCAAGGGCCTGGATCGCGCGGCCATGGGTGTCTGGGTCGAGCAGATGGTGGCGCTGCATGAGGCAGGTGTCGAGTTGGTACTGGTGTCGTCCGGGGCGGTCGCCGCCGGGATGAGCCGCTTGGGCTGGGCCAAGCGACCGGCTGCAATGAACGAGTTGCAAGCGGCTGCCTCGATCGGCCAGATGGTGCTGGTGCAGGCCTGGGAGTCGAGCTTTGCCGAGCATGACCGGCACACTGCGCAAATCCTGCTGACCCATGACGACCTCTCGGACCGCAAGCGTTACCTCAACGCGCGCAGCACCTTGCGCACCCTGGTTGACCTGGGTGTGGTGCCAGTCATCAACGAGAACGACACCGTGGTCACCGATGAAATCCGCTTTGGTGACAACGACACCCTCGCCGCCCTGGTGGCGAACCTGGTGGAAGCCGACCTGCTGGTGATCCTTACCGACCGCGATGGCATGTTCGACGCCGATCCGCGCAACAACCCCGATGCGCAGCTGATCTTCGAAGCCCGTGCCGATGACCCGAGCCTGGATGCCGTGGCCGGTGGTACCGGCGGTGCCCTGGGCCGTGGCGGCATGCAGACCAAGCTGCGCGCTGCGCGCCTGGCAGCGCGTTCCGGTGCCCATACCATCATCGTTGGCGGGCGTATCGAGCGTGTGCTCGATCGACTCAAGGCGGGCGAGCGCCTGGGTACGCTGCTGTCGCCTGAGCGCGGCATGCTGGCTGCGCGCAAGCAGTGGCTGGCTGGCCACCTGCAGACCCGTGGCACGCTGGTGCTCGATGACGGTGCGGTGAAGGCGCTGCGCCAGGACAACAAGAGCCTGTTGCCGGTAGGTGTCAAGACGGTGCAGGGCAGCTTCCGCCGTGGCGAAATGGTGGTCTGCGTCGGGCCGGATGGCCTTGAGGTTGCGCGCGGCCTGGCCAACTACAGCGCCCTTGAGGCGCAGAAAATCATCGGCCAGTCGTCCGAGGCCATCGAAGGCTTGCTGGGCTATAGCGCGGAGCCGGAACTGGTGCACCGCGACAACCTGATTCTGGTCTGAGGAAAACAGCCGTGCTCAAAGGAATAGTTGCCGCAGCGCTACTGGCGCTGCCGATGCTGGCGGCGGCCGAGGAAATCGGTCAGGTGTCGACCGTGTTCAAGTTTGTCGGGCCGAACGACCGTATCGTCGTGGAAGCCTTCGATGACCCGAAGGTGGACGGGGTGACCTGCTACCTGTCGCGGGCCAAGACCGGCGGCGTGAAAGGTGGCCTGGGCCTGGCAGAAGACCGCGCCGAAGCCTCGATTGCCTGTCGTCAGGTGGGGCCGATCCATTTCAAGGAGCAGCTCAAGGACGGCGACGAGGTGTTCAAGGAGCGCACCTCGCTGGTGTTCAAGACCATGCAGGTGGTGCGTTTTCTCGACAAGAAGCGCAACACCCTGGTCTACCTGGTGTATTCGGACCGCCTGATCGAAGGCAGTCCGCAGAATGCGGTCACGGCGATTCCGATTTTGCCTTGGCCTCAGCAATAAAATCGCGTTGAAACCATCGCCGGCAAGCCGGCTCCCACAACGACCTGTACATGCGGTCTCTGTGGGGGCCGGCTTGCCGGCGATGGGGCCTGAAAGGCCCCTGAAAGAAGTGTCAGGCTGACGCTTCTTCCGCTTCCTCCCGCACCACGGCCTTCTCCACATCCCGGCGGCTGATGTACTTCCAGTCCGCTTCGTCAATGTAGATCCCGTTCGGCCCGCTACCGCCTTCCAGGTCGATGGCGACATGCGCCGACACCTGTGGCTTCACGCTCGCCAGAATCGGTACGAAACCGAGTTGCAGGCTGGTTTCCAGCAGGGCGGCCTGGTTGCGTTCGTCGATGTCCGCTGCCTCGTCGAGGTAGTACGGCAGACGCACACGGCCGGCCAGGTCACGGTCCATCAGGTGCAGCAACAAGTACATGTTGGTCAGCGCCTTGATGGTCATGGTGGTGCCGTTGGACGCCGCGCCGTCGATGTCGGTGTGGATGATCGGCTGGCCACCGACCTTGGTGATCTCGAAGGCCAGTTCGAACAGGTCCTTCAGGCCCAGCTGGTTGTGGTTGGCCGCCACCAGTCGCGCCAGGTATTCCTTGGCCTCTTCGTTCTTGTTGTCCTGTTCGGCACTGGCGCTCAGGTCGAACACCGACAGGGTCTCGCCTTCTTCGTACTGACCGGCGCTGTGGATGATCTGGTCGATGTGCTTGAGCGCTTCCTTGTTCGGCGCCAGGACGATACGGAAGCTCTCTAGGTTGGAGACCTGGCGTTTGTTGATCTCGCGGTTGAACAACGCCAGCTGGTGTTCGAGGCTGTCGTAGTCGCTGCGAATGTTGCGCAGGGTCCGGGCAATGTCAGTCACCGCTGCGCGGCGTGCCTTGCCCAGGGTCAGCGCTTCTTCGGTGCGGTGCGAGTAGGCGTTGATCAGCAGCTGCAGACGGCGCTCCATGTCGTCTTCGCTGTCGAACTTGGCCACGCCCTTGAGGCGTACCTGGGCGTACAGCGCTTCGATCTGGCCATCGACCCGCAGCAGGCCTTGCCAGCTGTCCTGGTAGTCGTTGAGCAGCGGCAGCAGGTTGTCCATGGTGTCGTCGACCGGCTCCATGAACGGGGTGCCGAAGGGCAGGTCGGCAGGCAACAGCTGGCGGCGGCGCAAGGCATCGTCGAGAGTGCGCTGCTTGGCTTCCATGTCGGCGATCTGGCGGCCGACCAGCTGCAGCTTGGCCGACAGCTGCTGGACGCGTTCGGTAAAGGCGTCACTGGAGCGCTTGAGCTCGTCCTGGGCGGCTTCCATCTGCGCCAGTTGTTCGAGCTTGTCGCCTTCTTCGGCAGCCAGGGTCTGGCTGCGGCGGAAGTCTTCCAGGGCTTTTTGCGCGTCCAGTACCTGCTGGTACAGGGCCTCGGTCTGGGTCTTGCTGGCGGCGCGGTCGGCGGCCACCGCCTGCTGGGTCTTGAGCTGCTTGAGCTCTTTCTCCAGGCGTTCTTTCTGGTCACGCAGGGCGGCGCGGTCGGCCAGGGCCTGCAGGGCCGGCGGCTCGATGTGCGAGAGGTCGATGGACAGGCCCGGTGCTTCGAAGCGCTCGCCTTTGAACCCGTCCAGTACCGCTTCCAGGGATTTGACCCAGAGGTCGCTGTCATCCAGCTCGATACCGCGGTCGCCCAGCGGCAGGCTGAACAGGGCGCCGTTGAACAGGCGCATCAGGCGTTCGACGTCCTGCTGCGAGAACTCTTCGCGCAGGCGGGCGTAGCTGTTGTTGTCGGCGTGGTCGAGCTGCTGCTTGACCGACTTCAGGCGCTTCTCGAGATCGCGCAGGCGCTCTTCGAGGTCTTCGGCACTGAACTGACGGGACTGGGCCAGGGCGCCGGCCAGTTCGTCGTGGGCGTCTTTGGCGGCCAGCAGCTGCTGTTCCAGCACCTTGACGTCATCGACCAGGGCAAAGCGGTGCTTGAGTACCGACAGTTCGCCGAGCCAGCGTTGCACACCGGTGATTTCACGTTCCAGGCGCATCAGCTCCTGGGTGCCGCCACGCTGGTCGTTCTGCAGGCTGTCCTGTTCGTTCTTGTAGTGCTCGGCCTGGATCACCAGCTCTTCCTTACGGGCACTGGCGTAGTCCTGCCAGGTGCCCAGCAGCGAGTCGAGCAGGGGCGACAGGCGGTGCAGCTTGCCGCGCAGGATGTCGCGCTGGGCCACGCCGTTGGCCAGGGCCTCGACCAGCGGACCGGCGGCTACCAGCGAGTTGTAGTCCTGCTCCATGCGCCGCACATCGCGGAACGCCTCTTCGCAGGCGGCGATGTAGTCGACGCTGCCCGAACGCAGGCTGTGCTCGAAGGCGTCGAGGAACAGCTGCTTGAGTTTCGCCGCAGTGATCTCGCGCATGTGCAGCAGGTTGATGAACAAGGCGCGGAAGGTCTTCAGGCTTTGTTCGCTGGTAGAGCGCAGCGGGATCAGCGTGAGGTCCAGCGGGATCGAGGTGTGGCCACCGACCAGCAGCCGCCGCAGTTCGTCAGGCTTGAGTTCGTAGGCCTTGAGGCCATTGCGCTCGAGGTTGCTGAACAGCTCTTTCTGGCGCAGGCAGGTGTCGTCTTTCTGGTAATGGGCCAGGTCCAGCTCACCTGCGTAGGCGAAGAACTGATGACCGAAACCGCCACCCGGGCCACGGCCGACCACGCCGATGACGTGCGGGCCGTGCGGCAGGTTGACCTCGCAGAGGATGTAGCTGGTGTCGCTGGCAAAGTAGAAGCGGCGCGACTGCTCCAGGCTGTATTTGCCGAAGCTCATGTCGGACATGCGCGCCAGGATCGGGAACTGCAGGGCGTTGATCGAGGCACTCTTGCCCAGGTTGTTCGCGCCATAGACCGACAGCGGGTGTTCCAGGGGGAACAGGCCCAGGCTGTAGCCGGCGGTGTTGAGCAGTGCGAAGCGGCGAATGCCGTAGCGTTCCTGGCTCATGCGTCAATCTCCTGTTGCTCTTCGGCGATGGCTCGGGCCAAGGCGTCTTCTTCACTTTCTTCGAACGGGGTGAGGTCGAGCGGGTCGTCGGTGCGGTTCAGTTCTTCGGGGCTTTCTTCTTCGACCAGTACCGGCGTTGGCAGCGGCAGTGCGCTGTGCAGGCTGGCGGCGAGGTCACGGTCCTGCTGGACCGACAGGCAGACGTCGAGGAAACGGTGCATCGGCGGCAGGAAGCGGTAGATGCCGTTTTCTTCGTGGGCAAAGCCGAGCTGGGTCATGCGGCGCATGATCTTTTCTTCCAGCTCGTCGGCGGTTTGCACTTCGGCCTGGATGAACAGGTCGCGGTACTTCTCCAGCATCGACGGCAGTTCGTCACGGCCGAGGCTGCCACCGTCAAGTACCGACATCGGGTCGCGGCCCTGGTCGGCGAGGTGCTCAACCAGGATGAAGGTGAACAGCGACAGGCGCTGGGCGGTCTTGTTGACCTGCGCGGCCGCCTGGTCGGGGACGAAGTAGTAGAAGCCACGGGTGTCACAGACCAGCTCGAAGCCCAGGGCCTTGAACAGGCCGCGGTACTGGTCCTGGAAGTTTGACAGCTGGCCGTACAGCTCCGGGTCGCGGCGGCTGATATGGAAGCCCTTGAACAGCTCGCGGAAGATCGGTGCGAGCTGGGACAGTTCGGAAAGATCAAGATGCATGGGCAGGGCTCGCAGTAGGCTCAGGCGATGGTTCGCGGCTAGATGTCAGGGCGAAGGAGCGCAGGCTGACCTGGTGTTCGCGGGTGAGGTAGTCGCGGCGCTCGAGGCGTTCGCGGGTAAAGCGTTTTTCCCGCGACAGGCGCGAGAACCAGTACAGCAGTTCGTCGGTGGCGCCGTCGGGCTCCTGCTCCAGCAGCCAGACCATCAGGTCCGGCAGGGGCAGGGCGCCTTCGCAGCGTTCGAGCATTTCCTTGACCGTGCGCGGCGCCCGCGGGGCATCGCCCTTGTGGCTCTTGTGCGCCTTGGGGAATTTCGCCGGCTTGGGTTCGAAGCGGGCCAGGGCATATACGTAGGCTTCGACCTGACTGGCACTGCCAAGGAAGGTGCTCTGCGGCCGGGTGAACATCGGCATGGCGGCTTGCGGCACTGCGTCCAGGCCCTTGCGGCGGATCACCGAGAGGGCCAGCGCGGCCCCGCGGGTCACGGCGTTGTGGCGGCGGGCTTCTTCACGCAGCGGCAGCAACAGCTCGCGGGCATGGCGCAGGGTCAGTTGGGCGCTGGTCTGCATCTCGAGGATCCGCGCGTGGGTGCGCAGGAGCATGTCGTCATCGACCAGATGGCCCAGGCGCGCCTGCTCGCCAAGCAGGCGCAGCAGCACGGTTTCGACCTTGCGCACGCCTTGCTCGAAGGCGCCGTCGGCGTTCACCAGTTGAATCATCGGTTCGACGTATTCGTCCCAGGTCGCCAGGACTTCGGCGTAGCGCTGGCGCAGGGGGATCTGCCGGTCGCTGGTCTTGGCCCGTTCGGCCACGGCGACCAGCGCCTGTTCGTCATTGTCGAGTTTTTTCAGTACGTCGCGTACGCGCATGTCGAGCAAGCGCAGCTGGCGTGCCAGGTCGTTGCCGTCGCGAATCTCGAAGGCGTCCTGAATGTGCCCGGCCAACCGCTCGAGGTGGCGCAGGTAGGCTTCGATCTCGAGGCACAGGCCCAGGCGGTGTTCGCGGCGCAGGTAGGCGAGGAAGTCGTGGATCTGCGCATTGAGCTCGAAGCGGTTGGGGCTTTTCGCCACCGGCACCAGAATATCCAGGCGAATCCACACGTCGAGCAGGCTGGTAATGTCCTGGGGCGTGCTCTCCAACTGCTGGTTGGCCAATTGCTGACGCAGTTCGGCGAGGCTCAGGGTGCCCCCGTCGAAACGCTCGCACAACGGCTCAAGCAAGGCCCAGTGTTCGGCTAGGGCGCGCAGGACGCGCTTGGGTTCGATCATTGGCGGGTCGACTCGTTGCCAAATAAAAGCGCCGATTGTACTGCATCAGGTGGCTGTCGATTCACCCCTGATCGTTTTGAGCTGCAACCGGGCGCTTTTCTGCCGATCAACAGCGGCGCGCAGCGGCGAACAACGGTAGAATGTCGACCCTGACTTATCCACAGATGGCCGATCCTTCTTTGTTAATCGAGTCCCGCCGCCGCGCTTACCTGAACGCCATGCAAGTGGTGCACTGGCTGCCGCGTACCGAACTGCCGTTCGCCGCGCCGTCGCGCCCGGAGCTGTTGCTGCCGCTGGCGCCGATGGACGAGCCGGTGTTCGATGCGCCGCCCGAGCAAGCGGTGCCGGCTGCGGTCAGTGTACCGGTGGCCCGCAGTGGCGAGCGGCCGAAGATCGAGATTCCGCGCCCAGGCAGTACGCCCAAGGTGGTGAGCAAGCCCGTGGAAGAGGCCGAAAAGGCCGCGGTGGCCGCCAAGCCGGTGCCCGTTGCGCCACCGCGCTTTGCCTTGCAGCTGCTGCGTGCCGGCAATTGCCTGCTGCTGGTGGAGCTGGCCACCGGCGAGCCGTTCCAGAGCCGCGACCCTTCCTACCTGTTGCTCAAGGACATGCTGCGCGCCGCCGGGTTGCCCGACAGCCCGCAGATCATCGGCGAGCCGGTACGCTGGCCGTTGCTGGTGCGTGGCAACCTCGACCAGGGGCCGCAGGCCGCCACCGATTTTGTACAAGGCTTCATCCAGGCGCGCCTGGAAGAAGCGCCTTGTGTCTGCCTGTGGCTGATCGGTCTGCCAGCGGTGCGGTTTGCCGGTGAGGCCGATGCACACAGTTATTACCGCGAGCTGCCGGTAGATGGCCTGGGCACCGCCTGGGCGTTGCCGGGCCTCGAATTGTTGATGGACGAGCCGCAACGCAAGGCGGACGTCTGGCAAGCCATGCGCCGGCTGATGGCGCGCTGGAAACCAAGTGATGAGTGACACGATCAGCTTCCGCCGGATGACCGAGGCGGATCTGGATGCTGTACTGAAGATCGAATACGCCGCCTTCAGCCACCCCTGGACCCGGGGCATTTTCCTCGACGGGCTCAAGTCCTATGAAATCTGGCTGATGTTCGAAGGTGAGCAGCAGGTCGGCCATGGCGTGATCAACGTGATCATCGACGAGGCGCACCTGCTCAATATCACGGTCAAGCCCGAGAGTCAGGGGCGGGGCCTGGGCTTGCGCCTGCTGGAAGAACTGATGAAGCGTGCCTACGCGCTGAACGGGCGCGAGTGCTTCCTCGAGGTGCGCGCCAGCAACCAGTCGGCGTATCGCCTGTACGAGCGTTACGGTTTCAACGAGATCGGTCGTCGTCGCGATTACTACCCGGTTGCCGGTGGTCGCGAAGATGCCCTGGTCATGGCGTGTACCTTGATCGACTGAACAAGCGTCACTGTAGCCAGGCAACGAAACCCTGATGAGAAGCGACCATGCACGATCTACAAGAACTGATTGATAACAACGCGCGCTGGGCTGACTCGATCAAGCAAAAAGACCCGGACTTTTTCGCCAAGCTTGCGCGCCAGCAAACCCCGGAGTTCCTCTGGATCGGTTGCTCGGATGCACGGGTCCCGGCCAACGAGATCGTCGGTATGCTGCCGGGCGACCTGTTCGTTCACCGTAACGTCGCCAACGTTGTGCTGCACACCGACCTGAACTGCCTGTCGGTAATCCAGTACGCGGTGGACGTGCTCAAGGTGAAGCACATTCTGGTCACCGGCCACTATGGTTGTGGCGGTGTGCGGGCGTCGATGCAGGACCGTCAGCTGGGCTTGATCGATGGCTGGCTGCGTTCGATTCGCGATCTGTACTACGAGAAGCGTGACGAGCTGGCAGCCCTGGAAGGCGAAGCCAAGGTCGACCGCCTGTGCGAACTCAACGTCATCCAGCAGGTGGCAAACGTCGGCCACACCAGCATTGTGCAGAACGCCTGGCACCGTGGGCAGAGCCTGTCGATCCACGGCTGCATCTATGGCATCAAGGACGGCCGCTGGAAGAGCCTGAACACCACCATCAGCGGCTTTGAGCAACTGCCACCGCAGTACCGGCTGCGCCCGCAAGACTGATGTAAGCGCCGGCTTGCCGGCGATTCATGCTTAACTCCTGATAAGCCCAAGGCAGGGAAGGAGTGAGGCTGATGGCAGCGTTGAGGGTGGTTACCGGCGTAGGGGTTCTTCTTGCGCTGTTGTCCAGCGCACAGGCGCACGCCGATGAGCGGGACCTGTACCTGTTTGCCCAGTGGGCAGGCGACCATGAAACCCGGACGTTTCGCCAGATGCTGGTCGACGCACGGCTGTACGGCATCGTGCCGATCCATCAGTTGCTGCGTTCGGCCAGTGACTGGCGCCAGTGTTCGGCGCAGCCCTTTGCCGTGGCGCCGGTCGCGCAGTGGCCTGCGGTACGCTCGACCCTGCAATTACTCAAGACCCTGAGTGACCGCGGCGTGCTGCCGCGTTATGAAGTGGTCTCGGCCTACCGCAATCCAACGCTCAACCGCTGCGCCGGCGGCGCTGTCGACAGCGCCCCCACCCGTGCGTTTGCCGTTGATGTGTTGCTGCCGTCGTGGGCTGATCCCAATCCGTTGTGCCAGTTCTGGCAGACACAAGGCAAGGCCTGGAACATGGGCCTGGGCCGTTACCCATCGGGGCGCATTCATATCGACACGGCCGGTTTTCGCACCTGGGGTGGGGACTTCAGTGCGGGCTCATCCTTTTGCGCATTGCCGGGTGCCGGCAGTCCTCAGAGCAAGTGAGCCAGGCAAGCTTCGGCTTGTGCCTTGACCCACGTGGCGAAGCGCTGGCAGTGCTCATTGGCGAGCATCGGCGGCGGGCAGATCAGGTGGTACGCCGACTGGTCCTGCACAAAGCTGCGCGGGGCGTGCAGCTGGCCGCCATCAATTTCGTCCTGAACCATCAGAAATGACGCCATCGCCACGCCCAGGCCTGCGGCGGCCGCCTGAATGCACAGGTAGAAGTGTTCGTAATCGGCGCGGGTGGTGTCGTTAGCCGATTCGCCGGTAAGGCGCAGCCAGGTGTTCCAGGCCGCGGGCCGTGATGCGCTGTGCAGCAGGCGCATGCCCTGCAGGTGGTGCGCGGGCAAGGTCTGCTGAGTGCTGCACACAGGTCCCACCCATTCGTCGCAGATCTTCACGCTGTGCAGGTCGGGGCTCCAATGAAAATCATCGCGGCGCAGGGCCAGGTCGACACCGCTGCGGGCGAAGTCGATGGGGCCACCCGCCGCGACCAGGTGCAGCTGAATGTCCGGGTGGGCGGCATGAAACGCCGGTAGCCGGGGGATCAGCCATTTCATCGCGATGGTCGGCTCGCAGGACAGCGCCAGCACGTTCTCTTTGGCCTGCTGTTGCACGCGATACACCGCGCTTTCCAGTTGTTCGAACACCGACAGGGTCGTGCCCTGCAAGGCCCGGCCCGCCGGGGTGAGGAAAATAGCCCGGTTTCGCCGCTCGAAGAGTTGCACACCAAGCGATTCTTCAAGCTGACGCACCTGACGGCTCACGGCGCCGTGGGTGACGTTGAGCAGTTCGGCGGCGCGCACAAAGCTTTGCGTCTGGGCGGCGACGTCGAAATAGCGGAAGGCGCAGAGGGAGGGCAGCTTCATAATGTCTGTGAGGAAAACTAGCGGATTTGACTCACTATAAATCGCTTTTTAACCGGCATGCAGCTTTCGATAATAAAGCGCTACAGAGCTATCTGTTCTTTTTCCTAGCAGATCGAGGCGCTTTACTTGAACGAACTTATCGCCGTTGCCCTTTTCACTGTTCTGGCAGTCATCAGCCCGGGCGCCGACTTTGCCCTGGTCACCCGCAGCAGTTACGGCGCCGGGCGTCGTGCCGGCTTGTCTGCAGCGTTGGGTATCGCGCTGGGGGTGCAGGTGCATGTGCTGTACACGGTGCTGGGCATTGCCCTGGTCATAAGCCAGACCCCATCGCTGTTCCTGCTGATGAAGGTACTTGGCGCGGGGTATCTGATTTATTTGGGCTACCAGTCGTTGACCAACACCACGCGCATCAAGCTGGAGAACACCGATTCCGCCAGTGGGGCGGGAGTGGGTGTCGCTTTTCGCGCAGGCTTTCTGACCAATGCACTCAACCCCAAGACCATGTTGTTCGTGGTCAGTGCCTATACCCAGGTGGTGCAGCCGGGCAGTGCGCTGGCGACAGATTTTGCCTATGGCGCCTTCATGTCGTTTGCCCACTGGCTGTGGTTCAGCCTGGTTGCGGTGTTTTTCTCCCGCGCTGCACTGCGTCGGGCCATGCTGGAGCGTCAACGGCTGGTTGACCGGGTGATCGGCGTGGCGCTCATCGGGCTCGGGCTGGCGGTGGTATTTGCCAGTGCGCGCTAGGTGGAGCAAAAAACGCAGGCAAGAAAAAAGGGCTTACCTTTCGGTAAGCCCTTTTTAGTACTTGGTGGCTACACAGGGACTTGAACCCCGGACCCCAGCATTATGAATGCTATGCTCTAACCAACTGAGCTATGTAGCCAAGTGGCGCGCATTATTCGCTCGAAACGGATTGCTGTCAACACTCTTTTTCAAAAAAAATTATCGAACGATCAACCGCTTAGCCATTTCAGGGGTTCAGAGGCCATTTTTCGCGGGGTGTCGCCTCAGCGAACGATGATCAGCTGCCCCGCCAGGTGGTTGGCTTTCAGTTGCTGGCTGCTGATCAGGGCGTCGAAGGCGGTGTTGGCCTGGTCGAGGTCGAAGCTGCCGCTGACCCGTTTCTCTCCCGAATGGTCGTCGAGCAGCAGCAGGCGCGCCCCCTGGTAGTCGGCCAGTTTCTGCAGCACCTCACGCAACGGCACCTCGCTGACCCGCAGTTGTCCTTCTCGCCAGGCCAGCAAACGCTCGGCATCGACCTTCTCGACCTGATCCAGGCGCCTGCGATTGAAGGTCAGGCGCTGGCCGGCGGCGAGCAGGCGCTTATCGCCATTACTGCTGACCTCGACGTTGCCGTTGAGCAGTACCACCTCGTTGTGGTCGTGGCCCCGGCTGACTGAAAGGCGCGTACCCAGTACCTGCACCTGGGCCTCATCGATGTCGACGACAAACGGCCGGCCATCGCGAATAACCTCGATGTACACCTGCCCCTGAACCAGTCGCACCCTGCGCACCGGGCCGCGCAGGTCGACATCCACGGCGCTGGCGCTGTCGAGGGTCAGGCGGGAGCCGTCGGCCAACTGCACCTGACGGCGTTCGCCGGGTGCCGTGGCGACATTGCTGTTCGCCCGTTGCACCGCAGGCCACTGCGCCAGCAGCACCAGCCCAGCGATCAACAGCACACCGGCCGCCACCGCCCAACCTCGCCAGGCGCGTGCAACCGTGCGCGGCGGAGCCCGACGCGCACGGCGTGGGGGAACCTGCAGCTGTTGCCAGAACAGCTGCACCTCGGCAAAGGTCCGCGCGTTTGCAGGGTCTTCGAGCCAGTGTTCGAAGGTCCGACGCTCATCAGGCTTCAGGTTGTCGGCACGCAGGCGGCTGAACCAGTCGAGGGCCTGTTGTTCGCGGTCGTCTGATTCGACAGGTTGAGCGGGAGCGGGCGAAGGATTCATAGAGGATCGGTCTTGTTTCAGCGTGCAATGAGGCCGCGTCGTTGTTGTTCATTCCGAAAAGATGCTAAAGCTATTGAGAATTATTAACAAGTACGACATTTGCACGCTCGTCGAAAAGAATAGTGCGCTTGCTAACGAATTCTGGATAATTGGATCCCAACCCACCGACGGATGTCCTAGTCATGGCTGTGAGCAGTGTCGCGTCAACTTCACCCACCCCTAGCGCTGCTGCCCAGAGCAGTCCGCTGGTCATGCGGATCATTGCCGCCTGTGCCCTGGCGCACCTGATCAACGACCTGATCCAGGCAGTACTCCCGTCGATCTACCCGTTGCTCAAAGCCAACTACGGCTTGAGCTTTGCCCAGGTGGGCATGATTACTCTGACCTTCCAGATCACCGCTTCCTTGCTGCAACCCTGGGTAGGCTTTTATACCGACCGCAAGCCGATGCCGAACCTGCTGCCGCTGGGCACGCTGTGTACGCTGGTGGGCATTGTCATGCTGGCGTATGTCGGCAGTTTCCCGATGATCTTGCTGGCGGCGGCGCTGGTCGGTATTGGCTCGTCGACCTTCCACCCGGAAACCTCGCGTATTGCACGCCTGGCTTCGGGCGGGCGTTACGGGCTGGCGCAGTCTTCGTTCCAGGTTGGCGGCAATGCCGGCTCGGCGCTGGGCCCGTTGCTGGCGGCGGCGATCATCATTCCGTTCGGGCAGGGCAATGTGGTCTGGTTCGGTCTGTTCGCAATCTTTGCGGTACTGGTGACCTACGGCCTGAGCCGCTGGTACCGTGAACACCTGAACCTGTTCAAGGCCAAAGCCGGCCAGGCGGCCACCCACGGCCTGTCGCGCGGGCGGGTGATCGGTGCGCTGGTGGTACTGGGCCTGTTGGTGTTTTCCAAGTACTTCTACATGTCCAGCCTGACCAGCTACTACACCTTCTACCTGATCGAGAAGTTCGACCTGTCGGTGGGCAGCTCACAGCTTCACCTGTTCCTGTTTCTTGGCGCGGTAGCGGCGGGCACCTTCTTCGGCGGGCCGATCGGTGACCGTATCGGCCGAAAAGCGGTGATCTGGTTCTCGATTCTCGGTGTCGCCCCGTTTACCCTGGCGCTGCCGTACGCGGACCTGTTCTGGACCAGTGTCCTCAGTGTGATCATCGGTTTCATTCTGGCTTCGGCGTTCTCGGCCATCGTGGTGTATGCCCAGGAGCTGGTACCGGGCAATGTCGGCATGATCGCCGGGATTTTCTTCGGCCTGATGTTCGGCTTTGGTGGTATCGGTGCGGCATTGCTCGGTTACCTCGCCGACTTCAAAGGGATCGAGTACGTCTACAGCATTTGCTCCTATCTGCCGCTGTTCGGTTTGCTGGCCATCCTGCTACCGTCTACCGGAAAGCGCTGAGGCCTCAAGATAGAGCTATTGACGGGTGGCATGGGTTCTCCTAGAGTGCCGCCCATTCTTTCCTGTGTAACCGACGTATGAGCCGCTTCAGCCTTACATTCGCGCAACGCCAGCCGGTCATCCTGACCCGTTGCTGCGATTGGCCGAGCGATACCGTGCTCAAGCGTCGGCGCAGCGTGCTGTTCGCCTTCACCTTCTCCCCACCCGTCCGCGCCCACTGATCAGGCTGTTGCGTGCCCGGCTTCCTGCCGTGGCCGAGCCTTTGTACATCTGAATTTTTTCGGTCGTGTTTGCGCGCGCCCGGGGCAATGTCGTCGCGATGTTGCCCCGGGGCGGCGGTTGTGGAGTGGTGATGAACAAGCGTTTTCTGGCGGGCCTGTTGTTCGCGGTGTCCGTTGTCGGTTTCAGTCTCGGTGCGAGCCTGCCCCTGGTGTCGTTGCGTCTGCTCGAGGCGGGGGCCAGTACCCTGCAGATCGGTATTCTTTCGGCCATCCCCGCGGCGGGCATGATGCTCTCGGCGTTCATGGTCGATGCCTGCTGTCGCCACCTTACCCGGCGTACCATCTACCTGCTGTGCTTTGGCTTGTGCACCTTGAGCATCGGCCTGCTGGAGTGGGCGTTTTCTTCCATCTACCTGCTCGGGCTGCTGCGGTTGGGGTTGGGGATCGGCATGGGCATTGCGATCATCCTCGGCGAGTCCTGGGTCAATGAGCTGAGCCCGGAGCACAACCGCGGCAAGATCATGGCGCTGTATGCCACGGCGTTCACCGGCTTCCAGATGCTTGGCCCGGCGATGCTGGCGCTGCTCGGGGCGCAGAGCGTCTGGGTGACCGCGGTGGTGACCGGCTGTTATGGCCTGGCACTGGTGTGCATCATGCTGACGGTGCCAGACGACCACGTCGAGCACGGCGAAGAAGGCGAAAAGAGCTTCTCCCTGGCCGGCTTCTTCCGCGTCGCGCCGGCCTTGTGCATGGCTGTGCTGTTCTTCTCGTTCTTCGATGCGGTGGTGCTGTCGTTGATGCCGGTGTACGCCTCCAGTCATGGCTTTGCCGTGGGCGTGGCGGCCTTGATGGTGACGGTGATCCTGACCGGCGACATGCTGTTCCAGTTGCCGCTGGGCTGGCTGGCCGATCGCAGTGAGCGGACCCTGGTACATCTGGTGTGCGGCGTGGTGGCGATGCTGATCGGCCTGGCCTTGCCCTGGCTGTTGCAGGTGCAGTGGTTGCTGTGGCCGGCGCTGGTGGTGCTGGGCGCGGTGGCCGGTGGGGTCTATACCCTGGCGCTGGTGCTGATCGGGCAGCAGTTCAAGGGGCAGGACCTGGTCACGGCCAACGCCAGTGTCGGGTTGTTGTGGGGTGTGGGCAGCCTGGTGGGCCCTCTGGTCAGTGGTGCGGCGATGGATGTTGCCCCGCATGGGCTGCCGATGGCGCTGGCGATCATGGCCGCACTGTTTGTGTGTTTTGCCCGGGGCGCCAATCGCAAGGCGTATCGTCTGAGGACAGCGGAATAAGCCGGGCGCATGTGATCGTACAACCAATTGCGCTATGATCCGGGCTGAAGAACATTCGGGACAAACGTTCGATATGAAAGACCAGAGCGCACTGCCACGCGCCCGTAGAAAGCCCCGTAGCCTGGCTCAGGAACTGGTGACCATCCTCACCGAGCGTATCCGTGATGGTCACCTCAAGCGTGGCGACAAGCTGCCGACCGAATCGGCCATCATGGAAGAACAGGGGGTCAGCCGCACCGTGGTGCGCGAGGCGATCTCACGCCTGCAGGCGGCCGGCCAGGTGGAGACTCGCCATGGCATCGGCACCTTTGTGCTGGATACCCCGAGCCCGAGTGGTTTTCGTATCGACCCGGCGACGATCGTCACCCTGCGCGAGGTGCTGGCGGTGCTCGAGTTGCGTATCAGTCTGGAGGTCGAGTCCGCCGGCCTGGCGGCCGTTCGCCGTAGCGCCGAGCAACTGGCCGCCATGCGTGAGGCGCTCGATGCCCTGAACGAGAGCGTGGCCCATGCCAGTGATGCGGTGGCATCGGACTTTCAGTTCCACCTGCAGATTGCCATGGCCACCGGCAACCGTTACTTCACCGATATCATGACTCACCTGGGTACCAGCATCATCCCGCGTACGCGGCTGAACTCGGCGCGCCTGGCCCATGATGACCAGCAGCATTACATGAGCCGGCTCAGCCATGAGCATGAGGCCATCTACGAGGCCATTGCCCGCCAGGACGCCGAAGGCGCCCGCGCGGCCATGCGCCTGCACCTCACCAACAGCCGCGAACGACTGCGCCTGGCGCATGAGCAGGCCGAGGCGCAAGAGCAACGCCCCTGATTGCTGGCACGCCGGGTCACTTTCGCTAAAACTTCAAGTGTCATACCCGGCGTGACTTTGCCCAGGCATATCACTCTGAGCGCAGTGATGCTGGCAGAGTGCTGAGGGACGGCTCCGGCCGTTGGGGGGCGCTACGTCGTGCAGGCGCCTGCAGGGCCAGCCGTCCATAGAAACACAGCGCGGTCAGCCAGGTGCTGAACCATACGAAGATCCCTGCCCAGAACGTATGCGACATGTAGTGCCAGCCTTGCAGCACGCGGGTGGTGCCATAGACAAAGCCCAGCAGCAGGATCGCAACCAGCAGCTTGCGTGCATGCGGCCAGCGATGGCGCAGGGCGACGAAGTACAGGGCCAGCAGGGTAAATCCGCTGGAAGCATGGCCGCCGGGCCAGCATCGACCGTCACCGGCCTTGCTGAACCAGGTGAAGTTTTCATACCACTCCATGTGCAATTGCGGACCCCCATACAGCGTGGTTTCAACCGGGCAGTACACGCTGGTGTGGCTCTTGAGGTAGTGAATCACGGTGGTGCACAGCGCAAAGGCCACGACCACGAAGAGGAAGTCACGGCGATGCTGCGTGGTAAAGCGCAGTACCGGGGCAATGCGTGCTTTTTCCAGAAAACGCACCGGAGCAGCATGCGTATGGCCCGCCAGGCGTGGCCAGACAAAAGACAGCAATGACCCGATGATTGCCGCTTCGCCGGTCCAGTTCGGCAGCACCCGTGGCCATTTATGCGTGACCTTCTCGAACCACTGGTCATGCAGCAGCGGGAACTGGCCGCTGACCGGATCGAGCAGCAGATTGCTGATCCATTGATCCAGCCGGGTCAGGTCGAACATCAGGAAGACCATGACCGCGATCAGCAGCGGCAGGCCCAGGTTGTTCAGGTAGAAGGCAGTGCGTGAACCTTGTTGCATGCTCAATTCCTTGTGCTGGCCAGCAGCTTTTGCCACTCGGGGGCATTCATCTGGCCGAGGATTCTTGGTTTGCCATTGGCACCGACAGACACAAACAAGGCACTGGCATAGGCGCTGGAGCGCTCACCACCGGGCACATTCAACTGTCGCTCAAGTTGGTCGATGCAACCGCTGTGGGTGACCAGCACGAGGTTCTGCTCGGGCGTTTTATGCGCGAGGGCGGCTGCGTTGAAATTTTTGTCGCACTGCTGAACCCAGTCCTCGGTGGCAATCGCTTTGCCGAACATGAAGTGAGCGGTTTGTCGGGTTCTGACCTCAGGGCTGCTCAGCAGCCTGGCATTGCCCAGGCCCAGCGTCTGCAAGCCGTCGCCGACCCCTTTGGCTGCCTGGCTACCGGCGGTGGTAATGCCGGCAGGATCATTCAGGCAAGGGCTGCGTGAACGGTCGCAGCGTTCGGCGTGGCGTACCAGGACAATCACTGCGCCTTTTGCCCATTCGCTGTACACACCGCTGCGATTCATCTGGTTATCGCTACCTAGGTCCACAACCTGAGTCCTCGTTGCTACCCACGTGGTGATGCTTGCCAGTGCGCCAAGCAGGCACAGGCTGATAAGGATGGATCTGGCCGAGGGCAGGTTTCGTCGCCGGTTTGGCGTCGCCAGGACCACTTTTTCAATTGAGCTGTTGAACATACGGCTACTCCACGACGCTGAGCGGGGCCGGGTGGCTGTCTACTGAACAGGCACCGCGAACGTGCCAGCACTCTAGAAGGGCGGCTGTGGTGAGCAGGTGAAGTGGTTGTGAAAAAAACCTTGGGGGTGACGGCTACGGTTAGCCGTTTGTGCAGCTCTTTCTGGCGATGGTTCGAACCCAAACGCAATGCGCCTGTCAGAAGGCGTTACTGAGTCAGTAAGCGATTGTTTATGATGCGGTTGTAACTAGATATATGTAACTTTTTATATCTTTAGAAATAAACTGTTACTCGGCGTAAATTATGTAAATACGCTTCGTCTGATAATTACTCCTAAATAGTATTGCGCATCATTTTCTAATGGTGGCAATCCTGATGGCACATAAGGTTGAAACAATACGTCGTTCTGAGTCTGGTCATCTTTATACTGCGCTGGGTTTGGCAGTAGCATCCTGGTCTTCCGTCAGCCTGGCTGAAACATCCAGTGCGCCGGTTGCCGCATCGGCTAAAACGCTGGAACTGGATGCGACCAATATTTCTGGGAAACATCACGAAACATTTAAGGTCGACGAAATGTCGTCGCCAAAGTTCACCGCACCGCTTCGAGAAACCCCGAAGTCGATCACCATTATTAATGAAGCATTGATGAAAGAGCGGGGCGTTACTTCGCTGACTGATGTGCTGCGTACAACGCCAGGTATCACCCTGGGCGCCGGCGAGGGTGGTACACCACTGGGGGATCGCCCGTTCATTCGCGGTTTCGAATCCAGTACCGACATTCAGATTGACGGTGTCCGCGATCTGGGGCGGATGTCTCATGAAGCCTTCAACGTCGAGCGGGTAGAAATCGTCAAAGGCCCGGGCTCTGCCTACAGCGGCCGCGGCTCGACCGGCGGCACGATCAACCTGGTGAGCAAGTCGGCGAAAATGGAGGATTCCATTGGTGGCAGCGTCACCATGGGTACCGACCAGCTATGGCGCAACACCATCGACATCAACCAATACCTGCCTGACCAGGACATAGCCTTTCGCCTGAATGCCATGAAGCATGAAGCCGACACTCCCGGGCGTGACGATGTCGAAGTAAAACGTTGGGGTATTGCCCCGACTATTACCTGGGGGCTGCAAGGACCTACCCGGGTAACGGCAAGTTACTACCACCTTGAAACTGACGATATCCCGGATCAGGGTCACCCGATTTCGCTGATTACCAATAAACCGGCAGATGTTGATCGTGACAACTTCTATGGACTGGTAGACCGCGACTTCCGCAAAACGTCTGCCGACCTGGCAACATTGATACTCGAACATGACTTTACTGAAGAACTGACGCTGCGTAACACCTTGCGCGGTGGCCGCAGCATGCAGAACTACGTCATGAGCCGTCCGGTGTTTGCCAACGAGGCGCAAGAAGAAAGTGGCCAGGTAGGGCGTGGCTTCCGCCCGCGCAACGTGGTCAACACCACGCTGGTGAACCAGACCGACCTGTTTGGCTCTTTCCATACCGGAACTATCAAGCACACCTACGCTGCCGGCATGGAACTCAGCCGCGAAACCATTACCGACAAGAATAAATATGTCGGCAATAACGGCCGTCCGGCGGATTTGTACAATCCCAACCCCCACGACGGTGGCTGGACCCTGCTGCCAGGCACCGGTGAAGTCACCAGCAAGAACCAGACCGAGGTCAAGTCGCTGTATGCCTTCGACACCCTTGGCCTGCACGAGCAATGGGACCTCAACCTCGGCCTGCGCTATGACGACTATGACGTGAAGAACCGCGTTGCTGGCGGCGCCGAGTCGTCCAGCGAGCTGTGGAACTACCAGGTCGGCGTGGTGTACAAGCCGATGCCCAATGGCAGCATCTATCTGTCGTACGGGACCTCGTCCAACCCGTCGGGTGAAAACACCCAGTCTGGTGGTGCCGACGGTGCCGGTGCCGGCAACCTCAACGGTAACAAGGCCAACCTGGACCCTGAAAAGTCCCGCAGCGTGGAGCTGGGTACCAAGTGGGACGTGTTCAACGAACAGCTGTCGTTGACCGCTGCAGTGTTCCGCACGGAAAAAACCAACGCACGGGTCACCGATCCGCTCACCGGGCTGGTGGCGCTGGATGGCGATCAACGGGTGACCGGTATCGAGCTGGAAGCCACAGGGCGCATTACCGATGCCTGGGCAATCTGGGCGGGCTACACCTATCTGGATGCAGAAGTCGTGAAGTCGGGTGGCGATCGCAGCAACGACGGCAATCAGTCCAAGTTCATCGCGCCTAACAGCTTCAGCGTGTGGACGTCCTACGACATCGACGATCGCTGGACGGTCGGCGCGGGCGCCAACTACATGGACGAGCGCTACATGAACGATGCCAACACCATCACCGTGGATGACTACTGGCGCTACGATGCGATGCTCGGCTACAAGGTCAACAAGAACCTCGACCTGCAGCTCAACGTCCTCAACCTGACCGATGAAACGATCTACGACGCTTCCCACGTCGGGTTGTTCGCGACCGTCGCGCCGGGTCGCTCCGCTGAGCTGACCGCCAACTTCAAGTTCTGATTGGTCCCGCCCCACGGCGGCAGCATCGGCCAGGCCCGTGCTGTCGCCGCTGTGATTTTTCTGCTCCCGCGTCGCCACGGCGCCTGCCTCTGCCTACGCTGTACACTGCAGGCGGTGTGTTCAGGAGCAACCGATGACCCCCATACGTGAATTGGAAAGCGCACGTCTCGTGCTGCGCCAATGGCAGGACGACGACCTCAACGAATTTGCGGCCATGTGCGCTGACCCGCAGGTGATGCGTTATTTCCCCGCCCCTTTGACGCGCCTGGAAAGTGCCGCGCTGATCGGACGCCTGCGCGGTCATTTCAATGAATACGGTTTTGGCATGTGGGCGCTGGAGCGCAAGGACTCCGGTGCATTCATCGGCATGACCGGCCTGCTCAATGTCGGTTTCGACGCCGCGTTCACCCCCGCAGTGGAAATCGGCTGGCGCCTGGCACGGCGTCACTGGGGCCTGGGCTTTGCCAGTGAGGCAGCCTGGACCAGCCTGCGCTGTGCCTTTGCCCAGTTGGGGCTGACAGAGGTGGTTTCATTCACTGCGCACAGCAACCTGCCGTCACAAAAGGTCATGCAGGCCATTGGCATGCAACAGGACCTCGAGGGCAGCTTCCTGCACCCCAAACTGGCCGAGGACCATCCGCTGCGTGCGCATGTGCTCTACCGTATCAACCGGGCGCAGTGGCAACAGACACTGCGCGGCTGAATTGCACAACATACGGGAGAGCTATGACAAACCCTGTATCATTTGTCGCAGTTGCGCATTGCTTTGGAGAATCTTGAATGAGCCACGTGTTGGACGATCTGGTTGACCTGCTGAGTCTGGAAGCCATCGAGGAAAATCTGTTCCGCGGACGCAGTCAGGACCTGGGGTTTCGCCAGCTGTACGGTGGCCAGGTGCTGGGGCAATCGCTGTCGGCAGCCAGCCAGACGGTGGAAGAGGCGCGTCATGTGCATTCGTTGCACGGCTACTTCTTGCGTCCGGGTGATGCGGCCATGCCGGTGGTGTACTCGGTTGACCGGGTTCGCGACGGTGGCAGTTTCAGTACCCGGCGGGTGACGGCCATCCAGAAAGGCCAGCCGATCTTTACCTGCAGTGCGTCGTTCCAGTACGACGAAGAAGGTTTTGAACACCAGACACAGATGCCAGCGGTAGTCGGCCCGGAAAACCTGCCTTCGGAAGTGGAGTTGTTCCAGCGTATGGCTGATCGCCTGCCTGAGTCCATCCGCGACAAGATGCTCTGCGCCAAGCCGATCGAGATGCGTCCGGTCACCGAAGAAGACCCGTTCAACCCCAAGCCGGGCGATCCGGTGAAGTACATCTGGTTCCGTGCCGACGGCACCCTGCCGGACGTACCGGCGCTGCACAAGTACATGCTTGCCTACGCGTCGGACTTCGGTTTGTTGACCACCTCGCTGCTGCCTCACAGCAAGTCGGTGTGGCAGAAGGACATGCAGATCGCCAGCCTCGATCATTCACTGTGGTTCCACGGCAACCTGCGTGCTGACGAGTGGCTGCTGTACGCCATGGATAGCCCATGGGCCGGCAATGCCCGCGGTTTTTCCCGTGGCAGCATCTTCAACCAGGCCGGACAACTGGTCGCTTCGTCCTGCCAGGAAGGCCTGATTCGCCATCGCAAGGACTGGACATGAGCCTGAAGGATATTCGTCACTGGGTGTTCGACATGGATGGCACCTTGACCGTCGCGGTGCATGACTTCGCGGCGATTCGAGAGGCACTGGAGATCCCGCCGGATGACGACATCCTTACCCATCTGGCCGCGTTGCCGGCAGCAGAAGCAGCCGCCAAGCACGCCTGGTTGCTGGAGCACGAACGTGACCTGGCAATGGGTTCGCAGGCGGCGGCCGGCGCGGTGGAGCTGGTGCGCGAGCTGGCTGCACGTGGCTGCCAGCTGGGCATTCTCACCCGCAATGCGCGTGAACTGGCGCATGTCACGCTGGAGGCCATCGGCCTGGCCGACTGCTTTGCCGCGCCGTATGTGCTGGGGCGCGATGAAGCGCCGCCCAAGCCGCATCCCGGTGGCTTGCTGAAGCTGGCGCAAGCCTGGGAAGTGGCGCCCGGCGAAATGGTCATGGTCGGCGACTATCGCTTTGACCTCGACTGCGGCCGCGCAGCGGGCGCCCGCACCATCCTGGTCAACCTGCCGGACAACCCCTGGCCGGAGCTGACCGACTGGCATGCCGCTGATTGCCGGGCACTGCAGGCGTTGCTCGGCAACCCGTAGCGGATACCGGTCAGGCGATCGGTGCTGCCGACCACTCACCGTTGACCAGGCGCTTGAGACCCAGCGGATTGCTGTTGCGCAGCGCCTCGGGCAGCAAGGCTTCAGGGTAGTTCTGGTAGCACACCGGACGCAGGAAGCGATCGATCGCCAAGGTGCCCACCGACGTGCCTCGGGCATCGGAGGTGGCCGGGTAAGGGCCGCCATGCACCATGGCATCACACACCTCGACACCGGTCGGGTAACCGTTGACCAGGATGCGCCCGACCTTCTGCTCCAGCAGCGGCACCAGCCACTGATAAGCCTGGAGGTCGCCCGGCTCGCCGATCAGGGTGGCGGTCAACTGGCCACGCAAGCCCTGCAGGGCTGCCTTGAGCTCGGCGTCATCGCGTGCTTCGACGATGATGGTGGCAGGGCCGAAGACCTCTTCCTGCAGCAGTTCGTCGCCGTTCAGCAGTAGCGCAACGTCGGCCTTGAACAGTTGTGGGCGGGCCTGGTTGCCTTCTTGCGGTTGACCCGCCAGGTGGCTGATCCCGTTGTGCCCGTGCAGGTGCTCAAGGCCTTTGCTGTAGCTGCGCAGCCCGCCGGCATTGAGCATGGTTTGCGGCGCCTGGGCAGCCATCTGTTCTTGCAGGTGGGTCTGGAATGCGCTGAAGGCTGGCGAGCTGATACCGAGCACCAGGCCTGGGTTGGTGCAGAACTGTCCACAGCCCATGACCACCGATGCGGCCAGCTCGCGAGCGACGGTTTCGCCTCGCTGTGCCAGGGCACCCGGCAGCAGGATCACCGGGTTGATGCTTGACATTTCTGCGAACACCGGAATCGGCTGTGGGCGCTCGGCGGCCATCTTGCACAGGGCATTGCCGCCACTGAGCGAGCCGGTGAAGCCGACGGCCTGGATTGCCGGGTGCTTGACCAGGTACTCACCTACGCCAGCACCGAAAATCATGTTGAACACACCCTTGGGCATGCGGGTGCGCTCGGCGGCACGGATTATCGCGCAGCCCACCAGGTCGGCTGTGGCCATGTGTCCGCTATGGGCCTTGAACACTACCGGGCAGCCGGCTGCCAGCGCTGCAGCGGTATCGCCACCTGCCGTGGAAAAAGCCAGGGGGAAGTTGCTGGCGCCGAACACCGCCACCGGGCCGACGCCAATGCGCATCTGGCGCAGGTCAACACGAGGCAGGGGCGTGCGCTCGGGCAGGGCGAGGTCGATACGTGCGCCGAGGAAGTCGCCACGCTGCAAGACCTGGGCGAACAGGCGCATCTGGCCGCTGGTGCGACCGCGTTCGCCCTGGATACGGGCAGCGGGCAGGGCGGTTTCCTGGCAGACGATGGCAACAAAATCATCGCCCAGCGCATCCAGTTCGTCAGCGATGGCCAGCAGAAATTCGCCGCGACGCTGCGGGCTCAGTTGCCGGTACTCGACAAAGGCGGCTTCAGCGGCACGGGCAGCGCTGTCGACTTCGTGCTCGGTGGCTTGAATGAAGGTGAAGGGCAGTGCCTGACCCGTGCTGGCGTCGAGGCTTTTCAATGGCTGTGTACCGGCCGCGCTACGCGTACCGGCAATGAAGTTATGACCAAGAACGGTGGGCATGAGGCTCTCCGGGTTCTGTGAGTGAAGCTGGATGACGGACATCGTATGACTTGGCTCAGGCCTGTACACGCTCCTCCCAGCGCCCTGGGGCGCTGGGGGACTGGCCTCAGGTAATGGGCGCCGGGTTGAACAGGGTGATGTCGTTGTGCAGTTTGTAACGTTCGGCCCAGGTCTGTTTGCGGCCGCTGGCTACGTCCAGGTAGTAGTGGAACAGCTCCCAGCCCAGTTCTTCGATGCTGGCGCGGCCAGTGGCAATGCGCCCGGCATCGATGTCGATCAGGTCGGGCCAGCGCTCTGCCAGCTCGGTACGGGTCGAGACCTTGACCACCGGTGCCATGGCCAGTCCGTACGGCGTGCCGCGACCGGTAGTGAACACGTGCAGGTTCATCCCGGCGGCCAGTTGCAAGGTGCCGCAGACAAAGTCGCTGGCCGGGGTGGCGCAGAACACCAGGCCCTTGCTGGCCACGCGTTCGCCCGGGCCGAGCACGCCATTGATGGCGCTGCTGCCGGACTTGACGATCGAGCCCAGCGACTTTTCAACGATGTTGGACAGGCCGCCTTTCTTGTTGCCCGGTGTGGTGTTGGCGCTGCGGTCGGCTTCGCCGCGCTGCAGGTACTGGTCGTACCAATCCATTTCGCGAACCAGGGCGGCGGCGACTTCCGGGGTTTCGGCGCGGGAGGTGAGCATGTAGATGGCGTCACGTACTTCGGTGACTTCCGAGAACATTACCGTCGCCCCGGCGCGAATCAGCAAGTCGGAGGCATAGCCCAGTGCCGGGTTGGCGGTGATCCCGGAAAATGCATCGCTGCCCCCGCACTGCATGCCAAGGATCAGCTCAGCGGCCGGGACGGTTTCGCGACGGCGCTGGTCGAGCTTCTTCAGGCGGGTTTCGGCCAGTTCCATGATCTGCTCGACCATCTCGGCAAAGCCGTGGCTGGCGTCCTGCAGGCGGTACAACCAGGGCTCGCTGAGGTCGACCGAGGTGTCGTTCTCGTGCATCACCTGGCCGGCCTGCAGCTTCTCGCAACCGAGGCTGATGACCAGCGCTTCGCCGCCCAGATTGGGGTTGCGCGCGAGGTTGCGCACGGTGCGGATCGGAATGTAGGCGTCGCGGGCATTGATCGCCACGCCACAGCCATAGCTGTGGGTCAGGGCCACCACGTCATCGACATGCGGGTACTTGGGCAGCAGCTCGTCGCGAATGCGTTTGACGGCATGGTCGAGTACGCCGGTTACGCATTGCACGGTGGTGGTGATGCCGAGAATGTTGCGCGTACCGACCGTGCCGTCGGCATTGCGGTAGCCCTCAAAGGTGTAGCCTTCCAGCGGCGGCAGGGGCGCGGGGACGGCGTCGGCCATCGGCAGGCTGTCCAGCGGCGGTGCCGAGGGCATGGCCAGCTGGGTTTCCTTGACCCAGCTGCCTTGTGCCAGGTCTTGCAGGGCGTAGCCGATCACCTGGCCGTAGCGCACCACTTTATCGCCCTTGGCGATGTTCACCAGAGCGACCTTGTGGCTCTGGGGGATGCCTTCGGTCACCGTCAGGCCGTCGGCAAAGCGGCTGCCTTGCGCGACTCCCTGATCATTCACCACGACAACAACGTTGTCCTGTTCGTGCAGGCGCACGTAGCGGGGTGAATCGGCGTGTTCGATCATGTGCATGGGGTGGCCCTTCTTGTGCTTTGTTCAGGCTGATCAGCACGCCTGCGGCCGAAGCCGCAGGCGTTTTACTCAACGGCGGGATTCGGCGAGTGCGGCAGCGCCAGGCTGTGCGTGCTCATTGCCGTTCTTGTTGGCACCTTCGCGCAATTCGATGCGCTTGATCGGACCGACGATCACCAGGTAGCTGAACACCGCGACCAGGGCGTTGGCGCCGACATACACCAGTGCCCATTTGAACGAGCCGGTGGCGCTGATGATGTAGCCGATGATAATCGGCGTGGTGATCGAGGCGATGTTACCGAAGGTGTTGAACATGCCCCCGGACAGGCCGGCGATCTGCTTCGGCGACGTGTCGGAAACCACTGCCCAGCCCAGCGCACCAAGGCCTTTGCCAAAGAAGGCCAGGGCCATGATGCCCACCACCATCCATTCGGCATCGACGTAATTGCAGATGATCATCGAGGTCGACAGCAGCAGGCCGATGACGATCGGCGCCTTGCGGGCAAAGGTCAGCGAGTTGCCGCGACGCAGCAGGTGGTCAGAGATGATCCCGCCGAGGACGCCACCGACAAAGCCGCAGATCGCCGGCAGCGAGGCGATGAAGCCAGCCTTGAGGATCGACATGCCGCGCTCCTGCACCAGGTACACCGGGAACCAGGTCAGGAAGAAGTAGGTGATGGCGTTGATGCAGTACTGGCCCAGGTAGATACCGAGCATCATGCGGCTGCTGAGCAGCTGCTTGATGTAGCCCCATTTCGGACCGCTGCTGCCGGCCTGGCGTGGTTTGTCCATGTCCACCAGACCGCCGTTCTGCTCGATGTGCTCAAGCTCGGCGGCACTGATCATCGGGTGCTCTTTGGGGTTGTAGATCAACTTCAGCCAGGCGATGGAGAACAGGATGCCCAGCACGCCCATGACGATGAACACATGCTCCCAGCCCCAGGCGTGGACAATCCAGCCCATCAAGGGCGCGAACAGTACCGTGGCGAAGTATTGCGCGGAATTGAAAATGGCCGATGCGGTGCCGCGTTCGGCGGTGGGAAACCACGCCGCAACAATGCGTGCGTTACCCGGGAAAGACGGGGCTTCGGCGAAGCCGACCAGAAAGCGCAGCATGAACAGCGCAATGATTGCATTGGCCACCGGCAGGTAGCCGACAAAGCCTTGCAGCACGGTGAAGGCCGACCAGGTGAAGATGCTCAGTGCGTAGATTTTTTTCGAGCCGAAGCGGTCGAGCAGCCAGCCACCGGGGATCTGTCCCAGGACATAGGCCCAGCCGAAAGCGGAGAAAATATAGCCAAGGGTAATGGCATCGATGCCCAGGTCCTTCTGCAAGCTCGAGCCTGCGATGGAGATGGTCGCGCGGTCGGCGTAATTGATCGTGGTCACGACGAACAGCATGAACAGGATCAGGTAGCGTACATGCGTCTTTTTGGTCGCTTGCATGCAGGTGTACTCCCACTAATTATTTTTGTGCGGGGTTCTGTTTTTGGGGAGCCGAAGGGGCAGGTTTCGGCTCCGGCGACTTGTGGTCGCGTGGGTGCGTCAGGCGTTATTGCGCACCCTGCTTGTCCATCAGTGCCGCGAGCATTTCGTACTCGTCCGGCGTCAGGTCGGTCAGCGGCGTGCGCACCGGGCCTGCGTCGTAACCGGCGATCTTCGCCCCTGCCTTGACGATGCTGACGGCATAACCGGCCTTGCGGTTACGGATGTCCAGGTACGGCAGGAAGAAGTCGTCGATGATCTTGGCGACGGTGGCGTGATCGTCGCGGGCGATGGCGTGGTAGAAGTCCATCGCGGTTTTCGGGATGAAGTTGAACACCGCCGACGAGTACACCGGCACGCCCAGGGCCTTGTACGCCGCGGCATAGACTTCTGCAGTCGGCAGGCCACCCAGGTATGAGAAGCGTTCACCCAGGCGGCGACGGATCGACACCATCAGCTCGATATCACCCAGGCCATCCTTGTAGCCGATCAGGTTCGGGCAGCGCTCGGCCAGTTGTTCCAGCTGCACGGCATTGAGTCGGCAGACGTTGCGATTGTAAACCACCACACCGATATCCACCGACTTGCACACCGCTTCAACGTGAGCGGCGACGCCGTCCTGGCTGGCTTCGGTCAGGTAATGCGGCAGCAGCAGCAGGCCTTTGGCGCCCAGACGCTGGGCTTCCTGAGCATATTCGATGGCCTGGCGGGTCGAGCCGCCAACGCCGGCGAGGATCGGTACGCTGGTGGCGCAGGTGTCGACGGCGGTCTTGATGATTTCCGAGTATTCACTGGCAGCCAGGGAGAAAAACTCACCCGTGCCGCCGGCGGCGAACAGGGCGCTGGCGCCGTACGGGGCCAGCCATTCCAGGCGCTTGATGTAACCGGCGCGATTGAAGTCGCCCTGGGCATTGAAGTCGGTAACCGGGAAGGACAACAGGCCGTGGGAGAGGATGGATTTCAGTTCTTGTGGATTCATTGTTGTAGAACACCCTGTAAGACACATTGGAAGACGCAGCGGTACTCGAGTAGAGATACGTTATCGTACAACTTAAAATGTGACTAGCCCCACTGGTCCTCTTTTTTGGTTGATGCACGTCGTTCTTCGCGGGCAAGCCTCGCTCCTATAGGGACGGTGATGTGATCCCGTAGGAGCCAGGCTTGCCGGCGAACCAGGCGCCGCGGTGTGCCTGCTACACCGCGGCCATAGCGATTTAGGTCTGGGTCTTAACCAAGGCAGCGCGTTACGTGTTTCACCGACTGGTACGACGACAATCCCCAAGGCCCGAGCTCGCGGCCGATGCCGCTGCCTTTGGTGCCGCCCCATGAGGTTTCGACGAACACCGCCTGGATCGAGTTGATCCACACATGGCCGACTTCCAGGGCATCGGCGACGCGCTCGGCACGGACCAGGTCGCTGGAGCAGACGGTGGCCACCAGGCCAAAACGGCTGTCGTTGGCCAGCGCAATTGCTTCTTCCTCGGTGCTGAAGCGACGGCTGCACAGTACCGGGCCAAAAATCTCCTCGGTCCACAGGCGGCTATCGGTCGGCACGTCGGTGTACAGCGTCGGGCTGACGAACCAGCCTTCACGGTCCACAACCTGGCCGCCGGTGAGGCAATGCAGGCCTTCTTCGCGGGCGACGTCGAAGTAACTGGCAACCTTGTGCCACTGCGCCTGGCTGGTCAGCGGGCCCATGTCGACTTCTTCGGTCAGCGGGTTACCCACGCGGAATTTTTCCAGTGCCGCTTGCAAGCGTGGCAACAGGGCATCGGCGATGCCGTCCTGGACCAGCAGGCGCGAGGTCGCCGAACACATCTGCCCGGCGTTCCAGGTGATGCCGGCGACGATCCACTCCACGGCCTGGTCCGGGTCGCAGTCATCGAACACCAGGATCGCCGACTTGCCACCCAGTTCCAGGGTGACCGGGCGGCAGTGATCGGCAGCACTGCGCATGACCTGGCTGCCAACGCCATTGCTGCCGGTAAAGGACAGTTTGTCCAGGCCGTTATGGCTGCTCAGCGCTGCCCCGGTTTCGGCTTTGCCGTTGACGATGTTGAGCACGCCGGCAGGCAAGCCCAGGGCGTCGGCGATCTGGCCGTAGGCCTGCTCGATCAGCGGCGTGACCTCGGACGGCTTGAGTACCACGGTGCAACCTGCGGCCAGCGCCGGTGCGAGTTTCCAGGCACTGGTCACCAGCGGGAAGTTCCACGGCACGATCAGGCCGACCACGCCGACCGGCTCAAGGCGAGTGCGGGCGCTGAAGCCTGGCGCGGCCAGTGCCACATCGCGGTTTTTCTGTGGCAGCTGCTCGGCAAGATCGGCGTAGTAGTTGAAGGTGGCGATGGCATCATCCAGGTCGATCTCAACCTCGTGACGCGGCTTGCCGTTGTTCTGCATCTGCAGCGCGATCAGCGCTTCGCGGCGTTGCCCCAGTTGCGTGGCAAAGCCCCGCAGGCAGGTGGCACGCTCGCCCGGGCTGGTAAGCTTCCAGGTTGGCAGCGCCTGGCGGGCAGCAGCCACGGCCTGGTCGACCTGAGCGGTACTGGCCGAGATCAGCTCGGCGAAGGGTTGGCCCAGCGACGGGTCGAAGACGGCAATGCAATCGCTGCCTTGGCCCTCGACCCAGCGGCCGTCAATGTAATGAGGAGTGGTCATGGCATAGCTCCGGTCAGGCCATCTCGGCAGTGCTCAGCGGTACGCTCGAGGCGCTTTTGCAGCGTACCCAGCGCGGACCGCGAGGGCCGTAGACACCAGCAGGTTCAGGGAAAAGGTTGAGCAGGGTCAGGTACAGCGCGCCAGCCAGGCCGAGGGTCACCGGCAGGCTCAGGTCGATGCCGCCGGCCAGGTCGCCCAGCGGGCCGACAAACTGCCCGGGCAGGTTGACGAAGCACAGGCCGACCACCGCGCTCGGGATCCAGGCACCCATGCCGCGCCAGTTCCAGCCGTGCTGGAACCAGTAGTGGCCGCCGCGTTCGCCACGGGTGAACACTTGCAGGTCATCGGCGTGGTAGAAGCCACGGCGGGTGATCAGGCCGAGAATCATGATCACCATCCACGGGCTGGTGCAGGTAATGATCAGGACGGCGAAGGTGGACACGCTCTGCACCAGGTTGAAGGTGAAGCGGCCGATGAAGATGAAGGCGATGGCCGCGACACCGATCAGCACGGTCGCGCTGGCGCGGCTGAGCAGGCGCGGGAACACGCTGGACATGTCCAGGCCGGTGCCATACAGCGCGGTGGTGCCGGTGGACATGCCGCCGATGACGGCAATCAGGCACACCGGCAGGAAGAACCAGGTGGGCGAAATGGCCAGCAGGCCGCCGACATAGTTGTTCGCCTCGATGTACTGCGGTGCCTGGGTGGCCACCAGGGTGGCGGTGCACAGGCCGAACAGGAATGGAATCAGGGTACCGGCCTGGGCCGCAATGACCGCCAGCATGATCCGCGACTTGGGGGTTTGCCGCGGAATGTAGCGCGACCAGTCACCGAGAAAGGCACCGAACGACACCGGGTTGCTCATGGCCAGAATGGCGGCGCCCATGAAGGCGGCCCAGAAGCCCGGCTGACCGAGGTTGACGCTGCCGGCAAAGCGGGTGTCGAACGGGCCGGCAAAAGCGACGATGCCCAGCAGGAACAGCAGGCTCGAGGCCGAGACGGCGACCTTGTTGACCCACAGCATGAAGCGAAAGCCGTAGATGCAGACGATCAGTACCAGGATGGCGAACAGACCGTAGGCCAGGCCCAGGGTCAGGTCGGTTTCGGGCAGGCCGACCAGGCGCTTGGCGCCGCCGACCAATGCATCACCGGAGCTCCACACCGACAGCGAGAAAAACGCCACGGCGGTCAGCAACGACAGGAACGAGCCGACGATGCGCCCGTGCACGCCAAAGTGCGCGCCGGACGATACGGCATTGTTGGTGCCGTTGAGGGCACCGAACAGGCCCATCGGGGCAAGGATCAAGGCGCCGACCGCGACGCCGAGAATGATCGACCACAGGCCCGCCTCGAAAGACAGCCCGAACAATACCGGGAAGCTGCCCAGTACAGCGGTGGCGAAAGTGTTGGCGCCGCCGAAAATCAGGCGGAACAGGTCGGTTGGGGTGGCGTGGCGTTGATCGTCAGGGATCTGTTCCACACCGTTGGTTTCGATACCACTCGATTGCGTCATCGTAGGGCTCCAAGCGCTGTTGTTGTCGGCCGTCGCTCAGGCGCGGACCATTTTTTGGGTGCGTTGGCAGTAGCGGCAATGCCGCTGAAAAGGTTAAGCGGGGCTGACGACTGACAGGTGCTCGTGGCAGGCCAGCCAGCGTTCGCCTTCGCGGCGGAAAACAATGGTTTCCCGCTCTTCGAGCTGGTGTTCTTCACCCGCCAGGCGAATGTGGGTGGCGACGTCGTGCATGAAGATCGCTACATCACCCTGCAGGCTGACCTGGGCGTTGCTTGAACGGCAGCCGAGCACGGCGAAGCCTTCGGCCTGCCATTGCTGCCAGACCTGCTCATAGGCGTGGCGCGAGAGCAGCGGCTCGGGGAGGGTATGGAAGAGGAAGCTGGCGTCTTCGCTGAAGCAGGCGAAGTAGCGCGCGGTGTCGTTGCTGGCAAACGCGTCGACGAGATCGGCGGCAGCTTGGCGCACCTGATTCTGGAGAATTGGGTCCACGAGGGGGCCTCACGGTTATTGTGATTATCGTGGCGCGATTCTGGTGAGGGCCAGCGGCGGGAAGAATCGCTGACTGCAAATAATCAGTTCAGAAATTTCTGAACCAATCGCCGAGGTGCTGTTCATCATGAGGAATATTTGAGTTGATCTAAAAAATAATGAGTTTGTCTCACTATCGCGACCTGCCGACAATGGCGCCATTAAACGAATTGGAGTTTTGTCATGGCATTGGCCCATTCCCTTGGATTCCCGCGCATTGGCCGCGATCGCGAACTGAAGAAAGCCCAAGAGGCGTTCTGGAAGGGCGAGCTCAATGAAGCGGGCCTGCGTGCGGTGGGCAGTGAACTGCGCAAAACGCACTGGGCACTGCAGAAACAGGCCGGGATCGAGCTGTTGCCGGTGGGCGATTTCGCCTGGTACGACCAGGTGTTGACCCACTCGCTGATGTTCGGCGTGATCCCTGAGCGCTTCCGTCCACACGACGGCAAAGCCACCCTGCAGACCCTGTTCGGCATGGCGCGTGGCGTCAGCGACAGCTGTTGCGGTGGTGCCCATGCGCAGGAAATGACCAAGTGGTTCGACACCAACTACCACTACCTGGTACCGGAATTCAGCGCCGACCAGCAGTTCCAGCTGGGCTGGGAGCAACTGTTTGAAGAGGTTGCAGAGGCCCAGGCATTGGGCCACACGGTCAAGCCGGTAATCATCGGCCCGCTGACCTACCTGTGGCTGGGCAAAGCCAAAGGTGCGGCATTCGACAAACTTGAACTGCTCGATCGTCTGTTGCCGCTGTATGGCCAGATCTTCCAGCGTCTGGCGGCCCAAGGCGTCGAGTGGGTGCAGATCGACGAGCCGATCCTGGTACTGGACCTGCCGCAGGAATGGAAGAACGCTTTCGAGCGTGCCTACAACCAGATCCAGCGCGACCCGCTGAAAAAACTGCTCGCTACGTACTTCGGTGGCCTGGAAGAGAACCTGGGGCTGGCGGCCAACCTGCCGGTGGACGGTTTGCACATCGACCTGGTGCGTGCCCCTGAGCAGTACCCGACCATCCTCGATCGCCTGCCTGCCTACAAGATTCTGTCGCTGGGCCTGGTCAACGGTCGTAACGTCTGGCGCTGCGACCTGGAAAAAGCCCTGGAGGTACTTCAGCACGCCAACGAACGGTTGGGCGAGCGCCTGTGGGTAGCGCCTTCCTGTTCGCTGCTGCACAGCCCTGTAGACCTCGGGCGGGAAGACAAGCTGGATGCCGAGCTCAAAAGCTGGCTGGCCTTTGCCGTACAAAAATGCGAAGAAGTCGCCCTTCTTGCCCGTGCTGTCAACGAGCCGGAAGCGCAACCGGTGCTGGAGGCTTTGGCCCAGAGCCGTGCAGTACAAGCCAGCCGTGCTGCCTCGACACGTATTCACAAGCCGGCGGTGCAGGCGCGCGTTGCAGCTATCACCGGCAGTGACAGCCAGCGCCACTCGGCGTTTGCCAGCCGTATCACCAAGCAGCGCGCGGGGTTGGACTTGCCGCTGTTCCCGACCACTACCATCGGCTCGTTCCCGCAAACCGGGGCGATTCGCCTGGCGCGCCAGTCGTACAAGCAAGGCAAGTTGACCGAGGCGGAATACACCGAAGCGATGCACAGCGAAATCCGTCACGCCGTTGAAATCCAGGAGCGCCTCGGCCTGGACGTGCTGGTACACGGCGAAGCGGAACGCAACGACATGGTCGAGTACTTCGCCGAGCAGCTGGACGGTTACCTGTTCACCCGTTTTGGCTGGGTCCAGAGCTATGGTTCACGCTGTGTAAAACCTGCGGTGATCTTCGGCGACCTGAGCCGCCCGAACGCCATGACGGTGGAGTGGATCCGCTATGCCCAGGGTCTGACCGACAAAGTCATGAAGGGCATGCTCACGGGCCCGGTGACCATGCTGATGTGGTCGTTCCCGCGAGAAGACGTGACCCGTGAGGTGCAGGCACGCCAACTGGCGCTGGCCATTCGTGATGAAGTCGTCGATCTGGAAGCGGCGGGTATCAAGATCGTGCAGATCGATGAAGCCGCCTTCCGTGAAGGCCTGCCCCTGCGCCAGGCGCAATGGCAGCCTTATCTGGACTGGGCCACCGAGGTGTTCCGCCTGTGCGCCTCGGGTGTGCGAGACGAAACCCAGATCCACACCCATATGTGCTACAGCGAGTTCAACGATGTCATCGAGTCCATAGCTGCCATGGATGCCGACGTCATCACCATTGAAACATCGCGTTCGGACATGGAATTGCTGGAGGCGTTCGAGGCCTTTGCCTACCCGAACGAGATCGGCCCGGGGGTCTACGACATCCACTCGCCCCGCGTTCCGGATGTCGCGGAAATGGCCAACCTGCTGCGCAAGGCTGCCAAGCGTATCCCCGCCGAGCGCTTGTGGGTCAACCCCGACTGCGGCCTGAAAACCCGTGGTTGGCCAGAAACCGAGGCGGCCCTGGTGCACATGGTCAATGCGGCTCGGCAACTGCGTAAAGAGTGGGCATAAAGATATTGGCACCACGTCTGCTCTCATGACGTGTGATGTACGCAAAAACAAAAAGCCCCTTGAAGGTCAGGCCTTCAAGGGGCTTTTGTCGGTCGGGATCCGACGTTTGGTCAAGCGTTAGACGTTGAAGCGGAAGTGCATCACGTCGCCGTCTTTGACGATGTAGTCCTTGCCTTCCAGACGCCATTTACCGGCTTCTTTCGCGCCGCCTTCACCGTTGTACTTGATGAAGTCGTCATAGGCGACGACTTCGGCACGGATGAAGCCTTTTTCGAAGTCGGTGTGGATCACGCCGGCTGCCTGAGGTGCAGTGGCGCCAACGCGTACGGTCCAGGCGCGGACTTCCTGAACGCCGGCAGTGAAGTAGGTCTGCAGGTTCAGCAGCGAGTAACCGGCACGGATCACGCGGTTCAGGCCAGGCTCTTCGAGGCCCAGGGCTTCGAGGAACATGTCTTTCTCTTCGCCTTCGTCGAGCTCGGCGATTTCAGCTTCGATCTTGTTGCACACCGGCACCACGATCGCGCCTTCTTCTTCGGCAATGGCACGCACCACATCCAGGTGCGGGTTGTTGTCGAAGCCGTCTTCGGCAACGTTGGCGATGTACATCACCGGCTTGCTGGTCAGCAGGTGGAAGCCACGGATCACGGCCTTTTCGTCGTCTGCCATGTGCTTCATCAGGCTGCGCGCAGGCTTGCCTTCAGTGAAGTGCGGGATCAGCTTCTCGAGGATGGCTTTCTGTGCCAGGGCATCCTTGTCACCGCCCTTGGCGTTACGCGCGACTTTCTGCAGTTGCTTCTCGCAGCTGTCGAGGTCGGCGAAGATCAGTTCGAGGTCGATGATCTCGATGTCGCGCTTGGGGTCGACGCTGTTGGAGACGTGAATCACGTTCTCGTCTTCAAAGCAGCGGACCACGTGGGCGATGGCATCGGTTTCACGGATATTGGCCAGGAACTTGTTACCCAGGCCTTCGCCTTTCGACGCACCGGCCACCAGGCCTGCGATGTCGACGAATTCCATGGTGGTCGGCAGAACCTTGTTCGGCTTGACGATGGCCGCCAGCGCATCCAGGCGCGGATCAGGCATCGGCACGATGCCGCTGTTCGGCTCGATGGTGCAGAAGGGGAAGTTCTCCGCAGCAATACCGGACTTGGTCAGGGCGTTGAACAGGGTGGACTTGCCGACGTTGGGCAGACCGACGATGCCGCAATTGAAACCCATGGTGAATCCCTCTTCGTGGAGTCAAGCCTTCTGGCTGTGCAGCTCTCTCATCGCACGCGTCCAATCACCGGCGAGGATATCCGGCAGCACGCCGAGGGCAAAATCGATACTGGCGTCCAGTTTTTCCTGTTCGGCGCGCGGCGCCTTGCCCAGGACAAAACCGGAGACCCTGCTGCTGTCACCCGGGTGGCCAATGCCAAGCCGCAGACGGTGAAAGTCGTTCTTGTTGCCGAGCTGCGCAATGATGTCGCGCAGACCGTTGTGCCCGCCATGGCCGCCGCCCTTCTTGAGTTTGGCGACGCCCGGGGGCAGGTCGAGTTCGTCGTGGGCCACCAGGATGGCATCTGGCTCGATACGGAAAAAATTGGCCAGTGCAGCAACGGCTTGGCCGCTGCGGTTCATGTAGGTGGTCGGAATCAACAGACGAACGTCGTTGCCCTGATGGCTGAACTTAGCCGTCAGGCCGAAATACTTGCGGTCAGGCGTCAAGGTGACGCGCTGGGCGCTGGCGATGCGTTCTACGAAAAGAGCCCCTGCGTTATGCCGGGTCTGTTCGTATTCGGGGCCGGGATTTCCCAGGCCGACGATCAGTTGAATGGCGGTCACGTCAGGGGCTCTTCCTTGGAGTTGGGGGTTACAGTGCGGGGCACTGTAACCCGATCAACGCCGGCGTGCCGAGTGGATTACTCAGCAGCGCCTTCTGCAGCTTCAGGCGCAACACGCGGAGCGTGAACGTTGGCAACTGCTTTGTCATCACCGTGAGCCAGAGCAACGAACTCAACGCCTTTCGGAGCTTTGAGGTCCGACAGGTGAATGATGGTGCCGACTTCGGCCTTGGCCAGGTCAACTTCGATGAACTCAGGCAGGTCTTTGGCTTCGCAGGAAACTTCGATCTCGGCCACTACGTGGGAGATTTCGCCGCCTTTCTTGACCGGTGCTTCTTCGTTGATGAAGTGCACAGGAACGATAGCGGTCAGTTTCTGGCCAGCTACAACGCGGACGAAGTCAGCGTGCATGATGAACTGCTTGGCAGGGTGACGCTGCATGGCTTTAACAACGACGCTTTCTTTCTTGCCGTCGATGTTCAGCTCGATAACGTGGCTGAAAGCAGCTTCGTTTTCGAACAGCTTGGCAACTTCTTTAGCCAGCATGGTGATCGAAACTGGCTCTTTGTCACCGCCGTAAACTACAGCAGGAACGGAAGAGGCGAGACGACGCAGGCGGCGGCTCGCACCTTTCCCCAGGTCGGTACGCGCTTGGGCGTTCAGGATGAAATCAGTCATTTTGTATCTCCAAAATAGCCATCTCCCGCAGGCGTTTGCGACCAGCGCCAAACGGGATGGGCAAAAAAGCCCCGCCCCAACAACGAGTGTTGGGGCGGGGCGCTTTACGTCAACGTGTGTATCGCGAGAGCAGGGCTCTCAGCGGAACATCGCGCTGATCGATTCTTCATTGCTGATGCGGCGAACCGCTTCGGCAACAACCGGTGCAATATCCAGTTGACGGATACGGTCACAGGCTTGTGCAGCTGCGGACAGCGGGATGGTATTGGTAACCACCAGCTCGTCCAGCACGGAGTTCTCGATATTCTCGATCGCCCGACCCGACAGGACAGGGTGCGTGCAGTAGGCGTAAACCTTGGCAGCGCCGTGTTCTTTCAGGGCCTTGGCCGCATGGCACAGGGTGCCGGCGGTGTCGACCATGTCGTCGACGAGAATACAGGTACGTCCTTCGACGTCGCCGATGATATGCATCACTTCGGAGTGATTGGCCTTTTCACGGCGTTTGTCGATGATACCCAGATCGACACCCAGGGACTTGGCAACAGCACGTGCACGCACGACGCCGCCGATGTCCGGGGACACGATCATGAGGTTCTCGAAACGCTGGTCTTCGATGTCATCCACCAGAACGGGGGAGCCGTAGATGTTATCTACCGGAATATCGAAGAAACCCTGGATCTGGTCAGCGTGCAGATCGACAGTGAGAACACGGTCGATACCGACGACGGTGAGCATGTCAGCGACGACTTTGGCGCTGATAGCTACACGCGCCGAACGCGGACGGCGATCCTGGCGGGCATATCCGAAGTAAGGAATCACGGCAGTGATTCGGGACGCTGAGGAGCGGCGGAAGGCATCGGCCATCACTACCAGTTCCATCAGATTATCGTTGGTTGGCGCGCAAGTCGGCTGAATAATGAAAACGTCTTTACCGCGAACATTTTCATTGATCTCAGTGCTGATTTCGCCGTCGGAGAACTTACCGACAGAAACGTCACCGAGAGGGATATGCAGCTGACGTACGACACGCCGAGCCAGATCGGGGTTAGCGTTCCCCGTAAAGACCATCATCTTGGACACGCGCAGTACCTGAAGGCTGAGGGTATACCTGGATGAGTATAGGAAAATGGCAGGGGCGGCTGGATTCGAACCAACGCATGGCAGGATCAAAACCTGCTGCCTTACCGCTTGGCGACGCCCCTGTATCTGTTGCTGCGAGTACCTTGTACTCGATTCCTAGTGCAGGCTTTGAAGCTTACGATGCAACATCGAAATGTTGCTTCCTTTTGCTACAAACCCCGTCTGGGTATCTGCAAGAAGGGCCAAAACTTTATCAGCTTCAGCTTTGCTTGGGAAGGCCCCAAACACACAACTTCCAGTTCCGGTGAGTCTAGCTTCAGTGAATTTGTTTAGCAAATTCAGTGAGTTACGTACTTCTGGGTAACTCTGCTCTACTACCGGTTGGCAGTCATTACGACTGTTTCCCTTGGGAACGGGGCGCATCTTAAGGGGCAAGGAATCACGTGTCAACTGCGGATGTGAAAAAATTTCTGCTGTACTTACAAATACTTGTGGCACCAGCACGACGTACCAGGGTTCTTCCGGGTCGGCAGGGGTAAGGATTTCCCCGACACCTTCGGCGAAAGCCGCGTGGCCGCGCACGAACACCGGCACGTCGGCGCCCAGGCTCAGGCCCAGTTCGGCCAGCTGGTCTTCGCTGCACCGGGTGCCCCACAGGTGATCAAGGCCGAGCAGGGTAGTGGCCGCGTCCGAGCTGCCGCCACCGATGCCGCCGCCCATGGGCAGGACTTTCTTCAGCCAGATATCGGCGCCTTTGCCGCAGCCGGTCAGGGCTTGCAGTTTGCGCGCAGCCTTGACGATCAGGTTGCTGTCGTGGGGAACGCCGTCGATTGGCGTGTGCAGGTGGATCTCGCCGTCTTCGCGCGCGGCAAACGACAGTTCATCGCCGTAGTCGAGAAACTGGAACAGCGTTTCCAGCAGGTGGTAGCCGTCGGCGCGGCGTCCCAGAATGTGCAGCATCAGGTTGAGTTTTGCCGGTGCCGGCAGGGTCAGCGTGGTCATGTCAGTGCCCCAGCTGGCGTGGCTGCCAGTCCTTGACCACCAGGGTCACGTCGATGTTCTGGCCGTGCAGCTTGAGGCGCTCGGGCAACCAGTAGCCATTCTGTTCGGTGTAGCTCAGGTATTCGACGTTCCAGCCATCCTGCTTGAGTGCGGACAAGCGACTGTCACTGCCCAGGGTCAGCTGGCTTTTGCTGTCGGGTGCCGGCAGGCCGCGTACCCACCAGACCAGATGCGATACCGGCAGTTCCCAGCCAAGCTGTTCTGCAAGCAGGGCTTCCGGGCTTTTCGCCTCGTACCGGCCCTGGTTGGCGACTTCCAGCACGACGCTACCCGGCCGCCCGGTCAGGCGTGCCGCGCCACGGCCCAGGGGGCCGGACAGGCGAATGTCGTAATAATCCTGGCGTTGCAGCCAGAACAGGGTGCCGCTGCCCGAGTCTTTGGGGGCGCGAATGCCGACTTTGCCGTTGATCTGCCAGCCGTCCAGCGTACTCAACTGCTGTTTGTGTTCACGCCACAGCTGTGGGCTGCCCTGGCCCTGCAGGGCCTCGCGGGAGCCGAAGCCGGCACAGCCAGCAAGCAGGGCGATCAGGGTGAAGGTAATGCAGTGGCGCAAAAACATAGGCTTAAAGAGTCTCGGATCCGGTCAGGCGCAGGACGGTCTTGCGCAGGATGGGGCTGTCGGGCTGGGTCTCGAAGGCCTTGGCCCAGATCTGCCGTGCTTCGCGGCGTTTGCCATTGGCCCAGAGCACTTCACCCAGGTGGGCAGCGACTTCGTGGTCGGGGAAGCGCTCCAGCGCCTGGCGCAGCAGGCGCTCGGCTTCATCGAGGTTGCCCATGCGGTAGTTGACCCAGCCCAGGCTGTCGAGCACGGCGGGATCGTCCGGGTTGATCTGGTGGGCTTTTTCGATCAGCGACTTGGCTTCTGCGTAGCGCGTGGTGCGGTCGGCCAGGGTGTAGCCCAGGGCGTTGAGGGCCATGGCGTTTTCCGGCTCGCGGGCGATGATGCTGCGCAGGTCCTTTTCCATCTGGGCCAGGTCGTTGCGCTTCTCGGCCATCATGGCACGGGTATAGAGCAGGCTGTTGTCGTCAGGGTATTGCTTGAGGGCTTGCTCCAGTACCTGCAGGGCCTGGGCATCCTTGTCGTTGTTACCCAGCGCTTCGGCTTCGATCAGGTACAGCTGGATGGCGTAGTCGGGCTGCGTGTCGCGGGCCAGTGCCAGGCGGCGCGAGGCTTCGTTGCTGCGGCCATTGGCAACGAGGATGTCGGCCTGGCGCAGTTGGGCGGGCAGGTAGTCGTTGCCCGGGCCGACCATGGCGTATTCGTCCAGGGCTGCCTGCGGTTGATTGCGTTCTTCGTGGATGCGGCCCAGGTTCAGGTGCGCCGAGTCGACGTGGCTGTCACGTTCGATCAGCTCCTGCAGGTAGCCGGCAGCCTCTTCCCAGTTCTTGGTTTCCAGGCAGATGAGGGCCAGGGAGTAACGCAACTCGTCATCTTCCGGGTATTGCTGGACCAGGCTGGAGAACTCGACTTTGGCATCGTCAAGGCGATCCTGTTCCACCAGGGTGCGGGCGTAGGTCAGGCGCAGGCGCTTGTCGTCCGGGTTCTGGCGGATGGTTTTCTGCAGCAGCGGCAGCGCTTCGCTGCCGCGCCCTACGCTTTGCAGCAGGCGGGCGCGCAGCAGCACCGGGGCGATCTCGCCTTCTTCAGGGGGATGATTTTCAAGCAGGGTAAGGGCTTCGTTGGCATTGCCGTCCTGTTGCAGCAGCAAGGCCTTGCCGAACACCAGCTGGCCGTTGTCCGGGTATTTGCGCAGCAGCCGGTCAAAACTCTTCTGCAGGCCGTCGCGGGTTTCCTGATCGGTTTCGGCAGCCGACAAGGCGAGGAAGTCGAAATGGGTGTCGCCCTGGCCTTGCAGCACTTTCTCCATGTACACCATGGAATCATCGTAACGGCCACCGCGTGCCAGTTGGATGGCTGCAGCGCGTTGGGCGTCGAGGTTGTCCGGATCGTTTTTCGCCCAGAGCAGCGAGGTGTCGAGGGCAGCCTGATCGGCGCCGACGTATTCGGCAATGCGGTAGGCACGCTCGGAAATGCCGGGATCCTGGGTCTTGATGGCTTCACTGACATAGTTGTCGAGGGCAATGTCGAAGCGATTGCGCTGGCCGGCCAGTTCAGCGGTCAGCAGGTTGTACACGGTGTCCTGGCTGAACGATCCATAGACCACGGGTTTGTCCGCCTGCTTTTGCGCGGCATCAGCGGCAGGTGCCTGATCATCGGTAGAACCGGGGGCCAGGGTCTGACAGCCCTGGAGCAGGGCAAAGGCAAGGAGCAACGCGTAGGATCTATTCATAATCAGGATTTGGGCGGCTTACCAGCGGTCGGATCATCATGACACAAGCGCCGGGGCAAACCCATAAGGGAAGCGCTCGGTAGGGGTAGACTATAGAGACAATAGCGAGCGGTGGTTGTTCTGAAACCTGCGAAGTAGGACAATTATCGGCTTCTCGTCATAATCAGCGACCTTGCATGGCCTTTCTTGCCCTCGGTATCAACCATAAGACTGCCTCGGTAGACGTACGCGAGCGCGTGGCGTTTACCCCTGAGCAGCTGGTGGACGCCTTGCAGCAGCTCTGCCGACTGACCGCCAGCCGCGAAGCCGCCATCCTTTCGACCTGCAACCGCAGCGAGCTCTATATAGAGCAGGACCACCTGGCGGCGGAGAGCATTCTGCGCTGGCTGGCCGAATACCATCAGTTGAGCCTCGATGAACTGCGTGCCAGTGCCTACGTCCATGAAGACCATGATGCCGTCCGGCACATGATGCGCGTGGCGTCCGGGCTCGATTCACTGGTGCTCGGCGAACCGCAAATTCTTGGCCAGATGAAGTCGGCCTATGCCGTGGCCCGCGAAGCCGGAACCATCGGGCCGTTACTCGGGCGCCTGTTCCAGGCTACCTTCAGTGCCGCCAAACAGGTGCGCACCGACACCGCCATCGGTGAAAACCCGGTGTCGGTCGCGTTTGCCGCGGTCAGCCTGGCCAAACAGATCTTCAGTGACCTGGGGCGTAGCCAGGCGTTGCTGATTGGCGCCGGCGAAACCATCACCCTGGTGGCGCGACACCTGCACGAGCAGGGCGTACGGCGCATAGTCGTGGCCAACCGGACCCTGGAGCGGGCCAGTACCCTGGCCGAACAGTTCGGTGCTCATGCGGTACTGCTGGCCGACATCCCGCAGGAGCTGGTCAACAGCGACATCGTCATCAGTTCCACGGCCAGCCAGTTGCCGATCCTGGGCAAGGGCGCGGTGGAAAGCGCGTTGAAACAGCGCCGGCACAAGCCGATTTTCATGGTCGATATCGCCGTGCCGCGGGACATCGAGCCTGAAGTCGGTGAACTGGATGACGTTTACCTCTACACCGTTGACGACCTGCACGATGTCGTCGCCGAGAACCTCAAAAGTCGTCAGGGCGCTGCCCAGGCCGCTGAAGAACTGGTCTCGGGGGGCGCCGAAGACTTCATGGCACGCCTGCGCGAGCTGGCGGCGGTCGATGTGCTCAAGGCTTACCGTCAGCAGAGCGAACGCTTGCGTGACGAAGAATTGCAAAAAGCCCAGCGCCTGCTCGCCAACGGCAGCAGTGCCGAAGAGGTGCTGGTGCAACTGGCCCGCGGGCTGACCAACAAATTGCTGCATGCACCCAGTGTGCAACTGAAAAAGCTCTCTGCCGAAGGCCGCCTCGATGCGCTGGCCATGGCCCAGGAACTCTTTGCCCTCAATGAGGGTTCGACGGATAAAACCCCGCAATGAAAGCGTCGCTGCTCAATAAGCTGGACACCCTCCAGGACCGTTTCGAGGAATTGACCGCCCTGCTGGGCGATGCCGAAGTCATTTCCGACCAGACCCGCTTTCGCGCCTATTCGCGCGAATATGCCGAGGTCGAGCCCGTGGCTGCGACCTATGCCCAGTGGCGCAAGGTGCAGGATGACCTGGCCGGCGCCCAGGCGCTGCTCAAAGACAGTGACCCGGACATGCGGGAAATGGCCGTTGAGGAAGTGCGTGAGGCCAAGGAACAGCTGGCAGACCTGGAGAACCAGCTGCAGCGCATGCTGTTGCCCAAGGACCCCAACGACGGCCGCAACGTCTTTCTGGAAATTCGCGCAGGTACCGGTGGTGACGAGGCGGCGATTTTTTCCGGCGACCTGTTCCGCATGTATTCGCGTTATGCCGAGCGACGTGGCTGGCGCCTGGAAATTCTCTCGGAGAACGAAGGTGAGCACGGCGGTTACAAGGAGATCATTGCCCGGATCGAGGGTGATTATGTCTACGGCAAGCTGAAGTTCGAATCCGGTGCCCACCGCGTACAGCGTGTGCCGGAAACTGAATCCCAGGGTCGCATCCACACCTCGGCATGCACCGTAGCGGTGCTGCCTGAGCCGGATGAGCAAGTCGCCATCGAGATCAACCCGGCGGATTTGCGCGTGGACACCTATCGCGCCTCCGGTGCCGGTGGCCAGCACGTCAACAAGACCGACTCGGCCATTCGGATCACCCACTTGCCTACCGGCATTGTGGTGGAGTGCCAGGAAGAACGTTCCCAGCACAAGAACCGCGCCCGCGCCATGTCGTGGTTGTCGGCCAAGCTCAACGACATGCAGACCAGCGCGGCGCAGAACGCAATTGCCAGTGAGCGCAAGCTGCTGGTGGGCTCGGGCGACCGCTCCGAGCGCATTCGTACCTACAACTATCCACAGGGCCGGGTGACTGATCACCGTATCAACCTGACCCTGTATTCCCTGGATGATGTTCTGGCCGGTGGGGTCGAGGCGGTGATCGAACCGCTGTTGGCCGAGTACCAGGCTGATCAACTGGCTGCACTGGGTGAGTAAATGACGATTATTGCCAGTCTGCTTCGCGCAGCGGAGCTACCGGATTCGCCTACAGCGCGCCTGGACGTGGAGTTGCTGCTGGCTGCTGCCATCGGCAAGTCGCGCAGTTACCTGCACACCTGGCCCGAGCGGATTGTCAGCAGCGAAGCGGCACTGACGTTCGCCGGCTACCTGCAGCGTCGCCGCAGCGGTGAGCCGGTTGCTTACATCCTCGGGCAGCAAGGGTTCTGGAACCTGGACCTGGAAGTGGCGCCGCATACGCTGATCCCGCGGCCCGACACCGAGTTGCTGGTCGAAACGGCCATGGCGTTGTTGCCCGTTACCCCGGTGCGCGTGCTGGACCTGGGCACCGGTACGGGAGCTATTGCACTGGCCCTAGCCAGTGAACGGCCGCAGTGGCAAGTCACTGCCGTCGATCGCGTGCTTGAAGCCGTGGCCCTCGCCGAGCGCAACCGCCAGCGCCTGCAACTGGACAATGTGCAGGTACTCAGCAGTCACTGGTTCGATTCGCTGCAGGGCGAGCGTTATGAGCTGATCATCAGCAACCCCCCCTATATAGCCGCCGACGATCCGCACCTGGTCGCAGGCGATGTGCGCTTCGAGCCCAGCAGCGCCCTGGTCGCCGGTGCCGATGGTCTTGATGACCTGCGCGCCATCATCCGTCAGGCGCCCGCGCATTTACAGCCTGGCGGCTGGTTGCTGCTTGAGCATGGTTACGATCAGGCCGCTGCTGTACGCGAGTTGCTGGCGCAGCACGATTTCGAGCAGATCGAAAGTCGTGTCGATTACGGTGGCCATGAACGCATCAGCCTGGGGCGACTGTCGTGCTGAGTGATCAGGAGCTGTTGCGCTACAGCCGGCAGATCCTTCTGGCTCAGGTCGATATCGACGGGCAACTGCGTCTCAAGGACAGCCGCGTATTGATCGTCGGCCTGGGCGGCCTGGGCTCGCCGGTGGCGTTGTACCTGGCCGCAGCAGGTGTGGGCGAACTGCACCTGGCCGATTTCGACACGGTCGACCTGACCAACCTGCAACGTCAGGTACTGCACGATACCGACTCGGTTGGCATGAGCAAGGTCGACTCGGCACTGAAGCGCTTGCACGCGATCAATCCTGAAATACGTTTGGTTGCCCATCGCAGTGCGCTGGATGAGGACTCCCTGGCTGCTGCAGTGCAGGCCGTGGACCTGGTGCTCGACTGCACCGACAATTTCTCTACGCGTGAAGCGGTCAATGCTGCCTGTGTGGTCTCGGGCAAGCCGCTGGTCAGTGGCGCCGCCATCCGCCTGGAAGGGCAGTTGTCGGTGTTCGATCCACGCCGGCCTGAAAGCCCCTGTTATCACTGCCTCTATGGGCACGGCAGCGACGCCGAGCTGACCTGTAGCGAGGCAGGAGTCATTGGCCCGCTCGTGGGGTTGGTCGGCAGCCTGCAAGCTCTGGAAGCACTCAAGCTGCTGGCCGGATTTGGCGAGCCGATGGTGGGCCGGCTGCTGCTGATCGATGCTGCTGGCAGCCGTTTTCGCGAGTTGCGGGTCAAGCGCGACCCGGGCTGCAGCGTGTGTGGACAGCACGATGCGTGATCAGCCCGCAGCGCCGGTAGGTGTCTTTGACTCCGGTGTCGGCGGGTTGTCGGTGTTGGCAGAAATCCAGCGTTTGTTGCCCAACGAGTCGCTGCTGTATGTCGCCGACTGTGGGCATATTCCCTACGGTGAAAAGTCCCCGGCGTTTATCCGTGAGCGCTGCCGCCTGGTGGCCGAATTCTTTCGCGCGCAAGGTGCCAAGGCCATGGTGCTGGCCTGTAACACCGCTACCGTGGCTGCGGTAGCTGACTTGCGTGAGCTGTACCCGGACTGGCCGCTGGTGGGAATGGAGCCGGCGGTAAAGCCTGCCGCTGCCGCAACGCGCAGTGGCGTGGTCGGGGTGCTGGCCACCACCGGGACGCTGCAGAGCGCCAAGTTTGCAGCCCTGCTGGATCGCTTTGCCAGCGATGTACAGGTGGTAACCCAACCGTGCCCCGGGTTGGTCGAGTGTATCGAGGCTGGGGACCTGGGCAGCCCGACCTTGCGTGATTTGCTTCAGGGCTACGTCAAACCGCTGCTCGATGCCGGGTGCGACACCTTGATTCTGGGCTGCACGCATTACCCCTTCCTCAAGCCGCTGCTGGCGCAGATGGTGCCGCCGTCCATTGCCATTATCGATACCGGTGCCGCAGTCGCCCGTCAGCTGCAACGGCTGCTCGGTGAGCGGCAATTGCTAGCGGAAGGCCCCGCACGCGACACGCAGTTCTGGACCAGTGCCAGCCCCGAACATTTGCGAAAGATCCTGCCAATGTTGTGGAATAAATCTGACAGTGTGCGAAGCTTTACAGTGTAAAAAACGCAATAAGCACTGATCTTTTGATGAACTAAAGCCGCGCTGCCGATTTCTATAATTTTGTCCATCGAGACAGAAGCACTAACAACAGCATTAGGAAAAAGGACGTTTCTCATGAAGAAACTGCTTTGTTTGGCTGCCGTTGCAGCCGTGACCCTGGGGCAATCGTTTACCACTCAAGCGGCAGATGTTTCTTTATCAGTGGGGCAAACCGGCGACTCGACCATGACTTACCGTCTGGGCCTGCAGTCGAACTGGGACGTCAGTTGGTGGCAAACCAGCACGGGCCGTGTCACGGGTTACTGGGATGCGGGCTACACCTATTGGGTCGGCGACGAAACGGCAAGCAACAACAGCCTTTCCTTTGCGCCGGTCTTTGTCTACGAGTTTGCTGGCGAGTCGGTCAAACCCTACGTCGAGGCGGGTATTGGCGTGGCGGCGTTTTCCAGCACTGAGCTTGAAGACAACAAGTTGGGCTCATCTTTCCAGTTCGAAGACCGCATTGGTTTCGGCCTGCGTTTTGCCGGCGGTCACGAGATCGGCGTGCGCGCCATTCATTACTCCAATGCCGGGCTGACTACGCCCAATGATGGCGTAGAAACTTACGCGATCCACTACCGCATGCCGTTGTAAGCCTGCGTCGGCCCTGCAGTGTGTGCAGGGCCGAGGTGATGTATTCGGGAAGGGGCAGCAAAAGCTGCTGGACCGGGCCCAGGCCGCTGCTGGCACCGGTCTTCCGGACGCGCTTGGCCATGAAACTAATCACGGCTAGCCCCCTGATACTGCCGTGTGGGTAAGTTCTTGAAGGCACTCAAAACACGTTGGCGACTGCTGCTGAGATCCACGATGGGTGGCGGGTAATCGTTGCTAGCGAATAGCCCGCCGGAAGGCATCGGGCTGTGAATATTTTTTTCATTGGCCCAGGCCAGTTCGGGTAACCATTGCTTGATAAAACGGCCTTGGCTGTCGAAGCGTTGTGACTGGCTGATCGGGTTGAAGATCCGGAAATAGGGCGCCGCATCGGTTCCGGTTGAGGCACTCCACTGCCAGCCGCCGTTGTTGGCGGCCAGATCGCCGTCGATCAGGTGGCGCATGAAGAAGCGCTCGCCTTCGCGCCAATCGATCAGCAGGTTCTTGGTCAGGAACATCGCCACCACCATGCGCAGGCGGTTGTGCATCCAGCCGGTGGCAAGCAACTGGCGCATGGCGGCATCGATGATCGGAATGCCTGTGCGGCCTTCCTGCCAGGCTTTCAAATCCTCCGGAGCATGGCGCCAGGGCAGGGCCTCGGTTTCCTGACGGAATGCACGGTGGCGCGAGACGCGTGGGTATCCGTTAAGGATGTGCTTGTAGAAATCGCGCCAGAGCAGCTCATTGATCCAGGTCACCAGGCCACTGTTGCCACTGTCGAACTCACCCTGGTTGTAAGCCAGCGCCCGGAGCAGGCACTGACGAGGGGAAATCACGCCCGCAGCGAGGTAGGGCGATAGCTGACTGGTACCGGCGACGGCGGGGAAGTCCCGTTGCTGTTGATAGTCCTCGGCGGCCTCATCGACAAACCGTGCCAGACGTTCATGGGCCTGGGCCTCACCGGCTGGCCATAGATCGCGCAAGCTGGCCGGCGGAGGTTCAAAGCCTGCCACCTGAGTGGGGATGGCATCGCTGCCGAACGACAGGGGCGACTGCGCTGCTATCGACGGTTGCAGGCTGGGCAGGCCCATGTGCAAGCGTTCGTAGCACACCTTGCGAAACTGGGTGAACACCTGAAAGTAACCGCCGCTGCGGGTCAGAATGCTGCCGGGTTTGAACAGCAACTGGTCAAAGTGGCGATGCACTGCAATACCCGCGTTGTTCAGTACCTGCTCGACGGCCTGGTCCCGGCGGCTTTCGTTGACGCCGTATTCTTCGTTCAGGTGCAGCGCCTGAACCTGCAGTTCGTTGCAGATGTGCAGCAGCACACCGGGGGCTTGATCCCAGGTATCAGCCTGGCGCACCAGCAAGGGGATGTTCAATGCAGCAAGACGCTCTTTTAGTGCGGCCAGATTGCGCAGCCAGAAATCGACTTTGCACGGGGCGTCATCGTGGCTGCGCCATTGCTGGGCACTGATCAGCCAGACGGCCACGGTGGGCCCCTGCGTGCAGGCGGCCGACAGTGCCGTGTTGTCGTCGATGCGCAGGTCGCTGCGCAGCCATATCAGTTGCATGGTGTGTCCCGGTTAATGAGAGTGTTCAGGGTGCGCGGTCACGTACCAGGTTCAGGTGGTGCAACCCCTGCAGCACTTGCTGCGGCGTCTCAAAGAGATGGAGATCGGCCGGTGGCCACCCTTCAATGGTTTCTCGGTGGATACTGATGACACTGCCACTGAGCAATATGGGTAGGTCGATGGCGGCCAGGCTGCGTTGCAGATGGCGCAGGTCGACTGTGCGGCTGATGCTTATCAGCAAGGCCCGTGGCTGTATGCGCGCTACCGCAACGGCCAGTTCATTGACGGGTAGTGCCCAGTCCAGCACCTCGACCGGTAAGCCAGCATCGCTCGCCAGCCAGGCGCACAGCCACAGGTGCGGGTCAAAGGCCAAGGGTGTGGCGTTCAGCAGCAGCAGGGGCGGGCCGCTGAGCTGATGGTTGTTGTGGTAGGTACGGGCCCCCAGTTTGCTGCGTAGCCAGGAATGGAAAAACACCTGTTCCAGGCGTGCGCCGAGCTGGCCTTGCCAGCGCACTTCCAGGGTGTTGAACAATGGCATGAACAGGTGCTCGCACAAGGTCGCTACCGGGTAGAGCGAAATGGCCTGGTTCAGCAACTGGTCGAGGCGACGCTGCGCCAGGTCGCTGATGGCTTCGATCAACTGCTGATGCAGTCTTGTCCAGTCGCTACCGGAAGATGTCGCAGGCTCGGCGGGGGGGCTATCGAGCAAAGCCCCGACCTGGCTAACCGCAACGCCGTGGTTCAGCCAGCGCATAATCTGCTGGATACGTTCGATGTCCTTCTGGCTGTACAGCCGGTGCCCTTTGCCAGTGCGCTGCGGAACAACCAGGCCGTAGCGCCGTTCCCAGGCACGCAGGGTTACCGGGTTTACCCCGGTCAGTCGCGTTACCTCGCGGATCGGCAGCAACAGGTCAGATTGCATTGCGCAGGCTCAGGCTTTCCGGGTGCGGTTGCAGGTAAACCTGTTGCAGCACGTAGGGATCGGGATGGCTGCGCAAGTGATGCTTGAGCAACGTCAGCGGCACCACCAGCGGAATGATTCCGGCGTGGTACTGGTTGATCAGCTGGCGGATTTCCTGGCGGTCACCCTGGCTCAGGGTGTGGCGCAGGTAACCGCTCAGGTGCAGCAGCACATTGCTGTGGTTGCCGCGGCTGGCGCAGCGGCGCAAGGCCTGCATCAGCTGGCTGAAATAACGTGGGCCAAGGGTTTGCGGATCATCTTCGCGGGTCATGCTGCCCAACAGTTTGCCCAGCGCCTTGTACTGCTGCGGATTGTTGGCCATCAATTGGTACTTGTAGCGGGCATGGAACGCCACCAGCGCACCGCGGCTCAGGCCCTCGGCTTGCAATCGCTGCCAGTCAGCGTAGGCATACACCCGGGTGATGAAATTCTCCCGCAGCACCGGGTCGCACAGCCGGCCGTCTTCCTCGACGGGCAGGTCCGGGCGTTGCTGGCAAAAGGCAGCGGCATACAGGCCCCGGCCACCTTCGTGGGCCGGGTAGCCATTGGCCTGGTAGACCTTGACCCGTTCAAGCCCACAGGAGGGCGATTTGTGCATGAAGATGTAGCCGCAGATATCGCTGAGGTCGGCAGCCATTTGTTGCCCGTAGGCACGTAGTGGTCCGGAAAGATCCAGGCCCGGGTCGTGGCTTGCGACAGCGTGCGGATCAGCGGGGTCGCCTGTCAGCCGGATGGGCGCGCGCGGTATGCCGAGGCCGATGGCCACTTCCGGACATACCGGGACAAACTCAAAATATTGCTGCAGTACCTCGTTGCACAGGCGCGATGCTTTATGGCCGCCGTTGTATCGCACCTCGGCACCCATCAGGCAGGCGCTGATTGCGATTCTGGGTTTACAGGCGGTGTGCGAAGCGTCCATAGCGGTGGCCCTGATTAAACTTGTACAAAGTGAAATTCATGTACAGATTTATCATAGGGCTGGCTTTGTACAAGTCAACAAACTTGTACAAATATTGTATAAGAATTAGGTGTGCGACGGTTTCGGCTTCCCGAGCGGTCACTCCAGGTGTTCGAGCAGCCGCCGCGCGGCTTCCTGACCGCTGAGCCAGGCGCCTTCAACCCGGCCAGACAAGCACCAGTCACCACAGGCGTAGAGGCCCAGGTCGGCATCGGCGAGTGCGCCCCATTCGTGATGGCTGGCCGGGCGGGCGTACAGCCAGCGATGGGCCAGCGAGAAGTTCGGCGCCGGAACCACGCAACCGACCAGCTCGGCGAAGTCGCCCCAGAGTTGCTCGATCACCGCCTCCTTGCTCAGGTCGATGTGCTGTTTGCTCCAGCTGGAAGTGGCATGCAGCACCCAGGTATCCATGTGCGCGTCACGGCCCGGCTTGCTGCGGTTGCGAGCCAGCCAGTCAAGCGAGCTGTCCTGCACGAAGCAGCCCTGCATCGGCGTCTCCAGCGGGGTGTCGAAGGCCAGTGCAATGGCCCAGGTAGGGTCCATTTGCACGCTGGCGGCAGTGGCGGCAAGTTTCGGTGTGGCGGCCAGCAGTTGCGCAGCCTGGGGCGCAGGCACGGCCACGACCACACGACTGTAGGGGCCATGACTGCAACCGTCGGTATCCTGCAGGTGCCAGAAGTGCTGGCCGCGGTAGACCTCGGCGATACGACAACTGAAGTTGACCGTTACATCTTTGAGCAGGCCACGGGTGATGGCACTCATGCGCGGTACGCCAACCCAGCGGGTTTGCTCATCCGGGGAAGGGCTGAGAATGCCGTTCTGATAGTTGTACAGCTGAGGCTTCCATTCGGCGACCCAACCCGCCGCGACCCATTGCTGCACTTGATCGACAAAGCGCCGGTCGCGCGCGGTGAAGTACTGCGCGCCGAGGTCCAGGGCGCCCGCATCGCTGCGTTTGCTGGCCATGCGCCCCCCGCTACCATGGCCCTTGTCGAACAGGTGCACAGTCTGCCCGGCTTTTTGCAACGCCTGGGCGGCTGACAGTCCGGCAATACCGGCACCGATGATGGCAATAGGTACAGTCATGATGGCCTCTTCGAACCTTATGGTTGCAGACTACGCTGCCGGGCAAACCTGTACAACTTGCTTCTTGTGTATAAGATGATTCCGTTCAGTGTTTCAGGTTGACCTATGTTTATCCGAGGGTGTTCGGTCAAAAAAGTGCCTTGATCTTAAAAATAGACCAGGCCGCGCCATGTGAGGACACAGCCATGCATATATTGCTGACCGGCGGTACGGGATTGATAGGCCAACAGCTGTGTCAGCACTGGTTGGCGCAAGGGCATCGCTTGACAGTGTGGAGCCGGCGTCCTGAGCAGGTGCCGAAATTGTGCGGCGTCGGTGTTCAAGGCATCGGCCGGCTCGAGGCGCTGAGCAACGATGAACCGGTGGATGCCGTGATCAACCTGGCCGGCGCACCGATCGCTGATCGCCCCTGGAGTACCCGGCGTCGCGCTGTGCTGTGGGCGAGCCGGATCACCCTCACCGAACAGCTGCTGGCCTGGCTGGAGCAGCGGCAGCAGCGACCTGAAGTGCTGATTTCCGGTTCTGCGGTCGGCTGGTATGGCGATGCAGGCGAGCGTGAACTTACCGAGGCTTCACAACCGGTCAAAGAGGACTTTGCCAGCCAACTGTGCATTGCGTGGGAAGAGACCGCGCAGCGTGCCCAGACGCTGGGCATTCGTGTCGTGCTGGTGCGTACCGGCCTGGTGCTGTCCAGCGAGGGCGGCTTTTTGTCGCGCCTGCGATTGCCCTTCAAGCTGGGGCTTGGCGGGCCAATCGGTGATGGTCGGCAGTGGATGCCGTGGATTCATATTCACGATCAGATCGCGTTGATTGATTTTCTCTTGCAGCACAAGGATGCCAGCGGTCCTTATAATGCCTGCGCCCCTGAGCCTGTGCGCAATCGTGAGTTTGCCAGGCGGCTGGGGCGCGCCCTGCATCGTCCGGCTTTCATGCCCCTGCCGGCATTGGTGTTGAAGGCCGGCCTGGGCGAGCTGTCGACCCTGTTGCTGGGCGGACAGCGAGCACGTCCGGTGCGTTTGCTCGCTGCAGGTTTCACCTTTCGCTTCAATGATCTGCAATCGGCGCTGGACGAGTTGTCCAGTCGCCTCTGAAATAGGACATTGCATGACCGATCACGCTCTGCTGCTGGTCAACCTGGGATCGCCGGCCTCCACCTCGGTGGCCGATGTACGCCGTTACCTCAATCAGTTTCTGATGGACCCGTATGTCATCGACCTGCCGTGGCCGGTTCGGCGACTGCTGGTTTCGCTGATTCTGATCAAGCGCCCGGAGCAGTCGGCTCATGCCTATGCGTCGATCTGGTGGGAAGACGGCTCACCGCTGGTGGTCCTTACGCGTCGTTTGCAGGCTGCCATGCGTGAGCACTGGGCGCATGGCCCGGTCGAAATCGCCATGCGTTATGGCGAACCTTCCTTGCCGACGGTGTTGCAGCGCCTGGCTGCACAAGGTGTGCGCAAGGTCACCCTGGCACCGCTTTATCCACAGTTTGCCGACAGCACCGTGACAACGGTGGTCGAGCAGGCCAGGCAGGTGATTGCCGGGCAGCAGCTGTCGCTGGACCTGGCGGTGTTGCAGCCCTTCTATGATCAGCCAGCCTACATTGATGCCCTGGTGGAAAGTGCCCGGCCGTACCTTGAGCAGGATTACGACCATTTGTTGATGAGCTTCCATGGCTTGCCGGAGCGGCACCTGAAAAAGCTCGATCCCACCGGCAACCATGATTTCCAGGCCGAAGATTGTTGCAAGGATGCGTCGCCCGAGATGCTCGCGGTGTGTTATCGCGGGCAGTGCCTGCGCACCGCCCAGGCTTTTGCCCGGCAGTTGGGCATCGCCGATGGCAAGTGGTCGGTATCGTTCCAGTCACGTCTGGGCAAAGCCAAGTGGATCGAGCCCTACACCGAAACGCGTCTGGATGAGCTGGGCAAGGCGGGCGTGAAGAAGCTGCTGGTCATGTGCCCGGCATTTGTCGCCGACTGCATCGAGACGCTTGAGGAAATTGGCGACCGTGGCCGCGAACAGTTCATTGCAGCGGGCGGGGAGGAGTTGGTGCTGGTGCCATGCCTGAATGATCACCCGCAATGGGCGCAGGCGTTGGCCGGGATGTGTGAAAAAGCGCATTAAGCGCGTTTTGTAGGAGCGGATTCATCCGCGATGGACGACAGCGTCGTCCCGACTCCGCATAAGGCCGCTAACGCGGCCTTATGCGGCGGTCCGGCGTCCCGGTAAATCCGCCCCTACACGATCAAGGCTGCTGATCGTCCAGTGCTTTCTTCTTCCAGCCGTCGTTGCCCGGCAGCAGCAAGTTCAGGGCAATGGCGACCACAGCACACAGGGCGATGCCCTTCAGACCCCAGTCATCAGGGCCGGTACCGCTACCGATCAGCACGCCGCCGATGCCGAACACCAGCGTGACCGACACGATCACCAGGTTGCGGGCTTCGCTCAGGTCGATCTTGTGGCGGATCATGGTGTTCATCCCCACCGCTGCAATCGAGCCGAACAACAGGCAGAGAATCCCGCCCATCACCGGCACCGGGATGCTTTGCAGCAGGGCGCCGAACTTGCCGATGAACGCCAGGGTGATGGCAAAGATTGCCGCCCAGGTCATGATCTTCGGGTTGTAGTTCTTGGTCAGCATCACCGCGCCGGTCACTTCGGCATAGGTGGTGTTGGGCGGGCCACCAAACAGGCCGGCAGTGGTGGTGGCGATGCCATCCCCGAGCAAGGTGCGGTGCAGGCCAGGCTTTTTCAGGTAGTCGCGACCGGTCACGCTGCCCACGGCGATAACGCCGCCGATGTGCTCAATGGCCGGGGCCAGGGCAACCGGCACAATGAACAGGATCGCTTGCCAGTTGAACGCCGGTGCCGTGAAGTGCGGCAGGGCCAGCCAGGGCGCGGCGGCGATCTTCGCGGTATCGACCACACCGAAGTAGAACGACAGGCCAAAACCTACCAGCACGCCAGCAATAATCGGCACCAGGCGGAAGATGCCTTTGCCGAACACCGCGACAATCAGCGTGGTCAGCAGCGCGGGCATGGAAATCATCATCGCGGTGCCGTACGGCAACAGCTCGGTGCCGTCGCCGGCCTTGCCCATGGCCATGTTGGCCGCAATCGGTGCCATGGCCAGGCCAATCGAGATGATCACCGGGCCGATCACTACCGGCGGCAGCAGACGGTCGATGAAACCGGTGCCTTTGATTTTTACCGCAAGCCCCAGGAAGGTGTAGACGAAACCGGCGGCCATTACCCCGCCCATGGTTTCGGCCAGACCGAACTGGCCCTTGGCGAGAATGATCGGGGTGATGAAGGCAAAGCTCGAAGCGAGGAACACCGGTACCTGACGGCCGGTGACTACCTGAAACAGCAGAGTTCCCAAACCTGCGGTAAACAGCGCGACATTCGGGTCGAGGCCGGTAATCAGCGGCATCAGCACCAGTGCGCCAAACGCCACGAAGAGCATTTGCGCACCGGAGACGACCTGGCGCCAGAGCGGGTCGTTGAACTCATCCTGCATGATCAGGCGTCCTTCTGCTTGGTACCGAAGATTTTGTCGCCGGCATCGCCCAGGCCCGGAATGATGTAACCGTGCTCGTTCAGGCGCTCATCGATCGAGGCGGTGTAGATCTTCACGTCCGGGTGGGCTTTCTCGACCACGGCAATGCCTTCCGGCGCGGCGACCAGCACCATGGCGCGGATGTCTTTGCAGCCGGCTTTCTTCAGCAGGTCGATGGTGGCGACCATCGAACCGCCGGTGGCCAGCATCGGGTCGATGATCAGCGCCAGGCGCTCGTCGATTTCCGGGGCGAGCTTTTCCAGGTAGGTATGGGCTTCGAGGGTTTCCTCGTTACGGGCAACGCCGACGGCACTGACCTTGGCACCTGGAATCAGGCTGAGCACGCCGTCGAGCATGCCGATGCCGGCACGCAGGATCGGTACTACAGTAATCTTCTTGCCGGCGATTTTCTCAACCTGGACTTTGCCGCACCAGCCATCTATTTCGTAGCTTTCCAGAGGCAGGTCCTGGGTGGCTTCATAGGTCAGAAGCGTGCCGACTTCCTGGGCGAGTTCGCGAAAATTCTTGGTGCTGATATCGGCACGGCGCATGAGGCCGAGCTTGTGACGGATCAGCGGGTGGCGGATCTCGAGGGTAGGCATAGCGGAAGGCTCCGGGGCGGGCAAAAAAACCGCGCTAGATTAATCTATTCAGCGGCGTGTGTCCTATAGGCATTCTGGACGTTAGTCCATAAATGCTTGATCTGGCGTCGCGGGATGCGTACCTTTGCCCGCTTTTCTTAAATGCTGCCCCCTGGAGAGCGCCATGTCCGCTGATCTCGAGCATATCCGTCAAGTCATGCGAGAGGCTGACTGCCTGTACAACGAAGCCGAAGTTGAGGCCGCCATCGCTCGCGTTGGCGCACAGATCAGCGACGTTCTCGCCGAGAGCAACCCGGTGGTGTTCTGTGTGATGAACGGTGGCCTGATCTTCGCGGGCAAGCTGCTGACCCACCTGCAATTCCCGCTGGAGGCGTCTTACCTGCACGCTACCCGCTACCGCAATCAGACCAGCGGCGGTGACCTGTTCTGGAAGGCCAAGCCTGAAGTCTCGTTCATCGACCGTGACGTGCTGATCATCGACGACATCCTCGACGAAGGGCATACCCTCAGCGCGATCGTCGACTTCTGCACGCACGCCGGCGCCCGCGCCGTGCACACGGCTGTTCTGATCGACAAGGATCACGACCGTAAAGCCAGTGCCGGTCTCAAGGCCGACTTCTGTGGCCTGAGCTGCGTTGACCGCTATGTGTTCGGTTACGGCATGGACTACAAGGGTTATTGGCGCAATGCCAACGGCATCTTCGCCGTCAAAGGGCTCTAATCCCATGCGCCAGCCCGGATTTCTCGACCAGTCGCTGTTTTCCGAGCTGGCGGCCAAGGCGGCAGCCAGCCCGCGCGGGCGACAGCACCACAATTTTCATGAAATGGAAGAGCCTTGCCATCGTATGGCTGTGGGCCTGCAGCCATCGACCTATATTCCTCCGCACCGGCACCTTGCGGGAGACAAGGCCGAATGCCTGATCGTGCTCAAGGGCCGCTTGGGCCTGCTGATCTTCGATGAGCAGGGAAAGGTGGTCGGCAAGCGTGTACTTGTGGCCGGTGGCGACTGCCTGGGTGTAGACCTCGCACCCGGTACGTTCCACGGTCTGGTAGTACTGGAAGCGGACTCCATCATGTTTGAATGCAAGGCCGGCCCGTACCGTCCGATTGGCGAGGCCGAACACGCCAGCTGGGCGCCGCGTGAGGGTGAACCGGGTGTGGCGGAGTACCATGCCTGGATGCGCGCGCAGTTCGACTGAGCGCCCCCGCAGCCGACAGGCCTGCGCGCTAGCTTTCGGCGCCTGGCCTGGCTGGCGATGCCGCCATCTCATGCTAGAGTGCCGGGCCGACACAAGGAGCCTGTCATGCGCGCACTTCTTCCCCTGTTGCTGGTCCTGAGCCTGCCCGTTACCGCGGCGCCGCTGCACAGTCAGTTCCTCCCGCCCGACGACCTGGCCCTGCGTCAGGAAACCCCGGAATCCCAGCAGTTGCTGCAGGTCACCGACTATTCGGTGGTGGTCGGCAACCAGCGCCAGTCCAACCAGCAGCCCATTCCGGTGACCTCGCCGTTGATCCTGCGCCTCAAAGGCAAGCCGCTGAGCAAGGGCGCAACGGTGAGCCAGGTGCTGATCAGTTTCGACGCCGAGAGCAAGAGCCTGAAAAAGCCGGTGTTCGACGACAAGCGCAAGCTCTTGAGCCTGAACTATCCACTGAGCCAATACCGGGTGATTCTCGACCTGCTGCGCACCGATACCGTCTATGTGCAGTTCCTGACCTATGCCAATGGCCATATCTGGGCGGATTTGCACACCGGGACCGTACGCGCGCGTTGAGCGCCAGTGCCGGGCAGGGGTAAACTGCCGGCCCGTGAAAATGTCCGTGATGGTTCAGTTGGAGTCGGCAATGCGTAAAGACAAAAAGCAAGTGATTGGGGATGAGATCAGCGACGAGTACGTCAAATCCTTCCTGCAGTTCGAACCAGCGGATGCCACGTCCCCTTCGCTGCACAAACTGATCAAGGCCTATCGCGGCCTGCGCATCGACGACTTCGAGCGCTTTGTCGGTTTCTTCGTCGAGGCTGGCCTGGACGTGGACGGCAAGGACGAGCACGGCAAGACCTTTGTTGATCTGATCCGCGACCAGCGCAACGCCGCCGAGTACATCGAGATCATCGGCAAGGCCCGCGGCTGAGTTTACAGCGCGCATAAAAAAACGCCCCGAGGGGCGTTTTTTTATACCGGTGCGTTACGCGTAGCTTTGCGCCGGGCTGTTTTCGACCAGGCCCAGGGCCTCGTCGTTGTGCGCGCTGATCTTGTGGTACAGGGCAGCGTCGGCGGCCAGAACCTTTTCCCGGGCCGGGAAAATTTCCTTGAGCTTGCCGGCCCAGGCGCCTTTGGTCTGCTCGGGGAAGCAGCGCTCGATCAGTTCCAGCATGATCGAAACGGTCACCGAGGCACCCGGGGAGGCGCCCAGCAAGGCGGCCAGGCTGCCGTCTTTGGATGCGACCAGTTCGGTACCGAACTGCAGCACGCCACCTTTTTTCGGGTCTTTCTTGATGATCTGCACCCGTTGGCCAGCCACTTCCAGGCGCCAGTCTTCGGCTTTCGCCTCAGGGTAGAAGCGACGCAGGGAGTCCAGGCGCTGCTCCATCGACTGCATCACTTCGCTGACCAGGTACTTGGTCAGGTCCATGTTGTCGCGCGCCACGGCAAGCATCGGGCCGATGTTGCTCATGCGTACCGACAGCGGCAGGTCCATGAACGAGCCGTGCTTGAGGAACTTGGTGGTAAAACCGGCATACGGGCCGAACAGCAGCGAAGTCTTGCCGTCGACGACACGGGTATCCAGGTGCGGTACCGACATCGGTGGCGAACCCACGGCGGCCTGGCTGTAGACCTTGGCCTGGTGCTTCTTGACCACTTCCGGGTTGTCGCAACGCAGCCACTGGCCGCTGACCGGGAAACCGCCAAAGCCTTTGCTCTCTTCGATGCCCGACTGCTGCAGCAGCGGCAGGGCCGCGCCACCGGCGCCGAGGAATACGAAGCGGGCGTCGACTTCACGGCTGTTGCCGCTGTTGACGTCCTTGATGCTGACGGTCCAGCCGCTGCCGTTACGGCGCAGGCCGGTCACGCGCTTGCTGTACTTGACCTGGGCATCCGGCGCGTTGGCCAGGTGCTTGAGCAATTTGTTGGTCAGGGCGCCGAAGTTGACGTCGGTGCCTTTCATGACGCGGGTGGCGGCGATTTTCTGGTCGGCAGGGCGACCCGGCATCATCAGCGGCATCCACTCGTTCATTACCGATTTGTCTTCGGTGTATTCCATCTCGGCGAAGGCATGGTGCTGCTTGAGCAGCTCGAAGCGCTTCTTGAGGAAGTCGATACCCTTTTCACCTTCGACATAGCTCAGGTGCGGCACGGGGTTGATGAACGCCCGTGGCGAGCTGAAGGCGCCTTTTTTGCTCAGGTATGCCCAGAACTGCCGGGATACTTCGAACTGGGTATTGATGTGCACCGCTTTTTTGATGTCGATGCTGCCGTCGGCGGCCTGCGGCGTGTAGTTCAGTTCACACAGCCCGGCATGGCCGGTCCCGGCGTTGTTCCACGGGTTGGAACTTTCCGCGGCACCCGAATCCATCAACTCGACGACTTCCAGCTTGATTGCCGGGTCGAGTTCCTTGAGCAGTACGGCCAGGGTGGCACTCATGATGCCTGCCCCTACCAGTACCACATCGACTGCTTCGTTCTGCGCCATTAACGCGTCTCCAAAATCTACAGCACCAAATTGACAGCATAGGATCCCTGGCTTGGCCGGGATCGCCATGTCCGATTCTTCGCAGTTTTTGCAACTTCAGCGGACACTGCCAACCGGGGCTTTGCGTTGCCTATGAACGCATTTTAAGGCCGGTGCGGCAATTCGACTTATGGTCAAGGTGTCCGTCGTGCGTTACGGACCGGCCTCAGGCACTCATCCTGGATGAGCGCTGTTGCCAGCTGTTCAGGGCTGTTCGGGACACTTTAGGTGCTTTTGCACATGCCAGACTGTTCATTGCTCGCCACACTCTCGTGAAGTTGTGAAAACCCGTTTTTTCACGCTCTTTTGGAGTCGTGAACCTCAAAATGGGCTGCGCGATGGCAAACCCGGCAGGTTCAGGCAGAGCAGAGCGCCGAATGATGCAGGCACACTGGCTGGTGCAAGACCTGTGTGGAAGGCTCTCTGTGGGCGGTGCGGAGGATGCCGATGATGAACATTGGCGGTGCTGCGAGGCCCGATCAGGAGACGTCCTTATAATCGGGGGGAGATTATAACGATGTCTCGGGCAGAAATGATCTTTATTAACGACTTTTATTGACGCAAGGTTCAAGCGCGCAGCCAACCAGGCCACGTGCAGGGGCGTCTGGCCGCTCTGGACACGGTATTACAGCAGGTTCATAAAGCGCTGACGGTCGCGAACCGGTCGCGTTGGCGATTGTCTCATTCACTAATGGCACGCCGATGGCTGGGCCGCCTCGTGCTGGTTATACTGGCGGCCTTTGCTGCCTATTCTGGAGAGATGAGCATGTTGCAACGTTTGTTGTTCGGTTTGATCGCGGTGACCAGTCTGACACTGGTCGGTTGTGCCCACAGCCCGCAACAACTCAGCCCGCAACCAAAACTCACCGCCCAGCTTGCGCCGGTCGGCCATGGCCAGCCGGTCGTGGTCCGTGTGGTTGATGGCCGTGCTTCGCAAACCCTGGGCACCCGTGGCGGCCTGTACCCGGAAACCAGCGCCATCACCGTGACCGGCAACGACATTCTGCCCAAGCTGCAGGCTCAGGCCGAAGCCGCAGTGCGCCTGCTGGGCTTTACCCCGACCCCTAACGCCTACAACGCCCCGCAGTTGACCGTGACCCTGGCTGAACTCAAGTACCAGTCGCCCAAAGAGGGCATGTACGTGACCGAGGCAACCATCGGTGCAACCTTCAAGGCCGACGTGTCCAACGCCAACCGTCGTTACAGTGGCCGTTATGGTGCGTCCCTGGACCAGCGCTTCGGCATGGCCCCGAACCAGGAAACCAACACCAAGCTGGTCAGCGATGTCCTCAGTGACGCCCTGACCCGACTGTTCAAGGACCAGGCCATCGGCCAGATCCTCGGCGAATAAGCGCGCCGCCCCGCGTACGAAAAAGCCCGATGGCAGGGGGCTGCCATCGGGCTTTTTTGTGCGCGTGGAGTCAGGCGGCTTCGCTGTAGAAATCCAGCACGCTGATACCCGTGTGGCCGTCCACCTCAGGCAGGTCGTCGTGAGCGTGGCCGCCGAGGGCGCAGTACACCAGCCACTGGCGGTGTTGTACGTTGAAGGCCAGGCCGTCGATGAGTGCCTGCTGTTCATCGCTCTGGGCGATCAGGTAGAGACGGTCCTGGTTTTCGGCGTGCAGCATGAACAAGCTCCCTGTTCGTTGCAAAGGCCGACAGGGTGGCGGATCGCGATGACGATTGTATGACGCGGGTCGTCATTGGTCGAAAAGGGCAGGACTTGATGCAGGGCTTGGGTAGAATGCCCCGCGTTGCGAGTGTCGCCGTATGAATTCGAGGTAGTGTAAATGTCGTTGCAAATGCTCTGGGGGCTGATCGCTGCCCACCCGGCCAAGCTGATCAATCTGCTGGCGCTGGTGATTACCTGCCCTGGTGGCCTGCTGTTGCACAGCGCCCGACGTCGTGAGGCGCAAGCCTTGGCCAATGTGCCGGGTGACGAGGCTGTGGTTGATGGCATGACCCTGCGCATCAACCGTTTCTACTACATCCTGGGCTTTGCCTTCCTGGGCCTGGCCTTGCTGCTGTCCTGGTTCAGCACCTGGGTCTGAAGCTGCGAAAACTGCGACCGCTGCGCGCTCGATCGCAGGTTGCACCAGCTCCTGCAGGACGCTGGCGCAGCCTGCGATGCGGTTCAACTCAGAGCGCCAGCCCCGCCTTGACCCGATACTGATTGCGCACCGGCGTCGCATACTGCTGCACCAGGTACGGGCGATGCTCGGCCGGGCAGGCATCCAGGCGGCGCTGCCATTCGGTTTGCGCACGGGCCAGTTCGTCGGCAGGGAACACCTTGGCCGCTGGTGGCACGTCAAGCGCCGGGTCTGCGTCAGCCCACTGCGCATACGCCAGGTAATGCACCGGGAACAGACGGTAGCCGCCAAGAATCTGCCGATCGATCTCCGCTGCCAGCTGCTTGGTGTCTTCAAAAAACGCTGACACCGGCGGGGCAAAGTTGATGTGCACCCGTCCCTTGTAGCCGGTAATGCCCTGGGCGATGCTCAGGTCATCCTCACCCGGTGCCTTGCTGTACGTGCCGGTGGTTGCGCGGATGTACAGCTCACGGGCCTTGGCCTGGTCGCAGGGGTCGTATTCGTAGCTGATCGACACCGGGCTCAGGTTCAGCGACTGGATCACCGCGCCGAACGGCTCATCCTTGCGGCTCATGTGGAACATTTTCAGGATCGCCGAATCGGTGCGATCGTCACCGTCCTTGGCCCGGCCCTCGGCCTGGGCAATCCAGATCGACTGACCGTCGTTGCGGATCGAATGGTTGATGTAGGCCGAAAGCAGCTGGTAAGCCGCGAGTTTTTCCCGGCGGCCAGTGATCGAGCGGTGCACGATGAAGCTCTTGTTCAAGCGCATCATGTCGCTGACGAACGGCTTTTGCAGGAGGTTGTCGCCAATGGCGATGCGTGGCGTCGGCAGGCCGGCGTGGTACACCGCATAGTTGACGAAGGCCGGGTCCATGACGATGTCACGGTGGTTGGCCAGAAACAGATACGCTGTGCCGGACTTCAACAGCTCGACGCCGGTGTAGGTCACGCCGTCGGTCGCGCGCTCGATGGTGTGGTCGACGTAATACTCGACCTTGTCCTGCAGGGTCGATACGCAGCTGACCCCGGCAAACTCCTTGCGCAGGCGGCGGGCGATCAGCGGTTTGAGCAACCAGCCAAAGGCGCCGGCCATGCGCGGGAAGCGAAAGTGGGTGAGGATATCGAGGAATGCCGGGTCGCTGAGCAAACGTGCCAGAACGGCAGGGACTTCAGCGTCGTCGTACGGTCGGATGGCATCGAATTCGCCCATCATGCTCTCTTGTTGGAAACGGCTAGGGTAATAGGTAGGGCCGGGGTCCGAAAAACGGCTCGAACACACGCAGGTCCTGTAAATAGACCGGCAATTATACGCACAAGTCACTCTGGAGGCCGCGATGCTCGAAGCAGCTATCTATGATTGCCCTTATTGTGGCGAAGAGGTGGAGACGACCGTGGATCTCTCCGCAGGTGACCAGGAATACATCGAGGACTGCCAGGTGTGCTGCAAGCCGATCAGATTCGTGCTGCAGGTGCATGGCGACGAATGGATGCTGGATGTCTATGGCGAGAATGACTGATGCAGCGAATCTACGATCCGGAAAGCCTGCTGGAAGCCGAAATGCTCATCGGGATGCTCGACAGCGAAGGGGTCAGGGTTCATCTGGTCGGGCGTGACCTGATGGGCGCCATCGGCGATTTACCGATGCAGGGTTTGCTGGGGCTGGCAGTGGCCGATGAACAGGCCGATTACGCACGCCAGCTGATCGCCGCGTACAATGCGGCCCAGCCACTGGCTGGCGACGAACCGGAGCATATTCCCGGAACCCTGATTTGCTAGGTCTCAATTGCCCATGTGTGGACGTTACGCGCTGTTTCGCTGGTCTCCCGCCTTTGCTGCACTGCCGGGGTTTCCGACCGACCAGCAAGCGCAATGGAACATTTCTCCCGGTGCCTCGGTGCTCATCCAGCGCCGCGATGAAGCGGGTCAGGCGGAGCTGGCCCGGGCCCGTTGGGGGCTGACCCCGGCCTGGTTGACCGACCTGTCGCGCACGCCTGCCCATGCCCGCGCCGAAACCCTGGCCGAGCAACCGATGTTTCGCGAAGCGTTTCGCCTGCGCCGTTGCCTGATGCCGGCCAACGGTTTCTACGAGTGGCGCGGCACCGTGCGCAAGCGTCCGTACTGGCTGACCCCAGGGGAGGGCTCTTCGCTGTTCTTTGCCGCGATCTGGGAGGCCTACCCGGTGCAGGACCAGGTGTGGTTGAGCACGGCGGTGGTTACCCAGGCGGCAATGAATCAGCGTCGGCCGCTGATTCTTGATGCTGCAGGGCAGGCGGCCTGGCTGGATCCCGAGACGCCGGTGGCCCGTCTGTACGAGCTGCTTGCCAGCGCCCAGGCACCGTTGCGTGAGCGCGTGCTGGCCAACTTCGTCAATGACCCCAAGCTCAACGGGCCGGAGTGCCTGACGCCGGCCTGAGGCCGGCGCGTTGCACGTTTTCAGACCCTGAACTGGTTGATCAGACGGCGCTGTTGCTCGGCCAGTTTGGTCAGCTCGGCGCTGGCATTGCTCGACTCGTCCGCCCCGCCAGCCACTTCGTTGGCGACCTGGCCAATGTTGATCACATTGCGGTTGATGTCTTCGGCCACTGCGCTCTGTTCTTCTGCGGCGCTGGCGATCTGGGTGTTCATGTCATTGATCACCGAAACCGCCTGGGTGATGCTCTCCAGCGCCTCAGCCGCGCGCGCAGCCTGCTGCACGCTGATGTCGGTCTTGCCCTGGCTGTCTTCCATGACCCGCACCACATCGCGGGTACCTTGTTGCAGTTGCTGGATCATCTGCTGAATTTCTTCCGTCGCCTGCTGGGTCTTCTGCGCCAGGTTACGCACTTCATCGGCAACCACGGCAAAACCACGACCTTGTTCACCGGCGCGCGCGGCTTCGATGGCGGCATTGAGCGCCAGCAGGTTGGTTTGCTCGGCGATGGCGCGGATGGCGGTAAGGATTGCGTTGATGTTCTCGCTGTCGCGGGCCAGGGTTTGCACGACACCAACGGCCCGGCCGATCTCTTGTGCCAGGGCACTGATCGAGTCCGACGTGGTGCGCACAATCTGCAGGCCCTGATGAGCGGCCTGGTCGGCGTTGCTGGCAGCTTGCGCGGCGTGGGTGGCATTGCGCGCCACGTCCTGGGCGGTAGCGGTCATTTCGTGCACCGCAGTGGCGACCAGGTCGATTTCGGCCATCTGCTTGTGCACGCCCTGGTTGGTGCGGATGGCGATGTCGGCGGTGTGCTCCGAGGAGTCGCTGACTTTCTGCACCGAGGCCACGACCTGGCTGATCATTGCCTGCAGCTTGGCCAGGAAAGTGTTGAAGCCTTTGGCAATCGAGCCCAGTTCGTCGGCGCGGTCGCTGCTCAGGCGGCGCGTCAGGTCGCCTTCGCCCTGGGCGATGTCGTCGAGCATCGCCACCATCTGGCGCAGGGGGCGGGCGATGCCGTGGGCCAGCAGCCAGATCACCAGCAGGCCAAGGGCGGCAATGCCCAGGCCCATCAGGGTCATGCCGGTAATGTCGGTACTGCGCTGTGCGCTGAGTTCGTCCTGCAGGGTTTTTACGTCTGCCATCACCGCGCTGATCGGCAACTCCAGCAGCAGGGTCCAGCGCGCGTCGGTATTGCCGATCTTGAATGGCAGATACAGCTCGATGCGGCCGGCGTCCTGGTTGACCTCGTAGTGGAGGTTTTCGCCGCTCAGCTGGTTCAGGGTTGCAGCGACGCTGGCGTCGAGCGCGTCACTGGCTTTCTCGCCAAATTTGCCGGGGTCCTTGGTGAATGCCACCAGGCGGCCGTTGCCGGAGACCAGGGCCAGTTCGCCCGCGCCATCGTAGAGCTGTTTATCCGCGGAGTTGAGCAGTTCCTGGATGAAGTTCACCGACAGGTCTGCGCCAGCGATGCCCTGGAACTGGCCGTCGATCATGATGGGCTCGACGAACGAAGCGAGCATGACCACCTTGTCGCCCACCTTGTAGGGCGCCGGGTCGATGACACAGGCTTTTCGGGAATCGCGCGAGCACAGGTAGTACTCACTGGCGCGTACGCCGGTGGCGAGGAGGGTCTGGTCATTGACGTCGACCAGTTTGTCCAGGCCCAGGCTACCGTCATCGTTGCGAAACCACCACGGCAGGAAGCGGCCGGTGGTGCTGTCGATCCCGGTGATGGAGGTGCCGATGTAGCGGCTGTCATCATGGTCCAGGGCGCCTGCTTCCCAGCCCAGGTACGTGCCAAGGATCAGCGGGTTGCTGATGGCAGTTTGCTTGAGCAGGGCAATCAGCTGTTCGCGTTCGATCTTCAACAGCGCTGCGCCGTTGGCGTCTTTCATGCCCAGCATGGCGTTGTTGGTGGCCAGCCCACGGGCGATCAGCAAGGGCGCCTCCAGGCCACGCTGGATCTCGCTGACCTGCGTGCGAGCCAGCGCCGTCAGGCGTTGCTGGATCAGGGCCTCGAATTGTTGCTGGGTACGGGTCTGCACCAGCTCCTGGGTGCGCTGGCCGGAATACACCGCGTACAGCACCAGCGCGGCAACTATGCTTAAGACAATGGCACCGGCCAGGGCGGCGACGGAAAACTGGATCGACCTGAACTTCATGAAGGGCTCCACGCGCAAGAAAAGTCGTCTGCCTTGCGTTATCGGCCCCTGTCCGTCAAAGCATGAGCGCCGCCTGGAGAAATCTTCGCCGGGAATGTGGCGGGCGCAATCCAGTCGGCCTACGATACGCGGCATGTTCGAATGGAGTGTTTTCATGCGTAGGTTATTTGTATACGGCGCCCTGAGCGCCAGCGTGCTGCTTGCCGGATGCCAGGCGGTGAACACCACCAGCGGTGGCGCCGTGGGTGTCGAGCGTAAGCAATACATGTTCAGCATGCTGTCGACCGACGAGGTCAACCAGATGTATGCGCAGTCGTATCAGCAGACCCTCGGCGAAGCGTCGAGCAAGGGTGTGCTCGACAAGACCAGTGCCGAAGCCAAGCGGGTTCAGGTCATTGCCGACCGTCTGATCGCCCAGGCGCCGAAGTTCCGTCCGGACGCGGCGCAGTGGAACTGGGAAGTGAACCTGATCAAGAGCGACGAGCTCAATGCCAACTGCGGGCCCGGCGGCAAGATCTTTTTCTATACCGGGCTGATCGACAAGCTCAAGTTGAGCGACGACGAGATCGCTGCGGTCATGGGCCATGAAATCGCCCATGCCCTGCGTGAACATGGCCGTGAAGCCATGTCCAAGGCCTACGGGATACAGATGGCCCGCCAGGGCGCTGGCGCCTTGCTGGGCCTGGGACAGGACAGTCTGGCGATTGCCGACACGGTGGTGCAGTACAGCATGACCCTGCCCAATAGCCGTGCGAACGAGAACGAAGCCGACCTGATTGGCCTGGAGCTGGCGGCGCGTGCAGGTTACAACCCCAATGCCGCGATCACCCTGTGGGACAAGATGGCAGCGGCGTCCGGTGGTTCGCAGCCTGAGTTCATGAGTACCCACCCGGCGTCTTCAAGCCGTCAGGCCGCATTGCAGGCAGCGATTCCGAAAGTGATGCCGTTGTACGAGCAGGCGAAGAAGTAATTCAGTTAATCCCCGCTACAACTGTGGGAGCTGGCGCAGCCTGCGATCGAGCGCGCAGCGGTCGCAAGGCTCAATTGTCAGGACAGGCCTAGGGGGCTGCAGTGCAGCCCATCGCCGGTGCTGCCGGCTCCCACAATGATTGTGCGTCAGCCTATCCAGCCACTGACTTCCATGGCCGAGTACACCGCCACTGCGGCCAGTACAAAGAACGCGGCCGAAGCCAGGCGGCGAATCAGGGTCAGCGGCAGCTTCTCGGCGGCAAAGTTGCCCGCCAGCACCACCGGTACGTTGGCAATCAGCATGCCCAGGGTAGTACCGATAATCACCATGATCAGGTGCGGATACTGGGCAGCCAGCATCACCGTGGCAACCTGGGTCTTGTCGCCGATTTCAGCGATGAAGAATGCAATCAGCGTTGTCAGGAACGGGCCGAAGCGGCGTGCAGTACTGGCTTCGTCATCGTCCATTTTGTCCGGGATCAGTGTCCACAGCGCGGTGGCGGCAAAGCTTGCAGCCAGAATCCAGTGCAGGGTCGCGGCGGAGAAGAAGGTACTGAACCAGGCGCCGACTGCACCGGCTGCGGCGTGGTTGGCCAGGGTCGCGGCAATGATGCCGGCAATGATTGGCCAGGGCTTGCGAAAGCGGGCAGCGAGGATGAGCGCGAGCAATTGGGTCTTGTCGCCAATTTCGGCGAGGGCCACGATTGCGGTCGGGACGAGCAATGATTCCAGCATCAGGATTCCTACGGGGGCGGGTCGACACGGCTATGACACGTACAGCCTTCCCGCCCCGGGTAAGGTGTGCGTGTCATAGGTCTTGTCAAACCCTGGGTCCGTCTGTGCGGACCGTGGGTCGCACGCGCCATGGTCTGTGGACCAAGTATGTTGACGCGTACCGGGCGAGCTGGGTGCTCGCGGGAGACTACTCCCCTAGGACGGAGCGGATTCTGCCTAGGCAAATCCGTTTCGGCAAGCGCTGATTTTATCCGCGTGTTGCCTGGTAGATGCGAAAGCCTTGTCCTTCGGCGCGTATGCGGCAGTTGCCTAGCGCTTCTTCGATCAATGGCTGATAGCGCAGGAAGCTGTTGGCTACCAGGCGCATTTCCCCGCCCTTTTTCAGATGATCGGCTGATTTTCTCAGCAGATTTTCCGATGCCTGGTAGTTGGTGTGCACGCCGGTGTGGAAGGGCGGGTTGCTCAGGATCACCTGCAGATCCCGCGGCGCGGCATCGATGCCGTCACCGCAGATCACTTCGCCTTCCAGACCGTTGGCAGCCAGGGTCAGACGACTGCTGGCGACCGCGAAGGCGTCGACATCGAGCAGGGTGATGCGGCTTTGTGGGTAACGGCGCTTGATCGCGGCACCGAGCACGCCGGCACCACAGCCGAAGTCCAGGACATGGCCTACCGGCAATTGATCGAGGTTCTCCAGGAGCAAGGCGCTGCCGCGGTCCAGACGGCCATGGCTGAATACGCCAGGCAGGCTGACAATTTTCAGCGGCCCATCTGCCTGTTCCAGCTCGAAGTGCTCGGCCAGGCTTTCCAGCGGCTTGGCCTCGGGCGCGTGTTCAACCGTGACTTGCCACAGCTGGCAGTGGCGGGCGCTGTCGAGTTTGCGTGGCTTGCCGAAGGCATGCAGCTGTTTGGCGGCGCCTTCGATGCCGCCACGCTTTTCCCCGACCAGGTACAGCATTTTTCCGCTCAGGCGGGAGGCCAGGGCGTTGAGCAGGTAGTTGGCCAGGTCGCGCGATTTGGGCAGGAACAGCACAGCGGCGTCGAAGCCCTTGTCGGGTGCCTCTACGCCGAAATGGCTGCGTCCGGCAAAGCGTGCTTCGAGCGCTGCCTGGTCGCCGGCATGCCAGCTCCAGCCCTGTGCCGCCGGCAGTTTGCCGAGCAGGTCATCGGCGGGCAGGCCGGCAAGCAGCAGCGAGCCTTGAAAAAGCTCGGCCTGACGAAGCAACACTTCACTGCGCGGGTCCATGGATGGCGGCTCCTGAAAAAGTGGCGCAGTTTACCAGAGGCGGACGCGGCTTAGCCGACCTGTCGACGCGGGTTGCCGGCAAAAAATGCCTCGGCGTTCTCGCTCAGTTGCTCGACGATACGTTGCCGCGACTCAACCGCACCCCAGGCACTGTGCGGGGTGACGATCAGGCGCGGGATGTCGGCTGCCAGCAACGGGTTGCCATTGACCGGTGGTTCGACGCTCAGCACATCGGTGGCGGCCCCGCCCAGGTGGCCTGCACGCAGGCTGTCAGCCAGGGCCTGCTCGTCGATCAAGCCGCCGCGTGCGGTGTTGACGACGAATGCGCCCGGTTTCAGCAGGGCCAGTTCGCGGGCTCCGATCAGGTTGCGGGTGTGTTCGTTGAGTGGGCAGTGCAAGGTCAGGGCATCGACCTGCGGCAGCAGTTCATCGAGCGGCAAGCGGTCTTCGCGAGGTGGGCGCCCCGGCAATTGCCCGAGCAGTACCTGCATGCCGAAGGCTTCGGCCAGGCGCGCGACGGCGCCGCCCAGTTCACCATGGCCGAGCATGCCCAGGGTTTTGCCTTCCAGTTCGACAATCGGGAAGTCGAGCAGGCAGAACTGTCTGGCCCGGGCCCATTGCCCTGCCGCGACGGCCTGCTGATAGTCCGGCAGGCGCGTGGCCAGGGCCAACAGCAGCGCCAGGGTGTGCTGGGCAACCGAAGGGGTGCCGTAGCCCTGGCAGTTGCTGACCACGATGCCTTGGGCGCGCGCGGCTTGCAGGTCGACGTTGTTGGTGCCGGTTGCCGCGACCAGGATCAGTTTCAGGTCGGGGCTGGCGGCGAGGGCGTCGGCATCGATCAGCACCTTGTTGCTGATCGCCACGGTCGCGCCTTGCAAGCGTTCCGTCACCTGCTCGGGGGTGGTCGACGGGTACAACTGCAGTTCGTCGAAGCAACCACGCAGGCGCTCCAGGCTGAGATCGCCAAGGTCCAGGGAATGGTGGTCGAGAAATACCGCGCGGCGAAGGGTGGACATGGACGCTCCAGTAAGTGGCGGTTGGGCTCAGGCCGGATAGGTGAAGCAATCGTAACATCTGCTCCAGTCCGGGGTGGGCTGCGACAATCACTGCCTAAGGTTGTTACTTGGTATGTCGGAAGCGTAATGTGCGTTTCCCAAGAGTTCATTTTCTACCGCAAGGAGCCCCCATGTACTGGGCTGAATTTCTGACTGTTGCCCTGATTCACTTGCTGGCCGTGGCCAGCCCCGGTCCTGATTTCGCCGTGGTGGTACGCGAAAGCGTTACCCATGGGCGCCGCGCCGGTACCTGGACTGCCTTTGGCGTCGGTACGGCGATCTTCCTGCATGTGGGGTATTCGCTGCTGGGCATCGGCCTGATCGTGTCGCAGTCGATCGTGCTGTTCAACGCCCTTAAATGGCTGGCAGCCGCTTACCTGCTGTACATCGGTTTCAAGGCGCTGCGTGCAGGCCCTGCGGCCCCGGGCAGCGAGGCTGTTCAGGCCTCGACGGTCGAACGTACGCCGCGCGCCGCGTTTGTTGCAGGTTTCATGACCAATGGCCTGAACCCCAAGGCAACGCTGTTCTTCCTGTCGCTGTTCACCGTGGTCATCAACCCGCACACGCCGCTGGCGATCCAGGCCGGTTATGGCGTGTACCTGGCGCTGGCCACGGGCTTGTGGTTCTGCCTGGTGGCCATGTTGTTCAGCCAGCAGCGTGTGCGCGCAGGCTTCGCGCGCATGGGGCACTGGTTTGATCGCACCATGGGCGCTGTGCTGATTGCACTGGGTGTAAAAATCGCCTTCACCGAGATGCATTGATGGTGAATTGCCACTAATCCTTGGCGCCGGTCAAATCATTCCTTTGGCTGATTTGACCGGCGTTGTGGCGTTCTAGAGTGGGTCATGTCTTGTCCAGCCCGTGCACTCTAGAAAAGGGACTCCTATGTTGCAGACTCGTGTCATTCCTCCTGCTGAGGGCGCTTATCAGTTCCCGCTGTTGATCAAGCGGCTGCTGTTGTCGGGCAGCCGTTACGAGAAAACCCGCGAAATCGTCTATCGCGATGTGTTGCGCTACAACTACCTGACCCTCAACGAGCGAATCGCGCGCCTGGCCAATGTGCTGACCGAGGCCGGGGTCAAGGCCGGTGACACCGTGGCGGTGATGGACTGGGACAGCCACCGTTACCTGGAGTGCATGTTTGCCATTCCGATGATCGGCGCAGTGGTGCACACCATCAACGTGCGGCTGTCACCCGAGCAGATCCTCTACACCATGAACCACGCCGATGACCGCTTCGTGCTGGTCAACAGCGATTTCGTCGGTCTTTACCAGTCCATCGCCGGGCAACTGACCACGGTTGAGAAGACCCTGCTGCTGACCGACGGCGAGGCCAAGACCGCCGAGTTGCCGAACCTGGTGGGCGAGTACGAGCAACTGCTGGCTGCCGCCAGCCCGGTGTATGACTTCCCTGACTTCGACGAAAACTCGGTCGCTACCACCTTCTACACCACCGGTACCACCGGTAACCCCAAAGGCGTGTACTTCACCCACCGGCAACTGGTGCTGCACACCCTGGCCGCGGCCTCTGTTACCGGTAGCATCGACAGTGTGCGCTTGCTCGGCAGCAACGACGTGTACATGCCGATCACGCCGATGTTCCACGTGCATGCCTGGGGCATTCCCTATGTCGCCACCATGCTGGGGGTCAAGCAGGTCTACCCCGGGCGCTACGAGCCGGAAATGCTCTGCGAGCTGTGGCGCAAGGAGAAGGTAACGTTCTCCCACTGCGTGCCGACCATCCTGCAGATGTTGCTCAACGCCAAAGGCGCACAAACCCAGGATTTCGGCGGCTGGAAGATCATCATCGGCGGCAGCGCGCTGAACCGTGCGCTGTACGAAGCCGCCCATGCCCATGGCATTCAGTTGACCGCCGCCTACGGCATGTCCGAAACCTGTCCGCTGGTATCTTGCGCCCACCTCAACGAGGAGTTGCTGGCCGGCAGCGACGATGAATGCATCACCTACCGGATCAAGGCAGGCGTGCCGGTGCCGCTGGTGGAAACGGCGATTGTCGATAGCGAGGGCAACTTCCTTCCCGCTGACGGTGAGACCCAGGGTGAACTGGTGCTGCGTGCGCCGTGGCTGACCATGGGCTACTTCCGTGAGCCGGAGAAGGGCGCTGAACTGTGGCAGGGCGGCTGGCTGCACACCGGCGATGTGGCCACGCTCGACAGCATGGGCGTGATCGATATCCGCGACCGTATCAAGGATGTGATCAAGACCGGCGGCGAGTGGATATCGTCGCTGGAACTCGAAGACCTGATCAGCCGCCACCCGGCAATACGCGAAGTGGCCGTGGTCGGTGTGGCCGATCCGCAGTGGGGCGAACGGCCATTTGCGCTGTTGGTGGTGCATGAGGGGCAGGCGGTAGATGCCAAGGCACTCAAAGAGCACCTCAAGCCTTTCGTCGAGCTTGGACACATCAACAAGTGGGCAATTCCCAGCCAGATCGCGCTTGTTACTGAAATTCCCAAGACCAGTGTCGGCAAGCTCGACAAGAAGCGCATCCGCCTGGACATCACCCAGTGGCAGGCCAGTAACAGCGCGTTTCTTTCAACGCTTTGAGCACAGGCGGGTTGCGGCTTGGTGGCCGCAACCCGCGAAATAGACACATCTTGCGCTTGCCAAACAGTAATTTTCAGCCATTCTTGCCTCTGCCAGCGCGGTCACCGCCCCTGCACACCTGGTCAGGGCGCGGTGATGCAAATCACACTTTAGAGGGATCAAGCACTACTACCTGCTGGCTATAGTCGGGTCAGGGGATTTTCAGGAACCGGGGTTGCACATGAATGTGCCTGACCACTTGCTCGACGATAACGGTGCGCTGATACCGGTCGTTTGAGGCGTTTCTGCAAAGGACTCACTGCCATAAAAATAAAAGTACATGGAGTAGCGTCGATGACATCAGTAAATCTGTTCTGGCGCCGGGCGAAACTGCCGCTGGCCGTCAGCCTCGCTTCTACGCTCGCCGGTCCTGCATTCGGCGTCAGCTTCAACATCGGTGAAATCGAAGGTTCGTTTGACTCGTCCCTGTCTGTTGGGGCCAGCTGGTCGACCGCTGATGCCAACAAGAACCTGATCGGCTCGAACAACGGCGGCCACGGCCTGTCGCAAACCTCCGACGACGGTCACCTGAACTTCAAGAAAGGCGAGACCTTCTCGAAGATCTTCAAGGGTATCCATGACCTTGAACTGAAGTACGGTGATACTGGCGTATTCGTCCGCGGCAAGTACTGGTATGACTTTGAACTCAAGGATGAACACCGCGAGTTCAAGGACATCAGCGACTCCAACCGCAAAGAGGGCGCCAAGTCCGCCGGCGGACAGATTCTCGACGCATTCGTGTACCACAACTACAGCATCGCCGACCTCCCGGGCAACGTCCGCCTGGGCAAGCAGGTGGTGAGCTGGGGTGAAAGTACCTTCATTGGTGGCGGTATCAACTCGATCAACCCGATCGACGTGTCCGCATTCCGCCGTCCTGGCGCGGAAATCAAGGAAGGCCTGATCCCGGTCAACATGTTCTACGTGTCCCAGAGCCTGACCGACAACCTGTCGGCCGAGGCCTTCTACCAGATCGAATGGGACCAGACCGTCGTCGACAACTGCGGCACCTTCTTCTCCCAGCCGGACGTGATCGCCGACGGTTGCGACACCAACCTGGCGGTACTGGCCAAGCAGAGCACCCTGAACGCAGGCCTGGGCCCGCTCTCGCGGCCGGTTGGCGGGGTAATGGCAGCCAACAACGTCACCTGGGGCAACCCTGACGAAGGCGTGATCGTGCGCCGTGGCCCGGACCGCGATGCGCGTGACAGCGGCCAGTTCGGCCTGGCCATGCGCTACGTGTTCGAACCGCTGAATACCGAGTTCGGTGGCTACTTCATGAACTACCACAGCCGTGCGCCGATTTTCAGCGGCCAGGGCGCAGCAGCGCAGTTCTACAGCCCGCAACGTCTGGCGGCGCAACTGCGTGCGGCCGGCGTACCGCTGGCCAACCTCAACGCCGTCACCCAGAGTACTTTGCCGCTGGTGGTCGCCGGTAACTCCAGCTACTACGTCGAGTACCCGGAAGACATCCGCCTGTACGGCCTGAGCTTCTCCACCACCCTGCCTACCGGCACGGCGTGGCAAGGTGAAATCAGCTACCGTCCGAACGCACCGGTACAGCTGAACACCACCGACATCCTGTTCTCGGGCCTGACCCCGATCGACCCGAACGCCTCGATCCTCAAGGGCTTCCCTAGCACCGACCAGCCAGGTTACCGCCGCAAGGAAGTCACCCAGCTGCAAACTACTTTCACCCACTTCTTCGACCAGGTCATGGGTGCAGAGCGCCTGACCATGGTGGGCGAAGTCGGCTGGACCCACGTCGGCGGGCTGGAAAGCACCTCCAAGGCCCGTTACGGCCGTGACCCGGTCTATGGCCCGGGCCCGCTGCCAAACGGTCGTTGTGAAACCCTCAACGCCAGCACCCTGGGTAGCGCACCGCGCAACAACCAGTCGCGCTACTGCGAGAACGAAGGCTTCACCACCACCGATTCCTGGGGCTACCGCATGCGGGCGATCTGGGACTACAACAGCGTGTTTGCCGGTGTGAACCTCAAGCCAAGTGTGGCCTGGTCCCACGACGTTGACGGTTACTCGCCAGGCCCAGGTGGCAACTTCGAGGAAGGGCGCAAGGCGATCAGCCTGGGCCTGGATGCCGAGTACCAGAACACCTACACCACCAGCCTGTCGTACACCAACTTCTTCGATGGCAAGTACACCACCGTGGATGATCGCGACTTCATCGCCCTCAGCTTCGGCGTGAACTTCTAAGAACACGGATTCAGGACGAGCACGAACATGAAAATGACCAAGAATCTGCTGCAAGCCGGTGTGTTGGGCCTGTCGCTGCTGGCGACCAGTGTCATGGCGGCAGTGTCTGCCGACGAGGCCGCCAAGCTCGGCACCACGCTGACCCCGATGGGCGCTGAAAAGGCCGGTAACGCCGATGGCTCGATCACCGCCTGGGCACCGCTGGCGAAAAACGCCGGTGCCGTCGATGACAAAGGTTTCCTTGCCAACCCGTACGGCAACGAGCAGCCGAAGTTCACCATCACCGCGCAGAACGTCGACCAGTACAAGGACAAGCTGTCCCCCGGTCAGATCGCGATGCTCAAGCGTTACCCGGACACCTACAAGATTCCGGTGTACCCGACCCACCGCGGCTCGAACGTACCGGCTGATGTGTTTGCCTCGATCAAGAAGAATGCCACCAGCACCAACCTGGTTGCGGGCGGCAACGGCCTGGAGAACTTCGAAAGCGCCGTGCCGTTCCCGATTCCCAAAAGCGGTGTCGAGGTGATCTGGAACCACATCACCCGTTACCGTGGCGGCAGCGTAACGCGCCTGGTCACCCAGGCCACACCGCAGACCAATGGCTCCTACAGCCTGGTGTACTTCCAGGACCAGTTCGTCTTCCGTGACAAGATCAAGGGCTACGATCCGGCCAACCCGGGCAACGTACTGTTCTACTTCAAGCAGAAGGTGACTGCACCTGCACGCCTGGCCGGTACCGTGCTGCTGGTTCACGAGACCCTCGACCAGGTCAAGGAACCTCGCAAGGCGTGGGTGTACAACGCCGGTCAGCGTCGCGTGCGCCAGGCACCGCAGGTGTCCTACGACGGTCCGGGTACTGCGGCCGATGGCCTGCGTACTTCCGACAACCTCGACATGTACAACGGCGCGCCAGACCGCTACGACTGGAAGCTCGAAGGCAAGAAAGAGATGTACATTGCCTCCAACAGCTACAAGCTCGACGATCCGAAGCTCAAGTACAGCGACATCATCAAGGCCGGGCACATCAACCAGGACCTGAGCCGCTACGAGCTGCGCCGCGTCTGGCACGTGGTGGCAACCCTGAAGCCGGGCCAGCGTCATATCTACGCCAAGCGTGACTTCTACATCGACGAAGACACCTGGCAGGCTGCAGTGATCGACCAGTACGACGGTCGTGATCAACTGTGGCGCGTTTCCGAGGCCCACTCCCAGGACTACTACAACGTCCAGGTGCCGTGGTACACCCTGGAAGCCATCTACGACCTGCAGTCGGGTCGCTATTTGGCACTGGGCATGAAGAACGAAGAGAAGCGCGCCTACGACTTCGGTTTTACGGCAAGCATCAGCGACTTCCAGCCCGCAGCGCTACGCCAGGAAGGTGTTCGCTGAGTTTCAAATCCCTTGTGTGATCTCCCAGAACGCCCCGGCTTGCCGGGGCGTTTCTGTTTCTGCAGCCTTGCTGCATTGGATTTGTCGCTTTTTGTTGTAGTCTTTTTTCCGCAAAGGGTGGCAATCATCTTCAAATGTGCGTTTTTAACCGCTAGTCTGCCCTGATCTGTAATGCCGAAGATTCTCTAACTAAAACGAGCCGGCCATGACTGATCTGTCCCGTACGCAAGGGTTCGCCAGCCAGGCCATGACTGTCCTGGAAGGCCGCTTCTATCGCCCGCCACTGCCTGAAGGGCATGTGCCGAGGGCGCGCTTGTGCCAGCGACTGCAGTCGGGGCTGGGTGGCCGCTTGCTGTTGGTCAGTGCACCGGCAGGTTTCGGTAAAAGCTCGTTGGCGGTGGAGTTCTGTCAGGCCCTGCCCAATCACTGGAACAGCCTGTGGTTGGGGCTGAGCCGTCGTGACAGTGATCCGGGACGTTTTCTCGAACGCTTGCTCGAAGGCTTGCAGCAGTGCTGTCCGGCAGTGGGCAACCAGGCGCTGGGCCTGTTGAAGATGCGTCAGCGCCATCAACCCTTTGCCTTCGAAGAATGGCTGGACGGCCTGCTCGATGAGCTGGCGGACCACCTGCAGCCCACCAATCCCCTGTTGCTGGTACTCGACGACTATCACCTGGCGCAGGGCCCGGTACTGGATCGCTGCCTGCAGTTTTTCCTCAATCACTTGCCGCCGGGCCTGGTATTGCTGGTTACCAGCCGATTGCGCCCGGACTGGCACCTGGCGCGTCTGCGCCTGTCGCGCCAATTGCTTGAACTCAACGAGCAGGACCTGCGCCTGACCCCCGATGAATCGCTGGCGGTGCTCGGGCAGCAACCGACGAGCCTGCGTGGCCAGGCGCTGGACAGCCTGATCCAGCGCAGCGATGGCTGGGTGGCCGGTTTGCGCTTCTGGCAACTGGCGGCCAGCGAGTCGGGCGCCGACAGTACCTTGCCGCAGGCCTTGCATGGCGGCGAAGGGCTGATACGGGACTACCTGCTCGAAGAAGTTATCGACATCCTGCCGCCCGAGGTTCAGGGCTTTCTCAACGACACGGCCTGCCAGGAGCGCTTTTGCAGCGAGCTGTGCGATGCCCTGCGCGACAGTCATGACAGCGCCGAAATCATCCGCTACCTGCAGGCCCACCAGGTGTTTCTGGTGCCGCTGGACGAGCACGGGCGCTGGTTTCGCTATCACCACCTGTTCTCCGACCTGCTGCGCAGCCGGCAAACCAGCCAGCCGCTGGCAAGCCTGCACTTGCGGGCCTGTCGCTGGTTTCATGGGCAGGGACTGCTGGATGAAGCGGTCGAACAGGCCTTGCGCGCCGGGCATCTGGATGTGGCGGCCAACCTGGTGCAAAGCCTTTCCGAGGAACAGCTGCTGGCCGAGCAGAACGTCGGCATGCTGCTGCGCTGGAAAATGGACCTGCCCGACAGCCTGCTGATCAGTACGCCGCGGCTGATTGTGCTGTACAGCTGGGCACTGGGCCTGGCGGGGCAGCTTGATGCAGCCGAAGAGCTGGCCAGCCACCTCAGCCGCTTTTTGCCGGCACCGTCGGCAACGGCGCAACGCTCGATGCTGGCCCAGTGGCTGGCCTTGAGCGGAGTGATTGCCCGCGGTCGTGGTGATCGCACGCGCACCCGGGCCTGTTGCATCGAAGCCCTGCGGACCTTGCCGCAGAAGCGCTACGGCCAGCGTCTGGTGTGCTTGTCGACGCTGTCCAACCTGGCCATTGCCGATGCCGATTACGCGCGCGCGCGCAGCTGGAACCGCGAGGCCCTGGAACTGGCTCAACGGGTTGCCAATCCCCTGTTTGAGGCGCTGACCCATTACGACCGCGCCCGCGTATTGCATGCCCGTGGCGAGGTGTTGCGGGCGCAGGATGAAGTCCACCTCGGCTTGCAGCGGTTGCAGGGACTCTCTGCGCAACGCTTGTATGCGGTACGCGCCCGGCTGACCTTGTATGAAGGCTATTTGCTGGTCGCGCGCATGCAGCCGGAAGCGGGGCGCAGCCGCTTGCGAGCCGGCCTGGTCGAGGCGCGGGCCTGCCGCGACATCAGCATACTGATCGGGCATTGCGTGATTGCCTCGCTGGATGGGCGCGAGGGCCGCTTTACCGAAGCCTTCGCCGAACTGGCCGAAGCTGAGCGGCTGATGCACATCTGGGACGTGCCACCGATTTTCTATCTGGCGATGATTACCCTGGTCAAATGTGAACTCTGGCTTGCCCAGGGGCGTATTGACCTGGCCGAGTCGTGGCTGTTGCGACTGGGGCAGACCTACGGCGGCAAGCAGGCCGCTGCAGGGCCGGAATTCCACCCGATGCTGGGGCTGCACATCGCCTTGCAACAGGCCTTGCTTGACCGTACCCAGGGGCGTGTGGCGCAGGCAGGGGAGCGCCTGCAGGCACTGGTCGACAGTGGCCAGGCCAGTGGCGGACACATGTTGAGCGTTACGGCGTTGTGCCAGTGGATCGAGCTGCTGCTTGCCAACCAGCATGAGTCCAACGCCCGCGAATTACTGGTGTTGAGCCTGGAAGCGGCGCGTGGCGGTGCATTGCAACCGTTCCAGCGCCTGCTGCAGCACTACCCGCTGTGGCTGCGCGATCAATTGCTGACGCAACCGGTGAGCCCGGCGCAGGTCAGTTTGCTGGCCCTGTTGCCAGCACTGGACCCGGCGCAGGCTGGCAGCGTCAATTGCGAAGCCCTCAGCGCCCGGGAACAGGCGGTGCTGGAGCTAATTGCCCAGGGCTGCTCCAACCAGGAGATCAGCGAGCGGCTGTTCATCTCGTTGCACACGGTCAAGACACACGCCAGCCATATCAACAGCAAATTGGGCGTCGAACGTCGAACGCAGGCTGTCGCCCGGGCGAAGGCCCTCGGGCTGCTGGCCTGACCGCCACCAACAGCGCGACACAAAGAATTTCTGCTGTACTCTCTGGCAGGTTCTTTCCAGGAGCGTCAGCTCATGTTGCGCATGTTTACCGTGTCACTGTTGGCAGGCGGGTTGTACACCGGCGCCGCGCTGGCGGCAGAGGGGCCGTCATTTTCCTGCGACAACGCCGAGGGCATGGCCTTGAAGGTGTGCCAGAGCCCGCAACTGAGCAAGCTCGATCGCGACCTCGCGGCCCTCTACAAACGCACCCTGACGCAAGCCGACAGCGACTCGCAAAAGCAGCTCAAGGCAACCCAGCGCGGCTGGATAAAAGGCCGCGACGAGTGCTGGAAAGCCACTGACGCCGATGCCTGCGTACTCGAGCAGTACCAGGTGCGCATGGTCGAGTTGCAGATCCAGTCCGGCTCGGTCCAGGTGCCTGCCGCCGTCGAGTTCGATTGCGGTGACGACAACCAACCCTTCACTGCCGTGTTCTACAACCAGCTCACGCCTCAGGCAGCGGTGCTGACCTACGGCGGCGACCAGACCATCGTGATGGCGCAACCTTCGGCCAGCGGCAGCAAGTATGGACGTGAAGGCGTGGAGTTCTGGGAGCACCAGGGTGAAGCCAAGGTGAAGTGGTATGGCACTGAGCTGACCTGCCAACCAGCACGCTGAGACCTCCTCTACGCCGCACTTTACGACGCGTCGAGGATCGCGGATGATGGCTACTAGCTACCATTCTTGAGCGCATAGCCATGCTGCAGACGCTGTACCTGATCGCGCCATGGGTCGGCTTGGGCATCCTGGCGGTCCTGTGGTTACGTGCGTTGCAGCGCGGGCGGCGCCTTGAGCGACAGCTTCGCGAGCAAGTCTCGGGTTCCATCGCCCCGGCGGAAGACGTAGAGCGCTACAAGCGCAGCCAGTACTTTGCCCGCATCGGCACCTGGGACTGGGATATCGACACCGAACAACTGTTCTGGTCCGACGCCATCTACCCCATGTTTGGCTATCAGGTCGGGGAAATTGTCCCCAGCTACGAGCGCTTTTGCGCCAGCGTGCACCCGGACGACAGCGCCCGCGTGCGGGCCGGTGAATTGCGCTGCATCGAGACGGGCGAAAACCATGACGAGGAATACCGCGTGGTCTGGCCCGACGGCAGTGTCCGCTGGCTGCGCGAGACCGGCAACGTGGTCTGCAACGAGCAGGGTGTGGCGGTGAAGATGATGGGCGTCGTACGCGACATCACCGAGGAAAAGGCCTGGGCCAACCAGTTGCAGAGCCTGGCGCTCAACGATGCGTTGACCGGCCTGCCCAACCGCGTAGTGCTGGAACAACGCCTGGCGCGTGCACTGGAAGTGGCTCGCGACACCAATACGCGGGTGGTGCTGGCGTTCCTCGATCTCAACGATTTCAAGGCGATCAACGACCGCAAGGGCCACGCGTTCGGTGACCAGGTACTGGTGTTTACCGCCAGTCGGCTCAAGCAAATGCTGCGTGCGGCCGATACTGTGGCCAGGATCGGTGGCGACGAGTTCGTTCTGCTGCTTGAAGGGTTTGCACCCGGGGTGGGGCTGGAGCAGGAAGTCCAGCTGATTTGCAGCAATGTGCTCGAATCGCTGGCGTTCCCGATGATCATTTCCGGCGAGTTGTTGCAGGTGGGGACCAGCCTGGGCGTTGCGATCTATCCGGACCATGCCTCAAGCATGGATACCCTGATTCACCTTGCCGACCTGGCCATGTATGAAGCCAAGCGCAGTGGTGACAATGAGTTCCGGGTCGCCGCCGCTGGCGCTTGTGCATGATGTTGATTTACCCGCGAAGCCAGCCTGTGCGTGTCGAGGTCTGTGCATCCTTTTTTTTATTTGCCATGTCGGGTTTCGTGGATGCAGGTCTACAGCCAAAAAAGTTTTCTGATCGTCGATGATTTCTCGGATTTTCGCAGTTCCTGTCGCTCCATGCTGCGCGAGCTGGGTGTGCGTGATGTCGACACCGCCGACAGCGGTGAGCAGGCCCTGCGCATGTGTGGGCAGAAACGCTACGACTTCATCCTCCAGGATTTCCACCTGGGGGACGGCAAGAAAAATGGTCAGCAGGTGCTCGAAGACCTGATTCTCGACAAGTTGATCAGCCATGAGTGCGTGTTCCTCATGGTCACTGCCGAAACCAGCCAGGCCATTGTCCTCAGTGCCCTGGAGCATGAGCCGGATGCCTACCTCACCAAGCCGTTCAACCGTATCGGCCTGGCCCAGCGCCTGGAAAAACTGGTGCAGCGCAAAACCTTGCTCAAGCCGATTCTCCAGGCCCTGGACCGTGGCCGTCCGGCTGAAGTCCTCGCCGCGTGCGCCGAGCTGTGCAAAAAGGACCCGCGTTTTGCACCGCTGTGCCTGCGTTATCGCGCCGACGCCTTGCGTGACCTCAATCGCTACGACGAGCTGGAGAAGTTTCTCACCACGATCATTTCCAGCCGTGCAACGCCGTGGGCCTACGCGGCATTGGGCAGCCTGTTGTACAAACGCAATCAGTTTGCCCAGGCCCAGGGTATTTACGAGCAGGCGCTCAAGGCCTTTCCGATGATGCCGGGACTGTACGACGGGCTCGCCGAAGTATTGGTGGCGCGCGGCGAGAGCAAGCGTGCCCAGGGCGTGCTGGAGGAGGCGGTGCGCCTGTCGCCGCTGGCGGTGCGCCGGCAAATGATGCTGGGCAAACTGGCCTTGAGCAACGACGACTTCGACACGTCCTCGAAGGCCTACCGGCATGCCGTCAACCAGGGCCAGAGCTCACGCTACAAAGACCCTGAAAGTAACCTCGGACTGGTTCAGGCACTGATGAACAAGAATGCCGGTAACGGTCTGGATGCGCGCACCCGGGTCGAAATCAACACCGTGCTCAGCGAAGTGGCCAAGGAAAACGTCGAGGACCAGGGCTTGCAGGTTCGCGCCCGGCTGATGAAAGCCGCCAGCCTGCAGCAAGCCGGCGATGCCGAAACAGCGGCAAAGCTGACCGAGCAGGCCATGGCCCGTCTGGAGAAGATGGATCAGTTCTTTTCTGTCGAAGCCGCCCTGGTGGTCGCTACCCAGCTGCAGAAGCTGGGGCAGGACGCGGCCGGCACCGCGATCCTGAAAAACTGCGTGGAGACCTACGGCGACGACCCCAAGGTCATGCAGAGCGTGTCGCGCCTGACCGATGACCCGAACGTGCTGGGGGCGGTGACCGAGGCCGTCGACCTCAACCGCCAGGGCGTACGCAGTTATCAGGGCGGGCAACTCAGCGAAGCTCTGGGGCTGTTTCGTCGGGCCCTTGGCCTGCAGCCGAAGAACATCAGTATTGCCCTCAATACCGCCCAGGCGTTGCTGCGCATTGGCGGTGAAACGCCGCCGCCGGCGATCATGGAGGAGTTCCGTGCCTGCCTGAGCTGTGTGGCGGGCATCCCTGAGAGCGATAGCCGCTACGACCGCTACCGTAAACTGCACAGCCGGGCTTTTGGCGCATGAACCAGGACAGACAGGGGCTGGATTTTTCCACGGTGATCGCCTCCACCGTACACGACATGAAAAACTCCCTGGCCGCCTTGATCCAGGCCCATAGCCAGTGGCTCGAACGGCTGCCTGCGGCCCAGCGCGCCGCGAGCGAGCAGGGAGTGATGGAGCACGAGTTTACCCACCTCAACGGCATGCTCGTGCAGTTGCTGGGCCTGTACAAACTGGGCGTCAACCAGTTGCCGATGTGCCCGGACTACCACGAGCTGGATGACTTTATCGAGGCGCAACTGGCGGCCCAGCAGAACCTGCTGCAGCACCGCGACATCCTCGCCAGCTTTCGTATCGAGACCCCGAGCCCGTTGGGATTTTTCGACCGTGAACTGGTCGGCTCGGTGGTAGCCAACATCCTCAACAACGCCATTCGCTACGCTGGGCATACCTTGCTGATTACTGTTAGCGAGGACGATGAGCAACTGGTGCTGAGCATCAACGACGACGGCCCGGGCTTCCCCGTACGCATGCTGGAACGCCAGCACGACTATGTGCAGGGTATCGATGCGCAAAGTGGCAGCACCGGGTTGGGGTTGTACTTCGCTGCGCGGATTGCGGCCCTGCATGAACGCAACGGGGTGAAGGGGCGTATCGAGATTGCCAACGGCGGAGCGTTGGGCGGAGGCTTGTTCAGGCTGTATTTGCCCTGAGCGATTCGCGGTCAATCGCAGGCGATCGCCAGCTCCCACGGTAGTCCGACTGTCCATCGGAGCTGTGGGAGCCAGCGATGGGGTGTCAGGCTGCTGCCGCCAGCGTCAAACCCGACTCTTCGCGGCGAATGCTCGCCAGTGGAATCATCACCAACAGCAAGGTCAGCAGCACGGTAACGCCGATGCCCCAGGCCGCCAGGGTGAAGCCGCCCAGCGAGATCAGGCCGCCGGAAATTGCCGGACCAACTGCGAGGCCAAGGCTGAGGAAGCTGCTCGCTGCCGCCACCACGCGACCTTCACGATCAAGCGCCGCCGCCAGGCCGGTCAGGTAGCTGAGGGCGTAGAAGTAGGTGACGCAAATGGTCATCACCCCCATGGTGTACAGCGACTTGGAATGCTCACCCAGTACATAGGCCAGGCTGGTTGCGCCGGTCAGCAGAATTGCCAGGATCACCGGGGTGCTCAGGCCGAAGCGCTTGCCCACCATGGCGGCCAGCAGCGGGCCGATCAGGCCGACAAACGACTGGAAGGACAGCAATGCCCCGAGTTCGTCGCCGCTGTAACCGACCATTGTGCCGATACGCTCGACGAAGGCCCAGCCCATGGTGTCGCGGGCCTGGAAGACGAACATCGCCAGCATCATGCAGATCGCCGGCAGGCTCAACAGCACATTGCCTGCACCGCCTTTGGCGTTGCGCACATGGGGCGCCGCTTCGACCACAGGTGCACGCTGTTGCATGGCCGGAATCGCCAGCAGCATCACGGCCATGGTCGCCGCCATGGCGTAGTACAGCCCCGACAGGCCATACAGGGCCATGACCTTGGCGTAGCCGAGCATCACCACGATCATCAGCAGCACCGACAGCACGTTCATGTGCCCGGCGATGCGGTCTGGCTGTTTGGCGCTGGAGACGCTGGCGTTACCGCAGGCCAGCGCCAGGCCGGCACCGACACCGGCGACGCAACGCACGGCAGCCAGCGAGTAGAGTTCGGTCATGTTGGCGCTGACCAGGTTGGCGACGATCGCCAGCAGCGTGCCCACAATCGCCAGGGTGCGCCGTGGCGCGCGGCCCATGTAGGGCGCGACCAGCAGCGAGGCGAGCATGGTGAAGACGAATTCGGCCGACATCAGAATGCCGGCCTGGGCCTCATTGAGTTTGAGGTCGTTGATGATGGCACTGATCAGGAACGGCAGCGCCCATAAGCCGAGCAAGCCGACACCGTAGGCGGATGCTGCGGCGGAGAACACCAGGCTCCAGCTCTCGGGCAAAAAGTTGCGTATTGTTTTTTTCATCGGGGTAATCCCTGGTTGGCAAGCACGCAGTGCAAAAAAGCGCGCCATTATGGCGCGCTCATCTCTGGAAACTTACTGTTGGCTCTCGTCCACTGGCGTGCCGTCGTCGTATTGCGACAGCCAGGTGACCATCGCATCGCGATAACGGGTGAAGCCCTTGTAGTCGACCAGTTCCTGATCAAGGTCGCGGATCACCCGGTGCATGCGCTTGGCCCACTGGGGTGCGAACTCGGCCAGCTGCTTGAGGCTCACCAGGTAGGTGCGCACGGGGAACAGCACGGCGTTACTGCGCGGCAGACGATGCAGCGGTTGCAGTTCGATACGCAAGTTGACCAGATCACCGGCATTTTCAGCGGTGACGATGGTGCGGTCCGGGGCCCAGTCCGGCAGGGTCTCTGCCGAGGTTTCCAGGCGCGGGTTGACCGTGATCGACCAGTTGGTGCGGCGCACCGGATGGCCCGGACGCAGGCGCAGGAGGAATTTCAGCGCGCGTTGCAGAATGCCCATTTCATGCAGCTTCGGCACCGGGCCGTGGAACTCCATGAAGCTCATGCCGAGGTTGAAGCGCAGCGAGTAGTCGGCGCGCTGGGTGGCCATGCCGGCGCCCATCACCAGGGTGTCGTCACGTTCTTCAAGCAGGATGAACTCGCCCTGCGCCTGACGGGTGATGTATTCCATCGGCTCCATCGGCAGGGTGCTGGCGTCACCGAAGGTGAAGGTCTGGTCGATCTGCAGCGGACGGTTGATCCAGTGCCACTGGCTGCCGTTCTTCTCCAGGGTGAAGTGCTCGGGGAAGTCCCGCGAGTACGACTCCATCAGCAGCTCCAGCAGGTCCCACTGGGCTTCCATCATGTGTGGCAGGGCGGCGTAGTGCACGCCCGGCTGCTCTTCGAGGGTCTTGGCGCGGTGGTGGCACTCGGAGATGTAGTGCTCGTCGATGTCGAACTGGGCACGCAGCGCGCCCTTGCCGAACGGTACGTGCGGCTCGACGTTCATCGAGTACATGTACTCGTCTTCCGGGTACGGGAATGGCAGGCGCGTGATGGCTTCGCGGCTGTTGCTGTAGGTGTAGTCGCCGGAATAGGTTTCGATTGGCTTGAAAACGGTCATGACGTTGGTTCCTGTTATTAGAGGTCTACGACCAGGCGGCTACCGCAGGCGCGGGATACGCACGGCATGAATTTGCGATTGCTGAGCTTGTCTTCTTCGCTGAGCCAGTCGTCGCGGTGGTCCAGCTCGCCTTCGACTTCCAGCACTTCGGTTTCGCAGTAACCGCAGGCACCGCCGCGGCACAGGTAGGGCACTTTGTAGCCGGCCTGTTCGGCGGCTTCGAGCAGCGACTGGTCAGGCGGCACGTCGATGGTCACGCCCTGGCGGGCCAGGGTGACGCTGAACGGCTGGCCGTTGGAGCCTTGCTCGACGAAGCGCTCGTAATGGATGTGGCTGTCGGTCCAGCCCAGCGCGTGGGCGCTGTCCAGGGTGTCGTCGATCATGCTGTCCGGGCCGCAGACATACACATGACTGCCCAGTGGACGCTCGGCGAGGATCTGGCGAATGTCCATGCGCGCGTCCTGGCCCTGCACATACAGGTGCACGCGTTTGCCGTAGCGTGCCTGCAGCTCCAGGCCCAACGCCGTGTGGTCCGGGCCGCGTACTGCCAGGTGCAGCTCGAAATCGGCCTGCTTGATGTGCAGCTCTTCCATTTGCGAGTACACCGGGGTGATTCCTACACCACCCGCAATGAACACGTGCTGGCGGGCATGCTTGGCCAGCGGGAAGAGGTTGGCCGGCTGCAGGATCTGCAGCAGCGCGCCTTCTTCCACGCAGTCATGCAGGTGGCGCGAACCGCCACGGCCCTCTTCGACGCGGCGCACGGCGATCTGGTAAGCGCTGGAGTCGTAAGGCGACCCCATCAGCGAATACGCATTGCGGTGGGTCTTGTCGCCGTCTTCCATCACCACGACCACGTGGCTGCCACCGGAGAAGGCCGGCAGGTGCTTGCCGTCCGGGTCGACGAAGGTGAAGCGCTTGATTTCCGGAGTCAGCGTCTCGATGCGTGTAACCCGTACGCTCAGGGTTCCGTTGTGCGTGTTCATGTATCCAGCTCCTCGGCAGGTGGCATTTCGCCTGGGACTTCACCGTCGGCCTTGATGCCCTGGAAGGCAGCCAGGCGGCGGGAATAGTGGTCGCGCACTACCAGGTCGAGCTGGCAGCCGGGGCAGGTGAATACACGGTGAGTAACGTTTTCGGTGTAGGTGTCGCAGTGGGCGCACCAGACACGGCGAACCAGGGTGCCGCTGTGTTCACGCAGCACTTCGTCACGGTTCAGGTCCACCGCATTGGCGGCCTGCATGGTGGTGCCGATGAAGCTCTCCGAGCCGCTCAGGTACAGGCGGGTGCCCATGTGCGCGGTGTCCAGCAGACGGCGCAGGCCTTCGATCAGCGCCTGGTTGCTGTCGAACACCTGCAAGTCGCCGGCTTCGGCCTGGCGCAGCGCCGCCAGGTGGTTGTGTCCGGAGAAGGATTCGGTGGAATACAGCAGCGTGCTGTTGGCACGCTGGCTCGGGGTCATGTCGCCGATCAGGCGCAGCATGGCCTCGCCGCCACTGCCCTGGCCGACGATCAGGTGGCGCAAGCCACCTGCCATCGGTTGCAGGCGGTCATAGACCGGGCGGCTTTTGATGCCGGTGATTAGCATGCATATTACCTATTATTTTATATGTTTATAGTGCGGTTAATTGAACGCTTCTGCTGCGCCCTTAGTGCTTGAACATCACGTGGCGTACGCAGGTGTAATCTTCCAGGCCATACATCGACATGTCCTTGCCGTAGCCCGACTGCTTCATGCCGCCGTGGGGCATCTCGCTGATCAGCATGAAGTGCGTGTTGACCCAGGTGCAGCCGTACTGCAAACGGGCGGCCAGACGGCTGGCGCGGCCGACGTCGCGGGTCCAGACCGAAGAGGCCAGGCCGTAGTCGGAGTCGTTGGCGAAGGCCAGGGCCTGGGCTTCGTCAGTGAACGGGGTGACGCTGACCACAGGGCCGAAGACTTCGCGCTGGACGATTTCATCGTCCTGGCGGGCGTCGGCGAGAACGGTCGGCTCGAAGAAGAACCCAGGGCCTTCGACACGCTTGCCACCGGTGATGACGCGGATGTGCGGCTGGGCTTTGGCGCGTTCGACGAAGCCGGCAACACGCTCCAGGTGGTCCTGGGTGATCAGCGGGCCGAGTTCGGTTTCTGGGTCGTCCTGAAGGCCATGGCGAATGCTGCCAACGGCTTCACCGAGCTTCTGCACGAAGGTCTCGTAAACGCCTTGCTGCACGTACAGGCGGCAAGCAGCGGTGCAATCCTGGCCGGCGTTGTAAAAACCGAAGGCGCGAATGCCTTCGACGGCGGCATCGATATCAGCGTCGTCGAAAATCAGCACCGGGGCTTTGCCGCCCAGTTCCATGTGGGTGCGCTTCACGCTGCTGGCGGTGTTGGCGACGATGCGCGCACCGGTGGCAACAGAGCCGGTGAGCGAAACCAGGCGCACCTTGGGATGGGTGACCAACGGCTCACCGACGCTCGGGCCACGGCCGAACAGGATGTTGACGACGCCGGCCGGGAACAGTTCGGCAATGATTTCTGCCAGTTTCAGGGCAGTCAGCGGGGTTTGCTCAGAGGGCTTGAGCACCACGCAGTTACCGGCGGCCAGGGCGGGTGCCAGTTTCCAGGCGACCATCATCAGCGGGTAGTTCCAGGGCGCAATCGATGCCACCACGCCCAGCGGGTCACGGCGAATCATCGAGGTGTGGCCCGGCAGGTATTCGCCACCGGCCGAGCCGTTCAGGCAACGGCTGGCGCCGGCGAAAAAGCGGAACACGTCGGCAATGGCCGGAATTTCGTCGTTAAGCGCTGCCTGGTAAGGCTTGCCACAGTTTTGCGACTCCAGACGGGCCAGTGTTTCGGCTTCGGCTTCGATCCGGTCGGCCAGTTTCAGCAACAGCTGGGCGCGATCCTTGGGTGGGGTTTGCGCCCACGCGTCGAAAGCCTGATCGGCGGCAGTCACTGCCGCATCCACCTGGGCGCTGCTGGCTTCGGCGATGTCTACCAGCACCGTGCCCAGGGAGGGGTTGTACACGGCGTGGCTGGCGCCTTCGCCGTTGACCAACTGGCCGTTGATCAGGAGTTTGGTTTGCATGGCGTATCCCTTGGTCGGTCTTATAGGTTGAGAAATCGCTCGGCCAATGCAGGGCGCAGAGGAGCTTTTGCCCGCTGACCGCATTAAACATATGAAAACATATCTTAATGTTCGAGCTTTGCCAACTGTCCTTCTGTCGGGTTGAAATCAGCTTTGCCGGGTGGTTTTTACCGATGGCAGGCTGAAATCGACGGTGTCAGGGGCTGCTCAATCGCTATAAGATACGGAACTGAACGTTTAGCAGGGGTCTGCCTGGGCCTGTGCAATGCTGACTATGGAGAGCCAATGAGTGCCCTGAATACTGCCCGTAGTACTGCCTTCATCCGGCTGCGCCAGGAAGGGCGCACCGATGAGGTGGCGCGGCGGCTGGTGGAAGCGATCGAACTGGGCCTTTTTGCCGAAGGGCAGCAACTGCCCAGTGAAACCGAACTGGCAATGCAGCTGGGCGTTGCCACCGTCACCCTGCGCGAAGCCTTGGTGGTGCTGCGCCAACGCGGCCTGATTGAAACCCGGCGCGGGCGCAATGGCGGCAGCTTTGTCTGTGCGCCGGTGGAGTTGCCAGAGGTGCTGTTGTTGCAGCGGCTGCGGGAAATGAGCGGTCCGGACTTGCGCGATCTGGGCGATGAGCAACTGGCGATCTCCGGCACGGCGGCACGCCTGGCGGCGCAGCGAGGCTCAAAGGAGCAGTACGCGCGGATCGCCCAGCACATCGAAACCCTGAAACAGGCGGGTACACGCCTGGGGCGCCATCGCGCCGATGCTCGTTTTCACATCGAAGTGGCTGCGGCCGCGCAATCATTGCGCCTGACCCATGCCGAAATGCGCTTGCAGTCCGAGGTGGGTGAGTTGCTCTGGCTGGAGGCTGCCGGTGGCGGCGACGTCACTGTGGTTGAACAAGAACACCGGGCCATCCTCCAGGCCCTGGTCAGTAACGACACGGTGTTGGCCGGCGCTCTGGCCGAGGCTCATGTCAGCCGCGGTATCAAGCGCCTGATCGGCCTGCGCCTGGAGTTGCTGGCGGAAAGTGAAAGCGAGGGCGAGGCTGGCGCGGTACTTGCGTAGACCTTAGTGGGTTTGAACCAGAAACCCGAACTGATAAAAATAAAGCCAATACTGCCTGAGGAAATGCCATGTTTGCCCTGAGCGAAAACGATCCCCTGTCTGCGTGCGCTCGGCAGCTCAACAGCACCCTGGAGACCATCTTCAGCCAGGTCCGCCAGCTGGTGGATGAAACCTGCGAGCTTTGGGAACGCGTAGTGGCCGAAGGCCGTCAACCGGTTGCCAAAGACCTGGCCTTGCTCAGGCCGGCCATCGACCGGCAATTGCTGGCCACCGGGGCCTTTGGTTGCGGCGGTGGGGTGATCCTCGAGCCGGGCAGCCTCGCCGACCGTGAGATGCACCTGGAGTGGTGGTACCTGGCAGATGCTGGCAAGACCCTGCCGTTGCGCCCCAACTTCGACCGCCGCCGCGAGAATTTCTACGACTACACCGCCGCGCCCTGGTTCAGCCGCCCGCGTGAGTCCGGCACCAGCAGCGTCGAGGGGCCTTACGTTGACCTCTACGGCACCAACATGTACGTGCTGACCTTCACCATGCCCATTTTTGTGCAGGGTCAGTTCATTGGTGTGGCCGGGCTGGACCTGTCGCTGCACAACGTCGAGCGCATGCTGGTACGCAGCCTGATGCGTCTTGCGCACGAAGCGGTGCTGATATCGGCAGATGGCCGGGTGATCGCCTCCAATACGGCGAACTGGCTGGTGGGGGATCTGGCGCCGAAACTGCTTGAGCCCGACAACAGCGAAGCGGTACGCCTGGTATTGGCCGAGCCGGAAGCCGGCTGGTCGTTGATCAGCCTGCCGGGTTTGCGCAGCGCCGCATAAGCCGGTGACGCTCAGCACCGACCAGGTATTCACCGTCTTCCAACCAGCGGGTTGACGCCCGCTGGCATATCTCTGTCCACATCATCTGCCTTCAGCAACCATCGGTCGACTTTTCCCTCTGTCGCTTGATCACGTCGGTAAAGGGGTCTAACTTTTCGATGTGGGAAATTTTCCCACGCAAGAAAAAGAAAAATACAGATTCATTCCCGAATTGATTTGGCGTTCTCGCGGCAAGTGACCAGGAGACGGACGATGCAGACTCAACGGCTGTTCAAACAGGCTTTATTGGCGATGGCCATCGGCGGCGTGCTGTCGGCCTCCCTCGTTTTGGTCCCGGATTCGATTTCTCATGACTCAAGTGCCTACGCCAAAGATGGCGGTGGAGGCGGTGGCGGCCACGGCGGTGGTGGCGGCGGCGGTGGCGGTCATGGTGGCGGTGGCGGTGGCCACGGCGGTGGTGGTGGCGGCAGTGGTGGTGGCGGCAGTGGTGGTGGCGGTGGCCACGGCGGTGGTGGCGGCGGCAGTGGTGGTGGCGGTGGCCACGGCGGCGGTGGCGGCGGCAGTGGTGGTGGCGGCCACGGTGGCAGTGGCGGCGGAAGCGGAGGTGGCGGCCATGGTGGAAGTAGCGGTGGTAGCGGAAGTGGCAGTGGTGGCCATGCTGGCAACGGCAGTGGTAGCAGCGGTCATAGTGGTAGCGACCATGGCGATTCAGGCCAGGGCCAGGCCGGCAACTCGAACTCCGGGCGCAGCAGCAACCATTCAGAACCTGGCGATGATCATGGCAATCATGTTGGTGGTGAGCCCGGGGATGACCATGGCAATCATGTGGGCGGTGAGCCCGGGGATGACCATGGCAATCATGTTGGCGGTGAACCTGGCGACGACCATGGCAATCATGTTGGCGGTGAGCCTGGTGATGATCATGGCAATCATGTGGGTGGCGAACCGGGTGATGACCATGGCAATCACGTCGGCGGCGAACCTGGAGATGACAACAGCAGGAGCTGACTGACACGGGTGGGGCTCATACAAAACCCTGGGGGCGGGTTTTGTATGGGGTTTTTCCCCGCGTCTTTATACTGAGGCCCTCTGTCAAGGAATGCGCTGAATGCAATCGCCTACTCTGCCTCCCTCGCTACTAAGCGCTTTGTTGCGGGTCATGCGCCCACTGGTGCGGTTGATGCTCCGCAAGGGCGTCACCTATCCGGTGTTTGCCGATTTGCTCAAGGAGGTGTTCGTCGATGTGGCTGATCGCGAGTTCCGTCTGGTCGACAAGGCGCCGAGTGACAGCCGCATCAGCCTGCTGACCGGCGTGCATCGCAAGGATGTCAGACGCCTGCGTCAGGACGGCGAAGCGCAGGCCTCGGCATTGCCTGAAAACATCACGCTGGGTGCCCACCTGGTCAACGTCTGGAGTAACTCCCAACCCTTCTGCCAGGCGCGCGGCCAGGCGCTGGCCTTGCCGCGGCTGGCCAGCGTTGGTGGTGACTGTTCATTCGATGCCCTGGTGGCCAGCGTCAGCACGGACATTCGTGCCCGGGTAGTACTCGACGAGTGGCTGCGGCTGGGCATTGTGCGGCTCGACGAGCAGGACTGTGTACACCTTCAGGCGCAGGCCTTTGTGCCGCAGCAGGGCTTTGATGAAAAGGCGGCCTACCTTGCCCACAACCTGCACGACCATGCGAGCGCCGCTGTGCATAACCTTAGCGGGGAGGGCCAGCCGTTCTTCGAGCGTAGCGTGCACTACGATGCACTGGCTCCCGTCAGTGTCGAGACCTTGCGCGAGGCCGTGGCCGGTGAGGGGATGCAGCTGTTACTGGGCTTCAGCCGGTTGGCGGCCGACCTGGAAGCGCGGGATTTGCCAACCCTTGAGCAGCCCCAGCGCATCACCATCGGGCTTTATTTCTACACTGAGTCTACTTCTCCCACGACGCCGAACCCATGACCCGTTTCCTGCACCGCTTTCGTGCTGCCGCCGTCATTGTCCTGGCTCTCGCGCTGGGGCTGCCCTCGTGGGGGCATGCCGCGCCGGCGTGTGTCAGCCGTGATGAAATCGGCATGTCGGGGGCGTCGGGCTTGCAGTTCCCGGGCGGCACCGGGGGTACCGGGGCGATGCCGGGCGGGGTGGGTGGCACCGGTATCCAGACCGACAGCGGTGGCGTGGGAGGCAGCGGTGCGCCGGTTCAGAAGCGTCCCGGTGGAACCGGCGGTACCGGGGCCGTGGCTACGGGCGTGGATGACATCCTCAATAATCGCGACGCGGGTGGTGTCGGCGGCTCGGGCGCGCCGATCCTGCACCCGGGCGGTACGGGCGGCACCGGTATCGTCGGCACCATCACCGGCTTCGCCTCGATCTGCGTCAACGGCATGGAAGTGCACTTCGGCAAGGATGTGCCGGTGAGCGAGAACGGTGTCGCCGCCAACAGTGGCCACCTGGCCATTGGGCAAGTGGTGGCAGTCGAGGCCTTCACCACGAAGCGCGGCCTGCAGGCCGGGCGGATCTCGATTCTGCATGCGTATGCCGGGCCGCTGACCGCACTGCCGAATGCCTCGGCACCGTTGCGGGTGATGGGGCAGCCGGTACGCCTGGCGCCCGGTGCGCGGGTCGCCGAAGGGCTGCGGCCGGGTGAGCCGGTCAAGGTCAGCGGGCTGCGCGATGCCCAGGGTGTGGTCGTGGCCAGTCGCATCGAGCGTGCACCGGGGCTCAAGGAGGCCAGTGCCATCGGCGCGGTCGATCGCACCGGCAGCCTGCAGGGGCTGAAACTTGGCACCCGTGTGGCGCCGGCGCAGGAAGTACTGGTGCGTGGCCAGTGGACAGGGCGGCAGCTGGAGGTCAGCCAGACCCGACCTGACCCGAGCATGCCGTTTACCGGACGGGTACGCGACGTGGTGATCGAGGGCCTGGTACAAGGGCGCCAAGGCAATGGCCTGGTGGTTGGCGGCGTGAACGTCACCCTGGATCGTAAAACAGCGGATCAGGTCGCCAACCTGCCCCTGGATCAACGCGTGCGTGTCAGCGGGGTGTACACCGGGGCACGTGAGGTGCGGGCAAGCCGTGTGGAAATCACCACGGAGCGTGTCGATCACTCGGGCAAGTCGCCTGTCGAGCGCGGGGCACGTTCGGATGACGCAGTGGAGCAGCGTAGCGACCATTCGGGCAGTTCCGATGATCACGGCAGTGGCAGCAGCGGCACCGACAGTGTGCGCAGTGACAGCAGTCATGGTGCTGATAGCGAGCGCTCGGAGAGCCACGGTAGTGGCCGTGAAGACAGTGGCAAGTCCGATGCTGTGGATAAGTCCGGAAAGTCTGAGCGCGTGGAAAAAGTCGAGCAGCCTGAAAAGGTTGAGAAGGCCGAAAAGGTCGAGAAAATTGAAAAGGTCGAAAAGGTCGAAAAGGTAGAGAAGGCCGAGAAAGTGGAAAGGCCTGAGAAGGTCGAAAAAGTAGAAAAGGTGGAGAAGATCGAAAAAGTAGAAAAGGTCGAGAAGGTGGAAAGGCCTGAGAAAGTCGAGAAAGTGGAGCGGGTCGAGAAAGTTGAGAAGGTCGAGCGTCCCGAGACCGTGGAGCGGGTCGAAAAGGTTGAAAAGGTGGAGCGTCCAGAGACGGTGGAACGGGTCGAAAAAGTTGAGAAAGTGGAACGCCCCGAAACGGTGGAGAAGGTCGAAAAAGTAGAACGGCCCGAAACTGTGGAAAAAGTCGAGAAGGTAGAAAAGGTCGAGAAAGCAGAGTCCGTAGAAAAGGCCGAACGCCCGGAGCGCTCGGATCACTAGTGTCAGCAATGGCCTTTCGGCAACCGTGAAATAAGCAACTAGGCTGTGTAAGTCCGCTCGTACTTCTCACCGTGACCTTGAGGTGAAGATGAGACCTACGCTTACACGCTTTGCCAGCCTGTTGGCCTGTGTGGCCATGCCGACACTGGCCGACACCTTCAGCATGGCCACCGGCCTGGACTATTCAAGCGGTGACTACGGCACCGGCACTACTTCGGAAATATGGTACGTCCCGGTGGTCGGCAAGTACGAAACCGGCCCCATGACTTACAAGGTCACCGTGCCCTGGTTGCGCATCACCAACCCTGAAGTTGGCCCGGATGGCGCGCCGTTGCCCGGTGGCTGCCGGGAGGTGGAAAGCGGCATGGGCGATACCGTCGCCAGCGCCGGCTACGCCTTGTTCGATGGCAGTGACGGCGGCATGCTGGTGGACCTGATCGGCAAGGTCAAATTCCCCACCGCCGATGAAGACCAATGTCTGGGCACCGGCGAAACGGACTATTCCGGCCAGGTCGATATCACCAAGGCCTTTGGCCCGGTGACAGGCTTCGCCACCCTGGGCTGGAAAAAATTCGGCGACCCGCCCGACAGCGACTTCGACGACCCGGTATTTGCCAGCCTCGGCTTCGCCATTCCTGTGGCTGTGGGCACTTCAGCAGGTGCGTCCTACGACTGGCGGCAGAAAGTGGTCTCGACCGGGTCGGAAATCCAGGAACTCACCCTGTTCATCAACCATAAGCTCAGCCAGGAGTGGAAAATCCAGCTCTACGCCGTAACCGGGTTTTCCGACGCCAGCCCTGACGCAGAGGGCGGGGTATTGCTCTATCACCGGTTCTGAGCCGTTGTTTGCGTCTTCTGCCGGGCAGCCCAATGCTGCGGTTCAACCCGGCCGATAAGAAAAACCGATACCCGCTTAAGGATTTCCCACAAGCGGGGCAGGCACCTGCGGCTTTAAAGTCACGCCCAGCGTTCGGATACCGGGCGGCCTGTGGCCTGCGCCGATGTCCCGGCCTGTCGGTATTTCTACAAAAATAAGAAGGTGCAAACATGAGTCACGAAACGGTCGATATCAAAGCCTGGATCGACAACCGTCCGGTTGCCCGCTACCAGTGGCTCATCATGAGCCTGTGCTTCTTCATTGTTCTATTCGATGGCCTTGATGTCGCGGTGATGGGCTTTATCGCGCCCTCGCTGATTCAGGACTGGGGCCTGTCGAAGGCCGCATTCGGCCCGGTCATGAGTGCGGGCATGGTCGGCCTCGCCATCGGTGCTCTTACGGCCGGTCCTTACGCTGACCGTCTGGGGCGCAAAAAGGTGCTGCTGGTAGCGGTTACCGGCTTCAGTGTGCTGAGCCTGGCCTGCGCTTTTGCGCGAAACCCCTATGAGCTCGCCGCGTTGCGGTTGCTGACCGGTGTAGCCCTGGGCGCGGCGATGCCCAACACCACCACACTGCTGTCCGAATACCTGCCAGAGCGTAACCGTTCGCTGTTCATCACTATCATGTTCACCGGCTTCAACATGGGGTCGGGGCTTGGCGGTTTCCTCGCGGCCTGGCTGATCCCGCTGCATGGCTGGCAGTCGGTGCTGCTTGCCGGGGGCATCCTGCCGCTAATACTGCTGCCGTTTCTCTGGTTGTTGCTGCCAGAGTCCGCGCGTTTTCTGGCCGTGCGCAATGCGCCTGCAGCGCAGATCGCCAAGGTGTTGAACAAGCTGGGCGGGAGCTTTACCAGTGCCACGAAATTTACCCTCGCCGAACCTCAGGCCCAGCACAAAGCGCCGGTACGCATGCTGTTCACCGAACGCTACCGGGCCGGCACTCTTGCCCTATGGCTGACCTACTTCATGGGCCTGCTGGTGATCTACCTGACCATGGGCTGGATGCCGACCTTGCTGCGCGACGGCGGTTTGTCCATCGAGCGGGCGGCTACCATCACCGGCCTGTTCCAGATTGGTGGCACGGTCGGGGCTATCGTGGTCGGCTGGATCATGGACCGGCGTAACCCCAACGGCGTCATTGCCACTTCTTATGCCTTGGGCGGTGTGTTTATCCTGCTGCTGGGCGCACTGAACCTGGAGTCGAGCCTGTTGGCGCTGGGCGTGGTTGCCGCCGGCTTCTGCATGAGCGGCGCGCAGACGGGCCTCAATGCCTTTGCTCCCGGGTACTATCCAACGGATTTCCGCGCCACTGGCGTGAGCTGGATGCTGGGCATCGGTCGCTTCGGCGCCATCTTCGGATCGCTGATCGGTGGTGCGGTGCTTAGCCTCGGTCTGGGCTTGCCGTTGCTGTTCGCCCTGCTGAGCGTACCGGCCTTCTTCGCGGCACTGGCGATCCTGGCCAACGGTGTTGCCCGCCGCCGCGGCAATCGCTCGGTGCTGGCGCACTAAATTTCTCGACTACAGGAACTCGTCATGGCACGCATCATCGGTGGCCTCGCTGTATCCCATACCCCTACCATCGGCTTTGCAGTCGATCACGACAAACAGAACGAGGCGGCCTGGGCGCCGATTTTCGAAGGGTTCGAACCGATCAAGGCCTGGTTGAAGGCGCAACAGCCGGACGTGCTGTTCTACATCTTCAATGACCATGTGACGTCGTTTTTCTTCGACCACTACGGCGCCTTCTCCCTGGGGGTCGATGAGCGTTACGAGGTTGCCGACGAAGGTGGCAACCCCCGTTCCTTGCCGGCGGTCGGTGGGCATGCAGCGTTGTCGCGGCACATCGGCCAAAGCCTGATGGCCGACGAGTTCGACATGAGCTTTTTCCGTGACAAGCCCCTTGATCACGGTTTTTTCTCGCCCATGTCGGCGCTGTTGCCGTGTGAATCCGGCTGGCCGGTGCAGATTGTGCCGCTGCAGGTGGGTGTGCTGCAGTTCCCGATTCCTACTGCGCTTCGCTGCTACAAACTGGGTCAGGCGCTGCGCCGAGCGATTGAAAGCTACCCCGAGGACTTGAAGGTGGCGATTGTTGCTACCGGCGGCGTGTCTCACCAGGTGCATGGCGAGCGTTGCGGTTTCAACAACCCGGAGTGGGATGCGCAGTTCATTGATCTGCTGGTCAACGACCCGGTACGCCTGACCGAAATGACCCATGCCGAATACGCCACCCTGGGCGGAATGGAAGGCTCGGAAGTAATCACCTGGCTGATCATGCGTGGCGCGTTGTCGTCCACGGTGAAAAACCTGCACCAGGATTATTACCTGCCATCGATGACCGGCATCGCCACCTTGCTTCTCGAAAACCAGGACCGCCAAGTGCTGGCCGAGGTCACGGCGCGTCACCTGGAGCATATGCAGCACCAGCTGGCCGGTATCGAAAAGCTGGAGGGCACCTACCCCTTCACCCTCGAGCGCAGCGCCAAGGGCTATCGCCTGAACAAGTTCCTGCACCGGATGATCGAGCCGCAGTGGCGTCAGCGTTTTCTCGACGCGCCCGAGGCGTTGTTCGAAGAAGCCGGGTTGAGCGACGAAGAGCGGGACCTGCTGCGTCGTCGTGACTGGCGCGGGCTGATCCAGTACGGCGCGATCTTCTTCGTGCTGGAGAAACTGGCCGCAGTGCTCGGCATCCCCAACCTGCAGGTGTACGCCGCCATGCGCGGGCAGAGCCTGGAGACGTTCATGAAAACCCGCAATCAGCAGGTGCTCTACTCGGTGGCGGGCAAAGCCTCGCGCTGAGTAACCCGGCGGCCTTGATCGGGTCGCCTTTCCCTTTTGCTTGACCTCACTGCGCCTGCACTGGCGGGCGCAGCGCATTCCCTTCGCCCAAAAACCGGAAAACAATAACAATGAAAATTGCCGTCAACCCTCGCATCGTCTGTTCACTGGCTGTTGTTTGCGCCCTGCCGCTGGACGGTGTTGCCGCCGGTTTCGTCGACGATGCCAGCGCCAGCCTGAACCTGCGCAACTTCTACATCAATCGTAATTTCACCAACCCGGCCTACCCGCAAAGCAAGGGCGAAGAGTGGACCCAGAGCTTCATTCTCGACGCGCGCTCCGGCTTTACCCAAGGCCCGGTAGGCTTTGGTGTCGACGTGCTGGGGCTTTACTCGATGAAGCTCGATGGTGGCAAGGGCACCGGCGGCACCCAGCTGCTGCCGATCGATGGTGATGGCCGTCCGGCAGACGATTTCGGCCGACTGGCCGTTGCCGGGAAGATGAAACTGAGCAAAACCGAATTGAAGGTCGGTGAGTGGATGCCGGTGTTGCCGATCCTGCGCTCCGACGACGGCCGTTCGTTGCCGCAAACTTTTCGCGGCGGCCAGGTGACCTCTCAGGAAATTGACGGTTTGACGCTGTATGGCGGGCAGTTTCGCCAGAACAGCCCGCGCAACGATTCCAGCATGGAAGACATGTTCATGCAGGGGAAAACCGCGTTCAGCTCCGATCGTTTCAACTTCGTTGGCGGTGAGTACAGCTTCAACGAAAAACGTACCCTGATCGGCCTGTGGAACGCCGAGCTCAAGGACATCTACCAGCAGCAGTACCTGCAACTTGTCCACAGCCAGCCGCTGGGTGCCTGGACCCTGGGCGCGAACCTTGGTTATTTCTGGGGCCGTGAAGACGGCAGTGCCCGCGCCGGTGAGTTGGACAACCGCACGTTCTCGGCGCTGCTGTCCGCGCGTTATGGCGGCAACACCTTCTATGTCGGTTTGCAGAAGCTCACCGGCGATGATGCGTGGATGCGTGTCAACGGCACCAGTGGCGGCACCCTGGCCAACGACAGCTACAACAACAGCTATGACAACGCCCGGGAAAAGTCCTGGCAACTGCGCCACGACTACAACTTCGCCGCCCTCGGTGTGCCCGGCCTGACCCTGATGAACCGTTACATCAGCGGCGACAACGTGCACACCGGTACGGTCACCGACGGCAAGGAGTGGGGGCGTGAGTCAGAGCTTGCCTACACGGTGCAAAGCGGCAGCTTCAAGAACCTGAGCCTGCGCCTGCGTAACTCCAGCATACGTCGCGACTACAGCAGCAACGAGTTCGACGAGAACCGCTTGATCGTCAGTTACCCGCTCGGCCTGTTCTGATCGCCGTCAGTCGGTTGCCTGCTCGCGGATTACCCGGCGGATCATGTCCATCAGGGCCAGGGCCACCGGTGAGTGCAGGCAGCCGTTGCGATAAGTCAGACCGATAGCTCGGGTGGTCTGTTTCAGCTCCAGCGGCAGGATGCACAGTTCGCCGGAGGCAATTTCCTGCTCCAGCTGCCGGGCCGACACGGCCGCGAGCATGTCCGAGCGCAACAACAGGCCCCGAATGATCGCCATGTCGCCGCTCTCCACCACCGGCCGGGGCGGTGCGATGCCGAAGCGGGAGAAGCACGCATCGAGCATCTGCCGCGCGGGCGAGCCGGCACGCGGCAGCACCCAGCGGGCGCTGCTGAGCTCATCGAGGCGCGCAGATTTCGCCTGCAGCGGATGATCCCGGCGGGCCAGCACCACCATGTCTTCGGTAAGCAGCGCTTCGCCGGCCAGGTCGCTGGCGTAGGCTTCGGAGCGCAACGCACCGAAGATGAAATCGACATCGCCAGCGCGAAGGTCGGTGGCGAGCAAATCAAACGGGCTTTCGTTGGTGATCACTTGAATCGCCGGGTGTTCGGCCATCATCCGCACAATGGCCTCAGGCAGCACCCGGGTACGTCCCAAGGGCAGGGCACCGACATGCACGACACCTTGCAACGCACCGCGCAGGGCCGTGATATCGCTATCGATGTGACGCAATTCGTTCAATGCCCGGCGAACCGCAAAGAGGATTTCCTGGCTGGCACGGGTGGGTTGCAGGCCGCGCGGCGTGCGCTCGAACAGTGAATGGCCGCAACCGCTTTCCATCACCTTGATGGTCGAGCTGATCGCCGGCTGGCTCAGGCCGAGCTGGTTGGCCACGGTCTGCATGTGGTGGGTTTCGCAGAGTTTGACGAACACCTGCAGGCGCCGCGCCTGGAACAGGTAAAGCGGCTCGACCGCACGCTTTTCGGCGCCACCCAGTAGCCGCGGAACGCTTTCAAGCTCAGCCAGTACACGGCGCGCGCGGGGCAGTAAGCGCTCGCCGAAATCGGTCAGGCGCATGCCATTGGCGTGGCGCTCGAACAACAGCACATCCAGCCGCGCCTCCAGCTCGCTGATCGCACGGGTGACCACCGATTGCGCGCGATAGAGGGCCACAGACGCCTTGGAAACACTGCCGTGGTCGGCTACCCGGACAAAGGCGCGCACATGCATCAGGCTGGGTAGTTCAGTGGTGTCCATGGCGCACTCGTGCGTTGCAGAGGAGGAGGTACGCTGGACTATGCCGCTGCGGCTTGCGAGTGGCAATAAAAAAAACGCATACCTCCAACACTCCAACGCATTACTCCGGGGCCCTGCTGCGATGCGATGCTGTTTCGAAACGCAGGAGGAGAATCCGCAATGAACCAATCACCGAAAACAGCGCTGGTGGTCAGCGCCCACTCCGCCGATTTTGTCTGGCGCGCCGGCGGTGCCATCGCCCTGCATGCGCAACAGGGCTACAACGTGCATATCGTCTGCCTGTCTTTCGGTGAGCGTGGCGAGTCGGCCAAGCTGTGGCGCAAAGGCTCGATGAACGAAGAAACGGTCAAGGCCGCCCGGCGCCAGGAAGCCCAGGCGGCGGCCGATATTCTCGGCGCCAGCGTCGAGTTCTTCGACATCGGCGACTACCCGATGCGCGCCGACAAAGAAACGCTGTTTCGCCTGGCGGACGTGTTCCGCCGCGTGCAGCCCGAGTTTGTCCTTAGCCACTCGTTGAAAGACCCGTACAACTACGATCACCCGCTGGCCATGCACCTCACGCAGGAAGCACGCATCATTGCCCAGGCCGAAGGCTACCGGCCGGGCGAGAAAATCGTCGGTGCGCCGCCGGTGTACAGCTTCGAACCGCATCAGCCGGAACAGTGCGAGTGGTGCCCTGACGTGCTGCTCGACATCACCTCGGTGTGGGACAAGAAGTACGCCGCAATCCAGTGCATGGCCGGTCAGGAACACCTCTGGGAGTACTACACCCGTGTCGCCCTGCAACGCGGTGTACAAGCCAAGCGCAACGTCGGCATCGCCAGCAGCCGCGACATCATCTATGGCGAGGGCTACCAGAGCATCTTCCCGCGGGTGACGGAGAACCTGGCATGAGCGGGCTGATCGGTAAAACCGGTATCGTCGTGCGCAACATTGACCGGGCCGATCAGGGTCTGGTCGATGAGCTGGGTGGTTTCGGTGTGGCGACGGTCCATGAAGCGCAAGGGCGCAAAGGGCTGCTGGCCTCCACGATTACCCCGATTCAACGTGGCACGTCGATCAGTGGCTCGGCGGTTACCGTACTGGTCGCACCGGGTGACAACTGGATGTTCCATGTTGCGGTCGAGCAGTGCCGCCCCGGCGATATCCTTGTGGTAGCGCCGAGTTCGCCGTGCACCGACGGATACTTTGGCGACTTGCTCGCCACTTCGCTCAAGGCCCATGGCGTGCGCGCCCTGGTGATCGATGCGGGGGTGCGCGATACCCACACCTTGCGAGAGATGGGGTTTGCGGTCTGGTCCCGGGCCGTCTGCGCCCAGGGCACGATCAAGGAGACCCTTGGTTCGGTCAACCTGCCGTTGGTATGCGGCGGGCAACTGGTGAACCCCGGTGATGTGGTGGTAGCCGATGACGATGGCGTGGTGATCGTGCGTCGGGCTGAAGCCGCACAGGTTGCCCAGGCCAGTCGCGCACGCGCCGAACTGGAGGTGCACAAGGCATTGCGCCTGGCTCAGGGCGAGTTGGGCCTGGATATCTACAACATGCGCCAACGGCTTGCGGAAAAGGGTTTGCGCTACGTCGACAGCCTAGAAGCGCTCGGAGACTGAACATGAGCCAGACACGCCTACCTTGCCTGTGGATGCGCGGCGGTACTTCCAAAGGCGCCTATTTCCTGGCCGATGACCTGCCCAGCACCCCCGCGCTTCGCGACCGCGTGCTGCTGGCGGTCATGGGCTCGCCGGATGCGCGGCAGATCGATGGCATCGGCGGCGGCGACTCGTTGACCAGCAAGGTGGCGATCATCACGCCGTCGACGCGTGCGCAAGCCGATGTCGATTACCTGTTCGCCCAGGTGCTGGTGGATGAGCCGCGTGTCGACTACGGGCAGAACTGCGGCAACATCCTCGCCGGTGTCGGGCCGTTCGCCATCGAGCGTGGCTTAGTCTTGCCAACGGGAGATGTCACCCCGGTGCGCATCTTCATGGAGAACACCGGGCAGATTGCGATTGCCCATGTGCCTACACCGAACGGTGCGGTCAGCTACACCGGCGACGCACGAATTGATGGCGTTCCCGGCACCGGGGCGCCGTTGACCGTCGAATTCGAGGATGTTGCCGGTTCCAGCTGCGGTGCATTGCTGCCAACGGGCAATGCGGTCGATGTGTTCGACGGGGTCGAGGTGACATGCGTCGACAACGGCATGCCGGTCGTGCTGATTCGCGCCCAGGACCTGGGAGTGCGCGGCGATGAACGCCCAGAACAGCTGGATGCCGACAGCGCGTTGAAAGCCCGGCTGGAAGCGATCCGCCTGCAGGCGGGCCCGCGCATGAACCTGGGCGACGTCCGCCTGCGCAACGTACCGAAAATGTGCCTGATAGCACCGCCCCGAGCCGGGGGGGCGCTGAGCACCCGCAGCTTTATTCCGCATCGCTGCCACACCAGCATCGGTGTGTTTGGTGCGGTCAGTGTGGCGGTGGCCTGCCTGATCGAGGGCAGTGTCGCGTCGGGCTTGGCCCAGGTTGCAGAGGGCGAAGTGAAGCAGCTTGCGGTTGAACACCCCACGGGGGAGTTCAGCGTGGCGTTGCGTGTTCAACAAGGGCAGGTGACCAACTGCGGGCTGATGAGAACCGCACGCTTGCTGATGGCCGGGGAGGTTTGTGTGCCTCTGGCGTTAGGGGCCGGCGAAGGGCGTTGATCGCCTCAGCGGCGCAGCCGGGCCTGATCGGCACAGGCCAGGAACGTCTCCACCAACTGGCTGGTACGGCGTTCGCTCAGGCAGTACAGGTAGGTCTCCGTATGCACGGGATCGCCTTCGATTCGAATCGCCCGGATGTCCTCGCCGGGCACATACTCGGCCTCCGACACCACACCCAGGCCGATGCCGCGTACCACTGCCTCGCGTAGGGCCTCGCGGCTACCGATTTCCATCAACATGCGCGGTGTTACTTCACGTTCGGCCAGCGCCTTTTCGAATGCCAACCGCGTAGTCGAACCCTGCTCGCGTTGCAGCATGCGCTGGCCCTGCAGTTCTTCGAGGCGCACGCTGTCGCGGCGCGCCAGCGGGTGATCGCGGTGAGCGAAGACGATGACCGGATGGCGCGCGTAGAGGGTGGCATGGAAGGCCGGATCGTGGTGCAGGCCGGCCAGCACACCGACATCCGTCACGTAATTTTCAAGGTCGGCCAACACCGAAGCGGAGTTACCCACACGGATCGACAGCTCGATCTGCGGGTACGCGCGCGCATAGGCATCAACCATCTCGATGACGTGGAAAGGGCCGACTGCACCCAGGCGCAACTGGCCGCGCATGAGCGTGCCGGAGTCACGCAACAATCCTTCGGCTTCGGTTTCCAGCGCGACCAGTTGCTGGGCAATGGGCAGCAATTGACGGCCGACTGCCGACAGCTCCGCTCGGCGCCCACGACGGTGGAACAATTCGAGGTTGTGTTGACGCTCCAGCGCCTGCACCTGAGTGGTGATGGTTGGCTGGCTCAGGCCGAGCGCGCGAGCCCCTGCACTGAAGCTGCCGTGGCGGGCGACGGTGAGAAAGGCACGCAGCTTGCTGTTCGACATCCATAGCATCCTTCAATAGTTTTGCGAGTAAACGCATATTGAATCGATGCCATGACCGTCACATTACAGGCCTAGCTTAAGTGGCATTCCAACCCACACCGCCGGGAATGCCATGAATACGCTCCGCAAACTGTTTTGTGTTGTCAGTGTTTCTCTGCCGTTGTTCGCCAGCACCTGCGTGCAGGCCGAAACGGCACTGAGCATCGGCTTGATTCCGTCCGAAGACTCGCAGTCGATGATCGAAAGCAGCCAGCAAGTGCTCGATCAGTTGCAGACGCAGCTTGGCATGCCGGTCAAACCCTACGTCGCCACCGACTACAACGGGGTGATCGAGGCGCTGCGCTCGAAGAAGCTGGATGTGGCGTACCTTGGTCCGTTCTCTTATGTGCTGGCCAACCAGGTGGCGGGCGTCGAGGCATTCGCCGTGGCTGAAACCAAGAAAACCGGCAAGAGCGCTTACCGCAGCCTGATCGTCACCCGCGCCGACAGCGGCATCAATACGATGGCCGACCTGAAAGGGCACACATTCGCCTTCGTCGACCCCAGCTCCGCTTCCGGTCACCTGTTTCCCAAGGCGGGTATCGAGCAGGCCGGCTATCAGCCGGACGCTTTGTTCTCCAGGGTGATTTTTTCCGGCTCGCACGACGCCAGCATCCTCGCCGTGGCCAACGGCAAAGTCGATGCTGCGGCAGTGGCCGACCGCATTCTGGCTTCTGCCGTCAACAGCGGGCAGGTCAAGCAAGAGGACTTGAAGATTGTCTGGAGTTCGCCCGACATTCCCGAGTCGCCCATGGTCTGGCGCAAAGACCTGGACCCGGCGCTCAAGCAAAAACTGGCGGCGGCCCTGGCCAACGTCAAGAACGTGCCGTGGGGTGACCAGGGCATGCTCAACGGCTTCCAGCCAACCGGTGACACCGCCTACAACGTGGTGCGCGACACCGCCAAGGTGCTCGATCTCGACCTGAGCAAAATGAAATGATCACGGTTCGTCAGCTCACCAAACACTACGGCGACAACCCGGTACTGCGGGGCATTGACCTGCAGATCGGCGCGGGCGAGTTCGTTGTGGTGCTCGGCCAGTCAGGGGCCGGCAAGTCAACGCTGTTGCGCTGCATGAATCGTCTGGCGCAGGCCGACGGTGGCGTGCTTGAAGTGGCCGGGATCGATGCCATGCAGGCACGGGACGAGCGCGCGTTGCGCCGTCAGGTGGCGATGATCTTCCAGCACCACAACGTCGTGCCGCGCCTGTCGGTGCTGAAGAATGTGCTGACCGGGCGCCTGGGCTCGGTGTCGACCCTGGCCTCGGTGCTGCAGCTGTTCAGCCGCAGCGATGTCGAGCTGGCGCGCCAGTGTCTGCAGCGGGTCGAGTTGGCGCACAAGGCCGAGGCACGCACCGATTCACTGTCTGGCGGGCAGATGCAACGGGTGGGTATTGCCCGTGCGCTGGCCCAGCAACCGAAGGTGATTCTGGCCGACGAGCCGGTGGCCAGCCTCGACCCGAAGACCGCGCGCCTGGTCATGCAGTACCTGCGCGATGCCAGCCGCGAACTGGGCATTACCGTGGTGTGCAACCTGCATCAGGTGGACTTTGCCCGAGAATTCGGCGATCGCATTGTCGGCCTGGCCCACGGCCAGATGGTTTACGACGGTGATGCCGAAGGCCTGGATGAAGCGACGCTGCAGCGCATCTACCCGGATGCGCAGTACGGCACCGAGGCGTTGCACGGTGCCAGCCAGCCATCACTTCGTTACGCCAACGGTCTGGGAGGTTGATATGCGCACTGATGATTTTCGCTGGATGGTGAGCACCCCGCGAAGCCTGGGAGGCTGGGCGGGCAGTGCGGCACTGCTGTTGGCGTTGGTTGTGCTGTTGCACTGGAGTGCCGGCGGTGCGCAACTGAGCTGGAGCGAGCTGGCCGCAGGACTGCCGCAGATCGGCGATTTCCTCAGCCGCTCCATGCCGCCTGACCTGGACATTCTGCCCAAGCTGATGGCGCCAGCACTGGAGACTGTGCAAATCGCGATCTGGGGCACGCTGCTGGGGATTCTGTTCGCCGTGCCGTTGGCATTTCTTGCCGCGCGCAACCTGAACAGTAACCGCTGGCTCTACCAGGGCACCCGCCAGGCGCTCAACGTGATTCGCAGCATCAACGAGCTGATCCTGGCGTTGATCTTCGTGTCCGCCGTTGGCCTGGGACCGTTCCCCGGGGTGTTGGCCCTGGCGGTGCACGGCATTGGCATGCTGGGCAAGTTCTTCGCCGAGAGCATCGAGGAAATCGACCAGGGGCCGATCGAAGCGCTACGCGCCACTGGCGCCAGGCCGCTACAGGTCATCGTCTTCGGTGTAGTGCCGCAGGTCATCACGGCGTGGATTGCGGTGATGCTCTACCGCTTCGAAGTCAACCTGCGCTCGGCCACGGTGCTGGGGATGGTCGGTGCTGGTGGGCTGGGGTTCGAACTGGTGAGCAGCCTCAAGCTGTTCAAATACCAGGAGACCGCTACCTGCATCGTCCTCATCACCCTGATGGTGATCGCCGCCGACCTGCTCTCCAGCCGCCTGCGCAATGCCATCCAGCAGGGTGGCCGGCACTGATTCACCCCGCCGTGCCGCCCGGCACGGCGCTTTCTGAACCCTTGATCGAGTGGAGTTGAGCGCATGTTCAAAGACCGTGCTGTGTCTGTAACTATCGGTCTGGCCGATGCTGGCCTTGAATCAATCGATTTGAGCAGGACCAGGCAGGCAGGGACTATGGCCGCACATTCCAACAACAATAAAGGTAACGCCATGTCTGCCCTGTATCACAACCCCGTGGCCACCCATTTTGGCGCTGGCAGCCTGAACCAGATCGTCAGCCTCACGCACGGCCAGCGCGTCGCTCTGGTGACCTTTCCCGAGGCGCGCAGCCTGGGCCTGGTCGACAAGATCCAGGCGCTGCTGGGCGAGCGTCTGGTGCATGTCATCGAGGATGTCCAGCCCAACCCGGACGTTGCCCACCTGCGTGATGTCTACGAGCGTTTCTGGCGCGAGGCAGGTACGTGCGAAACCGTGCTGGCGGTCGGAGGTGGCAGCGCCATCGATACGGCCAAGGCGTTGATCGTTGGCACCGAGTCCGGGCGTTTTGATGAGCTGCTGACGCTGTTGGCGGCTGGCAAACCGTTTACGCCATCGCGTTGCAAGGCGCTGATCGCGGCGCCGACCACCGCCGGCACGGGCAGTGAAGTGACGCCCTGGGCAACCATCTGGGACGCAGCGCAACAGAAAAAATACTCGCTGCACCTGGCCTGCACCTGGCCAAAAGCGGCCATCATCGATCCGCAATTGATGCTGACCGTACCGGCCGGCGTAACCGTGTCTACCGGACTTGATGCACTGTCGCATGCACTGGAGGCGATCTGGAACGTCAACGCCAACCCGGTCTCCGACCTGTTCGCCATCTCTGCCATCGAAGACATTTTCGAGTGCCTGCCAAGATTGCACCACGACCTGTCCAACCTTGAACTGCGCTCGCGCATGGCGCTTGCCGCATTGAAGGCGGGCATGGCCTTTTCCAACACCAAAACCGCGCTGGCCCATTCCATCTCCTATGAAATGACCCTGCGCCACGGGCTGGCGCATGGCATCGCCTGTTCTTTCACCTTGCCTTATGTGCTGGGCCTGGCCTGGGGGCGTGACGCGGCACGGGACCAGACACTGCAACGCGCCTTCGGCCCGGACTTGAGTCAGGCCCAGCAACGCTTGCGCGGTTTTCTTCACAGCCTCGACGTGAAGACCGAGTTCAGTGACTACGGCGTGACCGACAGCGAGGCACAGGCGATGGTCCTTTACGCCATGCAGGGCGCACGCGGCAAGAACTTCATCGGTTCGCAAGCCGCCTGACCTCACGCTTGTCACGCGTGGTGGCCGTCAGGCCGCTTTTTTCCTGTAGCACCCAACAAGAGTGCCGTCTCTGCGCCCCGTTTGGTGGCGCGAGCGAAACAAGAAGGAAAAGATCATGAATCGTGCTCAAACCCTGCCTGGTATCGCTGTGCCTGCAACGTCCTCGTTTCGCATTGCGCAGTGGCGCATGCTGCTCGCTGCGATGTTCTGTTACCTGTTCTTTTACACCGGCCGCCAAACCTTCGGCTTCGCCATCCCCGGTATGCAGGCCGAGTTCGGCCTGACCAAGGAAACCCTCGGCTGGATCTCGGCGGCCATGCTTTGGGCCTACGCCATCGGCCAGGCCATCAACGGCAACCTGGCGGACAAGTACGGCGGCCGGAAAATCATGAGCCTGGGGGCGGTGCTGTCGTGTGCCGCCAACTGGGTCACCAGTTTTGCCAGTGGCTTTGCCAGCCTGATCCTGCCGTGGGGGATCAATGGCTACTTCCAGGCCTTGGGCTGGGCACCGGGGAGTCGCTTGATCTCCAACTGGTGGGGCGTGTCCGAGCGCGGCAAGGTGTACGGCTTCTATGTGTTTGCCGCTGGCTGCGCTTCGGTCCTGTCCTACGTCACCTCGGTGGTCGTGCTGGAGGTGCTGCACCTGGAGTGGCGCTGGATCTTCCGCCTGCCGGTCCTGCTGATGCTGGCCGGTGGCATCCTGTTCTTCTTCATCGCCCGCGAACGGCCGCAGGACCTGGGTTTTGAACCCCTCGAAGATACCGGCGTAGCCAACGCCGCAGACAAGGCCCAGGAAGTGGACGCGGGCGAAGTCGAAAGTTCGCTGCAGCGCTACAAGGCCGTGTTGAAGAACCTGCGCCTGGTCATCGCGGCCATCTCCCTCGGGTTTCAGAACGCTGCCCGTTACGGCCTGATCGTCTGGGTGCCGGTGCACTTTCTTGGCGCCGACTGGAAGAGGGGCGGCGACGGCTGGATCGACCCCAAGTGGATCACCGTGGCGCTGCCGGTGGGCATGGCGGTCGGGGCGCTGAGCAATGGCTGGGTGTCCGACAAGCTGTTCGGTTCCAAGCGCTACCTGGCGATCATGCTCTACATGGTCCTGGGCGCGGCGGTGAGCCTGTGGATGTGGAGTTTGCCGGCACACAGCACCATCGGGCTGGTGGCACTGTTTCTCTGCGGCTTCTTTGTCTACGGCCCGGCCTCCAGCTTTTGGGCGCTGTGCCCGGACCTGGTAGGTGCCAAGCGTGCAGGCACCGCCACCGGGGTGATGAACTTTGCCTCCTACCTGTTTGCCGGCCTGGCCGAACCCTTGATCGGCAGCATGCTCGACAGCACCGGCAATACTTCGCTGATTTTCGTGATGGTCGCCACCGCCTGTATATGTAGTGCAGTGGTTGCGCTGTTCGTGCGGCGCTGACCGGGCCGAATCGACTCAGACTTTCAGGGCTGGAGTTCTCCATGTATCAGTACCACAAGTGGCTTCGTTCGTTTCACGCGGTGGCCCGCACTGGCAGTTTTACCTTGGCCGCCGAGTACCTGAGTGTCGGCCAGCCCACCGTCAGTGAACAGGTGGGCGCGCTGGAGGCGCGGTTCTCTGTCGAGCTTTTCCATCGGCGCGGCAGGTACATCGAAATGAGCGCCGCCGGGCGTCAGTTGTACGCCATCACCCAGGGCCTGTTTGGTCAGGAAGACGAGGCACTGCAATTGCTGCAGAGCTTCCATCAGCGCAAAGAGGGCATGTTCAGGCTCGGGGCGGTGTCGCCGCCCATCGCCATGAGCCTGACCTACAGCCTGATGCAGCAGTACCCGGAAGTGAAGCTGGAGACATCGATCTCGTCGGAGCAGGGCACCCTGGAACGCCTGTACAACTTCGATATCGACGTGGCGATCCTGGCGCTGTCGGAGTTCGATCAGCGCTTGCACACCCGCTTGTACCGACGCTATCCGATCATCGGCGTGGTGCGTGAAGACCACCCGTGGGCCAACCAGAAGCAGGTGAAGGTCGAACAGATCCGCGGCGAGCGCGTGGTACTGCGTGAGCAGGCGTCGCGCACCCGCCAGCTGATGGAGGAGGGCTGCCGGCGCGTCGGCATCGAGCTTGACTGCGTAATGCAGCTCAACAGCCGCGAGGCCATCGTTCACGCCATCGCGCAGGGCATCGGTATCGGTTTTGTGTCGGCAGTGGAGTACGCCGAAACACCCGGCACCCGACCGGTGACCTTCGTCGACCATCCGTTCTATATCGAATACCACCTGTGTTGCCTGGCGACCCGGCAAAACCGGCCGATGATCGCCGAACTGTTCGAGAGCAGCACGGCAGCCCACCTCACCCTTACGCCGGACACCGCCAAATGCGGTCGGCTTTGCTCATCCTTGCCACTGGAGACAACCCCATGAACTACCAACAACCGAACTGCCTGCAAGCTGTGATTCTCGACTGGGCTGGCACCGTCGTCGATTTTGGCTCCTTTGCGCCTACCCAGATATTCGTCGAAGCGTTCGGCGAGTTCGGTGTCAGTGTCTCGCTGGAAGAGGCCCGTGGCCCGATGGGTATGGGCAAGTGGGATCACATCCGCACCCTGTGCAATCTGCCGGCGGTTGCCGAGCGCTACCGGGAAAAATACGGGCGCACGCCAACCGATGACGATGTGACGGCGATCTACGAACGTTTCATGCCGTTGCAAATCGAGAAGATCGGCCTGCACTCGGCGCTGATCCCCGGTGCACTGGAGGCCATTGCCACGCTCCGCGAGCAGGGCCTGAAAATCGGTACCTGCTCGGGTTACCCGGCCGTGGTCATGGCCAAGGTCGTCGAACTGGCGCGTGAAAACGGTTATGTGCCTGACCATGTGGTTGCGACCGACGAGGTACCCAACGGCCGCCCGTATCCGGCGCAGTCGCTGGCCAACGTCATCGCCTTGGGTATCAGCGACGTGGCCGCCTGTGTGAAAGTCGACGACACCTGGCCGGGTATCCTCGAAGGCCGCAGTGCAGGTATGTGGACAGTGGCGCTGACCTGTTCGGGCAATGCCCTGGGCCTGACCTTTGATGAGTACCGGAACCTGTCGCTGGAAACGCTGGCGCAGGAACGCACGCGTATCGGCCAGATGTTCGAAGGTTCGCGTCCGCACTACCTGATCGACACCATCGCCCAGCTGCCGGCGGTAATCGAAGACATCAATGCCCGCCTGGCCCGTGGCGAGATGCCGCAAAGCAGCTGAAACCTGTGATATTCGCCCGTCCGCCGTCGGCGCCGGGCGAATTTGCTGTCACCTGTGTATTGAACCTGCGGGGCAGTTGGGTCCATCCTGCGTGTCTGAATGTGCCAGATACCCGAGTAGGAACACCCCATGGAGCCCGCAAAACCCGCGCTCATCCGCGAAACCTTCCCCGTCGGCCCGCTGCAGTGCAACTGCACCATCATCGGCGACCCGATCAGCAAGAAAGCCATCGTCGTCGATCCGGGCGGCAATCATGAGCAGATCCTCGCACGCCTGGATGCTCATGGCCTGAAGGTGGTCAGCATCATTCACACCCATGCGCACCTGGACCACTTTCTGGCCTCCGGGCAGCTGAAAGAGAAAACCGGCGCGACCTTGCACCTGCACAAGGACGATCAGTTCCTCTGGGACAACCTGGAAATGCAGTGCCAGATGTTCGGCGTGCCTTACACCCCGGTGCCTTCGCCAGACCGCTGGCTGGCCGATGACGAGGAGCTGGCGTGTGGCTGCGGCGTGGCATTGCACACGCCAGGGCATACCCCGGGCTCGATGAGCTTCTGGTTTGCCGATGCCAAGATTTTGATCGCCGGCGACACGCTGTTCCGCCGCGGCATCGGCCGCACCGACCTGTGGGGCGGTGATCAAGCCACTATCGTGCGCTCGATCAAACAGCGCCTTTATAGCCTGGATGAAGATGCGACCGTCGTCACCGGTCATGGCCCCGATACCCGCCTGGGTGACGAGATGCGTCAGAACCCGTTCGTCCGTGCCTGAAATTTCAGGGAATTTTTTCGCCGCTTTGCAATCCAAGGCTGGCGTCGGTCCGTAGCGCGGACCGCAATTCGAATTTCTGTAGGAGCTTGTCCATGTTCACCATGCGTCGTTTGATTATCGTCGCTACCGTTGCGGCCCTGATGACCGGTTGTGCCGGCCAGAATCCGTATGACAACCAGGGTCAGGCGCAACAAGGCTCTACCGGGATGAGCAAGACCGCCAAGTACGGCGGCCTGGGTGCGCTGGCCGGTGCTGTTGCCGGTGCGGCCATCGACCATAACAACCGTGGCAAGGGTGCACTGATCGGCGCCGCCGCCGTCGGTGCTGCTGCTGCAGGTTATGGCTACTACGCCGACAAGCAGGAAGCCGCCCTGCGCGCGAGCATGGCCAACACCGGTGTCGAGGTTCAGCGTGAAGGCGACCAGATCAAGCTGATCATGCCGGGCAACATCACGTTCGCCACCGATTCGGCGAACATCGCCCCAAGTTTCTACTCGCCGCTGAACAACCTGGCCAACTCCTTCAAGCAGTTCAACCAGAACACCATTGAAGTCGTGGGTTACACCGACAGCACCGGCAGCCGCCAGCACAACATGGACCTGTCCCAGCGTCGTGCGCTGTCGGTGGTCAGCTACCTGACTTCGCAAGGTGTCGATGCCAGCCGCGTGTCGTCCCGTGGCATGGGCCCGGACCAGCCGATTGCCAGCAACGCCGACGCCAATGGCCGCGCGCAAAACCGCCGTGTCGAGGTCAACCTGAAGCCGATTCCTGGTCAGCAGTACCAGTAAGTTTCAGCGGGTGTGAAAAAGGGGAGCCTGGCTCCCCTTTTTTGTGCCTGTGTTCAGGCTAAGCAAGGTTACTGCGGCGTCTGGGTGGTGATCGTCAGTACGTCGGTGTAAACGAGGTCGACAGTCTGGCCAACCTTGAGGTTTTTCATCCGTGCCTGCAGCTCAGGGTCTTCGACGATCACGGTTTTGCGCGGGCCTTCAGGTGGCAGCAGGGTGACTTCGTGCTTGTTCAGGTCAATCGCGGTGATTTTCGAGGTGATCTTGATCTGACGGAAGGCCTCGCCGCCCGGGTTGGGGTTGTCTTTGGTGGCGCGGATCACCCCGGCTTCCTTGCTGGCGCCTGGCTCACCGCCCACTTCGGTGTTGAGCACCGTTGCCACAGCACGGGTGACATGGACGTTGACCTGGTCACCGACCTTCAGATTACCCAGGGCTTTGGCTTTTTCACTGACCTGGATGTCGACCGGTTTGCCATCCGGGCCGTCGACGGTCACCACGCGCGTGGCCATGTCGATGGCGAGCACCTTGGTAACCACATCGTCTTCAAGGGCGGTGCCGCTGATCAGGATGTCTTTTGCCTGCACGGCGAAACTGGCCGCCGACAGGAGTGAAGCAATGGCAATGGCGTGGGTCAGGCTGCGCAACGGTTTCATAGGCTTACATTCCATGTGGTGGCTAACAAGAAACACTAGGTACGAAAAGTCGTTGGGACAGCATAGTTGCTGCTGGCAAATCAGGTGTGGTCGTTTTGCCGCAGCTGTTCCAGCAACGCATCCTTGTCGTGCCACAGCTGGTTGATCCACTGCTGGAAAGCCAGGCGATAGGCCTCATCCTGGTCATAGTTTTTACCCAGGAACTCGGCCGGGATCGCCAGTTCCTCCAACTCGACCACGATATGTTTCACGCGCCCGCACAGCAGGTCCCAGAAGCCTGGCGCGCCGGCAGGGTAGTGAAGGGTGACGTTGACGATCGACTGCAGCTGCTCGCCCATGGCATCCAGCACAAAGGCGATACCGCCGGCCTTGGGCTTGAGCAGGTGGCGGAACGGTGATTGCTGCTGGCGATGCTTGGCCGGGGTAAAGCGGGTGCCTTCGGCGAAGTTGAAGATGGCCGTGGGTTTGCCGCGAAACCTGGCGCAGGTACGGCGGGTGGTTTCCAGGTCTTTGCCGGCCTTTTCCGGGTGTTTGGCCAGGTATGCCTTGGAATAGCGCTTCATGAACGGGAAGCCCAGCGCCCACCAGGCCAGGCCGATGACCGGCACCCAGATCAGTACCTGCTTGAGGAAAAACTTGAGCGGGCGGATACGGCGGTTGAGCACGTATTGCAGCACAAGGATGTCTACCCAGCTCTGGTGATTGCTGGTGATCAGGTAGCTGTGCTGGTAATCCAGCCCGGCCAGGCCGTTCACCTGCCAACGGGCTTTGCCGAGCAGGTTGATCCAGGCGTTGTTGTTGCTGATCCAGGCTTCGTGGATATGCCGCATCAACTCATCGGTAACCCGCTGCGCCGCCGCAAAGGGCAGGCACAGTTTGAACAGGCTGACGATGAACAACGGGGTGCAGCAGACAATGGTATTGAGCCCCAGCAGCAACGAGGCAATCACCCCGCGCAACGGCGCAGGCAGGAATCCGAGCATGTTCAGCTATCCAGTGAGCGGTTGGCCTGAATCGCAGTCAGGGCAATGGTGTAGACGATGTCGTCGACCTGGGCACCACGCGGCAGGTCGTTGACCGGCTTGCGCAGGCCTTGCAGCATCGGCCCGAGGCTGACGCAGTCGGCGCTGCGCTGCACCGCCTTGTGGGTGGTGTTGCCGGTGTTCAGGTCGGGGAACACGAACACCGTGGCGCGGCCTGCTACCTGGCTGTTGGGTGCCAGTTCGCGGGCGATTTCAAGGTTGGCGGCGGTGTCGTACTGCAGCGGGCCATCGATCTGCAGGGTGCGTTGCGTCTCCTGGGCCAGCAGGGTGGCTTCGCGGACTTTCTCGACTTCTTCGCCGCTGGCCGACTCGCCGCTGGAGTAGCTGATCATCGCGACCCGCGGGGCAATGCCGAAGGCATCGGCGGAGTCGGCGCTTTGCAGGGCGATCTCGGCCAGTTCAGCGGCCGTAGGGTGCGGGTTCATGACGCAGTCGCCGTACACCAGCACCTGCTCGGGAAACAGCATGAAGTACACCGAGGACACCAGGCTGCAGCCCGGCGCGGTCTTGATCAGTTGCAGGGCCGGGCGGATGGTGTTGGCGGTGGAGTGAACCAGCCCGGACACCAGGCCATCGACTTCGTCCAGGGCCAGCATCATGGTGCCGATCACCACCGGGTCTTCCAGCTGCTGCTCGGCCATGGGCGCGTTCAGGCTCTTGCTCTTGCGCAGACTGACCATGGGCTCGACATAGCGTTCGCGGATCTGGTCCGGGTCAATGATCTCCAGGCCTTCGGGCAAGGTGATGCCCTGGGCGCGGGCCACCGCCTGAACATCGTCTGGCTTGGCCAGCAACACGCAGCGGGCGATGCCACGCGCCTGGCAGATGGCAGCGGCCTGCACGGTCATCGGCTCGGCGCCTTCTGGCAATACGATGCGTTTGTTGGCTTGCTGCGCGCGCTGGATCAACTGGTAGCGGAACACTGCCGGTGACAGGCGCAGTTCACGCGGCGTACCGCAGCGCTGGTGCAGCCAGTCGGCGTCCAGGTAGCTGGCGACGAAGTCGGTGATGATTTCCGCGCGTTCGCGGTCATCCACCGGGATTTCCTTGTTCAACTGGTTGAGCTGGTTGGCGGTGTCGTAGGAGCCGGTGCTCACCGACAGGATCGGCAAGCCGGCCAGCAGCGCGCCCTGGCACAGTTCGAGGATGCGTGGGTCCGGCTTGCTGTCGCTGGTCAGCAACAGGCCGGCCAGCGGTACGCCGTTGATCGCGGCCAGGCTGACGGCGAGGATGATGTCGTCGCGATCGCCCGGGGTCACCACCAGCGTGCCGGGCTTGAGCAGCGGCACGGTATTGGCCACGGTACGGGCGCAGATGATGATCTTGTTCATGCGCCGCTGTTCGTAGTCACCGGCGTTGAGCACCTGGGCGCCGAGCAGCTCGGCCACATCGCGGGTACGCGGGGCATTGAGGTCGGCCTGGTAGGGGATGCAGCCAAGCAGGCGGAAGTCATCGCCACGCAGCAGCGGCGAGTGTTCTTTCAGGCGCCGGGCGAAATCGCTCATGCTCTCGTCGGTGCGCACCTTGTTCAGGATCACCCCGAGTACTTTCGGGTCGCGCGGCCCGCCAAACAGTTGCGCCTGCAACTCGACCCGCCCGGACAGCTCGGTGAGCACTTCGTTTTCCGGTGCCGAGACCAGAATCACCTCGGCATCCAGGCTCTTGGCCAGGTGCAGGTTGACCCGCGCCGCATAGCTGGCATGACGGGTCGGGACCATGCCTTCGACCACCACCACGTCCTTGCCGATACAGGCTTGCTGGTACAAGGTAATGATTTCTTCGAGCAGCTCATCGAGCTGGCCGTCGCCGAGCATGCGTTCGACATGGGCCAGGCTCAGCGGCTTTGGCGGGTTCAGGCCATGGGTGCGGGCGACCAGTTCGGTGGAACGCTCGGGGCCGGTATCGCCCGGATGCGGCTGGGCAATCGGCTTGAAGAAGCCGACTTTCAACCCGGCACGCTCAAGGGTGCGAACCAGGCCGAGGCTGATGGACGTCAGGCCGACACCAAAGTCGGTCGGCGCGATGAAAAATGTCTGCATGCAAACGTCTCGAAATGCGCTAGGCAAAAAGATTCAATGTTCAAGGGTATCGCTATCGGCACCCTGAGCGCACCAGCCACACGCAAATGGCTGGCCAATGCGTTGCCGGCGCTGCTCGGCGTCGAGCACCCAGGCCCGTGACTGCCAGGGCGGCAGGTGGCGCAGGTGCTGGGTATGTCCGCACGACAGCGCGACCACCCAGTGGCCGTCCTCGTCCTGATGAAAACCCAGCACCCGGCTGCAAGGCGGGGTAACCCGTTTGTCCGGGTTACGTTCGCTTTCGGGCGATGCGTTGGTTACACTTGTTCGTTCTACATTCTTATGCAAAAGGTCTCGCCCCATGCTGATCGCCGCCAACAAGGCTGTCTCCATCGACTATACCCTGACCAACGACGCTGGTGAGGTCATCGACAGCTCCGCCGGCGGCGCTCCGCTGGTCTACCTGCATGGCGCAGGCAACATCATTCCAGGCCTGGAAAAAGCCCTGGAAGGCAAAACTGCCGGCGACGAGCTGGAAGTTGCCATCGAGCCAGAAGATGCCTACGGCGAATACCTGGCCGAACTGGTCAGCACCCTGAACCGCAGCATGTTCGAAGGCGTCGACCAACTGGAAGTGGGCATGCAGTTCCACGCTTCCGCGCCGGACGGCCAGATGCAGATCGTTACCATCCGTGATCTGGACGGCGACGACGTAACTGTCGACGGCAACCACCCGCTGGCTGGCCAGCGCCTGAACTTCAAGGTCAAGGTCGTCAACATCCGTGACGCCAGCGAAGAAGAAGTAGCCCATGGCCACGTCCATGGCGAAGGTGGCCATCACCACTGATTTTCTGCGCTAAGCTCAGAGAGTCGCGAAGGCGCCCGGGCAAGACCGTCGCACTCCAACAGGGGAAGACGGCTTGGCAGGGCGCCTTTTTAATGGGCTGGTGTAACTACTTGCAGCCCGCAGCGGCAACCGGGAACTGGAGAGGGGAGTTCGTCATGAGTGCATTTCACGACCTGAAGTTGCAGGCGCTGAATGGCCAGGAGTTGCCTCTGGCGCCATTCAAGGGCCAGGTGGTGCTGGTGGTCAATGTCGCCTCGAAGTGTGGCCTGACCCCGCAATATGCGGCGCTGGAAAATCTGTATCAGCAATACAAAGGCCAGGGCTTCAGCGTCCTGGGCTTGCCGTGCAATCAGTTTGCCGGGCAGGAGCCGGGCACTGAAGATGAGATCCAGCAGTTCTGCAGCGTGAACTACGGGGTTACGTTCCCGCTGGGTAGCAAGCTGGAAGTCAATGGCGCCGAGCGTCATCAGCTGTATCGTTTGCTGGCCGGTGAAGGCGCCGAGTTCCCTGGCGATATCACCTGGAACTTCGAGAAGTTTCTGGTCGGCAAGGATGGCCGGGTGCTGGCGCGTTTCTCGCCGCGCACCGCGCCGGACGATGCGACAGTGGTGCACGCGATCGAGAAGGCCCTGGCCTGATATCCCGTGTCATCGTTCTACGCGGGCAAACCTGGCTCCTACCATTACGCAAACCGTAGGAGCCAGGCTTGCCGGCGAAGCAGCCCCTCATGATCCCAAATCACTCAAATCAATAGTGCTGGGCCACCCTGTCGGCTCACCCTATCCTCAGGCGCATTCCTTTCTCACTGGAGCGCCACATGTCCGTCACTTCACTGTTTACCCCCGTCCAGTTGGGCGCCCTTGAGCTGCCTAGCCGTGTGGTCATGGCGCCAATGACCCGTACTTTCTGCCCCGGTGGTGTACCGCATGCCCAAGTGGTGGAGTACTACCGTCGCCGCGCAGCCGCCGGCGTCGGCCTGATCATCACCGAAGGCACCACGGTGGGCCACAAGGCTGCCAACGGTTACCCCAATGTGCCGCGCTTCTACGGTGAAGATGCCCTGGCCGGCTGGAAACAGGTGGTTGACGCCGTGCACGCTGAAGGCGGTCGTATCGTCCCGCAACTGTGGCATGTGGGGAGCGTGCGTCGTGTCGGCACCGAACCTGACGCCAGCGTTCCGGGTTACGGCCCGAGCGAAAAGATCAAAGACGGCCAGGTGCTGATCCATGGCATGAGCCGTGACGATATTGCCGAGGTGATCCAGGCCTTTGCCCAGGCGGCCCGCGATGCGCAGGCCATCGGCATGGACGGTGTCGAGATTCACGGCGCCCATGGTTACCTGATTGATCAGTTCTTCTGGGAAGCCAGCAACCGCCGTACCGATGAATACGGTGGCGATCTTGCCGGTCGTTCACGCTTTGCCATCGAACTGATCAGTGCTGTACGGGCCGCAGTGGGTCCGGATTTCCCGATCATCTTCCGTTTCTCGCAGTGGAAGCAGCAAGACTACAGTGCCCGCCTGGTGGAAAGTGCCGAAGCCTTGGGGGCCTTCCTCAAGCCGCTGGCCGACGCCGGTGTGGATATCTTCCACTGCTCCACGCGCCGTTTCTGGGAGCCCGAGTTCGCAGGCTCGGACCTGAACCTGGCCGGCTGGACCCGTCAGCTCACCGGCAAACCCACCATCACCGTGGGCAGTGTCGGCCTGGACGGCGAGTTCCTGCAGTTCATGGTGGCGACCGACAAGGTGGCGCAGCCGGCCAGCCTGGAAAACCTGCTGGCGCGTCTTGAAAATGACGAGTTCGATCTGGTGGCCGTAGGCCGTGCGCTGCTGGTTGACCCGGATTGGGCGGCCAAGGTCCGGGACGGTCGCGAACAGGACATCCTGCCCTTCAGCCGTGAGGCGTTGACGACCCTGGTTTGATCACCAGCGCTGGTGCGTGCGGCTGGACACTGTCGACTGGCGGCAAGTGACAGGCCGCGCGCAGATGCCCCTCGAATTGCTCGATCACTGCCGGCCAGCCTTGGCGGCTGGCGTGTTGTCGGGCATTCAGGCGCACGCGGCGCAAGACTTCGGCGTCTTCAAGCAACCAGTGGCTGGCATCGATGAAGGCGTCCACGTCGCCAGGCATGGCCAGTGCCCCGCTGTGACCATGGCGAATATGCTGGGCGGCCGCTGCCTGGTCGTAAGCCACCACGCCCAGCCCTGACGCCATCGCCTCGAGCACCACGTTGCCGAATGTCTCGGTCAGGCTCGGGAACAAAAAGATATCCCCAGAGGCATAGTGCTCGGCCAGTGCTTCACCTTGTTGGGCTCCGGCGAAAATCGCATCGGGCAGCTGCTGCTCGAGGCTGCTGCGCAGTGGACCCTCGCCGACCACAATCAATTTGATCTGGTGCCGTGGATAACTGTGTCGCGCAGCGTGCAGGCACTGCTGCAGCACACCGAGGTTTTTCTCCGGCGCCAGGCGACCGACATACAGCAAGGCAATATCGTCGCTGCCCACCCCCCATTGATCGCGCAGTGCCTGACTGCGCCGGCAGGGAGTGAACAGCTGACTGTCGACGCCACGGGCCATCATCGCCAGGTTGTCGAAGCCGCGGCGTTCCAGCTCCAGGCGCTGACTGATGCTCGGGACCAGGGTGGCGTGAGTGCGCCGGTGAAACCAGCGCAGGTAGTGCGTAAGCAAGCGCGCCAGCAGGCCCAGGCCGTACTCGCTGGCGTACTGGTGAAAGTTGGTGTGAAAGCCGCTGACCACGGCGATGCCCAGCCGGCGAGCGGCGCGCAATGCACTCAATCCCAGGGGACCTTCGGTGGCGATGTAGAGCACATCCGGGCGCTGTCGGCGCCAGCGGCGCATCAGTTTGTGCATCGACACCTGACCCCATTGCAGTCCCGGGTAACCGGGCAGTGGCCAGTTGCGGCAAAGCAGTTGCAGGTCATCAGATAATCCCGTCGGATCGGCTGACTGGCGAGGCCGTATCAGCTCGACGTGATGGCCGCGTTGGCGCAAGCCTTCACTCAGGCGGCCGAGGGTGCTGGCCACGCCGTTTATTTCGGGTGGGAAGGTTTCGCTGATCAGGGTGACATGCAGGGACGTTGCGCTCATGAAGACCAGTTTCAGCGGCCGTGATTGCGCTGCGGTGACACAACTGTGACTGATTTGTGACGCCCGATATCCGGCAGCGCAACGGCAGAAAAAAATCCCGGGGGAGTACTCAAGAATGTCCGACGAACGGCCGATGCAGATGCATTCGAGTGCCGACTCCGCTTCAGGGTAGCAATGATGTTCAACAGCAAACTGAAAAAAGAAAACCTCCAGCTGCGCGAAGCGTTGCTATCCGTGGAGCAGGTCAAGAGCAGCCTGGACAGCGAGATGCTCGTGCTGCAGCTCGATCCGCAAGGCAGCATCGAGTCGGTCAACAGCAATTTCGAGAAGGAAATGCTCTACAGCAGCCATCAGTTGCTGGGGCGCAACATCGAAGAGATCGTGCCTGCGCACGTCAAGCAGCTGGACTTCTACAAGCGCATGAAAACCGCCATTACCCGTGGCGAACACCTCAACGGCGCGTTTCGCCTGCTACGCGGCAATGGTGAGGAAGCCTGGTTGCGCTCGATCCTGCAGCCGGTCAAGGACAGCACCGGGCGCATCATACACTTTACCCTGCACTCCAGTGACCTGACCCGCACCATCGAAACCTCGCGTGAGCATGAGAGCCTGATCAAGGCGCTGATGCGCTCTACGGCGGTCATCGAGTTCAACCTGCAAGGCGAGGTCCTGGCCGCCAATGACCGCTTCCTGCAGACCATGGGCTATCGCCTGGAACAGGTTGTCGGCAAGCACCACCGGATGTTCTGCGAGCCTGAGGAATACAACTCCAGCGCCTACCAGGCATTCTGGGACAGCCTGCGTCGTGGTGACTTCATCGCCGAGCGCTTCAAGCGTGTGGATGCCCATGGCCGTGTGGTCTGGCTCGAAGCCTCTTACAACCCGATCATCGATGCCCACGATGTGCTCTACAAGGTGGTCAAGTTCGCCACGGTGATCACCGACCAGGTCAATCAGGAAATCGCCGTTGCCCAGGCTGCCGACATTGCCTACAGCACCTCGCTGGAAACCGACAACAGTGCACGCAAGGCCACTGACGTGGTGACCCAGACCGTGGATGTGATGCGCGCCCTGGAGTCGTGCATGCAGGAGGCCGCTGAAGGCATCGAGGCGTTGAACAAGCAGTCGCAGGTGATTGGCTCGATCATCAAGACCATCAGCGACATCGCCGGGCAAACCAACCTGCTGGCACTCAACGCAGCAATCGAAGCGGCCCGTGCCGGTGAGCAGGGCCGTGGTTTTGCCGTGGTGGCGGATGAAGTGCGGCAACTGGCTTCGCGTACCAGCACTGCCACCGAGGAAATCGCCCGGGTGGTGCAGCAGAACGAACAACTGGCCAAGGCGGCAGTGGACATTATCGACAGCAGCAAGCGCCAGGCCGAGCAGGGACTGACCCTGGCCGGGCAGACCGGCACGGTGATCGTCGAGATCCAGGACGGGGCGAAGAAAGTGGTCAGTGCGGTGGGGCAGTTCTCCAACCAGCTGGGCGGCTGACTGTAGGGGCCACTGTCTTTGTGTAGGAGCCAGGCTTGCCGGCGAACCAGGCACTGCGGTTCCCCAGATGCACCGCGTCATCGTTTTTCGCGGGCAAACCACGCTCCTACAGGTTGGGGTGCACCGCAGGTATGGGTTTCAGCGGGTTTGATTGAAGAATGCATTCAGGGTCGCCGCTACGGCCCGGGCGCCGGTGGCAATCGCCGGCAGCTCGACGACAAAGCCCGGCGTGTGGTTCATCGCCGACGGCAGCTGCTTCTTCTCGATCAGATTCTTGTACACATCCGGCTTGCCCGAACCCACCTCCAGGAACAGCACCTTGGTGTCCGGGTACGGGCTGGCGAGCATGTGGAAGTCCTCAGAGCCCATGAGCGGCGGCATGCCGGGCAACACCTTGTCGGCCCCGAGTTGATCCACCAACGCCACTTGAGCCAGCTCGGTCTGCGCCTTGCCGTTGAACACCGGTGTGGCATGGCCTTTCATGGTGTACCTGGCCTGGTAGTCGGCAGGCATGTCGTTCATCACCAGCACGCCTTGAGTGACCGACTTGATGCCCTCGATCAAGCGTTCGCGAACCTGATCGTCGTACCAGCGCAGGTTGAGCTTGAGTGTCGCGCTGACCGGAATGATGTTGTTGTTCACCCCCGACTGAAACGCCCCGACGGTCAGCACGGCCGGCTTGGACTGATCGACCATGCGGCTGATGATGGTCTGGTAGCCCATGACCGCCATGGCCCCCATCACCACCGGGTCCTTGGTGACATGGGGCGTTGAACCATGGCCACCAATGCCGGGCAGCTCGACGTCGATCTGGTCGGTGCCGGCCAGCCGCGGCCCTTCCCGCAGGCCGACACTCCCGGCCGGGTAAACCGGCGAGACATGCGCTGCCAGGAGTACATCCGGCTTGGGCGCAAAGTCGTAGAGACCGTTGTTGACCATGGCGGTGGCGCCCTCGAGGACTTCTTCGGCCGGTTGCGCGACCAGCACCAGGGTGCCTGACCACTGGTCCTTGAGCTGGGACATGACCTTGGCCACCTCCATCAACCAGGTGGTATGGGCATCGTGGCCGCAGGCGTGCATCACCGGCTGAGCGGGATTGCCGAGCCAGGGCGTGACCTTGCTGCTCTGGTAGGGCAGGCCGGTCGCTTCCTTGATCGGCAAGGCGTCCATATCGGCACGGTACATCACCACCGGTCCGGGCCCGTTGCGCAGGATGCCGACCACGCCGGTGGTACCGATTGCTGTCTTTACCTCGAACCCCTGTGCACGCAGGGCGTCGGCCACCTGGGCTGCGGTTTGCGTTTCCTGAAACGCCAGCTCTGGGTTGCGATGCAGTTGCTTGAACTGTTCGATCATCTGCGCCTCGTCCTGTTTGACCAGAGCGTCGATACGGGTGTTGAGGTCGCTGGGGGCGGCGTGTGCGCAAATGGCGCTGACACAGGCAAGGGCAAACAGGCTCGGGCGAAGCAGCGAAGGCATGGCGTCAATCCTTGTACATTGTTGTTCTTGAGGACGTTGTTGCAGGCACGGGCAAGTCTGTGTATCTCTGCTTTGTGCGTCCAATGCAAAAATACCCAAGGATTGATGCAGTGACCGACTCAATTGACTTGAAGCGAATCCGCCACCTGGTGTTGCTCAGCGAAGAGCTGCACTTCTCCCGCGCCGCCGAGCGGGCCAACCTCTCGCAAACAGCCTTCAGCCGCAGCATCCAGTCGTTGGAGGCTGACCTTGGGGTGCGTTTGTTCGACCGTGACACCCGCTCGGTTGTGCTCACGGCGGCAGGGCGGCAGTTGTTGGCGAACGGGCGGGAATTGCTCGGGTGTGCCGGTCGCCTGATTGCCGAGGCCAATCACATTGCCCAGGCCGAAGGTGGCGAGTTGAATTTCGGTGCCGGCATGATGGCTGCCAACCTGTACCTGGGCGATGCGTTGACCACCCTGCGCAAGCGCATTCCCAAGCTGGCGATAAAGGTTGAGGTCAACCACTGGAATCAACTGGTGCAACGGCTGGAGCAAGACCAGATCGAGTTCTTCGTGGCCTTTACCTGCGATCCGGCGCGTAAAAACGATCCGCGCTTCGAGATCACACCGTTACCTGCAGCGCCGGCTTCGGTGTTCTGCCGGTCCGACCACCCGCTGCTTGTGCGGCAGGCGCCGATAAGGACCGAGCAGTTGCTGGAGTATCCCTGGAGTTCGGTACTGTTTGATGAGATCGCACCGGTGCGGTTGCGCGAGTTGCTGGGCTTGCCTGACGGCACGGTCGCGCCACTGGCACTGGGCTGCAATGACCTGCAACTGCTGCGCACCACGACCCTGGGCAGCGATGCGCTGCTCTTTACCTGGCAAGCCTGGCTTGAAGAGGACCTGCGCACGGGTGCGATGCATGATCTGGGGGCATTGCTGCAGCCCGGTGTGCCCGGGGGCAACTGCAGCATTGCCAGTGCGATTGTCACCCATGCCGGGCGTACGTTGTCGCCGATTGCGCGTCAGGCGATTGCGTTGATCGAGGCTGCGGCCTGAATCAGCGCTCACGCACCCAGAACAACGTGGCACCCGCCACGGCGGCCGGCATCATCAGGATGTTGAGGAAGGGTACCAGCAGCACCAGGTACACCGAGCCACCAAAACCCAGGCTCTGCCAGCGTTTTTCACGCAGCCAGGCGAGCATGTCCTGCCAGCTCATCTTGTGGTTGTCTGCCGGGTAGTCGATGTACTGGATGGCCATCATCCAGATACCGAACAGCAGCCATAGCGGTGCGGCGATGATGTTGACCACCGGAATCAGCGAGAGGATGAACAGGGCAATGGCACGGGGCAGAAAATACCCCAGCTTGCGCATCTCGCGCGCCAGTGTGCGCGGCACCATGGCCATCAGCTCGGCAGTGCTGAACGCCGGGAAGTCGTCGGTGCCACGCACCACCACCTCGACCTTTTCTGCGAGAAAACCGTTGAACGGCGCCGCGATGATGTTGGCCAGCATGGTGAAGGTAAAGAACACCATCAGCCCCACCAGCACTACAAACAGCGGCCACAGCACATAGTTGAGGAAGCTCAGCCAGCTGGGCAGGCTGGGCATCAACGAATCGACCCAGAGGCTGAACTGGTGGCCAGCAAAATAGATCAGGCCGACGAACAGTAGCAGGTTGACTGCCAGCGGCAGCAACACGAACAGGCGCAGGCTCGGGCTCAGGACCAGTTTCAGACCTTCGCGCAGGTACTGTGGGCCAGAGAGGACAGGGGCTTGCATAGAGGACTCCGGGTAAAGGCAAACGCGCTGACCTTACCGAGTTTGAGCGGTTGGCGAAAGCACGGCCGAACCTGCGAAACGGGCTGTAACAAAAGCCGGGCAGACTCTTTGTAATGCCTTCATAGGCAAACAGCAGTGCTGCCTGGGGATGAATAGACTCGGCCTATAAGGTGGATTGTCTAAGGATATTTCCTTAATCTCTGCGGCCTCGCTAAAGTGCGCACAACTTTTCAACGCCTTCGAATACTAATCTTCAAGGAGTTTTCATGAGCATTCTGGTCAACAAGCAAGCCCCTGATTTCGATGCGGCGGCAGTGCTGGGCGACGGTTCGATCGTCGACAGCTTCAAGCTTTCTTCGCTGCGCGGCAAATACGTCGTGCTGTTCTTCTGGCCGCTGGACTTCACCTTTGTCTGCCCGTCGGAAATCATTGCCCACAACAACCGCATGGACAAATTCCGTGAGCTGGGTGTGGAAGTGGTTGGCGTTTCGATCGACTCGCAGTTCACCCACTACGCCTGGCGCAACACGCCGGTCGAAAAGGGCGGTATCGGCGAAGTAGAATTCACCATGGTCGCCGACGTGACTCACGAAATCACCCGTGCCTATGGCATCGAGCATGAAGACGGCGTGGCACTGCGTGCCTCCTTCCTGATCGACCAGCAAGGCGTGGTGCAGCACCAGGTAGTGAACAACCTGCCACTGGGCCGTGAAGTCGACGAGATGATCCGCCTGGTCGAGGCCCTGCAGTTCACCGAGCAGTACGGTGAAGTCTGCCCGGCTGGCTGGCGCCCAGGTCAGAAAGGTATGAAGGCTGATGCCAAAGGCGTTGCCGACTACCTGGCAGAGAATGCCAACAGCCTGTAAGGCTGTGCTCTAACGCTTTTCAGAACCTGCGACCCAAAGCCTTCCCCAAGTGCTTCGCAGGTTCTTTTTTATTCCAGAAGCGGGCATTTGATCGCCCGCCTCGACAGGAGAGAGTCATGTCTGAAGTACGTCATTCGCGAGTGATTATTCTTGGCTCCGGCCCTGCCGGCTACAGCGCTGCCGTTTACGCAGCCCGTGCCAACCTCAAGCCGCTGCTGATCACCGGCATGCAGGCCGGCGGTCAACTGACCACCACCACCGAAGTCGACAACTGGCCGGGCGACGCTCACGGCCTGACCGGCCCGGCCCTGATGCAGCGCATGCAGGAACACGCCGAGCGTTTCGAGACCGAAGTGGTGTTCGACCACATCAACGCCGTCGACCTGGCCAGCAAGCCGTACACCCTCAAGGGTGACAGTGCCACTTACACCTGCGATGCCCTGATCATCGCCACCGGTGCCAGCGCTCGTTACCTGGGCCTGCCGTCGGAAGAAGCGTTCATGGGCAAGGGCGTTTCCGCCTGCGCTACCTGCGACGGTTTCTTCTACCGCAACAAGCCAGTGGCTGTGGTCGGTGGCGGCAACACCGCGGTTGAAGAGGCGCTGTACCTGGCCAACATCGCCAGCAAAGTGACCCTGGTTCACCGTCGCGATACGTTCCGTGCCGAGAAGATCCTGATCGACAAGCTCAACGCACGCGTTGCCGAAGGCAAGATCGAGCTGAAACTCAACGCCAACCTGGACGAAGTGCTGGGTGACAACATGGGCGTGACCGGTGCTCGCCTGAAGAACAACGACGGCAGCTTCGACGAAGTGAAGGTCGACGGTGTGTTCATCGCCATTGGCCACACCCCGAACACCTCGCTGTTCGAAGGCCAGCTGACCCTCAAGGACGGCTACCTGGTGGTCAACGGCGGCCGTGACGGCAACGCCACCGCCACCAACGTCGAAGGCGTGTTCGCCGCTGGCGACGTGGCTGACCACGTTTACCGTCAGGCCATCACCTCCGCCGGTGCCGGCTGCATGGCGGCGCTGGATGTCGAGCGCTACCTGGACGGGCTGCAGAACGCAGCGCACTGATAGCGTCCGCGCGGGGCCCAGCCCCGCGACCAAAAAAACCGGCCATCAGGCCGGTTTTTTTATGCCTTCAGAGGCTCAGTCGCATCGACAGGTCGACGGCTTTGACATCCTTGGTCATGGCACCGATCGAGATGTAGTCGACGCCCGTCTCGGCAATTACCCGCAGGGTGCTTTCGTTGACCCCGCCGCTGGCTTCGAGCTTGGCCTTGCCGGCGTTCAGGCGCACGGCTTCGCGCATGTCGTCCAGGCTCAGTTCATCGAGCATGACGATGTCGGCGCCGGCCTCCAGGGCCTGCTTGAGTTCGTCGAGGCTTTCGACTTCGACCTCCACCGGCTTGCCGGGGGCAATCTTGTGGGCGGCCTTGATGGCTTCGGCAATGCCGCCGCTGGCAGCGATGTGGTTTTCCTTGATCAGGAAAGCATCGAACAGGCCAATCCGGTGGTTGTGGCAGCCGCCACAGGTCACCGCATACTTTTGCGCCAGGCGCAGGCCCGGCAGGGTCTTGCGGGTGTCGAGCAGCTTGACCTGGGTGTCGGCAACCATGTCGGCCAGCGACTGTGCACGCGTGGCCACGCCCGAAAGCATCTGCAGGAAGTTCAGCGCACTGCGCTCACCAGTCAGCAGCGAGCGGGCCGGCCCTTCGAGGTGGAACAACGGCTGGTCGGGCTGTGCCCGGTCACCGTCCTTGACCTGCCAATGCACCGCTACGCGCGGGTCGAGCTTGCGAAACACCGCGTCGACCCAGGCGGTACCGGCAATCACGCAGTGTTCACGGGTAATGATGGTGGCTTTGGCCAGGCGTTCGGCCGGGATCAACTGGGCGGTAATGTCGCCGCTGCCGATGTCTTCGTTCAGCGCACGGCGCACGTTGGCTTCGATTTCGGCGGTCAGGTCGGCGAGGCGTAAATTCGGCATGGCAGGCTCCACAAGCAAAGTGGCGGGATTATAGGGCAGGCCGTGCTGGCGAGTGTCTTGATTTTGCCAGATAATGCGACTTGTATTTGACGTCATGTCATTGACGATATTTCGCCTCATTTCAACTTTACCCTGCAAGGAGTACGGGATGCACAACGACGGCAAGGTGGTGCCCATCAAGGCGGCCACCGATCAGGCGTTCACTGCGCCTCTTGCTCGTCTGCCCGTGGTGCTCCTGCAGGTTCGTGACAAAGCGGCGTTGCAATTGCGTCAGGGATTGCAGGCGTTGTTCGACAACGCTGACGATACGCTGTTCGAAATGGCTGACAAGGCGGTCAGCAACAGTGTGCAGAATTACCTGTTCGAAGCCATGCGCGATCTGCGCCACAAACGCACCAACATCGAACGTGGTTACCTCGACCGCTTTTATGCAGCCTTTGTTCAGATTGGCCATGCCGAGTCAGCGCTGTCGCCCATCGTGCTGGCGCGCGACGACGTTGCGGCGCACATGCCTGATGATGACCAGGAGCGTAGCCAGGCCCTGCAGGCCATGGTCGAGCGAGCCCTGGCCCGCGATGGCATTGCCCTCAACCAGTTGACCCTGCGCATGTGCGCCCTGACCGGCCAGGGCCTGGACGATCAGCGCAACCCGTTGGGGCCGGCGATGCTCTGCGAGTACTTCCTGCAGGCCGGGCGCAATCTGGGGGTGGGGCTGAAGGTCAAGTTGATCATTCTGCAGTTGTTCGAGCGCTATGTACTGCAGGATGCCGATCAGCTGTATGGCGAGGCCAATCAGTTGCTGGTCGCGACCGGTGTGCTCCCCGAACTCAAGGCTGTTCCTCGCCGCCGTATGGCGCCCCATCCGGCGTCCAGCCCGCACCCGAAGGTGCAGGGCGAGCAGGATGCCGAGCTGGATGCCAACGAGCAGGCGGTATTCGATGCCTTGCAAAGCCTGCTTTCGAGGGTGCGCGGGCGTGTTGCGCCGCGCATGGAGGCCAGCGCGCCGATGCAGCCGATCAGCACCCGCGACCTGCTGCGCCTGCTGTCGCATTTGCAGCACTATGTACCGGCCACCGCCGACCCCGACGGGTTTGACCTGCACCAGCAACTTGAACAGCTGCTAACGCGGGTCAGTATGAAAAGCGGCACCTACCGCAAGGTCGAGGTGGTAGATGAAGATGTGATCAACCTGATCGCCATGCTCTTCGAGTTCATCCTCGCCGATCGCAACCTCCCGCTATCCTTGCGCAGCTTGATCGGGCGCCTGCAGATCCCGATGCTCAAAGTTGCGGTACTGGACAAACGCTTCTTCAGCCGCAGCGGCCATCCTGCCCGGCGCCTGCTCAATGAAATTGCCAGTGCGGCCATGGGCTGGGGCAGCCGTGAGGATTATCAGCGCGATGCCCTTTACCTGCGGGTGGAGAAAATCGTCCAGCGCCTGCTCAACGACTTTGATGATGACCCGACGATTTTTTCCGAGTTGCTGGCGGACTTTCTGGCCTTTAGCAGTGATGAGCGACGCCGCAGCGAGCTGCTCGAGCAGCGTACCCGTGATGCCGAAGAAGGCCGCGCCCGTACCCTGCTGGCGCGTCAGCGCGTGCAGCAGGAACTCAACCGCCGGGTACTGGGAAAATCCTTGCCGCGCTTCGTCGTGCGGATGCTTGAAGAGGCCTGGAGCCAGGTGCTGTTGCTGGCCTGCCTCAAGCATGGCGACACTTCTGTGCAGTGGCTTGATGCGCTGGGCGCCATGGATGAACTGCTCTGGAGCGTTGAGCACCACAGCGAGCCGCAGGCGCAGCAGCGTTTGCTGGCGGTGGGCCCGGGGTTGCTCAAGGTGCTGCGGGAGGGGCTGGCCAGTGCCGCGTTCGATCCCTTCGCCACCGGCGAGTTCTTTGCAGAGCTTGAGGCCTTGCATGTACAGGCGTTCGATAACCGTTTCGATGGCGATGCGGCCGAGCGCGTGCTGGTACTCGATGAAATCGTGCTGACCGGCCCGGAACAGGATACGCCTGAGCACAGTACCCCGCGGCTGGCCGAAGACGACCCGGCGCTGCAGCAGGTGCAACGGCTGCGCATCGGCCACTGGATCGAATGGATGGACGACGGCGAGGCGCAGCGCTGCAAACTGATCGCGCAGATCGACAGCACCGACTCGTTCATTTTCGTCAATCGCACCGGCCTCAAGGTTCGCGAGTACTCGCGCATGGCCCTGGCGGTTGCCTTGCGTCGCGGTGAGGTGCGTCAGCTTGATGATGCACTGCTGTTCGACCGGGCGCTGGATTCGGTCGTCGTTCAGCTGCGCCAGCATCAGTTGCGCTAGGACCGCACGCGTTTTAACGATGCATCTGCTGACGCCACGGGGCATACTGGGGGCGTGCTCTCGTGTTACAGGATTTTCTATGCAACTGGACCGCACCACAGGCTGGTTCGCCGGTATCACCCATTGCCCTTCACCGAATTTCAATGCCCGCGCCGAAGGCGAGGTCATTTCCCTGCTGGTGATCCACAACATCAGCTTGCCGCCCGCGCAATTCGCCACCGGCAAGGTTCAGGAGTTCTTCCAGAACCGGCTGGACCCTGATGAACACCCCTACTTTGACGGTATCAAGCACCTGCGCGTGTCTGCGCACTTTCTGATCGAACGCGATGGCAAGGTCACCCAGTTTGTGTCCTGCCTGGACCGCGCCTGGCATGCCGGTGTCTCCAGCTTTGGCGGACGTGAGGCCTGTAACGACTTTTCCATCGGCATCGAGCTGGAAGGTACCGATGAATTGCCCTTTACCGACGCCCAATATCAGGCGCTGCAGGCTCTGACCCGGCAGATTCAGGCGGCCTGGCCGGCGATTGATGCACAGCGAATCCAGGGCCACAGCGACATCGCCCCGGGGCGCAAAACCGATCCCGGGCCGGCCTTCGACTGGTCGCGTTACCGTGCGGCTTTGCAGGACAGCGAGGACAGATCATGAGTTTTCTGGTGTTGTTACTGGTGCTGTGGGTCGAGAAGTTCTCGGCCCTTCGACAGCGACTGCAGCGCGATGGCTTTTTCCATGCCGAGCTGGCGCGGCTGGAGCGCAGCGGCAAGACGCACCCGTGGTGGGTGCTGACGATCCTGGTGCTGTTGCCGGTAGCCTTGGTGGCTTTGCTGGTGCATGTGCTGGCACCGGTCGCCTATGGCCTGTTGGCACTGCCGGTGCATTTGCTGGTGCTGATCTACAGCCTGGGCCGGGGCGACGTCAAAGGGTCGCTGGGGCCGTTTCGCGATGCCTGGCGCCGCGGTGATGAACAGGCGGCGGTGCATGTCGCCGAACGCGATCTCGCCGTTACAGCGGATGACGCTTCGTCCTTGCTCGAGCGGGTTGAGGGGCACTTGCTGTGGGAGGCGTACCAGAGTTTCTTCGCTGTGATTTTCTGGTATGTGCTGCTGGGGCCTGCAGCGGCACTGGCTTACCGGCTGCTTGCGCTGGTAGCCGAACGTGCCCAGTTCCCGGCCTTGCGCGAACGTGCCGAGCAACTGCGCCACGCCTTTGACTGGGCACCGGTGCGGATTCTGGGGGTAAGTTTTGCCTTGGTGGGTAATTTTGTCGCGGTCAGCCGGGTGATGCTGCATGAGCTGCTTAACTGGAATATTCCGGCTTCCCGACTGATCGCGACAGTCGGACACGTGGCTACGGATATGCCGGCCGCCGCGCCCGCAGGCCCTGAGGGACTGGTTGGCCTTGATTTGCTGTGGGAGCTGCTGTTGCGCTCCGCGGTGCTCTGGTATGCCTGTTTTGCCTTGTGGACCGTACTTGGCTGAAGCGTTGTGAGGGGCGACCGTTGGTCCGCCCCGGCATCGATTAACCTTAAGTTACAAAACCCCGTTCCGATATGCGTTATACAGGTGCTGGTAGTACCATCAGTGGCCTAGTGCCATTGCGCGCAAAAAAACAATAAAAATCGGAGGGACCGCCAGTGAAGAGCCTGTTGTATCCGGCCATCGCGCTGATGAACCGCTTGAGCTTCGGGATGAAGTTCAGCCTGATCAGTATCATGTTTTTCCTGCCCATGCTGGTGACCAATTACTACCTGGTCCGCGACTCCTATGCGCAGTTCCATGCCACCCAGGTCGAACTGCAGAGCCTTGAGCTGTTGCGCAGCAGCCTGGCCCTGCGCGGTGACGTAGAGGCCCTGAGCAACCTGGTGCAGATCAATGCGGTACTGGGCCAGTCGGGCAAGGCCGGGGATGTCGAAAAGCAGATTTCCGGCCTTGAGCAGCAAGTACAGCGCCAGCTGTCCGGGCTCAATGCGGTAAACGCGGATGAAGCTCAGGCGCAAGCCTTTCAAGCCAAGCGCGATGAAATGCTGGCTCAGCTGGACACGGCCCGCAAGGAAACCTCGCTGCTGAGCAAGGCCGCACTGCTCGACAAGCTGGTCGCGCAATCGCAGGTGCTGAGCAAGGTCGTCGCCAGCCAGGCAGGGCTGAACCAGGACAGTGATTCGGCGATCCGCCAGCTGACCGAGCTGATGACCACCGTCACCCCGGAAGTCACCCAGACGCTCGGCGAAGGTCGGGCCATGGGCGCTTACTCGTTGGGGCAAGGGTTTCTCAATTCCTCCTCCAGCAGCCGCTTTGAAGACTTGCTGCAGCGGCTCGACAAACTTGCCGCCGACTATGCACTGCGCCTTGAGGATGCCTTGGCCACCGATCCCGGGGTCAGGGTCCACCTGGGTAGCCTGGCCGCCAGCAGTCAGGGTTCGTTGAAACAGGCCGGCGAACTGTTTGAAGAACAGGTGGTGATGGCCGAAACCCTCGATACGCCTTGGCTGGGCTTCTACCAGCAAGTCAGTGCATTGATGGCGCAGACCTACGCGTTGAACACCGCCACCAGCGAATTTATCGACAGCCAGCTGCAGCAGCGTCTGGGGGAGCACCGCCTGCACATGGTGTTTCTCGTGTCTGCCCTGGCCGGTGTATTTTTCCTGATCGTGTACCTCTACGGCGGCTTCTATGCCTCGACCCGGCATACCTTGAAATCCCTGGGGGCGGTGATGGACAAAGTGGCCGCCGGCGACATGACCGTGAACTTCAGGGCCAGCAGCCGCGACGAACTGGGCGAGCTTGGCCAGGTCTTCAATGGCACCGTGCAGCGTATTCACGACCTGATCGAGCAGGTCGGCCACACGGTGGTCGAGGTCGAGCGCCAGGCCGAACAGGTGCACGCGGTATCGGCGCGTAGCAACCAGGCGGTCAGTGGCCAGCGCGGGCAGATCGAACAGGTCGCCACGGCCATGAACCAGATGTCGGCCACCGCCCAGGAAGTGGCGCGCAGCGCCGCCGCAGCCGTCAACAGTGCCCACAGCGTCAACCAGGAGACGGTCAGCGGTCGTGGCCTGGTTGAGTCGCAGCAAGGCAATATCGTGCGACTGGCCGGTGAAATCGATCAATCCGTGCTGGTTATCAATCAGCTGGCCAGCGACAGCCAGGCGATCAGCCGGGTGCTGGAGGTGATCAAGAGCATCGCCGAGCAGACCAACCTGCTGGCACTTAACGCGGCGATCGAGGCGGCGCGAGCCGGAGAGCAGGGCCGTGGCTTTGCTGTGGTTGCCGATGAAGTGCGCACCCTGGCCAAGCGCACCCAGCAATCAACCGAAGAAATCGAGCAGATGATCTCGCGCCTGCAGGGCGGAGTTGGCGCCGCAGTCAAGGCCATGGATGCCAGCCATCAGGTGGCCTCCGGAACGGTCGGGCAGTCGCAGCAGGTCCAGCAGGCGCTGGAGAATATCCTTGGCGCGGTTGGCAGCATCGTTGACCAGAACCAGCAGATTGCGGCCGCAGTAGAGCAGCAAACCGCCGTGGCACAGGATATTGACCAGAACATTGTCGAGATCAACCGGGCTGCCGAGCACACCACCCAGGGTGCCCACCAGACCGAGGATGCCAGCCGTCAATTGAATGCCCAGGTGATGGAGTTGAAGCGCCTGATCGGTGCCTTCAGGGTCTGAGATCAGCGGTTGCTGATCTTTTCCCCGCTGTGACAAAGTAGCGCCCTGAAGGATTCCAGGGAGCCGGATGTGTCGGCAACGCTGCGGGTGTAGTCTCACCCTCACAGCAACGGAACCTCGAGTCCCCCGCGATTCGGCTCCCTCAGCAAATTCACTGACGAGGTACAGACATTGGCCATCATCCATCCTAAAGTTCGCGGTTTTATCTGCACCACTACCCATCCAAAGGGTTGCGAACTGAACGTACGTGATCAGATCGAAGCCACCCGCAAGCTGGGCGTGCGCGAGGATGGTCCGAAAAAGGTGCTGGTGATTGGTGCATCCAGCGGCTACGGCCTGGCAGCGCGCATTACCGCTGCGTTCGGTTTCGGCGCCGACACCCTGGGTGTGTTCTTCGAAAAGCCGGGCACTGATACCAAGCCGGGTACCGCCGGCTGGTACAACGCCGCCGCGTTCGACAAGTTCGCCAAGGCTGAAGGCCTGTACAGCAAGTCGATCAACGGCGACGCCTTTTCCGACGAAGCGCGGGCCAAGGTGATCGAGCTGATCAAGAACGAAATGGGTGGCCAGGTCGACCTGGTGATCTACTCGCTGGCATCGCCTGTGCGCAAGCTGCCACAGACCGGCGAACTGGTACGTTCGGCGCTCAAGCCTATCGGCCAGCCGTACAAGTCGACTGCCATCGACACCAACAAAGACACCATCATCGAGGCGTCGATCGAGCCGGCCACCGAGCAGGAAATTGCCGACACCGTGACCGTCATGGGTGGCCAGGACTGGGAACTGTGGATTGATGCCCTGAACGCTGCTGGCGTTCTCGCGCCGCAAGCCCGCACCGTGGCCTTCAGCTACATCGGTACCGAGATCACCTGGCCGATCTACTGGCACGGTGCGCTTGGCAAGGCCAAGCAGGACCTCGACGAAACCGCCATGCGTCTGGGCAAAAAAGTCGGCGGTAGCGCCAACGTGGCCGTGCTCAAGTCGGTCGTAACCCAGGCCAGCTCGGCCATTCCGGTCATGCCGCTGTACCTCTCGATGGTCTTCAAGATCATGCAGGAGAAGGGCGTTCACGAAGGTACCCAGGATCAGCTGGACCGTATGTTCCGTGACCGCATGTACCGTGCCGACGGCGCCCCGGCGGAACTCGACGAGAAGGGCCGCCTGCGCCTGGACGACTGGGAACTGCGCGACGACGTGCAGGACGCCTGCAAGGCCATGTGGCCGCAAGTGACCACCGAGAACCTGTTCGAGCTGACCGACTACGCCGGTTACAAGAAGCAGTTCCTCAACCTGTTCGGTTTCGAGCGTTCGGACGTCGACTACGACGCGGATGTCGCCACCAACGTCGAGTTCGACTGCATCCAGCTGCAGTCGTAACCCACTTGTCGCCGCCCCTGTGTTCGCACCGGGGCGGCGACTGTTTGAGGTTTCCCCATGAGCAGCCTCGAAACATTTCCCCCTCTGCCCGCCGTCAGTAACACCGCCCAGGCGTTTGTTGAATGTGCAGGCGATGGTTATCCCCTCGGCGGCTTTTGCTGGCGCCACGCGGTGCCAGACAGCACCCGTGCCGTGGTAATCATCAACGCGGCGACGTCGGTGCGCTGCAGTTATTACGCCCGCTTTGCCCAATACCTGTTCAACCACGGCTTCGATGTCATGACCTATGACTATCGCGGTATCGGCGAGTCGCGGCCGCAGGTCATGCGCCATTTCCAGGCGTCCTGGACCGACTGGGGAACGCTGGATTTCGAGGCCATGTTGCAACGCGCCGCGCGCGAGTTCCCCGGGCAGCCCATTGATGTCGTCGGCCACAGCTTTGGCGGGTGCGCTGCGGGGCTGGCCGCATCGTCATCCCAGGTGCGCAGGCTGGTGACGGTCGGTGCGCAGTTTGCCTACTGGCGTGACTATGCCGCCGACAGCCGCTGGCAGCTGTTCGGCAAATGGCATGTGCTGATGCCGTTGCTGACGCGGGTGTTTGGCTATTTCCCGGGGAAGCGGCTGGGCTGGCTTGAAGATACACCGGCCGGTGTGGTCAACGACTGGAGCACACGCACCGCGGCCTATGAGTTGCGCCCCAGTGGCAAGGCGCTGGGTAATCTGCCCTTTGCCAAGGTCAGGGCGCAAACCCTGGCGATCAGCCTGACCGACGACCCATTTGGTACGGTGGCGGCGATCGAGCGCTTGTTGGGTTACTTCGAAGGCAGTTCACGCAGCCATTTGCGCATTGCACCGGCTGACATCGAGGTGGCCCAGATCGGTCATTTCGCATTCTTCCACAACCGCTTTCAGAAGCGGCTCTGGCCAATTGCCCTGCATTGGCTGCAGCAGGGGCAACTGGCCGACAACACCCCAGGACGGGTGCTGGCGCTTAACGTGCCTTGAGCGGCTGCGCGCTGAAGGTTACCCCGGCCAGGCCGTGCCGGATCAGGGCGCGGATGTTGCCGTGATCGGTGCCTTCAGGGGTCGCCAGTACCGAGCGATAGTGCTCGCCGAACGCCAGCAGGGCTTCCTGGTCGCTCAAGCCTTCGAGCAGGGCCAGACCCAGGGTCTTGCACGAACCTTCGTTCTGCCCGGCAGCGTTTTCCACACCGCCGTTGGTGAAGGCCTGTGGCTGGTAGTCGTAATGGGCTGCGATAAAGCTCAGGGTGTCGGCGAATTGATGTTCACCGGACGTCAGGCTGGTGCGCAGGGTGTTCAGATCAGTCATTGGGCTTTCCTTTGGCGAACGCCGCCTGTTGTTCGGCGCTGGCTTCTTTCTGGTATTGGGATTTCCATTCGGCATAGGGCATGCCGTATACGACTTCGCGGGCCTCATCCATGCTCAGCTCGATCTGGCGCTCGTCGGCGGCGGCCTTGTACCACTTCGACAGGCAGTTGCGGCAGAAGCCGGAGAGGTTCATCAGGTCGATGTTCTGCACATCCTTGCGGCTGTCCAGGTGGGCTACCAGCCGACGGAAGGCCGCGGCTTCGAGCTCGAGTTTCTGTTGGTCGTTCATGGTCGTTCTCGTGACAAGGGCAATTCAATCGACGGCAATGCGGTTCTTCAGGTGACGTCCACCGTTGATGACCACGTTGCTGCCGGTGCTGTACTGGCTCTCGAGCAGAAACTGCACCGCTTCGATCAGCGGCTGGGCACCAGGCTCGAATTCCAGCAGGGCTTTTTTCAGGGTTTGCTGGCGATAGGCGTCGTCGCTGTTTTCCTTGAGGATCAGCAACCCCGGCAGAATCGCGTTGACCCTGACCACCGGCGCGTACTTTTCAGCAAACGACAGCACCATGTTCTGTAACGCCGCCTTGGTGGCGGCATAGCCGATATGGCTCTTGCTGCCACGCGAGGAGGTTTCGTCGCAGATGTGGATGATGTCGGCCTTGTTCATCTTCAGCAGTTGCTCGCCGAGCGCCAGGTTCAGGTGATAGGGCGCTTCGACATGCAGCTTGAACATGGTGTTGAGGTTGGCCAGGTCATCGTCGAGCCACAGCGATGCGTTGTGGATGATCGCGCGCAGGCCATCGTAGTTGCGCTGCAGGTGGTCGATCAGGGCCAGACGGTCCTGCTCCAGGCACAGGTCGGCCTGAAACTGGATGATGTTCGGGTGCTCAGCCTTGGGGCTTTTACTGCGGCTGGCGCTGACCACGGTATGGCCGGCCTGCGCCAGGTTCAGGGCCAACGCCAGGCCGACTCGCTGGCTGGCTCCGGTGACAAGAATTGGGCTGTTCATGGTGGGGGCGGTCAACTTTTGCAGGTTCGCTTGGATAGCCCCCAGCATACCCGAACTAAGCGGGGTTGCGCGCACCCTGCGGGCTGGCGCGACGTGTCGGCGCATTGAGCCAGTTGGCCAGTACGCGGGTCGACAACGGGATGAAGAAATACACCATCAAGGGCGTCAGGCCCAAGGTGCTCAGCAGTATCCGCGGCACCAGGTCCAGGGCACTGAGCCAGTGGCCGAACAGCAGGTTGAACAACAGCGAAACGGGAAAGAACGCGAGCCAGATTGCTACTGCTTGTTTCCAGCGTGGTGGACGTTGCACCGGATTGGTGCCAAACCAGCCGTCCAGGCCACTGGCGCGCAACTCCAGGGGTTGCTCGAACAGGCCGTTGCCGCGGTCCAGCCAGGCCTTGCGCGAGGCCGAGTGCTCCCAGGCCTGCATGGTCTGCTCGTTGGTGAAGCGGAAGATAATCTGGAACTCGTCCCCCTGCGGAGGCGGCGCGAGCACGCCGGAGCCCAGGTAACCGGTAAAGTCGGTGGCCAGCTGTTCGCCTTCGTGCAGCCAGCTCATCAGGTCCTGATAGCGGCCTTCGGCGACGCGGCGCGTCACCATCAAGGTTACGGGTGGGGTAGACATTGTGTATCTCCTGGCAACTGGGCGTGGCGGGTGGCCTGCCCATGAAATGCGTCCGGGGTGGTGGACGGCATCTGCTTGCATGCAAAAAGCGGGCACGGATTATTCCTCAAATAACCTGACTCGTCAGTGCTGATCGTGTGCTGCCTCACAGAATTGCCAATGGTCGCCCCGTAGTGCCCGGAGTAGAATGCGCCTTGGCCCTAGAATCGTGGTTTCCCGGCAATGCTTGAACCTGCCCAGTCTTCGTTGAGTCCCGGTAATCTCGATCAGGAGGAGCTGTTTCCGATCCGTGAAGTGTCGCGCCTGACCGGCATCAACCCGGTCACTCTGCGTGCATGGGAGCGCCGATACGGGCTGATTCAGCCGACGCGCACCGAAAGTGGGCATCGCCTGTATTCCCAGGCCGACATCGACGAGGTGCGCAACATCCTCGGCTGGATCGAGCGTGGGGTGGCGGTGAGCAAGGTCGGCAAGATTCTCGCCCGCAACCAGACTCTCAAGCCTCAGGCTGAGGCGCCGCGCAGCCAGGCTTCCCAGGACGATTTCAAACAATGGCAGTTGCAGCTGCGTCAAGCCGTTCGGGCGTTTGATGAGCGCCGGCTGGAGCAGGTGTATGGCCAGGTGTTCAGCAGTTATCCGCTGGTGGTCACGTTCCAGGAAATCCTGTTGCCGGTCTGGCAAGAGTTGCGCAGCACCCAGGAGGCGTTCGGCCACCTCAGCGAATGGCTGTTCCTCGACGGTTGTCTGCGCGGACGGGTATTGCAGCGCCTGCAGCTGTCGGGTGATCAACAGGAAGCCAGAGTAGTGTTGGCCGCCATTCCCGGGCATTGCCGGGAACTGGAGTTGCTGGTGGCAGCGTTGTTACTGAGCAGCAGTGACATCGCCGTGACCGTGCTGGGGCTGGGGCAGCCGGTCGAAGAGCTGCATCTGGTATGTGAGCGCATGATGCCGCATGCCCTGGTGCTGTTCTCGAATCACCCGCCAGCGCACGACTTGCCCAAGCGCCTAGCGCATCTGGCCCTTACGCTGGAGTGCCCGCTGTTGCTGGCTGGCGAGGCGGCGGACATGGCCCAGGACAGCTTGATCGGTTCGCAAGTGGCGTGTCTGGGCAGTGAAGGCCGGCTGATGCGCCGCCGCTTGCAGCAATACCTGGCCGGTCACCTGGACAGTTAGGGGTGCAGCTCCGGATGGGCCTGGCGGTGGGCCTGAAGGATGTACTCGCGTAGCCGTTCGATCTCGCTCTGCTGGCTTTCGCAGAGGTTGTAGGCCGCAAGGTTTTGCCCGGTGCGCCGCTGCAGGATGCCATGCAAAGCAATAGGGGCGCAGTTGTCTGGGCTGAACCAGAGGTCGAAGGTTTCAGGCGGCTCGGGCTGGTCACGAACGTCTACCAGCACCCCTTTGAACGAAATTTCCCGTACCCACAGGCCGGTACTCAAACCCAGGTCGTCTTCCAGCGCCAGCGGCGACTCAAGGGTCAGTCGCCATGGGCGCACCATCGGGCCTTCTTCATAGATGCGCGGCGCGCCCAGCTGCAGTTGCAGGGCGTGGAACTCGTCTTCGACCAGGTGCAGCGGAAAGGTCATCTGGTGGTTGTCGAACTGCGCCTGCAAAGTGACCTGCTCATCGGCGATCAGCCGGGTCAGCAGATTTTTGATGTCACTGCCGCCAGAGACCATCAGGCGCGACACCGATTCCGCCGGGGAAGGCAGGGACGCGTGCTGCATGGTCCGGATGAAATCCAGCTCATCCTGAGTCAGGAGGGCATTTGCTTGCATGGTCGAACTCGAAAGTGGCGGACGTGAGCGCATTTCTTCACCGTGATGGACAACTGAGCGGCAGTTTTGTTTTTACCGTTCGTCGCTTTCCAGTTCAGCAATGCGTGCCCGCGCCTGAGCCAGTTCGCGCTCGAGCTCGATTACCCGCTGCTCCGCCTCGACCTGACGGCTGACATCTTTCTGGATGCCGATGAAGTATTTGCGCTGATCGGCTTCGATATACACAGGGGTAATCGACAGCTCGTTCCAGAATGCACTGCCGTCCTTGCGGTAGTTGCGCAGGATTTCCCGGCACGGCTGGCCGCTTTTGATCGCCTCGCGAATCAGTGCGCGAGAGGCCTGCTCACGGTCATCGTTTTGCAGAAAACGGCAATCGCGGTAGAGGATATCGTTGGCTCCGTAGCCGGTCAGGCGCTCAAACGCCGGGTTCACATAAATCAGGATGGTGTCATCATCGCCTTCCTGTTCAGCGACCACGATGCCGTCATTGGAGGCATCAATCATGCGTTGTAGCAGTTTGGCGTTGATCATCAATAACGTCCGCAAGGTCTTGGAGAGGGCGGGTGGCTGATTCCAGTGGATTGCACCGCTGTGCTGATTCGGCGATTGAGGCCTTTTGCCACTGCCCAATGTTAGTATCCTACGTTTTTACTCAGTTTCGGAACCCTCTATGAAAGTCGCCATCCTTTCCGGTTCGGTCTACGGTACGGCCGAAGAAGTCGCACGGCATGCCGAATCGCTGCTCAAAGCTGCAGGATTCGAGGCCTGGCACGCTGCCCGAGCCACTTTGCAGGATCTTCAGGGCTTTGCCCCGGAGGCGTTTCTGGCAGTGACCTCGACGACCGGCATGGGCGAGTTGCCCGACAACCTGATGCCGTTGTTCAGTGAAATCCGCGATGTGTTGCCGGCGGCCTGGCGCGGTTTGCCCGGTGCGGTCATCGCCCTGGGTGACTCCAGCTACGGCGATACCTTCTGTGGTGGCGGCGAGCAGCTGCGCGAACTGTTCGCCGAACTGGGCATCAATGAGGTGCAGCCCATGCTGCGTCTGGACGCCAGTGAAACCGTGACCCCTGAAACCGACGCCGAGCCGTGGCTGGCTGAACTGATCAACACCCTGCGCGGCTGATCACGTCGGCAGCTGTTGCTCACGCAGCAGCTGCAACCAGGCCTGGGCGGCGTGTGACAGGTAGGCGCCCTGGCGCCAGATGAAGGCGATGTCCCAGCGCAGGTCGGTAGGCTCGCTCAAGGGCAGCCGAACCACGCCGGGACGTTCCAGCCCCCTGGCCACCACGCTGGGCAGCAGCACCACGCCTTGGCCTGCGGCCACCAAGGCGGCGAGAAAGTCGGCCTGGCCGCTGCGTCCGCCTTCCTTGGGCGTGAACCCCACCTGCTGGCAAGCACTGAGCAAGCGGTCGTTGAGCACGAAGCTGCGTTGGTACAGCAGAAACGGTGTGTCGGCCAGTTGTGCCAGGTGCACGTGCTCGGCGGTGGCCAAGGGATGGTCCGCAGGTAGCAAGGCGTCGAGCGGTTCATTGCAGAACGGCTGAAAGGCGAACGCCGGGTCGCTCGGCGTTAGGCTGCCACCCAGTTCCAGCTCGCCGCTGAGTACGGCTTGTTCAACATTGCGGCTGCCGCCTTCGAGCAGGTAAACGGTGATGTTCGGGTAACGCCGGCGGTACTCGGCAAACAGGCGGGCAAACAGGGCATCGCTGCCCAGCAGCGGCAGCCCCAGGCGCAGTTCGCCGCGGGCCAGCTGGCTGAGGTCGTCGAGTTCATTCTGCAACTCCTGACGCAGGCGCAGCATCGCTTCGCCGCGCTCCAGCACCACCTTGCCAGCGGCGGTCAGGTGCAGGTGTGAGCCCTGGCGCTCGAGCAGGGCGACGCCCAGGTCTTGCTCCAGTTGCGCCACTTGCTTGCTGACCGCCGACTGGCTGATGTTCAGGCTGTGGGAGGCCTGGGTAAAGCCCCCGCGGTGGATGACTTCGATAAAGCTGCGCAGTTGTTTGAATTCCATGGACTCAATTCCATTGTGGAATGGAAGTCAGTCTAACAATTCGTTTTTCGCTTGGGGGATGGCCCTTTAAAATAGTGCCTTGAAGAGGTTCCCCACGATGACTACCGCATCTACCAAACGTTTCTTGCGCCTGCTCGCCGAGCTGGCAGTATTTCTTGCCCTCTATGCTTTCGGCGGCCAGTTGGCGGCCTGGCTGGGCTGGCCGATTCCCGGCGGCGTCATGGGCCTGGCACTGTTGTTGATCCTGTTTGCCCTGGGCTGGCTGAAGCCGGCCACGTTGCAATTGGGTGCAGGCCTGCTGATGGCCGAAATGCTCTTGTTCTTCATCCCCGCACTGATGAGCCTGCTCGATTACGGCAGCCTGTTGCGTGATGAAGGGTGGCGGATCCTGCTGGTAATCGGCGTCAGCACCTTGATGGTCATGGTGATGACGGCGGTGACCGTGGAGTGGGTGTGCCGCTGGAGGATGCGTCATGACGTTTGAACCGATGCCGTTGTTCTGGCTGGCCTTGACCCTGCTGGCCTACCTGGGCAGCCGCTGGTTGTACCGGCGTACCGGGCGATATGTGCTGTCGCCGTTGATTCTGGTACCGGTATTGCTGCTGGCGATTGCCGTGCCACTGAACACTGCTTACGCCGAGTATTCGCGCGACACCCACTGGCTGATGTCGGTATTGGGGCCGGTAACGGTGGCCTTTGCCATTCCGATCTGGCAACAACGGGCGTTGCTGGCCCGCCACTGGCCGGCTTTGACCCTGGGCATGGTGGTGGGCAGTGTGGCGTCGATCAGCAGTTCCTGGGGCCTGGCGCACCTGTTGTCGCTGGACAGTGCAGTGAGCCTGTCGTTGCTGCCGCGCTCGATCACCACGCCCTTTGCCATGCCGCTGGCGCACGACCTCGGTGGCGTGCCGGAGCTGACGGCAGTTTTCGTGATGTTTACCGGGGTGCTGGGAGCCATGTTCGGTGGGGTGCTGCTCAGGTTCCTGCCGCTTCGTACACCACTGGCCCGTGGTGCGCTGTTCGGAGTCGGGGCCCATGGTGCCGGGGTCAGTCGCGCCCAGGAAGTCGGCAGGGAAGAAGGCTCTGTGGCGGGCCTGGTGATGGTCCTGACCGGGTTGCTGAACCTGTTTGCTGCGCCGCTGCTGACCCTGATGGTGTGATCGCGCCACTTTAGTCGCCGCTTGACTCACAAGGTCAATAAGCTGGCTGCCAATGCAACTTACCTTTGCCAGCGTGATGGCTAGACTGCTTGGCAGTAGAGCACACGAATGTGCCGAGGTGATTGCAATGACCGCAACGCATGCCTTGCCCAACACAATCTACTTCCTGCTAACGAGAGTACGCTGATGCCTTTGGCCGAGATTCCATTGTGCGTCTGGCGTACCCGGGGACAGGATTTTTCGTTCCGTAGCCAGAGCATTCGATACTGGACCGCAGGGCAAGGAGAGCCGCTGCTACTGATTCACGGATTTCCCACCGCCAGCTGGGACTGGCACTACCTGTGGGCGCCGCTGGTTCAACGCTTCCGGGTGATTGCCTGCGACATGCTCGGCTTTGGCGACTCGGCCAAACCGGTACAGCATGAGTACAGCCTGATCGAACAGGCTGATTTGCAGCAGGCCTTGCTGGCGCACCTGCAGGTCGACCAGCCCGTGCATGTGCTGGCCCACGATTACGGGGCCAGCGTCGCTCAGGAATTACTGGCGCGCCACCATGAGGGGCAGGCGAGCATTGCCAGCTGTGCGTTCCTCAACGGCGGGTTGTTTCCTGAGCGCCATCGCACCCTGCTGATCCAGAAACTGCTGCTCAGCCCCCTGGGCTGGCTGGTGGCGCGCTCGTTCGGGCGCGATGATCTGGTGCGTAATGTCACGCAGGTTTACGGCCCTTGCACCCACCCGAGCGAAAGTGCGCTGGATGACAGCTGGAGCCTGATCGAGGCAAACGGTGGCACGCGGATCCTGCACAAGCTGGCCGCCTATGTTCCGGAGCGCATGGTTCATCGCGCGCGCTGGGTGGCTGCGCTGCAGCACGGCACGGTGCCCATGCGTTTTATCAACGGTGCCGCCGATCCGGTTTCCGGCATCCACATGCTCGAACGGTACCAGGAGCTGGTTCCCAATCCCGACACCGTAGTGCTGCAAGGCATCGGTCATTACCCGCATACCGAAGCACCGGTACAGGTGTTGCGTCATTACCTGACGTTTCGCGAGCAACCCTTGCAGCGCTTCGCACAGAAGGTCGCCTGGTCCTGACGGGCCAGGTGTGCTTCATCATCTTCTAGCCTTATCGCCTGCCATTCACCCTCTGCCCGCTTGATTGTGTGCTGGCCGGTGCTGGCCGACACTCGGGCATTTCCTCTTGCTGGAGTGATGAGCATGAACGATTCGGTGCGTCTGGACGATAAAGTGGTCATTGTGACCGGCGCCGGTGGCGGCCTGGGTCAAGCCCATGCCTTGCTGTTTGCCCGCCATGGAGCACGCGTGGTGGTCAACGACCTTGGCGGTTCGACCCATGGCGAAGGCGCCAGTGTGTCTGCTGCCGACCGGGTGGTGGCGCAGATCCGCGAGGCGGGCGGTACGGCGGTGGCCAACCACGACTCAGTGGCCGACGGTCAGCGCATTGTCGAGCAGGCTCTGGATACCTTTGGCCGGATCGATGTGCTGGTCAACAACGCCGGCATTCTGCGTGACAAAACCTTCCACAAAATGGACGACAGTGATTGGCAGCAGGTGTACCAGGTGCATGTCGAAGGTGCCTACAAGGTAACCCGCGCGGCCTGGGCGCACTTGCGCGAACAGAACTGGGGGCGGGTGATTTTCACCGCGTCCACCTCGGGCATTTACGGCAACTTCGGCCAGGCCAACTATGGCATGGCCAAACTTGGCCTGTACGGCCTGACCCGCACCCTGGCCATCGAGGGCCGCAAACACAACATTCTGGTCAACGCCATTGCACCTACCGGCGGTACACGCATGACCGAAGGGCTGATTCCGCCCCAGGTGTTCGAGCAGCTCAAGCCGGAGCTGGTCAGCCCGCTGGTGGTGTACTTGGGCAGTGAGCAGTGCCAGGACAGCGGCGGGTTGTTCGAAGTGGGCGGCGGCTGGGTCGGCAAGGTGCGTTGGGAGCGTAGCCTGGGTGTCGGCTTCAATCCGCACCAAGGGTTTACCCCGGAGGATGTGGCGGCCAACTGGGAAACTATCGGTGATTTCACCGATGCCGTGCACCCGCGCGACAGTCTGGAAGCATTGCAACAGATGATGGCCAACCTGCAGAAACATCCTCGCTGATCAGACCAGCCTCAGGTTGTGGTCGCCGGCAGATCCTGTCTATGCTGGGCGGCCATGATCGATGCAGGAGTACAGCGGATGTACGAGTCCAAAACCGAGGCGGTCATTTCACCTCGCCAGTTTCGCTTTCGATTGCTGCGTCATGCGCTTGCCGCGTGCCTGCTGCTGATCGCCTCGATCCTCTTCGGTGTAGTCGGGCACCTGTACTTCGAACCGCACATTCCTCTACACGATGCGGTCTTCAACGCTACCTTGCTGTTGGGCGGCGTCGGGCCGGTGATCCTGCCTGAGAGCATTGGTGGCAAGTTGTTCTTTGCCGGCTATGGCCTTTATGTGGGCCTGGTCTTTGTCGCCAGCATCGGCTTGATCCTGGCGCCAGTCGCTCATCGGTTGCTGCATCGGTTTCACTTTGATGAAAGCGATGACGATTGAGGGTAAAAGCCAGGTATAAAAAAGGCCGCTGCAAAGCAGCGGCCAAGTAAGACGCAGATCAAGGAGCTTCAAAATCAACGTCGGTGAACCTGTTGCCGGAAGGCGGGGTGTTCACGCCTGAAATGCCCGTGCCAGAGCAGCTCTTGGTGTTGGCGCGGTCCAGCTGCAAACAGAATAAGCCGCTGACCTTGAAGGAAAAATAGTCAATTGTGACAATCACTGTTGCACCGCTGGCAACAGTGCGGCGGTACCTACCTTAGTGCAGGTACCCGTGAATGACTGTGAGCCTTTGTAAGCAAATTCAAGGGGCCGCTTCGTAGCCCATGCGCCAGCTGATCATCTTCGCCGCGGCCAGTAATTGTTGCGCGGCCGGGCCTTGTTCATCGGCATGGAAGATCGAGGTCGGGCCGACCACGGTCAATACCGCGACAATCTGGCCAAAGGCATTGAGCACTGGCGCTGAAAGGGCATCGACGCCGGGCATGAGCAAACCATGGACATGGTGCAGGCCACGTTCACGGATGCTGGCGAACAAGGCGTCATAGTCGCTGGCGCTGTGCCCCAGGGCCGCCAGTTCCTGATCACGCAATTCGACAGTCTCGCGTTCTGGCAGGTAGGCGCCAAACACCAGGCCGGTCGATGAACTGAGCAGCGGCAGCACCGAGCCGATCTGGGTGACTACGGTCACTGCGCGAACCGCCGGTTCGATGTTGACCACGGTCGCACCCTGGTTACCCCACACGGCAATAAAGCAGCTCTCGTTCAATGCGTCGCGCAATTGCGACAGCGGCAGGGCCGCGACTTTCAGCACATCCATCCCGCCCAGCGCTGCAAGCCCCACACGCAAAGCCTCACGGCCCAGGCCATAGTGGTTGGTGGCCGAATTCTGCTCGGCAAAGCCGCTGGCGATCAGCGCCTGCAGGTAGCGGTGCACCTTGCTCGCCGGCATGTCCACGTGTTCGGCCAGACGCGACAGTGAGGTCGAGGGCGACAGCTGGGCCAGGGCCTTGAGGATATCGGTACCGACTTCGGCCGAGCGGACCTTCTGTTTGCCGGCACTGTCGGCGGGGGAGCTGGCTTTGGCCATGGGGGATTCGATCCGGGTAGTCCTGGTGGGCGTCTTTATAGCTTGACGGTCTTCGTCAATCAAATTACGTTATGCGTAATGTGATTACGATAAAAATAACGCAGAAGCGCTGCTACGGTGAACAGCTCGCAGCCAACTGCCATTAACCGGCCTGCACTGGGCCCGGAGGCTCGATGAACCTCGACAGCACCCCTGTTCTCGATTATCAAAGTGGTTTCGGCAACGAATTCGCCAGCGAAGCCTTGCCCGGCGCCCTCCCGGTCGGCCAGAACTCGCCGCAAAAAGCCCCGTACGGGCTGTATGCCGAACTGTTTTCCGGTACGGCGTTCACCATGACCCGCAGCGAAATGCGGCGCACGTGGATGTACCGCATTCGCCCTTCAGCCTTGCACCCGCGCTTCGAGCGCCTCGAACGTCAGTTGGCCGGTGGCCCGCTGGGCGCGGTGACGCCCAACCGGCTGCGCTGGAGCCCGCAGGAAATCCCGGGCGAGCCGACTGACTTCATCGACGGCTGGGTAGCGATGGCCGCCAACGCCAGCAGCGAAAAGCCCGCCGGTATCAGCATTTATAGCTACAGCGCCAACCGCTCCATGGAGCGGGTATTTTTCAACGCCGACGGCGAGCTGCTGCTGGTGCCGCAACTGGGGCGTCTGCGTATCGTCACCGAGCTGGGCGTGCTGGCGGTCGAGCCGCTTGAAATCGCCGTGCTGCCACGCGGTCTGAAGTTCCGCGTGGAACTGCTCGACGATCAGGCCCGCGGGTACATTGCCGAAAACCATGGTGCGCCACTGCGCATTCCGGACCTGGGGCCGATCGGTAGCAACGGCCTGGCCAACCCGCGCGATTTCCTTGCGCCGGTCGCTCACTACGAAGACCATCAGGGCCAGGTGCAACTGGTGCAGAAGTTCCTCGGCGAACTGTGGGGTTGCGAGCTCAATCATTCGCCGCTGGACGTGGTCGCCTGGCATGGCAACAACGTGCCTTACAAATACGACCTGCGCCGGTTCAACACCATCGGTACCGTCAGCTTCGACCACCCGGACCCGTCGATTTTCACCGTGCTCACCTCGCCGACCAGCGTGCCGGGCCTGGCCAACCTCGACTTCGTGATCTTTCCGCCACGCTGGATGGTGGCCGAAAACACCTTCCGTCCACCTTGGTTCCACCGCAACCTGATGAACGAGTTCATGGGGCTGATCAAGGGCGAGTACGACGCCAAGGCCGAAGGCTTCCTGCCGGGTGGTGCGTCGTTGCACAGTTGCATGAGTGCCCATGGCCCGGATGCGCAGACCTGCGCCAATGCCATCGCTGCCGACCTCAAGCCCAACAAGATCGACAACACCATGGCGTTCATGTTCGAGACCAGCCAGGTGCTGCGACCGAGCCGTCATGCGCTTGAATGCCCGCAGCTGCAGGCCGACTACGATAGTTGCTGGGCTTCCTTGCCGAGCACCTTCACCCCGAACCGGAGATAACCCATGAATCAGTCTGCCACTGCCCGTAGTTGGGTCGAACACGCCAACGGGCATCGCGATTTTCCGCTGCAGAACCTGCCGCTGGGGATCTTCAGTCACAAGGGTCAGGGCAAGCGTTGTGGCGTAGCCATTGGCGATGCCATTCTCGATCTTGAAGGTGCGCTGGTCGCCGGTCTGTTTGACGGCCACGCCCGCGTTGCCGTCGAAGCGACCCGTGGCGGTGCGCTGAATGCGTTCTTTGCCCTGGGCCGCAGCGCCCGGGTGGCCTTGCGCGAACGCCTGCTGGAACTGCTCGGTGAGCACAGTGAACATCAGGCGGTGCTCAAGCCGCTGCTGCTGGACAGCGCCGAGTGCCAGTTGCACCTCCCGGCGCAGATTGGCGACTACACCGATTTCTATGTCGGCATCGAACATGCCAAGAACGTTGGCAAGTTGTTCCGCCCAGACAACCCGCTGCTGCCCAACTACAAGTATGTGCCCATCGGCTATCACGGCCGCGCCTCGACCATTCGCCCGTCCGGCACCGACGTGCGTCGTCCCAATGGCCAGACGTTGCCTGCTGGGCAGACCGAACCTAGCTTCGGGCCCTGCGCGCGCCTGGACTACGAACTGGAGCTGGGGATCTGGATCGGCCAGGGCAACGAGATGGGCGAGTCGATTCCGGTTGCTGAAGCGGCTGAGCACATCGCCGGCTTCTGCCTGCTCAATGACTGGTCCGCCCGTGACATCCAGGCCTGGGAATACCAGCCGCTGGGCCCGTTCCTGTCCAAGAGCTTCATTTCGACGGTTTCTCCCTGGGTGGTGACGGCCGAGGCGCTGGCGCCATTCCGTTGTGCCCAGCCAGCGCGCCCCGAAGGCGACCCGCAGCCGCTGTCGTATCTGCTCGACGCACGTGACCAGGCTACAGGCGCATTCGACATTGAACTGGAAGTGCTGCTGCTGACCGAGCGCATGCGCGAACAGAACCTGCCGGCCCATCGTCTGACATTGAGCAATACTTCAAGCATGTACTGGACCGTCGCGCAGATGGTCGCCCATCACAGTGTCAACGGTTGCCAGCTGCAGCCGGGCGACCTGTTTGGCTCCGGAACCTTGTCGGGGGCCCAGCCGGGCCAGTTCGGCAGCCTGCTGGAAATCACCCAGGGCGGCAAGGAACCGGTGCAACTGGCCTCTGGCGAAGTGCGCAAGTTCCTTGAGGACGGTGACGAAGTCATTCTGCGCGCGCGCTGCGTGCGTGAGGGTGTGGCTTCGATCGGGTTTGGCGAGTGCCGCGGCAAGGTTGTTCCGGCCAGATAAGAGGGCAGGGCCATGGATCTGTTCAACTACTTTCGTTCAACCTCATCCTATCGGGTGAGGATTGCCCTGGCACTCAAGCAGCTCGAGTACCAGTATGTGCCGGTCAATCTGCTCAAGGGCGAGCAGCGCGAGTTACATTTCCTGGCGCTCAACCCCCAGGGCCGTGTGCCGGCCCTGAGGATCGATTCCGGTGAACTGCTGGTGCAGTCACCGGCGATCATCGAGTACCTGGAGGAGGTTTATCCACAGCCTGCATTGCTGCCGTCCGATCCTGTGCAGCGGGCTCAGGCACGCGCGGTGGCATCGTTGATCGGTTGTGATATCCACCCACTGCACAACGTCAGCGTGCTCAACCAGCTGCGCGGGTTGGGGCATGACGAGCAGCAGGTGAATGAATGGATCGCCCATTGGATCACCCAAGGTCTGGCGGCGGTGGAGCAACTGATCGGTGACAGCGGCTTTTGCTTTGGCGAAGAACCGGGGCTGGCGGACGTCTACCTGATTCCACAGCTGTACGCCGCCGAGCGTTTCGGCATCAGCCTTGGCGATTACCCGCGCATTGCCCGGGTCGCGGCACTGGCGCAGGAGCATGCCGCGTTCGTGGTCGCCCACCCGACCAGGCAGCCGGACGCGCCGGCCGCCTGACGTCAGGGCTAGTGCACCGACCGGGCCAGGGGCGGCAACTGAGCCAGGCGCTCGGTTAGACGCAGGCGCTGGATGGGGTCGTCGCTCAGCAGCAGGGCATACTCCAGGTCGAAACGTTCGGCCTGGGGGCAGTCCAGGTGTTGATACAGCGTGGCCCGGGCCAGGTAGTCGCTGGCGGTGGCTGTGCCCAGTTGCATCACCCGTTCGGCATCCTTGAGTGCGGCCAGGTCATCGCCATTGGTGGCATGAAGCTGGCGCAAGTTGCGCGACAGGCGCTGGAGCATCTGTTGCGGGCTGGCAGTGAGCAGGTGGTCGGCGTTGAGTTGCACTTGCGGGCCGAACTGGCGGCCGAGCAACTCGCGACAGTCAGCAGGGTAGAGTCGTCGGCCGCCACAGGGGTCGAGCAGGTGGTCGGCACCCGGTACGCGCAGGAGGAAATGCCCCGGGAAATTCACGCCTTCCAGCGGGATCGACAAACCGTGGGCCAGTTCCAGCGTCAGTAACGCCAAGGCCAGCGGCTGGCCGCGGCGGCGTTCCACTACCTTGTCGAGCAGGGCCGCCTGCGGTCGCAACGGCAGGTATTCATCCTGGGCAAAGCCCAGGGCGTTGAGCTTGCGTAGCAGCGGCTGGGCCAGTTCCCCTAGCGGTAGCATGGGCAGGCCTGCACTGACGTCCTGTTGCAGCAGTCGTACCTGAGCCATGACCAGGTGTGGCTGGACACTGCTGTCGTGTTCGGCTGCAACCCATAACGCGGCCTCCAGCAAGGCGACCGGTTCACGTTCCAGGCAGGCGAGACAGGCTTGGCGTGGGGACATGGCATTCTCCGCTCAAGCTTATTTTGTAGCGCTCGCGGGGCCTTTCGTCCAGTGGTCCGGGTGTTGTCATCAATCGGCAAAGTGCGGCCTATACTGGGATCAGCACCTCACTGAGGAGCCCGCTGATGTTCGCTCTCATGCAAAGCACGCGTACGCAATCGCTGCACCTGTGCATCGACCCGCCAACCGGCCTCAAGGCGGTGGTCGCCATTCACAGCGAACATCTGGGCCCAGCCATGGGCGGCTGCCGTTACCTGGCGTATCCGGATGACGACAGTGCCATGGTCGACGCCATTCGCCTGGCCCAGGGGATGAGCTACAAGGCCGCACTGGCCGGCCTGTCGCTGGGCGGGGGCAAGGCGGTGATCATCCGTAATCCGCACGTAGAAAACCGTGCCGCCCTGTTCGAAGCCTTTGGCCGCTTTGTCGATACCCTGCAAGGCCGGTTCATCACGGCGGTAGACAGCGGCACCTCGACGCTGGACATGGACTGCATTGCCCAGACCACCCAGCATGTCACCAGTACGACGGCAGCTGGCGATCCTTCGCCCCATGCCGCCATGGGTGTGTTCGCCGGCATCCGTGCCACGTCCATGGCGCGATTGGGCAGTGACAACCTGGAAGGCTTGCGGGTGGCGGTACAAGGCTTGGGCAATGTCGGCTATGCACTGGCCGAACAACTGCACGCTGCCGGTGCCGAGTTGCTGGTCAGCGATCACGATGCCGGACGCGTACAACTGGCCATGGAGCAGTTCAATGCACGCCCTGTGGCCAATGAAATGCTCATCAGCACACCTTGCGATATCTTTGCGCCGTGCGGCGTGGGGCCGGTGCTCAATGGCCAGAGCGTGATGCAATTGCGCTGTGCTGCGGTGGCAGGCGCGGCGAACAACCAACTGACCACCTTGCAGGTGGCCGACCAGCTGGAAAGCCGTGGAATACTCTATGCACCCGACTATGTGATCAACGCAGGCGGGCTTATCTATGTGGCGCTCAAACACCGTGATGAGTCGCTGAGCACCATCACCGCCCATCTGGCACGCATTCCCTCGCGCCTGACCGAGGTGTTTGCCCACGCGCAGGCAGAGAAGCGTTCACCCGCACGGGTGGCGCAGATGCTTGCCGAGCGGATTATCTATGGCTGAAGCGGGTTACTCGCCCGCATCACCTGTGAGCAGCTCGGACAGGGCGTCAGGCTGGCTCTTGAACGCCTTGGCAAAGACATCGCGGTTCTTGGCCATATAGATGCCGGCATCTTCGACCTGTTGTTCGCTGAGCGACGGCACAGCCTTTTTCAGGACCTCTGCCAGCAGTTCGGCCAACTCGAGCATTTTGTCGTGACGGTCAGCTTCGGCTTTATCCATGAACAAACGCTCCAGATCGCGGCTGCTGCGGTATACCACTTCGACGGCCATTCATCACCTCACATGCCTTTTGAATATCTGTGCTTAGCACTGTTTATATGTACAGTGTTAATGATAGGGTAATCCTCAGGACTAAGATAGTGGCAATTCGGTAATCTGCCGCATACAGGGTGTTTGTGCGCCTGCATCGCCTGGCGGGGCACTTTTACCGTTCTTAAAGGTCTTCTTGGGCGTGTAGAATTCCGGGCAGGCCGTCGAGCCATCAAGACAATCAAGGATATGCAATGAACGAGCAAACAATGCGCCTGAACCGGGAACGGCGCTTTCTGGTGCTGCTGGGCGTGATCTGCCTGGCCCTGATCGGTGGTGCCCTGTATATGCAGATTGTCCTCGGCGAGGCGCCATGCCCGTTGTGTATCCTGCAGCGCTATGCCCTGTTGCTGATCGCCGTGTTTGCATTCATTGGTGCTGCCATGCCCGGGCGCCGCAGCCTGACCGTTTTCGAAGGCCTGGTGGTCCTCAGTGCCATCGGCGGTATGGCGGCGGCCGGCAACCATGTGTATATCCTCGCCAACCCCGCAGTCAGCTGTGGTATCGATACCCTGCAGCCGATCGTCGACGGCCTGCCGCTGGCGTCGATACTGCCCCTGGTGTTTCAGGTTGACGGCTTTTGCTCCACGCCCTACCCACCGGTGATGGGGTTGTCGCTGGCGCAATGGGCTTTGTTGGCGTTTACCCTGACCGCTGTCCTGGTGCCGCTGGGCATCTACCGGAACCGTCGCCAGGCTTAGACAAAAGTCATGTTTTGATGCAAGTCAGACATGCAATGTAACTTTCCCTCCGTGTCGCACATCCATTGATCTGGATCAAGCTGAAGCCCTTGTAATACAAGGGCTTCAGGGGTGTTTTGAAGGGTGCGACAAACTGTCGCGAAACTGATTTTTAAGACGCTATTGTTGCAGCTTCTGTAAAAGACTGTTGCACAATTAGTCATAGTCAATGCCTGACGACCTATCTACAATCGCCCCCAATTTCCGTTCGGCACCGCTTGCGAGTCGCAGGATTAAAGGAGCTTCACGCTCTTTTTGCTGACTCTGACGAGCATCGCCTGCGGCGATGCCGGGCTGACCCCCCTCCGTGATTTCCCGCACCAAATGGAATTGGTCTGAAAACAGGCCTGTTGCCTACGAAGTCAAAACAATAAGCACCGTAATACCCGGTCAATGCCGAGCCGCCGCAGCTGGCCTCAAGGTATGACCGTATTCGATCCGATAAATGCTGACGCTTGGCAGGACGAAGTGTTGGCGACCAAAACACAAATTGCATTGAAGCAAGCTGCTCTAGAGGTCGTGAGATGAGTAAAAAGCGTTACCCCAGACTGTTTGGCATTCTGCCCTTTTTAGGCATGCTTTTACTCAGTGGGTGCAACTGGACCCTGCTCGACCCGAAGGGCCAGGTCGGCATTGAGCAAAAGAACCTTATCCTGATCGCTACCGGCTTGATGTTGCTGGTGGTGATTCCTGTCATTTTCATGACCATCGCGTTCGCCTGGAAGTATCGCGCTTCCAACAAGGCGGCGACCTACACCCCTGACTGGTCGCACTCGACCAAGATCGAAGTGGCGGTGTGGACCATCCCGGTACTGATCATCATTGCCCTGGGCTATGTGACCTACAAGACCACCCACGAGCTGGACCCGTATCGTCCACTGGTTTCCGACGTGAAGCCGGTGCAGATCGACGTGGTCGCCCTGGACTGGAAATGGCTGTTCATCTACCCGGAACAAGGCATTGCCACGGTCAACAAGATCGTCTTCCCGGCTAACACCCCGGTCAACTTCCGTGTGACCTCCGACTCGGTGATGAACTCGTTCTTCATTCCGGGTCTGGGCGGCCAGATCTACGCGATGGCCGGCATGACCACCAAGCTGCACCTGATCGCCAACGAAAATGGCGAGTTCGACGGTATCTCGGCGAACTACAGCGGCGCAGGCTTCACCGGTATGAAGTTCAAGGCAGTTGCCACCTCCCAGGCCGATTTCGAGACATGGGTGAACGAAGTCAAACAGTCGCCAAAACAGCTGGATTCGGCTGAATACGCGGCATTGGCAAAAGCTAGCGAAAACAATCCAGTCGCGCTGTACAGCGTGGCATCGCCTGACCAGTTCCAGTCCATCGTCGACAAGTACGAGGGCATGAACCGCGGTCGGCCGGTCCACGAAAAAGAGCAGAGCAAAGAAGCGGCCGGTACCGAAGGGATGGACGTGAGTATGCATTCAGCTGCTGGGGCAGAGGAGTAAGAGATGTTCGGTAAACTAAGTCTGGATGCGATTCCGTATCACGAGCCGATAGTCATGGTGACACTCGCCATGATTGCGCTCGGCGGTATCGCGGTGATTGGTGCAATCACCTACTTCAAGAAATGGACCTACTTGTGGACCGAGTGGCTGACTACGGTCGACCACAAAAAAATCGGGGTGATGTACATCATCGTCGCGATGATCATGCTGCTGCGTGGTTTTGCTGACGCCATCATGATGCGTACCCAGCTGGCGATGGCCACTGGTGGCTCCGAGGGCTATCTGCCGCCTGAGCACTATGACCAGATCTTCACCGCTCACGGTGTGATCATGATCATCTTCATGGCAATGCCATTCTTCACCGGCCTGATGAACCTGGCCCTGCCTCTGCAGATCGGTGCACGTGACGTTGCTTACCCGTTCCTCAACTCCCTGAGCTTCTACCTGCTGCTGGCAGGCGTGCTGCTGGTCAACATCTCCCTGGGTGTTGGTGAATTCGCCAAGACCGGCTGGGTTGCCTATCCGCCGCTTGCGGGGATTCAGTACAGTCCTGGCGTAGGTGTGGACTACTACATCTGGGCGCTACAGCTATCAGGTTTGGGTACGACACTAACGGGCGTCAACTTCCTGGTCACCGTGCTGAAAATGCGCGCGCCTGGCATGAAGCTGATGGACATGCCGATCTTCACCTGGACCTGCACCTGGGCCAACGTTCTGATCGTCGCTTCGTTCCCGATCCTGACTGCTGCTCTGGCACTGCTGACTGTTGACCGTTATCTGGACTTCCACATTTTCACCAACGAGCTTGGTGGGAACCCGATGATGTACGTCAACCTGTTCTGGGCCTGGGGTCACCCTGAGGTTTACATCCTGATCCTGCCGGCCTTCGGTGTGTTCTCGGAAGTAACCTCGACCTTCGCTGGCAAACGTCTGTTCGGCCACAAGTCGATGATCTACGCTTCCGGCGCGATCGCGGTACTGGGCTTTGCGGTATGGCTGCACCACTTCTTCACCATGGGTTCGGGCGCCAGCGTCAACACCTTCTTCGGTCTGGCGACCATGCTGATCTCGATTCCGACCGGGGTGAAGCTGTTCAACTGGCTGTTCACGATCTACCAGGGCCGCCTGCGCTTCACCGCGCCGGTACTGTGGACCCTGGGCTTCATGGTTACCTTCTCCATTGGTGGTATGACCGGCGTACTGCTGGCTGTTCCAGGTGCTGACTTCGTTCTGCACAACAGCCTGTTCGTAATCGCTCACTTCCACAACGTGATCATCGGTGGTGCGGTGTTCGGCTACATTGCCGGCTTCGCCTTCTGGTTCCCGAAAGCCTTCGGTTTCACCCTGAACGAGAAGTGGGGCAAAGCTGCCTTCTGGTTCTGGATCTCCGGTTTCTACGTGGCATTCATGCCGCTGTACGCACTGGGCTTCATGGGTATGACCCGTCGTCTGAACCACTCCGACAACCCACTGTGGGAACCCTACCTGTACGTAGCCGTTGCTGGCGCCGTGCTGATCCTGTTCGGTATCGCTTGCCAGCTGATCCAGCTGTACGTTTCGGTTCGCGACCGCAAGGACAACATGGACGTGACCGGCGACCCATGGGGCGGCCGTACCCTGGAATGGTCGACTTCGTCGCCACCGCCGTTCTACAACTTCGCTCACATGCCTGAGAAAGTTGGCCTGGATGCCTGGCACGAAACCAAGGAAGCCGGTGTTGCCTACAAGGTTCCTGGCAAGTACGAAGCCATCCACATGCCGAACAACACCTCTACCGGTCTGTTCATGGGTATGTTGCTGACCGTATTCGGTTTCGCCTTCATCTGGCACATCTGGTGGCTGGTTGGCGCAAGCCTGATCGCGACCATCGCTGTCTTCGTTGCTCACGCTGCGCGTGACGACCAGGGCTACATGGTGCCTGCCGAAGAAGTGGCGCGTATCGAAGGCGAGCGCTTGAAGTCCCTGGGCCTGGCTACCGGTTCGCCGGTTGGCGCACGTGTCAAATCGTTTGAGCAGGTTTAATCAATGTCCAGTCATGTAATCAATGCAGACGCTCATGCACATGGTCACGACCATGGGCATGACGATCACCACCACGACTCGGGCCAGATGACCGTCTTCGGTTTCTGGCTGTACCTGATGACCGACTGCATCCTGTTTGCGTCGCTCTTCGCCACCTACGCGGTGCTGTCCGGCAGTTTTGCCGGCGGCCCGTCGGGTCACGACATTTTCCAGCTGGACTTTGTCGCGGTTGAAACCGCACTGCTGTTGCTGTCGAGTATCACCTTCGGCTTCGCCATGTTGCAGATGTTCAAAGGCAACAAGGGCGGCGTGCTGGGCTGGTTGGCCATCACCTTCCTGTTCGGTGCCGGCTTCATCGCGATGGAAGTCTATGAGTTCCATCACCTGATCGCTGAGGGCTTCGGCCCACAGCGCAGTGGTTTCCTGTCGGCGTTCTTCGCGCTGGTCGGCACCCACGGCCTGCACGTAACTGCAGGTCTGATCTGGATGGCGGTGATGATGTACCAGATCAACAAACACGGTATCACCGGCACTGCCAAGACCCGCATGAGCTGCCTGAGCCTGTTCTGGCACTTCCTGGACGTGGTCTGGATCTGTGTGTTCACCGTTGTGTATCTGCTGGGGGTTCTGTAAATGGCTAACGCACATAACAGCCACGCCGAGGGCAACCACGGTAGCGTCAAGTCCTACCTGATCGGCTTCGTTCTGTCGGTCATCCTGACGGCGATTCCATTCGGCCTGGTGATGTTCCCGAGCATGCCGAAAGACATCACCATCATGGTCGTGGTGGCACTGGCGGTCATTCAGGTGGTTGTCCACCTGGTGTACTTCCTGCACATGGACCGTTCCGCCGAGCAGCGCTCCAATGTGTCGACCTTCCTGTTTACAGCGATGGTCATTGCACTGTTGGTCGGCCTGTCGCTGTGGATCATGTTCAGCATCCACACCAGCATGATGGCGAAGTGAGGTAAGACGACATGTCCGTTAAGCACTTTATCCAAATCACCAAACCGGGGATCATTTTCGGTAACGTGCTTTCTGTGGCAGGCGGTTTCTTCCTTGCCGCGCAAGGGCATGTCGACTTCATGCTGTTCCTGGCCACGGTGATTGGTACTTCGCTGGTGGTGGCGTCCGGTTGCGTGTTCAACAACTGCATCGACCGTGACATCGACATCAAGATGGAGCGCACCAAGAACCGTGCAATGGTTCAGGGCCAGATCTCGCTGAAAGTCGCGTTGGCTTACGCCACCCTGCTCGGGGCAGTGGGCTTCGGCCTGCTGTACTTCAAGGCCAACCCGCTGGCGGCATTGCTCGGCCTGATCGGCTTCGTCGTCTACGTCGGCTTCTACAGCCTGTACTTCAAGCGCAAGTCGGTACACGGCACCTTGATCGGCAGCCTGTCCGGTGCCATGCCGCCAGTGATCGGCTACTGTGCCGTGAGCAACAGCTTCGACCTGGCTGCATTGACCCTGCTGGTGATGTTCAGCCTGTGGCAGATGCCGCACTCGTACGCTATTGCGATCTTCCGCTTCAACGACTATCGCGCTGCATCGATTCCGGTTCTGCCGGTCGAGCGTGGCGTGAAGGCGGCGAAGAAGCAGATCCTCTGGTACATCGGTGCCTTCCTCGCCGCTACCGTGATGCTCACTGTCGGCGGCTACGCTGGCGTTGGCTACCTGGCGGTCGCGGCAGCCATGGGGCTGTACTGGCTGTACATGGCCTGGGGCGGTAACAAGGCCGTCGATGATCGTCTGTGGGCGCGCAAGGTGTTTGCGTTCTCCATCTTCACCATCACTGCCCTGAGCGTGATGATGTCGCTGGACACCAAAGTACCAACCGACCTGCTGATGACATACGCACATTGAGTGCGACGGGTTGAACAAAAACGCCCCGGGCCGCAAGGCCTGGGGCGTTTTTGTTTGTGTCGCCGGCACCGGCGCAGGGCAGGCTTGCCTCCTGCAACCGTCTGGACCCGGTGATTAGAGTGCGCGGATATTCATCCACGGAGGACTATCCCATGAGCGTACTCACCGTTTATTTCTGCGGCACCGGCTCCCACCGGTTCGACGACACCAATCCCAACTTCTGGAACGGCGAGCTGGTTTCGACCCTGGCCGCCAATGATCAGGGCAAGGAGTACGCCAACTGGATTGCGGTTGACGGACCGGGCAGCGGCAACCTGCAAGCTGACGATCTGTTCGTTGAGCCCGGCGGCTATTACAACTGGAGCCAGACCCTGTTCGGTAAAGGCTGGGAGGAGAATGTCCAGCATGCCCTGCAGATCATCAAAGGCCGCAGCAACTGGCAGCGCAAGGAACTGAGCGAGGAGGAGTACCAGCGCCTGAAAGCGGCCGGTGTGCCGATTCCAGCGTCGACAGCGACAGCCTCCTGGTTCTGGCGGACCTACAACTATGGCGAACGCAAGATCACGCCACAGATGCTTCAGGAACAGATCATCAAGCAGTTTCGCAAGGACGGCATTGTCCCGACCCAGGTCAACCTGGTGGGTTGGAGCCGCGGTGGCGTCAGTTGCCATATGCTGGCCAATGCGATGCTCGCCGACAATGAACTGAAAAAGCTCCCGGTGAATATCTTTGCCATTGACCCGGTTCCAGGGATAGGTAATTTCGATCGCCATCGGGTGCAACTGGGCGAAAACGTGAAGCAGTATGTGGGCTTCTACTCGCGGGACGAGCGCTCCAAGGGTTTTTCCTGTGTGATCCCTACTGTCCATGCCAGTACCCGATGCCATGTCTACCCGATGCCTGGGCGGCACGCGACGCTGGTGGGCAATGCTTCGGCTGACGGTGCGGGTAGCGGCAAGGTACTGGCCGAACCCGGCCTGATCGTCCGGCATCTTGCCGAAGTGTGCCTGACACGCTGGGGCGTGAAACTGAACAAGATGCTCAAGCTCAGTGAGGCTTACCTGGATAACTACCACCAGGCACTGGGCCGGGATGACGGCAAGTACCAGGCGATGCGCAAGCATTCCTACACGCGGATCACCGAATCCGAGAAAGATGAACGCTACGTCAGCCTGGGTGACAAAGGTACTGCTTTCTCCAGCATTCAGGGGGCAGCGTTCCAGCCGGGCAGTGCCCTTGCAGCGCCGGTCAAATGGGACCCGACAGCGTACAAAGATATCCGTTGAGCCTTCCCGGGGAGAGTGGCTGCCATTGAAGGTGCTCCGCTGACTGGACAGGCAGCCCGTCCAGGCTCTATTGTTGGCGCTGGCCACCGCAGTGGCCAACGTCGCTCGGACGGTTCCGGGCGCTTACGTCTTCGAGGAAACCATGGCTGACCAAGGTTCGCCGCGCCGCTTTGCGCGCATTGATCGTCTCCCCCCTTACGTTTTCAACATCACCGCCGAACTCAAGATGGCTGCGCGCCGTCGTGGCGAGGACATCATCGACCTGAGTATGGGCAACCCGGATGGGGCCACGCCACCGCACATCGTCGAAAAACTGGTTCAGGTCGCCCAGCGTGAAGACACCCACGGCTACTCGACTTCCCGCGGTATTCCACGCCTGCGCCGGGCCATTTCGCGCTGGTACAAAGACCGCTACGAGGTCGAGATCGACCCGGAAAGCGAAGCCATCGTCACCATTGGTTCCAAGGAAGGCCTGGCTCACCTGATGCTGGCCACGCTGGACCATGGCGACACGGTGCTGGTGCCCAACCCCAGCTACCCGATCCATATCTACGGCGCAGTGATCGCCGGTGCCCAGGTGCGTTCGGTGCCGCTGGTGCCGGGTGTGGATTTCTTCAACGAACTGGAACGCGCGATCCGCGAGTCGATTCCGAAACCGAAGATGATGATTCTCGGTTTCCCCTCCAACCCGACCGCGCAGTGTGTCGAACTGGACTTCTTCGAGCGGGTGGTGGCGCTGGCCAAGCAGTACGATGTGCTGGTAATCCACGACCTGGCCTACGCCGACATCGTCTATGACGGCTGGAAGGCACCTTCGATCATGCAGGTGCCGGGCGCCAAGGACATTGCGGTGGAATTCTTCACCCTGTCCAAGAGCTACAACATGGCCGGCTGGCGTATTGGCTTCATGGTCGGTAACCCGGAACTGGTCAGCGCCCTGGCGCGCATCAAGAGCTACCACGACTACGGCACCTTCACCCCGCTGCAGGTAGCGGCAATCGCTGCGCTGGAAGGTGATCAGCAGTGCGTGCGCGACATTGCCGAGCAATACCGCCAACGCCGCAATGTGCTGGTCAAAGGGCTGCACGAACTGGGCTGGATGGTCGAGAATCCCAAGGCGTCGATGTACGTCTGGGCGAAAATCCCGCCCGAGTACGCGCACCTGGGCTCGCTGGAGTTCTCCAAGAAGCTGCTGGCCGAGGCCAAGGTCTGCGTGTCGCCGGGTATCGGCTTTGGTGACTATGGCGATGATCACGTGCGTTTTGCCCTGATCGAAAACCAGGACCGTATCCGCCAGGCGGTGCGCGGTATTCGCCAGATGTTCCGTACTGACGGCGTTGGCAAGGCGCAGAAATAAGCCCTTCAGCAATAAGCCTGCTCTTACAGACCTGTGGGAGCAGGTAACAGTCAGCGATCGGCGGTGAAACGGCCGCCATCCTGGCACATTCAACCGCCCGTCAGGCGCAAACTATTTATACATCTCCCCCCTTCCCAAAGCGCTGGCGAAGCATAGAATGGCGGCGGGTTTTCTCCCAATAACGATAAACTTACCCCCCGTCTTCTCATCATGTCCGAACATAATCCTTGTTTGAACTGCGGCGCCTGCTGCGGGTTTTTCCGTGTGTCTTTTTTCTGGGGTGAGTGCACATCGGCGGGAGGCTTGGTGCCCGACGATCTGGTGGTACAGATCAATCCTACCCGTGTAGCGATGATCGGCACCGACAGCAAACCATGCCGTTGTATCAGCCTTGAGGGCGAGATCGGCAAAGGTGTCAGCTGCAGCATTTATGAGCAGCGCTCCAGCCCTTGCCGTGAGTTTGAGGCGGCCTGGGTGGATGGTCAGCCCAACCCGAGTTGCGATGCAGCCCGGGCTGCCTACGGTTTGCCACCGCTCGAAGCCAATGAGCCGATCTGGCCGCCGGAGGGAGCAGAAGTCGCCTGAAGGCTGTAGATGCCAGGTTGCTGTTCTCAGCGCGGTGCCTGGCAACCATGCGGTAGACTGTGCGGCTCTTCGGACAGAACAGGAGTTCTACCGTGTCGCACCTTCACACTTTCCCCCACGACCTTTGCCTGCACAGCCCGCGCCTGGACTTGCGGCCCATGGGTGCCGAAGATGCCGGCGCCTGGTTTGGCATCATGGCCGATCCGCAGGTCATGCGCTTCTGGAACCACGCGCCATGGCGCACTCTGGACGAAGCGCATGCTGCACTGCTGGCTGACCGTCAGGCTTTTGCGCAGGGGCACGTGCTCAAGCTGGGTATCTACCGGCGTGACAGCGATGAACTGATCGGCATGTGCCAGTGTTATCACTTTGGTCGTGACTCACGTCGCGGTGAAATCGGTTATTGCCTGGCCAGTGGTGCACAGGGCCAGGGCTTTATGGGTGAAGCGCTGGAGCACTTCATTCAGTACCTGTCCCGGGCGTTGAACCTGCGCCGCCTTGAAGCGGAGATCGACCCACGCAACTCGGCCTCGGCACGCCTACTCGAACGCCTGGGCTTTGTCCTTGAGGGTACTCTGCGGGAACGCTGGTGTGTGGCTGGCGAACTTTCCGACTCCGGGCTTTATGGCCTTTTGCTTGAGCGTGGCGAGTGAAGCTGGCTAGCCGCTATGTCTCCGTCACGCTGGCGCTGTTTTTGGCGAGCCTGTGTTTCAACGCCATGTACTTGAGTGGCGACGGGCGCCTGCATGCCTTGCAGGCACTGATCTATGGCCCATGGGGCCTGGTCTTCGGCATGTACGGCTGGTTCGCCAATCCCTTGCTGGGCCTGGCGATTCTCGTGCACCGTCGTTGGCACCGTGTGTCGTTGGTGCTGGGTCTTGGCGCTTTGTATCTGGCGCTGACCAGCCTGGGCATCGATCGGATGCCCGACAACCGCAGCTATAACTTCGTCAACCTGACGCACTTTGCCCCCGGGTTTTACATCTGGTTGCTGGCGATCTTCGGCTTCTGCCTGGGGCAAGCCTGGTGGTGGCGTCAGGCGCGTCAGGGTGAGGCGATACCCGGCTGGCACTGGCTCGACGCTGTGCTGGTCGTGGTGCTGGGTTTAGCCATCAGTTTCGCCATCCAGGCGCCCAGCCTGCGCTTCGAAATCAATCGGGCACTGGAACCGCCACCGTATGTTCAGCCGAATGGGGCGAACGCTATCTAGCCGACGTCGACGTCCCCCATTGCACCACCAGCATGCCGAGCACGATCAGGCCGACCCCGGCCAGGCGCAAGCCGTTCACTGGACGTTGCGCCAGGCCCATCAGCCCCCATTGGTCGATCACCAGTGATGACACCACCTGGCCGGCAATCACGCACACGATGAACCCGGCAGCCCCCAGGCGTGGGGTGAGCATCAGGGCGGCGGTGATATACGCAACCCCGGCCACGCCGCCCAGCCAGGCCCACCAGGGCGCCTGGGCCAGAGCGCCGATCTGCGGCAGGGGTGCACGCATGACCAGCAGCGCGGGGATCACCATCAACACACTCACTCCTAGCGACACCAGCGTTGCCCACAGGGGATGACCGAGCAAGCGGCCCAGGGCGGCATTGCTGCCGGCCTGGAACGGCACGGCGGCGCCAGCGAGCAGGGCGATTGTCAGCGGCAGCAGCGCAGCAGGTGCAAAGGAAAAACTCATGGCAAGACTCCTTGGAAACGGCTTGGTAAAGTCTTTGCTATCCATGCTGGTAATGGAAATTCGAATGCTGCACGGGAGTTATTCGTCTGATGGATGATCTGCGCCGTATTGACCTGAACCTTTTGCTGACCTTGCATGCCTTGCTGGTTGAGCAGCACGTTTCACGCGCAGCGTTGCGCCTGCACCGCAGCCAGCCGGCGGTGAGTCATGCACTGGCGCAACTGCGTGAACTGTTTGCCGACCCCTTGCTGGTGCGCCGTGGTGGCCGCCTGCACGTCACGGCGCGTGCGCAGGCCTTGATCGAGCCGTTGCAGCAGGCGCTGGAGCAGCTCGATACCTTGCTTGCCCACCCTGGATTCGATCCCGGTAAAGCGCGACGCAGCTTTCGTCTGGCGATGTCGGATTACGGTGCGCGGGTGGTGTTGCCTGGACTGATGCGGCTGCTGCGCGAGGAAGCGCCAGGTGTTGACCTTGTGGTGTCCCAGGGTAGCCGGGAGGCGATGCTGGGCCATTTGTTCGATGGTGAGGCCGACCTTGCGCTGGGCGTGTTTCCGGAAGTAGCTGCCGAGTTGCGGATTGAAACATTGTTCGAAGAGCGTTTTGCCTGCATTGCCGACCGCAATGGTTTGCCGGCCCGGGGCGGGCTGGAACTAGCGGACTGGCTGGCAAGGCCGCATGTACTTGTGGCGGTGCGACCCGGTATCGACAATGAAATCGATCTTGCGCTGACGGCCATCGGCGCCCGTCGCCGGGTTGCATTGGCGCTGCCTCACTGGGCGGCAGCGCAGGAGGTGATCGCCGGTACCGATCTGATCCTCACGGTGGCCCGGCGCAGTCTCGACAATGGCAAGCTCGACCCGCGCCTGCGTCGCTTCGAGCCGCCGTTGGCGATCAAGGCCTTTGGCTTTCAGCAGGCCTGGCATCAGCGCCGTGAAGGTGACGCAGGGCATCGCTGGTTGCGCGCGCGTATCGCACAGGTATGTGGCGCAGCCTCACTGTAGGAGCGAGGCTTGCCCGCGAAGAACGAAAGCGCGGTGTACCAGAGTCACCGCGGCGCCTGTTCGCCGGCAAGCCTGGCTCCTACAGGTGATATGTATGGCCTGCCGCACCGTTGTGTAGGAGCGAGGCTTGCCCGCGAAAAACGATAACGCGGTGTACCAGAGTCACCGCGGCGCCTGTTCGCCGGCAAGCCTGGCTCCTACAGGTGATACGTATGGCCTGCCGCACAGTTGTGTAGGAGCGAGGCTTGCCCGCGTAAAACGATAACGCGGTGTACCAGAAGCACCGCAGTGCCTGTTCGCCGGCAAGCCTGGCTCCTACAGGTGATGTGTATGGCCTTCCGCGCAGCTGTGTAGGAGCGAGGCTTGCCCGCGAAGAACGAAAGCGCGGTGTACCAGAGTCACCGCAGTGCCTGTTCGCCGGCAAGCCTGGCTCCTACAGGTGATGTGTATGGCCTGCCGCACAGTTGTGTAGGAGCGAGGCTTGCCCGCGAAAAACGATAACGCGGTGTACCAGAAGTACCGCAGTGCCTGTTCGCCGGCAAGCCTGGCTCCTGCAGGTGATGCGTATGGCGTCCCCTTGTGGAACATCCTCGCGCCCTGCATGCTGAGGCCCCTTACATGGAGTTTCCTGAATGAAACGTACGTTGCTGGCCGCATGTCTGATGACGGCCATTGCCCCGGTTGTCGTCGCCCAGAGCGATTCACCCGCCTACAGCCAATGCATGCAAACTGCCGAAACCACGCTGGACATGAACAACTGTAACGGCGCCGAAATCGACCGCCAGGATGCCCGTCTCAATGGTGCCTACAAGAAGGCCATGGCGACCCTTGAGCCGACTCAGCAGACGCAGTTGCGCGATGCCCAGCGGCTATGGATCAAGTACCGCGACGCCAACTGCAAGCTGTACTACAGCCTCACTGGCGGCACCATCGATCAACTCAATGGTGCAGGTTGTGTGCTGGAGTTGACCAAGGCACGCGCAGACGAACTGGGCAAACTGCTCGAGCCTTGAGGGCAGGCGATCAGTGCCGGGCGGCACGGGCCCGCAAGTACTCGCGCACTTCGCTGTGATTGCCGGCAAACTCGATGCGCCCGGCCTTGCTGTCGCGATGGTAGGCGTACATCGGGTCGTAGTATTCGCTGAGCAGGCCGCTGATCCAGGCGCGATGCAGGTCGACGGCGCCACTGCGCAGTTGCTCGCCCAGCGCCTGTTGCAGTTGCCCGGAAAAACGCTGATAGCGTTCACCGCCCAGGCGCTTGAGGATGTTGTGCATGCTTTGGGTCAGGCGTTCGGCGAACAGGCTGAAGCCACGCTCGTCTCCGTGCAACGCCACGAATTCGGCGCACAAGTTGGTTACATAGTCGCCAAGAATACGCTCGACACGGTTGTCGAAGCTGTCTTCCAGCCACACCAGCGGGTAGCGCTGCATGCCTTGGTACAGTGCCAGCGGTAGCGAACAACTGCCGACGATCCGGCCTTCATCTTCCAGCACGAACTGCTCGATACCGCCGGCGCGCTTTTTCAGCACATCGATCGCCAAGCAGTTTTCGAAGTCGATTTGCACCGGCTGGCCAGTGGCGCGCTTGCCAAAGCTCGAACCACGGTGGTTGGCATGCCCTTCCAGGTCCAGCGCGTTGTCCAGCTCCTGCAGTACTTCAGTCTTGCCGGTACCGGTAAGGCCGCCGATCAACACAAAGTCGCATTCGGTAACTGCCTGCTCGGTCGTTTCGATCAGAAAGTTACGCATGGCCTTGTAGCCACCGATGACCTTGGGGTACTGGATACCGGCTTCTTCCTTGAGCCACTGTTGAACGATCTGTGAGCGCAGGCCGCCACGAAAGCAGTACAGATAACCTTGCGGGTTGGCCCGGGCGAAGGCCGCCCAGGCCGCAATGCGTTCATCCTTGGTCTGGCCGTTGACCAGTTGATGGCCCAGGGTAATGGCCGCCTGCTGACCGTGCTGCTTGTAACAGGTACCGACCTTTTGCCGCTCCAGGTCGGTCATCAACGGCAGGTTGATCACCTTGGGGAAGGCGCCCTTGGCAAACTCGACCGGGGCGCGCATGTCCATCATCGGCACATCGTTCAGAAACAGCTGGCGGTAGTCGGTGGTGTTGTCACGCATTACAGCACCTCAACCGCATAACGCTGTCGCTCGACCAGTTCGCCGACCGGTGCCAGGTTCAGGCCCAGTTCGGCGGCAACCGCGAGAAACTCTGTTTCGCCTTCAGGCGTCACGGCCACCAGTAGCCCGCCGCTGGTTTGCGGGTCGCACAACAGGTGCTTCTGCTCCTCGCTGAGCGGCGCGATTTTCTCGCCATAGCTCTCGAAGTTGCGCAGGGTGCCGCCCGGTACGCAACCTTCGGCCAGGTAATGCTCGACGCCTGGCAGGCGTGGCACGGCGCTGTAGTTCAGGCGCGCGCTCAAGCCGCTGCCATCGGCCAGTTCAACCAGGTGGCCCAGCAGGCCGAAACCGGTGACATCAGTCATGGCCTTGACGCCCGCGAGCTTGCCGAAGCGGCTGCCTGGGGTATTGAGGGTGCACATCCAGTCGCGGGCCAGGCCCTTGTCCTGGTCACGCAGTTTGGATTTTTTCTCGGCGGTGGTGAGGATGCCGATGCCCAGAGGCTTGGTCAGGTACAGGCGGCAGCCTTGCGTCGCGGTGTCGTTGCGCTTCATGTGGCGCTTTTGCACCACGCCGGTCACCGCCAGGCCAAAGATCGGCTCGGGGGCATCGATGGAGTGACCGCCCGCCAGTGGAATACCGGCCTCGGCGCACACGGCACGACCGCCACGAATCACTTCGCGGGCCACTTCCGGGGCCAGCACATTGACAGGCCATCCGAGAATGGCGATGGCCATCAGCGGGTCGCCGCCCATGGCGTAAATATCGCTGATGGCGTTGGTGGCCGCGATGCGGCCGAAGTCGTACGGGTCATCGACAATCGGCATGAAGAAGTCGGTGGTCGAGACCACGCCGCGTTCGTCATCGAGGGCGTAGACGGCAGCGTCATCGCGCGAGGCGTTGCCGACCCAGAGTTTCGGGTCCAGGGCCTGGGTGCCGCTTTCGGCGAGAATCACTTCAAGCATCTTCGGGGAGATCTTGCAGCCACAACCGGCGCCATGGCTGTACTGGGTCAGACGAATCGGCTCGCTCATACGCACCTCGAGAAATCGTGAGGCCCGATTGTAGCAAAGCTGGTCTTTGCGCCGATGCCTCTTATAATTCTGAAGCCAGCCTGATGTTGGCTATTTCCCCGCTATTGAACCGGAGAACCCTTCATGCTCAAACGTCCCCTGGCGCTGTTTGCCGGCCTCGTGCTGTCTTGCTCATCCCTTCTGGCCCAAGCGGCCGACACGTTGAAAGTCAGTGCCATTCCAGACGAGGCGCCGACCGAATTGCTGCGCAAGTTCAAACCGCTGGGAGAGTATCTCGAACAAAAGCTGGGTATGAAGGTCGAGTTTGTGCCGGTATCCGATTACCCGGCCGTGGTCGAGGCACTGGCCACCGACCGCCTGGACATGGCCTGGCTGGGCGGCTTTACCTTTGTACAAGCAAACTTGAAGAGCCAGGAGACGAAGGGCTCCATCCCGCCGACACCATTGGTACAGCGCGAGCAGGATGCCAAGTTCACCAGCAAGTTCATTACGGCCAATCCTGAGATTGAAAGCCTGGCCGACCTCAAAGGCAAGACCTTTGCCTTCGGTTCGATTTCGTCCACCTCCGGTAGCCTGATGCCACGCTACTTCATGCTCAAGGACGACAACATCAAGCCTGAAACCTATTTCAGCCGTGTCGCCTATTCCGGTGCTCACGACGCTACCGCCGCCTGGGTGCAGGCCGGCAAGGTCGACGCCGGGGTGCTCAACGCCAGTGTCTGGGACAAACTGGTGGCCTCGGGCAAGGTCGACACCAACAAGGTCAAGGTATTTGCCACCACCCCGAGCTATTACGACTACAACTGGACCGTGCGCGGCAGCCTCGATCCGGCCTTGAAAGCGAAGATCAAACAGGCGTTCCTCGACCTCGACCCGGCCAAGCCCGGCGACAAGGCGATCCTCGACCTGCAGGCCGCTTCGCGCTTCATCGAAACCAGTCCGGACAACTACAAGGGCATCGAGGAGGCTGCTCGCGCCGCTGAGTTGCTCAAGTGACGGTCACGCTTACCGGCACCAGCCTGCGTCATGGTCAGGTTCAGGCGTTGCATGCGATCGACCTGCAGGTGGCTGCCGGTGAACGGGTGGCGATCATCGGTCCTTCGGGGGCCGGCAAGTCCAGTCTGCTGCAACTGATCGCCAGTGCGATAGCGCCCACCACCGGCAGCGTCGAGCTGCTCGGTGAGGCGCCGTGGCGGCTTTCGGCGCATGCACGCCAGCGTCTGCGTGCACGCATCGGCCTGATTCACCAGGCACCGCCCCTGCCACCGCGGCAGCGGGTGGTGACCGCCGTACTGGCCGGCCGTCTCGGGCAATGGAGCACGGTGCGCGGACTGTTCAATCTGTTGCATCCATCGGATATACCGGGCGTACGTGCCGTGTTGGCGGGGCTGGGCATGGCCGACAAACTCTTTGTCCAGTGCGGGCAACTTTCGGGTGGGCAATTGCAGCGGGTTGGAATCGCCCGGGCCTTGTACCAGCAGCCACAGCTTCTGCTTGCCGATGAGCCGGTTTCGGCCATGGACCCGGTGTTGGCCGAGCACAGCCTGAAAACCCTCAATCAGCATGCCAGCGAGCGGGGAATTACCCTGGTTGCCAGCCTGCATGCAGTGGAGCTGGCACTGACGCATTTCCCCCGGGTGATCGGTATCCGCGAAGGGCGGGTGGCGTTTGATCGTCCGGCTGCCGAGGTTTCCAGCGACATGCTCGATGCGCTTTATGCCAACGAGCACCTGGGGTCGCCGCCGGTGCCCGTGCCGACGCTGAACCTGCAGATTCCCCGATGCTGACGGCTGACACGCGCGACCCGGCGGCCTTGCCCAGGCTGCTGCTGACGGTGCTGGCGCTTGCCTTGCTGTGGCCGGGTATCCATGTCAGCGAACTTGATCCTGGTGTACTGCTTGAAGCTGAAAACCGTCGCCAGATGGGCAGTTTCGTCAGCGGTTTCTGGCCGCCTGCACACGATGCCGAGTTTCTCGCGCTGCTTTGGGAGGCGATTCTGCAAACCCTGGCGATGGCCACGGCAGGCATGACCCTGGCGCTATTGCTGGCGATACCGGCCAGCTTGCTGGCCAGCCGGGCGCTGTCCCTGGGCGCCACCTCGCGCGGGGGGCAACTGGGGTTCTGGTCACGCACCTTGCGATTGCCGGTGCGCGGGCTGCTGATCTTTCTGCGCAGTGTGCCGGAAATCGTCTGGGCCCTGCTTTTTGTTCGCGCGGTAGGCCTGGGGCCGACCGCCGGAGTGCTGGCCATCGCGATCACCTACAGCGGCATGCTCGGCAAGGTGTATGCGGAAATCTTCGAATCGATCAACCAGCGCCCTGCGCATGCGCTGATGCAGGCTGGCAGTGGTCGCCTGAACGCCTTTTTCTACGGCATCCTGCCGGGTGCTGCGGCAGAGTTGGTGTCTTACACAGTGTATCGATGGGAGTGTGCGATCCGGGCGTCTGTGGTGATGGGCTTTGTAGGTGCGGGCGGGCTGGGGCAGCAGATTGACTTGTCGCTGCGCATGTTCGCCGGCGCCGAAGTGGCAAGCATGCTACTGGCCTTCCTTGTGCTGGTATGGCTGGCCGATCAACTGAGCCGGCTGTTGCGCGGGAGGTTGGCATGAGGCGGCTGATCAATGCCTCACTGATCCTCGCCTTGCTGGCAGCGGTGGCGGGATCGTTTGCCTATTTGAGCCTCGATTTGCAGGCGCTGTTTGGTAATGGTGGATTAGGGCAGATGGGCGCCTATGCGGCGCGTTTCCTCAGCCCCGACCTGAGCCCCGAACAGCTGCGCGCGGTGGGCCAGGGTGCCCTGGAAACCCTGGCAATGTCCGGCCTGGGCACGCTGCTCGCAGTCATCCTTGGCCTGTTGATAGCCTTGCCTGCCGCCGGGCGTTTCGGTTGGCCGCTGCAAGGTGCTGCACGCCTGCTGCTCAATGGCCTGCGGGCGATACCGGAACTGGTCTGGGCAGCGCTGACCGTGTTGGCGGCAGGTTTGGGGCCGAATGCCGGTACCCTGGCGTTGGCATTGCACACCACCGGCGTGCTGGGACGCCTGTTTGCCGAAGCTCTGGAAAACACCCCGCCAGAACCCGCTGCTGCCATTCGCTTGCAAGGCGGCAGCCAGGTGACGGCGTTCTGCTTCGGCACCTTGCCCAACCTCTGGCCGCAGCTGCTGGCCTACAGCCTGTACCGGTGGGAGAACAACATCCGCATGGCCAGCGTGCTCGGCTTTGTCGGTGCCGGCGGCCTGGGGCAGATGCTCTACACCACCTTGAGCCTGTTCCAGGAGGCCCAGGCCAGCACGGTGATCATCGCCATGCTGGTGCTGGTGTTGTTGGTGGATGCGTTGAGTGATGTGCTCAGGCAGCGTTTTGTCCGGGCCTAGCGGATACCCAGGCAGCGATCCAGTGACCAGCGTCCGCCGCCACGGCCGATCACCACCAGCAACAATCCGGCCCAGCTCAGGTGCGTAGGCCAGGCATCGGGGTAGACGAATACCTGAATCACCAGGGTCATGCCGAGCAGCGCCAGCCCGGCGAAGCGGGTGAACAGGCCGAGCACCAGCAACAACGGAAACAGGTGCTCGGCGTAAGTTGCCAGATGTGCCGCCAGCCACGGCGACAGCAACGGTAACACATATTCGGTCCTGAACAGTTCGTAGGTGCCGGGTGTGATGCTCAACAGGCCCTCGACCTTGGTTCGCCCCGAGAGAAAGAAGATCGCGGCGATACCCAGGCGGGCAACCAGAGACAACAGCGAGTCGCTGATCAAACCGTGCAGATGATCGGCGCAGCGAGTCCAGCGAGTCCAGCGAGTGCTGCCTGTAGCCTTGGGGTTGTGGGGTGTATCGCTGAGCGTGTGCATGGTGGTCTCCGGTCAAAGGGTCAGGCAAATACTTCGGCGACAAGCAGGCGGCCGAGCAGGGCGGCGAAGTCCTGTGTGGCGTCGAAAGCCAGCAGATGATTGGCGGCGTCTTCCAGGGTCAGCCCTGCTGCGCAGGCGTCCAGAAAGCGGCATTCAGCTTCGTCAAGGGCTTGCCACAGCACCTGGCCTCGTTGGCGACGCAACAGCAAACCTTCACCCTTCCAGTCAAGTGGTTCGGGTACTGGCAGGCCCAGGCGGTTGCAGTGCCAAAGGGTGTAGATCGGTTGATCCGCGAACCATTGCCAGCGCACCTCTGTACGCGGCCGCAGTTGTAGAGAGCCGAGGTTTCCGGGGCTGATGGCAGTCATCGCCTTCAGGTCCATCACGCTGTCGTCGGGGGCGATGTGAGTGACGATCCACAAACGGTCGGCGCGCGCGACATCGGCGAGGTAAGGCAGTGTTTGCGCGGGCTCGAAATGTTCAAGAAAGGCTGGAAAGTGTTCGCCATATAGAATCAGGCGACTATCGCAGGGCGGTGTCTGCGTCGCGTGTATTGTTGCGGCAGCGCGAAACCAGTCGGTACCCACCAGACGTTCGACCGTCGGGAAATTGGCCTGCAACGCATCCACGCTGCCTTTGAGGACGGTATTGCGATACACCGCGAAACCGGCCTGGCCAGTCAAAGGCTGCAGTTCCGGCGAGTCCTGTAAACCATACAGGGTGGCAATAAAGGCCGATTGAAACGCGCCCAGTGATGAAGGGTTCATGGTCGCTCACCAACGTTGTCGAGCAGCGTCTGGGCGAAGTCGCGTTCGCGCAGCAGCTCATCGAAGGGTGGAATCCTGTCGTCACGTTCAATCAATGTCGGACGTGGCCCGATCCGGTGCAGCACATGTAGATACAGGTCCCAGACGGGTGCCGCGACGGGCGCGTCGTGGGAGTCGATCAGTAGCGAACTGTTGGCGTCCTGGCTGCAGCCAGCCAGGTGAATTTCGCTGATCAATGGCGCCGGGAACTGATCCAGGTAGGCCCGCGGGTCAAACCTCATGTTGTGCGCGCTGACCCAGACATTGTTGATGTCCAGTAACAGGGTGCAGCCGGTACGTTTGGCCAGTTCGGCAAGAAACTCGATCTCGCCATAGTCATGCCCGTCCAGTTGCGCATAGTGACTGGGGTTTTCGATTGCCAGGGGCCGGGCAAGGATGTCCTGGGCAAAGTGGATGTTCTCGGTAATGCGTTGAAGCGCAGCATGGCTACGTGGGAACGGCAGCAGATCAGGGTGGTACTGGCCCTGAAAGCTCGACCAGGCCAGGTGCTCCGAAAGCAGTGCCGGCTGCACCTGTCTGATCAGTGTCCTGAGCCGGTGCAAATGCTCGATGTCGGGCAGGTGATCGGCTGCGAGTGACAGGGATACGCCATGCAGTGACAGGGGATGCCGTTCGGCAATGGTCTGCAACCAGGCCAGTCGGGGGCCGGCGACCATGTAGTTTTCCGGGTGCACTTCGAACCACAGCCCGGGGGCCGTGCAGGCCAGGGCGTGTTCGTAGTGCTCGGCCTTGAGTCCCAGGCCTGCGCCCAGGTCTGCAGTGCTGTTCATGGTCGCGTCACCCCTATCGGTAGCAGTGGCTCAGGATTGTTTCGGGGTCAGAGAACCCATGCCGTTGGGGGTTTTGATCGACGTGCAGGTGCCGGCCGGAACGTTTTTCCAGGCGTTGGCCTGGTAATCCATTTTGGCGGTGCCGGCACAACTGGTACCGGCGCCGGCCTTGCAGTCGTTTTTGCCGGCCATGGCCACGCCGTAGCATTTTTCCATGGCGGGTGCCGGAGCGTCGGTGGAAGAGGCGGCCACGGCAGTGCCAGCAATCGATGCAAAGGCGAGGGCGGCGGCGGTAGCGGCGAAAGTTTTCATGTCGTCATACTCCAAAGGTAAGAAGGGCCGGGCAATGTTGCTTACGGCTCGTGAAGTAGTTCGCCGCGATTCGCCGAGCGGTTACAGCGACGCAGAATTTTTTTTCGGCCTTTTCGACGCCACTGCAAAACCGCTATGGTTTCTGACAGTGCCGTCTGCCCGTCAGACAATTTCTGAGGTTCCCCCTGTAACCAGAGCCGTGGATGGAACGAACTACTCAACGTGATCTGCTGCACGCGCGCGAAGCATCGCTGCAAGGTTTGTTAGTGGCAGGGCTGGACGGTGATGCGGATGCTTACCGGGAGTTTCTGCAGCAGTTGAGCGGACACCTGCGTGGTTTTTTGCTCAGGCGCCTGTATGCCCGCCCGGAAGATGCTGAGGACCTGCTGCAGGAGGTGCTGCTGGCGGTGCATAACGCGCGGCACAGTTATCAGCGTGAACAGCCGTTGACCGCCTGGGTACAGGCCATTGCCCGCTACAAGCTGGCCGACCATCTGCGCAGCTACGGCCGACGAGATGCCTTGAACGATGTGCTGGACGATGCCGACGAGCTGTTTGCACACGCGCAGCTGGAACCGGCCCAGGCACAGCGTGATCTGGGTAAACTGCTGCAGCAACTGCCTGATAAGCAGCGGTTGCCGATCGTTCACGTCAAGCTGGAGGGCTTGTCGGTCGAGGAGACCGCCAGATTGACCGGGTTGTCCGGCGCTGCGGTGAAAATCGGCATCCACCGGGGGCTCAAGGTGCTCGCAGCGATGATACGAGGTGCACGATGAAAACGGACGAGTTGATCGCCCTGCTGGCGACGGGCATTGAGCCGGTCGACCGCTGGCTGTTTGCCCGGCGCCTGGTGATTGGCCTGCTGATCGCTTTGCTTGGGGCAAGCCTGATGACGGTGATGTTGTTCGGGGTACGCAGCGATCTTGCGCAGGTGGCTGCAACCCCGTTGTTCTGGGGCAAGCTGGCGTTGCCAGGCGCATTGCTGATCGCTGCGTTGCTGGTGGTGATCCGTTTAGCACGGCCTGGCCTAGACGTCGGCCTGCGCTGGAGCGGTATCGGGGCACCGGTGCTAGGCGTCTGGGCGATGGCGCTGATGGTGTTGAGCGGGGTGCCGGAAGACCAGCAGCTGGCATTGATCTTCGGTCGTACGTGGCGTACCTGCCCATTCAATATCGCGTTGCTCTCCATCCCCGGCTTTTTTGCCCTGTTTCGAGCATTGCAGGCGCTGGCGCCCACTCAGTTGCGTCTGGCCGGTGGTGTGGCCGGTTTGCTGGCCAGTGCATCCGCGACATTGGCCTATTGCCTGCACTGTCCAGAGATGGAAGTACCGTTCTGGGGCGTCTGGTATGTGCTGGGCATGGCGATTCCGACCTTGATCGGGGCCTTGCTCGGGCCACGCTGGCTGCGCTGGTAACGTCGCGTACTGGGCGGACCTCAGGCGATCAGCTTCATCTGCACCAGCGCCACCCGGGCATTGTCCGGCCCTTGGCGCTCTTCGATGGCGAACGGCACAAAACCCAGCTGTGGATAAAGCAGCAAACCGGCCGTGTTGTGGTTAAAGCACGATACGTGGATTTCACGGGCATTGAACTGGCTGCGGGCCAGTTCAATCATGCTCTGCACCAGATAGCGCGCTACACCATGGCCGCGAGCAGCAGGGGCGACTACCACATTACCGAGGGCGCACACACCGCCATGCTCGGCTTTGTAGAAGTTGGCGAAGGCCAGCACGGTACCGTCGCCCTCGACCACTGTCGAACCTTCGCGCTGGGTGATGGCATCGCTCAGTTGTGCTGGCGTCAACGGATACCGGGCTTTGGGGAACATGTAGAACAGCTCGTCCGCGCCCTGGGGAAAACAGCAGAGCGTGGGGATGTCCGTTACCTGGACGGGGCGATGGCTCAGTTGCATACATTGGCTCGCTCAAGGAGGAGGGTGACAGGAATCCTACACCGCTTGGCGACTGGCGCAGCTACAATTACGGCCTGAAAAACCGTCCCCCGGATATTGTGATGAGCCTTTCTGTTTCCTCCGTGCCTGAGCGTCGCCTCGGAGCACCGTTGTTCGCCCTGGCGCTGCTGCTTGTTGGTGCATTGTTTCTCCAGGCCAAAGTGGGCACTAACCAGGTGTTGCTACTGATCGTTGGTGCCGCATTGGGGCTGACCCTGTACCACGCCGCCTTTGGCTTCACTTCGGCCTGGCGCGTATTCATCAACGAGCGCCGCGGCGCGGGGTTGCGGGCGCAGATGGTGATGCTGACCCTCGCTGTGCTGCTGTTCTTCCCGGCGCTGGATGCCGGTACCTTGTTCGGTCAGCCGGTCAAAGGGCTGGTGGCGCCGGCCGGGGTTTCGGTGGTGTTCGGTGCGTTCATTTTCGGCATTGGCATGCAGATGGGCGGTGGCTGCGCGTCGGGTACGTTGTTTACCGTCGGTGGCGGCAATGCGCGGATGCTGGTGACCCTGCTGTTTTTCATCATCGGTTCGGTAACTGCCACCCATCATGTTGACTGGTGGTTCTCCCTGCCGTCGTTTCCGGCCACTTCGATTGTTCAGAGTTTTGGCCTGATGCCGGCCTTGCTCCTGAGCCTGGCCGTGTTTGCGTTGATTGCCTGGCTAACGGTGGCACTGGAAAAACGCCGTCATGGCGGACTTGAAGCCGCGCCGCACAGTGAGCACCAGGGCCTGCGCCGCTTTTTGCGTGGGCCTTGGCCGCTGGTCTGGGGCGCTGTGGCGCTGGCATTGCTCAACTATGCGACCCTGGCACTGGCCGGGCGTCCGTGGGGTATCACTTCGGCGTTCGCCCTGTGGGGCGCGAAAACCCTGGGCGGCCTGGGTCTGGACGTTGGCAGCTGGGCGTTCTGGCAGGTGCCGGCCAACGCCAAGGCGCTGGCTTCGCCACTGTGGGAGGATGTGACCACGGTGATGGACATCGGCATTGTCCTCGGTGCACTGCTGGCGGCGGGCCTGGCCGGTCGTTTTGCCCCAAACCTGAACATCCCCACCCGCTCGCTGGTGGCGGCGGTGATTGGCGGCCTGCTGCTGGGCTACGGTTCGCGCCTGGCCTATGGCTGTAACATCGGCGCCTACTTCAGCGGCATCGCTTCAGGCAGTGTGCACGGCTGGTTGTGGTTGGTCGCCGCGTATGCCGGTAATGTGATCGGCGTGCGCATTCGTCCGTTCTTCTTTGAAGGCGAGCGTCGCCCGGCCACGTTGACGGGTTGCTGAAGGGAAGGAGCGGTAGTGCACTGCCCCGCTCCTCTATTAGAAGTGCCCAGAGATTATCTTGGGAATTGAGCTACACGAAATAGCGAAGCAGCTGTGCCCCACAGCCTTTTCCGTCATGCCATCGTTGGCAGATTGAGCATCTGAGTCACTCGTTTTTTACGAGGTGACAAATGGGCTTCCAGTTGCCAGCTTGTATCCAATGGGATACATTGGGTTATGACGTGAAATATCGTGTGCTTCAGACGCCTGGATTTTCCACTTGGTTAGTATCCATTAGAGACCTTCGCGCAAAATTGGCGATAGCGCGACGAATTGAACGTGCGGCCGCAGGAAACCTGGGAGACATAAAGTCTGTAGGAGGGCAGGTATCCGAAATGCGCATCGATATCGGATCTGGATACCGAGTGTATTTCACCGTCCGTGACAACGTTGTAATCGTGCTGTTGGCGGGTGGAGACAAGTCGTCGCAATCCAGAGATATTCAACTGGCCAGGAACCTGGTCAAGGACGTTTGATCATGAGCCTCACACTCAGCACATTCGACATGGCAACGCTGCTGGAAAGCGATGAGGCAATCAGCGAGTACCTGTCTCAGGTATTAGCGGATGGCGACCATGAAGAATTGATAAGGGCGCTTGGCTATGTTGCCAAGGCCCGAGGTATGGCACAGGTAGCAGCTGCCAGCGGACTAGGTCGGGAAAGTCTTTACAAGGCACTTTCCCCAGGAGCAAAGCCGCGCTTCGATACGGTACTCAAGGTTATTCGTGCCTTGGGGATTGATCTCTTGGCGATGCCGCATACGCCGTCGAATCACTAAGTTGCCTTAGCCTCGTTTACGGATGCCCCATTGCCGTCAGCTCTCCACCCCTTCTACCGCCAGGCTCGCCTGCAACCAGGTGCTGAAGCTTCGCGTCAGCGGGCTCTTCTCGCTGTCGCGATGAGTCAGGCAACTCCAGTCTGGCCCGCGCACGGTCTGCGTGCACAGCGGTTGTAGCAGGCCCTGCGCGCAGGCTTGTGTCGACAGCAACTGGCTCACCAGCGCAATACCATGACCCGCACACGCCGCATCGAGCAGCAGCCCGGGATCGGAAAAATTCAAGCCGTTACTGCGCTGGCCTACCGCCTCGCCGCCCTCAACCAGCCAGTGGCTCCAGTCCATTTCCCGCTCGCCATGCAAGGTGGTGCGCTGCTCCACAGGCACCTTGAGCAGATCAGGGTGGCAGGCCGGATACAGGCGGTCGCGGAACAGGGTCTGGTGGCTGCACTCGGCCTGGGCGCTGAGGTCATCACGCACACTCAGGTCGATGGTCTGCGTCGCCATGTCGGGTGGGTCAAAGCTGGTGAACAGCCACAGATCGACCTCCGGATGCTGGCGATGGAAATCCCCCAAGCGAGGCAGCAGCCAGTGCCGGGCAAAGGCCGGGGTGGTGTTGACCACCAGCTGATTGGGCTTGCGGTATTGCTCCAGACGACGGATGCCCACAGACAACTGCTGCAACATGGCCTGGGTGGTGCTTTGCAGGTCGTAACCGGCATCGGTCAGGCTGACGCTGCGGCCGTTGCGAAAGAACAGCGGCTGCTCAAGGAAGGTTTCCAGGCTGCGTATCTGCTGGCTGATCGCCGACTGGGTCAGGTGCAGCTCTTCTGCAGCCTTGTGAAAACTGCCCAGGCGAGCGGCTGCTTCAAACCCGCGCAGGGCATTCAAGGGAGGCCAGTGCTTTAGCATTGATAAGCTCTACTAATCAGTTGTCAGCTAAATCTATCGTTTGTTCGGGCATTTATGAAGCCATAGCATGGAATCTCTTACCGCAACAGCGGTTTTCAGTAATTAATATCCCTTAACTGAAGGTGAGAAACATGCAGCGCAACGGCGATCTGAACAGTGGTTGGTTCATGCCCGCAGAGTGGGTAAACCATGCAGCGACCTGGATGGTCTGGCCGCATAACCAGGCCTTGTGGGAGTCGGGCTGGGGCGTGACGCTGGAGCAGGTGCAGGTGGACTTTGCCCGGGTTGCCAATGCCATTGCGCGTTTCGAACCGGTGAAGATGGTGGTTGATCCTTCGGCCCGAGCCAGCGCCAGCGACCTGTGCGGAGCGAATATCGAGCTGATCGAACTGGCGGTCAACGACAGCTGGTGCCGCGACTCCGGTCCGAGCTTTATCTGCCACCCACAACATGGGCTGGCCGGTGTCAGCTGGCGTTTCAACGCCTGGGGCGGCAAATCGGCACATGACCTGGACGAGAGTCTGGCGCGACGCGTGCTCAACCAGCTCGGCCTGGACTGCTTCGGCACGGCCTTGAGCAATGAAGGCGGCGCCATCCATGTTGACGGCGAAGGCACGCTGATCACCACCGAGTCGGTATTGCTCAATCCCAACCGCAACCCGGGCATGAGCAAGGCCGACATCGAGGAGATATTCACGCGTTTTCTCGGGGTGAAGAAAACCATCTGGCTGCCAGGTGATCCGGACTATGTCACTGGCGACATGACCGACGGCCATGTCGACGGCGTCTGCGCGTTCGCCCGCCCTGGTGTGTTGCTGGTGGATGCCACCCGTGACCAGAGTTCGGTGTATGCCCAGGTTGCGCGGGAGAACCGTCGCGCGCTGGAACTGGCCACCGATGCTCAAGGGCGGCGTTTTGAAATGCTCGAGCTGTTTGAGGCCAGCGAGGCGGTGGATGTCGATGCCGAAGTGTTCTGTGCCTCGTACACCAACTTCTACATCGCCAATGGCGCGATCATCATGCCGGCCTATGGCATTGAAGCTGACCAAGCGGCAGCCCAAGTGCTGGCCAAGGCCTTCCCGGGGCGCGAAGTGGTGCCGGTACAGATCAACCACCTGGCCCACGGCGGCGGCGGTGTGCATTGCATCACCCAGCAGCAGCCGGCCTGGCCGGTAAAGGGGTAACGCCATGACACTGCTGACCGTAGCGACCACACAGATGCCGTGTACCTGGAACTTGCAAGACAACCTTGACCGGGCCGAGGCGCTGGTACGTGAAGCGGCCGCGCAAGGGGCCCAGGTGATTCTGCTGCAGGAATTGTTCGCGACCCCGTACTTTTGCATTGAGCAGCACCACAAACACCTCGCTCTGGCGGAGGAGTATCAGCACAGCAAGGTGCTCAAGCGTTTTGCCGCATTGGCGGCTGAGCTCGGCGTGGTGCTGCCGTTGAGCTGGTTCGAAAAGGCCGGCAACGCCTACTTCAACTCGTTGAGTGTGGCCGATGCCGACGGCCGCCTGCTGGGGGTATACCGCAAGACGCACATTCCCAACGCCATCGGCTATCAAGAGAAGGAATACTTCAGCCCCGGTGATACCGGCTTCCGGGTCTGGGACACGGCCTATGGGCGCCTCGGCGTGGGTATCTGCTGGGACCAGTGGTTCCCGGAAACCGCGCGTTGCCTGGCGCTGATGGGCGCCGAGGTGTTGCTGTTTCCAACGGCCATCGGCTCTGAGCCGGGTGCGGCGGACCTGGATTCGCGTGATCACTGGCAGATGGCGATGCGCGGCCACGCTGCCGCCAACATCCTGCCGGTGGTGGCGGCCAACCGCGTGGGGCTTGAAGCAGCCACCACCGATCCGGAACTGCAAATGACCTTCTACGGCTCTTCGTTCATCTGCAATCACAAAGGCAAGCTGCTGGTTGAAGCCGACCGCAACACGCCCGGCGTGCTGGTGCAGACACTGGACCTGGCGTTGATGCGTGAAGAACGCCTGACCTGGGGGATCTACCGCGACCGCCGCCCGGAGATGTACGCCGCGCTTTATGGGCTCGATGGCCGTCAAGTCAACGCATGCTGGAAGACTCAAGGGGTTTGATATGAACATCCGCCGCACGCCGTTGTTGTTCACCCTCAGCCTGGTGCTGGGGACGACTGCTGCCTCGGTGCACGCCGAGGACAAAACCTTGCGCCTGTATAACTGGGCCGATTACTTCGCCGAGGACACTTTGTCCAGGTTCACTGCCGAAACCGGCATCAAGGTCATCTACGACGTGATGGACGGCAGCGAGGTGCTGGAAGCCAAGCTGATGACCGGCGGCAGCGGTTACGACCTGATCTTCCCCGGCGACACCGTGGCCGAGCGGCTGATGCGTGCTGGCAGTCTGCAGGCGCTCGACCCGGCAAAGCTTGAGTCGATGAACGACATCGAGCCGGGCCTGCAGAAGCTGCGCACCCACTACCCACATGCCGCGAAAGCCACGGTGCCCTATACCTGGGGCACCATCGGCCTGACCTATAACGACGAACAGATCCGCCAGCGCCTGGCGGATGCGCCGGTGAACAGCCTTGACCTGCTGTTCAAGCCGGAAATTGCCGCGAAATTCGCCGACTGCGGTATCTCGATGATCGACTCGCCCGACGAAGTACTGGCTGTGGTGCTCAACTACCTGGGGCGCGATCCGCGCAGTGCCAAGCGCGAAGACCTGGCTGCCGCGAGCGAGTTGTTGCTCACCATCAGGCCGTACATCCGCAAGTTCCAGTCGCAACCGGTGACCGACCTGGTCAACGGCAACCTGTGCCTGTCGCTGGGATACAGCGGCGATATGACCCAGGCCCAGCGCACGGCGGACTCGGCCGGCAAGAAAGTCAGCTTCCAGTACCGCATTCCCAAAGAGGGCACCACGGTGTGGATGGACAACATGGCGATTCCGGTCGATGCCAAACACCCGGAGTACGCCTATACCTTCATCAACTTTGTCATGCGCCCGCAAAACATGGCGGCCATCAGCAATTTCACCGGCTACCCGACTTCGAACGCCAAGGCGCGCCCGGATGTCGATGCGCAGATGCGCAACAACCCGGATATCTACCCGCCGGAGGCGACCTTCGAGCGTCTGGTCACCGGCAAAGATATTCCGCAGTCCGACATGCGTGCGCGGATGCGCGTGTGGACCAAGTTCAAGACCGCACCGGGCAGTTGATTGCCCGGCACCCGCAAGATGAATAGATAGAGAGTCAAACAGATGCCAACGCGTCGTGAGTTTATAAAGCAGGTTTCAGCGACCGCAGGCCTGGGCCTGGTCGCTTCCATGGGCTTTGGCCTGAATGCCCCGCGGTCGCTGGCGGCCGACGGCAAGCAATGGTTCATGCCGGACGAGGGCGACAAGCAGGCGTGTGCCTACGTTTCGTTTGGCGCACAGGAGGCCATCTGGGAAGACTTCACCGCCGATGTGCAGGAGGCCATCGGCCTGATTGCCCGTACCATTGCCCGTTACCAGCCGGTGGTCGTGCTGTGCCGCGCGCACGAACGCGACCTGGCCGAGGAGCTGTGTGGCAACAAGAACACCACCTTTATCGTCACCGAGCTGGACGACATCTGGATGCGTGACATCGGCGCCAACTTTGTCATTACCGAACAGGGTGACCTGGGCGCCGTCGATTTCAACTTCAATGGTTGGGGCAACAAGCAGCAGCACAGCTACGATGCCCGTGTGGCGCGATTGCTGGCTGACGATGCGCAAGCGACTTACCTGCGTAGTGAACTGGTGGGCGAGGGTGGTGGTATCGAAGTAGACGGGCACGGCACCGGGATCATGACCGAGAGTTGCTGGATCAATGCCAACCGTAATCGTGACTGGAGCAAGGCTGAAGTCGAGGAAGAGCTCAAGGCGCGGCTGGGGTTGCGCAAGATCATCTGGTTGCCGGGGATCAAAGGCAAGGACATCACCGATGCCCATGTCGATTTCTATGCGCGCTTTGTCGAGCCCGGGGTGATCATCGCCAACCTCGATACGGACCCCGACTCCTATGACCACAAGGTAACCAAGGCACATCTGGAAATACTCAAGAACGCGACCGATGCGGATGGCCGCAAGTTGAAGGTGCACACAGTGTCGCCACCACTGAAGCCGCGCAACAGTCGCTTCAATAAGAACAACCCTGACTTTGCTGCGGGCTACATCAACTACTTTGTTATCAACGGTGCGGTCATTGCTCCGCAGTTCGGCGACAAGGCTGCGGATGCGAAGGCCTTCGACCTGCTGACCGAACTGTATCCGGACCGTGAAGTGGTGCAGTTGAACATCGACGCGATTGCTGCGGGTGGGGGCGGTATTCACTGCGTGACTCATCAGCTGCCGCAGGTTTGACCCTGGGCGCTCCGGTTTTTGGTAGATCAGGCAAGGCTGCGGGGCGCCACCATGAAATCAGTCAGGAAGTTCAGGCTACGCCGGCGCCTGGGTCGTATGGGACCCGGATTGATAACAGGCGCCGCTGACGATGATCCAAGCGGCATTGCAACTTACTCCCAGGCCGGGGCGCAATTCGGCTTCTCCATGCTCTGGACCGTGGTGCTCACACTTCCACTGATGATCGCCATTCAGATGGTCAGCGCGCGTATCGGTTATGTCACTCGTCGGGGCCTTGCCGCCAACATCAAACAGTGTTTTCCTCGAAGCGTACTGTGGGCCGTGGTGAGTATGTTGCTGTTGGCCAATACGTTGAATCTGGCGGCAGACATTGCCGCCATGGCCGAGGCGTTACGTTTGCTGGTGGGCGGATCGGCGCATATCTATGCCGTGACGTTTGGTTTGCTGTGCCTGGTGTTGCAGGTCTTTCTGCCTTACCGCGCTTATGTGCACTGGCTCAAGTGGTTGACGCTTGCATTGTTGTCCTATGTGGCCGTGGTGTTCGTGGTACACGTTGATTGGCGTGGTGTGGTGCGTGCGATTGTCATTCCCGACATTGCTCTGAGCCATGAGACGTTACTCATGGTGGTGGCCGTGCTGGGCACTACCATCAGTCCCTATCTCTTTTTCTGGCAAGCGGCGCAGGAAATGGAGGACGCCAATGGAAGCAGGGCTCCTGCGCCGCGTGAAGTGCGACGCCACCTTATGCGTATCAGGATCGACACTGTGGTGGGCATGGCGTTTTCTAACCTCATCGCTTTCTTCATTATTTTGAGTACGGCCGCGACCTTGCATGCAGCAGGCATCACGAATATCCAGACCTCGGCTCAGGCTGCTGAGGCATTGCGGCCGCTGGCCGGTGACTTCGCTTTTTTGATTTTCAGCCTTGGCATTATCGGAACAGGGTTGTTGGCCGTTCCGGTATTGGCAGGCTCGGCAGCCTACGCGGTGGCCGAGGCGGCGGGGTGGTCCGGCAGCCTGAGTGCACGCCTGGATAAAGGCGAAGGCCGAGGCTTTTATGCGCTGATCGCAACTGCAACCCTCGGGGGTGTGATGCTGTGTTTTACCCCGAGTGATCCGGTTCAAGAGTTGTTTTGGTCAGCGGTGCTCAATGGCGTGATCGCCGTACCGATCATGGTCGTCATGATGTTGCTGGCCTCCCGTTCCGGGACGATGGGCGTCAATGTCATCAAGCCCCGGCTGCGCTGGCTGGGGTGGATCGCAACGGTGGTGATGGCGATCACGGTTGCTGCCATGCTGGTAACGCTTTAGGCAGGCAACGCCGCAGCGCTCTTTCAAACAGGTAAATGTTCGATTGATGAGGGTGCGGGTCCAGGTTGATCATTACGTTTGATGTTGTTGTTCTTGTGATGCATTGGCACACCGCACGTGAATCTCGCCACTTGGCTTCAGGTGTCTTGAAGTTGTCCGGATAAAAAGTGCAAGTTGCTTTTTCGATCAGTCATCACGATGAAAGCACGACAAAAAGTCGGGCCGGATTGTTCGGAAACATGATTGCCGCGTTCGTCGGGTGCGCTGTGTCTGAATTCGGACTTCAGCGTCGCGCGGTTAATCTTTATGGCCTGGCAGGCCCCGGTGGAGAGCGGCTGGAGAGATTCACCGGATTTCCGTATAATCGGATTTCCGCCATTAAGGCGGTGCTTCATAATTTAAAGGACTTTGTATGAAAAAGCTGTTGAAAGCATCGGTTGCTGTTGCTGTAGTTTCCGGTGTTGCCCTTCTTTCGGGTTGCACTGGTCAAGTCTACAACCAGCCAAAAAACTGCTCGTATGACTACCTGTTCCACCCATCGGTTTCCGTTTCCAAAATTATTGGTGGCTGCGGCCCAATCGACAAGCTGCCGCAGCAGCAGTAATTTTGGAACTGCACTGATTAGTCTGTTTCAGGACTAATCCAAAGCCCCCTGTTACCGATGTAACAGGGGGTTTTTGTTTTCTGCCAGCCAAGCACGTGATAGGTCACCAGGTAGGTGTGCTGATTGATCAGCCAGGGTGAGCGTGGGGCCATTGAATCCAGAGGATTCATGCCCGGAGCGTGTGTACGCTGCGCGAGCGCGAGCAGAACTGCCAGAAACAACAAAGCCCGCACGGGGCGGGCTTTGTTGAGGCGTTTTCTGTCATGCGAAAGCTGACGAAAACCTGGATTTGGTGCCCCGAGGGAGACTCGAACTCCCACTCCTTTCGAAAACGGATTTTGAATCCGCCGCGTCTACCAATTCCGCCATCAGGGCTTGTGGCGGCGAAGTATAGAGAGGTGCCTACCGTTGGTCAATTAGCTTTCATGGTGAATTTTTGTCTTTTCGGCTAAACTTTGCGGCCCTGTCAAACCGAACACCATCATGCGCGTCGCTGATTTCTCCTTTGAGCTCCCTGATTCCCTGATTGCTCGCCATCCACTGGCGCAGCGCCATAGCAGCCGGCTGTTGACCCTGGACGGGCCGAGCGGGGCGCTGGCTCATCGCCAGTTCACCGACTTGCTCGAGCATCTGCGTCCGGGCGATCTGATGGTGTTCAACAATACCCGGGTGATTCCGGCGCGTCTGTTTGGCCAGAAGGCCAGCGGCGGCAAGCTGGAAATTCTGGTCGAGCGGGTACTGGACAGCCATCGCGTGCTGGCCCACGTGCGCTCGAGCAAGTCACCCAAGCCCGGTACGCAGATTCTCATCGACGGTGGCGGCGAGGCCGAGATGGTTGCCCGCCACGACGCCCTGTTCGAGTTGCGCTTTGCCGAAGAAGTGCTGCCGCTGCTGGACCGCGTCGGCCACATGCCGCTGCCGCCGTATATCGACCGTCCTGATGAAGGTGCCGACCGCGAGCGCTACCAGACGGTCTACGCCGAGCGCGCCGGTGCGGTTGCAGCGCCGACGGCCGGGCTGCATTTCGATGAAGAACTGATGGGCAAGATCGCCGCCAAAGGCGTCGAAACCGCGTTCGTCACCCTGCACGTTGGCGCTGGCACCTTCCAGCCAGTGCGGGTTGAGCGCATCGAAGACCACCACATGCATAAAGAGTGGCTGGAGGTCAGCCAGGACGTCGTCGACGCCGTGGCCGCCTGCCGCGCCCGTGGCGGCCGGGTGATCGCTGTCGGCACCACCAGTGTGCGCTCGCTGGAAAGTGCCGCGCGTGACGGTGTGCTCAAGGCCTTCAGCGGCGACACTGACATCTTTATCTTCCCGGGCCGTCCGTTCCATGTGGTCGATGCCCTGGTCACCAACTTCCATTTGCCTGAATCCACGCTGCTGATGCTGGTTTCGGCCTTCGCCGGTTACCCCGAGACCATGGCTGCCTACGCGGCGGCAGTCGAGAACGGTTACCGCTTCTTCAGTTACGGTGATGCCATGTTCATCACCCGCAATCCGGCGCCGCGCGGCCCCGAGGATCAAGCATGAGTCGCACCTGTCGTATGTCCTTCGAATTGCTGGCCACCGACGGCAAGGCCCGTCGCGGCCGCCTGACGTTCCCCCGTGGTGTGGTCGAAACCCCGGCGTTCATGCCGGTGGGTACCTATGGCACGGTCAAGGGCATGCTGCCGCGGGACATCGAGGCCATTGGCGCGCAGATGATCCTGGGTAACACCTTCCACCTGTGGCTGCGCCCGGGTACCGAGGTGATCAAGGCGCACGGCGACCTGCACGACTTCATGAAATGGCAGGGCCCGATACTGACCGACTCCGGTGGTTTCCAGGTGTTCAGCCTGGGGGCCATGCGCAAGATCAAGGAAGAGGGGGTGACCTTCGCCTCGCCGGTCGATGGCTCGAAAGTGTTCATGGGCCCGGAAGAGTCCATGCAAGTGCAGCGTGACCTCGGTTCCGACGTGGTGATGATCTTCGACGAGTGCACTCCGTACCCGGCCGATGAAGATGTCGCGCGCATTTCCATGGAGCTGTCGCTGCGCTGGGCCCAGCGTTCGAAGAATGCCCATGGTGACAACACCGCCGCGCTCTTCGGTATCGTTCAGGGCGGCATGCACGAAAACCTGCGGATGCGCTCGCTCGAAGGCCTGGACAAGATCGGCTTCGATGGCCTGGCCATTGGCGGCCTGTCGGTGGGCGAGCCCAAGCATGAAATGATCAAGGTCCTGGATTACCTGCCAGGCCAGATGCCTGCTGACAAACCTCGTTACCTTATGGGGGTAGGCAAGCCGGAAGATCTCGTTGAGGGTGTGCGCCGCGGCGTCGACATGTTCGATTGCGTGATGCCTACGCGCAACGCGCGCAACGGCCATCTGTTTGTCGATACCGGCGTGCTGAAAATCCGTAACGCGTTCCATCGCCATGATGATTCGCCACTGGATCCGACCTGTGACTGCTACACCTGCCAGAACTTCTCCCGTGCTTATCTGCATCACTTGGACAAGTGCGGCGAAATGTTGGGCAGTATGTTGAATACGATCCATAACTTGCGTCATTACCAGCGTTTGATGGCTGGTTTACGCGAGGCTATTCAACAAGGTACATTGGCCGTCTTTGTCGATGCCTTTTACGCCAAGCGCGGGCTGCCTGTGCCGCCCTTGGACTGATGTTCTGTCGATCCCTAACAAGTACTGAATGCAACTGGAGTGCTAAATGAGCTTTCTGATCCCCGCCGCTTACGCGGACGCTGCTGCCCCTGCCGCTGCTGGCCCAGCCGGTACCGGCTTCGAGTGGATTTTCCTGGTTGGCTTCCTGGTCATCTTCTACCTGATGATCTGGCGCCCACAGGCCAAACGTGCCAAAGAGCAGAAGAACCTGCTGAGCAACCTGCAAAAAGGTGATGAAGTTGTCACCAATGGCGGTATCGCTGGCAAGATCGTCAAAGTTGCCGATGACTTCGTAGTACTGGAAGTTTCCGATAACGTAGAGCTGAAGTTCCAGAAGGGCGCCGTAGCCGCGACCCTGCCAAAAGGCACGCTCAAAGCGATCTAAGTTTCAGTTTTTTACCAATCGACGGGGCGCGCAAGGCGCCCCGCGTCTTGAACGGGCGGCGTGATGCTGAACAAATACCCTCTGTGGAAATACGCACTGATCCTGGTGGTACTGGCGATCGGTTTTATTTATTCCGCTCCCAATCTCTATCCTGATGATCCGGCCGTTCAGGTCAGCGGTGCCAGTACGGCGCTGCAGGTCACCCAGGGTGATCTGGATCGTGTAAGCAAAGCGCTTGCCGATGCCGGTATTCAGGTCAAGGATGCAAGCCTGGGCCAGAAGGGCAAGGGTGCACTGGTGCGCCTGACCAAGCAGGAAGACCAGCTTCCAGCCAAGGATGTCGTACGCAAGGCGCTGGGTGACGACTACGTCGTCGCACTGAACCTGGCACCGACCACCCCGCAATGGCTGCGCAATCTGGGTGCAAGCCCGATGAAGCTGGGTCTGGACCTGTCGGGTGGTGTGCACTTCCTGCTGGAAGTAGACATGGACAAGGCCATGGTTGCCCGTCTGAAGGTCTACGAAGGTGAAGTCAAAAGCCTGCTGCGCAAGGAGCGTGTTCGCTACCGCAGCCTGCCGCAACAAGATGGCGGCATTCAGCTGGGCTTCTCCGATGATGCTTCCCGCGAACAGGCCCGTAGCCTGATCCGCAAGAATTTCAATGATTTCGAGTTGACCACCACCGAGCGTAACGGCCTGTCGGTGCTGCACCTGGCGATTACGCCGGCGAAGATTGCAGAAATCCGTGAATACTCGATCAAGCAGAACCTGACCACGGTCCGTAACCGGGTCAACGAGCTGGGTGTGGCCGAGCCGCTGGTTCAGCGCCAGGGTGCCAACCGCATCGTGGTTGAGCTGCCAGGTGTTCAGGATACCGCCGAAGCCAAGCGTATTCTCGGCAAGACCGCCAACCTCGAGTTCCGCCTGGGTGCTGAGCCCGGTGCCTCGAAAGCCACTACTGAAGTCTTCGAGTTCCGTGAGGGCGGTCGTTCGGCAGCGGTCGAGCGCGGCCTGATCATCACCGGTGACCAGGTGACCGATGCGCAGGCCAGCTTTGACGAGCACGGTCGTCCACAGGTGAACATTCGCCTGGACGGCCATGGCGGTGAGCTGATGAGCCGCGCCACGCGCAGCAACGTCGGTCGCAGCATGGCAGTGATCTTCATCGAGCAACGGCCGATGACGCGCTACGAGAAGCAGGTGGTTGACGGTGTCGAGAAAGACGTCGCAATCCAGAGCTTCAAGGAAGAGAAAAAGATCATCAGCCTGGCAACCATCCAGTCGCCACTGGGCAGTCAATTCCGTATCACCGGCCTGAACGGGCAGGGTGAGTCGTCGGAACTGGCCCTGCTGCTGCGTGCCGGTGGTCTGGCTGCACCGATGTACTTCGCTGAAGAGCGCACCATCGGTCCGAGCCTGGGTGCTGACAACATCACCAAGGGTATCGATGCATCCCTGTGGGGCATGCTCTTCGTCTCGCTGTTCATCATGGCGATCTACCGCTTCTTCGGCTTGCTGGCCACCATCGCCCTGGCGGGCAACATGGTGTTGCTGCTGGCGTTGATGTCGCTGCTGGGGGCAACGCTGACCCTGCCAGGTATCGCCGGTATCGTACTGACCATGGGTATGGCGGTTGACGCCAACGTACTGATCTTCTCCCGGATCCGCGAAGAGCTTGCGGCCGGCATGTCGGTGCAGCGCGCTATCCACGAAGGTTTCAACCGTGCTTACTCGGCGATCGTCGATGCCAACCTGACCACCCTGCTAGTCGGCGGCATTCTGTTCGCCATGGGTACCGGTCCGGTGAAGGGCTTCGCGGTAACCATGTCCCTCGGGATTTTTACTTCGATGTTCACCGCCGTCATGGTGACCCGTGCACTGGTCAACCTGACCTGTGGTGGGCGTGACATCAAGAAGCTGTGGGTTTAAGGGGCTGCCATGTTACGTACCATCAATTTCATGGGCGTTCGCAACGTTGCGTTCGCCGTCACCATGCTCCTCACCGCACTGGCGCTGTTCAGCTGGTTTCACAAGGGCCTGAACTTCGGTCTGGACTTCACCGGGGGTACGCTCATCGAGCTCACCTACGAGCGTCCTGCCAACCTTGAGCAGGTGCGTGAGGAGCTGGTCAAGTCCGGTTTCCATGATGCCGTGGTGCAGAGCTTTGGCGCCACCACCGACCTGCTGGTGCGTATGCCGGGCGATGATCCGATGCTGGGTAACCGCGTTGCCGAAGCCTTGCAGAAGGTCGGTGGCGACAACCCTGCGGTGGTCAAGCGCGTCGAGTTCGTTGGTCCTCAGGTCGGTGAAGAGCTGCGTGACCAGGGTGGCCTGGGGATGCTCCTGGCACTGGGCGGGATCCTGATCTACCTGGCGTTCCGCTTCCAGTGGAAGTTCGCTGTGGGTGCGATCATCTCGCTGATCCACGACGTCGTGGTGACCATGGGTATCCTCTCGTTCTTCCAGATTACCTTCGACCTGACGGTGCTGGCGGCGGTGCTGGCGATCATCGGTTACTCGCTCAACGACACCATCGTGGTGTTCGACCGGGTGCGTGAGAACTTCCGTGTGCTGCGCAAGGCGTCGCTGATCGAGAACATCAACATCTCGACCACCCAGACCCTGCTGCGTACCGTGGCGACCTCGGTGTCGACCCTGCTGGCCATTGCCGCCTTGCTGTTCTTCGGCGGCGACAACCTGTGGGGCTTCTCCATCGCCCTGTTCGTCGGTGTAATGGCGGGTACCTACTCGTCGATCTACATCGCCAACGTGGTGCTGATCTGGCTGAACCTGAACAGCGAAGACCTGATTCCGCCGGCTAAAACCGACGGTGTGGACGAGCGTCCATAACGAGTTTTCCCACGCTGTTTGTCGCAGAGAAAGGCGCGAGTATTGAACTCGCGCCTTTTTTTATGCTCCAAGGCAGGGAGAAGGCAGGCAATGTCCTGCGGGTACGATCAGGAGGTTCACGTGAACAAGTCAATGCTGGTGGGTGCGGTTCTGGGAGCGGTCGGTGTGACTGCCGGAGGTGCTGTAGCCACCTACAACCTGGTCAAGAGTGGGCCGGAATACGCTGAAGTGTTGGCGGTGCAGCCGGTCAAACAGACCGTGAAAACACCGCGAGAAGTCTGTAAAGACGTGACCGTTACGCGTCAGGCGCCAGTGAAAGACCAGCATCAGATTGCAGGTACCGTGGTCGGCGCCCTGGCGGGTGGTCTGCTGGGTAACCAGATCGGTGGCGGTACCGGTAAAAAGATTGCCACGGTGGCCGGTGCGGTCGGTGGCGGCTATGCCGGTAACAAGGTGCAGGAAGGGATGCAGGAGCGCGATACCTATACCACCACGCAAACTCGCTGCAACACGGTCAATGACCTGAGCGAGAAAGTGGTGGGGTATGACGTCAAGTATTCGATCGGCGACAAGGTCGGGCAGATCCGCATGGATCGTGACCCGGGCTCGCAGATCCCGCTGGATAAAGAAGGCAAGCTGGTGCTGAGCCAGGCCCAGCCAGGCCAGTAAACCGCAGGTAATAAAAAAGCACCCCGAAGGGTGCTTTTTTTTGCCTGGTCGAAACTTAGCGTTTGATCGAAGCAGGCAGGTGCGGCTGGATAGCGGTCAATACGGCCTTGAAGCACTTGGTGTTACCGGCAACGATGTGGCCCTTCTCAAGGAAGTCATGGCCGCCGGTGAAGTCGCTCACCAGACCGCCGGCTTCCTGGATCAGCAGTGCGCCTGCAGCCATGTCGTATTCCGACAGGCCCGACTCCCAGAAGGCGTCGAAGCGGCCAGCGGCAACGTAGGCCAGGTCCAGGCTGGCGGCACCGGCGCGGCGAATACCGGCGGTCTGGCCGACCAGGGCGCGGAACATGCCCAGGTAGTTGTCCAGGTCTGCCAGCTGGTTGTCGCGGAACGGGAAACCGGTACCCAGCAGTGCGCCTTCCAGGCTGGTGCGTGGGCTGACGCGCAGGCGACGGCCATTGAGCTGGGCGCCACGGCCACGGCTGGCGGTGAATTCTTCCTGGCGGACAGGGTCCAGTACGACGGCGTGCTCAAGGCGGCCGCGGTATTTGCAGGCAATGCTCACGGCAAAGTGCGGAACGCCACGCAGGAAATTGGTGGTGCCGTCCAGTGGATCGATGATCCACAGGTAGTCCTTGCCTTCTTCGCCGGTGCCAGCGTGCAGGCCGGTTTCTTCACCGTAGATGGAGTGGTTCGGGTAGGCCTTGCGCAGCGCGTTGATGATGCTTTGCTCGGCGGCGCGATCGACTTCGGAGACGTAATCCTTGGCGTCTTTTTCATCAACCTTGATGCTATCCAGGCGCTCGATGGAGCGGAAAATCAATTCACTGGCGCTGCGGGCGGCGCGCAGCGCGATATTCAGCATGGGCTGCATGGACGTTTCACCTGGGTCGTTAAAGAAAGCCGAACATTCTAACAGAAAACTTTGCGCGAAGAAGGGCCACATTTGCTTTCGTAGCGTAAAGTCGGTGTGTTCTGTAAGATTTGCTCCTTCTTTCCTGTGTCTGTGAGCGCTCGCCTTGCTGCAAAATATTCGTGTTGTTCTGGTCAATACCAGCCACCCCGGCAATATCGGCGGCGCTGCGCGTGCCATGAAAAACATGGGCTTGTCGCGCCTGGTGCTGGTTGACCCGCAGGACTTCCCCTCGCACGAGGCCGATGCCCGTGCGTCGGGTGCTGACGACGTGCTGGGTGGCGCGCAGGTGGTGGCCACCCTTGAAGAAGCACTGGTCGGTTGCAATCTGGTGTTCGGCACCAGTGCCCGCGAGCGGCGTATCCCCTGGCCGTTGGTCGATCCGCGCGAATGCGGCAGCAAAGTCATCGAACATGCCGCCCAGGGCGAGGAGATCGCCCTGGTGTTTGGCCGTGAGTACGCCGGTCTGACCAACGAAGAGCTGCAGCGTTGCCACTTCCATGTGCATATTCCGTCGAATCCGGACTTCAGTTCGCTGAACCTGGCAGCTGCGGTACAGGTGCTGGCTTATGAGGTGCGCATGGCCTGGCTGGCGGCCGAAGGCCAGCCTTCGAAAGTGGAAAAATTTGAAGTGACGTCGGTGCGCAGCAGCGAGCTGGCGACCATGGATGAAATGGAGCTGTTCTACGAGCACCTGGAAAAGACCCTGGTCGACATCGGCTTTCTCGACCCGGAGAAGCCCAAGCACCTGATGCCGCGTTTGCGTCGGTTGTATGGGCGCAGCTCGGTCAATCGTTCGGAAATGAGTATTTTGCGCGGCATTCTCACGGAAACCCAGAAAGTGGCCCGTGGCGAGCCGCATAAGCGCAAGGATCAAGAATAGATGTTCGAGCGTCTGCGGGAAGATATCCAGAGCGTATTCCACCGTGACCCGGCGGCGCGCAATGCTTTTGAAGTGCTGACCTGCTACCCCGGGATGCATGCGATCTGGCTGCACCGGGCGGCGCATGCCCTGTGGCGGCGTGACTTGAAATGGCCAGCCCGGCTGGTGTCTAACTTCGGGCGCTGGATGACCGGTATCGAGATCCATCCGGGTGCCAAGGTCGGGCGGCGTTTCTTTATCGATCACGGCATGGGCATCGTGATCGGCGAAACCGCCGAGATCGGTGACGATGTCACGCTGTATCAAGGCGTGACCCTGGGCGGTACCAGCTGGAACAAGGGCAAGCGTCATCCGACGCTCGAAGACGGTGTGGTGGTAGGTGCCGGTGCCAAGGTGCTCGGGCCGTTCACTGTTGGTGCCGGCGCCAAGATCGGTTCCAATGCCGTGGTTACCAAGGCTGTACCGGCGGGTGCCACGGCTGTGGGTATTCCGGGGCGTATCATCGTCAAGACCGATGCCGAGGTTGAAGCGCGGCGCAAAGCCATGGCGGAAAAAATCGGTTTCGATGCCTATGGCGTCAGCGAAGACATGCCGGACCCGGTCGCGCGCGCCATTGGTCAACTGCTTGACCACCTGCAGGCGGTGGACGGGCGCCTGGAAGACATGTGCGGTGCGCTGAAGAACCTGGGCAGTGACTACTGCGCCAAGGAGCTGCCGGCGCTGCGCGAAGAAGACTTCGCCGAGGTCAAGTGCGAGGCGCGCAGCGACACGTCGACGCATTGACAGAAGGGGCGTGCGCACACGCCCCTTAGTTTGCTATCATTCTGGCCGCCGTTCAGCGGCAAACCCGACTAAAGCACTAGGTCTTATAGTTGACTTAAATGCTCGGGAATAGCATACTCGCTCCCATCCCGTAACCCCGTGGTACCTACTAGCCATGCGACTGACTACAAAAGGCCGATACGCCGTGACTGCCATGCTTGACTTGGCGTTGCACGCGCAGAATGGGCCGGTGTCTCTGGCCGACATTTCCGAACGCCAAGGCATTTCCCTCTCTTATCTGGAGCAGCTGTTTGCAAAGCTGCGCCGCAGCAGCCTGGTTTCCAGTGTGCGCGGCCCTGGTGGCGGCTATCAGCTGTCACGAAGCATGGAGAGCATTCAGGTCGCCCAGGTCATCGACGCGGTCAACGAATCGGTCGACGCCACACGCTGTCAGGGGCTGGGTGATTGCCACGCCGGCGACACCTGCCTGACCCACCACTTGTGGTGTGATTTGAGCCAGCAGATTCACGAGTTCCTCAGCGGCATCAGCCTGGCTGACCTTGTCACTCGCCGTGAGGTACAAGAAGTCGCCCAGCGTCAGGACCTGCGTCGTATCGCAGGCCGGGCACCGCAGCTGGACAAGATTGAGACGTCAGCCGTCGAATGACCGTTTCGACGCGCGGCGCGACCGCCTGATAGGAGATATTCAATGAAGTTGCCGATCTACCTCGATTACTCCGCGACCACACCGGTCGACCCACGCGTTGCCCAGAAGATGAGCGACTGCCTGCTGGTCGACGGAAACTTCGGTAACCCGGCGTCGCGCTCCCACGTCTTTGGCTGGAAAGCCGAAGAAGCGGTCGAGAACGCCCGTCGCCAGGTCGCTGACCTGGTCAATGCCGACCCGCGGGAGATTGTCTGGACCAGCGGTGCCACCGAGTCCGACAACCTGGCAATCAAAGGTGTCGCGCACTTCTACAGCACCAAGGGCAAGCACCTGATCACCTCCAAGATCGAGCACAAGGCTGTCCTCGACAGCACGCGCCAGCTGGAGCGTGAAGGCTTTGAGGTGACCTACATCGAGCCAGGCGCCGATGGTCTGATCACTCCGGCCATGGTTGAAGCTGCCCTGCGTGACGACACCATCCTGGTCTCGATCATGCACGTGAACAACGAAATCGGTACCATCAACGACATCGCTGCCATCGGCGAGCTGACCCGCGCCCGCGGCGTCATGTTCCACGTCGACGCCGCTCAGTCTACCGGCAAGGTCGAAATCGACCTGCAGAAGCTGAAAGTCGACCTGATGTCGTTCTCTGCGCACAAAACCTACGGCCCTAAAGGCATTGGTGCCCTGTACGTCAGCCGCAAGCCGCGCGTACGTCTGGAAGCCACCATGCACGGCGGCGGTCACGAGCGTGGCATGCGTTCGGGTACCCTGGCGACCCACCAGATCGTCGGCATGGGTGAAGCATTTGCCATTGCCAAAGAGCAGATGGCCAGCGAGAACGTCCGCATCAAGGCCCTGAGCGACCGCTTCTACAAGCAGGTCGAAGGCCTCGAAGAGCTGTACATCAACGGCAGCATGACCGCGCGCATCCCGCACAACCTGAACCTGAGCTTCAACTACGTTGAAGGCGAGTCGCTGATCATGGCCCTCAAGGACCTGGCAGTGTCTTCCGGTTCCGCCTGCACCTCGGCTTCGCTGGAGCCGTCCTACGTGCTGCGCGCCCTGGGTCGCAACGACGAGCTGGCTCACAGCTCGATCCGCTTCACCTTCGGTCGTTTCACCACCGAAGAAGAAATCGACTACGCCGCGCAGAAGGTCTGCGAGGCCGTGACCAAGCTGCGCGAACTGTCGCCGCTGTGGGATATGTACAAAGACGGCGTCGACATCTCCAAGATCGAGTGGGCTGCGCACTAAGTAGCCGCCGGCAAGAGCGGCTCTCTGATGAGGAAGGAATTGCACCATGGCATACAGTGAAAAGGTCATCGACCACTACGAAAACCCGCGTAACGTCGGCAAGATGAATGCCGAGGACCCGGATGTTGGCACCGGCATGGTCGGCGCCCCGGCGTGCGGCGACGTCATGCGCCTGCAGATCAAGGTCAACGAGCAGGGCGTGATTGAAGACGCCAAGTTCAAAACCTACGGTTGTGGCTCGGCCATCGCCTCCAGCTCCCTGGCCACCGAGTGGATGAAGGGCAAGACGCTGGACGAAGCCGAAACCATCAAGAACACCCAGCTGGCCGAAGAACTGGCATTGCCGCCAGTGAAAATCCACTGCTCGGTACTCGCCGAGGACGCCATCAAGGCGGCCGTGCGCGATTACAAGCAGAAGAAAGGTTTGCTCTAAGTTCGCCTGTTGCAGGTAAGGAGTCTCGATGGCTATCAGCATGACAGAAGCCGCCGCCAAGCACGTGCGGCGCTCTCTCGACGGACGCGGCAAGGGTGAAGGTATTCGCCTTGGCGTACGTACCACCGGCTGCTCGGGCCTGGCGTATGTGCTGGAGTTCGTCGATCAACCGGACAGCGAAGACCTGGTCTTCGAAAGCCACGGCGAGAAGGTCATCATTGACCCGAAAAGCCTGACTTACCTGGACGGTACCGAGCTGGACTTCGTCAAGGAAGGGTTGAACGAAGGCTTCAAGTTCAACAACCCCAACGTACGCGGTGAGTGTGGCTGCGGCGAAAGCTTCAACGTCTGAGGCTGAGCGTGGGTACTCCTTGTCATTTCGCCCTGTTTGACCTGCAACCTGGCTTCCGTCTGGACCTCGACAAGTTGGCCGTTCGCTATCGCGAGCTGGCCCGCGAGGTTCATCCGGATCGCTTCGCCGATGCCTCCGAACGTGAACAGCGCGTGGCGCTGGAGCGTTCGGCTGCGCTGAACGAAGCCTACCAGACACTCAAGAGCCCGCCCCGGCGTGCCCGCTACCTGTTGACCATCAGTGGTGCCGAAGTGCCGCAGGAAGTCACCGTCCACGATCCCGAGTTCTTGCTGCAACAGATGCAGTTGCGCGAAGAGCTCGAAGATCTGCAGGACAGTGCCGACCTCGATGGTGTCGCCACCTTCAAGCGCCGCTTGAAAGTCGCCCAGGAAGCGCTCAACGAGGACTTCGCCGCCTGCTGGAATGTGCCTGCGCAGCGTGAACAGGCTGAACGCCTGATGCGCCGCATGCAGTTTCTGGACAAGCTCGCCTATGAAGTGCGCCAGCTGGAAGAGCGCCTCGACGATTAACTCGGCGCTGCCGCTGGCGGCGCCCCTGGTATTCAGATAAGCATGGCCCTACTGCAGATCGCCGAACCCGGTCAGAGCCCTCAACCGCACCAGCGCCGCCTGGCGGTGGGGATTGACCTTGGTACCACCAACTCCCTGGTTGCCGCGCTTCGCAGCGGCCGCAGCGAGCCCCTGCCCGACGCTCAAGGGCGGGTCATCCTGCCTTCGGCTGTGCGTTACCACGCCGATCGAATCGATGTCGGCCAGGCGGCACGTGACGCCGCTTCCAGTGATCCGCTCAACACCGTACTGTCGGTCAAGCGCTTCATGGGGCGCGGCCTGGCAGACGTCAAACAGCTGGGCGAGCAACTGCCTTACCGCTTTGTCGGTGGTGAGTCGCACATGCCGTTCATCGACACCGTGCAGGGGCCGAAAAGCCCGGTAGAAGTGTCGGCTGACATCCTCAAGGTGCTGCGTCAGCGTGCGGAAGAGACCCTGGGTGGTGAACTGGTCGGTGCGGTTATCACGGTGCCGGCCTACTTCGACGACGCTCAGCGCCAGGCAACCAAGGATGCCGCGCGTCTGGCCGGCCTGAATGTGCTGCGCCTGCTCAACGAGCCGACGGCGGCGGCGGTGGCCTATGGCCTGGATCAGAATGCCGAAGGCCTGGTGGCCATCTATGACCTGGGTGGCGGTACCTTCGATATCTCGATTCTGCGCCTGACCGGCGGTGTCTTTGAAGTGCTGGCCACCGGCGGCGACAGTGCCCTGGGTGGTGATGACTTCGATCACGCGATTGCCAGCTGGATGGTTGAGCAGGCTGGTCTGTCCTCCGATCTGGACCCGGGCGCGCAGCGTCAGTTGCTGCAAGCGGCGTGCGCCGCCAAGGAAGCGCTGACCGATGCCGATTCCGTGACGGTTGCCTATGGCAACTGGTCTGCCGAGCTGACCCGCGCTGCGTTCGATGCCCTGATCGAGCCGATGATTGCCCGTAGCCTCAAGGCCTGCCGCCGCGCGGTGCGCGACAGCGGCGTGGAGCTAGAAGAAGTCGGCGCCGTGGTCATGGTCGGTGGTTCGACGCGTGTGCCGCGTGTGCGTGAGGCCGTTGGTGCCCTGTTTGGCCGTACGCCATTGACCGAAATCGATCCGGATCAGGTGGTTGCCATTGGCGCCGCGATCCAGGCCGATACCCTGGCTGGAAACCGTCGCGATGGTGGCGAGTTGCTGCTGCTGGATGTGATTCCGCTGTCCCTGGGGCTTGAAACCATGGGCGGTCTGATGGAGAAGGTGATTCCGCGCAACACCACCATCCCGGTCGCCCGCGCCCAGGAATTCACCACCTATAAAGACGGCCAGTCGGCCATGATGATTCACGTGCTGCAAGGCGAGCGTGAATTGATCAGTGACTGTCGCTCGCTGGCGCGCTTCGAGCTGCGTGGCATTCCGGCCATGGTTGCCGGCGCGGCAAAGATCCGCGTGACCTTCCAGGTCGACGCCGACGGCCTGCTCAGCGTTTCGGCGCGTGAACTGGGCTCGGGTGTCGAATCGAGCATTCAGGTCAAGCCGTCCTACGGCCTGACCGACGGTGAAATTGCACGCATGCTCAAGGATTCCTTCGAACATGCCGGTTTCGACAAGGTGGCCCGCCAGCTGCGCGAGCATCAGGTCGACGCCGAGCGCCTTCTCGAGGCGGTGCAGGGTGCCCTGGATGCCGATGGTGATCGCCTGCTGGATGCCGAAGAGCGTCTGGCAATCGAGCAACAGATGCAAGACCTGCGTGATTTGATGAGCGGTACCGATGGCGCTGCCATCGAGCAGCAGACCAAGCGTCTGTCGCAAGTGACCGATGCCTTTGCCGCCCGTCGCCTTGATTCGACGGTTAAAGCCGCTTTGGCCGGGCGCAACCTGAATGAGATCGAGGAATAACTGATGCCGCAGGTGATTTTTCTGCCCCACGAGAAGTTCTGCCCGGATGGCATGGTCGTCGAGGCCGAAACGGGTAAGTCCATTCTCGATGTGGCACACGACAACCACATTGAGATCGAGAGCGCCTGCGGTGGCGTCTGCGCCTGCACCACGTGCCACTGCGTGATTCGCGAAGGCTTCAACTCGCTCAACGAGGCGGACGAGCTGGAAGAAGACTACCTGGACCGCGCCTGGGGCCTGGAGCCTACGTCGCGCCTGACCTGCCAGGCCAAGGTCGGTACCGAAGACATCACCGTCGAGATTCCAAAGTACTCGCTCAACCACGCCGCCGAAGCGCCGCATTGATCTGGAGCTGACATGAGCCTGAAATGGGTTGATGTACTTGAAATTGCAATCCAGCTTGCCGAAAGCAAGCCGGAAGTCGATCCTCGTTATGTGAACTTCGTCGATCTGCACCAGTGGGTGCTGGCATTGCCGGAATTCAGTGACGATCCGCAACGTGGCGGCGAGAAGGTTCTCGAAGCCATCCAGGCGGCCTGGATCGAAGAAGCCGACTGAGCGCGCTCGGCAGGTTAGGCAATCCCCCGGAACCCGCGTATAATTCGCGGGTTTAATTTTTCGCTTCACTTAACGTTTCTGGAGTTACACCATGGCTGTTCAACGTACTTTCTCGATCATCAAGCCTGACGCCGTTGCTAAAAACGTGATCGGCAAGATCACCACCCGCTTCGAAGACGCCGGCCTGAAAATCGTTGCTTCGAAAATCAAGCAGCTGTCCAAAGCCGAAGCCGAAGGCTTCTACGCTGAGCACAGCGCCCGTGGTTTCTTCGGCGACCTGGTTGCTTTCATGACCTCCGGTCCAGTTGTTGTTCAGGTTCTGGAAGGCGAAAACGCCATCGCTCTGAACCGTGAGCTGATGGGCGCTACCAACCCTAAAGAAGCTGCTCCAGGCACCATCCGCGCCGACTTCGCCGAGTCCATCGACGCCAACGCCGTTCACGGTTCGGACTCCGAAGCCGCTGCTGCTCGCGAAATCGCTTACTTCTTCGCAGCTACCGAGGTAACCACTCGCTAAGCGAAAGCTTACGGGTGAGGGTGAATCCATGACGACATCGACTGGCAAAACTAACCTGTTGGGGCTAACCCAGCCGGAAATGGAAAAATTCTTCGACTCTATCGGGGAGAAGCGTTTCCGTGCCGGTCAGGTAATGAAATGGATTCACCACTTTGGCGTCGACGATTTCGACGCCATGACGAATGTCGGCAAGGCCTTGCGCGAAAAGCTCAAGGCTGTTGCCGAGATTCGCGGTCCGGAAGTGGTCAGCGAGGACATCTCCAGCGACGGCACCCGTAAATGGGTGGTGCGCGTGGCGTCCGGCAGCTGCGTCGAGACCGTGTACATCCCCCAGGGCAAGCGTGGCACACTGTGTGTCTCGTCCCAGGCCGGTTGCGCCCTGGACTGCAGTTTCTGCTCCACCGGCAAGCAAGGATTCAACAGCAACCTCACCGCCGCCGAAGTCATCGGCCAGGTGTGGATTGCCAACAAGTCGTTCGGCAGCATTCCGGCCACCATCGACCGTGCCATCACCAACGTGGTGATGATGGGCATGGGCGAGCCGCTGCTGAACTTCGACAACGTGGTCGCCGCCATGCACCTGATGATGGACGACCTCGGCTACGGTATTTCCAAGCGCCGGGTGACACTGTCTACCTCCGGCGTGGTACCGATGATCGATGAGCTGGCCAAGCACATCGACGTCTCCCTGGCCCTTTCGCTGCACGCGCCAAACGATGCGCTGCGCAACGAACTGGTGCCGATCAACAAGAAGTACCCGCTCAAGGTCCTGCTCGAGTCGTGCATGCGCTACATGTCCGAACTGGGCGAGAAGCGCGTGCTGACCATCGAGTACACCTTGCTCAAGGACGTCAACGACAAACTCGAACACGCCGTGGAAATGGCCGAGTTGCTCAAGAACGTTCCGTGCAAGATCAACTTGATCCCGTTCAACCCGTTCCCGCATTCCGGTTACGAGCGGCCAAGCAACAATGCCATCCGCCGCTTCCAGGACCACCTGCATCATGCCGGCTACAACGTGACGGTGCGCACCACCCGTGGTGAGGACATCGACGCGGCCTGTGGCCAGCTGGTCGGCCAGGTCATGGACCGTACCCGCCGCAGCGAGCGCTATATCGCCGTGCGTCAGTTGAATGTCGACGGCGACATGCAAGACAGCGCTGTTCGGAACTGAAGAGAGGAACTCCATGACCTTGCGCGCTGCGCTGTCGATCCTGTCGCTCGCCCTGCTTGCAGGCTGCGTGTCCGGCGGGAGTTCGGACACGCTGGCGGGGCGCGAGGGGCGCGCGCAGGCCGCACAGGCCTACGTGCAGTTGGCGTCAGGTTATTTGCAACAAGGTTTGACCGAACAGGCCAAAGGGCCGCTGAAAAAAGCGCTGGACCTCAATAGCCAGGATGCCGCAGCCCATGCGGCCCTGGCTTTGGTGTATCAGGCCGAAGACGAACCGGCATTGGCTGAAAAGCACTACCTGACCGCTCTGAACAGCCGTCCGGACGATACGCGAATCCGTAACAATTACGGCAGTTTCCTTTATGCTCAAGGGCAATACGCACAGGCGCAACAGATGTTTGCCCAAGCGGCGGCCGATACGCTGTATCCTGAGCGTTCCCGGGTATTCGAGAGCCTCGGTCTGACCGCTTTGAGACTCGGGCAGCGTGATCAGGCGCAGGAATACCTGGTAAAAGCTTTGCGACTCAATCAACAACAACCACGCGCGTTGTTGGAAATGGCTGAGTTGTCTTACGAAGACAGGCATTATGTGCCGGCCCGTGACTACTACGATCGTTTCAGCCAGCTGAGCGACCACAGTGCCCGCAGCTTGCTGCTGGGCAGTCGCCTGGCCGATGTCTTCGAAGAACGGAACAAGGCCACCGAGCTGGGCCTGCAATTACAACGACTTTATCCCGGTACGCCGGAATATCAGCAATACCTGTCGGAGCAATGATGAAAGCGGCGCATCCCGAAGTAGCAGCAGCGACTCGCGAGAACCCCGGTGAGACTCTGCGTCAGGCCCGTGAGAGCAGGGACTGGTCCCAGGCCGAAGTGGCCCGCAAGCTCAACCTGACCGTGAGTTCTCTGAACAATCTTGAGGCCGGCGCCTTCGACAAGCTGCCCGGGCATACCTTTGCCCGTGGTTACATTCGCGCCTACGCCAAGTTGCTGGACATGGACCAGGCTGCCCTGGTGCAGGCCTTTGACCAATGTACCGGCACCCACGCCCAGGGCAGTGACGTGCACGCGCTGGGCAGGATCGAAGAGCCGGTTCGCCTGTCGCACAACATCTTGCGCATCGTCAGCCTGTTGCTGTTGGTGGTGGTGATTGGCGGCGGCTTCTTCTGGTGGCAAGACCAGAGCAGCCAGCGCAGCCGCGACCTGGTCAACATGGCCCTTGAACATGTCGAAGTTGAAAGCGCAGACGGCACTACCCAGATCCACCCGCTGGACGAGCCGGAAGACCAGGCCGTCAGTGCCGCCCAGCAACCGGAAAGCACGCCGCTGAACCTGGAGCAGGCACCGGCGACCGGTGAATCGGGCGAGACCGCCGCTGAAGCGCCTGCCAGCACACCAGCTGTTCCGGCCACCAGCACCCCGGTCGCGCCGGCCGCTCCCGTGGCTCCTGTAGCCGCGCCAGCAGCGGTCGTTCCGGCACCCGCACCGGCCGCTCCGGTGGCACCTGCAGTCGTTGCCAGCGCACCGGTAGCCGCTACGGCACCTGCGGCCGCTGCCCCTGCAGCTGCCGGTAGTGGCCAGCTGCATATGCAATTCACCGCCGATTGCTGGACCTCGGTCACCGATGGCAACGGCAAGGTGCTGTTCAGCGCCATCAAGCGCAAGGGCGACAGCCTGGACCTGACCGGCAAACCGCCGTTTGCGGTACGCCTGGGCTTTGCCCGGGGCGTGCAGGTCAGCTACAACGGCCAGCCTGTTGACGTTGCGCCGTTTACCAGTGGCGAGACTGCTCGCCTGAAGTTGGGACAATAAGTCATGCACGGCGAATCTCCGATCAAGCGTCGCGAATCTCGAAAAATCTGGGTAGGTAATGTGCCCGTCGGCGGCGATGCGCCCATCGCCGTCCAGAGCATGACCAACACCGACACCAACGATGTCGCTGCCACCGTTGCGCAGATCAACCGCCTGGTTGATGCCGGTGTCGACATTGTCCGTGTTTCGGTACCGGACATGGACGCGGCCGAGGCTTTCGGTCGTATCAAGAAGCTGGTCAGCGTGCCGCTGGTTGCCGATATTCACTTCGACTACCGCATTGCCTTGCGTGTTGCCGAACTGGGTGTCGATTGCCTGCGGATCAACCCGGGCAACATCGGCCGCGAAGACCGCGTACGTGCAGTGGTCGATGCTGCCCGTGACCGTGGTATTCCGATCCGCATCGGCGTCAACGCCGGTTCCCTGGAAAAAGACCTGCAGAAAAAATACGGCGAGCCAACGCCCGCTGCGCTGGTCGAGTCGGCCCTGCGTCATGTCGAACACCTTGACCGTCTGGATTTCCAGGACTTCAAGGTCAGCGTCAAGGCCTCCGACGTGTTCATGGCCGTCGAAGCCTATCGCCTGCTGGCCAAGCAGATCATCCAGCCTTTGCACCTGGGCATCACCGAAGCCGGTGGCCTGCGCTCAGGTACGGTGAAATCTGCAGTCGGCCTCGGTATGCTGCTTGCCGACGGCATTGGCGATACTATCCGCATCTCCCTGGCAGCTGACCCGGTCGAGGAAGTGAAAGTCGGTTACGACATCCTCAAGTCCCTGCACCTGCGTTCCCGTGGCATCAACTTCATCGCCTGCCCGAGCTGCTCGCGGCAGAACTTCGATGTGGTCAAGACCATGAACGAGCTGGAAGGGCGCCTGGAAGACCTGCTGGTACCGATGGACGTCGCCGTGATCGGCTGCGTGGTCAATGGTCCTGGTGAAGCCAAGGAAGCCCATGTCGGGCTGACCGGCGGCACGCCGAACCTGATCTACATCGACGGCAAGCCCGCGCAGAAGCTGACCAATGACAACCTGGTCGATGAGCTGGAAAAGCTCATCCGCCAGAAAGCGGCCGAAAAGGCCGAAGCTGACGCGACGTTGATCGCGCGTGGCTGACACCCAGATTCGTAAGGATTTTCTGTGAGCAAATCGCTACAAGCCATCCGTGGCATGAACGACATCCTGCCCGAGCAAACGCCGCTGTGGCGCTATTTCGAGAGCACCGTGGCCGGCCTGCTGGACACCTATGGCTATCGCCAGATCCGCACGCCGATTGTCGAGCCGACCGAGCTGTTCAAACGCTCGATCGGTGAAGTGACCGACATCGTTGAAAAAGAGATGTACACCTTCGCCGACCGCAATGGTGACTCCCTGACCTTGCGTCCGGAAGGCACCGCGGCATGTGTGCGTGCAGTGCTCGAGCACGGCATCAGCGGTGGTGGCCAGGTGCAGAAGCTCTGGTACATCGGCCAGATGTTCCGCCACGAGCGTCCGCAGAAAGGCCGCTACCGCCAGTTCCACCAGATCGGCCTGGAGGTGTTCAACCTCGACGGTCCGGATATCGACGCCGAGCTGATCGTCCTGACCTGGCGCCTGTGGGGCCTGCTGGGGATCCGTGACGCGGTGAAGCTTGAGCTTAACAGCCTGGGCACCAGCGAAGCCCGTGCACGCTACCGCGACGCGCTGGTCGAGTTCCTCTCGGCGCGTCTGGAGCAACTGGACGAAGACAGCCAGCGTCGCCTGAAGAGCAACCCGTTGCGCATCCTCGACAGCAAGGACGCCAATACCCAGGCAGCCCTGGTCGGCGCACCGAAGCTCGAAGATTACCTGGACGAAGAATCGCGCGTGCACTTCGAGGGGCTCAAGGCCCGTCTGGACGCCGCCGGCATCCCGTTCGTGATCAACACCAAGCTGGTGCGTGGCCTGGACTACTACAGCAAGACCGTATTCGAGTGGGTCACCGACAAGCTGGGTTCGCAAGGCACTGTCTGCGCTGGCGGCCGTTATGACGGCCTGGTCGAGCAGATGGGCGGCAAGCCAACCCCGGGCGTTGGTTTCGCCATGGGTATCGAGCGTCTGATCCTGTTGCTCGAAACCCTGGAAAAGGTACCTGAGTCGATCAACCGTCAGGTGGATGTCTACCTGTGCGCGTTCGGCGAGCAGGCAGAGTTGGCCGGCCTTGCCCTGGCCGAGCGGCTGCGCGATCGCCTGCCGAACCTGCGCCTGCTGGTCAATGCCGGTGGTGGCAGCTTCAAGAGCCAGTTCAAGAAGGCCGACAAGAGCGCTGCGCTCTACGCCTTGATCCTGGGGGACGACGAACTGGCGCAACAAGTGGTAGGTTTCAAACCCCTGCGTGGCCAGGGCGAACAACAAAACATTGCCTGGGATGCTCTGGCAGAGCACCTGGAAGCTTCCCTCGCGCAGGCGTGAAGCGGGTCAACAGCCGATTTGGTGAAAAGGAGTATTGGGGTGTCGAGTACCGATGATGAACAGCTGGCGGCATTCAAGGACTGGTGGCAGCGTAATGGCAAGCCACTGGTAACCGGCGGCCTGCTGGCACTGGTGATAGTGTTCGGCTGGCAAGCCTTCCAGAAGTACCAGGGCAACCAGTCGCAAGGTGCCTCGAACCTCTATCAGGCCTTGCTGGAAACCACCCTGACGCCAACCGGCGCGCCGGATGCGGCCAAGGTTGCGGAATTGTCCGGCAAGCTCAAGAGCGAGTTTGGCGGTTCTGCGTATGCCCAGTACGGCAGCCTGTTCGTGGCCAAGGTCGCGGTCGAGGCCGGCAAGCTCGATGATGCTGCCGCCGAACTCAAGTCGGTATTGGACAAGCCGGCAGACGCGACCCTGGGCGAAATCGCCCGTCAGCGCCTGGCCCGTGTCCTGGCTGCCCAGAACAAGGTCGAAGAAGGCCTGAAGCTGCTCGAAGGCGATGCCGACAAGGCGTTCCTGGCCAGCCGTGAAGAGCTCAAGGGCGACCTGCTGGTACAACTGGGTCGTGCTGCTGACGCTCATACCGCTTACGAAAAAGCCAAGGCCGCGCTGTCTGACGACGCCGCGATCGGTGGCCTGCAACTCAAGCTCGACGACCTGGCCAAAGGGGATGCGTGACGTGATCGGTTGGAAACATGCAGCAGTGCTGACCCTGGCCCTTCTGGCCGTGGGTTGCAGCAGCAACAGCAAAAAGGAATTGCCCCCGGCCGAGCTGACCAAGTTCACCGAAGAGGTGGTCCTGAAGAAGCAGTGGAGTCGTTCGATCGGTGACGGTCAGGGCGATTCCTTCAACATGCTGGTCCCGGCGATCGAGAACGATCGTATCTACGCCGCCGATGTAACCGGCGTAGTGATGGCCATGGACCGCAACAACGGTGACGTGGCCTGGAAAAAAGACCTCGAACTGCCTGTTTCCGGCGCTGTTGGCGTCGGATACGGCCTGGTCATGCTGGGTACGCTTCGCGGCGACGTGATTGCCCTGGATGCCAGCACCGGTGAAGAGCGCTGGCGTTCGCGGGTGACCAGTGAAGTGCTGGCACCACCTGCCAGCAATGGCGATGTGGTAGTAGTACAGACTCAGGACGACCGCGTGATTGGCCTGGATGCCAGCACCGGTGATCGCCGCTGGATCTATGAAAGCACCCCGGCCGTGTTGACCCTGCGTGGCACCGGCGCGCCGATCGTTACCAACCACCTGGCCGTGGCCGGCCTGTCGACCGGTAAAGTCGTCGCGCTGGATACGCGCAACGGTGTGCCGGTGTGGGAACAGCGTGTGGCCATTCCTCAAGGTCGCTCGGAGCTTGACCGCGTCGTCGACATCGACGGTGGTCTGCTGCTGTCTGGCGGTACTCTGTACGTCACCAGCTACCAGGGTCGGGTTGCCGGCCTGGACCTGGAAAGCGGCCGGGTCCTGTGGCAGCGCGATGCATCCAGCTACACCGGTGTGGCCCAGGGCTTCGGTAACGTCTACGTGAGCCTGGCTTCGGGCACTGTGGAAGGTATCGACGAGCGCTCCTCCAGTGCCCTGTGGAGCAACGATTCACTGGCACGTCGTCAATTGTCGGCGCCGGAAGTGTTCTCCAGCTATGTAGCCGTGGGTGACCTGGAAGGCTACCTGCACCTGCTCAGCCAGGTCGACGGCCGCTTCGTGGGTCGTGAGCGTATCGATAGCGATGGCCTGCGTGCCCGTCCGCTGGTGGTGGGTGACACCATCTATGTGTACGGCAACAGCGGCAAGCTCGAGGCGCTTACCATCCGCTGAGGCTATGCTTGAGGCCGTGCAGGCCTCGGGCTGCGGCACTTCTGGTGCCGCCCGAACTCCGGCCGCTGCAGTGCAGCGGCCTTTGTATTTTCTGAATTTATGAAGTGGAGAGCCGCATGGTTCCCGTAATTGCCCTGGTGGGCCGACCGAACGTCGGTAAATCCACCATGTTCAACCGCCTGACCAAGACCCGCGATGCCATCGTCGGTGACTTGTCCGGGCTGACCCGTGACCGTCAGTACGGTGAAGCACGCTGGCAAGGCCGTTCGTTCATTCTGGTCGACACCGGTGGTATTTCCGGTGACGAGCACGGCATGGACGAAAAAATGGCCGAGCAGTCGCTGCTGGCCATCGAAGAAGCCGATGTCGTGCTGTTCCTGGTCGACGCCCGTGCCGGCCTGACCGCCGCTGACCAGATGATTTCCGAGCACCTGCGCAAGCGCAACAAGCGCTCGTTCCTGGTCGCCAACAAGATCGACAACATCGATCCGCAAATGGCCATCGCCGAGTTCTCGCCGTTGGGCATGGGCAATGCCATTGGCGTTGCCGGCGCTCAGGGACGTGGCGTCAACAACCTGCTGGAAGCCGTGCTGAGCGACTTTCCACGGGACAAGGAAGAAGAGATCGACACCGACGTCGCCGAAGGCGAAGAGGCGGTGCGTATTCCTGGCCCGAGCGAAAAAGACGGGATCAAGATCGCCATCATCGGTCGGCCAAACGTCGGTAAATCGACCCTGGTCAACCGTATGCTGGGTGAAGAGCGGGTCATCGTCTATGACCAGCCCGGCACCACGCGCGACAGTATCTACATTCCCTTCGAGCGTAACGAAGAGAAGTACACCCTGATCGACACCGCCGGGGTGCGCAAGCGCGGCAAGATCCACGAGGAAGTCGAGAAGTTCTCCGTGGTCAAGACGCTGCAGGCGATCAAGGACGCCAACGTGGTGATCTTCGTCATGGACGCCCGCGAAGGTGTGGTTGACCATGACCTCAACCTGTTGGGCTTCGCCCTGGAAGCCGGTCGTGCCATCGTCATCGCCCTGAACAAATGGGATGGCATGCAGCCGAGCGAGCGCGACTATGTGAAGACCGAGCTGGAGCGCCGGTTGTTCTTCGTCGACTTCGCCGACATCCACTTCATTTCGGCGCTGCACGGCACTGGCGTGGGCAACCTCTACCAGTCGGTACAGAACTCCTTCCGCTCGGCCGTTACCCGCTGGCCTACCAGCCGCCTGACGCAGATCCTCGAAGATGCGATCAGCGATCACCAGCCGCCGATGGTCAATGGTCGCCGCATCAAGCTGCGCTACGCCCACCTGGGTGGTGCGAACCCGCCGATCATCGTGATCCACGGTAACCAGGTCGAGAAGGTGCCCAAGTCCTACTCGCGTTACCTGGAAAATACCTACCGCCGGGTGCTCAAGCTGGTCGGTACGCCGATCCGCATCGAGTACAAGGGCAGCGACAACCCGTACGAAGGCAACAAGAACACCTTGACCGACCGCCAGGTCAACAAGAAGCGTCGCTTGATGTCGCACCACAAGAAAGCCGAGAAGAAGCGTAAAGACAAACGCTGAAATCGGCAGGAGCGGATTCACCGGCACCCCGGTGAAACCGCTCCTGCAGGTACGACTGTTTCAACCTTTTTCCTGACCACTCAATCCGCTATGCTCGGTCTCTGACCGCGCCGCCTCGAGCCGGATTGTTCTGCAGGAAAGAGGGTTTCATGATCAGCAGCAAGTTGCCGAATGTCGGCACGACCATCTTTACCACCATGTCCCAGCTCGCCGTGCAAACCGGCGCTTTGAACCTGTCCCAGGGGTTCCCGGATTTTGGCGCGCCGCAGGCGCTGCTGGATGCGGTCTGCCGCCACGTCAGTGCCGGCCACAACCAATACAGCCCGATGACCGGCCTGCCAGCATTGCGTCAGCAGGTGGCCACCAAGATCGCCCGCAGCTATGGCGTCAGTGTCGATGCCGATACTGAGGTGACCATTACCCCTGGTGCCACTGAAGCGATTTTCTGCGCCATTCATGCGGTTATCCGTACGGGTGATGAAGTGATCGTCTTCGATCCTTCCTACGACAGCTACGAGCCATCAGTGGAGCTGGCAGGCGGCCGTTGCGTGCACGTGCAACTGACCGATGGCACGTTTGCCATCGACTGGCAGCAGCTCGCTGACGCCCTCAGCCCACGTACGCGGATGATCATCCTCAACTCTCCGCACAACCCCAGTGGCGCCGTATTCAGCCGCGACGACCTGGACAAGCTGGCCTTGCTGATCGCCGAGCGTGACATCTACCTGGTCAGCGACGAGGTCTACGAGCACCTGGTGTTTGATGGCGTTCAGCACGCCAGCGTGCTGGCGCATGAAGGGCTGTACCCGCGCGCTTTTGTGGTCAGCTCGTTCGGCAAGACCTATCACGTTACCGGCTGGAAAACCGGGTATGTGGTGGCGCCACCAGCGCTGAGCGCCGAGTTGCGCAAAGTGCACCAGTACGTCAATTTTTGTGGGGTGACTCCGTTGCAGTGGGCATTGGCCGACTTTATGGCCGAGCAACCACAGCACGTCGAAGCGTTGCCGGCGTTCTACCAGGCCAAACGCGATCTGTTCTGCGATTTGCTCGAGCCTTCACGTTTTCAGTTCACCCGTACGCCGGGCACCTATTTCCAGCTGGTCGACTATTCAGCGATTCGACCGGACCTGAACGATGTCGAGATGTCCCTGTGGCTGACCCGTGAACACGGAGTGGCGACCATCCCGGTATCGGTGTTTTACCAACAACCCATTCCTGAACAGCGCCTGGTGCGCCTGTGTTTTGCCAAACGCGAGGAGACGCTGCGTCAGGCAGCGGAAAAGCTATGCGCGATCTGAGTGCTCTGCCTAACCTGAAAGTGGCCCTGGTGCAAACAACCCTGGCCTGGCAGGACCGCCTGGCCAACTACGAGCATTTCGAAGGCTTGCTGGAGCAAGCGCGTGGTGCCGATCTGATTGTCCTGCCGGAAATGTTCACCACCGGGTTTTCGATGGATTCCGAGAGCCTGTGCGAGCCGGAAAACGGCCCGACGTACAAGTGGCTCAAGGCCCAGGCGAAAAAGCTCGATGCGGTGGTCACCGGCAGCGTGATCATCCAGGCCGCCGACGGCAGCCATCGCAACCGCCTGCTGTGGGCGCGTCCGGACGGCGACATCCTGTTCTATGACAAGCGTCACCTGTTCCGCATGGCCGGTGAGCACAAGCACTACACTCCGGGTGAGCGTCAGGTGCAGTTCGAGGTCAAGGGGTGGCGGGTGCGAGCGCTGATCTGCTACGACCTGCGCTTTCCGGTCTGGAGCCGTGACGCCCAGGATACCGACCTGCTGCTGTACACGGCCAACTGGCCGGCAGCGCGTCGTCAGCACTGGAACCGCCTGTTACCGGCACGGGGTATTGAAAACCTGTGTTACGTGGCTGCGGTCAATCGGGTGGGTACGGATGGCAAGGGCTTCGCCTACAGCGGCGACAGCCAGGTGCTGGACTTCCAGGGCGAAAGCCTGCTCAGTGCGGGGGAGGCGGACGGCGTCTTCACCGCGGTCTTGAGTGCGGCCGATCTGGCGACCTATCGCACGCGTTTCCCGGCCAATCTGGATGCGGATACCTTCGAGCTGCATTGATCGGCTGATGCTATCGCCGGCAAGCCGGCTCCTACCAAACATTGTAGGAGCCGGCTTGCCGGCGATGGGGCTCTCAAGCTTTAGTACACATCCCTACGGTAACGCCCGAGCTCGATCAGGCGCTCCACTTCACCCGCCCCAAGCACCTCGTTCAACACCGCATCGACACCGCTGGCCATGCCCTGCAGGCTGCCACAAACATAGATCGAGGCGCCCTCATCGAGCCAGCGGCGCAGTTCAGCCGCCTGCGCGCGTAAGCAATCCTGCACGTAGACCTTGTGCGCCTGATCACGCGAGAAGGCCAGGTCCAGGCGGGCCAGTGCCCCGTTGTGCAACCAGCCTTGCAGCTCGTGTTCACAAAGGAAGTCATGGGCCCGGTTGCGCTCGCCGAACAGCAACCAGTTACGTTGCTCACCAGCGCCAATCCGCGCTTTGAGCAGGCTTCGCAGCCCGGCAATGCCAGTGCCGTTGCCGATCAGGATCATCGGCGTTGCTGCTGCCGGCAGATGGAAACCGCTGTTACTGCGCAGGCGCAGGCTGACGCTGTTGCCCACCGGCAAGTACTCGGTCAGCCAGCCCGAGCCTAGCCCGAGGCTGCCATCGGGGTGGCGCTCCTGGCGCACGATCAGCTCCAGCCCCCCATCACTGGCAATCGAGGCGATCGAGTATTCCCGTGCCGCCAGCGGAATCAGTGCATCGACCAGCGCCTGGGCGTGCAGGCCGACCAGGTGCTCGCGGCTTTTGGGCAGTTGGCGGCTGGCGAGGCCCTGCAGCAAGGTTTCCTGCAGACCGTCTACCTGAACCTGCGCGTCGCCCTCGAGGCCCAATCCCTTCAGGAACAGGGCAAGGCTGTCTGCGCTGTTACGCGGCAGAATCTCGACCAGGTCGCCCGCCTGCCACTGCGCTGGCTGCTCCGGCTGGAGCCCCAGCAGATAGACGGCTGAACCTTGGCTGCCAGGGTTCATCAAGGTGCGCTCAACCAGGCTCCAGTTGCTGAACGTCGGTGCCGGCCAGGCGGCTGGCGGCGTGCTGCCGGTCAACTGCGCCAGTTGCTGCTGCCAATGCTGCAAGGCCGAAGGGTCGGCGCTGTCGACCTCTACCGGGGCAAACGCAGTGGTGGCACCACGCTCACCCAGCCAGGCCTGCAGGCGTCGGGCAAAGCCACAGAAGTCAGGGTACTGCCGGTCACCGAGGGCGAGCAGGGCATAGTTCAGGTTGTCCAGGGCCCAGGGTTGACCCAGCACTTTGCGTTCGAAACCGCGAGCACTGTCGGGCGCCTCGCCATCACCGAAGGTGCTGACCACGAACAACGCGCGTTCAGCCTGCTTGAGATCACTCTCGGTCAGTTCGGCCAGGGGGCGGACCTGCACCGGCAACCCGGCCGCCTGCAATTGCCCGGCACTTTGCCAGGCCAGTTGCTCGGCAAAACCGCTCTGGCTGGCAAAGCCGACCAACCAGCGTTCCCCCTCGGAATTCGCCGCCTGCAGGGTGCTGCGTGCTGCCCGCACCTGGCGCTTTTTGCGGCGCCGGTCGAGGTACAGCAGCCAGCCGGTGACGAAGAACAGCGGCATGGTCAGGCTGGCGATAGTCACCAGGATGCGCCCGGTCAGGCCGAAGTAACTGCCGACGTGCAAGGCATAGACGCTGGCCAGCAACTGCGCCTTGAACGACTTGTCGGCATAGCGATCATGCTTTTTCACCTCGCCGCTGGCCGGGTCGATGGTCAGGGTGTTGAACGCGCGCTCGTGCTCGGCGCCTTCCAGGCGGTAGAACACGGTCGCCGGTTGTCCACCCGCCGGGGGCAGGCGCAGGTTGTAGGTGGTCATGCCCGGCCCGCCGGCAGCCTGCAGGCTGGCCCAGACGGCGTCATAGTCAACGACCAGAGGCTTGGCCTCTTTGCCCGGCGCGCCCCCCGGGCGTCCGCGGCCTTCGCCACGTTTGTGCTGCTCGCCGGCACGCGGGCCGTCGCCAAGCAGCGTGTTCAAGCCTTCGCGGTACCACTCGTAGGACCAGAACAGGCCGGTGAGGGCAAACAGCAGGTAAAACAGCAGGCACCAGGTGCCGAATACGGCGTGCAGGTCCCAATTGAACGCGCGGCCTTTCTTGGCCCAGTCCAGGGTCAGCCACACCCGCCAGTTCAGCGCCTTGCGCGGCCAGCGCAGGTACAGGCCGGAAAGACAGAAGAAAATCAGCATCAGGGTACAGGCACCGGTGATCTGCCGGCCGGTGTCACCCATGGCCAGAAAGCGGTGCAGTCGCAGCATCAGGTCGAAGAAGCCTTGACCGCTGACATCGCCCTGCAGCGTGCCGGTGTAAGGGTCGACGTAGCGCATTTCGCCTCGGCGCTCGCCAGGCGGCGGGGTGAAGAACACGCGCGCGGCAGTATCGCCTTGGGTATCGACCGTGAGCATGGCGACCTTGTCGCCGTGTTCGGCCTCGACGCGGCGCACCAGTTCGGGCATCGGCAGCACGCCTTCCTGACGCACCTCGACCTTGAGCACGTCGGGGTTGAACAGGCGCAGGAGTTCATCCTGGAACGACCAGATTGCCCCGGTGATGCCCATCAAGGCCAGCACCAGACCGGCGGTGATGCCGAAGAACCAGTGCAGTTGGAACAGGGATTTCTTCACCACATCAATCACCTTGTCTTGCCGCAAATGCGAATGCGTCGCGCATTATGCCTTGATATACAAAAGCCCCGCTCACTGAAGTGAGCGGGGCTTGCCGGTCAGCGCACTTAGAAGTGGACGCTGGTGGTCAGCAGGGCAGTGCGCCCGGCAGCCTGGTTGGCGAAGTGCGTCGAGTAGGCTTTGTCGTAGTAGGTTTCGTTGGTCAGGTTCTGCACGTTCAATTGCAGGTCGACGTTTTTGGTCAGCTTGTAGCTGGCCATGGCATCGTAGCGCCAGTAGGACGGCACGTACGTTGTATTGGCAACGCTCCCCCAGACCTGGTCGACGTAGAACGCACCGCCACCAATCGTGAGCTTGTTGGTCGCCGCGTAGGTGGTCCACAGGCTGAAGGTGTTTTCCGGCGTGTTGCCCAACTCATTGCCGTTGGTGGTGACATCGACAAAGTTCGGTGCGGTTGCGGTACCGATGTTGACTTTGCCGCCGTCGACCTGCTCGCTGTCCAGGTAGCTATAGCCAGCAAACACCTGCCATTTGTCGGTGATTTTACCGGTGGCCGTCAGCTCGACACCGTCCACGCGGGTTTTACCGGCGTTTTCATAGGTGTTGAGGTCGGTCAGCACGCGCGTGTTTTCTTTCTCGGTGCGGAAGATCGCTGCAGTCAGCGCCAGGCGCTGATCCAGCAGGTCCCACTTGGTGCCGATTTCGTAGTTGGTGGTTTCCTCTGGCTCCATGTCGTTTTTGACGGTCGACGTGGTGACAGGGTTGTTGTCGGTGCCTTCACCCAGCATCGAGCCCGGCGGTGTAGCCGAGGTGGCGTACGAAATGTAGATGCTGCCGTTGTCCTGTGGTTTCCACACCAGGCCAATCTGGCCGGTGATGAATTCACTGGTGTCTTCACCCTTGTTGGCAACACCGCTGGTAACGGTGGTGTTGCCCGCTGCGTCGTAGGTGCGGAACTTGGTGGTGAAGTGGTCGTAGCGCAGGCCCAGGTTCAGCAGCCATTGCGGATCCAGTTCGATGGTGTCGAAGGCGTAGAGGGCGCGGGTGGTGCTGGAGGTATCGGTGCCTGCGTAGTTGCGGTCGACCGTGCCGACCCAGACGTCGTCCGGGTTCGGGTTGCTCAGTGAGGTGCAGCTACCACCGTTGCTCGGCCCTTTGCAGTTGGTCAGCTTGGTGTTCGGGGTGACGGTGTAGCTCTGCTTGTCGGCATCTTCGTGAGTGAACTCGATGCCGGTGGAGAAGTTGTTCTTGAAGCCGCCAAGCACGAACTCGCCAAACAGGTCGGTCTGGTTGGTCGTGGTGGCAGTGTTGCCGACACGGGTGTTGGCACGGCGCCAGACACCATTGTTGATCACGTTGCCGGCGCTGTCGTCTGGCTGTGTCAGGACGTAGTCCTGCATGCTGTTGCCGTGGCGCGTGGTGTTCTTGATGGTCAACGAGTCGGTAAGGTCGTGTTCGATGGCGATGGTGCCGATATCGGTACGCGTTTTGCGGAAATCACGCCCGGTCAGGCCATAGAAGTTGCTGCTGTCGCCGCCATCGGTTGGCTTGTCCGGGCTGGCTGCGGTGTGGGTCTTGCCAACAGAGAAACCATACGGAATGCCCGAGTCCGGGAGGTCATTGCTCTCGACGTGGTAGTAGTCGAGGTTGACGCGGGTCGGGGTGCCCAGGCCGAACGCCAGCGACGGTGCAACGCCCCAACGGTCGTAGTCGACCTTGTCGCGGCCGGCAACGTTGCTTTCGTGGCTCATCAGGTTCAGACGGCCGGCAGCGCTGTCGCTGAACTGATAGTTGCCGTCCATGGTGTAGCGTTGGGTCTGGTCGGAGCCCCAGGTAAAGCCGCCGTCGAACGAGTTACCCAGGTGCGCACGTTTGCTCACCAGGTTGATGCTGCCGCCGGCAGCGCCGCGACCACCCATGGCCGAGTTCGGGCCTTTGCTGACTTCGATCGATTCTACGGCGAATACTTCGCGGGTCTGGGCGCCGGTGTCACGCACGCCGTCGAGGAAGGTGTCGCTCTGGGCGTCGAAGCCCCGGATGAACGGACGGTCGCCTTGCGGGTTGCCGCCTTCACCGGCGCCGAAGGTCACGCCTGGCACGGTACGCAGGGCGTCCTGCAGTGTCAGGGCATTGGTGTCCTTGAGCACTTGTTGCGGAATCACGGTAATGGAGCGAGGGGTATCCACCAGGGGCGCGGTGTATTTGGGCGACGATGCGCTTTCGACTTTGTAGTCGGTGCTGGCAACATCGGTCTGGCCGGTAACGCTGGTCGCGTCCAGGGCAATCGCGCCGTTCTTGACGGGCTCGGCATCTGCGGCATAAGCCATGTGGCCTGCAGAGGTAGCGGTGATCGCTACGCCAATGGCAGAGGCGAGCAAGCGTGGTGAACTGACAGCGGTTGGCACGTAGTGACGCGGCATGGTGGTCCCCTTCCCCGGTTTCAAAGGCCGCGAAATATAATGTAAACAAATATGAGTGGCAATTGAGAGTAATTATTATTAGTAAGAAATTTACATTCTTTACAATTTGTTTCTGACGGGTTTTTGCTGCTGAAACGTCGCACCCCTCGGAAAAGGCTTGTGGAGAGTCAATGGGAATCAATACCATTGACGTCCTTACTGATCCCAGGGGCTTGCGCCATGCTGCTACACATTGCCGGACTGTTCTCCACCGAGGAGGTCGCACGTATTCGTGAAGCGCTGGAGCAGACCGAGTGGGCGGACGGCAAGATCACCGCCGGCTACCAGTCGGCCAAGGCCAAGCACAACCTGCAATTGCCCGAGGGGCATCCGCTGGCCAAGGAGATCGGCACGGCGCTGATCGAGCGCTTGTGGCAGCACCCGCAGTTCATGTCGGCGGCCTTGCCGCACAAGGTGTTCCCACCGCTGATCAACTGCTACCGCGAAGGCGGCAATTTCGGTTTTCACATCGATAACGCCCTGCGCCAGCCCCGTGGCAGCCACGAGCGGGTGCGTACCGACCTGTCCTCGACCCTGTTCCTGAGCAATCCCGAGGACTACGATGGCGGCGAACTGGTGATCCAGGACACCTATGGCGTTCAGCAAGTGAAGCTGGCGGCCGGTGATCTGGTGTTGTACCCGGGCACCAGTTTGCACAAGGTCAACCCGGTCACGCGCGGCGCACGCTATGCCGCGTTCTTCTGGACCCAGAGCCTGGTGCGCGAAGACAGTCAGCGCGCCTTGCTGTTCGAGATGGACAACGCCATCCAGGCACTCACGGCCGACATGCCGGAGCACCCGGCGCTGATTCAGCTCACCGGCACCTATCACAACCTGCTGCGCCGCTGGGTTGAGGTCTGAGCCATGACATTTGCCTTGCGCAACCGCCAGGAGCTGGACAGCCAGCAATTCGCCCAGATGCTTGAGCACAGCCCGGCAAAGGCCGCTCAGGCGCTGGTAGCAGCGGCGGGGCAGGATATTGTCGAGGCACAGTTGCTGCTCGGGCAGATCCTGCTCGATGGCCGTGGCATCGAAAAAGACCCTGCCCTGGCGCGTCGCTGGTTTGCCATTGCTGCCAGCCGCGGCAGCGCCATGGCCGACAACATGCTCGGACGCTGCCTGGAGCATGGTTGGGGCGGAGAGGTAGACCAGGCACAGGCGGCACGGCATTACCTCAAGGCCGCGCAGGCCCGGCTGGACTGGGGCCTGTACAACTATGCCAATCTGCTTGCCACCGGGCGGGGTGTCGCCGAAGACCCGGTGACGGCACTGGCCTGCTATCGGCAAGCGGCCGAGCTCGGGCACGCCAAGTCGATGAACCTGCTCGGGCGCTACCTGGAAGAGGGCGTGCATTGCCCGCGCGATGTGCCCGGTGCACAGCGCTGGTACCAGCGTTCGGCCGAAGCCGGGGATTTTCGTGGGCAGTTCAGCCACGCCGGTGTGCTGGCCGCTCAGGGCCAGACGCACGAGGCGCTGGTGTGGCTGCAGCGGGCACTGGAGGGCGGCAACGCGAACTTCCTGAGGGTCGCCGGGCCAGCCCTGGAACAGGCTGAACAGCCTGAAATCCGCAAGCTGTCTGCGGCGTACCGGGCACGCCTGGCGCAACTGACTGCAGCGGCCTGAGCCGCGACCTGAAAGTAAAACGGGGCCTTGCGGCCCCGTTTTTCGTTACAGGTAGTAGGCTTTCAGCGGCGGGAAGCCGTTGAATTCCACCGCGCTGTAGCTGGTGGTGTAGGCGCCGGTCGACAGCCAGTACAGGCGGTCACCGATGGCCAGGTTCAGCGGCAGGCCGTACTTGTAGTGCTCATACATGATGTCGGCGCTGTCACAGGTCGGGCCGGCGATGACCACTTCTTCCATCTCGCCTTTCTTCTCGGTCCAGATCGGGAACTTGATGGACTCGTCCATGGTTTCGATCAGGCCGGAGAATTTGCCCACATCGGTGTAGACCCAGCGTTCGACGGCGGTACGCGACTTGCGCGCCACCAGCACGACTTCGCTGACCAGGATGCCGGCGTTGGCGATCAGCGAGCGGCCTGGCTCAAGGATGATTTCCGGCAGGTCGTCACCGAAGTCTTCCTTGAGGAAGCGGATGATTTCTTCAGCGTAGGTTTCCAGGCTGTTGGTACGGGTGATGTAGTTGGCCGGGAAGCCGCCACCCATGTTGATCAGCTTGAGCTCGATACCGTCTTCTTCCTTGAGGCGCTCGAAGATGACCTTGACCTTGGCAATCGCCGCGTCCCAGACACTGATGTCGCGCTGCTGCGAGCCAACGTGGAAGGACACGCCGTAAGGCACCAGGCCCAGGTCGCGGGCGAGGATCAGCAGGTCCATGGCCATGTCGGTCTGGCAACCGAACTTGCGCGACAGCGGCCAGTCGGCAGTGGTCGAACCTTCGGTGAGGATGCGCACATAGACTTTCGAACCCGGCGCGGCCTTGGCGATGTTGCGCAGGTCGGCTTCGGAGTCGGTGGCATACAGACGCACGCCCTTCTCATAGAAGTAGCGGATGTCTTTGGATTTCTTGATGGTGTTGCCGTAGCTGATGCGGTCGGCGCTGACGCCGCGGCTCATCACTTTGTCCAGCTCGTAGATCGAGGCGATGTCGAAGCTCGAGCCTTTTTCCTTGAGCAGGTCGATGATCTCGACGGCCGGGTTGGCCTTGACCGCGTAGTAGACCTTGGCGAATTCAAATCCGGCGCGCAGGTCATCGTAGGCCTGGCTGATCATCTGCGTGTCGATGAGTACGAACGGGGTTTCTTGCTTGTCGGCGAAGGCTTTCATTTTTTGAAAGGTATCGCGCGCGAAGTAGTCTTCGACCTGAATCGACATGCTTAGGGACTCCATGGGCAAACTGAAAAAATAAGTGGCTGCAACTGAACGTCCTCCGTATCCCCACTTTGGTTCGCCTACTTCCCAAGGCATGTCGCCGAAAGCAAAAAGGTCATCCGTGCGTGATAAAGCGAGCTACGGGTGACCTTGCTGTCTCGTCGTCAGTACTTGAGCCGGATGGATCGTTTCCAGCATGGACGTTCGGCGCGAACTTTAGGACCTGAGGGGCTCAAGATCAACAAAAAATGTCGCGATTTTGCACACGCCTGTCGCCGTGATTCGGCCAGCCACTTTTTAACCGACCCAGGTAAACAGTAGATGTTCAATTTGATGACAAAAGCGTTAAAAATACCTGCATAAGCGCAGATCGTGTTGAAAGTCGGCTAATTCGCCAAGAGTGGCTTTTATGGGGGAAATTCGGGGCAAAAGTCGTTGAAAAGGTGGCGATTTTTGCTTGGTATTATCCAAGGCGTTTGCGTGGGTGAATGGTGTGGCCGTTCATATTTTTTCTCGCTTTTTTCAAGCGCTCCGACCGACGGTTTCGTGCAGTTTTTTCTCGTTTTACGCTTCGTCGGTCGCTGTCATCTTCGATTGAAGCGCTTAATAAGAAACATTACTATTCGCGCTCTCTCTTTTTGCCTGGCGTACCCCCGCATCGTGTCGCGACACAAAGGCTTTTTCGACCACTACCATGAGCTGATCGGCACCTGGACGCGCAAGCTGCGCAATCGCCAGCAAGCCGAGGACCTCGCTCATGACGCCTTTGTGCGGGTGCTGGAAAATGAACAGGCCGGTGTCGAGCAGCCGCGTGCCTACCTGCACCAGACCGCACGCAACATCGCCGTCGATGGTTATCGCCGCGAAGACCGTCGCCAGTTGCTGGAACAGGACACCTTCGATCCTGGCACCGACGCCCATGGCGACCCGGAGGCTTATATGCATGCCCTCGAGCTGGCTGACAGTGTTGAGCGCGCCCTGGCGCAGCTACCGCTGAATTGCCGACGGGTGTTTATCTGGCAGAAGATCGAAGGACTGACCCAGGCTGAAATTGCCGAGCGCATGGGCTTGACCAAGAACATGGTCGAAAAGTATATGATCCGCACGCTCCGGCATCTGCGTGAGCACCTGGATGTGTCGACGAGATGAGTCAGGCGAATGTTTTCATGAATCAGGACGCGTGCCTTTGTGGCGATGACGCTGTGCGCGATCAGGCAGCCCGCTGGTTTGCCCGCACCCGCGACGGTGTGTTGGCGGCCGAGGCGCAGGCACAGCTCGACGCCTGGCTGGCACAACACCCGCAGCATCAGCACGAATACGATCTGCTCGCCCGGCTGTGGGGCGCAGCCGATGCACTGCCGCGTACGCGTCTTGAGGCACTGTGCCAGGCCGATCCGGTACGCCAGTTGCCGCGTCGGCGCTTCATCCAGCAGGCATTGGCTGCAGGTGTCGCCGCTGCGGCAGTGGGGCTTGGCTGGTTCGGCTGGCAGTACCATCAGCTCAATTACCAGGGCCAGTTGCAAACGGCGCTGGGCGAACGCCGCCAACTCGAACTACCGGACGGTTCACAGCTGGAACTCAATGGCCGAACCCGGGTAAAAGTCGATTTCAGCGCCGGGCAACGGCGCATCGAACTGGCGGCGGGCGAAGTCATGTTCAGTGTTGCCCATGACACGGCGCGGCCGTTTGTCGTCAGCACCAGCAATGGCTCGGTAACCGTCACCGGCACGCGTTTTGACGTGCGCCTGGATCCGGACCGTACGCGGGTGGCGGTCGAGCAAGGTTCGGTCAGGGTGCAGGGCAGTGGCGCCAGTCAGGCGCTGCTCACTGCCGGGCTGGGTTCGCAGATCGATGCCCAGGGCAAGGTCGCCGAGCCCTATGCCGTGGACGCCGCGGCACTGACGGCATGGCGCAAAGGCAAGCTGGTGTTCAATGACGTGCCCTTGAGCGAGGTGGTCGAGGAAGTGTCGCGCTACCGCGCGCAGCCACTGCGCGTAGCGCCGGGCAAAGCCGCCGCGCTGCGCCTGAGCAGCACGTTCAGCAGCGACGACACCGATGCACTGCTGCGGGCCTTGCCGAGCATCCTGCCGGTGGTAATCAAGGCCCATGCCGACGGCTCCAGCGAAATAATTTCAAAATAAATTCAGGTTTTTTTTCAGTTGTTCGTCTTCCTGGCCAACTGCAACTGCCAAGCATTTCCATTTGCATGCAGCGGGTGCATACCCCGGACCTTCAGGATGTTTCGACGACGTGAATAACACCAAGTTTTCCCTGCGTTCTCCTCGTTTTCGCTGGTTGCCCTTGGCGCTGGCCTTGGCCGTGAGCAGCGGTATTGCTACCAGCTATGCCGATGAGGCAGTGACCCGGATCGAAATTCAGGCGCAACCGCTGGCGTCGGCCTTGAGTCAACTGGGGCAGCAGACGTCGCTGCAATTGTTCTTCAGCCCGGAGCTGGTGGCCGGCAAGCAAGCCCCGGCGGTGTCGGGCAACCTGGCGCCGGAGCAGGCCCTGCAGACTCTGTTGCAAGGCAGCGGCCTGACCTACGAGATGTCCCAGGGCACGGTGGTGCTCAAGCCTGCCCAGAGCGCCGGCACCCTGACCACCGGCAGCCTGGAACTGGCACCGACCGACATCAAGGTCGTGGGTGACTGGCTGGGAAACGCTGAGGAAACCGTGGTTCAGAACCATCCCGGTGCGCGCACCGTGGTGCGCCGGGAAGCCATGGTCGAGCAGGGTGCGATGAACGTGCGCGATGTGCTGCGCGGCGTTCCTGGTGTTCAGGTCCAGGATTCCAACGGCACCGGGGGCAGTGACATTGCCCTGAACGTCGGGGTGCGCGGGCTGACATCGCGCCTGTCGCCACGCTCCACTGTACTGATCGATGGCATTCCGGCAGCGTTCGCCCCTTACGGGCAACCTCAACTGTCGATGGCGCCGATCTCGTCCGGCAACCTCGACAGCATCGATGTGGTGCGGGGCGCCGGCTCTGTGCGCTATGGCCCGCAAAACGTCGGCGGGGTAATCAACTTCGTTACCCGCGCGATTCCGGAAAAAGCCACCGGCGAATTGTCGACCACCATGGAGACCTCCCGGCATGGCGGCTGGAAGCACATCGAGTCGGCATTTCTCGGCGGTACGGCCGACAACGGCCTGGGCGCGGCGTTGCTGTACTCGGGCGTGAATGGCAATGGCTACCGCAGCAGCAACAACGGCAACGACATCGATGACGTGCTGCTGAAAACCCATTGGGCGGTGACCGACAGTGACGAGCTGTGGCTGAACTTCCACTACTACGACGCCACGGCCGACATGCCGGGGGGCCTGACGCAGGCACAGTTCGACGATGACCCGTACCAGTCGGATCGTGACTACGACAATTTCAGCGGCCGCCGTAAAGATGTGTCGCTGAAGTACCTGCGCCAGATCGACGATGTCACCCAGTTCGAGGTGCAGACCTACTACACCGACAGCTTCCGTGGCAGCAGCATCGCTGCCCGTGACCAGAAGACGTTGTCGTCGTACCCGCGCAGCTATCACACCTTCGCCATCGAACCGCGCGTGTCACGGATCTTCTTTGCCGGCCCGACCACCCAGGAAGTCAGCGTCGGCTATCGCTACCTCAAGGAAGCGATGCACGAACAGTCGACCCGCCTGGGTTTGATCGATAACGTTCCGACGCCGGTGCCGGGCTCTGACGGCCATGTGTTCCAGGACCGTACCGGTGGTACCGAGGCCAGCGCCTATTACATCGACGACAAGATCGACGTCGGCAACTGGACCATCACCCCGGGGATTCGCTTCGAACACATCAATACCGACTGGCATGAACGCCCGGTTATCGGTGCCAACGGCAAGCCGGTACAGGAGAAAAATCGCAGCATCAGCAGCAACGAACCCTTGCCCGCGCTGAGCGTGATGTATCACCTGTCGGATGAGTGGAAGCTGTTCGCCAACTATGAAACCTCGTTCGGCAGCCTTCAGTACTTCCAGTTGGGGCAGGGCGGCAGCGGTGACCAGACGGCCAATGGCCTGGAGCCGGAAAAGGCCAAGACCTACGAGATCGGTACCCGCTACAACAATGGTACCTGGGGTGCTGAGCTGACGGCGTTCTACATCGACTTCGATGACGAACTGCAATACATCAGCAACGATGTCGGCTGGACCAACCTCGGTGCCACCAAGCACCAGGGTATCGAAGCGTCGATGCGCTATGACCTGTCGGGCCTTGACCCGCGCCTGCAAGGCCTGAGCGCCAACGCGGCATTCACCTACACCCGTGCTACTTACGAAGGTGATATTCCTGGCTTCAAGGGACGTGACCTGCCGTTTTATTCGCGGCAGATCGTCAATGCCGGCCTGCGCTACCAGGTTGATCGCTGGACCTGGAACCTGGATGCCTACGCCCAGTCGAAACAGCGCGCACCGGGTACCGGGATGAATGCCGATGGCAGCTTCAATGGTGACTACATCACCGAGCCGAGTGCCGACGGTCAGTACGGCGACATTCCTGGCTACGTCACCTGGGCGGCGCGCGGGGGCTACGACTTCGGCAAGGAGCTGTCGAACCTGAAGCTGGCGGCGGGGGTGAAGAACATTTTCGACAAGCAGTACTACACCCGCTCCAGCGACAACAACTCGGGGATCTACCTGGGTGAACCACGTACGTTCTATGTGCAGGCCAGTGTAGGGTTCTAAGCCCTACACTGCGGTGTGGTCAACACACCGCAGCGCCTGGTTCGCCGGCAAGCCTGGCTCCTACAGCTTTAGGACGTCAGGCCATGGCCTCGGCTGGCGACACGATGCTGGTTTTTCCACCGCGTGAACGTCCCGAGCTCAGGTAGGCGGCAATCGATTCCTGGGTCACCTCACCGAGAAACACCTGCTCGGCATCGAGCACCGGCAACCACGAGCGATTGAACTCGTACATCCGCGACAGCAGGATGCGCAGGTGCTCGTCGTGGGACGCCGTGGCATTGAAGGTACGCAGGAAATCGCTGCAGCTGCCTTGCTGGCGATGCAGGTCACGCCGGCGCACATAACCCATGGCCTTGTTCTGCGCATCGGTGACCACCACGTAGCGGCGGTCATGCTCATCCATCAATTCCAGCGCATCGTTCACTGGCGTCTCCGGGCTGACGGACGGTGCGTTGTCGGCGGCGTCTTCGGCGCGTACCAGCAGCAGGCGTTTGAGCGTGCTGTCCTGGCCGACAAAGTTGCTGACAAAATCATCGGCCGGGTGTGCCAGCAGCGTGTCGGGGTGGTCGATCTGGATCAGTTTGCCGGCACGGAAAATGGCAATCTTGTCACCGAGTTTGATCGCCTCGTCAATGTCATGGCTGACCATGATCACCGTCTTGTTCAGCGCCCGTTGCATCTCGAAGAACTCGTTCTGGATCATCTCGCGGTTGATCGGGTCGACGGCACCGAACGGCTCGTCCATCAGCAGCAATGGTGCGTCGGCGGCCAGCGCGCGAATCACCCCGATCCGCTGCTGCTGGCCACCGGACAGCTCGCGCGGGTAGCGTTGCAGGTACTGCTTGGGTTCGAGCTTGATCATGCTCATCAACTCGCGGGCGCGCTCGTGGCACTTCTGTTTGTCCCAGCCGAGCAGGCGCGGGACCACGGTGATGTTTTCCTCGATGGTCATGTTGGGGAACAGGCCGATCTGCTGGATCACATAACCGATGCGCCGGCGCAGGCTGACTTCGTCGAGGCCGCTGGTGTCTTCGCCGTTGATCAGCACCTTGCCGGAAGTCGGCGCGATCAGGCGATTGATCATTTTCAGCGTGGTGCTCTTGCCGCAACCGGACGGGCCGAGGAACACGCAGATTTCGCCTTCATTGACGGTCAGGCTGACAGCGTCGACGGCTTTGACGTCTTTGCCGTTGGCGTGAAAGGTCTTGCTCAGGTTCTGAAGTTCGATCATTTGCGCAGTCCTTCTGGAGTCAGGGCACGTTGCAGGATTTGCAGCAGCAGGTCGGCGAAGATCGCCAGCAGGCTCACCAGCACAGCGCCGACCAGCAGCATCGACATGTCGCTGCGGCTGATGGAGGTCAGGATGAGTACGCCCAGGCCACCGGCGCCAATGGTGGCGGCGATGGTCATGACGCCAATGTTCATCACGACGGCGGTACGGACACCGGCGAGAATCACCGGTACGGCGATAGGCAGTTCGACCATGCGCAGGCGCTGGCCGAAGGTCATGCCGATACCGCGTGCTGCTTCACGGATCCCGGGTTCGACGTTGGTCAGTGCCAGGTAAGTGTTTCGCAGGATCGGCAGCAGGGAATAAAGGAACACGGCGGTGATCGCCGGTAGTGGCCCCAGGCCCTGGCCGAATTTGGAGTAGAACGGCAGCAGCAGGCCGAACAGGGCAATCGAGGGGATGGTCAGCAGTACCGTGGCACAGGTTTGCAAGGGGCCGGCCAGGGACGGGAAGCGGGTCATGAGGATGCCCAGCGGTACGCCGAACAGGATCGCCAGGCTGACGGCGATGCCGACCAGGGTGATGTGCTGCCAGGTCAGGTGCAGGACCTGGGCCCAGTCCAGGTGAGCGAAGGTATCGAGCATGTTCATGGCTGCTCCTGTGCAGGTGGATGCTGGCGCAGGTACTCGGCCGCTACCTTGCCCGGGCTCTGGTGCTCGACGTCGACCTTGGCGTTGAGTTCGCGCATGGTCTGGTCATCCAGTTGCTCGGCCAGTGGCTTGAGCAGGGTGGCCAGTTGCGGATGGGCATCGAGGACTTCCTTGCGCACTACGGGGGCGGCGGTGTAATCGGGGAAGTAGTGTTTGTCGTCCTCGAGCAGTTTGAGGTCGAAGGCGCTCAGGCGTCCGTCGGTGGTATAGACCAGGCCGCTGAACACCTGGCCGTTGCGCAGTGCGGTGTAGACCAGGCCGGCATCCATCTGGCGGATGTTGCGGCGGGTCAACTGCAGGTCATAGGTTTCGGTCAGCCCCACCAGCCCGTCGGGACGGTTGGCGAACTCGGTGTCGAGGGCGACCACATGGTTGCGGTCCTTTTCCTCGCGTAACACCTGATTCAACTCGCTGATGGTGTTCACCTGCGGATACTGCTCGGCGATCTTGCGCGGCAAGGCCAGGGCGTAGGTATTGCTGAACTTCGACGGCGCGAGCCAGATCAGGTCTTTTCTGGCATCCAGTTCCTTGACCTTGGCATAGGTGGCCGCGGCGCTGGGCATGCGCTCCTCGATATGGTTGTAGGACACCAGCGACACACCGGTGTATTCCCAGACCATGTCCAGCTGGCCGGTTTCGTGGGCGCTGCGTGCCAGGTTGCTGCCCAGGCCGCCGGTGATGCGTACATCGAAGCCGTTCTGGTTCAGGTAGCGGGCAGTGATTTCGGCCAGCACCGTTTGCTCGGTGAAGACTCGCGCGCCGAGGCGAATCACGGGTTTTGTCGCAGCCTGGGCAAATCCGGAGAACAGCAGGGCCGCGCCCAGTAACAAGGCGATTCTTTTCATTGGAGTTCCTTCGCTTAGTGGGCCAGGCCGCGTTCAAGCCAACGGCGACTGCCGTGCGCCACCAGGGCGTCAAGCAACAGGGCGAGCAAGGCGGTGCAGGCCGCGCCGAGCAGCAGTTGCGGCTGATTGTTCAGAGCAATGCCGGGGAAAATCAGGCTGCCCAGGCTGTTGGCGCCGATCAGGAACGACAGCGGTGCGGTGCCGACGTTGATCGCCAGGGCGACGCGCACGCCACCGATGATGATCGGCACGGCATTGGGAAGCTCGACACGCCAGAGGCGTTGACGGGGTGTCATGCCGATACCGGTGGCGGCTTCTTTTAGCGAGGCGGGAACATTTTTCAGGCCCTCGTAGGTGTTGCGCACGATGGGCAGGAGGGAGGCGAGGAACAGCGCGAAGATCGCGGGACCGGCGCCGATGCCGAGGAAACTCAGGGCAATGGCCAGAACGGCCAGGGGCGGAATGGTGTTGCCAATATTGAAAAACTGCATGAATCGTTCGGCACGGTCGACCCGGTGTGGTCGACTCAAGGCAATCCCAGCAGGTATGCCCACGGCTAACGCCGCCACCATCGACAGCACCACCAACAACAGGTGGGCTTGCAGGTAGAACCACAGATCGGCGCGGTAGTGCGCGATCGTATCAATGCCGATCCAGTGGATCAGCAGGGCCAGGATGACGAGCACAAAGGCACATCCCATCAGCCCCTTGCCATAGCTTTTAGCCACAGGCGGACTCCTTTTGTTGTCGGCGAACACACTCCCGTGGCGGCCGCCATTCCAGGCGGCAGGCAGTGTGATCGCGATCAGCAGCGTGTTGTCCGAAGCGGAGCAGAACACGCCATAAGCGAGGCCTCGTCAGGCTCGTGTTGCCGGTGAATCTCACCCTGACGAACGGTTTTTACCGCATGCAAATCAGGGGAGTGGACGCCTCCACAGCCGTAAAGGTTCCCATCTGAAGCGGCATTTGGCCAGCGCTGTGTTTTTTCAACCGCTTGGTTTCCCTCTGCAATTTACCGCTGCAGCCCTTTTGAATAAGGGCCTGGCGGGGCTGCGACGAACGGTCTCTTTGCACTGGAAATAATCAGAAAAGGTTACTGAAATGCTGAAGCATGACTACGATCGGTCATTCGTTGCCTACGTGGCCTGTACAACACCTGGGCATGAGGGGTATCTGGATTTCGCCAAGTTGGCAGTGAGAAACACAGAGGCAGCGCGGATTGCCGACGACTGGCTGATCGTCACGTCCTTTCTTGGCCGGGAGCCTCACCGCTTCTGGTTCCGTTGCCTGGTCGACGAGGCCACAGGGCGCAGTTACTACGATGTTCAATCATGGAGTCGGCGAACCGGCAGGGATTTCAAATCGAAAAAGCGCCACATGGACCGCAACCACAATGGTTACGCCTGCCTGTATGAGGCGTCGACAGCAGAAGACCGCCTGTGGAAGGTGATGACATTGAGTGAAGGCAGCTACGCCCGTATGTCGCAATTTCCGGAGGTTGGCCAGTCCATTGCGGCACAAATCTGGGCTCGCACGAGTAATGATGCGTTGTGCGTCTGTGAACGTGAGGATGTCGGGGATGAATGGTTTGCTTATGTAGCCACAAGTGGCGGCCCCACGCTGAATCTGCGCCTGGAGATCACGGATATCGGTGAAGAGTTGCTGGACGACCATTGACGGGTGCGCCGGCAGGCAATTTCTTTTGGTCATGGGCTGGAAGGGTTATTTGGGTCCGCAGCGGGTTTCGGGTATAATCTGCGCCCTTTTTTTAATCCCTTGCCAGGCGATTTCCCATGACCAACCAGGCCGCCGAAGTCGCGAAACGCCGCACCTTCGCTATTATTTCCCACCCCGATGCGGGTAAGACCACCATCACCGAGAAGCTGCTGCTGATGGGCAAGGCGATTGCCGTTGCCGGTACGGTGAAATCGCGAAAGTCCGACCGCCATGCCACCTCCGACTGGATGGAAATGGAGAAGCAACGTGGTATCTCCATCACCACCTCGGTGATGCAGTTCCCGTACCGCGAGCACATGATCAACCTGCTCGACACCCCGGGTCACGAAGACTTCTCCGAAGATACCTACCGCACCCTGACCGCGGTCGACTCGGCACTGATGGTGCTCGACGGCGGTAAAGGGGTCGAGCCACGGACCATCGCCCTGATGGACGTCTGCCGCCTGCGTGATACGCCGATCGTCAGCTTCATCAACAAACTCGACCGTGATATCCGCGACCCGATCGAACTGCTCGACGAAATCGAAGCGGTCCTGAAGATCAAGGCGGCACCGATCACCTGGCCGATCGGTTGCTACCGCGACTTCAAAGGCGTGTACCACCTGGCAGGCGACTACATCATCGTGTATACCCCTGGCCACGGCCATGAGCGTACCGAGGTGAAAATCATCGAGAAGCTCGATTCCGACGAAGCCCGCGCGCACCTGGGTGACGAGTACGAGCGTTTCCTCGAGCAGCTGGAACTGGTGCAGGGTGCCTGCCACACGTTCGACCAGGATGAATTCATCAATGGCCAGCTGACGCCGGTGTTCTTCGGCACCGCGCTGGGTAACTTCGGTGTCGACCATGTACTTGACGCCGTGGTCGACTGGGCGCCACGCCCGCTGCCGCGCGTTGCCCACGAGCGTACGGTTGAGCCGGTCGAAGAGAAGTTCAGCGGTTTCGTGTTCAAGATCCAGGCAAACATGGACCCCAAGCACCGCGACCGTATCGCGTTCATGCGGATCTGTTCGGGCAAGTACGAGAAGGGCATGAAGATGCGCCACGTGCGCACCGGCAAAGACCTGCGTATCGGTGATGCGCTGACCTTTTTCTCGTCCGAGCGTGAGCAGCTGGAAGAAGCCTTCGCCGGCGACATCATCGGCTTGCACAACCATGGCACCATCCAGATCGGCGACACCTTCACCGAAGGCGAGGCCCTGGGCTTTACCGGTATTCCGCACTTCGCCCCGGAACTGTTCCGACGCGTACGCCTGAAAGACCCGCTCAAGTCCAAGCAACTGCGTCAGGGCCTGCAGCAGCTGGCCGAAGAGGGCGCGACCCAGGTGTTCTTCCCTGAGCGCAGCAACGACATCATCCTCGGCGCTGTTGGTGTACTGCAGTTTGACGTAGTCGCCAGCCGCCTGAAGGAAGAGTACAAGGTCGAGTGCGCCTACGAGCCAATCACCGTGTGGTCGGCGCGCTGGATCAGCTGCGATGACAAGAAGAAGCTTGAGGAATTCAAGAACAAGGCTGTGGAAAACCTGGCCATCGACGGCGGTGGTCACCTGACCTACCTGGCGCCGACCCGGGTCAACCTGGCGCTGATGGAAGAGCGCTGGCCAGATGTGAAGTTCCGCGCTACCCGCGAGCATCATTGATCTGAACATCGGGGCCGCACAGCGGCCCCGGTACGATCAATTCCCCGCTTTGATACTGGTCCAGATCCGCGTGCGAATGCGGTCGATCTTGGCCGGCATTGCCTCCAGTGCGTACAGCTTGCCGAGCATGTCGTCGCTCGGGTAGATCATGGTGTTGGCTTTCAGCGCCGGGTCCACCAGGGTATCGGCCTTGAGGTTGCCGTTGGCGTACTGCACGTAGTCACTGATGTTCGCCATCACCTCAGGCTGCAGCAGGTAGTTCATGTAGGCATAGCCGGCTTTCTCGTCCGGTGCATCGGCCGGCATGGCGACCATGTCGAACCACATCGGTGCTCCCTCTTTGGGAATCGAGTACCCCACCTTCACACCGTTCTTCGCTTCTTCGGCACGGTTCTTCGCTTGCAGCACATCCCCTGAAAAACCGACCACGACACAGATATCGCCATTGGCCAGGTCACCGGTGTACTTGGAGGAGTGGAAATAGCTGATGTACGGACGCACCTTCATCAGCAGTTCCTTGGCTTTGTCGTAGTCCTTCGGGTCCTGGCTGTGGTGTGGCAGACCCAGGTAGTTGAGGGCAATGGGCAGCAGCTCCGGACCATTGTCCAGCACGGCAACGCCGCAGCCTTTGAGTTTGCTGATGTACTCGGGCTTGAAGATCAGGTCCCAGGAGTCGACCGGCGCATTGTCGCCCAGCACGGCCTTGACCTTGTCGATGTTGTAGCCGATGCCGGTACTGCCCCACAGGTAGGGGAAGCCGTACTGGTTGCCCGGGTCGTTGACCTCGAGGGCCTTGAGTAGCGCCGGGTTGAGGTTCTTCCAGTTTGGCAACTGGCTCTTGTCGAGCTTTTTCAGGGCCTTGCCCTGGATCTGGCGAGCCATGAAGTGGTTGGACGGGAACACCACGTCATAACCGGAGTTGCCGGTCATCAGCTTGCCGTCGAGGGTTTCGTTGCTGTCGAACACGTCGTAGGTCGGCACGATGCCGCTGGCTTGCTGGAAGCTTTTCAGGGTGTCGGGGGCGATGTAGCTGGACCAGTTGTAGATTTTTACCGAATCGGCCGCCTGGGCGACGGATGCCGCCAGTAACAACGGGGCGATGAACAATGGGCGCATGTCTGAGTTCCTTGCTTTGTCTGTTTTTATCGAAGGAGGCAGGCGATCAAATGATCAGAAAATCAGTACGTAGGTTTTGCGCACGGTTTCCTGGATATCCCAGACTCCGATGCTGTTGGCCGGCAGCAGGATGGCGTCGCCGGCTTCGATGATCATTGGCTCGCCACCATCGGGGGTGAAGGTGCAGCGGCCTTTGATGAAGTGACAGAACTCCTGCTGGACGATCTGCCGGCGCCAGCGCCCGGGGGTGCACTCCCAGATGCCGGTTTCAACGCCGTCGCTGCGCTCGACGGCGGTTACCGAGGCAATCGACACCGGCTCGCCGAGGGGGACGGCAACCGGATTGGATTCTTGCAGCTCGACAGTGTCGGTGTTCTTGAACTGGGTAATGCTCATACCGATGGATCCTGTGCAGGGGGAACGAAAAGTCAGCGCATGAAACCTTCCATGAAGTCCGCCACGCCGCTGGCCAGGCGCCGGCGCCACGGAGCTCTGGCCGGGTTGGCGAGGGTCTGGTCCTCATGGACAAAACTTTTGATAATCGCGTTGTAGCCCAGCCAGCGGCACGGTTCCGGCTCCCAGCCTGCGAGGCTGGACAACGTGCTGTCGGGGTGGACCCAGGGTTGCTCGGTCAGCTCGCTGCGCCGCTCGAGGATCAGGTCAGCCAGCGTGCGTCCGCCCAGGTGGCTGGCGCCGACGCCTTCGCCGCCGTAGCCACCGGCGAGGGCGATACCTTGCTTGCGGTCGCACAGCATGTGCGGCGCAAAGCGGCGGGCCATGCCCAGGTTGCCACCCCAGGAATGGGTGATGGCGACGTTCTTGAGCTGCGGAAACAGTTCGCCGAACAGGTAGCGGCGCAGCTCGATTTCATTTTCGGTGAGATCAAAGTTTTCGCGTAGACGACCGGCAAAGCGGTACCCGCCGCGCGCGCCGAACACCAGGCGGTTGTCGGCACTGCGCTGGCCGTAGGTGACCTGGCGGCTGTTCTCGCTGAAGGCTTGTCCCTGATTCAGGCCGATTTTTTCCCAGACCTGTTCAGGCAGCGGCTCGGTGGCAACCAGCAGGCTCTGCACCGGCATCTGGTAGCGTCCCAGTGGCGGCAGGCTGACCGAGTAGCCTTCGACGGCCGGTACCAGCCACTGGCATTTGATCCGTGCGTGGGCGGTGCGTACTTCACCGGCCTGCCAATCCAGCACCGGGCTTTTTTCGTACAGGCGCACCCCCAGGCGCTCGACGGCACGGGCCAGGCCACGGACCAGTTTCGCCGGCTGGATCGTGGCGACATTGGGGTTGAAGATAGCGCCGTAGGGCTTGCTGATCCTCAGTTGCGTGGCCAGTTGCTCCGGGCTCAACCAGCGGTAGTCCGCTTCGTTCAGGCCCTGTTTGTAGAGTTTGTCCAGGTAGCTGCGCAGCGTGCGCTCCTGTTCCGGATAGCGTGCCGCGCAATACAGCACGCCGCCTTTGCGGTAGTCGCAGTCGATGCCTTCGTTTTGCAGCACGCCGTGCACGGTATCGGGAATGCTGTGCAGCAGGTCATATGCCGCACGGCGCTGTTGTGCGGAGCGGGCGGCCAGCAGGCGGTCTTCACCCAGCAGATTGCCCATCAGCCAGCCACCGTTGCGCCCGGAAGCGCCGAAACCTGCAAATTCGGCCTCGACGATGGCGATGTTCAACTGCGGCGACTGCTGCTTGAGGTAGTACGCGGTCCACAGCCCGGTATACCCCGCGCCGATGATGCACACATCCACGTCCAGGTCCTGGGTCAGGGCCGGGCGGGTGGTCAGCTGTTCATCGAGCTGGTCCATCCATAGGCTGATTTTGCGCCATGCCTGCATTGTGTTCGGCTCCACATCCGTTACGGTCTGTGGCGATCCTAGAAGCTGGCGGGGGGCGTTGTCTTAGCTGCGTGCACGCAAAGAATTCTGTTTGACCCAGGCCTTGGGCGTGAGCCCGGTGTGCTGGCGAAAGCACTTGTAGAAGGCCGATAACGAGTTGAAGCCTGCGGCGAACGCACGGTCGTCGATCTTGCTGTTGGCCGGTGCCTGCTCCAGGCCATTGAGCAGGTGATGCAGGCGCGCCTGGTTGACGTAGCGGTAGAAGCTCTGGCCGAGCACCTGGTTAAGCAGATAGGAGATCTGGTTGCGGCTGTAGCCGCTCTCCCGGGCGACCCGTTGCAGGTCCAGTTCCGGGTCGAGGTAGGGCTGCTGGCGCTGAAAGTACTGCTCAAGGTCCTGGGCCATGGCACTCAGCTGCCGGGGGGACAGCCCCAGGCGGCTCATGGTCGGGCGCGTATCGCCCTGGCCTGCCTCCGGGCTGGCTTCGCGCACCAGCGAGGCGTATTCGTTGACCCGCCAGATCAACCCGTCGCGCACAGTGATCGCTTCGCTGGACTGGAAGGCCACCAGTCCTTCGCCACCGCGCAAGGTGACCTGGTACTGGATAAAGGCCGTGCAGCCATCGACGCGAATGCGGTCGCTGTGAACGATGTCTTCATCGGCTTCACGGGGCATGCTGACGCGCACGTACTCGCGCAGTTCGGCAAAGTGCATCACGCGGTTGAGGAAGAAGTCGTTGTACTGGATATCCGGGTGATACAACGCCATCACCCCGTCCAGGTCGCGATGCTTCCAGCACAGGTGGTAGCGCAGTACGGTTTCAGCGGTGATCGGGGTCTGTTCAGGACCGTCCGGGAGTGTGGTCAGGGTCATGGGCAGATAGTGACGGGGGCCGGGGTATGAAACAAGTGCAGCCGCTGTTGGGGAGAAATGCCAGCGCGCATTGCATAAGCCCTGAGTCCAGATCGGTCATTCGGGTGTTTTGCATGATCGTGTAAATACCTTGCAGCCTAAACAGTTGATTTATTGGACGATATTTTTTGACACATTTGGCACAGCGTCTGCATCGCTTAAAGGGTAAGCAAACGGGACCTGAAAGAGGAAAAACGTCATGCGCTCTCTGTTGCTCTGGATGATCGGCATCCCCATTCCAATCATTATCCTGATCGCGATCTTCATGCATTGATCGAATGCCAATGGACCCAATAAAACGCCGGCCTCAATGAGGACGGCGTTTTTGTTGGGGTGCACTGTTCAGTGTCAGGTGTTTACAAGAACTGCTCCGCGTAGTGACACGCAACCTGCCGCGTCCCCACTGGCCTGAACGCTGGCTCTTCCGAGGCGCAACGCTCGGTGGCGTACGGGCAGCGCTTGTGGAAGGCACAGCCCGGCGGCGGGTCCAACGGGTTTGGCAGTTCGCCAGCGATCTTGATCTTCGGTTTCAGCGGGTCCGGGTGAATGGTTGGTGTCGCCGACAGCAGGGCCTGGGTGTAGGGGTGCAGCGGCTTGCTGTAGATGTCGTCCTTGGGGCCCATTTCTGCCGGGCGGCCCAGGTACATCACCAGTACGTCGTCGGCCACATGGCGGACCACGGCCAGGTTGTGCGAGATGAACACGTAAGCGGTGTTGAACTCTTGCTGCAGGTCCATGAACAGGTTGAGCACCTGGGCCTGGATCGACACGTCGAGTGCCGAGGTCGGTTCATCGGCGACCAGTACCTTTGGCTGCAACATCATCGCCCGGGCCAGGGCGATACGCTGGCGCTGGCCACCTGAGAACATGTGCGGATAACGCTGATAGTGCTCCGGTCGCAGGCCGACCTGTTGCATCATCGCCTGGACCTTTTCACGGCGTTCAGCCTTTGACAGGTTGGTGTTGATCAGCAGCGGTTCAGCCAGTTGGTCGCCGATCTTCTGCCGCGGGTTAAGCGAGGCGTAAGGGCTCTGGAAGACCATCTGCACGTCTTTGCGCAGCTGCTTGCGTTCGGCCTTGTTGGCCCCGGCCACTTCCTGGCCGGCAATTTTCAGCGAGCCGGACGAAGGCTCTTCGATCAGGGTCAGGGCCCGGGCCAGGGTCGACTTGCCACAGCCGGACTCGCCAACCACGGCCAGGGTCTTGCCGGCTTCGAGTTCAAACGATACGCCGTTGAGCGCACGAACCAGGGCATGGCCTTTGAACAGGCCGCGGGAGACTTCGTAGTGACGGGTCAGTTCACGGGCGGTAAGGACAACGGTCATTACGCCACCTCCTGGTTCAGCGGGTAGAAACAACGCACCAGGCTATGGACCTGAGGATCGAGGGGCGGGCGCTGCTGACGGCAATGGTCTTGCACATAGGGGCAGCGCGGCGACAGCAGGCAGCCCTGCGGACGGTCGTAGCGACCGGGGACGATACCGGGCAGGGTCGCCAGGCGCTCAGCGCCTTCGCTGTGTTCGGGAATCGCGGCCAGCAGGGCTTCGCTGTAAGGGTGCGCGGGCACATCGAACAGCTCGGGCACCTGGCCGATTTCCACGGCCTGGCCGGCATACATCACACAGACCCGTCTGGCAGTTTCGGCGACCACGGCGAGGTCGTGGGTAATCAGGATCAAGGCCATGTTCTGCTCTTTTTGCAGGTTGAGCAGCAGCTCCATGATCTGCGCCTGAATGGTCACATCCAGGGCCGTGGTCGGCTCATCGGCAATCAGCAGCTTGGGTTCGCCGGCAATCGCCATGGCGATCGCCACGCGCTGGCTCATGCCGCCGGAGAGTTGATGCGGGTAGGCATCCAGGCGGCTTTCCGGGGCCGGGATCTCTACCTTCCGAAGCAGTTCCAGGGCGCGTTGACGCGCGGCCTTGCCGCGCAGGCCGAGGTGCTGGCGCAACACTTCCTCGATCTGGAATCCCACCGTGTAGCTGGGGTTGAGGGCGGTCATCGGGTCCTGGAAGACCATCGCCATATCCTTGCCGACCACACGGCGGCGCTGACGGCCGCTGAGCGTGAGCATGTTATGGCCATCGAAGGTCAGGGCGTCGGCGCTGATCCGGCCGGGGGCATCGATCAGGCCCATCAGTGCCATCATGGTCACCGATTTGCCGGAACCCGACTCACCGACAATGGCCAGCACCTCACCTTCGCTCACCGACAGGTCGAGACCATCGACCACGGGCACTGCATTGGCATCGCCGAAGCGCACATTCAGGTTCTTGATTTGCAGAAGTGACATGGCGATCTCCTCAGGCGGCATTCTTGAGTTTCGGGTCCAGCGCATCGCGCAGTCCGTCACCCATCAGGTTGATTGCCAGCACGCTGAGCAAAATGGTCAGGCCAGGCAGGCTCACTACCCACCAGGCGCGTTCGATGTAGTCACGGGCCGAGGCCAGCATGGTGCCCCACTCGGGGGTTGGCGGTTGTACGCCAAGGCCGAGGAAGCCCAGGGCGGCGGCATCGAGAATCGCCGAGGAGAAACTCAAGGTGGCCTGCACGATCAGCGGCGCCATGCAGTTGGGCAGCACCGTGACGAACATCAGCCGTGGCAGGCTGGCGCCGGCCAGGCGTGCGGCGGTGACGTAATCGCGGTTCAGTTCACCCATCACCGCTGCGCGGGTAAGACGCACATAGGACGGCAGCGACACCACGGCAATCGCGATCACCGTGTTCATCAGGCCTGGGCCGAGGATGGCAACGATGGCCACGGCCAGCAGCAGTGAGGGCAGGGCCAGCATCACGTCCATCAGGCGCATGATCGACGGCCCGAGAATGCGTGGGAAGAACCCGGCCAGCAGGCCGAGGAAGATGCCCGGGATCAACGAGATCACCACCGATGACAGGCCGATCAGCAGCGACAGGCGCGAGCCCTGGATCAACCGCGACAGCAGGTCGCGGCCGAGTTCGTCGGTACCAAGGATGAACTGCCAGTTGCCGCCTTCCAACCACACCGGCGGGGTCAGCAGAAAGTCACGGTATTGCTCGCTCGGGTTGTGCGGCGCGACCCAGGGTGCGAACAGCGCACAGAACACGATCAGGCTCATGAACATCAGCCCGGCGACTGCGCCTTTGTTATGCGAGAACGCCTGCCAGAACTCTTTGTACGGCGACGGGTACAGCAGGCTTTGGTCAACAGCGGTGGCCGGTGTCGACACAGGTTTTGCCAATGGGGTTGTCATGTCCGGGCCCTCAGCGCTGATGACGGATGCGTGGGTTGGCCAGGCCGTAGAGGATGTCTACGACGAAATTGACCAGGATCACCAGGCAGGCAATCAACAGGATGCCGTTCTGGACCACGGGGTAGTCACGGGCGCCGATGGCTTCGATCAGCCATTTGCCAATGCCCGGCCAGGAGAAGATGGTTTCGGTCAGTACCGCTCCGGCCAGCAAGGTCCCGACCTGCAGGCCAAACACGGTGAGCACCGGGATCAGCGCGTTGCGCAGGCCATGCACAAACACCACCCGCGCTGGCGACAAGCCTTTGGCCCGGGCAGTACGGATGTAGTCTTCGCGCAGCACTTCCAGCATCGAGGAACGGGTCATGCGCGCGATCACCGCCAGGGGAATGGTGCCAAGTACGATGGCGGGCAGAATCAAATGCATGACGGCGTCCTTGAAGGCGCCTTCTTCATCGCTGAGCAGGGTGTCGATGAGCATGAAGCCGGTTTTCGGCTCAATGTCGTAGAGCAGGTCGATGCGTCCTGACACCGGGGTCCAGCCCAGGCTCACCGAAAAGAACATGATCAGGATCAGGCCCCACCAGAAGATCGGCATCGAGTAGCCGGCCAGCGAGATTCCCATGACGCCGTGATCGAACAGCGAGCCGCGCTTGAGGGCAGCGATCACCCCGGCCAGCAAACCGATCACCCCGGCGAAGAACAAGGCGGCAATCGCCAGTTCGAGGGTGGCCGGAAACAGGGTCAGGAACTCGTTCCAGACACTTTCACGGGTACGCAGGGATTCACCGAGGTCACCCTGGGCCAGTTTGCCAATGTAATCCAGGTACTGTTCCGGCAAGGGCTTGTTCAGCCCCAGGCGCTCCATGGCCTGAGCGTGCATCTCGGGGTCGACCCGGCGTTCGCCCATCATCACTTCCACCGGGTCTCCCGGTATCAGGCGGATGAGGGCGAACGTCAACAAGGTGATGCCGAAAAAGGTCGGGATCAAGAGTCCCAGGCGCCGGGCAATAAAACTAAACATCTTCTGGTGTACCTCATCAGCCGGTCAGGCATGTCGTCGGCCCCGGGTACGGGCCAGACGATCGTTCTTGTTCTACTTCACCCGGGTAGTGGCGAAGTTGTTATTGGTGAGGGGGTTGATGTGATACCCCTCCACGTTGCTACGCATGGCAGTGAACATCTTCGGATGCGCCATGCTGATCCACGGTTGGTCTTCATCGTACACCGCCAGCGCCTTTACATAGAGCGCTGCGCGCTCATCCGTGGCGGTCACCGTGCGGGCCTTGTCGATCAACGCCTGGAATGCCGGATTGCACCAGCGAGCATAGTTCTCCCCGCTTTTCACTGCATCGCAACTGAGCAGCGGGGTCAGGAAGTTGTCCGGATCGCCGTTGTCGCCGGCCCAACCGCTCGACACCATGTCGTGCTCACCCTTTTTGGCGCGACGCAGCATCTCGGCCCACTCCATCACGCGGATATCCACTTTAAGGCCGATCCTGGCCAGGTCGGCCTGAAGCATTTGCGCGCTCAACTGCGGATTGGGGTTGGTCGGGCCACCGCCATTGCGGGTGAACAGGGTCAGCACGGTGCCTTCGGGAACGCCGGCCTGCTTGAGCAAGGCACGGGCCTTGTCGAGGGCGCGTGGCGGGTTGTGGTTGGCGGTGTTATAGCCGATCAAGGTCGGCGGGTAAGGATTGACGCCGACCAGCGCATTACCCTTGCCGAACAGCTGGTCGACGTGGGTCTGGCGGTCGAAGGCGATGTTGATGGCTTTGCGCACACGCACGTCGCTCAGGTACTTGTGCTCGGTGTTGAAGGCAATGTAACCGGTGACCAGCGCCTCCATTTCGGCGACCTTGAGCCTGGGGTCGGCTTTGATGTTCGGGACGTCATCGGGTTTGGGGTAGAGCGCCACCTGGCACTCGTTGGCCTTGAGCTTTTGCAGGCGCACGTTGTTGTCGCTGGCGATGGCGAATACCAGGGCATCGGCCGGAGGCTTGCCGCGGAAGTAGTCGGGGTTGGGTTTGTAACGGACCTGGGCATCCTTGACGTAGCGCTGGAAAATGAACGGGCCGGTACCGATCGGCTTGCTGTTGAGGTCGGCGGTTTTATCGGCCTTGAGCAACTGGTCACCGTACTCGGCGGAGTAGATCGAGGTGAAGGCCATGGCCAGGTCAGGCAGGAATGGCGCTTCCGGACGGGTGAGGGTGAACACCACGGTGTGATCGTCGGTTTTCTCCACGCTCCTGAGCAAATCCCTGAAGCCCATGCTCTCGAAATAGGGGAAGCCGATGCTGGTCTTGTTGTGCCACGGATGGTGCGGGTCCAGCTGGCGCCGGAAGCTCCAGAGCACATCGTCGGCGTTCATCTCGCGGGTTGGCGTGAAGTAGGCGGTGGTGTGGAACTTCACCCCTGTGCGCAGGTGGAAGGTGTAGGTCAGGCCGTCGTCGCTGATTTCCCAGCGTTCTGCCAGGGCGGGCTGGATCTCGGTGGTGCCGGGCTTGAAATCGACCAGGCGGTTGAACAGGGTTTCGGCCGAGGCATCGGCAGTCACCGCCGTGGTGTACTGGACGATATCGAAGCCTTCCGGGCTGGCCTCGGTACAAACCACCAGCGGCTTGGCCGCAAGGCCCGCTGCAGCACTCAATAGGAAGGCTGCGAGGGCAGCCTGTAGCGGTAGCAATGTCATGAAACCTCCCTGCGATCCATTAAGCCAGCGTAGCCGCCCCGACCGATTCGGTGAACCGGTCGGGGCGCACGACGCTTAAAGGATGTTGAATGGAATGGTGGTTACGATGCGCAGCTCATCCAGGCTGCCGTCTGCCTGGTTCTTGCTGGCGCGGTGGGCGGTGTAGGTGGCGCGCACGGTGCTGTCCTTGAGGTAGCCGCTTTGCACCGCGTAGCTGGTGCCGACACCCCACTCGTAGTGGTTCTCGCCGTCGAGGTTCTTCACGTCGTAACCGGTCCCGTTGTAGTGGGTGCCATCGATTCCCCAGCCGCGGGCGTTGTACAGGTTGAACTTGAGGCCTGGTACGCCGTACTGAGCCATGTTCAGCACGTAGCCAATCTGCACGGACTTCTCGTTCGGGCCGTTGAAATCCGAGAGCAGGGAGTTGGCCAGGTAGATCGCGTTGGTGTCGTGCAGGTAGTCGAAGTACTCGTTGCCGTTCACCTGCTGATAGGCAAAAGTCAGGCTGTGGGCCTGGTGCGTCAGGCCCAGCGACAGGCTGTAGGTGTCATTGTCGATTTCGCCGAGTTTGCTTTTTCCCTCATCACGGGTTTTGTAGTAGTTCAGGCCGGTGGTCAGGCTCAGCACCGCGCTGTCGCCCAGTTCGTGGGTGGCGCCGAGATAGTACTGGTTCCACAAGTCTTCGACATTGGACACGTAGAGGCTGGTTCTCAGGCTCTTCAGCGGCTGGTAGTTCGCCCCGGCGATGTTGACGTGGTCGGCTTCGAAGGCCCGGTCACCGTACTCGGCGACAAACTTGCTGGTGCCCTGTTCGGTGCGGGTGGAGAGTCGGTCGAAGGTACCCAGGTCAAACGACAGGTTGTCGAACTCGGTGCTGTGAAGGCTCACGCCTTCAAAGCTCGAGGGCAGCGCGCGGTTGCCGATGAAGGCGATCACCGGGGTGTCGATGGACTGGCGGCCGGCGGTCAGGGTGGTGTTGGAGAACCGTGCCTTGACGTTGGCCAGGCCGAGCTTGCTCCACTGGTCGATGACGTCGCCGTCGCTGTGGGTCAGGGTACGGTTGTTCGGCCCGGCGACTGCAGCGCGCCCCTGTTCCAGGGCAATTGCGTTGTAAGCTGCCACTTCGGTGGCAACGCCGACGGTGCCTTGGGTGAAGCCGGAGCTGTAGTTGAGGATGGTGCCTTGCACCCAGTTGTCGCGGCTGTGGCTGTCATGGCGGCTGCCGTCGCTTTTGTAGTACTTGAACAGCGGTGCGCGGGTGGCGCGTTCACGGGCGTACCAGTTGCGCGTCGAGCCCCCGAGCCGCTGGCCGTCTATAAAGCCTGTGGCATCGGCCTGGGCACTGGTGTCTTTGACGCTGAGCGGAATGAAGTCCTGGCTGACGGCGTCGGCCTGGGCAAGGGCAGGCAGCCCGGTGATGGACAGGGCCAATACTGCGGTAGTGGTCAGTTTCAAGGTGAAGCTCCCTTTCTTGTTGTTATCGCCTGGCCTCGTGAGCTGGGCGCATTTCGCGTGGGCATTTGGGTTGCAAACGTTTGCTATGTGGCAGTGGGTGATATTTGGGCAGCACGATGCCGAGGGAGTGGATGGCACTCCCTTTGATCAGCTGGGGTTACTCGAGACTGACGCCGGAAAAAATGCTGCGCCCGAAGGGGCTGACCTTGAAGTCCTCGACCTTGGCACTGAGCGGCTGGTTGACCGTCGAGTGGGCGATCGGGGTAATCGGCACTTGCTGTTTGAGGCGTTGTTGGGCCCGTTGATAGAGCACGGTGCGCTGCTGGCGGTCAGTGACGGTCTTGGCTTGCTTGACCAGCGCGTCGTACTGCGGATCGCACCACATGGAGTAGTTGTTGCTGCCGATAGCGTCGCAGCTGTAGAGCGTACCCAGCCAGTTGTCAGGGTCGCCGTTGTCTCCGGTCCAGCCGATCAGGCTGATGTCGTGCTCGCCATCCTTGGTGCGCTTGAGGTACTCGCCCCATTCGTAGCTGACGATCCTGACCTTCAAGCCCACCTTGCCCCAGTCGGCCTGGAGCATCTCGGCCATCAGTTTGGCGTTGGGGTTGTAGGGGCGTTGCACTGGCATGGCCCACAGGGTGGTTCTGTCCCTTGGCAGCAGACGCCAAGAAGCTGGGCGTTAAGGCTTGCACTTTAAGTCCTTTGCAAAAGCGTTCGGTGAGCGATAGCCCAGTGCTGAGTGCAGCCGACAGCTGTTGTAAAAACC